>NZ_JACOPQ010000008.1 GCF_014287675.1 Lawsonibacter faecis | reverse complement strand
GCGGGAGATGCTCCGGGACGGCATCATCTCCGCCACCGTCTCCCAGCAGCCAGACGTACAGGGCGCGCTCCCGCTTCAAATCCTCTACGACCTGCTGGTTTTTGGCACGGCGCCCCAGAGGAAGCGCTATTTTACCCAGCTGGATATCCATATTCCGCAGAATACGTGAATCAATGTGGAAGCGCCCCTGAAGCGCTTGCACATAAAAGGAGCGGGTATCGGACGATACCCGCTCCTTTTTATCTCCCCATTGTGTCGGAGATATTCTCCACAACCTCGCCGACCGCCTTGATGGCCTTATCCGCCGCCTTTTTAATATCGCGCTTTTTGGTGGCGGACATGGCCATACCCATTGCGGTCCCGGCCACCACGCCCATGGCGGCCCCGGTCAGGAACAGATGCTTTGTCATATTCAGTCTCCTCCTTTTGTGTCCGCAATTAGGATTCCACGGAAAAGACGAAAAATGCGTTGCTAAAAAATGCGTTTCACGTTATAATATGAAAAAGTACCGCGCACGTGCGGCGGCACATGGAGAATATCGTTTGAGTGGAAAGGGGCGGGGGAGGACCTGGCCTCTTTTTTGTGCGCACAGACAAGTGATAACCGTACCCCGGGCGCAGGGATGGCGGTCGGGGGATAAGGAGGGAAAGGAACCAGTGAAACTACTCATACGCCAGGGAAGACTGATTGACCCTGTTGGGGGCATCGGCGGCGTTATGGACGTTTTGATTGAGGATGGAAAGGTCGCGGTCATCGGCAGCGACCTTCGGGAGCCGGAGGCCGAGGTTATCGACGCCAGGGGACTGGTGGTCTGCGCGGGGCTGGTGGATATGCACGTGCATCTGCGGGAGCCGGGCTTCGAGTACAAGGAGACCATTGAGACGGGCTGCGCGGCGGCGGCGGCGGGCGGCTTCACCGCCGTGGCCTGTATGCCCAACACCAGGCCCGCGGTGGACACGCCGGAGCAGGTGGAGTACGTCCGCCGGAGGGCGGCGGAGGCCTGCGGCGTCCGTGTGTTCCCCATCGGTGCGGTGTCCATGGGAGAGCGGGGAGAGGCCCTAACCGACGCGGAGGCTCTCAAGGCCGCCGGGGCGGTGGCCCTGTCAGACGACGGGATGCCCGTTCAGAACGCCAACCTCATGCGGGACGCGCTGATTCGCGCCCACCGGCACGGTCTCACCGTCCTATCCCACTGTGAGGACGCGGACATGGTGCAAAACCGCGCGGTGAACGAGGGGCGGATCTCCCGCCAGCTCCGGCTGGACGGGCGGCCCGCCATCGCAGAGGAGCTGCAGGTCTGCCGTGAGGCCATGCTGGCCGAGGAGACCGGCGCGGCAGTCCACATCTGCCACATCTCCACCGCTAAAAGCGTAAGCATCGTCCGCCGCTACAAGAAGCGGGGCGTGCAGATCACCTGCGAGACCTGTCCCCAATATTTCACCCTCACCGAGGACGAGATTCTGACCAAGGGCCCCCTGGCCCGGGTCAACCCGCCCCTGCGCACCCGGGCCGACGTGGAGGGCGTCATCGAGGGCCTGAAGGACGGCACCATCGACGCCATCGCCACCGACCACGCCCCCCACTCGGCTGAGGAGAAGGCGCGGCCCCTGACCGAGGCGCCCAGCGGCATGGTGGGGCTGGAGACCGCCCTGGCCGTGACACTCACGTCCCTCTACCACTCGGGGCACATGGGCCTCTCCGACATCATCCGGAAGATGACCATGAACCCGGCCTGTATACTGCGCATCCCCAAGGGCCGTCTGGCCATCGGGGCCGACGGCGACGTGGTAATTTTTGACCCGGAGGAGAAGTGGACCGTGGACCCGGAGCGCTTCCGCTCCAAGGGGCGAAACACACCCTTTGCGGGCGCGGAGCTCCAGGGCAGAGTGAAATACACCGTCGTGGGCGGCAAGATTGTCTTTCAGGACGACTGAAAAATAAAGAAAAAAGAGTAAAGAGGGAACGATATGTCTTTCGATACATTGCAGGAGAAAATCATCGCCAGGAAAAACCCCACGGTGGCCGGGCTGGACCCCAAGCCGGAGTATGTGCCCGCCCACATTTTGAAGGACTGCTACGCCAGGTACGGAGAGACCCTGGAGGGGGCCGCCGAGGCCGTCTACCGCTTCAACTGCGGGCTGATGGACGCGCTGTGCGACGTGGTTCCCGCCGTGAAGCCCCAGGCGGCCTACTATGAGCGGCTGGGCTGGCGGGGCATGGAGGTAATGGAGCGCACCATCGCTTACGCCCACGGGAAGGGCCTCTTTGTCATCGCCGACATCAAGCGGGGCGACATCGGCTCCACCGCCTCGGCCTACGCCGACGGCTGGCTGGGCGGCGCCGGGGTTGGGAAGGAGCGCCTCGGGAGCTTCAATGCCGACTGCGTCACCCTCAACGGCTATATGGGCAGCGACAGCGTAAACCCTTTCCTGGACGTGTGCAGAGCGGAGGATAAATGCGTCTTCGTGCTGGTGAAGACCTCCAACCCCGGATCCGGCGAGCTCCAGAACGTAGCAGCCGGGGACGGCCTGGTCTACCAGGTTATGGGCGATCTGGTGGAGAAGCTGGGCGGCGCGGTGGGGAGGTACGGCTTCACACCCTGCGGCGCGGTGACCGGGGCCACCTATCCCGCCGAATTGAAGGACCTGCGCGCACGGATGCCCCGCACCTTCTTCCTGGTGCCGGGGTACGGCGCCCAGGGCGGCACCGCCGAGGACGTACAGCACGCCTTCACGAGGGACGGCCGGGGGGCCATCGTCAACGCCTCCCGCTCCATCATGTGCGCCTGGCAGAAGACCGGCAGGGACGGCACGGACTATCAGGAGGCCGCCCGCAGCGCCGCCATCGCCATGCGGGACGATATCGGCCGGTTTGTAAACATTGGTTAATTGAAATAGACGGCAGCCAAAAATAGAAGCCGTGCACCCATCATCCTGAGCGGGGCTTGAGCGGCTTTTATATCGCCCGGCGCAGAGCCCTGCCAGGACAGGTGGTCCGTCCTTTTCTGAAACCGACTCACCTCTGCGGGCTTCATTTCACATTTTACAGTTTTGGAGGTTTCTATGCCCATCCAACAGCTCTGTACCGTCGCTGCGGCGACCAAGCTCAACGACTACGCCTGGCACCTCGTCCTGGAGGCGGGGAGGATGGCCTCCATGATCCGGCCAGGACAGTTTTTACATATCAAGTGCGGCCACTCCCGGATGCTCCGCCGCCCCATCTCCATCTGCGAGTGGATGGGGGATGAGCCTGAGGACCTGGTGAGCGTCGTCTTCGAGGTCCGGGGGGACGGCACCGCGTGGCTCTCCCGCCGAAAGCCTGGGGACAGGCTGGACGTGCTGGGGCCCCTGGGCAACGGCTTTGACGTGCAGCGGAAGGGAAAGTATCTTTTGGTGGGGGGCGGCATCGGCGTGCCCCCCATGCTGGGCTGCGTCACCCCCGGCAGTATTGCCATCCTGGGCTGCCGCTCGGCGGACCGGGAGATGCCCGCGCTGACGGAAAAGTTCCGGGAGGAGTGTAAAGAGGTTATCCTTTGCAGCGACGACGGAACCGTTGGATACCACGGCTTTGTGGACGCCCAGGTCCGGGCTGTGCTTGAAAAGGAAAAGGGCTTTACAGCGCTTCTGGCCTGCGGACCCAAGCCCATGCTGCGGGCGGTCTGGCGGGCGGCGGCGGAGTTCGGCGTACCGGTGCGGGTCTCCATGGAGGAGCGGATGGCCTGCGGCGTGGGGGCCTGTCTGGGCTGCGCCACGCCCATGGCGGACGGCACCATGAAGCACGTCTGTAAGGACGGGCCGGTCTTCAACGCCGAGGAGGTGGACTGGAATGCCTGATATCGATATGAGCGTCAATCTGGCGGGCATGACCATGAAGAATCCTATCGTGGCGGCCTCCGGCGCCTTCGGCTTCGGCGCGGAGTACGGGGAATTCTATGATATCTCCCGCCTGGGCGGCATCTGCGTCAAGGGCCTCACACCCAAGCGCAGGGAGGGCAACCCGCCGCCCCGCATCGCCGAGACCCCCATGGGCATGCTCAATTCCGTGGGCCTTCAGAACCCGGGCGTGGACGCCTTTATAGAAAAGGAGCTGCCCCAGCTCAAGGGCATCGACATCCGCGTCATCGCGAATATCTCGGGCGGCACGCCGGAGGAGTACGGAGAGATGTGCGAGAAGCTCTCCGACGCCGGGGTGGATATGATTGAGGTCAACATCTCCTGCCCCAATGTGAAGGCGGGAGGGCTGGCCTACGGCACGCGCCCCGGGCTGGCCGCCGAGGTGACCGAGGTGGCCAGGCGGCACGCCCGGGTCCCCGTGATGGTAAAGCTCTCCCCCAATGTCACCGATATTACCGAAATTGCCCGGGCGGTAGAGGGGGCGGGGGCGGACGCCATCTCCCTTATCAACACCATCCGGGGGATGCGCATCGACCTCGACACCCGGCGGCCCATTCTGAGGATGAACACCGGCGGACTGTCCGGTCCCGCGGTCTTTCCGGTGGCGGTGCGAATGGTCTGGGAGGTTGCCGGCGCCGTGAAGGTGCCCGTGCTGGGCATGGGCGGCGTCTCCAGGGGGGCGGACGCGGCAGAGATGATGCTGGCGGGCGCGGCGGCAGTGGCCGTGGGCGCGGCCTGCTTCAGCGACCCTTACGCGCCCGTGAAGACCGTGGACGAGCTGGCGGAAATCGGCCGGGCCCAGGGCCTGGGGCGGATCAGTGAGCTCACCGGGGCTGTGCGGGCATGGTAGCAGACATGGATGCAGGGACATGACCTGCTTGTTCCTGCGCATCTGATTCTAACACCGATAAGGAGTACCTATGGAGAGCAACACGAGCTATATCACCCTCCCCATCGGCGAGGCGGCCCGCATTATCTCCTCCACAGTGGTGCGGGAGAGCCGCTCCGGCACCATGGCCGACTGCCACGAGCTGCGTGCCGACGGAAGGCTGCGGGGCATCGTCATGGTATTTGAAAAGTACTATCTCCGCTCCAGCAGCCGCCTGAGCATGACGGTCACCCTGGATGACCTGGAGGGCGCCACACGGGTCCACTGGACGGTCACCGGCGGCTCCGGCGTATTCGGCAACAACGGCGAGAGCAAGGTGGCCGCGGAAAAATTCAGCGCCGTGGTGCGGGAGCTGCTCTTTTCCTATCTGGCCTGATTCCAAGAGAAAGTTGAGAAGCGGATATGACCCGACTTTATGTGATACGTCACGCGGAGGCGGAGGGCAACCTCTACCGCCGGGTCCACGGCTGGTACGACAGCCTGATTACCGAGCGGGGGTACCGGCAGATTGCCGCCCTGGCGGGACGGTTCGAGGGGGAGCACATCGACGCGGTGTACTCCAGCGACCTGTTCCGCACCCGCACCACCGCAGGCGCCATCTACAGAACCCACGGCCTGGAGCTGACGGTCCGCCGCTCCCTGCGGGAGATCAGCTTCGGCGCGTGGGAGGACAGGCCGTGGGGTGAGCTGGGACACGACCACGCCGACGCCCTGAAGCTCTTTGACACGGGCTCGAGCGCGTTTCGGGCGCCCGGGGGCGAGACCTTCCCGGAGGCCGGAGCGCGGGTGACCGCCGCCGTGCGGCAGATTGCCAAAAACCACCCCGGACAGACGGTGGCTGTCTTCTCCCACGGTACGGTAATCCGCCAGCTCCAGGGGGCGGTTCAGGGCCTCGCCCAGGAGGAGCTGCATGTCCTGGGCCACGCGGACAACACCGCCGTCACCTGCATCGAGGCCGGGGGGGACACGCTGCGGATGATTTTTCACAATGACAATTCCCACCTGCCGGAGGAGATCTCCACCCTGGCCCACCAGACCTGGTGGAAGGCTCAAAACGGCGCGGTGAAGGACCCGTCCCTCCGCTTCCGGCCCCTGGACATGGAGCGGGAGGCCCGGATTTACCACGACGCCCGCCGGGAGGCGTGGATTAACATCCACGGCACCCTGGAGCAGTTCGACGGCGAGGGCTTTGTCCGGGACGCCCTGGCCCAGTGGAGATACGACCGCCGGGCGGTCACCGCCGCTTTTCTGGGGGAGGAGCTGGCGGGTCTCATCCAGATGGACCTGCGCCGGGACGCGGAAAAGGGCGTGGGGTATATCCCCTTCTTCTACATGATGCCCGGGCGCCGCAAGCAGGGGCTGGGGGTCCAGCTCCTGGGGGAGGCCGTCTCCGTCTACCGGCCCCTGGGCCGGAAGTACCTGCGTCTGCGCTGCGCCCCGGACAACTACGTGGCGCAGCGGTTTTACCGGCGGTACGGCTTCTGCAAGGCGGCCGAGGCCGAGGGGACGCGGGTGCCTCTGGATATTATGGAAAAATACATCGGATACGATTAGGCCTTGCTTGTAAAAAGTCAACACGCCCAATCGGTGGGCCTTTATTCAACAAGACCTAACAGAAAAGAGAAAAAGAAGAGAGAAAAAAGTTGAGAACGGTACGCCTTCGGTTCCGGCTTTTTTCTTTTTTCATTTCACATAAAAGGAGCCGCTATGGAACAGACCAACACCAAATTTCTCCCCGTGTCCAAGGCCGATATGGCGGAGCGCGGGTGGGAGGAGTATGACTTCCTGCTTATTACGGGGGACGCCTATGTGGACCATCCGTCCTTCGGCAGCGCCATCATCTCCCGCCTGCTGGAGCGCGAGGGCTATCGGGTGGCCGTTCTGGCCCAGCCGGACTGGCGCAGGCCGCAGAGCTTTACAGCACTGGGCCGTCCCAGACTGGGGGTGCTCATCTCCAGCGGCAATATCGACTCCATGGTGGCCCACTACACCGTGGCGAAAAAGCGCCGCCACGACGACGCCTACTCCCCCGGCAACAGGGCGGGGCTGCGGCCCGATCACGCCGTTGTGGTTTACGCCAACCGGGTCCGGGAGGTTTTCCGGGACATTCCGGTGATCATCGGCGGGCTGGAGGCCTCCCTGCGCCGCTTTGCCCACTATGACTACTGGGATGACAAGGTCCGCCGGGGCGTCCTCTTCGACAGCCAGGCGGATTTGCTGGTGTACGGCATGGGCGAGCGCGCCACAAAGGAGATTGCCGCCCGTCTGGCCTCCGGTACCCCGGTTTCCGACATCAGGGATGTAAAGGGAACTGCCTATATTGCGAAGGGCCCTGCCGAGTGCGTCTATCCCAAGGTTGAGGTTGCGTCCTACGAGGCGGTATGCGCCGACAAGCGGAGCTACGCCGAGGCCAATATGGCGGAGTACCGGGAGCACGACCCCATCGTGGGCAGGGCCATTCTCCAGCGGCACGGGGGCGACCTGCTGGTGGTCAACCCGCCCGCCATGCCCCTCACCACTGCGGAGCTGGACGCCGTGGCGGAGCTGCCCTACGTCCGGGAGCCTCATCCCATGTACGACGCGCTGGGGGGCGTTCCCGCCATTGAGGAGGTCCGCTTCTCGGTGGCCCATAACCGGGGCTGCTTCGGCGCGTGCAATTTTTGCTCCCTGGCCTTCCACCAGGGGCGCATCGTCTCCGCCCGCAGCCATGAGAGCGTCATCCGGGAGGTGACGGCCCTCACCAAGCACGCCGGCTTCAAGGGGTACATCCACGACGTGGGCGGCCCTACCGCCAACTTCCGCCGTCCGGCCTGCCAGAAGCAGATGAAGGCGGGACTGTGCAAAAACCGGGCCTGCCTCTCTCCCGAGGCCTGCCCCAACCTGGATGCCGACCACACGGACTACCTGATGCTCCTGCGCAAGCTGAGAGAGATTCCAGGCGTGAAGAAGGTCTTCATCCGTTCGGGTATCCGCTACGACTTTATGATGAGGGACAAGAGCGGCGAGTTCTGTGCGGAGCTGGTGAAGCACCACATCTCCGGCCAGCTCAAGGTGGCCCCGGAGCACTGCGTCAACGGCGTGCTGGACTACATGGGCAAGCCCCATATCGAGGTCTATGAGAAATTCCGCCAGAAATACGAGCGGCTCAACCAGAAGTATGAGAAGGAGCAGTATCTGGTGCCCTACCTCATGTCCTCCCATCCGGGCTGTACCCTGGAGGACGCGGTGCGCCTGGCCGAGTGGCTCAACGCTTCGGGCCGCCAACCCGAGCAGGTTCAGGATTTCTATCCCACGCCGGGCACCCTCTCCACCTGCATGTACTACACCGGCATCGACCCCAGGACCATGCAGCAGGTCTTCGTCCCCACCGATCCCCACGACAAGGCCATGCAGCGGGCCCTGATGCAGTGGAAGCGGCCCGAGAAGCGCGCCCTGGTGCAGGAGGCCCTGCGCAGAGCCCACCGGGAGGACCTCATCGGTTACGGGAAGGGCTGCCTGCTCCGCCCCAACGGCGGCGCGCCCTATGCCCACAGGTCCGGCGAAAAGCCCGCGGGACGGGGAAAGGGAGGCGTAGGGGCAAAGGGGAGGCCGTCCGACCGCCCGGACAAGCGGGGGAAGGGTGACGCACCCGCCGGCGACGGGCGCCCGGCGCCCAAGCGTAAGGCGGGCTGGGCCGCACCCAAACCGAAGAAAAACACGCGCCCCGGCAGGGGAAAAAAGAAATTATAAGGGGTGCAGCCGCCGGCTGCCAATTTTTCAAGCTGGCTTGGTGTACCTTCCGCGGCATTCTGATATCATTTGATTGGAATGACTGAGACAGGATGGGGAGCCGTTTGGCAAACCGGCGGACTTTGCGGTGGTGTGCCGTTTTATCAGTGAAAGGGACTTTATTGATGTCTGTGGAGTAAAAATCCCCATATTTGAGTAAGAACTGAAAGGCCGGACCCTGCGTCTCACCGCAGGGTCCGGCCTTTTAAACGGCTATGCGCTCCACACGGGGGCCCAGCCGGCAGAGCAGTTCGTTGGTAATGGTGTCGGCCGCCCGGGCGAGCTGCCCGGCGGTAATCTCATTCGAGCCGTCCCGGCCGATGAGGGTGACTGTATCGCCCTCGGCCACGCCGGGAATATCGGTTACATCCACCAGCATCTGGTCCATGCAGATGAGCCCGGCCACCGGGGCGTGTTGCCCCCGGACGAGGACAACGCCCCTGCCGCCGGAGAGGGCGCGGGGATAGCCGTCTCCATAGCCGATGGAAACGACCGCGACACGGGAGGGCCGCCGGGCGGTGAAAGCCCCGTCGTACCCTGCCGTGTCCCCGGCTGCGATGTCGCGGAGCTCCGCCACCCGGGCGCGGAGGGAGAGGACCGGACGTAAATCCGGAGTCAGGCGGGTCCTGTCGCCGGGGCTGCTCAGCAGCCCGTAGAGGGCAATGCCCACTCGGGCGTAGTCGCAGGGAAGACCGGGGTAGTTGAGCATACCGTAACTGCTCTGGATGTGGAGCTTCCCCGTGGGGAGACCCCGCCTCTGCAGCTCCTCCGCCCCGCGGTAGAAGCGGCGGATCTGCTCCTCCGTCCGGGCCTCGTCGGCCCCGTCCAGGGTCTCTGCGGCGGCCAGATGAGTGAAAAGCCCCTCTATTCTCAGGTGCTGACAAGCGTATAGGCCTGCTATATGATCGGCATCGTCCCAGGGGATACCGAGACGGTGCATCCCCGTGTCCAGCTTCAGGTGGACACGGAGCGGGACGTTTGCCGCATCCAGGCGGCAGGCGTAGTCCGCGCTCACCACGGTCTGGATGAGGTCATGACGGGAGAGCAGGGGGGCCTGAGCGGGGTCCGTCCAGCCCAGCACCAGAATATCACCCCGGACCCCCTCCAGACGCAGACGGACGCCCTCGTCTGCGGTGGCGACGGCGAAGGCGTCTACGCCCTGGGCCTCGCAGGCGCGGCAGACCAGCCCGTCGTCGTGGCCGTAG
This sequence comes from Lawsonibacter faecis, assembly GCF_014287675.1. Classification (GTDB taxonomy): domain Bacteria; phylum Bacillota; class Clostridia; order Oscillospirales; family Oscillospiraceae; genus Pseudoflavonifractor; species Pseudoflavonifractor faecis. The sequence goes on along the minus strand of NZ_JACOPQ010000008.1, from coordinate 189,186 downwards.
GCGTTGGCCTTGACCACCGCCATGAGGCGGCAGTCCCTGGGGAGGTGCTGCCGCAGGGCGGAGATATTGTGCTTGAGGGCGGCCATATCAATCTCCGCCCAGGCCCGCGGCGCGGTCTGCGGGTCCGGCGGCGGGGCCGGGGGCTTGGGGCGCCGCCGCCTCCAGAACAGGAAGGGCAGTGCGGTGAGGCAGGAGGCGGCCACTACCGCCAGATAGTGGACCAGGCTGTTTCCCAGCAGGAAGCCGCTCTCCGCCAGAAGGCCCAGGGCCTTGCCGACGCCGCGCACCCCCACGATGCACAGGGGATGGACGACATAGACCACGGTGGAGAGTGTGCGCAGAGCGGGGAGCGGTTTAACCTTTAAAGCTCTCAGCCACTGGACCAGGAGCCAGACGCACAGGGGCAGGAGGAGGTACATGCTGTCGTGCCGGGCCAGGGAGAACCCGCGTACCAGCAGGCCCTCGGCGATGAGCAGTGCCAGTGCGGCGGAGAAGCGCGCGGCGCACCGCCCGGGCCGGGCCGGCTCGGGGCGGCGGGCCAGCAGCCCGCCCAGAAGGAGGAAGAGAGGCGCGAAGAAAAGTCCGTTGCGGGTATAGTCAAAGCCCAGAAACAGTGCCTCGTAGACCGCTTTCAGGGGCGGCAGCGCGGCGGTCAGGCCGTAGTAGCTGTCCCCCAGGAGGCCCAGGACATAGAGGACGGCGCAGACCGGAAGGGCGGCGGTTCCCTTTCCCGCGCGGAGCAGGGCCGCCACGATGCAGCTGCCAAGGACGGCGGCGGGGAAATACCAGAGGTGATAGAAGGTTCCGTTCAACACCAGGTCGCGCAGGAGGTTCAGGGCCAGCCCCGGCTGTCCGAAGTATCCGTTGCGGGCCATCAGGGGCAGATAGAGCAGGGTGGAGACGCCGTAGAGCAGGAGACACTTGCGCATAAAGGGCCACAGGGCGGACCGGCCCTGCTCCGTCAGCTTGGGCACCAGGAAGAACCCGCTGACGGCGAAGAAGAAGGGGACCGCCAGCCGGGCCAAAATGTCTGTAATGAGATAGTTGGCGGTACCGTTAAAGGAGAGAAGCGGTCCGGTGTGGTTGGCCACGACCAGCAGGGCGGCGGCCACGCGGAAGAGATCCAGGCCGCCGTACCGGGTGCGCCGCCCCCCGCTCATCCCGCCTTCCTCCATAGAGTGACCACCACGCCCCCGGCGTTGTTTCCCGACCACTGGCAGGGGATGTCGCTGGGAAGGCGGCTGTGGAGCCCGTCCAGGTTGTCGGCGGGTACGGTGTAGAATTCAAAAGCCCGGCCCGAGACCTCGTATCCCAGGTGCACGCCCTCCTCCGAGTAACCGGAGAGCCACTGGATATACTCCTCCAGGGTGAAGCCGCGCTCCTCCATCAGCTTGGCATGGGGCCAGCCCACATAACGGAAATGCCAGGGCTCGCAGCCGATGCCGGTGATCTCTTCCTTTCCGGCGGGGTAGCGCAGGATGAAGCCGTAATCAGCCGCCCGGGCGCGGAAGGCGCGGCAGGCCCCCTCGTCGGGGAACTGCGGACAGAGGAAATCCAGGTCCGGCCGGTTCTCCCCCAGGTCGATGGCGAGACCGGTCTGGTGCTCACTGCAGCCGGGATAGGCGACGAAGGTCTCGGTAAACTCCCGGCCGTGGGAGCGCAGGGCGTCCTCAAAGATGGCAAGCTGTTCCGCTTTACTGCGGTAGCCGCTGACGGGCACGATATCACCGGTGCAGCCCAGGTCGGAGAGGAGCTGGCAGAGCACCAGCTTGGCTCTGGAGTTGAGTAAAATTCCGGGGTGGCGGTGGGATACGCTCAGCAGATCGGCTCGGCTGGGCTCGGCGGGGAGAGGGTGTTCCCGGTTCACCAGCACCAGGGGACCGGTGTGGAGCATCTCGGCATGGTTCATGCGCCCACCGCCAGTCCGATGAGCTTGTCCACCAGGGGGGCGAACTCCAGCCCCGCGCCCTTCATCATGCCGGGGTAACGGCTGTGGCTGGTAAAGCCGGGGATGGTATTCACCTCGTTGAAGACAATACGCCCGTCCGGGGTGAGAAAGAGATCCACCCGGGCGAAGCCCCGGCACTCCAGTGCGCGGTAGACCGCGAGAGCGGCCTTTCGGATCTGAGCTGCCTTTTCCTGGGAAATACGGGCGGGCAGATGGATGTGGGCGGTCATGAGGTTGTATTTCTCCGTGTAGTCGAAGAAGCCGCCGGCCAGCTCAATTTCGTCCACCGCGCCGGCAAAGAGGTCCCGATCCCCCAGGACGGCGCAGCCTACCTCGAAGCCGGGGACCTCCTCCTCGATGACCGCCTTGTCATCGTGCTCCAGCGCGGCGGAGACCGCGGCGCTGAGCATTCCGGGGTGCTCCACCCGGGTCACGCCGAAGGAGGAGCCGGCCCGGGCGGGCTTGACGAAAAGCGGATAGGACAGCGCCTCCGTCCGCCCGCTCAGGAGGGCGGGGTCCTCGCCGGCGCGAAAAACCGCCGAGGTGGGGACCTCCACGCCCGCGTTCCGGGCGAGCTGGTGGGCGATATCCTTGTCCATACAGACGGCGGAGGAGAGACAGCCGCAGCCGACGATGGGGATGCCGGCCAGCTCCAGAAGACCCTGTACGGTGCCGTCCTCGCCGTTCTTGCCGTGGAGAACTGGAAAGGCGGCGTCCAGCCGGACAGTGCTGAGCCCCGCCTTCGCAATCACCAGCAGGCCGTGGAGCTCCCGGTCCGGGGAGATGACGGCGGGGGTGCAGCGGCGCGCGTCGTCGTGCCAGGTGTCCGCCGCGATGGCGTCCTCGGGGCCGTCGTAGAGGAGCCAGCGGCCATCCCGGGTGATGCCCAGGAGGACGGCCTCGTACTTGTCGCGGTCCAGGCTGGAAATCACCGCGTGGGCGGACTGGAGGGACACGGAGTACTCCGTGGAGCAGCCGCCGAAGAGGATACAGATGTTTTTTTTCATCAAAAACGCCTCCCGTTCTGTTATCTGTAGTATACAGACAAAACGGGAGGCGTTTTTGACGGCGGACTTTCTGAAATCTTACGAAATCGGGTCGTAATGCTTAAAAACAGGTAAGTACGCCTGTGAGTGCGGGCTTCAGGACGCGAAAGCGGTAAAAATACGCAGAATCCAGCGGGGAATGGAGGGAAACTCCTGCAAGATCGCGTTTTGAAGCGTACTTTTTGCAATTTCAGCGCCGCCGTGGGTGGAGAAGGTCACCGCACCGTCCACCGCGTCCCCGATGGCGATATGGGCCGAGGCAGCCCCTCCTGCGGCGATGTTGGTCCCCAGCGCCGCGCCGCCCAGGGCGTAGATCCCCTTCGCGACGCCGCCCACCGCCAGCCAGCCGAAAGCCACGCCTCCTGCGGCCAGGACGCCTGCGGCAATGCCGCCCACTGCGGCGAGCCCCGCGGCGAGACCGCCCACCGCCAGCCCTCCCAGGGAAAAGCCGCCGATGGAGACAAGCCCGGCGGAGAGGCCGCCGACGGCCAGACCGCCGGTGGCCACATTGCCCACGGCGATGATTCCCCTGGCCCAGCGGATGCCGTAGCGGCCCAGGTTCACATGGACCAGGGGGAGGCCGAGGAGGGTGCGGCGGCTCTTATACTCATAGTGCCAGCCCATGGGGACATAGACCGTCTGCGTCTGGGGAGGGTCCCCGGCGAGGGGCGGCTGCGTGCCCTTCAGAAGATAGTCCAGGGTGACGCCGAAATAGGTGCCGATGGCCACCAGGTTATCCATATTGGGCTGGGATGCGCCGGATTCCCACTTCTGGACCGCCTGGCGGGAGACACCCACGATATCGGCCAGCTCCTCCTGGGAGATGCCCCGCTCCTTGCGGAGCCGGTAGAGCCGCTGCTCAAACATAGATGGTTCCTCCTGTGTTGGGATGTCTACAGCATAGCACCTGAGGTGGGCAAAGGGCCACCAAGAACCCTGTATATTTTGACAACCGGCGGTTGCGCAGGCCTTCTATAAGGGCGGCAGGGGTGTGGAGGGCGCAGAAAAGCGGGCGGGCCGTGTGGCCCGCCCGGGAACTTAGCTTCGCCCGATATCGGTGCGGAACTGTATGTCTGTAAAGGAGATGTGCTTGGCAGATGCGTAGGCGGCGTCGATGGCCTCGTCCAGGGTGGCGCCGGTGGCGGTGACGCCCAGGACCCGGCCGCCGGAGGTCAGGACCCGGCCGTCCTCGGCCAGGCGGGTGCCGGCGTGGAAGACCGTGGCGGTCCTGCCCGCATCGTCCAGTCCTTCAATCGGGTAGTCCTTCCGATAGCTGCCGGGGTAGCCGCCGGAGGCCAGGACCAGACAGCAGGCGGCCTCTCTCTTCCAGCGGATGTCCAGCTTGTCCAGCGTGCCCTCACGGCAGGCGAGGAAAACCTCCAACAGGTCGCTCTCCAGCAGGGAGAGGACGGCCTGGCACTCCGGGTCACCGAAGCGGGCGTTGTACTCCACCACCTTGGGGCCGGCCGGGGTGAGCATCAGGCCGAAGTAGAGGACGCCCCGGAAGGGACGGCCCTCGGCCTTGAGGGCCGCCAGAGTGGGGAGAAAAATCTCGTCCATACAGCGCGCGGCCAGCTCCGGCGTGTAGTTGGGGGAGGGGGATATGGCCCCCATACCACCGGTGTTGGGCCCCCGGTTGCCGTCGAAGGCCCGCTTGTGGTCCTGGCTGGAGGGCATGGGGACCACATGCTCGCCGTCGCAGAAGGCCAGGACGGTGACCTCGGGGCCGGTCATACACTCCTCAATGACCAGGCGGGTGCCCGCCTCGCCGAACTTCTTGTCGGCCATCATGCTGCGGACGGCCTCCTCGGCCTCGGCTGCGGTCTGGGCCACCACCACGCCCTTGCCCAGGGCCAGGCCGTCGGCCTTCACCACGATGGGCGCGCCCTCCGCGCGGACGTAGGCGAGGGCGGCGTCCATGTCCGTAAAGGTCTGATATTTGGCGGTGGGGATGTGGTAGCGCTCCATCAGGTTCTTGGAGAAGACCTTGCTGGCCTCAATGACGGCGGCGTTGGCCCGGGGGCCGAAGGCGGGGATGCCGGCGGCCTCCAGGGCGTCCACCATGCCCAGGGCCAGAGGATCGTCGGGGGCGACCACCACGAAATCGATGGCGTGGGAGGAGGCCCAGGCCGCCATCACGTCCACGTCGGTGGCCTTGATGGGCACGCACTCGGCCAGAGCGGCGATGCCGCCGTTTCCGGGGGCGCAGTAGAGCTTCTTCACGTTCGGGCTCTTGGAGAGGGCCCAGACAATGGCGTGTTCACGGCCGCCGCCGCCGACCACAAGAATATTCATAGGGGAAACCTCCTTATGAAATAAGAGCGTGCAGGCCCCGGAGGGCCGGCAGAGGAAGCGGATAGAACCGGTTAGTGGTGGAACAGCCGCATGCCGGTGAAGGCCATGGCGATGCCGTACTTGTCACAGGTGGCGATGACGTGGTCGTCCCGGATGGAGCCGCCGGGCTGGGCGATATAGGCCGCGCCGGACTTGCGGGCGCGCTCCACATTGTCGCCGAAGGGGAAGAAGGCGTCGGAGCCGACGGATACGCCGGTCTGCTGGGCGATCCAAGCCTTTTTCTCCTCCGCGGTAAGAATTTCGGGCTTTACCGTGAAGGTATTCTGCCACACGCCCTCGGCCAGCACGTCCTCATACTCGTCGGAGATGTACACGTCGATGGCGTTGTCCCGGTCAGGGCGGCGGATGCCGTCCACGAAGGGGAGGGACAGGACCTTGGGATGCTGGCGCAGGAGCCAGTTGTCCGCCTTCTGGCCCGCCAGACGGGTGCAGTGGATGCGGCTCTGCTGGCCGGCGCCCACGCCGATGGCCTGGCCGTCCTTGGTGTAGCAGACGGAGTTGGACTGGGTGTACTTGAGGGTGATGAGCGCCAGGATCAGGTCCCGCCTGGCGTGGTCGGGCAGGTCCTTGTTGGCGGTGACCACATTGTCCAGAAGGGCGGCATTGATCTCAAAATTATTGCGGCCCTGCTCGAAGGTGACGCCGTACACGTCCTTGTGCTCCACGGCCTTGGGGACATAGCCGGGGTCAATCTGGACCACGTTGTAGCCGCCTCTGCGCTTGGTCTTGAGAATCTCCAGGGCCCTGGGGGTGTAGCCGGGGGCGATGACGCCGTCGGAGACCTCCAGGGCCAGATAGGCGGCGGTCTGCTCGTCGCATACGTCGGAGAGGGCGGCCCAGTCGCCGTAGGAGCACAGCCGGTCCGCGCCCCGGGCCTTCACGTAGGCGCAGGCGATGGGGGAGAGGTCCATCCCCTCTGCAAAGTAGATCTTCCTCTCCACATCGGTGAGGGGGGCGCCCACGGCGGCGCCGGCGGGGGAGACGTGCTTGAAGGAGGCCGCGGCGGGGAGGTCCGTGGCGGCCTTCAGCTCCTTCACCAGCTGGTAGGAGTTGAAGGCGTCCATAAAGTTGATGTAGCCGGGCTTGCCGTTCAGGACGGTGATGGGCAGCTCGCCGGACTCCATAAAGATGCGGGCGGGCTTCTGGTTGGGATTACAGCCGTATTTCAGTTCCAGTTCGGTCATGATGAAACCTCCAGATGCGGGCGGCCGCGGGAGCCGCCCCTACATGTTGAATGGGTAGGGGCGGCCCTGGGGGGCCGCCCGTCCGGGTTATACGTGCTTATTCTTGATGACGGTCTCGGCCGCGCCGGTGGCGAGGTCGATGAAGGAGACGTAGAGGGAGACCTTGTTGTCGGCGTTCAGGCTCTCCCAGAGCTTGTCGGCCAGGCAGGCGGGGCAGGCGGAATCCAGCGCTACGGGAATGGGCTCGCCCTCGAAGGAGGGAAGGGGGCTGCCGTCGGTCCGGTAGGTGCTGATAAAGTGGCCCTGACCGGCGATGGGGGAATCGTACTCGTAGAAAAAGCGCTGGCAGCAGGACGGGTCGCCGCCGGTGCTCTTGAGGATGCTGAGGCGGTAGGCCCCGCCGGGCCGGACCATGCCCGAGATGCGGGGAGTGTAGTTGGGGCCGTCGGGCTCAAAGTCCCGGGTGCGCAGAGCGCGGACAAAGCCCTCGCCCCTGCGGAAGGAATCGGCGATGGTGTCGGTCTGGTCGCCGTTGGTGACGATGGTGGTGCCGTCCACCACCCGGACGGGGTGGTAGATAATGAGACTGGGGTCGGTCATTTTGGACTCGTCGAAGGCCCGGGTGCGGATACCGTCCTCCGTGGCCTCGAAGATGCGGTTGCGGGAATTCTCACTGCGGCCCATGATGAAATAGGCCGCCACAGCCTTCTTGTTGTCGGCGCTGCGGCCCAGCATGATGCCACGGCCGGGGTAGGGGTTGGAAGCGAGAAGAGAGGAGAGATTCAAAAGCTCCATAAGTACCTCCAATCATAAATGCGGCGTGAAAAGGGAAGGGCCGGAAAAAGGCCGGACCTGAGCAGGCGGCAATGCCCCCGCCTTTTACACGACTCAATCTTTATTTTTCACTTTGACGGTTCTGCCGTCGACCGAGAGCCTGCCCTCACAGAAGAGGGAGACCGCCTTGGGGAGAATGACCCACTCGGCCTCCTCCATCACCCGGCGCTGGAGGGCTTCCGGAGTGTCCCCCTCCCGGATATCCACCGCCTTTTGCAGGACGATGGGACCGCCGTCCGGTTCCTCGTTGACGAAGTGGACTGTGGCGCCGGTGACCTTCACGCCGTAGGCCAGAGCGGCCTCATGGACGTGGAGGCCGTAATACCCCGCGCCGCAGAAGGAGGGGATGAGGGCGGGATGGACATTCAGGATGGCATTGGGGTATGCCGCCACCATCTCTTCGGTGAGAATGTGCATGAAGCCGGCCAGAACCACCAGGTCGATGTCCAGCGCCCTGAGCTGCGACACCAGGGCGGCGGTCATGGAGCGGTTGTCCGGGAAGGACCTGCGGGCCACCACATAGCCGGGGATGCCCGCTGCGGCGGCCCGCTCCAGGGCAAAGGCCCCCTCCCTGGAGGAGACGACCGCGGCCAAAAGACCGTTTTTCAGCTCGCCCCGGCTCTGGGCGTCAATCAATGCCTGAAGATTGGTCCCGCCACCGGAGACGAGGACCGCGATACGCTTTTGCATGAAAACACCAACCATTCGGATTTTGGGGGAGACGGGGGGACGCGGGCGGCCCCTGCGGACAGTGGGGTACGCCGGTTTTGTAGTATCGCCCTTACAGAGGGGGAAGAAGTCCCCCCGGGACGGACTTAGACGAGCTCGACGCCGTCGCCGCCCTTGACCACGGAGCCGATGACATAGGCATGCTCGCCCATGGCCACCAGAATGTCCTTGGCCTCGCCCACCTGGTCCTTGGGGATGGCGATCACCAGGCCCACGCCCATATTGAAGGTGTTGTACATATCCCGCTCGGGGATATTGCCCCGCTTGGCGATGAGGTCGAAGATGGGGGGCACGGGGAAGGAGCCCTTCTGGATGCGGGCGGTGAGACCCTCCTTCATCATGCGGGGAACATTCTCATAGAGGCCGCCGCCGGTGATGTGGCTCACGGCGCGGATGCGCACGCCCCGCTCCAGCAGGCCCAGGACGGTCTTGACGTAGATGCGGGTGGGCTTGATGAGCTCTTCGCCCAGGGTGCAGCCCAGCTCCGGGATATGGGCGGAGAGGGTCTCCCTGTCCACGCCAAGGACCTTGCGCACCAGGGAGAAGCCGTTGGAGTGGACGCCGGAGGAGCTCAGGCCGATGAGAAGGTCGCCCTCCTCCATGGTGGAGCCGTCCAGCATCCTGGCCTGGTCGGCGATCCCCACGGAGAAGCCGGCCAGATCGTACTCGTCCTCGGGGTAGAAGCCGGGCATCTCGGCGGTCTCGCCGCCGATGAGGGCGCAGCCCGCTTGGCGGCAGCCCTCGGTGACGCCGGAGACAATGGCCTCGATGCGCTCGGGAATATTCTTGCCCACGGCCAGATAGTCCAGGAAGAAGAGCGGCTTCGCGCCGGAGCAGACGATATCGTTGACGCACATGGCCACGCAGTCGATGCCCACGGTGTCGTGCCTGTCCATGAGGAAGGCGATCTTCAGCTTGGTGCCCACGCCGTCGGTGCCGGAGACCAAAACTGGCTTCTCCATGCCCGCCGTGTCGGGGGCGAAGAGGCCGCCGAAGCCGCCCAGGGTGCCCATCACGCCGGGGATATAGGTGGACTCCACCAGGGGTTTAATGCGGTTGACGGACTCGTAGCCCGCGGTCACGTCCACGCCGGCGGCGGCGTAGCTGTCGGATTTGGAGATAGACATAAAAGCCTCCTATCAAGAAAAGGGAAAATAGAAAAAATGGAATGATTGTGGAGTTTCGGCAGAGCGGCTGCCTGAAAGGCCGCATAAGGCGGCGCTATCTCCCCGACCAGCTTTTTTCTCTCTCCCTTTCCTTTCCTTATTGATTTATTCTCTGCCTGTCCAGCAGTAGGTGCAAAGCTTGCACGGCTCGATGCCGATGGACTCAATGAGGCCCTGCAGGGACTGGAAGCCCAGGGTGGTGAAATGCATCTTCCTGCAGATGCAGTCGCTCATGGCCCTGCCGCGCTCGGTGTCGCCGTCGGCATACTCCTCCAGATGGTTCTGGCCTTCGTCCCCCTCCAGCTCCTGGACGGTCTTCCGGGCCAGCAGCTCCATGGGCGAATTGCTGCGGGAGAAGTTCAGGTACTTGCAGGGGTACATGATGGGGGGACAGGCGGAGCGGATATGGACCTCCTTCGCGCCGCACTGGTAGAGAAACTCCACGGTCTCCCGGAGCTGGGTGCCCCGGACCACGCTGTCGTCCACAAAAAGCAGCCGCTTGCCCTCAATGAGGTCGGGCACGGGGATGAGCTTCATCTTGGCCACCTGATTGCGGACCTTCTGGCTGTCGGGCGTAAAGCTCCGGGGCCAGGTGGGGGTGTACTTAATAAAGGGACGGGCGAAGGGGATGCCGCTCTGATTGGCATAGCCCACCGCGTGGGGCACGCCCGAGTCGGGCACGCCGGCCACGTAGTCGATGCCCTCGGTGAGGCCCCGCTTCCGGTCGGCGAGGGCCATAATCCCGCCGTTGCGGTTGCGCATGGACTCCACGCCGATGCCCTCGTAGCCGGAGGTGGGGTAGCCGTAGTAGCTCCAGAGAAAGGCGCAGATCTTCATCTCGGCGCGGGCGGGCACCAGGGTCTCGCAGGACTCCGGGGTGAGGCGGACTACCTCGCCGGGGCCCAGCTCGTAGGCGTCCTCATAGTCCAGCTTGCGGTAGGCGAAGGACTCAAAGGCGGCGCAGTAGCCGTCAGGGTCCCTGCCGATGAGGACCGGCAGGCGGCCGTACCGGTCCCGGGCGGCGATGATGCCGTCGGCGGTGAGAATGAGGAGGGTGAGGGAGCCCTCAATAACCTCCTGGGCGTACTGGATGCCCTCGGACAGGCTGGACTTCTGGTTAATGAGGGCTGCGGCCAGCTCGGTCTGATTCACCTTGCCCGAGCTCTGGGCCATGAACTGGACCGCGCCGTCGGCAAAGAAGTCGTCCACCAGCTGCTCGGCATTGGTGATGACGCCCACGGTGGTGATGGCATAGAGGCCCAGATGGGAGCGCACCAGAAGGGGCTGGGGGTCCGTGTCGCTGATGCAGCCGATGCCGGAGCAGCCGTGGAAGCCCTCCAGATCCCGCTCGAACTTGGTGCGGAAGGGGGTGTTTTCAATGTTGTGGATCTGCCGCTGAAAGCCCTCCTGCCGGTCATAGACCGCCATGCCGCCCCGGCGGGTACCCAGGTGGGAGTGGTAGTCCACCCCGAAAAAGATATCAAGCACGCAGTCGCGCTTGGAGATGGCGCCAAAGAATCCGCCCATGCTCTGTTTCTCCTAACCGTTTGATTGTTAGCAAGGCTCCCCGGTGAGGGGAGCCGCACCCGCAGAAGGCGCTCCTTAGGCGAAGAACAGCTTGGAGAGGGTCATGGGGTCCACGTACTGGCCTTCCTTGTAGACGCGCATATTGCCGGAGGCCACCTCGTCGATGAGCATGACGCTGCCGTCGGCGCCGTAGCCGAATTCAAACTTGATGTCGTAGAGTACCAGTCCCTTGGCGGCCAGCTCGTCGGAGACGATCTTGGTGATCTTCTGGGTCATCTCCTTGGTGTCGTCATACTGCTTCTCAGTCATGACGCCCAGAACCACCAGTCCGTCCTTGGTGACCAGGGGATCGCCCTTCTCGTCGTTCTTAAAGGTCATCTCCACATAGGAGGGGAGATCGGCGCCCTCGGCGATGTACTCGCCGTAACGGCGGCGGAAGCTGCCCACGGCCTTGTTGCGGCAGATGACCTCCAGGCCCTGGCCGAAGACCTTGGCGGGAAGAACCTCCATGGTGGTATCGGCAAGGTCGGCGCTGACATAGTGGGTCTTGATGCCGGCGGCGTTGATCTTCTCGAAGAAGTAGACGGACATGCGCAGGTTCACGTCGCCCACGCCGTCGATGGTCAGACCCACGGAGTTCTCGCCGGGATCGAATACGCCGTCCTTGCCGGTGCAGTCGTCCTTGAACTTGAGCAGGTAATTGCCGTTCTCCAGCGCGAAAACGTCCTTGGTCTTACCGGTGTAAACAAGCTTCTTTTCCATATTGAATGACCTCCAAATAAGATTAGAATTCAGGGCGGGGGCCGGGCCTTGTTTGAAAAACGCCGACACGCCCAACTCGGCGGGTCCTTTCCCGCCTGGACGGCGCAGTATTTAGAACAAATCCGTCAGGGTTCCTGCGAAAAAACTGCTTGCCGGACGAAATTATTACGCGCCGCCGGGCATATTGCCATTGCTCAGACAAGGCCCAGGCCCCGCCGCATTTTTAGAGCTCCGCCTGGAGCTTGGCCTCTTTTTCCGCAATCTGTGCGGCCATTTTGACGCGGTGCTCATCCAGACGGGCGGCCAGAGCATCGTCGGAGACGGAGAGAATTTGGGCCGCAAGGAAGGCGGCGTTCTTCGCGCCGTTGATGGCCACGGTGGCAACAGGGATGCCGCTGGGCATCTGCACGGTGGCCAGGAGGGCGTCCAGCCCGTCCATAGCGCCGCCCTTCATGGGGATGCCGATGACGGGCAGGGTGGAGTTGCCCGCAAAAGCGCCGGCCAGATGGGCGGCCATCCCCGCCGCGCAGATGAGTACGCCGAAGCCGTCGGCACGGGCGCTTTTGGCAAAGGCCGCGGCCTTGTCCGGGGTGCGGTGTGCGCTGAGAATGTGGGCCTCGTAGGGAATGCCGAAGGACCCCAGCTGCTCACAGGCGCCCTTGACGACGGGCCAGTCAGAGTCCGACCCCATGATGACGGCAACTTTTTTCATGCGATGATTCCTCCCAGATAGCTAACAAAATTTTTGTCAAGGAAAAAATAAATCAGGCCATCCGGCATACGGACGGCCTGACCTTGGTCACGCTGGTGAAGTGGACGCATTGGGACCCCTGTCGACGACGGTGTGTGCACAGCAGGCAAACAACATCAGGAATCCCCCTTGTCCCAGAATGCATACAATATATCGCATTTTCTGCGGCTTTACAAGGGATTCAAACCATTTTCGTAGGCTTTCACAAGGAAAGGGACAATTGTCCCAAAACAATTGGGTGTTTTCGACGCGGCCGGCGGCGCGCCCGATTGACCCCGCAGAGTCGAAAGCTGCTCTCCAAAGAAATAAGCGCCTGTTTCCGCAGCGACCCGCTCCGCGTTTTTCTATCCCGCCTGCCCGTTCAGTACAGTCCGATGCTGCCCAGAATCCGGCAGACCTCGTCGGCGCGCCCGCTCCAGGCGGCGGCCTCGCCGTAGTCCCTGCGGCGGCGGCGCGCCCAGTCGCCCGCCTCGGAAAGCGCCCGCTGGCAGAGCTGGGCGTACTCCTGGGGGGTGTGGGCGCCGTAGATTACGTCGGGGAACTCCTCCACCTGGTCCTCATACAGCATGGAGACGATGGGCTTGCCGGTGGAGAGGTACTCATAAATCCGGCAGGGGATAATGTCGCTGCCCACGTCCCGCCGCCGGAGGAAGTCCAGGCACACGTCGAACCGGCCCAGATAGTCGGGCAGGTCGACCAGGGGCTTGAAGCCCGTGAAGGCCACATTGGGGAACTCCCGCAGAAGGGGGAAGAGGGGGTTCTTTTCATCCACGGCGCCGACAAAGACGAAGGCGCAGTCCGGCAGGTCCCGGACTGCCTGGAGGGCGGGGGTGAGGTCGGTGTCCCGGTGGATGGTGCCCGCCCAGCCCAGAACGGGAGCCCGCACGCCCCGCAGCTCCGGGGGGGTGGGCAGGCCGTCCCGGCTGAACATGGGATAGTTTACGCCACCCGGCAGGAGGGCAAGGTTGTCGTTGCAGGGGGAGAGACGGTCGATGAGGCCGGGGGAGGCTGCGAAGATGACGTCTGCGGAGAGGGCCAGATCGCTCTCCCACTCCAGGGGAAAGGCCGACCAGGCCCGGTCGCAGTCGTAGATGACGCCCTTGCAGGGCAGCAGATCCAGCAGATGGACCTGCCCGGGGCTGGTGGTCCAGAGCACGCTCTCACGGAAGCGGTGGCGGGAGAGCTTGTCCAGGATGAACCTCGCCAGGCGCCGCTGGCTCATGGCGAAGAGACGGGTGTGCTTCTCGTCCACCTCCAGCACGCTCGGCAGGGTGTAAACCGTCAGGCCGGGGCGCATCTTCCGGCCCGGCTTCTTGTAGTCCTTGCTTTTGCCCGAGGCGGGCGGCTCGAAAAAGAGCACCTCCGCCCCCCGCAGCCGGGTCATCAGCTGCTGGGTGCGGGTGGGCACCGCCCCCCACGGCTCGGAGGAGAGGCAAATATACTGTTTCAACGCGGAGACCTCCAGGTGAGATGAAAATGAAAACGACATCGGCGGGGGGAGGGCAATTTGTATTCCAGCAGGGATGAGCTGTGCAGGACCAATGACTGCCGTTCGGTCTCGCCGGCTATTTTTCACATTCCAGCAGTTTTTTCGCCGCCTCGGAATTGCGCCGTTCCACCTGGCGGAGACGGTCCACGCCCACGGAGAGGAAGGCGGTGTCGCCGATGCGGGCGCAGGCGGCGTCGATATGGGCGCAGAGGCCCTCCAGGGTCAGGTTCTCCAGCTCCGTATAGAGGTCCTGGCCGATATAGGAGAGGAAGGAGCTGATCTTGGGGTCGTAGACCACGCCCACCAGGGGCACGCCCTGCCCGGCGGAGAAGACCAGTGCGTGCAGGCGCATGGAGACCACCGCCTGCATCCGGGCGAAAAGGCCGATGGTGTGGTCGCTGCTGCCGGTGTTTTTCAAAATGTGGCAGGGGGCCTTTTGAATATGGGCGGCGGCCTTCTCCGCCGCGGCCACGTCCAGCCGGCGCTCGATGGGGAGGAAGAGGGGGGTGAGGCCGTACTTCTCCCAGACGTAGTCCGCCGCCTGGCCGAAGATATGGGCCTTCTCCTCAAAGCCGGGCCAGGGGCGGAGGGTGAAGCCGATATATCTGCCGTCCGGGTCCAGTCCCTCGTTCTCCAGCACGCCGTCGATGACCTCCTCCCCGGCGGCGGGGAGGATGACGGTGGGGTCGGCGGAGAGGATGATTTCCGGGTTGGTGACCCCCATATCCGCAAGCTCCTCCTTGGAGTGGGTGTCCCGCAGGGTGATGGCGTCCACCCGCTTCTGGAGGACCCGGGCCGCCCGGGCGCGGTTGGACTGGTCGTGGATGGGTCCGATGCCGCAGCCGTACATCTGCACCTTGTTGCCCAGAATCTTGGCCGCAGAGATGGTGAAGAGGTAGAACCAGAGGGAGCGGTGGCTGGTCACGTCCTGCATGAGGGAGCCGCCGCCGTTGATATAGAGGCGGGTCCTGCTCATCCGCCAGAGAAATTTGGGAAAGCCGAAGGTGTAGATGGAGTTGACGCGGTAGGTGAGCCGGGTCTCGGAGGGCTTTCGGGACAGGACCCAGACGGGAAGATCCGGGTCGATCTGCCGCAGCTCTGTGACAATGGCCTCCAGGATGGCGTCGTCTCCGGCGTTGCCCCGGCCATAGGCCCCGCAGACCAGGGCGCCGCTCCGGCGGGTTTTTGGCCTGGCCGCCCGGCGGAGAATGACGCCGTAGATATCGAGCTGGCGCTGGAGGGTGCTCTCCAGGGAGTACTCGTTCTTGCCCTTCTGGTACAGCCGCGCGCCCATATGGGCGCGCAGGGTGGCGTCCTCCGCCAGGACGGCCAGGTGCCTGGCCAGGGTCTCGTAGTCCTGGGCCTCAAAGAGAAAGCCGTTTACGCCGTGGTCGATGAGGTAGGGCACGCCTCCCACCCGGCTGGCCACGGTGGGCAGACCGGCGCGTGCCCCCTCGGTGAGGGAGTAGGGGAAGGTCTCGGAGAGGGAGGTGAGGGTATTGATGTCCAGCGCGTGATAGAAGCTGTCCACATCGGACACCCACCCCGCGAAGCAGACCTCCTCCTTCACGCCCAGGGAGGCCGCCAGGTTTTTCAGCTCGTTCATCTGCTCGCCGTCCCCCGCGATAAGCAGGCGCAGCCTGGGGCAGCGCTCATGGGCGCGGGCGAAGCCGCGGACCAGAGTGGGAATGTCCTTCACGGGGTTCAGTCGGGCCGCGATGCCCGCGATGACGCAGTCGTCCGGCCAGTGGGCCCCCACGCTCGCCAGGTACTCGCCCCGGCTCATGGAGGGGGTGCGGGGGGTAAAGTCGATGCCGTTATAGATGGGGAAGAGCCTGTCCGGGTCGAAGCCACGGGAGATAAGCAGATCCACCATCGCGTCGGACACGCCGATGCGGTAGTCCAGCCGACGCAGGGCCAGGGTGTTGATGGTGCCGTAGGTCGCCCGGGAGAGGGGCCGGCCCATGTAATCCAGACGGTAGTCGGAGTGTACGGTGGTCACCACCGGCAGGCCGGTGGCCCGGCGGAGCAGGGCGCCCATCATGTTGCCCCGGGCGCCGTGGCAGTGGATGATGTCGTACCCGCCCTCCCGAATCAGCTTTTTCAGGGCGGAGTAGGTCCGCAGAATGTTGCGGCCGGGAAAAATCACAGTGGGGATGCCCAGGGCCCGGGCCTCCTCGGAAAAGGGACCCTCCATAAAGCAGACCATGGTGATCTCCACGCCGGGCGTGCGGCACAGATTCTGCAGGAGCATGTGTACGTGGGTCTTGGCGCCGCCGCTGTCGCCGCCGGAAATTAAGTGAATGACCTTCATATATCGATAGCCTCCAAAAAGGACTTGTTAATGAATGGGGAAGTATGGTACAATACCTTGGATGTCATATGCGGCTTAATTGCCGGCTGCCAATTATTTATTGTACCATAAAACTGACCGTTTACAACAGTCTTCCATCTACAATTGCCTTGGAGGTATCATCAGGATGAACGAAAAAAAGGGAAAAGTGTTTGACGAAAAGGGACGGCTCTTCGGTAAGATTAACATTATCGACATTGTTGTGCTGCTGCTGATTGTGGCCGTGGCGGTATTTTTGCTCCTGAAATTCACCAACAGGTCGTCGGGCCTGCCCGGGGAGGCCGCCACCAGCCAGATTGAGTACTCCGCCATTGTCTACCGGGTCACGCCGGAGGTGTACAGCGCCATCGAGGCCGAGGTGGCCCTGGGCGGCGAGCATACCCAGCTCATGGCCGACGGCGCCATGCTCGCGGGCAGCGAGGTCCTCTCCGTCACCTCCCAGCCCCACATGGAGGGCGTTCCCATGGACGACGGCACCATCGTCATGGCCCAGGAGGGCAACTATGTGGACGTGATTTTTGAGATGCGGGCTGAGATCCAGAACGCCATTACCCAGAAGGTGGGCACTCAGGAGGTCCGCATTGGCAAGAGCCATATCATTAAGACCAAGACCTTCGAGCTGGTCAACGGCATCATCCTCACCTGCGAGCCTGTTACGACTGCTCCCGCAGCTTAAGAGAAATAGAACCAGGGCGGGAGCGCGAGCTCCCGCCCTGGTTTTTGGCGAAAAAGGAAGACGGATGGGGAATCGGGCTGTGCGGCTCCGGGGAGCCGCGGCCTCTGCCGGATGTAAGACCTGTCCGGCGTTTTCTCCTGCTTACTCTATTTGAATTTGGAGGCCACTATGGACTGGCTGATACAACTGGACGGCGGCGCCCTCCTGTGGATTCAGGAGTTTGTCCGCAGCGATCTGCTCACGCCCATCGTGAGCTTCTACACCAAGCTGGGGGATGCGGGCCTGATGTGGATTGTGCTCTCCCTGGGGATGCTCTTCTTCAAAAAGACCCGCAAGGCGGGAGCTGCGGGGATTCTGGCGCTGATACTGGGGGCGCTGTGCACGAATGTGGTTCTCAAGCATCTGGTGGCCCGCCCGCGGCCCTGGCTCACGGTGGAGGGGCTTTTCCACCTTGTGGTGGAGAACGATCCCAATTCCTTCCCCTCGGGCCACACCTGCGCGGCCTTTGCCGCGGCGTCGGCCTGGGCAAGAGCCCTGCCGAAAAAGTGGATGGGCGTGACCGCCGTGATTTTGGCGGCGCTCATGGGACTCTCCCGGCTCTATGTGGGGGTCCATTTCCCCTCTGACGTGTTGGTGGGGATGGCAATTGGGCTCATATGCGGGTGGCTGGCATGGAAGCTGCTGGGGCGGCTGCTCCGGCTGAGAGAGAACAGGGGGAAGCGCAATGTACTTTAGCGACGAGAAGGCGGCCGGCTGGGACACGCCCGAGCGGACGAGGCGGGCTGCGGCCCTGGTGGAGGAGATACGGAGGGAGATCGGGGACGCCCGGGGGAAGACCGCGCTGGAAATAGGCAGCGGCACGGGCCTGCTGACCTTTGGCCTGTGCCCGTACTTCATGGAGATCTGTACGGCGGACACCGCGGCTGCCATGCAGAAGGCGCTGGGGGAGAAGCTGGCGGGGGCGGGGATAAAAAATGTGCGCCCAATTGAGGTAAAGGACCTGGAGGGGGAGGCGTACCGGGGGAAATTTGACCTTATCTACAGCTCCATGGTCTTCCACCACATCCGGGATATTGCCGGGGAGCTTGCCCTTGTTGCCCCCCTGCTCAAAAAGGGGGGGACGTTCCTCCTCATCGATCTGGACGCCGAGGACGGGCGCTTCCACAGGGAGGACAAGGGCTTTGACGGCTACAACGGCTTTGACCGCGCCTGGATGGCCGCTGAGCTGGAGCGGGCCGGACTCCGGGAAGTGAGCGTCCGCACCGCTTTCACAGGCGTGAAGCGGCTGACCGACGAGGACGTGCCCTACTCGCTCTTTCTCATGCGGGGGGAGAAGCCATAAGGCGGCGGGTATAAGTTCCGCCGAGCAAAAAATGTCCCCCCGTCTTACGACGGGGGGACATTTTCAATGGGTTAAAAGAAGTTCTTACTTCAGCTCGACCTTGGCGCCGACTTCCTCGATCTTCTTCTTCAGCTCCTCGGCCTCGTCCTTGCTGACGCCTTCCTTGACAGCCTTGGGGGCAGCCTCGACGAGCGCCTTGGCCTCGCCCAGGCCCAGGCCGGTGATCTCGCGGACGACCTTGATGACCTTGATCTTCTCGGCGCCGATCTCGGCGAGGACCACGTCGAACTCGGTCTTCTCCTCAGCAGCGGGAGCGGCAGCGGCGGCGGCGGGAGCGGCCATGGCGGCGGCGGAGACGCCGAACTCCTCCTCCAGGGCGTGGACGAGCTCGGAGAGCTCCAGAACGGTCAGGCCCTTAACCTCTTCGATGAGGGCAGTAATCTTCTCAGAAGCCATGATATGTTACCTCCTAATAAATGTTGTTTTAAAATAAGTGGGGTTGTGCGGCCGCTTACTCGGCGGCGGGAGCCTCGGCAGCCACGGCCTCCTCGAGGTCGCCGCCCTGCTTCTCGGCGATGGCCTTCAGGACGATGGCCAGGCTGGTGATGGGGGCCAGCATGGTGCCCAGGACCTGGCCCAGCAGAGCCTCCTTGGAGGGCAGCTCAGCCAGGGCGCTGATCTCCTCAAGGGAGAGGACCTTGCCGTCCATAAAGCCGGCCTTGATGGTGAACTTGGCGCCGTTGAACTTCTTGGCGAAGTTGTTGACGACACGCATGGGGGCAATGGGATCGCCCGCGCTGACAGCCAGGGAAGTGGTGCCGTTCAGGGTTTCATCCAGGGCCTCCATGCCGCAGTTGTTGGCGGCGAAGCGGAGCAGGGTGTTCTTGACCACGGCATAGTCCACGTCGTTCTTGCGCAGCTCGGCGCGCAGAGCGGTGTCCTCCGCCACAGTGATGCCCTTGTAGTCCACCAGAACGCCGCTGGCGGCGCCCTTGATCTTCTCGGTCAGCTCGGCCACGATGGCCTGCTTCTCGCTCAGAACCTTTGCGTTAGGCATTTGGGATTCACCTCCAGTAAAAATTGCGCTGTGCGCGATTGTTCGCGCATGCGGCCGCCTGCGCGGCCGCGCGCTGGGATAAAGAAAAAGTGCCGCTTCGTATCCAAAGACACAAAACAGCACAAAACAGACGTTTATACTGCATTCTCGGCAGGACTTACGGCATAGAGCCACCTGCTGTCTCTGAACACGAAATATAGTATAACACCCTGCGGACAGGCTGTCAACTACAAAGTTTCGCAAGGCCAGGCGGGGGCTCGCCCCCGCCTGCTAAGCCTCGCAGAGTTTCCGCGCCGGCGGAAGGAGAATTACACCCCGGACCCGGGGCGTTGGATGCGCCGGGAGCTGATTTACACCAGCTTGGCGGCGTTGATCTTCACGCCGGGGCCCATGGTGGAGGCGCAGACACAGCTGCGCACATACTGGCCCTTGGCGGCGGAGGGCTTCGCCTTAATGATGGCGCCCATCAGAGCGTTGAAGTTCTGAGCGAGCTTCTCGGGGCCGAAGGAGACCTTGCCGATGGGGCAGTGGATGATGTTGGTCTTGTCCAGGCGGTACTCGACCTTACCGGCCTTGATCTCCTTGACGGCCTTGGCTACGTCGGGGGTGACGGTGCCGGCCTTGGGGGAGGGCATGAGACCCTTGGGGCCCAGGACCTTACCAAGACGGCCGACCACACCCATCATGTCGGGGGAGGCCACGACCACGTCGTAGTCGAACCAGTTTTCCTTCTGGATCTTCTCGACCATGTCCATCTCGCCGACGAAGTCGGCGCCGGCCTCACGGGCGGCGTCGGCCTTGTCGCCCTTGGCAAAGACCAGCACGCGGGCGGTCTTGCCGGTGCCGTGGGGGAGGACGATGGCGCCGCGGACCTGCTGGTCGGCGTGGCGGGAGTCGACGCCCAGCTTCACGTGGAGCTCGACGGTCTCGTCAAACTTGGCGGGGGCGGTCTTCACGACCAGCTCCATCGCCTCAGCGGTATCGTACAGAGCGGCCTTGTCGATCTGCTTGGCGCTCTCCTGATATTTCTTGCCTCTAAACATTTCCTATACCTCCTTCGCCTTAGTCGCCCACCACGATGCCCATGGAGCGCGCCGTGCCGGCGATCATGCTCATAGCGGCCTCGACGCTGGCGGCGTTGAGGTCGGGCATCTTGGTTTCAGCGATCTTGCGGACGTCCTCTTTGCTGATGGTGGCTACCTTGGTCTTGTTGGGGACGCCGGAGCCGGACTCGATGTTGCAGGCCTTCTTGATCAGAACGGCCGCGGGGGGAGTCTTGGTAATAAAGGAGAAGGAACGGTCGGCATAGACGGTGATGACGACGGGGATGATGAGGCCGGCGTCATTCTTGGTGCGCTCGTTGAATTCCTTGGTGAAGGCGGCGATGTTGATGCCGTGCTGGCCGAGGGCGGGGCCGACCGGGGGGGCCGGAGTCGCCTTGCCGGCGGGAATCTGCAGCTTCACGTAACCAGTAACTTTCTGTGCCATTTGAAACAGCACCTCCTACGATAAATGTGGTTGGACGACACGCCGTGGGCGTGTCTCCCACTAAGACACGGATTGCTCCTGCGGGAACAATAAGCCGCTCTGGCGCCCTCCGCCGTGCCATCCGGGGGCGCCGGTTCCCCCGGATGCCCCTCCGCCCTGTGGGGTGGACGGGGGTGGGGAACGGGTGTGCTTACATCTCTACGGGCTCCACCTGGTCCAGCTCCAGCTCGACGGGAGTCTCCCGGCCGAACATGGATACAACCACGCGGACCTTGCTGCGCTCAATGTCGATCTCGTCGACCACGCCCAGGAAGGACTCCAGCGCGCCGTCGGTGATCTTGACGTTGTCGCCCACCTCGTAGCCGACCACAACCTCGCGCTTCTCAACGCCCAGGGCTGCGATCTCGGCCTCGGAGAGGGGGATGGCCTTGTTGCCGGAGCCGACGAAGCCGGTGGCGCCGCGGACGTTGCGCACCAGATGCCAGGTCTCGTCGGTCATCACCATCTTCACCAGCACATACCCGGGAAAGACCTTGCGCTCCACGGTCTTGGGGCCGTTGTCGGTAATCTCGGTGACGGTCTCCAGAGGGATGCTGACCTCCTGAATGAGCTCGTGCATCCCACGGTTTTCCACCGCCTTCTCAATGGAGGCGGCGACGGTGTTCTCATAGCCGGAGTAGGTATGCACGACATACCACTTTGCACTATCAGCCATGATGCGCCCCTTAACCGAAGAGTCTCAGAAGAGCGCCTACCACCGAGTTGGCCAGGAGGTCGAACACCCAGATGAAGACGCCGACCACAATGACGCAGGCGATAACCACGCCGGTGTTCTTTACGACGGTCTTTTTGGTGGGCCACTGAACTTTCTTCAGCTCGCTCTTCATTTCCTTGAACCACTTGCCGACGCGGGCAAAGAAACCGGGCTTGGCCTTCTTGTCAGCCTTCTTGTCCGTGTCCTTGCTCTTCTTCTCGGCTTTTTCAGGGGCGGCGGGGGCCTCTACGACCTCTTCCTCCAGCTCGTTCTGGTCGAGCTTATCATATTCAGACATTCAGATACACCCTTCTTTCTTGTGAGCCATATGATTCGTAAAGCTCATTACTTGGTCTCGTTGTGGACCGTATGCTTCCTGCAGAAGGGGCAGTACTTATTCAGTTCCAGACGGTCGGGGGTATTTTTCTTGTTTTTGAACGTGTTGTAGTTACGCTGCTTGCACTCGGAGCAGCGCAGGGTGATCTTTACCCGGTTGCCTGCCTTTGCCACTTGTCGGCACCTCCTTTATGATTCCGGGACGCATCGGGGCATAAAAAAAGCCGGATGCGGCCCAATAGGCCGAATCCAGCAACGCAGAGAATATGCCCATGGCATGTCCCCAAAACGTCACGGTGCGGATCCGGCATGGTCTGCCTCCCTATGTCCGTCTGAGCGGTGCAGGGTTTTGCACGTCATCACACCGTAAAAATGCGCACAAAAAAAGAGCCCTGTTCATAGGTACTAATAGGTTATCACAGGAAAATGGAAAAGTCAAGCATTATCGGCTTAGAAATTCAGCTTGCAAAGGAGAGGCGGATATGCTACCATCTATTTAAAGAAATATTTAAATAGACGCCGGGAGGTGAAACGATGGGGTTTGCTGAGAGCTTTCGCGCCCTGTCGGACCCGGTCCGGCGGGAGATTCTGCTCCTGCTTCGGGAGGAAAAGCTGCCGGCGGGAGAGATTGCGGGGCACTTTGCACTGACGGGTGCGGCGATCTCCTACCATCTGAACCAGCTCAAGAAGGCGGGGCTTGTTTATGAGGAGAGATATAAGAATTTTATCTATTATGGACTGAATACCTCAGTTTTGGAAGAACTGCTGCTGTGGCTGGGACAATTTAAGGAGGGGAGCGGAGATGAAGCGGACGAGGGCGCTCTTCTACGACCCGATGTTCCTGCCGCCGGCGCCGTACCTGAAACTAAGATGAGGAGTAAACAAATTTATGCGGATTATGGCAATTGACTATGGCGACGCCCGGACCGGCATCGCCATCTCCGACCCCACGGGCCTTCTGGCGGGGTATACCACCGTCATTCAGAGCCGGAAGAGCGAGGCCGTGGCGGCGGAGATCGCCCGGCTGGCAAAGACACACGCGGTAGAGGAGCTGGTGATGGGCTTTCCGCGGAACATGGACGGCACGGAGGGGCCCAGGGCGGAGCTGTACAGGGCGTTCGCGGCACGGGTAGCGGAGGCCGCCGGTCTGACACCCGTCCTCTGGGACGAGCGCAGGACCACCGTGGAGGCCCACGCCATTCTCCATACCTCGGGGAAAAAGATGAAGGACCATAAAAAAAACGTGGACGCCGTAGCGGCCACGCTGATTTTGGAGGGATATTTGACAAGAAAGCGGATGGGGTGCTGACACAGTGGAGGCGTCCGCGTCGGGGCCCCACAGCGTGGGGCGGCGCGTTGCGCCGTACAAGCGTTTTGCCCCTGGGGCAGGGGCAAAACCTTGCCGCAGGGACAATTTAGTTGTCCCGAGGGTGAAAAAGAAAAGGGCTCCCATCCAGCCTGGGCTGGATGGGAAGGGACGCTAAGAATCCCCGGGCGCGTCCCTGCGCAGCAGCTCGGACACGCCGATATAGATCAGGAAGGCGCCAAAGCATTTGTGGAGCAGCGCCACATCCAGGGCGGTGGCCACCCAGGCGGCAAGGCCCGTGCCCAGGAGTCCGGCCAGGACGGAGGGTAACAGGGCTTTTTTTTCAACGTATCCGTTTTTGACGTGGGCGGGCAGGGCGGTGGCTGCGGTGGGGAGGAAGTAGAGCAGATTGACCCCCTGGGCCAGATTCTGGGGCACGCCGGCGAAGGCGGTCATATAGATGAGCAGCAGGGTGCCGCCCCCCACGCCGAAGCCGGAGAGCACGCCGGTAACCGCCCCGGCGAGGGCCGGTATCAGCCACCCCATCAGAAAAAGAGGGCCTTCACGCCGCCGTAGAGGATAAACAGCGCGAAGACGCGGCGCAGCCAGACCATGTTCACCTTTTTGAAGACCTTGCCGCCCACAAAGCCCCCGATCAGTCCTCCGGCCAGATAGGGGAGCGCCAGCATGAAATCCAGCCCGCCCCGAAAGAGGTAGATGACGGACGAGCACACGCAGAGGGGCAGAATGATCGCCACCGAGGTGGCGAAGGCCCGCCGCTGGTCCAGGCCGCACCAGCGGGTGAGCAGGGGGACCAGTATCATGCCGCCCCCTCCGCCGAAGAAGCCGTTGGCAATCCCCGCCCCCGCCCCGGCCACGGCAAAGCGCACTTTTTCAGGAATCCGCAAAAAAATCCCTCCCATTGGCGATAGTTTGCCAGCGGGAGGGATTTTTATACGCGCTCAGCCCTCGTTCAGGCCGGCCAGGGTCATGACCACATCCCCGGCCAGCATCAGTCCCGCCACCGGCGGCACCCAGGGCACACTGGCCGGGACGCTCCGCCGGCCGGGTGGCGGGGCCTCGCGCTGCTCGGCCCGGTGGGGCGGCTCGGGAGAGAAGAGGACGCGGTGGTGCACGATGCCCCGGCTTCTCAGCTCCTTGCGGATCACCCGGGCCAGGGGACAGCCCTCGGTTTTGGAGATATCGGTAATGCGAAACTGCGCAGGGTCCAGCTTGTTGCCGGTGCCCAGTGCCGAGACGACAGGGACGCCGCGCTCCCGTGCGGTCTCTATCAGATCCAGCTTGCTGGAGACGGTATCGATGGCGTCCACGATGTAGTCGTAGCGCGGGGCAAAGAATTCCTCACGGGTGCCCTGGTCATAGCGGATGACAAGCGGATGAACCCTACAGTTCGGATTGATGTCCAGTACGCGCTCGGCCAGGGCTTCGGCCTTGGGACGGCCCAGGGTGGACCAGAGGGCTTCAATCTGGCGGTTGATGTTGGTGACGCCCACCTCGTCGTGGTCGGCAAGGGTCAGCTCGCCAACTCCCGCCCGGGCCAGGGCCTCCGCGGCCCAGCTGCCCACGCCGCCCAGGCCCAGCACGGCCACATGGGCGGCGGCCAGACGCTCCATGGCCCGGGGGCCCAGAACCATTTCCGTGCGGAGAAATTGTTCGTGCATAGCAGCCTCCTGTGTGGTGGATACAATCTGTAAGGCCGGTCCCTGGAAATCCGCACCGAACGGCGGGCCAGCTGAGGGAGCTGCGGGGGACAGGACTCCCGGCGCTGAGGACTCTATGAGCGCGCGCCGCCAGCCGCTGTCCGCACTTCCCATTCGGCGGCGCCGACCCCGGCGGACAGGGGGCCCATGCCCGGAAAGAAAACTTCCCGCAGGGGAGATGCCCCTGCGGGAAGGATTGGTGCTTACTTCAGCGCCAGGGACATGCTGCCGGACTCGGTAATGGCGCAGGCCTCGTCCAGACCCTCCAGCCAGGCGGTCATATCGGCGGACTTCAGCGCACTCTCGGCGACCTCGTGCCACTTGGGGCCGTTCACGCCCTGGAAGTAGACCACGTGCCAGCCGAAGTAATTGCCGCCCGCTTCGTTCTGCTCCACCAGACCGGTGTCGCCGCTCTGCCGGGCGGGGTCGAAGATCCAGTCGTTGAAGCCCTTGACCATGGAGCCCTCTTCCACGTAGGTATAGAGGCCGCCCTTGGTGTTGGAGCCGGTATCGTCGGACAGCTCGTTGGCCAGGGCGCCGAAGGCCTCGGCGGTCTGCTCGCCGGCCAGATATCTGTCCAGAGCCTCCTGAGCCCTGGCCTTTGCGGCGTCCATCTGCTCCTGGGTGGGCTCGGTGGCGGCGGGAGTGCCGGCCTCCTCGTCGGCGGGAGTGAGCTCGGCCTTGGCGAGGATGTGGCGCACGTCTACGGTGGCCGCGTCGTTCAGGTAGCGGTCCGTCAGGAGAACCACATAGTAGCCGCTGGTGGACTCGATGACTTCCACATCACCGGCCTTGCGGTCGGCGCTGGTCAGCCAGTCGTAGTAGGCGTTGGCGGTGTAGTCCTGGGAGAGCGCGCTGCCCAGGACGGCGGTCTTGAGGTTGTTGTCGGCGCTGGCGTAGGTGGAGTCCTCGCCGACGGCGGAGGTTACCAGCTCGTCAAAGGCGCCGGACTTGTCGGAGGCCTTCTTCACGCCCTCGGCCAGCACGTCGGCCTTGGTCTTGGCGGCGCCCAGCGCGGCGGCCTTCTGGTCGTCGGTGACCTCCACGGTGTTGCCCTCGGCGTCGGTGGTGGGCACGGAGCCGTCGACATAGGCCACGCGGTAGTCGTAGCTGTAGACGGTGGCGGGATTCTCGGCGGCGTAGTCGTTCAGGGCGGCGTCGTCATAGGTGAGAGAATCCTGATGATGGGTGGCGTACTCGTTGGCCAGCGTGGAGGCGGTGACCTGCTTCACGTAGAGGCTCTCGCTGACGTAGCTGCCGTAGGCCGCAGAGAGGTAGGCGCCCAGGCTGGACCAGTTGCTGGACTTCACGCCCTCCTTCAGGCTGGCAATGCTCTCATCGACGGAGGCCTTGCCGTCGGCGGAGAGGGTGTACCCCTCGGCCTTGGCGGCCTGGTTCAGGGCGATGACCCGCCGGGCGTTGTTGAGGGCGGACTCCTTGAAGTGATCGGCGTAGGTCTGGCCGGACTCGGTGTTGTAGACCTGCTCGTCGCCTAGGGCGGAGCTGGAGTCGTACATCACATAGGGATCGCTGAGGATGCTGATGCCGTACTGGGAGTACATCTGCTGCTGCTGAATCTCAGACTGACGGGCGGAATTGTAGTAGTACTGCATCTCGGCAACGGAGAGATTCTCCCCGCCGATGGTGGCGGCCGTCATGTTCCGCTGGATCAGGCCGGAGTCCCAAATCAGCAGGGCGGCCACCAGAATCACGACCACAATGCCGACAATCCAGTAGGTGATGGTCTTGCGCTTGGCGGCTTCCGCCTCCTTACGCTCCTTGAGTTCCTTTTGAGTCAGGGCCTCACCGCTGCTTAGGCGCTGCTTCTTTTCTCTGGATGCGCTCATGAATGTCTCAGTCCTCTCGTCGTAATACGAAGGCGGGGGAGCGATGCCCCGCCCGCTTACACATCGTTGCATTATACAGGAAAATGGCGAAACTTGCAAGTCTAAAATCCCACGGTCCCGCGCTCCGCGAAGTGCGGGCGCAAGCGCACAGAAGCGGCCGGCCGGCCGACATGGCGCCGCGCTATATAATTAAGGGATAGTTTTTACCGTATGCGGCTGTTTTAACCGGAAAGAGGGCGCCTCCCCGGGTGGGGAGGCGCCCCGCAGTCATTCAGTATCCCCGCTCTGGCCGTGTGGACCCATTTAAAACCTGCACGAATGGCAGGTGGGTTGCCTCCATGACGTTTCTCCGCTTCCAACTTCCGGCCCGGTGGGCCGGGAGGCCTGCGATCCGCGCCATGAGGGGGCGTCCCGTTTCAGAGATGTGGGTTTAAATAAGGTCCATCACGCACCGAGCAGGGGTGAGGCTCATCGTCCGGCGAAAGCATCGCGCCGGACGGATACGCAGCGGCATGCACACTGCTGCGAACATCCCCCCGCTGTGTGAGGGAGAGGGACGGGATGATTGATTTGAGGTTCGACGGGGAGGCGCACAGGGCGCGGCGGCTTACTCCGTGCCGCCCTCCTCCTCGTCAAACAGAGCGTCCATAAACTGCTGGTACACCAGCTCCAGCTCCTCCTCGCTGTCCAGGGTGGAGAGCTGCTCCTCGCCGTTCTCCTCCACTACCTTGAGAATAATGAGTCCGTACTCCTCGTCCAGGTCGATGTCCTCAACCTCTTTTTCCTCCTCGACGGCGGGGAAGAAGGCCATGTAGGTTTGGCCGTTATACTCGATGGTGTCCAGATGCTCCAGCTCGAATTCGTTGCCGTCCTCGTCGGTTATGGAGATAAAATCTCCGCCGTATTCTTCGCCCATAGTATCCACCGTGTCCTTTCGTTTCTTCAATGCTATTTTACCCGCTGCCATGGAAAAATGCAAGTATGGGACGGGGGAATTTTTTGACCGGCAGGCATGTTATCCAATAAATGTAATTTTTTAGGGTGGACAAGTTCACGAATTATGGTATAATACCCTATACGCTCAAACTGGCATTTTGTACCCATTCCAACAAAAGCGATGTGTTACGACAAATTCGGAGGTGTCGTTTTGGCAAATACGAACCAGACGCATACGGGCGCGCAGCAGCCCGCGCCCAGGCGCAAGAAGCGCAAAAAGCGCAATCCGGTGCTCCATGTGCTGGCCGTCATCGGCAAGGTCCTGGGGACCCTGCTGCTGATTGGAGTCACCACGGGAGCGATTATGGCCTGCTTCGCCGTGACCTACATCAATCAGGTCATCGTCCCCAAGGCAGATTTGAATCTCTATGATTTCTCCGTGGATATGTCCCTGAGCAGCACGATGTACTACACGGACAAGAGCACCGGAAGTCCGGTGGAGCTGCGCAGCATCTACGGCACGGAGAACCGGGTGTGGGTGAAATACGAGGACCTGCCCCAGAACTTGGTGAACGCCACCATCGCCATTGAGGATCACCGTTTCCGCAGCCACCACGGCGTGGACTGGATTCGCACCGCCAAGGGCATCCTCTCCATGTTCACCGGCGGGGATATTCAGGGCGGCTCCACCATTACCCAGCAGCTCATCAAAAACCTGACCGACGACGACGAGGTCACCGTCCAGCGCAAAATCCTGGAGATCTTCCGGGCGCTGGAGTTTGAGAAGAAGTACGACAAGAACACCATCCTGGAGTGGTACCTCAACTACATCTACCTGGGCGAGCACTGCAACGGCGTCTATACCGCGTCCTACGCCTATTTCGGCAAGGATGTTTCGCAGCTCTCCCTGGCGGAGTGCGCCAGCCTCATCAGCATCACCAACAACCCCTCGGTGTACAACCCCTACGCCACCCGGCCGGACAAGCCCACCTGGGGCAGGGACAACAACACCTTCCGGGCCAAGCTGACCATCGGCCGCATGCTGGAGGAAGAGATGATCAGCCAGGAGGAGTATGACCAGGCCAAGGCGGAGCTGGATGCCGGGCTGAACTACGTCCGCGGTCAGGACGAGGAGCGGGAGGAGACCGTGTACACTTGGTACGAGGATCAGGTCATCTCCGACGTCATCCGCGACCTGATGGAGCAGAAGGACTACTCCGAGAAGATGGCCACCGACCTCATCTATTACGGCGGCCTGAAGATCGAGACCTGCATCGACCCCGAAATCCAGGCCATTGTGGACGAGGTCTATCAGAATTTCGACAACCTGCCCTATATCTCCGGCTCCGGCCAGCAGCTCCAGTCCGCCATCGTCATCGTGGACCCCAGCGGCAACATCGTGGCGCTGTCCGGCGGCATGGGGGAGAAGGAGAGCAGCCGGGTCTGGAGCCGGGCCACGGACACCAAGCGCGCCCCCGGCTCGTCGTTCAAGCCCCTGTCGGTCTACGCCAGGGCCATCGACATCGGACTCATCTCGCCCGGCAGCGTCTACGACGACTCCCCCTATCAGGCGCCGTCCTATCCCAGCAACTCCTATCTCCGGTACTACGGACGCATGACCGTCCGGGACGCCCTCACCATCTCGTCCAACACGGTGGCGATTAAGGTCCTGGCTGAGCTGACCCCAGACGAGTCCTTCAACTACCTCACCACCCAGCTCGGGTTTACGGAGGGGGAGAGCCTCATCCGGGAGCAGGTCCACTCCAACGGCAAAATTTCCACCGATATCGCCCTGGCCCCCCTCTCCATGGGCGGCCTCACCAAGGGCGTGTCCGTCCGGGAGATGGCGACGGCCTACTCCACCTTCCCCCGGGGCGGCACCTATCTGGACTCCCGGACCTATACCCGGGTGCTGGACAACAAGGGCAACGTCATTCTGGACAACACCGACCGGATGCCCACCACCGCCATGAAGGATACGACGGCATGGTATATGAATTCCATGCTCAAGGACGTGGTGAGCACCAAACGGGTGAACGGCAGCATTGCCACCGGCTATCAGGCGGTTCTGGACAACATGACCGTGGCCGGCAAGACCGGCTCCACCGATCAGAACAAGGACCGCTGGTTCGTGGGCTACACCCCCTATTACACCGCCGCGGTCTGGACCGGCTACGACCAGCAGGAGCGGGTTAAGACGGAGAGCGGCTCCAATCCCGCCGCAGTCATGTGGAAAAAGGTGATGAGCCAGGTCCACGAGGGCCTGGAGAACAAGGACTTCCCCAAGCCGGACGGCCTGGTGGCGGTCAAGACCTGCGCCGAGAGCGGAATGCTTCTCTCCGACGCGTGCTATATGGACCCCAGAGGGGTGCAGGTGGACACCGAGTACTACTTCCCCGGCGACGCGCCCACCCAGTACTGCACCATGCACAATCAGACGCCCTTCCCGGAGGGCGGACTGGTCAAGGTCTGTCTGGACGACCCCTTCCTGGACGCCAAGGGCAACCCCACGGGGATGTACCATCTGGCCGGGGAATTCTGCCCGGAGGACCGCTGCTCCACCGTCTCCGTTCTGGACTTTGAGCGCCAGCGTGTGAGCGACAGCTACAGCATCGGCGACGATATCTTCACCAAGGAGTATCTGGTCAACGCGGGAGAGGGCGCCTACTGCACCGTCCACACCGAGCCCATCCCCTACGACCCCGGCACCTTCAACCCGGACGACACCTCCACCTGGCCCACCGAGCAGCAGTGGCCCGGCTTCGACCCCGAGGACATGGTCACCTGGCCGAATTTCGTGCCGCCCACGGCTTACGATCCCAACACCTTCGACCAGTTTGAACCCTCCACCTGGCCCACCCAGGAGCAGTGGCCGGGGTTTGATATCAGTAACCCCCTCACCTGGCCCTCCACGACCCAGACCCCGCCCACGGACACGCCGGCCCCTGAGCCCAGCGAGCCCGGCGGCGTGGAGCCGACGCCCCCCGCGGTGCCCACCGACGAACCGGATACGCCCCCGGACGAGCCCTTCGTACCGGCGGCGTGACAAAACCCTCCGCAGAGAAAGCCTCGCAGAGTTCCGCCGTTCGCGGACGGCGGAATCAAATAAGTATCCGTTATGCAGCGTTCTGTCAAGGAAACCCCTCGGGACTTCTTTATCAAGCAAAACAGCGGACTTCCGTCTGGAAGTCCGCTGTTTTGCGCTCAATACGGGAGGGTAAGTGGGCCGGGATGACTGAAAAAGAGGGTGGAAAGAAACCTTTTATCCGCGAAACGCTCTAGCGCCAGAGCTTGATGACCCCGCTGTCGTGGAGCCGCTTGACGAAGATGGCGGCCAGGGGGGCCAGAATCATGCCCGGCACGCCAAGGGCTTTAAAGCCGAGGTACATGGCGAAGAGGGCGGCCAGAGGCGGGAGGCCGACTTTATCCCCCACCAGCTTGGGCTCCAGCAGGCTGCGCACCAGGGAGACCAGACCGTAGAGGGCGAGAAGGCCCAGCGCCAGCTTCCAGTCCCCGGAGAGAAAGGTCACCAGCGCCCAGGGGAGAAGGACCGTCCCCGTTCCGAATACGGGCAGGGCGTCCACCAGCGCCACCAGCGCGGCCAGCAGGAGAAAGAGGTCCACCCTGAGGAGGAGAAAGCCCACCGCAAGCTCCCCGAAGGTCACCAGCATGAGAATCCCCTGGGCCCTCAGCCAGCCGCCGAAGGCGCCTTTTAGAATGACCCTGGACTCCTCCAGACGCCCCTGCCAGGACTGGGGCGCCTGTCGGCGCAGAAACGCCAGAAGCCTGGCACGGCCGGCGCTGGAGAAGTATGTGGCCAGAGCGGTTGTAAAGAGAAACAGCATTCCATCCGGCAGGGCGGCGGCGCAGCGGGTCACCAGCCCGGCCAGCGCGTCGTAGAAGCGGTTGGGCAGGGAGATGCCCTGGCTGATGAGGCCGGAGAGGGCCTCCTGAAAGAAGTCCTGAAACTGGACGGGCAGGGCCACCGTGAAGCGGTAGGCCCAGTCCTCCAGATGCCCGCCCAGGGTGGGCAGGCCGGAGAGAAGGGTGGGCAGGCGGCCCAGCAGGAGGGCCACCTCGTACCCCGCCCGCCAAAGGATGAGACCCAGCAGCCCGCAGAGGACCAGTATCAGCGCCATCGTACACGCGGCAGAGGCCAGCCACCGCCGCAGATGCAGTTTCCGCTCCAGCAGGCGCACTGCGGGCTCGATGGCCCAGGCCAGGGCCAGGGCGATGAGGAAGGGGAGGAGCCAGGGGAGGAGAAAGGCCAGGAAGAGCCACAGCCCCAGCAGTCCCAGGGCCAGATAGATGAGCCGGAGCAGGAGACGCGCGTGCTTGTTCTCAGGCAAAAAAAACTTCCCCCTCCACATTCTTGTACAAATCGACGGGAATTTGTCCGCCTGCGGCGGAAAAACCGTGACATTACCTGTCGGATTGGGGCTTGCGCCGCCAACTTTACTATGCTAAAATATACTCCAACACAAATACAAATGGCTTCGTAAGAGAGACACAAGCCGGAGAGGGAGTGAATAGAATGTCAAAGAAACCTAAATACTTTATCGTGGAGGCCGAGGCCCTGCCGGAGGTCTTCCTCAAGGTGGCCGAGGCCAAGCGTATGCTGGAGACCGGCGAGGCGTCCACGGTGAACCAGGCCACGAAGGTGGCGGGGATCAGCCGCAGCGCCTTTTATAAATATAAGGATGCGGTGCGCCCCTTCAACGATATGCTCCACGGGCGCATCGTGACCTTCCAGATCATGCTGAAGGATGAGCCGGGGGTGCTCTCCTCGGTCCTGAATATCTTTGCCCGGACGGGTGGGAATATTCTCACCATCAACCAGGGCATTCCCACCAGCGGCTGCGCCGCTGTGACCATCGGCGCGGAGACCTCCGGGCTGGAGGAGCCGGTGGAGGATCTGATGAACCGGGTGGCCGCCCAGGAGGGCGTGGTCCGCTGCGAGATCCTGGCGGGCTGAGGCCCGACTCCGGGGGGCGGCTCATGCGCCCTTTAAACGAATCTAATTTAAAATCGCCTGCGGCGGTTTGACAGAGGAGAGAGGAACATGGTTAAGGTAGCGATCCTGGGCTTCGGCACGGTGGGCTCCGGCGTGGCCGAGGTTCTGACCAAGAACAACGCCCACATTGAGGAGAAGGTCCACAACAGCGTCCAGCTCAAGTATATCCTGGACGTGCGGGATTTCCCCGACAGCCCCTTCGGCGATAAGATCATCCACGATTTTGCCCTGATTGAGAACGACCCCGAGATCAACGTGGTGGTGGAGACCATCGGCGGCGCGCGGATTGCCAAGGAGTTCACCGAGCGGGCCCTCAGGGCGGGGAAGAGCGTGGTGACGTCCAACAAGGAGCTGGTGGCGACCCACGGCTACGACCTGATGCAGCTTGCCAAGGAGCACGACGTGAGCTACCTTTTCGAGGCCAGCGTGGGCGGCGGCATCCCCATCATCCGCCCCCTGAGCCAGTGCCTGGCGGCCAACGAGCTTACCGAGATCTGCGGCATTCTCAACGGCACCACCAACTATATCCTCACCCGGATGATTAAGGCCGGACTCTCCTTTGACGCCGCGCTCAAGGAGGCCCAGCAAAACGGCTACGCCGAGCAGGACCCCACCGCCGACATCGAGGGTCACGACGCCTGCCGGAAGATCTGCATTCTGGGCTCTCTGGCCTTCGGGCGGCACATCTACCCCGGCCAGGTGCCCACCGAGGGCATCACCAGGGTGACCCTGGCCGATGTGGCCTACGCCGACGCCTGCGGCCGGAAGGTGAAGCTCCTGGGCCGGGCCATCCGGCGGGAGGACGGCAGGGTCATGGCCTATGTGGCCCCCCATCTGGTGGACGGCTCCGCCCCCCTGGCCAGCGTGGAGGCGGTCTTCAACGCCATCACGGTCAAGGGCGACGCCATCGGGGATGTGATGTTCTACGGCCCCGGCGCGGGCAAGCTGCCCACCGCCAGCGCTGTGGTGGCCGACGTGATGGACGCCGCCAAACACCTGAAGACCCGTAAGTATATGAGCTGGGGTCCCGGCGGAGACGACGTGACCACCCCCCCCGACGGCCTGGAGAGCGCCTGGTACGTCCGGGCCGAGGCGGGGACCGACGCGGTCCGCGCCGCCTTCGGCGAGGTGGATTTCCTGGCCCGCTCCGGCGCGCCTGCGGGGGAGACCGCCTTCCTGACGGCCGCCATGACCCGCCCCGCGCTGGATGGGAAGCTGGCCGGGATGAAAGCGCTGTCCGTCATCCGGATCCTGGACTAACGGCAGCGGGCGCAGCGGCATAGTATGAGTTGGGGCTCCGCCTGCGCGGAGGCCATATACCGGAGCAGGGACGTGACCGCTTTGTCCGTCATGCCGGGCAGTTAGCCCCGACAGAGCCGCCAGGTCCCTGCACGTTCTTTCAGATTCACCTTATTGGGGGTACATATACATGGGACTCATCGTACAAAAATTCGGCGGCAGCTCGGTGGCCGACGCGGATAAGATACGCAACGTCGCCCGGATCATCACCGAGACCTACCGCAAGGGGCACAATGTGGTGGCGGTCCTCTCCGCCCAGGGCGACACCACCGACGACCTGATTGCCAAGGCTGCGGAGATCAATCCCCACGCATCCAAGCGGGAGATGGATATGCTCCTGAGCACCGGCGAGCAGATCTCCTGCTCCCTGTGCGCCATGGCCATTGAGGCAATGGGCTATCCGGTGGTCTCCCTCACGGGCTGGCAGGCGGGGGTCAGGACCAACACCGGCTACTCCAACGCCCGCATCAAGCGTATTGAGACCGAGCGGCTGCTCTCGGAGCTGGACAAGAAATGCATCGTCATCGTCACCGGCTTCCAGGGCATCAACCGCTACGACGACGTCACCACCCTGGGCCGGGGCGGATCGGACACCTCGGCGGTGGCGCTGGCGGCCGCCCTCCATGCCGACCTGTGCCAGATCTACACCGACGTGGACGGCGTGTACACCGCCGATCCCCGCAACGTCCAGGGCGCGAAAAAGCTGGACGAGATCACCTTCGACGAGATGCTGGAGCTGGCGACCCTCGGCGCCCAGGTGCTGCACAACCGCTCCGTCGAGATGGCGAAGAGATACAACGTCAACATGGAGGTCATCTCCAGTTTCTCGGGCAAGCCCGGGACCAAAGTCAAGGAGGTCGTAAAGAACGTGGAAAAGACGCATGTGAGCGGCGTGGCCAAGGACAAGGATATCGCCCGCCTGGCCCTGGTGGGCCTGCAGGATACTCCGGGCATCGCCTTCAAAATATTCTCCCTGCTGGCGAAGGAAAAGGTCAACGTGGACATTATCCTCCAGTCCATCGGACGAAACGATACCAAGGATATCAGCTTCACCGTCCACAAGGGCGACAAGGAGCTGGCCAAGAGGGTGCTGGAGGACAACAAGGAATACCTGGGCTTCGACCACATCGACGTGAGCGACAATATTGCCAAGGTCTCCATCGTGGGCGCGGGGATGATCAACAACCCCGGCGTGGCCGCCACCATGTTCGAGGCCCTCTACAACGCGGGCGTCAACATCAACATGATCTCCACCAGCGAGATCAAGGTCTCCGTCCTGGTGGACATCAGCGACACCGACCGGGCCGTCCAGGTCATCCACGACAAGTTCTTTTCCGAGTTTGGCGGCGGAAACTGATTCGATAATGAAATAGGCGCAGCCGAGGGGCCGGGAATTTTCCCGGCCCCTCTTTTTTGGAGAGCCGCGCCCGGGCCTTCGTCGCCTTGATGAACATCCACCCCCGCGGCCTCCAATTTGCGTAAATACTCACAATTGAAATTGGCCGTGGCTGCCTTATAATGAGATGTCAAAACCTTTGAATCTCACAGAAAGGGCGGATGCCCCATGACAAGCACAAGCGCCGTGCCGCTGAAGAAGCAGGAGAACAATGTCCTGCGGCTTACCTGGCCTATTTTTATAGAGCTCCTGCTCCAGATGCTGGTGGGCAACGCGGACCAGATTATGGTGGGCTGGGTGGACCCCAACGGCGTGGGGGCCATCGGCAACGCCAACCAGGTGACCAATCTTCTGCTGCTGGTCTTCTCGGTAATCTGCACCGCCTCCATGATACTAATCTCCCAGTATATCGGGGCCCGGGACGGGCGGAGCGTCAGCCAGACCTATAGCGTCTCCCTCTTCACGAACCTGATTTTCGGCCTGGCTGTGAGCCTCGTCCTCATCCTGGGCTGCGGGCCCATCTTCCGGCTCATGGGAGTCCATGAGGAGATTTTTGCCAAGACCTGCCTCTATATGCGGATTATCGGCGCGGGCATGGCCTTCCAGGCAGTCTACCTGACCTTTACCGCCTTCTTCCGCTCCAGCCAGATGATGAAGGAGACCATGCTGGTATCGGTCGTCATGAATCTGCTGAACATCGGCGGCAACTACCTGCTGATCAACGGCGCTGGCCCTCTGCCCGCCATGGGCGTGGCCGGTGCAGCGGTGTCCAGCGGCGTGTCCCGGGTGGTGGGCGTGGTGATCATCGCCGTGCTCTTTGTGAAGAAATTCGGGCGTGTGGTCCGGCTCCGGGAGCTGAGGCCCTTCCCCAGCCACCAGCTGCGCCGCCTTCTGCGCATCGGCGTGCCCACCGGGGGCGAGTCCCTCTCCTACAACATGTCCCAGATCTGCATCCAGACCGTCTGCAACAACTTTGCCTCCTTTGTGGTCAACACAAGGGTGTACGCCAATATGTTCGCCAACATCACCTATATGTTCGGCTCGGCCATCTCTCAGGCCGCCCAGGTGGTGGCTGCCCGGCTTATGGGCGCGGGGGACGTTGAGGGGACGGACAGGCGGGTAAAGCTGACGCTGGTCTCCTCCATCGCCATCTCGGGGGCGGTGTCCGTCCTGCTGGCAATTTTCTGCCGGCCGCTCTACAGCCTCTTCACCCGGGACCCCCAGGTGCTGGAGCTGGCCCAGGCCATTATGCTCATTGAAATTCCTCTGGAGCTGGGCCGGGCGGTGAATATGACCATGTGCCGCGCCCTCCAGGCCTGCGGGGACATCCGCTTCCCCATCGTCATCTGCGTCATCGACGCCTGGCTGGTGGGCGTGGGCGGGAGCATCCTGCTGGGCATGGTCTTCGGCATGGGGCTCAAGGGGCTGTGGATCGCCATGGCCTGCGACGAGTGTATCCGGGCGGGGCTCTTCCTCTGGCGCTGGCACAGCCGGAAATGGGCGGAGAAGCGCCTTTTGAATTCATGATGGCCGGCGGGGCGGCTGTGTGTTACAATCTGTGCCGGAAGGGCAGACTAAACCGGAGGAGAGGTGGAGAAGAATGACGGTCGCACTGCTGACGCTGAGGCTCTACGCCCCGTGGGTCCACTCCCTCAAGGAGAAGAGGATGGAGGTAAAGAGCCTGCTTACCCGGATTCAAAACCAGTTCAACGTCTCCGCCATTGAGGCGGAGGAGCAGGACACCCATCAGGTAATCGTACTGGCCGTGGCGGCGCTCGCCGCCGGGACCGCCCAGGCCGACAGCATCCTGGCCCACATCCAGGACTTTGCGGCGGCGCACACCGAGGCGGAAATTACCTCCGCGGAAACTGAATTTTTGTAGGAGCAGGGGTATGGGCGGGGGAAAGAAGGTCCCGGCTGCGGCCGACGTGTATATCGCCGCGCTTCCGGCTGAGCTGCCGCCCCCGCGGCTGGAGACAATAGCGGAAAGGATGCGCTTGCAGACTGCGCAGCGGGGAGGTGCTGAGAGATGAACGGACAAAACCGGGCCGACGTGAAAGTGGGCGCGCGGGTTCAAGTGGTACGGAAGGCCGACCAGCCCACCGGAAGACTCACCGAGGGCGTGGTGATGCGGCTGCTGACCAGGAGCAGCTTTCACCCCCACGGAATCAAGGTCATGCTGGAGGACGGGCAGGTGGGGCGCGTGCAGGAGATTCTGGAGTAGCTCTTGCGGCGCTCGCTTTGCGCAGACGGAGCGGCGCGGTAAAGGGGCGGGACATAAAGTCCCGCCCCTTTACCGCGTCTCTTTGAGGACATACCGCTCGACAGCCGCTGCGGCGCCGTCCTCAGCGTTGGAGAGGGTGACGGCCCCGGCGGCGTCCCTGACCTCCTGCGGGGCGTTCCCCATGGCGACCCCCAGACCCGCGGCGCGGAGCATGGGGATGTCGTTCCCGCTGTCCCCGATGGCCAGGGTGCGGGCGCTGTCCACGCCCAGGAGGGAGCACACGCGGAGCAGCCCCTGGGCTTTGGTGGCCTCACGGTGGGTAATCTCAATGCTCCGTGGGCTGGACCAGGCAAAGGAGAGGGGGAGGGCGCTCAGGGCGGCCTCAACCTCCGCACGCCGTTCCGTGGGGAGGTAGGGCAGGTTGACCTTGTCGAAGCAGAGGCGCTCCTCCCGGCAGAGGGCCGTCAGGTCGGGCACCGCCCTGCCCCGGGCGCTCAGAATGGTATTCAGATGGAAGGCGAGAGGCCCTCCGATTCCCCGCAGGCGCTCCCAATCCGTCCCGGTCAGGTAGAGGCGCCCGCCGGCCGAGAGCTCCACCGGCAGGTCCAGACGCCAGGCCAGGTCTATGAGCGCCAGGATGAGGGGGGCGGCCATGTAGTGGGAATCCAGCAGGGCGCCGTCGGCGAGGCGGCGCACCTCGCTGCCGTTGCAGAGGACGCACAGCTCCTCCCACTCCGCGCCGGTGGGAACGGCTGGGGGCAGCATGGCGAACTGCCGCCCGGTGATGGGCACCACGGCCACCCCGCGCCTGTGGGCGGCCAGCAGGGCGGCGCTGAGCCGGGGGGAGAAGGAGACGTGGTCGGCCTGGAGGGCAGTGCCGTCCAGGTCCAGGGCGATGAGAGAAAACTCCATGGAAGCAGTCCTTTCAGGATAGAGTGGGGGAAGCTTTCCGCCGGTTATGATTAGGATAACACCGTATTGCGCAGAGCACAAGAGACGCGGACAGGCCGCGAGGTCCCGTGGGGGATCTCGCGGCCTGTCCGCAGAGAGTGGGAAGGGGTCAGCCGGGAACCAGCGTGAACCGGCTGCCGTTGCGGACACAGTCCGCCAGGAGGAGATAGGGCTCCTTCACCCGGCCGATGACGTTGACGCGCCCATCCGCCGGGAGGTCGGAACGGACGAGCTGAAGCTCGCCGGAGTAACGGCCGTAGTTGCCGTTGTCCAGCGTGATGCTGCCCCGGACCCGGGGCGCGCATCCCCCCGGCGGAACCCGGGAGCCGAAGCAGGAGTACTCCCTCGACTCGGCAAAGCGGATCAGGCGGGAGGGGGAGTCGGCCCGGCAGGTGAAGACACGCCCGTAGAGCTCCCTCCGCTGCGCGTCCAGCTCCGCCGGAATCTCCAGCACGCCGTCGGTGCAAAAGCGGCGGATGTGCGCCTGCTCGCCCTCGCTCACGCCGGGGTCGCCGGCAAAGACGCCGTCCACGCCGAAGCGGACTGCCAGGTCCGCGAAGCAGGCCGAGACAGGAAGGCCCCTGTGGCGCTCCAGGGTGGGGAGGCCCTCGCGAAGCGGGCCGCGCAGCTCCTCGTCGCCGGGGATGAAGGCCAGAACCTTGATACCCGCCGCCTGGAGGGAGCGGGTGCTCTCCAGGAGAAAGGCGTCGTCCAGCCCGGTCTCAGGCCGGGGATAGAAATTGTGCATCGCCATGACGAGGCCGCCCGCCTCCGCGATGCGCGCCGCCGCTGCGGCATTGATGGTGGAGGCGTTGAGGACCACGGGCATCTCCCGGGCCAGTGCGGCTATCTCCCTTTCGGAGAAGCCGTAGTCCACCCGCAGCGCCCAGAGCCCAAGCCGCCCGGCCAGACGGACAAGATTTGACTCGCCAAACTGGGAAAGGGTCTTGACCGATACGTCTGCCACCACCCGGTAACCGGCCTGCGCCAGCCAGCGGCAGGCTGCCTCCGCCCGGGCGCAGTAGTCGGGTGAAAACTCCTCGCTGATGTGGAGGGAGAGGAACACCGCGGCAGCGCTCCCGGCGCCGCGCTCCAGGGCGCGGCGGGCGCGGTCGAAGGACGAGAGATAGACGGAGAAGCCCAGAGAATCAGGCATTGGCGACATCTTCCGCCTTAATGCCAAACCAGGTGATGATGAAGCCCATGATGTAGGAGATGACGAGCCCCAGGAAGAAGTACAGCATCATCATGGGTGTCTTCATCAGGGGGATGGCCACCAGGCCGGAGGGGCCCCAGGCAATGGACATGACGCCCATCAGCATGACGAAGGCGCCGCCGAAGCCGGCGCCCAGGCCGGCGGTGACGAAGGGCTTGCCCATGGGGAGGGTGACGCCGTAGATAAGAGGCTCGCCCACGCCGAGCAGGCCGGCGGGCAGGGCGCCGATGATGGTCTTCTCCATGCGCAGGTTACGGACCTTGCGGGCCTTGATGAGGATGGCGAGTGCCGCGCCCACCTGGCCGGCGCCGGCCATGGCCAGCACGGGGAAGAGGGAAACACCGCCCATGGCCTCAAGCTGCACGGAGTAGATGGGGATAAGGCCGTGGTGCAGTCCCAGCAGCACCATGGGCAGGAATACGGCGGCCAGCACGTAGCCGGAGATGACGGACACCACGGGGTTGGTGGAGTTGACCAGCAGGGAGAGCAGCCACACCAGCCCGTCGGAGATGAAGCCGGTGACGGGCATGAGGACAAAGACGTAAAGGGTGCCGACGACGATCAGGGAGATGAGGGGGGTCACGATGAGATCCAGCACGTCGGGGGTGTGCTTGCGGACGAATTTCTCCACCTTGGAGAGGAGCCAGACGCCCACAATAACGCCGATGATGCCGCCCTTGCCCGTGGTCAGGATGGAGTTCAGGGGAACCTCCACATTGTAAAGGCCCAGCAGGGTGGAGATGGTCACGATCTGGGCGCCGATGGAGATGCCGCCGATCATGCCGCCCAGGGCGGGGGTGGCGCCGAACTGCTTGGCGGCGTTCACGCCGGTGTAGATGGCGAAATAGCTGAGGAAGGACGCGCCGAACAGGGAGCACAGGGTCTGGATGATAAAGACCACGCCCGTGCCCGAGGCGATGGCCTCGGGGAAGAGCTGGCCCATCAGGCTGGCGATGCCGTTAAACAGGCCGGCGGCGATGATGGCGGGGATCATGGGGATGAAGATATTGGCGATGGTGCGCAGGGCCTTCTTCATGGGGCTGTCCTTCTGGCCGGACTTCATCGCCGCTTTGTTCTCCTGCCAGTTGTTGTCGGTGGACATGCCGCCGGGGATGCCGGCGTCCACCACGAAGAGATCGCAGACCTTGCGGGCCTTACCGGGGCCCAGAACCACCTGAAGGGTGGCGTCCTCCACCACGCCCAGCACGCCCTCGGTCTGTTTCAGGGCGTCGATGTCCGCCAGAGCGGGGTCCTTGAGCTGGAGCCGCAGGCGGGTCATGCAGCTTGTGGCGCTGTGGACATTGCTCTTGCCGCCCACCAGCTCCAGTATCTTGCGGGAAAGTTCCTGATTTGTCATGTTACACCTCTCCTTTTTCTCGAATGGGGCACACACGAACGGTTCCGTCCCGGGACGGAACACAAAAACAGCCGGCGGCTGTTTTTGTCAATGTAAGGTTCCGGCAGACGGGCCGGGGCTAACGGATGGCCTCGCGGACATGTCCGCGGGCGCGCTCCAGACGGGCGGCGGCCTCCTCCACGCAGCAGTCCGCCAGGATCATGGTAATGGCGGTCTTGACGCTGCCGTCAGCGGCGGAGATCTTCTCCCTGGCGGTCTCACGGTCCACGCCGGTGGCCTCCATGACGATGTTCTCGGCCCGTACATGGAGCTTCTCGTTGGTCTGCATCACATCCACCATCAGATTCTGATAGGCCTTGCCGACCCCCACCATGGCTGCGGTGGAGATCATGTTGAGGATGAGCTTTTGGGCGGTGCCGGCCTTGAGCCGGGTGGAGCCGGTGAGCACCTCGGGCCCCACCACCGCCTCGATGGCGAGCTCCGCGGCTTCGCCCACGGCCGAGCCCTCGTTGCAGGAGACTGCCACCGTGTGGCAGCCGGTCTCCCTGGCGTAGTCCAGGCCGCCCAGCACATAGGGGGTGCGGCCGCTGGCCGCGACGCCGATGACCAGGTCCCGGGCGTTGAGGGAGCGGTTTTCCAGATCCGCCCTGCCCATCTCACGGCTGTCCTCTGCGCCCTCCACCGCCTTGATGAATGCGCTCTCCCCGCCGGCGATCAGCCCCACGATGAGATCGGGGGAGACGCCGAAGGTGGGCGGGCACTCGGCGGCGTCCAACACGCCCAGGCGCCCGCTGGTGCCGGCGCCCATGTAGAACACACGGCCGCCCTGCTCCAGGGAGCGGATGGCCCACTCCACAGCCTGGGCGATCCGGGGGAGAAGCGGCTCAATGGCCAGGGGGACCTTTGCGTCCTCGCGGTTCATGGCCGTGACCACCTCAAGAGGGGTCATGGTATCCAGGTCCATGGTGCTCTGGTTCCGTTTTTCCGTCGTCATTTGGTCCAGATTCAGCTTCAATACGTGATTCTCCTTCCGTTGCCTGAGTGCGGCACGTCCTTGGTGCCGTCCGCCCCCGCCCGTCCGAAAGCGGGGAGCGGCTTTGTCCGCTGCAAGCATCAGCTTCCGCTGCGCTTTCATCCTAATGAATCTTTATTTTGATGTCAATTATTTGGCCGGCTTATGGCACATTGTTTCGCGAACTGGTTCTTTTTCCAAGGATTTGGGCAAAATGATGGAACAAAAGAAAAGGCGGCCGGATGTATTGTGGTAAATGCACAGAGAGTTCAAACAAAGTTTACTGTTTTCTCTTGACAGATGAAAATAAGGTTGGTATACTGCGACTGCAAACAAGCAAAGGAATGCCTGTGTCCGCCGCGTCCAACGTCCGAACCGAATCAGCTTTCGCCTCCGGGGATTTTTGCGCCCATGGAGGAGGGGTTCTTTCGGTGCGGGCGTTTTTTGTCTGCATCCGCTGTATCAGCAAGATAAGGAGTGACAGCCAATATGAGCGAAAAGACTTCCCTTTTCTCCCGCCTGCTGGGCAGGGAGAATGCGCCGGACCCGGACGGGAGCGAGATCGTCGCAAGCCCTCTGGACGGCGAATCCGCCGACATCACCGCCGTGGCCGACAAGACCTTTGCCGACAAGATTCTGGGGGACGGCATGGCGGTGATACCCACCGGCGACAAGCTCTACGCGCCGGTGGACGGCACGGTGGAGAACCTTCTCGATTCCCGGCACGCCCTGTGCATCCTCTCCGCCGGGGGCGCGGAGCTGCTGATCCATGTGGGACGGGACACCGTCACCCTCAACGGCAGGCATTTTACCGCCCATGTGCGGGAGGGGGAGCAGGTGCGGCGGGGTCAGCTGCTGCTGGAGTTTGACCGGGAGGCCCTCCTGGAGGAGGGCTTTGATCTGGCCACACCCGTGGTGGTGAGCAACAGCGCCCGGTTTGTGATGGAGAAGAGCGCCCCCGGCGCGGTCTCCCCCGGCGGCGTACTCTTCAGGCTCCTGCCAAAGGACGAATGACGAAAGGAAGCGAGAGCAGATGAAGCGGTTTCAGTATACAATCAAGGACCCCGCCGGCCTCCATGCCCGCCCTGCCGGACTGCTGGTACAGGAGGCGCAGAAGTTCGGCTGCGCAGTAAAGCTGGCCCGGGGGGAGAAGAGCGCCGACCTGAAGCGGCTCTTCGCCGTCATGGGAATGAACGTCAAGTGCGGCGAGACCGTGGAGGTAACGGCGCAGGGAGACGACGAGACCGCCGCCGTACAGGCACTGGAGGCGTTCTTCCAGGCGCATTTTTAGAAAGGCGGGGTGGACTATGACGGTACTGCACGGCGAGGGGGTATCCCGGGGCGTGGCCTCCGGGAAGCTCCGCTTCCTCAGCCGGAACGCCCAGGCCCAGCCGAGGCGGGAGGCCGCCGACCCCGAAGCGGAGGCGGCCCGGTTTGACAAGGCGAGGGGGGAGGCCATCGTCCAGCTGGCTCAGCTCTATGTGGAGACCAGGGCCAGGCTGGGGGAGGAGCAGTCCCTGCTGTTTAAAATCCACCAGATGATGCTGGAGGATTTGGACTACCGGGAGACGGTGACGGGACTGATCCGCAGCGAAAAGGTGTGCGCGGAATACGCGGTGGACCAGGCTGCGGCGCAGTTCTCAGCCATGTTCACGCAGATGGACGACAGATACATGAGGGAGCGGGCGGCCGACGTGCTGGATGTGTCCCGGCGGGTGATCCGCCTGCTCACCGGCCGGGAGGACGACGCGCTGATGGAGGCGGAGCCCGCCATCATCGCCGCCGACGACCTGGCGCCCAGCGAGACCGCCCGGCTGGACCGGGAGCGGGTGCTGGCCTTCATCACCGCCAAGGGCTCCGCCAGCTCCCACACAGCCATCTTTGCCCGCACCATGGGCATCCCGGCGGTGGTGGGACTGGGGGACAGCCTGCTGGAGGCGTACAGCGGCAGGGAGGTCTTTGTGGACGGAACCAGCGGCGAGGTCTATGTGGAGCCGGACGCGGAGACCGTGGCCGGGCTGCAGCGCCGGCGGGCGGCGGAGGATGAGCGCCGAAGCTACCTGGAGCGGTTCCGCGGCCGCGAGGCCGCCGCGCCCGATGGGCGGCGGGTTCTGGTCTGCGCCAATATCGGCTCCCCGGCGGACCTGGGGGCCGCCCTGACCGGCGACGCCGACGGGGTGGGCCTCTTCCGCAGCGAGTTCCTCTACCTGGGCCGGGACGACTTCCCGTCCGAGGAGGACCAGTACCGGGCCTACCGGGAGGCCGTGGAGGCCATGGGAGGCCGTACGGTGGTGGTGCGTACCCTGGACATCGGCGCG
Source organism: Lawsonibacter faecis (assembly GCF_014287675.1). GTDB lineage: Bacteria > Bacillota > Clostridia > Oscillospirales > Oscillospiraceae > Pseudoflavonifractor > Pseudoflavonifractor faecis. The sequence goes on along the minus strand of NZ_JACOPQ010000008.1, from coordinate 144,792 downwards.
GATAAGCAGGCGGACTACTTCCGGCTTCCCCGGGAGGAGAACCCCGCCATGGGAATGCGGGCCATCCGCATCTGCCTGACCAGGCCCCAGGTGTTCCTCACCCAGCTCAGGGCCCTGTACCGGGCCTCCGCCCACGGGAAGCTGGCCATCATGTTCCCCATGATTACCTCTGTGGCCGAGGTGCGCCGCATCAAGGAAATCTGCGCTCAGGCGCGCCGGGAGCTGGAGGCGGAGGGGAAGCCCTTTGACGGGCACGCGGAGCTGGGCATCATGATCGAGACTCCGGCGGCGGCGGTCATCAGCGATCTGCTGGCCCGGGAGGTGGACTTTTTCAGCATCGGCACCAACGACCTTACCCAGTACACCCTGGCGGCGGACCGGCAGAACGCGGCTATCGAGCCCTTCTGCGACCGGCACCACGAGGCCGTTCTGCGCCTCATCCGCACCACGGTGGAGAACGCCCATGGGGCGGGCATCTGGGCGGGTATCTGCGGCGAGCTGGCCGCAGACGCAGCACTGACGGACATATTTTTGGACATGGGCGTGGATGAGCTGTCCATGACGCCGGGGAGCATCCTGGAGATTAAAGCCAGGATTCTGGACCGTTGAAGAGGCGGAAGGGGGAGGAGAGGCCTATGAAAAGCGCACTGGTCAGATTGCGGGAGGCGAGGGACTCCATCAGTGCCACGGAGGGCTCCATCGCGGACTACCTGCTGGGACATCCGGAGGAGGCCATGGAGCTGAGCATCCACGATTTGGCGGAGAGAACCTTCTCCTCCCCCTCCACCATCATCCGCATGTGCCACCGCATCGGCTTTGAGGGGTACAAGGAGTTCCGCCGGGCGGTGACCTATGAGATGGCCATCCGCAAGAAGAGCGAGGAGGACGAGCAGAAGGAGATCACCCGCTCGGACAGCATCGACGACATCATTGAAAAGATTACCTACAAAAATATCATGTCCCTGGAGGACACCAAGAACCTGTTGGACGCCGAGACCCTCCAGAAGTGCGTGGATCTGGTACGGGGGTGTCAGACCGTCCTCCTCTTCGGCATGGGCGCGTCCCTGTGCGCGGCCAGGGACGCCTACCTCAAATTCCTGAGGCTCAACAAGCCCTGCGTCATCAATGACGACTGGCACTCCCAGTTTCTCCAGGCCCGCAACTCCACCGGCCGGGATTTGGGCATCGTGGTGTCCTATTCCGGGGAGACGGTGGAGGTCATTGAGTGCATGAAGGCCATGCGGGAGAACGGCACCCCCATCATCGCCATCACCCGCTGCGTCGCCTCCCCGGTGGCGGAGCTGGCGGATTACAAGCTCTACACCACGGCCAACGAGTCCACCTTCCGCAGCGGGGCGATGTCCTCCCGCATCTCTCAGCTCAATATCATCGACATCCTCTACACCGCCTTTGCAAACAGCGAGTACGAGTACTGCCTGGAGCAGCTGTCCAGGACGCATATCCGCAAGCCCGCCTCTCTGCGCAAGCCAATGTCGGAGGCAAAGTAGTTTCATTTTTTCGGACAAAAGTCTGTAATTGTGTCAGAAGCAGGTACAATATACCAAGAAGAATGGAAAATATTGAATGAGTTTGTGCAGGATGATAGAATTTGGGTATCTTGAGGGGACCGGCGCAGCCTCAGACAGGCGTACCCAAGGGAAAGAGAAAAATGGAAAAGGAGAGAAGAACATGAAGCAAATACATAAGAGACTCATGGCAATGCTTCTCACAGTCGCGCTGGCGATCTCCATCGCGGGACCGGCGGCGGCGGAAGGGGCCCCTTCCGGTTATGGGAGCAACAAAGTTGCTCCCATAATGAACACTGTCAGCCAGGCGGAGCTGCCGGACCGGGACTGGCAGGGGACGGCGGCCTTCCCGGACTGGCAGAACTATGTGGACGACACCCTGGCAATGAACAGCCTCTACAGCTTCACCATGTTTTCCGGCCAGGGGGAGCTGTACGTCACCCCCGCGGCGGGGGTGACCGGCTTCAGGCTGTTCGTGAACAACGCGGAGATTGACACCGCGCCCATGGCCGCGGGGAAGACCTGGAAGGTCGACATCTCCGAGCTGGCCCTGGACGGCACGAATACCGTTCAGGTGACCAACATCACCCCCGCCGACCTGGCCGACGCCGTGACCGTTCACGTGCCGTACCCTGTGGTTCTTCCCGGCGCGCCCGCCGACGTGGGGATGGACGAGGACGTCGTCGGGCTGATTGGCGACTTCATTGAGGCGGAGGTGAAGTACGGCTTCTCCGGCGCCCAGCTCGCCGTGGTGAAGGACGGCAGGCTGGTGATCAGCGAGGCGTGGGGCGCCGCCAACGGCTATAATCCGGACGGAAGCCGCATTCAGCCGGGCGACGAAAACTATGTCCCAGTCACCACCGACACCCTGTACGACCTGGCGTCCAACACCAAGATGTACTCGGTGAACTACGCCATTCAGTATCTGGTGGACCGGCAGCAAATCGACCTGGACGCCCATATCACCGATTTCTTCCCCACCTTTGACGACGCGGGCAAGACCGTCTTCAAAGAGGGGACCACCGACGCGCAGAAGGAAAATATCCTCCAGTGGAAATCCCAGCTCAGGGTCCGGGACATTCTCATGCACCAGGCCGGCTTCGACCCCGACCCGCAGTACCACAACGACAAATTCAACCAGGCCACCCAGCAGCCGGACCCCGCCGTGGATAACCCGCTGTTCTCTCAAAACCGGGAGACCACGCTGGAGAAGGTCCTGGCCTCTCCGCTGACCTATCAGCCGGGCACGAAGACCGTCTACTCCGACGTGGACTATATGCTCCTCTGCTTCATCGTGGAGCAGGTCGTGGGCAAGGGGCTGGATGAATTCCTGAAGGAGACCTTCTGGGACCCCATGGGCCTCACCCACATGACCTATAATCCGCTGGAGAACGGTTTTACCAAGGAGCAGACCGCCGCCACGGAGCTCCAGGGCAACACCCGGGGCGAGGACCAGCACGGGCAGAGGATCAGCTTCCGCAACGTCCGCACCGACACCGTATGGGGCGAGGTCCACGACGAGAAGGCCTACTACGCCATGGAGGGCGTCTCCGGCCACGCCGGGCTCTTCTCCAACGCGGAGGATCTGGCCAAGCTGGCCAGCGTCATGCTGACCGGCGGCTACGGAGGGCACAGGTTCTTCTCCCCCAATACCATCGACGAGTTCATCAAGCCCAAGAGCATGGACTATCCCACCTGGGGCCTGGGCTGGTACCGTCAGGCCGAGCTGGGCCGCACCAGCTATTTCAGCACCCAGGCCTCCAACGCCGCCATCGGCCACCAGGGCTGGACGGGCACCTTGACCGTCGTCGACCCTGAGGAGGACCTGGTGGTGGTCGTGCTGACCAACAAGAAGAACTCCCCCGTCATCGACAATACGGTGGACGCCAACGACTTTTACTCCGACAACATGGTGCTGGGCGCGCTGGGCGGCGTGGTAGGCATGGTGTACGACGCCCTGCGCTCCAGCGGCGACGCCATGGACTCCACCGTCCTGCAGATGGCCCATGACCGCATCCGCCTGATGATGAGCCACGAGGACAAGTATGACGAGGGCGTCCATATGAACGACGCCTTCGCCCTGGTGGACTTGGCCGTCACCCGCGCCGAGGAGCGAAAGAGCGAGGTGACCAGGGCGAACGCCGCCCTGGCCCTCAAAAACCTGAAGGACTTCGTGGCGATTTACATTGTCCGGCAGGAGAACAAAGACAACGCTGCCGCCTGGGCCGCCGATATGCAGGCGCGCATCGACGCCATTGTGACCAATGGCTCCGCCCCCGCCGCCCCCGGGCTGATGGCGGAGTACACCGGGGCGGTTACGGACACGGACTTTGAGGGCAGTCCCTTCAACGGCGGCGATATGAACTACGTTTATTTCCCCCGGCCCTACTCCCCCACGGGGAGCACCTCCACCGTCTACTACAACACCGGCACCTGGTTCGACGGCTACGAGGGCCAGGGCACCCTCTATCTCTATCTGGGGAAGGCGCTTACCGTCGACGGCGGTATCCGCATTTTTGTCAACGGCGTCGAGGTGGATAACTCCAACCTGACTGGACAGACCGGCATCTTTGCCATCGACGTCTCCGGCGTGGCCCGGAACGGCCGCAACAGCATCCAGGTTACCATTCCCAACATCAACGAGACGGCCAGAACCAGCACCCGGATCGCCGTCGCCAACCCCACGGTTGTGGAGGGTGCCCCCAGCCAGGTGGGGCTGGACGCCAGGGCGCTGGACATGATCGACTCCATCGTCCAAAACGACGTGGACAACGGCTTCACCTCCGCGCAGATGGCCGTGGTGAAGGACGGCAGGCTGGTCTACTCCAACGCCTGGGGCACCGTCAACGCCTACAACCCCGACGGCACGCCCAAGACCGACAGCGCCCCCGTCACCACCGACACCCTGTACGATCTGGCGTCCAACACCAAGATGTACTGCACCAACTACGCGGTGCAGTACCTGGTGCAGCAAAAGAAAATGGCGCTGACGGACCCCATCACCAAGTACTTCCCCAATTTTGCCAGCGACACGATTGAAATACGCTACGCCGTCAGCCAGGGGACCGGCGCGCCCGATCTGGAGACCGCCAGGGCGTGGAAGGCGCAGCTCACCGTGGCCGACATCCTCCAGCACCAGGCAGGCTTCGCCCCCGATCCCCAGTTCCACAACAACCAGTTCAACCAGGCCACCCAGAAGCCGGAGCCCGGCACCGACAATGTGCTCTACGCCATCGGGAAGGACAATGTGGCCGCCGCCATCTGCAAGGCGCCGCTGGTCTACGAGCCGGGCACCAAGACGGTCTACTCCGACGTGGACTATATGCTCCTGGGCCTCATCGTGGAGCAGGTGACGGGCAAGGACCTGGACACCTTCCTGAAGGAGACCTTCTATACCCCGCTGGGGCTGAGCCGCATCACCTATAACCCCCTGGACCACGGCTTCACCGCCAGTGAGATAGCCGCCACCGAGCTCAACGGCAACAGCCGGGACGGAGCCATCGACTTCGACGGCATCCGGGAGGGGACCATCCAGGGCACCGTCCACGATGAGAAGGCCTACTACGCCATGGGCGGCGTCTCCGGTCACGCGGGGCTCTTCTCCAACGCGGAGGATCTGGCCAGACTGGCCCAGACGATGCTCAATCCCACCGGCTACGGCACCCACCGGCTCTTCGGCGCCAACGTAAACGAGTATTTTGTCTCCCGCAAGGATTCCTCCGCCACCTGGGGACAGGGCTGGTGGCGGCAGGGCGACTGCGGCCGCCCCTGGTACTTCGGCGTGCAGGCCTCCCGCGGCACCATCGGCCACCAGGGCTGGACCGGCACTCTTACCATGATTGACCCCGCCGAGGATTTGGTGGTGGTGTACCTCACCAATAAGATCAACTCCCCCGTCACCGACAACACGGTAAGCGCCAACCAGTTCGACGGCAACTGGTATACCGCCTCCACACTGGGCTTTGTGGCCAACATCCTCTACCAGGGCCTGGACAGTCACGACGCCAGCGGCAATATCCAGCCCGCGCTGGACGCGCTGATGGGGGATATGGCCATCGACAAGCTGCGCCTGGTGGACGGGGAGGGCACGGCCGACGCCGGCCACCCCATCGTCAAAGCCGCCTACTCGCTGGCCGACGCGGTGTTTGACGCGGCCCAGGCCCGCCCCACCGAGCAGAATATCCGCGCCGCCGGGGCCGTCGTCGACGCCCTGGACGCAAACCGCGACGCGGAGAAGGTGAGACAGCTCCGGGCCAGGCTGGAGCTGCTGGATCCCACCGTCCCCCCCTCCGACACCGTGAAGATAGGAGCGGAGGTGCTCCTGGAGAGCGAGGCGTGGAAGGAACACCTGAAGGGCAAAAACGTGGCTCTTTTCACCAACCAGGTCTGCGTGGATAAGGACATGGAGCACCTGGCCGACCGGCTGGCCGCCGACCCGGACATCAATCTGGTGTGTATGTTCGGCGGCGAGCACGGGCTGCGCGGCGCCTATCAGGCGGGCGCGGCGGTACCCCACGCCATGGACCCGACCACCGGGCTGCCGGTCTGGAGCCTCTACAACGGCGGCACCATCGACACGGCGGCGCTGGGGCTCGCACCTCTTGCCGAAGACCTCGCCAACCCCAAGAATCCCAACCGGCCCACCATGGCGATGCTCACCGGCAATAACGGCCAGTGGTACGAGCCGGTGGATGTGATTCTCTTCGATCTCCAGGAGATCGGCAGCAAGACCTGGACCTATATGTACACACTGGCCGACTGTATGATGGCCTGCGTGGAGGCCAGGAACCTGGCCGGCCGGGACGTGGAGTTCATTGTCCTCGACCGCCCCAGCACCATCAGCAGCGACGTGGTGGAGGGGACCATGACGCAGCCCGGCAACGCCAGCGGCATCAGCCGCTATCCGCTGCCCTCCCGCTACGGCCTGACCATGGGCGAACTTGCGAGGCTGTACCAGGGAGAGGGCTATAAGAACTACTGGACCAAGGGCGCCCCGGGGAGCGACGCCAACGAGTACGGCGGCACCACGGCCGCTCCGGCGGACTGGAACTGGGACGACCCCGCCATGGAGAACAAGATCTCCCTGGCGGACTGCAGGCTGACGGTCGTCCCCTGTCAGGGCTATACCCGGGATATGTACTGGGACGAGACAGACCTCCAGTTCATCCTGCCATCCCCCAATATGCCCACCTGGGAGGCGGCGCTCATCTACACGGGCACCGTCTGGTTTGAGGGTCCCACCATAAACGAGGGCCGGGGCACCACTAAGCCCTTCGAGCTCATCAGCGCGCCCTATATCGACCCCATCGCCCTGGCGCAGCGCATGAACGAGCTGGAGCTGCCCGGCGTGCGCTTCCGCGCGGCCTCCATCACCCCGTATATCAAAAACCAGACCCCCGGCAACTATGCAAACATCCTGTCCCACGGCGTGCAGATTCATATCACCGACAAGCGCGCGTTCTCACCCGTCGAGATGCAGACGGCCCTCTTCCTGACGCTCCGGGCCATGTACGGCGGAGCGGGGGACGACCATTTCAACATGCCCGCCTCTGTGGACCAGCGGACCGGCAGCACCTGGGTGCGGGAGGCTGTGAACGCCTTCCCCGTGGGCGCGGGAAGGGAACAAATTCTGGACAAGACGGCCGAGATGATGGCGCGGATGGACGACGAGATGCAGGATTACCTGGCCATCCGGGACAAGTATCTGATGCGGGCCTACAACACCCCCGCCGACAAGGAACTTGTCAACACGCCCGAGCCGGTGATCAGCCTGGGCTATGAGGCGCTCCTCGCCGACCGGATGGACCTGCTGGAGGGTAAAAAGGTGGGTCTGGTCACCAATCAGACCGGCGTGGATAAGGACCTGAACCACCTGGCCGATGTGCTGGACGGGACCGTGGGCGTGGAGCTCACCACGCTGTTCAGCGGCGGCTGCGGCCTGCGCGGCGAGTTCCAGACCCCGGCTGCGGGCGACTACGAGGACAACGTGACGGGGAGCGGCACAGGCCTGCCCGTCCACAGGCTCTATGGCACCGCTCCCACTGCGGAGCAGCTTGCAAATGTGGAAGTGCTCCTGTTCGACATGCAGGACTCCGGCACACGCGCCAATTCCTCCGCGGGGCTGATGGCCGACTGCATGCGCGCCTGCGCGGAGAACGGCGTCGCGTTCGTCCTGCTGGACCGGCCCGACCCCCTGGGCGGCACCGAGGCGGACGGGCCGGTGGAGGAGACGGGCGGCTATCCCATCCCCACCCGCTACGGCATGACGCTGGGCGAGCTGGCCCTCATGCTCAAGGGCGAGTTCGAGCGGGAGGCCCTGGAAAACCTGGACCTGACGGTTGTACCCATGGAGGGCTGGTCCAGGGATATGTACTACGATGAGACGGGCCTGCAGTACGTGATGGCAGACCGCAAAATCCCCACCGCAAAAACCGCTCTGACCTACGCCGCCCTGGGCTGGCTGGAGGGGACCGGCCAATGGACGGACTCCGCCGCGGATCAGAAGGGTGTCAGCAGCGGCTGGGGCACCACAAAGACCTATGAGTTCTTCGGCGCCCCCTTTATCCAGCCCAGGATGGTGGAATTTGCACAGGCCCTCAACGACTGCGGGCTCCCCGGTGTGCGCTTCCGCATGGCGGCCATGACGCCCTGGAACAACGCCACCGAGGGCGCGGCCATCAAGTTCCCCAACACCGCTTGCTACGGCGTGCAGATGCACGTCTATGACGAGTACGCCTACTCCCCCGTGGACACGGCGCTGGCCATTCTCACCACCCTCCAGGAGCTGTTCCCGGAGAACGCGGCCGGGATGTTCACCGCTGAATTTGACCAGATTGTGGGCAATACCTGGATGGCCGGCGCCATCAAGGGGGGCAAGAGCGCCGCCGAGCTCCGCGCCGGGTTCCAGGCGGGCCTGGAGGAATTCCGCGCCCTGCGCGAAGACTATCTGCTCTACGGCGCGGACAAGTCCGAGCTGGACGCCCTGATTCAGTCCGCGGAGGAGAAGGCCGAGGAGCGCTATACCCCGGAGAGCTGGGCGCCCTTTGCCCAGGCGCTGGAGGCGGCCAAAAAGGTGAGCGCCGACAGCGCCGCCACCCAGGCCGACATCGACAACGCGCTGGCCGAGCTGGACCGGCGGCTGCAGGGGCTGGTGGAGCAGTCGGAGGATGGAAAGTGGACCGTCACCTTCCGCTCCGGGGACAGCGCCGAGCAGGTGAAGGTGGCCGACGGCCAGAGCGTGAGCGACCCCAGAGACTTCATCGGCTGGTACATGGGGGGCGCGGCCAAGTTCTATGCGGACAGCGATTACACCGCGCCCTGGAATTTCGGCGACGCCATCACGCAGGACACCACCATCTACGTCCAGGTTACGGAGGAGGTGCCGGGCGACAGGCTGGTGCGCGTTATGACCTATAACATCCGGTACGGCCACAACAATGACGACCAATACGACCTGCAGTCCATTGCCGATGTCATCAGCGCCTCGGAGGCGGACGTGGTCTGCCTCCAGGAAGTGGATGTCAACTGGGGTGAGCGCAGCGAGTACGACGACACCCTGGCCATCCTCGCGGAGATGACCGGTATGGAATCCTTCCATGCGTATATCTACGACGTGCCGTCCAAGCGGGGACCCGAATACCCCAACGAGCGGTTCGGGGTGGCCTTCCTCAGCAGATATCCCATCGAGACCTCCGCCAACCACGAGATTACCAGATGGAGCACCCAGCCGGGCGATCCCCAGCCGGGCGAGGAGGGCTTCCCGGGCATGAAGCCGGGCTTCGGCGAAATCGTTGTGGACATCGACGGCCTGAAGTTCCGTGCCTACAACACGCACCTGGACTATCGCGGCGCGCCGCCGGAGGGCTATCCCCATACGATCCGGCTGGATCAGGTCCGGGATATGCTGGAGATCATGGACACGACGACCGCCCCGGCCATCCTGACGGGCGACATGAACGCGGACGCCGCCAATCCCGACGCCGCAGAGGTGTTTGACCCGCTGCTGGAGCACTTCGCCGACGCCTGGGCGGAAAAGGGCATTGGCGACGGGGGCTCCTATCCCTCGGATGTCCCCGCCGGGAGAATCGACTACATCTTCACCACAGCGTCCATGATTGACGTGGTGAACGCATTCCGGATTGACTCCCAGGCGTCCGACCACCGGCCGGTGGTGGCCGACCTGCTGGTCCACGGCGATCCCCAGGAGCGGGCCGTTACCGTGACCGGCGGCACGGCCGATCCGGCGGCTGCCACAAGAGGCACAACCGTGACCATCACCGCCGAGGAGGGCCCCAACCAGACCTTTACCGGCTGGACGGTGCTGTCCGGCGGAGTGACCCTGGCAAACGCCGGGGAGAAGGTCACCACCTTTACAATGGGGGATCAGCCGGTTGAGATTGAGGCGAATTTCGAAACCGAAGCGCCCCCCTATATCCCGCCCGCAAGCAGCAACAAGGAGACGGTCACGGTCAGGAATCCCGACGGATCCACCACGGTGACGGTGACCAACAAGACCACCGGCACGGTGACGGCCACTACCACCTATCCCGACGGCGCCAAAACCGTTGTCGAGACCAGGAAGGACGGGACCGTGACCACCACCATCCAGACCAAGGACAATGTAAAGAGCGAGACCGTCACCACTCCGGCGGGCAAGACCACCGCCGCCGTTACCCTGCCCAAGGACAAATCCGCCGTGGTGACCATCCCCGTGAAGGACGCGGGTCCCGGTACCGTGGCCTATCTGGTGAAGGACGACGGCACCAGGGAGCTGGTACGTAAAACCGCCGTGGGCGACGGATGTGTATACGTTCCCCTGAGCGGGTCCGCCAGGCTGGAGATTGCGGACAACGGCAAGCGCTTTGCCGACGTCCCCGCCGGCGACTGGGCCGCCGATGCCGTAAGCTTTGTAACCGGCCGCGAGCTGTTCCAGGGCATCGGGGAGAATGCGTTTGCCCCCGCTGTCCCCATGTCCCGGGCTATGCTGGTCACCGTGCTCCACCGCCTGGAGAACGAGCCCCAGGCGGGCAGCGCGTCCTTTGCCGACGTGGCCGACGGCCAGTGGTACACCGGCGCTGTCAGGTGGGCCGCCGCGAACGGCATCGTCAAGGGGACGGGCGGCGGACTGTTCGACCCCAGCGGCAACGTCACGCGGGAGCAGATTGCCGTAATCCTCTACCAGTATGCCAAGTACTGCGGTACGGTGACGGAGGCGGACGGAGATGCGGCGAATGGATACGCCGACAGCGCCGCCGTCAGCCCCTGGGCGGCTGAGGCCATGGGCTGGGCGGTCCGGCAGGGGCTGCTGACCGGCAAGCCGGGCAATCTCCTGGCCCCGTCCGACTCCGCCACCCGCGCCGAGGTGGCACTCATCCTCATGCGTTTTATCAACAGCTAAAAATTCCCGTCCGTCCGAATCAAGCGTTTTCATTTCCGCTGCTTTTTTCTTCTTCCTTCCGGCCCACGGGCCAATCAGAGCAGGAGGCTCTGCGCTAATGCGCAGGGCCTCCTGCTCTTGCTGTTCCTGCCGTGGCCCGCCCCGTGCCGCCGCGCACCTGCGGCATGGCGGGGGAATATACTGTAGATGAAGATATGTATTGGCTTATGTATCTTTCGACAGATTCTCAATTAGGAGTGTATGTGAGTGACCTATAGTGCTTACGGTCAGGGATATACCTGCCCGAAATGCGGCAAGCCATGGTCCTACTGCTGCTGCTGTTACGGCCCCACCGGCCCCACGGGCGCGACGGGCGCCACCGGTGCGGCCGGCGTGGCCGAGACCATAGCAGTTCGCTATACCAATACCACCGAGCCCGGCAGCGCCGCCGCCGTGGTGGATGTCACCGGCGGTCCCAACCATGTGCTGGACTTCAATATTCCTCGGGGCGCAACCGGCCCCGCCGGTCCGGCGGGCCTTAACGGCGCGACCGGAGCGACCGGTGCTGCGGGCGCCACAGGCGCTGCCGGTGCTACCGGGGCCACCGGTATGCCGGGCACAACCCCCGTCGTCACGGTAGCGGGTACCGTGACCGGAGACCCCGGTACCCAGGCGGGGGTCGACGAGACTTTTACACCTGAGGGAGCACAGCTTCTCTTTACCATTCCGGCGGGTCCCACCGGCCCCGCCGGTGCGGCGGGCGCGACGGGAGCCACGGGTGCCACAGGCGCCACCGGCCAGGCGGGTGGCGCAACAGGCGCTACCGGCGCGACGGGAGCCACGGGTGCCACCGGCCCCACAGGTGTCACCGGCCCCACAGGTGCAGCTGGTCTGATTGGCCCCACCGGGCCGACTGGCGCGGCCGGAGCCAACGGCGTCACCGGCCCTACAGGCGTCACGGGCGCCACCGGCCCCACAGGTGCAGCTGGCCTGATTGGCCCCACCGGGCCGACCGGCGCGGCCGGAGCCAACGGCGTCACCGGGCCGACCGGCGCGGCCGGAGCCAACGGTGTCACCGGTCCTACGGGCGCCACCGGCCCCACAGGTGCAGCTGGTCTGATTGGCCCCACCGGGCCGACCGGCGCGGCCGGAGCCAACGGCGTCACCGGTCCTACGGGCGTCACGGGCGCGACCGGACCCACCGGGGCCACGGGCAACACGGGCCCTGACGGGGCGGACGGCGCGACCGGCCCCACGGGCGCGGCGGGGGCTGCCGGCGTAACCGGCGCAACCGGTCCCACCGGAGCCACCGGCCCTACCGGCGCGAACGGCGCGACCGGACCCACCGGGGCCACGGGCAACACAGGCCCTGACGGCGCGGACGGTGCCACCGGCCCCACCGGCGCCACGGGCAATACCGGGGCGGACGGCGCGACCGGACCCACCGGCGCCACGGGCAACACCGGGGCGGACGGCGCCACCGGACCCACTGGCGCTACGGGCAGCACGGGCCCTGACGGCGCGGACGGCGCGACCGGCCCTACCGGCGCCACGGGCAACACCGGGGCGGACGGCGCGACCGGCCCTACCGGCGCCACGGGCAACACCGGGGCGGACGGCGCCACCGGCCCTACCGGCGCAGCCGGCGCAACCGGACCCACCGGTGCGACCGGACCCACCGGCGCAGCCGGAACTGTCGGCGCAACCGGACCCACCGGTGCGACCGGACCCACCGGTGCGACCGGACCCACCGGCGCAGCCGGAACTGTCGGCGCGACCGGACCCACCGGCGCAGCCGGAACTGTCGGCGCGACCGGACCCACCGGTGCCACTGGCACCTCCACCACCGTCAACAGCATGAACGCCGCCAATACCACCGGTGCCACCATTACCGTAATTTTGGGCGGCACTCCGGTGCCGCTGCCCAACAGCCAGGTTCTGGACAGCTTCACCGTGGACGCGGGAAACACCACCTTTACCGTCCCCGTGACGGGCACCTACCTCGTCACCTACCGGGTTTCCACCACGGTGGCGCTGCTCCTTTCCGCCCGCGTGCTCCGCAACGGCACGGCGCTGGCGGGCTCTACCTTTGCGCCTGTTGCATCTGTCAGCTCGCTGATGGCCACCACCTTTTCCACCCTTACGGCAGGGGATACGCTCCAGCTCCAGCTCTTCGGGCTGGCAGGCGCGGCGGTCCTGCAGGGGGGCAACGGCGCGACGCTGACCGTGATACGGCTCGCCTGAGGTCCAAACACAGCCAAAGAGAACATCCACAGTCGGAGGCCGCCGGATTCGTCCGGCGGCCTCCAAAGCAGGCGGCGGACCCACGCCATCTTAATAATCTGACAGGAGGAAAAGGCGTTGATGACATTGAGCGTCTGTATGATTGTCAAAAATGAATCGGATGTGCTGGCCAGGTGCCTCGCCTGCGCCGCGGAGATTGCCGACGAGCTGATAGTGGTGGATACGGGCTCCACCGACGATACCAAAGAGATTGCCCGGGGCTTCACGCCGCAGGTATATGACTTCCCGTGGTGCGACGACTTCGCGGCGGCGCGGAATTTTTCCTTTTCCAAGGCCGCGATGGATTATGTCATGTGGCTGGACGCAGACGATGTGATTGACGCAGAAAACCGGGCTAAAATCCTCCGGCTCAAGGAGACGCTGTCCCCCGCGGTGGACATGGTGTTTCTGCGGTATGACGTGGCCTTCGACGAGCAGGACAACCCGACCCTCTCCTACTACCGGGAGAGGATGTTCAAAGCTTCGATGGGATATCGGTGGGTGGGGGAGATCCACGAGGTCATCCCTCAGCGCGGCGTGGCGGAGTACCGCGAGATCAGCATTCAGCACCGGAAGCTCCACCCCACCGAGCGGGGGCGGAACCTGCGTATTTTTGAAAAGATGCTCGCGGACGGAAAACAGCTGGACCCCCGCCAAAAATTTTATTACGCCCGGGAGCTGATGTACAACGGCCGCTACCCCGAGGCGGTCCGGCAGTTCACCGCATTCCTGGACGAGGGGCAGGGCTGGGTGGAGAACAACATCAGCGCCTGCAAGGATTTGGCGTACTGCCAGGCACATCTGGGCGACGCAGCGGCCGCGCTGGGCACCCTCTTTCGCAGCTTCGCGTACGACGCGCCCCGGGCGGAGATCTGCTGCGAAATCGGCAGGCACTTTTTTGACCTGGGACAGTACGGGACCGCCGTCTTTTGGTACGAGACGGCGGCGGGGCGGTCGCCGGACGAGAAAAGCGGCGGCTTCTGCCTGCCGGACTGCTACGGGTATATCCCCTATATGCAGATGTGCGTCTGCTATGACAGGCTGGGCGACCGGGCACGGGCAATCGCATACAACGAAAAAGCGGGCCTCTGCAAGCCGGAGGACAAAGGCGTTCTCTATAACCGGGCGTATTTTCAAAATCAAGCGGATGGCCGGTGAGATGGAAAAAGAGCGGGAGGCCCGGAGGTCTCCCGCTCTTTTTATGCGATACGGTCAGCGCTGGAGCGCCTTTTTGATCTCCTCCTGGTGATCCACCACCGGGAGATCGTAAATCCGCACGCCCACCGCGTCGTAAATCGCGTTGCAGATGGCGGGGGCGGGCGTCAGCACGCCGATCTCCGCCACGCCCTTGGCGCCGAAGGGGCCGGTGGGGTCCTCCGCCTCGGCGAAGACGACCTCCATGGTCTGGGGATCGCAGTCGATACGGGGGACCTTGCATTTGCCCAGGGTGTCGTTGACGTTGACGCCGTCCACCACCTTAAAGTCGTTGGTCAGGCCGTAGGCCGTGCCCATGATGATTGCGCCCTCAATCTGGGTGGCGGCGGCGTCGGGATTGATGATCTGGCCGCCGTCGCAGACCTCTGTGACGTTCAGAACCCGGACCTTGCCGGTGGCCGGGTCTACCTCCACCACCGCCGCCGTGGTGTTGTAGGCCACGGTGTGGTGGGGGCGGTACTCCTTGGGGTCGATGGCGCCGTCCTCGTTGGTGTTGGGGGAGACGGGACAGGTCTTGGGGAGCATGAAGTCCTCCTCCACCAGCAGGGGCTCCTTCTGGACGGCGGCCAATTCCGCCAGCGTCAGCAGGACACTTTCGCTCTTTTTGTCGAGTATGCGGCTCTCCCGGATGACCAGGCTGTCTGGGGCGGCGCCCAGCTTTTCACCGGCCTTTATCAGCAGCAGGTCGCGGAACTTCTCCGCCACATGCATGGTGGGGTGGCCCCAGAGGAAGACGCCACGGGAGGCCATGACGCCGCCCCCAAACAGCACCCGGTCCGTATCGCCCGCCACGATGTCGTAGTCGTCCAGAGCCACGCCGGTGATCTCGGAGGCGATCTGGCACAGGGAGGTGTGGGAGCCCTGGCCCATCTCGGTGCAGGCGATCCGGTAGGAGACCCGGCCGTTGGGCAGAAGCTCCAGTGTGGCCCCGGCGTTTTCGTCGGGCCCAAGGCCGCCTGCCACGCTCCGCCAGCCGCTGGCGAAGCCGATGCCGACATATTTGCCCCGGGCCTTCATGGGCCGCAGCTTCTCGTCCGCCACCTTACGGACGGCCTTGAGGGTATTCTTGTAGTCAATGCCGATTTTGTCGGTCAGAATTTGTCCGGTGGTCATGGGGAGACCCCGCTCCAGGCCGTTGATCTCCCGGAAGGTGATGGGGTCGATGCCCAGCTTGCCGGCCACCATATCCATCACGCTCTCCGCGCCGAAATGGGTCTGGCCCGCGCCGAAGCCCCGCATCGCGCCGTAGACCAGATTGTTGGTGTAGACGCCGGTGGCCTTCAGGTCCAGGTTGGGGATAAAGTAGGGGCCCGTGCTGTAGGAGATGCCCTGCTCCAGGACCCGGGGCGTCCAGGAGAGGTAGGGGCCTCCGTCGGCCAGAATCTGCATCTGCATGGCCTTCAGCTTGCCGTCCTTTGACGCGCCCACCTTGTAGTGCATATGGTAGGGGTGGCGCTTGGGGTGGGTGCGCAGGGAGTCCTTGCGGCTGAGCACCATCTTGGCCGGCCTGCCGGTCTTCATGGTGGCAATGGCCACGAAGGCGTGGACCGTCAGCTCGGTCTTGCCGCCGAAGGCGCCGCCCGCGGGCAGATGGACGATGCGGAATTCCTCCGGGGCCATGCCCAGGACCACGGCCAGCTGGTCCCGGTCGGCAAAGGGGCTCTGGTTGGGGGCGTAGATAGTCAGTTTGTGGTGCTCGTCGTAGGCGGAGAGCGCGCCGTCCACCTCGATCCAGGCGTGCTCCTCAGGCTTGGTGGTAAAGTCGGCCTCCACAATGACGTCGCTCTCGGCAAAGCCCTTCTCCACATCGCCCCGCCTCAGCGCCGTCTCCTTGCAGATGTTGCCCTTCTCGCCCGCCATGTAGGCGTTCCAGTTGGGGCCGTTCTCTGGGCTGGGGATCAGGGGGGCGCCGGGCTTCAGCGCGTCCTCGATGGTGAAGACCGCGGGCAGCACCTCGTAGTCCACCCTGACGGCCTCCGCGCCCTGGTTGGCGGCCTCCTGGGTGTCGGCGAAGACCACCGCCACCGCGTCGCCGATGTACTTCACCCGCTTGTCGCAGAGGACGGGCTGGTCCTTGGCCAGGACGCCGTGGATGTTCTGGCCGGGGATGTCCCTGGCGGTGATGACAATCTGGACCCCGGGCACCCGGTAGGCGGGGTCGGTGTCCACATTGAGCACCCTGGCGTGGGAGTGGGGGCTGTAGACCGCCTTGCCGTACATCATGCCGGGGAAGTCGTAATCGGCGTAGAACTTGGTCCTGCCGGTCAGCTTATCCGGCACGTCCCGCCGGGGGATGGACTTGCCGATAAAGCTGCCGGGCTGGGAGAGGTCCAGTGGGTGGTAGCTGGGGGCCTCATCCCCCCGGAGGACGGCGGCGGCCTTCTGCACCGCCGCGATGACCCGGGGATAGGTGCCGCAGCGGCACAGGTTCAGCCGCAGGGCTTTTTTGATCTCCGCCTCCGTGGGGTTTGGATTCTCATTCAGCAGCCCGTGGGTGGCCATGAGCAGCCCCGGAGTGCAAAAGCCGCATTGAACGGCGTTATATTCCATATAAGCCTGCTGCACGGGGTCCAACCCGCCGTCTTTGCCCAGCCCCTCCACGGTCACCACGTTCCTGCCCTCCAGATCCTTGAGGGCTGTCGCGCAGGAGCGGACCGCCTTGCCGTCTATGAGCACGGTGCAGGCGCCGCAGGCCTTTTCCTCGCAGCCGCATTTTGTGCCGGTCAGTTTCAAATCCTCCCGCAGGAAGTTCAGCAGCAGGCGGGCGCCTTTTTCGTCAGGGCAGCTGACGCTGTTTCCGTTCACCTTAAATTGGATCATAAATCATGCTCCTTTCTGAATGCCGCGGTTTGCGGCATCTGCCGCTGCCGCGCCCGGATTCAATGGGGGCGGGGCGGCTCAATTGCGAAGCCGGGAGTCGGGAGTGCATTGGACTCAAGGGGCGCCCTGGGTGGCGTCCTCACTCAAGACGGGAGGCTTCTGCGGCGCCTCCGCGCCGCCTGAGAGCCTGCTCTGCAGGATGCTGTTGAAGACCATTCCGACGATGATGAGCACCAGCCCCACGGCACCCATGGCGCCGGGGAGGGGGTTGCCCAGCAGGAGGACGCCCGCCACCAGGCAGACCGGGATTTCGGCGCTCTGGGTGGACTCCACAAAGGCCAGCCAGTGGGGGGAGCGGCGGACCAGCTGGGTGGCCTTGAAGAACACCAGCGAGCCGCCGATGCCCGAGGCGACCGCCACGATGAGGGACTGGACAATCTGCCCCATCTGGGGCGCGCCGGTGGTGGCGCCCGCAATGATGCCGATGATGATGAAAAACGGGAGGGAGCACAGGGACATGGCGAAGACGCGCTCAATCACGGAGAGCTGATCCCCGCACAGCTCCATCAGCTTGCGGTTGCCCAGCGGATAGGCAAAGGCCGAAATGAGGACGGGGAGGGAGAAGAGGAAGACGGAGGAGAGGTCGGTATTCTGTGCATGCTCAATCTGCAGGAGGAATATACCGATCAAAATGACCGCAAACGCGGGGAACAGACGGAGCGGGATTTTCCCCCGCTCACGGACGGGCCCCTGGGGCGTCTGCTTAACCACCCAGAACAGCGGCGTGAGCAGGGCTCCGGCAAAGATGGTAAACTGATAGGTGCCCGAGACCAGCCAGGAGGGACCGTAGGCGCTGGCGAAGGTGATGGGGACAAAGAAGCCGCCGAAACCCACCGTGCTCCACAGGACCCACTTTCCGGGGCTTTTCTTCAATACCGCCAGGGTCTTGCCAAGAGTGCGGCGGACCAGCACGACGACCAGCAGAATGGGGAATATCAGGAGATACCGGAGACATGCGGTCCAGACCCAGCTTCCGCCCTGGTTGGACATGAGGTTGTTGAATATGTAGGCGAAGGAGAAAAAGACTGCGCCTAGAAGTCCCAGCAGAAACGCTTGCTTACCGGTTTTGCTGGAGATGCGGTCAGTCGTTTCGTTCATATATGGCCTCCTTGAACTGTAGTGTGGTCGAAACGGTCAGCCGTTCCGGCGTCGTGAGTCGGTGCGGGGAAATCATCGGTGATGTGCGCTGCATTTGCCGGCAAAGTGGGGATGATTCGGGTAAAAAGGGTGCACTTAAACAGACCACCGGCGGGTTGCCGCTGATCAAACGCAAGAGACGATTTCATTGTATTGTTCAATTACGCGCGCGCAATAAAGATTTCATTGAGCTCTGCGGGGGGAAGTGGGCCATCCAGAGGGAAGAATCCCCTGATATTAGAAAAGGCGACATTATGTCGTCAAAATGCACAATATAATGTGATTACAATAACATTATAGTATATATTCTGCTGACAATATAGAAGTTTGCTGGACTGTTTTGGTAATTACAAAATCAAATAAATTCCAAATTATACAGTTGCAGTAACGAAAAAATCCGTTTGGTAACTTTCGGTTTAAAAATGGAATTATTATGTGATGAGGAAGCGGTGAACCGGCGGATGCTCTTTACCATGTCCTCACCCGCCGTATGGAAAGCTCCGTTACCGACCTGATAAAAAGCCTGCACATTGACAAGCACAATAGAATAAAGTATATTAGATATACCTTAATTACTTATTATGGAGGTCTTTATGAACAAAGCGCGGAAGCTTGCTCAAATCGGGAGGGAGTGCGTGGCCTGCGGGTGCTGCACGGCGGCCTGTCCCATGGGCGCCGTGAGGATTGACTCCGGCGTGACCGCCCGGGTGGACGGCGAACTATGCGTCGGCTGCGGGAAGTGCGCCAAGGCATGTCCGGCCGCCGTCATCAGCCTCACGGTGCGGGAGGCTGCGGTATGAAAAAGAGGTGGTATGATTACCTGTGGGTTGCGGAGCTGCTCTATCTGGCGCTGGGCCTGTGCAATATTCTCTTTGCCTGGCTGGGGATGCTCTTCTTCGCCATTCCGCTGCTGGTGGCGGTGATCGGGGGCAGTAAGGCGTACTGCAACCGCTTTTGCGGGCGGGGGCAGCTGCTGGGACTTCTGGGGGGCAGGCTGAAGCTCTCGCGCAATGTGCCGCCCCCGCGGTTTTTGCGCAGCCGCTGGTTCCGGTACGGCTTTCTGGCGTTTTTTATGACCATGTTTGCGCTGATGGTGTTCAGCACTTATCAGGTGTTTACCGGCGCGCCGCTGCGGCAGACCGTCACTCTTCTGTGGGTGTTCAAGCTGCCGTGGCAGTGGGCGCGGGTGGATATGGCGGCGCCCTGGGCAGCGCAGTTCGCCTTCGGCTTTTTCGGCGTGATGCTGACGTCCACCGTGCTGGGGCTTACCACGATGGTGCTGTTCCGGCCCCGGTCGTGGTGTGTGTACTGTCCCATGGGGACGATGACCCAGGGAATTTGTCGACTGAAACAGGGAAAGGGATGTGCCGGCTGTGGAAGAACAGGCGAAGAAAATTGCGGAGCTTTTAAAAATATTGGCCAATGAGCACCGCCTGCTGGTGCTCTGCGCGCTGATGAAGGGGCCGCTCACAGTGGGAGAGCTCCATACCTATACGCCGAATATCACGCTGTCCGCCCTCTCCCAGCATCTGAACCAGCTGAAGCATGCGGGTATTCTGGAGTCGGAACGGCGGGGCATGAACGTCGTTTACAGCATTCGGGACCAGCGGGCTGCGGCGCTGATAGGCGCGATAAAGGAACACTACTGCCCGGGATGATATAGGAGAGCGGCCGCAGCCGGGCGTGTAGCAGCGCCCGGCTGTTGACGGCTGAACCAACCTCGGCTATACTGAATTTGTCGAAAAAAGCGACGGCGGGGCTGCCGATGGGGGGAGTATGCATGATTCGCGTTGCAATTGTTGACGATGAAGCGCAGGTCAGGGCCGAGCTGGAGCAGTATCTCAGGCAGTACGGGAAGGGCTGCGGGGTGGACTTTTTTGTCCGGTCCTTTAAAAACGGCATCGCCCTATTGAATGAGGAGCAGTTGAACTTTGACATCGTCTTCCTGGATGTGGAGATGCCGTACATGAACGGGATTGAGACGGCCAGGAACCTGCGGCAGAGCAACAGCGTCTGCGCGCTGGTGTTTATCACCAATATGGCGCAGTACGCCATCGCCGGGTACGAGGTGGACGCCATGGACTATGTGGTGAAGCCGGTGACGTATGAGGTGTTCGCCTTCAAGATGAAGCGCGTCCTGGAGCGGGTGGCCCTGAACGAGTCCAAGAGTCTGTCGGTCAAGACCAGAGACGGCTTTGTGTATCTGGACGTTCAGGATATCTACTATATAGAGGTGACGGGGCACGAGCTTCGGTACCACACCGCCCGGGGCGTCCTGTCCGTCTGGGGCGCCCTGTCCGAGGCCGAGCGCCGGCTGGAGCACGACGGATTTTACCGCTGCAATTCCTGCTATCTCATCAATCTGCGTTATGTCTCCGCCGTGGAGGAGGACAGCGCCGTGGTCCGGGGCGACCGCCTGCGTATCAGCGGCCCCAGAAAAAAGGGATTCTACCACGCGATGATGCAGTACATGAAGAGGTGAGGTGACGGCTGTGCGAGAGGTTTGGGCGCTCATTGTGCAGTGCTGGGGATTTTTTGAGACCTTCATATTGGCGTGTGAGGTCTTGTTCTGTATCCGCTGCTTCCGCCTGAGAAAACGGTGGTTCCCTCTGTTTCTCCTGCTGTCTGCCGCCTATGTGGTAATTCCGCGCATGATACCGGATTTTCACAGCCTCCCGGGTTTCGTGTTTTTCGGCAATGTGACGTTTGGCTTTTTCTTTATGTGGCTGCTGTCCATGCTGATTTTGTGCGTGGGATTTGAAATCCGATGGAATGAGACGCTGTTTGTGGGCATTGTCGCCCACACCATGCAGCATATCTGGTCCAGCATCATGCTGCTGCTCTGTATGGTCTTTGAATGGGAGTATGAGATACATATTGCAAACGTCATCCGCTTTTTCCTCGCGGATGGGATGATGCTGGCCACCTATTTCGGACTCGCTCGATACTTTGAGAAACGGAGGACGCTGACAGGCGACAGGTTCCTGCTGATCTTCTCCGTATTTGCGCAGCTTATGATCAATTTTCTTTACAACTACACGTCGACGAACGATTATTTAAATCTGGCTATTTATTTTTACGACATTGCCGCCAGCCTCTTTCTCCTGATGATTTTGTACGGCGTATTCTCACGGGCTCAGCTCCGGTCAGAGGCCTATATGCTGGAGCGGATCATCGCGGAGTCGGAATCTAAGCACCGGGCGGCCATGGAGAACGCGGAGAGCCTGGACCGCAAATGCCATGACCTCAAGCACCAGATTGCGGCCCTGCGCCTGGCGCCGGAGGATCAGCGGGAGGACTATATCCGGGAGTTGGAGGAGACCGTCCACACCTTTGAGCGGCTCTACAAGACCGGAAACGACACGTTGGACGTGCTGCTGGCCGAAAAGCAGACTCTTTGCGTGCAGAAGGATATTGCCCTGACTGTGCTGGCGGACGCCGGCGGCCTGAGCGGCATCAGTGCGCTGGACATTTATACGCTGTTCGGCAACGCGCTGGACAACGCCATCGAGGCCGCCCAGCAGGTCCCACTGAGCACCGGCCGGGTCATCTGCCTCAACATCGCACGGCGCGGCAACCTCACCAGTATCAGCCTGGAAAACTCCTGCGCCCGCGCCGCCGCATTCCGGGACGGCCTCCCCCTTACCACCAAGGAGGACGCGGAGCGCCACGGCTTCGGCGTCAAAAGCATCCGCTATATCGTAGAGAAATACGGCGGAACGATGGAAATCTCCCAGTCGGAGGGCCGCTTTTCTCTGAATATCATGTTTTTATCCAATCACACACAGGCCGCATAGGGGCCGCGCATAAAAAAGCTTCCGCCATCGGCGGAAGCTTTTTTATGCTCTGGCATTGCGTAATTTGGCTGTTTTTTTGCATAGATTGATAGACTGCCGCAGTTTCAGATGAAATAAGCAAAAAAAGCGGCGAGCGGGCCCGGGCACGCTATAATGGAGCCACTCAGGACGAAACCTGAAGCCACACGAGGGGAGAGGGGGACCGACGGCGTCTCAGCCTGAAAACCGCAGATTCAAAAAAGCAAGGAGGATATTTATGAGGTCCAAACATTATGTGAGAACCATCGCATTGGCGCTGTCTCTGGCACTGACCCTGGTTTTGGGCGGCTGTACCTCCCAGGAGCCGGTCGGCGGCGTTTCCGCCCCCACGCCCACCACTGCGCAAGCGGCGGATAATTCCGAGTACGAATTTGTGTTCACGGGCGCTTCCTCTGACTTTGAGGGAGGAAGGACCATGAACGTCAGTATCTGCGGGCTCAGGGACGAGGCCTGCTCCCTTGAGCTCCGGGTGGTGGAGTTCCCTCAGATTCTGATTGAGGGGCACTACGTTTTCGTGGAGGGCAAGGGCTACAAGCTCTACTTCGAGGACGCCTCCTCCGCCTTTGTGTATACCCGGTTCCAGCCGGAGGACAACGCGTTCACCTTCAAGTACACGCTGGACGCGGGCTCCCTGGGCAGCGCACGGATTGCGTTTACCTGTCAGGACGAGGCGTTTGCGGCCGAGTATGACGGCGAGGGCCTGGGCCGCACGCCGCCCACCTTCACCGGCACGGTAGGGGGTGTCGGCAGCGGAACGGTTACCCTGGTGTGCGGTGAGGACGGCACATTTACCACAAGCAGCACCAGCAAATATACCGGCTCTCGCTCCGGAACCTGGGACTACGACGAATCTGCCGACCAATACCTTTTCCATTTTGCCCCCGACACTTCGTATAATTTGGCTTTTGAAGGCAACGAGGCCGATGGACAGGGCAGATACTGCGGCTTTAATAAAGTAGATGATGGTTCGACATCTAATGAGCGTCAATTTTGCTATCTCACAGCGGCGGACCCAGTGTGTTTTGATCTCCCCATCTCTAAAGAGAGCGCCATCCCGCTGAACGAGCCCTACAAGTCTGGCTGTACCTATGATGCGGAGACTGGACGTTATGACATCAGCGTGAAAGACCTGCCGAATCTGGAGGAATTGGTCAGCGGCCTGAGCCGGGGCAACAACCCCGACGACTATAAGAGCCTGCCCGACGTCTGCTACTATGTGATGGACGACGGCTCACTGAACTTCCTGCCCGAGTGCGCCACCGCGTACGACCCGGTTACCGGCGACTACAGCCTCACCTGGTCGGTATGCAACGGCAAATACAGCCTGGCGCAGGGCGTCTATAACCCGGAAGCGTAAGGAGGAGACAATATGAGCAAAACAGCAAAGCGCGTCAACCTGGCCAAGCACATCGTCATCAGCATCGCCTGCATCCTGCTGGTGGTCATCATGGCGGCGGGCGACGCGGTGGCCGGCGCCTTCTATCTGGTGATCTCCAACAATCTGGGTCAGATCACCTACAAGGTGGAGGAGGCGCCCGGCGGCGAGGCGGTGGACGCCCAGTACTATAAGTCCGAGTTTGACTACGACCAGCGGGCCCTGCGGGCGGCCCAGCGGGAATTTGCGCTCCAGGTACAGGGGGAGGGCGCGGTTCTGCTGAAGCAGGGCGGACTGCCCATCGCCTCCGGCGGCGGCGTGACCCTGCTGGGCGCGGGCTGCGCAGACAACAATGAAATGGGATTCTTGTACGGCGGCGGAGGATCAGGGGGTATCAGCACTGTCAACGCCCTGAACCTGAAGGAGATTTTTGAGCAGGCCGGATACGCCGTGAACCCCGCCATGTGGGACTATTACAACAACGGCGCGGGCGTCGGGACCCGCTCACTGGGCAACAAGCGGATCGGCGAGCAGCCCCTGAGCAGCATGCCCGCGGGCCTGCGGGATGTGAGCGGGTACGGCGATATCGGCATTGTGGTCGTCAGCCGCCCCGGTGCGGAGGGCACCGACATGCCCACCACCACCGAGGAGGACCCGGACAAGTCCTTCCTGGAACTCTCTCAGAACGAGCTGGACCTCATCCGCTTCGCCTGCGAGGAGGCCGGCTTCGGCCAGGTGGTCCTGCTGCTGAACACCATGCAGGCCATTGAGCTGGAGAGCGTGCTGGGCTATGAGAATCTGGGCATCCTCTGGGTCGGCGGCGCGGGCGAGGAGGGCGCGCAGGCCATCCCCGCCCTGCTGAACGGCGCGGTCAACCCCTCCGGCCGCCTGGTGGACACCTGGGTGAACGACATGCTGGAGAACGACCCCGCGGTAAAGAACCAGGGCGATATGCGCTGGAGCTCCGGCGACGCCACCGGCACCTACGTGGTCTATCAGGAGGGCATCTATGTGGGCTACCGGTACTATGAAACCCGGTATGCCGACGTGGTGACGGGCGCCGCCAACGCAGGGAATTACGACTATCAGAGCGTCGTCACCTATCCCTTCGGCTATGGCCTTTCGTACACCGCCTTTGACTACTCGGATTACCGCCTGACCGAGGCGGAGGACAGCGTGACCGTCTCCGTGAAAGTCACCAACAGCGGCGGCGCGGCGGGCAGGGAGGCGGTGCAGCTCTATATGCAGTCCCCCTACACCCAGTATGACCGGGACAACGATATCGAGAAAGAGGCGGTTCAGCTGGCGGGCTTCTCCAAGACGGGGATGCTGGAGCCCGGCGCCTCCGAGACGGTGGAGATGACTGTTCCCAAGGAGTATATGCGCGCCTATGACGCCAACGGCGCGGGGACCTACGTCGTCGACGCGGGCGACTATTACTTTGCCGTTGGAAAGAGCGCCCATGACGCCCTGAACAATATCCTGGCTGCCCAGGGGTATACCGCCGCCGACGGCATGACCGCAGAGGGCAGCGCGGCGCTGGCCGGCAGCATTACCCAGGCCGCCCTGGATACCGCGGCCTACGCGGTTGGCGAGGATGATTTCGCCATCATCAACGAGCTGGGCGATATCAACATCCAGAACTACGACCCCGCCTTTGTCTACATGACCCGGAAGGACTGGGCGGGCACCGTTCCCACCGGGACCTATGAGCTGACCGTGACCGACCAGATGCTCACCGACAACGCAGTGCCCGACCCCGAGTCCGACCCGGACGCCGTGATGCCCGCCATGGGGGCCGCCAACGGCCTGGCCCTGGTGGATATGCGGGGCCTGGAGTACGGCCATCCCCTGTGGGAGACCCTGCTGGACCAGCTGACCTTCCAGGAGATGACCGGACTTCTGACGGCAAACTTCAGCAACGCCGCCGTCGGCTCCGTCATGAAGCCCGCCCTCACCGACAGCGACGGCCCCGCCGGAATCACCGCAAGCCTGGGCGTGGGCGCCAAGGGCTACGGATACGGCGTGGAGGTCCTGCTGGCCTCCACCTGGAACAAGGACCTCGCCAGGCGCCAGGGCGAGCTGGTGGGGGAGGACTCCCTGTTTACCATGGTCTCCGGCTGGTATGCCCCGGCCTGCAACATCCACCGATCCGCATTCTCCGGCCGGAACTTTGAGTACTACTCCGAGGACAGCCTCCTCTCCGGCGTATTTGCCGGCACGGTGGTGGCCGGCGCCGGCGGAAAGGGTGTCTACTGCTATCTGAAGCACTTCGCCCTCAACGACCAGGAGACCAACCGGGTGAAAATCAACACCTTCTCCAACGAACAGGCGGCCAGACAGATCTATCTGCGGCCCTTTGAGATTGCGGTCCGGGATTACGGCTGCAACACCATGATGCTCTCCATGAACTGCATCGGCATGACCTGGGTGGGCCACCACAGAAACCTGCTGGACAACATCGTCCGGGGTGAGTGGGGCTTCGAGGGCATGATCAACACCGACACCCAGGGCAATTTCGGCGCCGATATCAACGACACCGCGGTCTGGGCCGGTACGGATATGTTCCTGAGCGCCCAGACTCTGGACGAGACCGAGGTCCGCGGCAGCCCCACCATGATGAATGAGCTGCGGGAGGCGGCTCATCACATCCTGTATGTCACAGCCAACTCCAACGGCATGAACGGCATCTCCAACAGCACCCGCATCGTGAATATCACGCCTCCCTGGGTGATGTGGCTTGTTGCGGCCAATGTGGCGGTCATCGGCGGGGCTCTGGCGGGACTGGCGCTCAATATCCGCAGGACCGTCAGGAACATGAAGAAGAAGGAGGCTTAAGCGATGAAGAAGAAGGAACTGCCGTGTATCATCGTCATGTCCGTCATTGCGCTCGGCATGATAGTGGAATCCGTGGGCGCCGTGATGTCAAG
Organism: Lawsonibacter faecis; assembly: GCF_014287675.1. Classification (GTDB taxonomy): domain Bacteria; phylum Bacillota; class Clostridia; order Oscillospirales; family Oscillospiraceae; genus Pseudoflavonifractor; species Pseudoflavonifractor faecis. Next base: position 118,234 of record NZ_JACOPQ010000008.1, on the reverse strand, counting down.
GACCACAGCCATCGGCTTCAATTTCAGCCTGCCTGCCGTCCTGTATGTGGGGATCGCCATGATCGCCGCGGGCTTTATTGCCCACTTTCCCCTGAAAGCAATGTCCAAAAGGCTGGGCATCAGCAGCATCGCCCTGGACGCCGAGGCGATCCTGATGATCGTTGCGATGTTCTTTGCCGTTATTCTGCTGGTGTGCAGCATCACATTCCCGGTGCTTTTCCCGGCCAACGGCTGAGGGCGCGGGCGCTCACGCGGAGGGGGAGGCGTCGGGCCAAACACTCCTTTTGCAGAAACATGACGCCGCCGCCGGCGAAGAAAAAATGGGGAGACCACATTAAGCTGTGGTCTCCCCATTTTAAAATCTGCCGATTCCCGGAGGCTGTCATGTCTGCCATAGGCTGTTTACAGGATGGCTGCACCGATGTTCCCGTACAGCTCGGGCCGGCGATCACGGAACAGATGCATCTCATGCACGCCCGGCCTTACGATGATGTCCTTTTCCCCGGCCTGCCGAAGGTTGATATCCGCGGCAATTATGCCCTCGCAGTCCGTCAGTTCGGCCAGGACGGCGCCCGTGGGATCGAGGATCTGAGAACGGCCGATAAACTGAAAGCCCCGTTCCGTACCGATGCGGTTTGAGGACAACAGGAAAACCCGGTTCTCACAGGCTCTGGCCCGGCTAAAAAAGTCGGGGTAGGCATTCCCGGCAGGGGGGAGGTTCGTAATGTGGACCACCAGCTCCGCTCCCCGCAGCGCCTCCTCCCTCATTGGCTCCGGGAAACGCAGATCGTAACAGACAAGCAGCCCCAGCTTGCCAAAGGGCGCATTTACAACACAGAGCGCGTCCCCCGGGTCGGCAAAACGATCCAGACCCAAAAGAGGCAGATGAGTCTTTCGGTAGCACCGCACCTGTCCGTCGGGCAGGCAGCATACGGCGGAATTATAGAGCCGGTCCCCGGCTGTTTCCGCCGTCCCAAAGACAATGGTCATGCCCAGTGCTCCGCTCAGGCGGCTCATCCGGCGGACAGAGGGCCCGTCGAACGCCTCCGCGGCGGACAGGGCCTCTTCCCGGCTTTCAAAGCAGTAGCCCGCAAGCGACGCCTCGGGAAAAGCCACCAGATCGGCGCCGTACAGCATTTTGGCCCGTCTGGACATCTCCTCCATTTTGTCCAGGTTATATGCCTTGTCGAGGATATGGACGTCAAATTGAGCCGCCGCAACCTTCACGCTGTTGAGCACACCAGATCTCTCCTTTCTACCGCAGTGCCGCAGAGAAGGGTGAGCGCCCGCCGCCCTTCTCTGCATCATTTTACTGCGCAGAAATCTTCGCCTGAGTATTTGTCAGCCTGCAGTAATACTCAGGCCTGCTTTTCTTCACCGCATACATCAGAATCACGTACACCAGGATGGAGGCGATCAGGCCGTCGATAGCCGGACACCAGATGTTCAGCATGGCCGCCGCGATGCCGCAGGCCCATGCGATTAGGGCGAAGACGTTGAAGGGACGTTTGATATCTTCGAGCTCGCAGAAGTCCCTCCTCTTGACAAAGTAGTAATCCGCGATTACCACGCCGCCCATGGGCGGTATAATGGAGGCCAGGAAGTTCAGCCACGCTCCAAAGAACTTGTCCAGACCCATAACTGCCACGACGGTGCCCAAAACGCCTGCAATCAGCGTCAAATATACCCGGTTCCAGCGAAAGATGTTTGAAAGCGATAAGCCGGTGGAGTACAAAATATTGTCCGTTGTGGAGACAATGTTTAAAAACAGGAACAGGAACGCGGCGCCCGCCATGCCCAGCGCCGCGAACGCCAGGACGATATCCGGCTGGCCGGTGGTCAGGACGCTCATCGCGCCCAGAACACGCACAAATCCCAGGCCGATAAACAGACCGATGCAGACGCCCAGCGCCGCCTGACCCTTCGTCCGTGAAAAACGCGCGATATCACAGGCCAGAAGAGAGCCCACCGCGAAGGCGCCCACGCCCTGGGAGATGCCCATGGGGATGGTCGAGCCGCCTGTGCCCGGCATAAAGGTTGACGCGCTGCCGGTGAGCTTGAAGACGCCGATCAGACCGACAATCAGCACACACGGAACCGCCAGATAGCCGATGATTGCCGTGGCCTTGATTCCAACCGCCGCCACCACCGCAATCGCCAGCCCGGCAACGATTGCCACGATTTTAAAGTTCAGGGACGGCATCACCTGAATGGCCACGTTTGCCAGGAGCGCGGTCAGGATGCCGTACCAGCCGAAGTGCACGACGGAAATGACGACAGAGGGGATTTTGGAACCGATATTGCCGTAGGTATGCCGGGTCATCAGGGCAAAGCCGAGGCCCTTTTTCGCGCCCGGAACCGCCAGAAGAACCGCCAGCGCACAGTTTACCGCGGTGGCAATGATAATCGCGACGACGCCCTTCGTCAGGCCCAGCGGCGCCGCGATGGTGCCCCCGGAGATAATCTCGGAAGAGTTCAAACCCCAGCCGGCGAAGATGAACGCAAGTGTCCACAGGGATTTTCTGCCGCTTTGAGGGACTGCGGTTACCTCAAAATCGCTGGAGTTAGCCGTTTTGTTGTTTTTTTCCATGCCCATCCTCCGATCCCTTTCGTTTTATCCGGTCCGCCGCCGCATACGGCGGGCGAGCCTTCCTGTCTTATGCTGCTAATATCACAGCATGGTGTCTCCGCAGTTGGGGCTGATGGTCTGCCCGATAAAGGCGCTGCCGTCGTCGCTGGCCAGGAATACCACGGCGGGAGAGACCTCGCTGCCGTCGCAGTAGCGCCCCAGGGGCAGCGTCAGCTCCTTGGCGGCCCGCCACTCCTTTGAGACATGCTCCGTCACACCGCAGTCCACCGGTCCGGGGGCCACGGCATTCACCAGGATATTGGTCTTCATACCCAGTGCCCCAAACTCCAGGGCCAGGGCCTTCGTCAGGGCAATCACGCCGCCCTTTGCAGCGGAGTAGGCGGACAGCTCCGGTCCGCCCTTCTGGCCGAGCTGGGAGGCGATATTGATCACCCGGCCGCTTTTGGCCTTCACCAGATAGGGGAAGGCCTCCTTAATTGCAACGAAGCAGCCGAACAGGTCGACCCGCAGCATCTCCTGGATATCCTCATAGGCCTGCTCAATCAAGAGTCCCTGGAGAAGGATGCCGGCGTTATTGACCAGAATATCCAGCTGGCCATATCTGGACACCGTCTCCTCATACATGGCCCGGACCTGTGCGGGGTCGGTGACATCCGCGCGATATGCGAAAGCATGCCCGCCGGCCTTTTCGATTTCCGCCACCACCGCGTCGGCCTTTTCCCTGCTGCCGGCAGAGGTGTAGTTCACGCAGACCTTTGCGCCCGCCCTGGCGCAGTCCAGGGAGATGTACATACCGATTCCCCGGCAGCCGCCTGTCACGACCGCTACCTTTCCGTCCAACTTACCCATGTTTCTTCCTCCTATCATATTTATATCCGCCCATGAGAGCCCGGCCGCTATTTTTGAGCGGAAAACCGGGGAATGAATTTACCGGCTCCCTTTTCGCCTAAAATCGTGCCGTGGTCGAAGATCAGCCTGCCCCGGAGGTAGGTCTGGATCGGCCAGCCCTTGAAGACCATGCCGTCATAGGGGGAGTAGTCGGTAATATTGGGGGATTCCCTGACGGAGTACGCCTTCTCCATTTCCAGGTCCACCACTGCGAAATCAGCGTCGGCCCCCACCTCGATGCTGCCCTTCTGGGGGTACAGGCCAAAGGTTTTCGCCACATTGTAACTGGTAATCTCGGCCACCTTTTCAATGGAAATACGCCCCTTGTTGACGCCCTCGCTCAGGAGCACGGGCAGGGTGGTCTCCAGGCCGGCGAAGCCCACGATGCCATCCCAGAAATCCTGCTTATCCTTCAGGGCCACGCTGGCGTGGTCCGTGCCGATACAGGTAATCACGCCCTCCTGAATCGCCTGCCACATGGCCTCGTTATCCTCCCTGTGCCGCAGGGGGGGATTGACTTTGCTCTTTACCCGGTCCGTATTCTCCACGTTGAGAACCAGGTACTGGGGGCAGGTCTCGCCGATCACGTCCACGCCCTCGGCCCGGGCCCGCAGGATTTCCTCCTTCGCCTCCTTTGTGGTGAGATGTACCAGATACAGGGGACAGCCGGTCCCCTTGGCGAAGGCGACAACCTTGCGGATGCTCTCCACCTCGACCCAGTTTGGCCTGGTATCCGTCCAGTAGGCCGAGGCGTCTTCGCCGCTCGCCTGCATCTGCTCCTTGATTTTATAAAAGATTTCGATGTTTTCCGCGTGGATGAGCGCGCGCGCCTTCTCTTTCAGCTTACCGATCTCCTTAAAACCCGCGTAAATAATTCCGTCGTCGATCCCGACAAGAGGCGGCACGGCCTCGGCGCCCTTATAGGGCAGATAAAATTTAAAGGTATTCACGCCCCGGGTCTCCACCATATCCGGGATCTCATCAATTTGTCCCTGGGTGAAAATGCCCTCGTGGAAGGAGCCGTCCACATAGGCATTGCGCTCAAAACGCTCAATGCCGATGGAGAGCTCCTCATGGAGCGGCAGCGGCTCATTCAGGAAGTGAATCACCGTGGTGACGCCGCCAACGGCAGCCGTTCTGGTGGTACAGATGCAGTCCTCCTCCCAATCCCAGCTCGGCCAGCCGATATGGACATGGGGATCGATTACGCCGGGCAGGATATGCTTGCCGCCCAGATCGGCGACCTCGTCCGCCTCCACGGAAAATTCCTCGCCGCCGATACCGGCTATCCTGCCGTCTTTCACCGCAATGTTTCCTCTGAAGGATTTTGAAGGCGTTACAATGATTCCGTTTTTCAGCAATAGATCTACGCTCATAGCTGAGACCCCTCCTTTTCGGTCCATCCGCAAACTGCTTTGTTTTTTCGGTCATCACATACATAAAATCGTCTGTAACCGATGCGTTTATTATATAAAGGACCAAAAAATTAGTAAAACAGTTAAAGCGAGCCTCATCCACAACAATCATATTGTAGCGGGGGAGGGCGCGGTCTGTCCGACGCCGGGCGCCGCGGCCGGAGGCTTTTTCAAACGGAGCGAGGACCGGAGGACGCCTGCTTTCTTGGGACACAATTCCCGTGTTGTGACGCTCTATGCAAATCTGAGATGAACAAAAGCCGAATTTTAACTATAATGCGTGTACGGACGACCCGCAGCTTTTTTTGGCGGCAGGCCGTGTTTTCAACCGGCGCAGGCTGCTGGCGCTGCTCCGGCGACGGATGTCTCTATCATCTAAAACAGATGTTCGGGGTCAATGGGCTTGGCCAGGTGGACGTTCATACCGGCTTCGCCGGCCCTGACCACGTCCTCGTGGACGGCGTCGGCCGTCATGGCCGCGATGGTGGCGTCCGGCCCCACGTACTCCTTGACCCTGCGGGTTACCTCAATGCCGTCCATGTCCGGCATCTTCCAGTCGACGAGGCACACGTCGTAATCCTCGCCGGTTGTGTGGGAAGCCAGCACCGCCTCCACACATCTCCCCGCTCATGCCGATGAGCGTGAAGCGCAGGCGCACCCGGCCGTTCTTCTTCTAAAGCTGGCGGATCTCCAGCCGGATAGAGCCGCCGGAGGGGGTGAATTTGAGGGCGTTGGACAGCAGATTCCGCAGCACCTGACTCAGCCGCAGGGAGTCGCCCGCCAGTACGGTATCGGTGAGGCCCGCCAGGGGCATGGTGGAGCCGATCCCCCTTCTCCGTGGCCCGGGGATAGATGATGGAGGAGATGGACTCCGCCACACGCTCCAGGTTGAAGCTGCATTGACATTGCGAAATACAAAAGAATGCAGGAGCGCCCTGGATGAGCTCATAGACAAAAAAACCAGGTATGGCAGTGGAACCGTTAAAAACGCGTTTTTAACGGTTCCACTGCCATACCTGGGTCGCTTCTCATTCGTGTCCGGGGGCGGGGGCAGCAAAAATTCCACCGCCTGCCGCCCGGAAAAGCAGGCGCTTCAGAGCATACCGCCTGCACAGACCGGGCAGGCGGAAAAGTCCTTATCCCATGCGCCGGGCGTGCAGGTCAAAGCGGACCTCCCATTCCCCGTCGTCTGTTACAGTGACATCCTGCCAGTGAAAATAATCGTCCTCGATCTTGGCGAAGACCCATTTTCTCCTCTCGTCCTCAACACCCGTAAGGACGATGATGTCGCCCTGCTTTCTCGCCTCAAACCGCATAATGCGTCCTGTGTAACAGTAGGCGATGTCCCAGGTGTGGGTGCCCGGGTTGTAGACGCGCAGGGTGGTCCCGTATTCAAATCCGGGCAGAACAATCACATCCTGTACCGCCATCCCCTCCAGAACCCGTGAAAAATGCCACTCGCCTTTCAGCACGCGGGAATCGCGGCTGTCGACATAGTCGATGTTCCAGCTGCCAATCAGCTTTCCAAAATAGTCATACTCTTCGGGCAGGGCCTGATGTCTCTCCCCGCTTGCCAGCGCTTCAAAAAAAATGATCCATACGCCGGTTCCTCCTCCGTTTTTAATTGTGTACTGTCTGCCTCTCCGTCCGAGGCCCGCTTTATTTTGGCGCGGCCTAACGGCGCGCGGCCAGCATGGCGTCCACCTCGGCGCGGGTGAGGCGGTAATCGCCGTCGCCGCAGCGGCGGTAGGAGCCGGTGTAGAGCCCGCCGCCCACATAGACCGGGCGCAGGCGCTGGTCTGCCCGGGGCACCTCCATGACGATAATCCGCCCCGAATCCGTGTCCACAACCCGGAGCTGGCCGGGCGAGAGCAGGTTTTCGCTGGCGACGCTCGGGTCGTCCAGCATGGTGCGCAGCCGGGCGGCCATCTCCTCCGCGTCCAGCAGACCCTGAATCCGCAGAGATTTGTCCGGCAGCTCCTCCACCCCCAGCAAAATGACGCCTCCATAGGTGTTGGCAAAGGCGGAATAGGTCTCCCAGAGGCTCTCGGGCAGGCCGCCGGTGGCCAGCTTGGCCTCCAGGCGGTTGTTCTCCCGGTATGTGCCGATTTTGGTGATGTCCAGCATGACGCGCCTCCAGCCCCTTTGTTGCCACCTATTATACAAAAAAAGCGGGACAGATACAAGGCAGAGGGGGCCCAAATGACAATTTTGGAACCGGTGGGAAAAAAGCGAAAAATCCAGTTGACAAATGCGGCCTGTCCCGCTATAATAATCAAGCGGTCTTTCGTTAGGCCGCACTTTTGCGGATGTGCTGGAACTGGTAGACTGGCTAGCTTGAGGTGCTAGTGTCCAATTGGACGTGCGGGTTCGAGTCCCGCCATCCGCACCAAAAAGAAGGACAGGAAAGATTTTATCTTTCCTGTCCTTCTTTTTGGGGTTCCGCCGCCTTTGGGCGGCTCCACCCTATTTATTTTATCTGCTCGGGCGGAATAAATCCGCCCGGCATCAAAATTTTTGCTATGCAAAAATGCTTGACACGCCGCACTCGCGGCGGATTTTTTCTCCGACTTCGGGTTTGACTCTCCTTGTCAAAAAAATGACCACACCGAAAGGTGTGGTCATTTTTTTGGATACCGGGTTTATTTTATCTGCTCGGGCGGAGTGAATCCGCCCGGCATCAAGATCTTTGCCGAAGGCAAAAATGCTTGGGACGCCGCACTTGCGGCGGGTGATGCACCGGCTTCTTTTTTGGGTTTCGCCGCCTTTGGGCGGCATCACCCCTTCTCCTATTACAGTTCCATGCCCTGCCGATTACAATCAAAGGGCATAGAGGCGCCTTGATGATTCGGGGGCCTTGGCTACTGCCGCGCTCAGGTGTGCTGGACCTGGGGGCGGGTTTTTATTTATCCATTCATATCATCGGGGAAAACATAGGAGGTCACGATATCACCAGTGTCGGCGTCTTCGATGATTACCTCGACCCGGGGGGTGCCGGCGGTAAAGGCTTGGTACATCATTCCGGACATACCCAATACAAATGGCGTAAGGTTGATGACCTCGGCTTCATAGGCCGTGCGGTCTACCTGAGCTGTGATGGCGCTGAAGTCGTCTGTATGGGTAATGGACTTAATATATGGGCTGTCTTCTGCCTCTACCATGGCGGCAAAGGATTCATCATACTGCTTTGACATCTCGGCTAAAAGCTCGCTGTGTTTCGCCTTGCTCATTTTAACTGTAACGGACCCGTCATCGTTGAGTACAGCTGCGGCAAAGCCCTGCTCCTGCGCGTAATTATCCGGGTCAAAGGCGGTCATGTCCGTTCCCTCGAAGAGAGAGGCGGGAAGGGTAATTTCTACCGACAGCAGACCTTCGTCCACCTCTACTCCGCCACTGGGCGTTTCTGCGGGCGCGCTGTTGGTTGGGGCGGGCTCTACCGGCGTGGTAGCTGTCGGTGCAGGGCTTGCAGGTGTAGAATCGGCCGGCGTTGGCGAACTGGGAGCTTCACCGTTGGAGCAGGCGGCGAGTGACACGACTATCGCCAGGGATAGCATTGCAGAGATTACTTTTCTTTTCATTTCAGACCCTCTCCTCTTGTTTTCCGCCCTCCGGCGGTTTGGGTGCGGCATCACAAGACTGCTTCATAATTATACCATAGAGAACCAAATACCGCCCGAACCGTCATATCCGGCGCCAAGCACTAGCTTAGGGGCCGTGTCGGTCTTGTCTACGCAATAGACTGCATATCCTTCAAGTGTTCCGCCTGCGTATACGGAGCCACCGAAACCAGGGTCCGGGGAAACGACAACAACATCTTTATATTCGGCACTGGTAGAGCTGTATGGCACAAAACTAAAGTCGGAAAAGCTTACAGCTTTATCCTGTTCAGAGGAATCAAGGGTGACCTTGAGTTTTACGAGTACATATTCCTGCCCTTCCGGGGCGGGGCTGTTGAACTGGTTGGCAGCCTGAATCTTTTTCCAGGCAGCATCGCCCCGGATAGATTCCTCTATGACCGCAGTCACACTGTACTTGCCGTAAGAATAGGATTCAAGGCTGACGCTCTGCGCCGTCCCAATCGGGGCGGGGTTCGTGCGGCTGTACGCTCCGGGAATAGAGGGCGCGGCTGGAGCGGCGGCTCCTTCGCTGGTGAGCTTAACGGTCTTTGTGGCGCCGTCCCATTCGACACCAAGGCCGAGCGCGTTTGCGACGGCGCGAACGGGCAGATAGGTGGTGCCGTCAATGGCGAAGGGCTCCACGGCGGCCCCGTTGGCGTCAGTGGGGGTGACTGCGCTGCCGTTCAGTGTGATTTTGATGTCGTTGTAATCAAGCGTAGCTTGCTTCTGAGCGACTGCGGCAAAAGCAGCCCCGCCCAATCCGAGGACCAGGAGAGTAACCAGGATACCGGTTATGAACCCCTTCCATTGCTTCATATTTTTTCCTCCTCTTATAATTACCGTCATCCGACGGCTGTGGGTGCTTTAAGCAGCGATAACCTTACCGCGGAGCAACCGCGCTGCAAGCTCCAAAAGGGACCCTGGATCCTGGGCCGAATCATGGTAGTTCATATTTTAGATGATTCTCTAACATGTATCAATACTTTCTCTAAATTTTCTGACGGAGGGGGGCATTTTTTGATTTCTTCTCAGATTTCTGCGCCCTGTCAGGAGAAAGAAATTGACATCATTAAACTGGAAGCAAGACCGCCTGATGCTCAACGATGAGTACACATTTACCGAGAGGCAATTTTTTCTGTTTAGAGCTTGTATAGATTCATGGGGAAGCAAAATATTTTGGGCGTTCATGTATATGCAGGTTTTTCTTTTTGATGCGGCCAGCGTAGACGGCATAGGACACGAGCTGGATACTCAACCCGCTCAATATGAGATTACTTTCATGGCGGCAGGCATCATAAAGCAGTTTCAGTTTAAATAGTTTCTCCCTGTTCAAGCTAAATGTGTCTGGAATAATCATCGAATAAATACAGTCCCTGTTGTAGATAAGTGTGTATGTAAAAAACTCCGTCGATTTCACCAGACGGCGTTGCGAGTAACAAGCCGCTATGGTATTATACAATAAAAATTGAGTGCCGCCTTTGGCGGATAAGACGAACGAAGGCGGTGATACAATGGCAGAGCTGTTTGAAACATTTCCATACCTAAGAAATGACCATATTATCATCAGGAAAATGGTTGAAGGTGACGTGGACGACCTTATGGAAATTACGAACAATCCTAACGTCTATCAATATGTACCTCCATTCCTGTATAGAAAAAGCAAGGGAAGTTTGCTAGCTGCAATTAGAAACCTCGGCGGGAGAGATTTCGATAAAAAGAAACTGATTATTGCAGGTATTTATCTGTGCGATGAACCTGATAAGCTCATAGGACTTGCAGAGCTGTTTGATTATAAAAAAAGAATGAACCAAATAACGATTGGCTACCGCATAAACGAATCGTATTGGCACAGAGGGATTGCGACTGATACAGTAAGGCTTATAATGGATTACCTCTGTAATGATTTGGGCGTTCAAAAGTTGAAAGCATTTGTCATGCCTGAAAATGTATTTTCTGAAAAAGTACTGATAAAAAATGGTTTTATAAAAGATCCCGATACTGTTCAAGAGAAGCACTGGGGCGGTAAAGAAATTGTAGATTTGAATGTATTTACCTATGCGGTTTCATAGATTCTAGTTCCAGTACGTCTTATTTGGTAAGTTACGCACTTGGCGGATATTCCGTCTAAAAGCTGACAAGCAGTTGTCATATTATATTGGTATAATTAAAGAAAAAATGGAGGTGTATCATGCAGGAATACACAAGTAAAGAGGCGCTTGCCGAGGAAATAAATAAGACAGCTACTCTATTTATTGTGGAATTTGATGATGTAGCGGATAAGGATATTGATTTAAGATTAGAGGGCGTGGACAGAACGCCCCGTGAGATGATTGCCTATCAGCTTGGATGGATGGGTCTCATTCGCGGCTGGGATAGCGATGAACTGGCCGGGAAAGAAGTGATTACGCCCGCGCCCGGATATAAGTGGAACCAAATGGGTGCGATTTATGAGGGCTTTTATGCCACCTACAACACGCAGAGCCTTTCAGAGCTAAAGCAACTGTATAAAGAAGCCGTTTCCAGCTTGATTGACTGGCTACAAGGTTTTTCTGCTGACGAGCTTTTTCAGCCGGGAGGACGAAAGTGGGCGCAGTCTACTCCGTCTAATTGGCCAATCTGGAAATGGGTTCACATCAATACAGCTGCACCCTTTAAGACCTTTAGAAGCAAAATTCGCAAGTGGAAAAAGCTCCGTGCAACTATTTCGACATGACCCTCTTTTTAGTAAAGAACGTCTTAGGCGGAAAAGGCGAACTCAACAAATCGGAAGTTAGCGAGGAGATATGTGTAAAATGACTTGCAAAATAAGGGAATGGAAGTTATCGGACGCAAAAGCTGTAGCATCGGCTCTTTCCAATACAAAAATACAGGATAATCTTCGGGACGGATTACCTTACCCTTACACAGAGCAAGACGGAGTGGATTTTATTTCTGCTATGCTCTCCGCAGATGAAAACGAAACGTTTGCATTTGCTATTACGGTAGACGGAAAAGTAATTGGTAGTATTGGTGTTTTTCGTCAAGGAAACATTCACAGGCAGACTGCCGAATTGGGATATTACATTGCAGAAGAATATTGGGGCAAAGGAATTATGACTGAAGCCGTAAGACAAATCTGCATGTATGTTTTTGACAAGAGCGATATAATCCGCATTTATGCAGAACCGTTTGCATACAATGCCGCTTCCTGCCGTGTGCTTGAAAAAGCAGGGTTTCAATACGAAGGTACATTAAGAAGTAACGCTGTAAAGAACGGCGAAGTTATCGACATGAAGATGTATTCACTACTGAAAACAGAAATATAGTTTCCAGTCTACTGGGCTGATTTAGCTACGCCTTATTGGGTATAAGTCGCACTTGCTGATTTATCACCCTATAAGTAAACTACATTAAGAGAGAAGCGGCCAGAGGAACGCCACCTCTGGCCGCTTTTTATGTCCCCTAATGGATAAACTTACACCAAATTTAGGGAATTAAGCACCAGCCACAATTAACTTAAAAGGGAGAATAGTTTTTCCTGTCCAGCAGCTTGTGCTGGGCGTTTAATGCAGACGGAACCCCCGGCCGCAGGCGCTGCCAGTCACACATGGCTCTATCTTACACGCTCATGTGACGTTTTTCGATAAGGAGAATAATGATATAGGCGGCCTGAAAACAAGCCAATGCCGCCTGTGGAGGTGAAATGATGAGTCATGATATGGCTGCGATACCGAATCCCAACTGGGAGCCATATGAAGTTCAAGTCCCTCAGCTTCATAAAACTGTAGCTTCTCCTATTGATAAGCGCTCTTTGCAGGAGCTTTTATATACCGCTAAGGGACGATTTGTAATATGCGATTTTCTGATCGGCACACAGTCAGTAAAGACGATGTCTGGTTTTCTCGCTAATGTCGGACCCAGCTATTTTGTACTTCGTGACCCGTGTACCGGCGTGGAAACCACCTGTAATATTTTTTCCGTAAAGTTTATTTCGGTATATCCTGAAGGACAGCCGGAGACGCAATCATACTGTACCTATCGGCTGTACAGAACTTAGAAAAGAGACTGATCCGCCATATGATTGCGGCGGGGGAGTCTCAGTGCTTCGCCCGGCAAAGCCAGTATGGCCACGCACAGCAGGTCCGCATCTTCCTCATATCGATTTCGCCGTGTTGAGGTACTCCGCTTATACTGCTTTCTCCGCTGAGGCGTCTGAGAACTGTCTCCATCTTTTTTTCGGGCATCATTTCTCTCTTCCTGACATGACAATGCTCCCTCCATGATGACAGTTCTAAGCTTCACTGTCTCTCATGAAGGGAGCATATCATAGCGGGGGGAGTTTTCTGTCCGCGGCGGCGGGCGTCAGGCCAGCTTGGCCTTCGCCATCTCGGTGAGCTGGGTGAAGGCGGCCTTGTCGTTGACGGCCATCTCGGCCAGCATCTTGCGGTTGATCTCGATGCCGGACTTCTTCAGGCCGTTCATGAAGGTGGAGTAGTTCATGCCGTTCATCTTGCAGGCGGCGCTGATGCGGGTGATCCACAGGGAACGGAAGTCGCGCTTCTTCAGGCGGCGGCCGGTGTAGGCGTACTTGAGGGACTTCATGACCTGCTCGTTGGCCATCTTGAAGTGCTTGCTCTTGGCGCCCCAGTAGCCCTTCGCGAGCTTGAGGATTTTATTTCTTCTCTTGCGCGTCATCATCGCGCCTTTAACTCTAGCCATTGTAGATTAGCCTCCTATGTTGTGAGTGAAAGAAAGATTCTTATTTGTAAGGAATCATGCGCTTGATGGCGGGCTCGTTGGTCTTGTCGGCATAGGTGGCGCCGCGCAGGGAGCGCTTGAGCTTGGTGGTCTTGCCATGGCCGTTGAGCAGATGACGCTTCTTGGTCTGGGCGCGCTTGACCTTGCCGCTCTTGGTGAGATTAAAGCGCTTCTTGGCGCCGCTGTGAGTCTTGAGCTTCGGCATTGTAGTGTTCTCCTTTACTGTTTCATTCCGCGAAGGAATCGTTTATTTCTTGCCGTCCTTGGCGTCCTTGCTGATTTTGGAGGACAGGAAGATGGACATATGCCGTCCGTCCAGCTTGGGGTCCTTGTCAAGCGTAGCCACCTCGGCGCACTGCTCGGCAAACTTGAGCAGAAGGTCCCGGCCGATGCTGGTGTGGGCCATTTCACGGCCGCGGAAGCGGACGGTGACCTTGACCCGGTCGCCTTCGGAGAGGAACTTCTGGGCGTTGCGGAGCTTGACGTTGAAGTCGTTGACGTCGATGCCAGGAGACATACGCACTTCCTTGATTTCGACCACGTGCTGGTTCTTGCGCGCCTCCTTATCCCGCTTCTGCTGCTCGAACTTGAACTTACCGTAGTCCATGAGCTTGCATACGGGGGGATTGGCGGTGGGGGAGATCTTCACCAGGTCCAGACCCTGGTCCATGGCTTTTTCCAAAGCGTCCCGGGCGGACATGATGCCAAGCTGCTCGCCGTCCTCGGCGACCAGACGGACCTCGCGGTCCCGAATCTCCTCATTGAGCTGATGACCCTTGTTGCTGATACGAAAGCACCTCCAATTCACTTTAACCGCAAAAAAAACGGCTACCGAATCGGTACCCGCGTCCAACACGACAGAGCGCACCGCTGCCGGTGCGACCTGACTCCATGTTGACCCCTGCGCCGCTGGCGGGAGGTGAGGACGGAAGGTACCGTTCCTGCTTTATTGTGCTGTGATAGTATATCAGCATAAAACGCGGATGTCAAGCATTAATTTAAAACTGCGGGTGCGGTACGTGGGAGAAAATCCGGCGGTAACGGGCGGTTTTGTTTGACTGTTTACGCCGGACGCGATATACTTAAATCAATATGGACTTTGTTTTGACAGGGGCCGACGCGCGCTGGGAAATTTGCCGCCGTGGAAGGACGTGGGGGATATGAGCAACAGCAGACTGATTGACGCTCTGACGGAGCTGGGGGCGGACACGGAGGGCGCGCTGAGGCGCTTTATGAACAACGAGGCGTTTTACGAGCGCTTCCTCCTGAAATTCATGGACGACAAGACCTTCGACGCCATCGCCCCCGCCCTGGAGGCGGGGGACGCGGAGGGGGGCTTTATGGCCGCCCACACCCTGAAGGGGATCGCGGGGAACCTGGGGTTCACCGCCCTCTACGAAGCGGTGTGCGTGCTGGTGGAATTCCTGCGCGCCGGGGACCTGGACGGCGCCAGGGCGTCCTATGCGCCGGCGGAGGCGGCCTACCGCGCCGTGACGGCTTTGCTGGCCGGGGGCGGGAATTGATGAGCGGGAAGAGAAATGTCATTCTGATCGTGGATGACATGGAGATCAACCGCGCCATCCTCCGGGGCGTGCTGGAGGACGAGTACCACATCCTGGAGGCGGAGAACGGCGAGCAGGCCATGCTCCTGGTGGAGCAGTACCGCAGCGCCATCGCCGTCATGCTGCTGGACGTGGTGATGCCGGTGAAGAACGGCTACGAGGTGCTCAAGGAGATGAGCGCCCGGGGCTTCCTGGACCAGATCCCCGTGGTGATGGTTACGGCGGAGGGCTCCGCTGAGAGCGAGGTCCGGGCCTTCGACCTGGGGGCCTCGGATATCGTGATGAAGCCCTTTGAGCCCCACGTCATCCGGCGGCGGGTGCAGAACATCATCGAGCTCAACCTCCACAAGCTCCACCTGGAGGACCTGGTGGAGGAGCAGGCGCAGAGCCTGCGGGAGTCCAACGAGATTATTACCGACGCCCTCTCCTCCGTCATCGAGTACAGGAGCATGGAGTCGGGCCAGCACATCCTGCGCATCCGCATGTTTACCAAAATTCTGCTCCACGACGTGGCCTGCAACTGCCGGGAGTACGGTCTGGACGAGCGGAAGATCGAGAGCATCACCCGGGCCGCCGCCATGCACGACGTGGGCAAGATCGCCATCCCGGACTCCATCCTCAACAAGCCCGGACGCCTCACTGACGGGGAGTTCGAGATCATGAAGACCCACACCACCAAGGGCTGCGCCATGCTGGACGGACTCTCCCGGCTGGGGGATCAGGAGTACCTGCGCTACGCCTACAACATCTGCCGCTACCACCATGAGCGCTGGGACGGCAGGGGCTACCCGGACAAGCTCAAGGGGGACAACATCCCCATCTGCGCCCAGGTGGCGGGCATCGCCGACTGCTACGACGCGCTGACCACCGACCGGGTCTACAAGAAGGCCTACTCCCACGAGAAGGCCATGAACATGATTCTCAACGGGGAATGCGGCGCTTTCTCGCCCAAGCTGCTGGAGTGCCTGAAAAACGTGGGCGAGCAGTTTCGCGTGCTGGCCCGGGAGTACGCCGACGGCCGCTCCCCAAGCGCGGATTTCCAGCCGCGGCCGGAGGCGGAGTTCCTCCACGAGGTGGATACCGCCCAGCTCACCCAGACCAAGTACTTTACCGTGCTGCGCTACCTCAACGTGCCCGTGCTGGAGGTGGACCTGGACGCGGACATCTACCACATGGTCTACGCCCCCAACGACGACTTCGACCAGCTCCGCTCCGGCGGCAGCTTCCGCCAGTGCTTCCACGCCTTCGTCCAGAGCAGCGTCCACCCCGACGACCGCCGCCGGGTGGAGGAGACCATGGAGAACTACCTGGGCACCTTCTTTGAGGAAGGGCTGATGAAGCGCTCCCGGGAGTACCGGGTCTTCCGCCGCAGCACCGGGGACTACCACTGGTATCGGGCCACGCTCCTGCGCATCGATACCGAGGACCCCCACCGCCACCGGGCCATGATGATCTGGCGGGATATCGGCGGGGAGCTGTCCCTCCGGCGCAGCGAGGACGGAGAAAAGACGGAGCAGGGCGTGGTGGCGCTGGCCCGGAACATCCCCGGCGGCATCGTTCAGTGCCGGAACGACAGCCAGCTTACGATGGTCCGCGCCGGCGCGGGCCTCACCGCCATGTTCGGCTACAACGAGGAGGAGATCGCCCAGCGGTTCCAGAACCGCCTGCTCGCCATGCTCCACCCCGACGACCGGGCCCAGGCGGCGGCTCAGGTGCGCGAACAGCTTCAGGCGGGCAACGCCGTAGAGCTTGAGTACCGCGTCCGCCGCAAGGACGGCTCCACCGTCTGGGTTCTGGACAAGGGCCAGGTGGTGGAGGAGGACGGCGACGAATACCTCTACTGTGTGCTTGTGGACGTGACCCGGGACAAGCGCGCCCGGGAGGAGCTGCGCCTCTCCCTGGAGCGCCACCAGATTATCATGGACCAGACCGACGACATCATCTTCGAGTGGGACATGCTCACCGACCAGATCAGCTACTCCCAGAACTGGGAGAAAAAATTCGGCTATCCCCCCGCCGGGGAGCGCAGCGCCATGGGTATGGCCTCCTCCTCCCACATCTACCCCGACGACCGGCCCGCGCTGGAGGAGCTCATCGACAAGCTGGCCGCCGGCACGTCCTACGCCCAGGCGGAGTACCGCATCGCCGCCGCCGACGGGCGGTACCTCTGGTGCCGCACCCGGGCCTCGGCCCAGTACGATGAGAACGGCAGACCCATCAAGGCGGTGGGCGTGATTCTGGACGTGGACAGCGAGAAGAGCCGCACCCGCGCCCTCCAGGCCAAGGCGGAGATGGACGCCCTCACGGGCCTGTGCAACAAGGCCGCCATGCACCGCCGGGTGGAGCAGTACCTGGAGCAGCGGGAGAGCGGCGAGATCGGGGCCATGCTCATTCTGGACGTGGACAATTTTAAGCTGATCAACGACAGCTACGGCCATATGTTCGGCGACGCGGTGCTCACCCAGATCTCAGACCGCATCCGGGAGCTCTTCCGGGGCGGGGACATCATCGGCCGCATCGGCGGCGACGAGTTTATGGTCTTCCTGCCCCGGCTGCCCAACCGGGAGGTGGCGGAGAACCGGGCCGGCCTGCTGGTGGAGAGCTTCCGGGAGCTCTTCGAGGGGGAGCTGGACAAGTGCCCGCTCTCCTGCTCCATCGGCATCGCCTACGCCCCGGAGGACGGACTGTGCTATCAGGACCTGTTCCAGCGGGCGGACCGGGCGCTCTACCAGGCCAAGAGCCAGGGAAAGAACTGCTTCGTGGCCTACGACGGCAGGTGGATGGACCAGAGCTTTGAGGACCTGGCCCCGGCGGGGAGCGCGCTGGGCGCCCGCATCGACTCCGACGAGCGGGGCGCCACCAAGACTTCCGGCTTCATCCAGTATGTCTTCCAGATATTATACAGGGCGGGCAATGTGGAGGAGGCGGTGGAGTCCATCCTGGAGATGGCGGGCCGTCAGTTCGACGTGAGCCGGGCCTACATCTTTGAAAACGACGGGGAGAACCGGCACAGCACCAATACCTTTGAGTGGTGCAATACGGGGATTGAGCCCCAGATCGACAAGCTCCAGAGCGTGAGCTTTGAGGACCTGGGCGGCGGATACATGGAGAATTTCAACGAGAACGGTATCTTTTACTGTCCCGACATCTCCGAGCTGCCCCAGGCGCAGCAGGACATACTGGTCCCCCAGGGAATCAAATCCATGCTCCAGTGCGCCATCCGGGACAACGGGCGGTTCCGGGGCTGGGTGGGGTTCGACGAGAACGGCGAAAACCGCCTCTGGACCAAGGACCAGATTGACGCGCTGACCTTCGTGGCCGAGCTGCTGTCCGTCTTCCTGCTGAAGATGCGGGCCCAGGAGAAGACCGAGACCGCCGCCCAAGGTCTGCTGATGGCGCTGGACAACCAGAACTCCTGGATTTACGTCGTCGACCCGGATACCTACGAGATGCTCTTCATCAACGCCAAAACCCGGGCCATCGCGCCGGAGGCCGAGGTGGGGATGTGCTGCTACAGGGCGTTCTTCGGCCGCAGCGGGCCCTGCGAGCAGTGCCCGGCCCGCAATATCCGCACGTCGGTGAACCGCACCATGGAGATCTACAACCGGATTCTTAACGTCTGGTCCTCCGCCGACGCGGCGCTGATCCGCTGGGAGGGCCGGGAGGCCTGCCTGCTGACCTGCCACGATATTACCTGCTACAAGAAAAGCCGGCTGGAGGAGTGCCCCCCCGGGGGGCGGGGCGGGGGGCCGCGCCCCCGGTTTTTGGATTGGGCTTTCCGGGTTTGTGCAATTCGTGCAAATCCCTCTTCCATTCAGAAGGGATTTGTGTCATAATGGTGGCAATAGAGCGGAGGGGCGGCCGCCCCTTCTGATTCGGGAGGTAACACATGAGACGACTGCTGAAACGGGGCGCCGCGCTCCTGCTGGCCTGCCTGCTGCTGATGGGCGCGCTGGCCCTGGGAGCGAGCGCCGCGGAGATTCCGGGCGCAGGCAAGACCGCGACCATCCTCTTTACCCACGATATGCACTCCCATCTGCTGCCCGCCCCCAGGGAGGGCGGCGGCGAGTACGGCGGCTTCGCCCGCCTGATGACCGCCCTCACCGGGGAGCGGGACGCCGCCAGGGCCGCCGGCATCCCCTCCATCACCATCGACGGCGGCGACTTCGCCATGGGCTCCCTCTTTCAGACGGTCTACACCTCCGAGGCCACCGAGCTGCGCAGCCTGGGGGCCATGGGCTTCGATGTGACCACCTTCGGCAACCACGAGTACGAGTACCGTGCCGAGGGCATCGCCCTGATGCTGGAGGCGGCGCTCAGAAGCGGCGACCCCCTGCCCAGGATTGTCCAGGCCAACTATCTGCCCCCCAGGGAGGGGGAGGAGGGCTACGACGAGGCCTCCGCCGCCGTGTGGAGGGCGCTGGACGACTACGGCGTCACCGACTACACCATGGTGGAGAAGGACGGCGTCCGCTTCGCGGTGTTCGGCGTGCTGGGCCAGGACGCCGACGACTGCGCGCCCATGTCCGGCATGGTGCTGGAGCCCATCGCCCAGGCCGCCCAGCGGGTGGTGGACGAGATCAAGGCCAACGAGGACTACGACTTCATCCTCTGCTGCTCCCACTCGGGCACCAATCCCGACCCCAAGAAGTCGGAGGACGAGCAGCTGGCGAAGGCGGTGGACGGCATCGACTTCATCGTCTCCGGGCACACCCACTCCACCCTGGAGGAGCCCAAAATTGTCAATAACACCGTCATCGGCTGCGTGGGCGAGTACTGCGCCAACCTGGGCAAGGTGACCATCCAAAAGGACGGGAAGGGCAATAACACCGTCCTGGACTACCAGCTCATCCCCATTGATGAGAATGTGAAAGAGGACCCCGCGATGGCAAAGACCGTGGCGGGGTACAAGCAGCTTGTGGAGTCCGAGTACCTCTCCCAGTTCGGCATGACCTATGACCAGGTCCTGGCCCACACCTCCTTTGACTTCACGCCCCTCTCCCAATTCGCCCGGGAGCAGGAGGAGGACAGTCTGGGCAACCTCATCACCGACGCCTACATCTACGCCGTGAAGCAGGTGGAGGGGACAAGCGGCACCCCGATTACCGCCGCCTTCGTCAACTCCGGCGTCATCCGGGCCACCTTCTCCAAGGGGGACATCACCGTCTCCAACGCCTTCGACGTTAGCTCCATCGGCTCCGGGGCGGACGGCACCCCCGGCTATCCCCTCATCGACGTGTGGCTCACCGGCAGGGAGATCAAAAACGTCCTGGAGGTGGACCCCTCGGTGGGCCCCATCTTCTCCGGCGCGCAGCTCTACGCCTCCGGCGTGAGCTACCAGTTCAATATGAACCGCATGATCTTCAACCGCATGACCGACCCCTCCCTTATGGCCTCCGACGGCACCAAGACGCCCCTGGACGACAACAAGCTCTACCGCATCGTCACCAACCTCTACTCCAGCCAGATGCTGGGTCTGGTGACGGAGAAGTCCTTCGGCATCCTGAAGGTCACGCCCAAGGACGCCCAGGGCAACCCCATCACCGACTATGAGGCCCACATCATCCACCTGGACAACGGCTCCGAGCTGAAGGAGTGGTACGCCCTGGCCACCTATCTGGCCTCCTTCCCGTCGGAGGGCGGCGTGCCCCAGGTCCCCGCCCGGTATGCCGGCCCCGAGGGACGGAAGGTGAGCGTGGAGAGCTGGAGCCCCGTGGCCCTGCTCCGGCAGCCCAACTGGGTCACGCTGCTGGTGCTGGCGGTGGCGGTGTTCCTGATCGCCCTGGTGGTTTTCATCGTCTACCGGGTGGCCACCCGCAAGCGCCGCCGGCTCAGAAGGAGCCAGCGCCAGGGCGGGCGGAGCTACCGCAGCTACCGTGGAAAATAGGAACCGCCCGGAGCGGGCCGCCCCGTCAGGGCGGCCCGCTCCCTTTTTCTCCCGCCCGGGCGGGTGCGAAGGAAGGGGGGAAAAGGAGATGAAAATCATAGCGCCAGGGGCGCAAAGGTGGTAAAATAAAACCGAGGAAGGGAAGGCGGAGACAGGCTGCGCGCGGAAGGGAGTGCTTGCGATGCGGAAGAAGAAGACAGGCCGGACGTTCAGGGTGTTCGATCGCGTGACGCTGCGGGGGCAGGGGAGCGTCAACTGCCGCCCCGTGGAGTCGCCGGAGGGCATTGTGGTGGCAGTCAACGAAAACGCGATGTACCGCGTGCGCCTCAGGGACGGAAAGACGGGCTGGTACTCCGCGGAGGAGCTGGAGCGCCGGGAGGACGGGCCGGAATAGCCCGGGCCGGAGGACCGGATGAGAAAAGGGGTCGGCATTTATGCTGCCGCCCCCTTTTCCGTCCGTCCGCAATTGGATTGACAGCGGAAAGGGGTTTGTAGTATGCTGGGTGCAAAGGGAGGCGTGACGGCCATGTGCATCATCCGTACGCTGGAAATGCGAAGGAAGTTCGGCTCCGCACAGCTGGACAATCGGTGAGACACTGCGCGGAGCGAAATCGGGCAGAGCGTCTGCCCGCCCTCATCGGAGGCATATGGCGCCGGACGGACATGGAATCCCATGCCCCGGCCTGTTGCTGCCTCCGGGAGGGATGGAAGCCGCGGATGGCGCCTCGTCCGCGGCTTTTTTCTGTGCCTTTTGGGCAAAGGAATTACAAACATCAGGAGTGTTTTCAGATATGAGAGAGAACAAATACGACGACGAGCGATTTTTTGAGGCCTACAGCCGCTTCCCCCGCTCCATGGAGGGCCTCCGGGCCGCCGGCGAGTGGCACGAGCTGGAGCGGCTGCTCCCCGACTTCCGGGGCAGGCGGGTGCTGGATTTGGGCTGCGGCTTCGGCTGGCACTGCAGGTACGCCGCCGAGCACGGCGCGTCCCGGGTGGTGGGCGCCGACATCTCCGCAAAAATGCTGGAGGGCGCCCGCGCGCGCAACGGCGGAGCGAACATTTTCTACGAACAGACAGCCATGGAGGACATCGGCTACCCCCCGGAGTCCTTCGACATCGTGTTAAGTAGTTTAGCTTTTCACTATGTGGAGGACTTCCCCGCGGTGTGCGGCAAGGTTTTCGACTGCCTCGCCCCCAGCGGGGACTTCGTTTTCTCCTGCGAGCATCCGGTCTTCACCGCCGAGGGCAGCCAGGACTGGTACTGCGACAGTAAAGGAGAAATACTTCACTGGCCTGTGGACCACTACTTCATGGAGGGGGCGCGCACGGCCCACTTCCTGGGCTGCGACGTGACCAAATACCACAAAACCGTCACCACCTACGTGAACACCCTGCTGAAGGCCGGCTTCGTCCTCACCGGGCTGGTGGAGCCCCGGCCCGACCCGCGGCTGATGGACGTGCCGGGCATGGCGGACGAGCTGCGCCGGCCCATGATGCTGCTGGTCTCGGCAAAGAAGCCGGACCGAATTTGAGAGGGGGCGTACCGTGGAAGAGCGGCCGGAGCTCAGCACCCGTCTGACAAGCGGCGTATTTCGCAGCTATTACTATCTGAAAGAGGAGCTGACGGCCTTCTGCCGGGCCAGCGGGCTGCGGGCCACGGGCGGAAAGGCGGAGCTGACCGAGCGTATCGCCTGGTTTCTGGACCACGGCGAGGCCCCGGAGGAGCCGGCGCCCGCCAGACACGGGCGTTGCCCGGCGGCGGCGGGGGAGCTGACGCCCGAGCGGCGCATCGAGCCGGATTTCGTCTGTTCCGAGGTCCACCGGGCGTTCTTCCGGGCGCAGCTCGGCAGGGGCTTCTCCTTCAACGTGGCCTTCCAGAAGTGGCTGAAGGCCAATGCCGGCAGGACCTACGGGGAGGCTGTGGAGGCCTACCGCCGGATTCAGGAGGAGAAGAAGCGGGACAAGACGGCAATCGGCCGCCAATTTGAATACAACGCCTATATCCGGGCCTTTTTTGAGGCCAACCCCGGAAGGCCGCTGGACGAGGCGATCCGCTGCTGGAGGCGCAAGAAGAGCCTGCCGGGGCACAACCGCTATGAGGACGCGGATTTGGCGGCTCTGGAGTAGGGCTCTCGAACAAGTCCGGCCGGACTTGTTCGAGAGAAAGCCGCACGGCGGATATTCACCTTATTCCGTCGTCCGTGGACGGCGCGGCTCTGGGGGGCGTTCTCTGCGGAGGGGCTTTCAAAAGGTACAAAAAGTGCGGCGGACTATTGTCCGCCGCACTTTTTACCGGGAAATTCAGCTCTTGGATTTGGGCTTGAAGATCAGCGCCACCAAATAGCCGAAGAAGATGGCCGCCGCAATGCCGCCCGCCGCGGCGGTGATGCCGCCGGTGAGCGCGCCCAGAATACCCTGCTCCCGGACGGCCTTCTCCACACCCTTGGCGAGGAGGTAGCCGAAGCCGGTGAGGGGCACGGTGGCCCCCGCCCCGCCGAACTCCACCACGTATTTGTAGACGCCCAGGCCGCCCAGCACCACGCCGGACACCACGTAAATCACCAGGATTTTGGCCGGGGTGAGGGGGGTCTTGTCGATCAATACCTGCCCGATCAGACAGAGAATGCCGCCGCAGAGGAATGCGCGGGCATATTCCCAGAAAATTTCCATAAACAGACTCCTTTGTTGGGTGAACCGAAACAGTTCCTTTATTTTTTTGTCTCCACGGCCACCGCGTGGCAGATGCAGGGGATGCTCTCCCCCTGCTGGGTGGAGGTGGGGGAGAGGAGGGCCCCGGTGCCGCAGAAGAGAATTTTATTCCACCTGCCCGCACGCATCCCGTTGAGCAGATAGCCGTTGAGCACCACGGCGCTGCAGCCGCAGCCCGAGCCGCCGCAGTGGACGTCCTGGTTCTCCAGGTCGTAGACCAGGGTGCCGCAGTCGTCGAAGTTGGCCAGGTCCATGCCGTCCCTGTGGAAGAAGTCCAGCACAATCTCCTTGCCCAGCCTGCCCAGGTCGCCGGTGACGATGAGGTCGTAGTAGGAGGGCTTGCGGTTGAGGTCCTCAAGGTGGGCCTTAATCGTTTGGTATGCCGCCGGCGCCATAGCTCCGCCCATGTTGTTGGCGTCCTTGATGCCCTTGTCCACAATTTTGCCGGTGGTGACGTGGGTCACGTAGGGGCCGTCCCCCTCCCGGGCCAGTACGGTCGCGCCGGCGCCGGTGACGGTCCACTGGGCGGTGGGGGTGCGCTGGCCGCCGTACTCCAGAGGGGTGCGGTACTGCCGCTCGGCGGAGCAGAAGTGGGAGGAGGTGACGGCCGCCGCCCACTCGCCGAAGCCGCCGTCCAGCATCATGGCCGCCAGGGAGAGAGACTCCGCCATGTTGGAGCAGGCCCCGTAGATGCCGTAGAAGGGGATGTCCTGCCCCCGGACGGCGAAGCCGGTGCCGATGCACTGGTTCAAAAGGTCGCCGCCGAAGAGGTAGTCCATGGTGCTGGCCGCCTGCTTGGCCTTGTCCAGCGCGGCGGTCAGGGCCATCTTCTGCATGGCGCTCTCGGCCTTTTCCCAGCTGGCCTCGCCGAAGGTGTCGTCCTGCTCGATGAGATCGAAGCTGCCGGCCAGGGGGCCGTCGCCCTCCTTCTTGCCCACCACACAGGCGTGGCCGGCGATGGAGGGGGGATTGGCAAAGGCGACGGTCTGTTTGCCTTTCTTTTTTGTGGTCATAATAACCTCCGTGTCCGTGCGCGAAACGGCGCTTGTAATTTTCGGTGAAAGATATCTAAAAATGGAATCGTCCCTTAGTTTGAACAAATTCGGCGGAAATATGAGCGCGCTTTTTGTGGGCCGTCAGGCTGGTCAAAATGAGACATTTGAGGTATAATAAAGCACAGAAATTCAGAAAGTGAAACGTGAAAAATGAAAAAGCGGCTGGACGTGCTGCCGGCGGGACGCTTTGAGAGGCCGGCGGGCCGCCGGGCAGGGCACGCTTTTTCACTTTTCACGTTTCATTTTCCGCTCAGGAGAGGTATTTATGGTAGAAGAATCAAAACGTACCCTCGCCTATATCTGCCCGTCCTGCCGTCAGGCGGTCATCGCCGAGCGCAGCGTGTTCCAGCTGGCGGCCTCCGCCAACGCCATCCCCTGCCCCTGCGGCAAATCCGCCCTCCGGGTGGAGATGATGGGCGACCGGGTGAAGCTCACCGTGCCCTGCCTGTTCTGCGAGAGCGACCACACCGTGGCCTGTTCCTCCAAGGCGTTTCTCCACGAGAAGACGCTGGCCTTCGCCTGCGCGGCCTCCGGCCTGGACTGCTGCTACGCGGGCGAGGAGGCCCCGGTCTTCGCCGCCATGAAGCGGCTGGAGGAGGCGGTGGACAAGCTGGAGCGGGACGCGGGGGAGAAGGGGGCCTTTCTGGACGAGCTCGTCATGCACGAGGTTCTCTCCGAACTGAAGGAAATCGCCCAGCGGGACGGAATTTCCTGCGCCTGCGGGTCCCGGAAGTGGAAGCTCCAGGTGAACTACAGCTCCATCGACCTCTTCTGCGCCGACTGCGGCGCGGCCATGCGCATCCCCGCCGCCACCGCGTCGGACATCGACGATATCTGCTGCAGGAACACGATGGTCATTCACGGCAAATAGGCCGTGAGAAAGACTCAGCCGCGCCGTGCGGCGGCGGGAAAAGGACTGATAATTTGAGCGTCTTTTACGAAAATACCTACCTTGTGGACTCGCGGGACGTGGACCCCTCCAACCACTGCCGTCCGTCCGCCGTGCTGGGAATTCTGCAGGAGGCGGCCACCTCCGCGGCGGTGGCGCTCCACGTCTCCCGGGCGGAGATGATCGAGCGCTACAACGTCTTCTGGATGCTGGCCCGGATCTGGTACGCCCTGGACCGGCCCCTCCGCTGGAGCGAGAAGGTGGAGGTGCGCACCTGGCACCGGGGCGGCCGGGGCGCGGCCATGTACCGGGATTTCGACCTCAGGGTGGACGGCGTTCGCGTGGGCGAGGCGGTCTCCACCTGGGTCCTGGCGGATATGGACACCCGCAAGCTCTTCCGCCTGTCGGGCGTGGCGCAGTTCGAGGGCACCGACGGCGGGGAACTGTGTAAAGATAAGCTGCTTCATAAGCCCAAGCTGCCCGAGGGGCTGGCGCTTGCCGAGACCGAGCGGCGGCTTATGCGCTACAGCGACTGCGACATCAACGGCCACGTCAACAACGCCCGGTACGCCGACTTCGCCTGCGACGCGCTGCACCTGGAGAACCTGGGCCGGGAGGCGTTTGTCTCCCAGCTCCAGCTGGGCTATCTGGCCGAGTGCCGCCCCGGGGAGCGCATCGCGCTGTCCACCGCCGGGCGGGACGGCTGCCGCTATGTCCGCGGCGTGGGGGAGGAGGGGAAGGCCCGCTTCGACGCGGCCCTCACGGTGTCTGGCTGGGACGGACAGAAATAGGGCTTGACAAGCATGAGCCATCGTAATAGAATAGGAAAAATTTATTTTTACGCCGAAAACCCCACCGGCCGCTGAGCGGGTCCGGCGCTCCCGCCGGGAGCGCCGGACAGGCGGGGTGGACGCAATAGAAAGATAGGAGATGCGATATGGTCAATACCGACGCCGCCAGCAAGTTCAAGGGCCAGGGCCTCACCTTTGACGACGTGCTACTGGTTCCGGCGGAGAGCGACGTGCTCCCCGCGGACATCGACCTGCACACCCAGCTCACCAGGAAAATCCGCCTGAACATCCCCCTCATGAGCGCCGCCATGGACACCGTCACCGAGTACCGCATGGCCATCGCCATCGCCCGTGAGGGCGGCATCGGCATCATCCACAAGAATATGTCCATCGGCGCCCAGGCCGAGCAGGTGGACATGGTCAAGCGCAGCGAGAATGGCGTCATCACCAACCCCTTCTGGCTGGCCCCCGGCCACACCCTGGCCGAGGCCGACGAGCTGATGGCCAAATACCGCATCTCCGGCGTACCCATCTGCGACAACGGCAAGCTCATCGGCATCATCACCAACCGGGATATGAAGTTCGAGGTGGACATGTCCCAGCTCATCGACAATGTGATGACCAAGGACCATCTGGTCACCGCCAAGGAGGGCACCACCCTGGAGGAGGCCAAGGAGATTCTCCGCCGCCACAAGATTGAGAAGCTCCCCATCGTGGACGACGAGTTCCGCCTCAAGGGCCTCATCACCATCAAAGACATTGAGAAGGCCACCGTGTACCCCAACTCCGCCCGCGACGGCAAGGGGCGCCTGCTGGTGGGCGCCGCCATCGGCGTGACCAGCGACGTGCTGGACCGGGTGGCCGCCCTGGTGGAGGCGGGGGCCGACGTGCTGGCCCTGGACAGCGCCCACGGCCACAGCCACAACATCATTGAGTGCGTCAAGCGCATCAAGGCCCTCTACCCCGACGTGCAGCTCATCGCCGGGAACGTCGCCACCGCCGAGGGCACCCGCGCCCTCATCGAGGCGGGCGCGGACTGCGTGAAGATCGGCATCGGCCCCGGCTCCATCTGCACCACCCGCGTGGTGGCCGGCATCGGCGTGCCCCAGATCACCGCCGTCTACGACGCGTGCTGCGTGGCCGCGGAGTACGGCATCCCCATCATCGCCGACGGCGGCGTGAAGTACTCCGGCGACATCGCCAAGGCCATCGCCGCCGGCGCGTCCGTGGTCATGCTGGGAAGCCTCTTGGCCGGATGCGAGGAGTCCCCCGGGGATACCGAGGTCTACCAGGGCCGACAGTTCAAGGTCTACCGCGGCATGGGCAGCCTGGGCGCCATGGCCAAGGGCTCCAAGGACCGCTACTTCCAGGAGAACAACAAGAAGCTGGTCCCCGAGGGCGTGGAGGGCCGCGTGCCCTACAAGGGCGCCACCTCCGACACGATCTATCAGATGATGGGCGGCCTGCGGGCCGGCATGGGCTACTGCGGCTGCCCGGACATCGAGTCCCTCCAGCAAAAGGCCCAGTTCCTTCAGATCACCTCCGCGGGCCTGCGTGAGAGCCATCCCCACGATGTGTACATCACCAAGGAGGCCCCCAACTACACCATCAGCGCGCAGTAAGGCCTGCCGCCCGCCTGTTCCCGTCACCAATAAAATAGACCTATTGACACCAATTTTGTCACCCTCTCAGAGGGCCCGAGGTACATTCACTTGTACCTCGGGCCCTTTTTTGTTTCTCACAGAAAGACAATACCACCGCGGATAGTGGTGTCATTTGATTTATCATAAGGAGAAACCCAAATGTATGTATTAGTAAGCTACCAGGCTGGCGCCCTCAAGGTAGACCAGCATCCTGAATACCTCCAGGCGAAGGAACAGATGGACAGCGAGTACAAGGCTGTCCTGGGCGATGAGATGGACGGCATGAAGCCCACCATGAACGAATGCACCGAGTTTGACGCCGAGATAGATTTCGAGGGGACCGGCCACTGGGTCTGGCACATCGAGGAGCTGGATTGACCGCCGCAGGCCCCCTTTCCCGGCCGCAAAGGGGGCCTAAGTCCCAACCGTGGCGCCTAACAGAGGCTGACAGATACGATAATGGAGGGTCCTGAATGAAAGAGTTCACGCTATCGACTGCCCGCACGTTTGAAGATGTGTGGCAGGAGACAGAAATATGCCCAGCCTTCCTGGGCACGTCTCCGCGTCCGGTGAAAGAAGTAGGGTACTGCCGAGCCGACCACGACGGCCACCACTGGTACCATGACTATTTCCCGGTCCATCCGGAGTACATGACCGATGCCATCAAGGAGGAGTTTGAGCGGCTGGCCGCGGACATCCTGGAGACGGAGCCGGTGGTCCAGGGCATCCCCGGCATACTGAAATTCTGTGCCGATTACCCCGAATCAGTCCAGAAGGACGGCGCCCGGAACCGCTACAACTTCTACCTGGAGGGGGAAGCGGCCAACTACTGGGTCACCTTCCTCGACTTGCCCAAGGACTACAACTTCTACCTCCATATCTACGTCAAATGACCTGCCATAGCGCCGCAGGAAGCCCTTCCCGCTGCTCTGAGGACCCAAGCACCAACCGTAGCGCAAAGCGCCTCCTGAGCCGCCCCAGAGCCCGTCAGGGCACCTTTTGAGTACATAAACAGGAGAGGGGTGCCCTGAGCGAAATAGCAAGCATTCTTTTCCACGTCCTATAAAGGTTTTACCATAACGCGTGGTAGGGGAGGGGCTTTTCGCATGGATTAGGTTCTTAGTTCCGAAGTGAGAGCACCAGAACCCCAAATACCTAAAGCTGAAAGGAAGAGATGATGGGACACCAAGAAAGTCTTTTGTTCTGTGACGGGAAAGAACAGCTGACAAAGCTGTGTACGCTGCTCAACAGAGCCGCCAAAGATGATTCTAAAGAGGGCTTTGACTATATTGGGCTTAATGTATATGAGGTAGGCTGCTTAAAGAAGATAGTCGTGATAAGCGAACCGCTCTGCGAAGAGAAGCAAACGTGGCTGGCTGGAAGCTGTTTTGTTTGGTGGGGCGGTGAGCGGGCCCCGCAGTCAAATGATTGGCTGTGGGACTATATGGAAAAACATTTTGAGCAGGGATACTGTACCTGCTGGTGTGTTTTTGCGGAGTATATTCCTCCCGTAAGGGAGAACAAGATGCTGGCCGGAATAGAAGAGGGACGCCCGGGCGAAATCCAGGAAAACAAGTGGATACGGACCTTCCATCCGGGCAAGGACGGCCAAATCGACCTGAGCCTCATAGAGAAGCTATAACTGCCGTGATGCTCCACAGCCGCTTTCCCGGCAGGCTGTCCCGTGGGTCTAATGCCACCCTATGCGCCTGTTGAGGCTGCCCTAGGCGTGCAAACAGGGGAGGGGGATCCGGCGGTGCGGTAAAGCCCCTTTCTGACGTGCGATACGATGGCCTTAGCGCGGCGATACGGCGGGCCTGCCCCCTTGCATAGTGCTCTGAAGATTCGATTTGTCCGCGTGACAAGGACAACCCCTCGGGCCCGAGGAGAGGGGGACAAGATTGGTGTCAATTATACCGTTTTCCTGGTGACGTGGACACCGCCCGCGGCGCTCTTTTGCGCGGGCGGGCTGTGGAGAGAAAAAGATTTGGGGGCCAGACCAATATCGTGGAAGTGAAGCGTTTCCCGTTCACCAGTCATTCAGAATTGGGCCGGCTCTCAAACCGCCTGCCCGTCCTCGACAAAGGTTCCTCTTGATTTTTGCGCCGGGATAGGTTACAATGTGGTAACAAAAAGTTTCCAAGCGGATACAACGAGAAGGAGTGACCCGATGAAGAAGCGTATCTCCTGCGCCGTCCTCTGCCTGGCACTGCTGATGGGCCTTACGGTCCACGCCGCCGCCGAGGAGGCGAACGTTACCGCCGACGTCATCATCGACGGCGTACCAATGACAAATTTTAAAGCCGTCCTCTACGGCGGCACCACCTATACCTCCCTCTACGGCGTGACCCTGGCCCTCCGCCCCGACGCGGTCGTCACGTGGGAGGACAACCAGCTTGTGGCCCGGGCTGAGGACTTCACCATGTCCGCCCGGATCGGCCAGAACTACATGGTGGTAAACGGCCGCTATCTCTACGTCCCCGACGGGGTGAAATGCGACGAGACCGGGGACACCCTGGTGCCCGCCCGCACCCTGGCCCGCGCCCTGGGCGCGGAGATCGGCTGGGACAAGGGCGTGACCTACGCCACCTCCGGCGCGCCCCTCTCCTCCGGAGACGAGTACTACGACGCCGGGAACCTGGACCTCCTCGCCCGCGTCATCGGCCACGAGAGCGGCAACCAGCCCCTGCTGGGCAAAATCGCCGTGGGCAACGTCATCCTCAACCGGGTGGCCAGCCCCTCCTTCCCCGATACGGTGTACGAGGTCGTCTACCAGAAGGGCCAGTTCCCCGGCGCGACTGACTGCACGCCCAACGCGGAGTCGGTCATCGCCGCCAAGCTCTGCCTGGACGGGGCCAACGCGGTCCCCGGCGCATACTGGTTCAACGGCGCGGATGAGCCCTGCTGGGCCTCCCGCAACAAGGCCACCGTCGCCGTCATCGGCGGCCACGCATTTTACGGTTAACAGACATGAAAAAAGCAGGCGTCCCGCCGGGACGCCTGCTTTTTTACCGGGCTTACCGATCCGGCACGTAGAAGCCCATGCCGTCGTCCTGGAAGACCGGCGCGGCGCCGGGCCGGGCGGCAAAGTAGTCCTCAATCGCGGCCTTAACGGCTTCGCCGGGCTCATCCAGGGTAAAGTACTGGCTGCCGCAGGTATTGTGGAAATGGACGGCAATACCCTTTTCCGCCATGGCGGCCTTGAGGGCGGAGACCTCGCTCAGTGTCAGAAGCATGGAAAGCACCTCCCCGTTTTTCTATATTGTAACATTGCCCGGCCGGCCTGCCAATGCTATAATAGATAAAATCATCCATTCAGAGAGGGGAGTGCCATGCCATGCTGAAGCTGCTGCTGGGCCGGGCGGGGACGGGGAAGACCACCGCCGTACTGCGCGCCATCGCCGCAAGCGGCGGGGCGCGGCCCCAGGTGCTGGTGGTCCCGGAGCAGCACTCCCACGACATGGAGCGCCGCCTCTGCGCCATCGCGGGCAACCGGGTCTCGGGCTGGGCGGAGGTGCTCTCCTTCACCCGCATGGCGGGGCGGGTCTTCTCGGTCACCGGGGGGCTGGCCGCCCCCGCCTTGGACGCGGGCGGGCGTCTGCTGCTGATGTATACCGCCCTCCAGGGGGTGTCCAGCCAGCTCAGGGTCTACGGCAGACCCTCCCAAAAGCCGGAGTTCCTGGCCGGGCTGCTGGCCACGGTGGACGAGCTGAAGAGCTGCTGCGTCAGCCCGGGGCACCTCTGGACGGCGGGGGAGGAGGCTGACGGCCCGGAGGGGGACAAGCTGCTGGACCTGTCGCTCATCTACGGCGCCTACGAGGCCATGACGGCCCGGCAGGGCTCCGACCCCAGAGACCGGGTGACCCGGCTGGCGGAGGGGCTCAGGGAGAGCCGCTGGGCCGCGGGGGCGGATATCTACCTGGACGGCTTCACCGACTTCACGCCCCAGGAGGGGCTGGTCCTGCGGCAGCTTCTGTCCCAGGCCCGCAGCGTCACCGTGGCCCTTACCTGCGACAAGGCGGAGGAGGACGAGGAGGGGGCGGGAATTTTCTCACCGGCCCGGCGGACCGCCCGGTCCCTGATGCGGATGGCACAGGAAAATGGGATTACCTGGGAAATAGAGACGGCGGTGGGGGACAGCCGCGCCCGGGCGCCCGCCCTGGCCGCGCTGGAGGCGCGGCTCTTTGCGCCGGGCGGGACCCCCTATGAGGAGGAGGCCCCGGAGCTCTCCCTATTCCAGGCCAATACCCCCTACTCGGAGGTGGAGTGGACTGCCGCCGAGATTCTTCGCCTGGTGCGGGACGGGGGCTGCCGCTTTCGGGACATCGCCGTCTCCGCCCGCTCCATGGAGGGGTACGGCGAGCTCATCGAGACCGTCTTCGCCCGGTACGGGGTGCCCGTCTTCCTGACGAAGATGAGCGACGTGCTCCAGAAGCCGGTCTTCGCCCTGGTGACCTCCGCCCTGGCGGCCGCGGCGGGGAACTACCAGTACGACGACCTCTTCCGCTACCTGAAGACCGGCCTTGCGGGCATTACCTGGGAGGAGTGCGATCTGCTGGAGAACTACGCCCTCAAGTGGGACCTGCGGGGGAGCCGCTGGACCCAGAAGAACGGCTGGACCATGCACCCCCGGGGATACGGACTGCCCCTCCTGGACGCGGACCGGGCGCTGCTGGAGCGGCTGGACGCCCTGCGCCGCCGGGTGGTGGCCCCCCTGGAGGCCCTGCGGAGAAACCCGGACCGGACCGGAAGGGGGCAGGCGATAGCCCTTTACAGCTTTTTGGAGGAGATCGGCCTGCCGGGGCAGCTTCTGGAGCGAACCGCAGCCCTGCGGGAGCGGGGGGAGCCGGCCCTGGCGGAGGAGTACCAGCAGCTCTGGGACATCCTCTGCGGCGGCCTGGAGCAATGCGCGCAGATACTGGGGGACAAGCCTTTGGAGACCGACGAGTTTGCACGGCTCTTCCAGCTGGTGCTCTCCCAGTACGACGTGGGCTCCATCCCTGTGTCCCTGGACCGGGTCACGGCGGGTGAGATGCCACGGCTTGCGCACAAAAGCTGTAAAGTACTTTTCCTTCTCGGTGCGGACGACGCCTCCATCCCCCAGGCCAGCCCCTCGCCGGGGCTTTTGAACGACGACGATAGGAGCCTGCTGGCCTCCTACGGGCTGGAGCTGGCCCCCACCCTCACCGACAAGCTCTACCGGGAAAACACCATCGTCTATGAGACACTCTCCCTCCCGGCGGAGCGGCTCAGCGTGAGCTGGGCGGCGGCGGGAGCAGAGGGAACGGAGCAGCGGCCCGCCTTTTTCGTGGGGAGGCTGCGCCGGCTGTTCCCCAGGGCGAAGCTGATTCAGGAGGGAAATCTGGACGGGACCTTCCGCCTGGCCGCACCTCGCCCCGCCCTGGAGCTGGCCGGGCGGCGGCGGGAGGCGGGCGCCGCCCTGCGGAGGCTGCCGGACTACGCGCCCCTGGTGGCGCGGATGGAGCGCGCGGCAGGGCTGGAGCGGGGGAGCCTTACCCGAAGCGCGGTGGACGCGCTCTACGGCGCCCGGGTGCCCATGTCGGCCTCAAGGATGGACAAGTACAAGTCCTGCCACTTCTCCTATTTCATGCAGTACGGCCTGAAGGCCGAGCCCCGCAGGAGCGCCGGGTTCCAGGCGCCGGAGTACGGGACCTTTGTGCACTATGTGCTGGAGCACGTTCTGCAGAGGGAAGAGCTGCGCGGTCAAAAGGAGCCAATCCCGCGGGAGACCCTCAGGGAGTGGACCCGCCAGGCGGTGGACCGGTATGCGGAGGAGGAGCTGGGGGGGCTGGAGCACGAGACGCCCCGGTTCCGGTACCTCTTCCGGCGGCTGCTGAAATCGGTCTACGCCGTGGTGGAGAACGTGGCGGAGGAGCTGTCACGGTCCGACTTCAAACCCATCGCCTTCGAACTGGGCTTCGGCGGCGGTGGGGAGCTGCCCCCGGTGGAGTTCACCGAGGGGGGCGTCACCGTCAGCGTCACCGGGTTTGTGGACCGGGTGGACGGCTGGGAGAAGGACGGCAGGCTCTACCTGCGGGTGGTGGACTATAAGACCGGGCGTAAGTCCTTTGACCTGACGGATATCTGGAACGGCCTGGGGCTTCAGATGCTGCTGTACCTCTTCACCCTGGAGCGGGAGGGGAAGGCCCTCTTCGGCGGGAAGGAGATTGTCCCCGCGGGGGTTTTGTATCTCCCGGCCCGGGACGCGGTGATCGCGGGCAGCCGCGGCATGACCGAGGAGGCCCGGCGGAAGGCAGTGGACAGGGAGCTGCGCCGGAAGGGCCTGGTGCTGGACAACCCGGACGTGCTGGCGGCCATGGAGCGGCCCGGCGGGGAGGGGGTCCGCTTCCTGCCCGTCAAGGTCTCGGCCAAGACCGGAGCCATCTCCGGCGAGGCCCTGGTCTCCGCCGAGCGGCTGGGGAAGCTGGACCGGCACATCCGCGCCGTCCTGCGGGACATCGGCGGGGAGCTGGCGGCGGGGAAGATCGCCGCCGACCCCTACTGGCGGGGGCCGGAGCAGAACGCCTGCAAATACTGCGACTACGCCGAGGCCTGCCACTTTGAGGAGGGCCGGGGCGGCGACCGCCGCCGCTGGCTGCCGGGGGTGAAGGCGGAGGCGTTTTGGGCGCAGCTGGAGGAGCGGGAGGGGGACTGAACGGGGGACGGACTGCCGCGCCGCCGCGGGCGGCCTTTGCGCGCCTGTACAGGCGCGGCAGTTTTCATGCCCGCCGGGCCCCGCGCCGCTCTCCGCTTTGAAACCGGCTGAACGAGAAACGATAGGATGATTGAGGTGATACAATGGCCTTTGCGCTGACTCCTGATCAGGCCGCTGTGGTCAACGACCGCGGCGGCGGCCTTTTGGTGTCCGCCGCCGCCGGCTCGGGCAAGACCCGGGTGCTGGTGGAGCGGCTGCTGGGCCGCGTGCAGGGCGAGGGGCTGGACATCGACCGTTTCCTGGTCATCACCTACACCAAGGCCGCCGCCGCCGAGTTGCGGCAGCGCATCGTGGAGGAGCTGTCCCAACGGCTGGCGGAGGCCCCTGCCGACAGGCACCTGCGCCGGCAGCAGACCCTGGTCTACAAGGCGCAGATCTCCACCGTCCACGCCTTCTGCGGCCAGCTCCTGCGGGAGTGCGGGCACCTTCTGGACCTGAACCCGGACTTTCGCCTCTGCGACGAGGGGGAGGCGGGGGTGCTCATGCTCCGGTCCCTCAACGACGTGATGGACGCCCGGTATGAGGACATTGAGGAGGGGAGTGATTTTGCCCTTCTGGTGGACACCATGTCCGCCGGGCGGGACGACGCCCGCCTCATGCAGATCGTCCTGGATATCCGGGGCCGGGTCCAGGCGCACCCCGCCCCCTTCGCCTGGCTGGACGAGCAGGAGAGGGCCTTTGCCCTGGAGGGCGTGGCCGACGCGGGGGAGACTCCCTGGGGCCGCCTCCTGCTGGAGGACGCCCGCCGCCAGGGGGAGTACTGGCTGGGGGAGCTGGCCCGGGCCCTGGATTTGTGCGGACGGGACGCCAATCTGGAGGCGAATTACGGCCCCAGCATCTCCGCCAGCATCGACGGCCTGCGCGCCTTTTTGGCCGCGGCGGCGGAGGGCTGGGACGCGGCGGCCGCCGCGCTGCCCATTCGCTTCCCCACCGCGGGGCGGAAGAAGATGACAATGGACCCCGACGCGGCGGAGCAGGTCAAGACCATCCGCAACAAGTGCAAGAAGCGGCTGGACAGGCTGGGCGAGCGCTTTGAGGACGACAGCGCCGGCCTTCTGGCCGACATGCGGGCGGTCCATCCCGCCGTCCGGGGCCTCTTCGCCCTGGTGAAGGACTTCGAGCGCGCCTACGCCGCCGAGAAGGAGCGCAGGGGCCTGCTGGACTTCTCCGATCTGGAGCATCTGGCGGTGAAGCTGCTGGTGGACGCCGGGGGAAAGCCAACCGGGCTGGCCCGGCAGTGGAGCGGCCGCTACGATGAGATTATGGTGGACGAGTACCAGGATACCAACGAGGTCCAGAACGCCATCTTCTCCGCCCTCTCCAGGGAGGGGACCAACCTCTTTATGGTGGGGGACGTGAAGCAGTCCATCTACCGCTTCCGCCTGGCCGACCCCACCATCTTCCTGGGCAAATACCGCGCCTTCAGGCCCCACACCGAGGCGGCGGAGGGGGAGCCCCGGCGCATCATCCTCGGCAGGAACTTCCGCTCCCGGGCCACGGTGCTGGAGGGGGCCAACTACGTCTTCCGCAGCATCATGTCCACCGAGTTCGGCGAGATGGACTACACCGCCGACGAGGCCCTCTATCCGGGCGCGGTCTACCCTGAGGAGGGGGAGGCGGCGCCCGGAGACGGCGCTTCGGGCCCCCGCGGGGGCTGCCGCCTGAGCGCCTACGCCGTGGAGCTGGACGCGCTGGACCTGGCCGGAGAGATCGAGGGGGAGGACGAGGACGCGGAAAAGACGGCCCGGGACCTGCTGGAGGCCCGCTTCCTCGCCGGGCGCATCCGGGACCTGGTGGACGGGAAATTCCCCGTCTCCGACGGGGAGGGCGGGACGCGCCCGGTCCGGTACGGGGATATCGTCGTGCTCCTGCGCTCCCCCGGCGCTGTGCTCCACCAGTACGCCCGGGCCCTGGGGGAGCGGGACGTGCCCTGGGAGGCCGACGGCGGCGGGGACTTCTTCGCCGCCACCGAGATCTCCGTGGCCCTCTCCCTGCTGGAGGTGGTGGACAACCCCCGGCAGGACGTGGCCCTCATCTCGGCGCTGCGCTCCCCGGTGTACGCATTTTCCGCGGACCGGCTGGCCCAGCTCCGCGCCGCCTCGCCGGGCACCGACTTCTATACCGCGCTGGAGCGTGGGGCGGCGGACGGCGGAGAGGACTGCGCCGGTTTCCTGCGGGAGCTCTCAGAGCTGAGAAGCTGCGCGGGGGACATGAACAGCCACCAGCTCATCTGGCACATCTACGACCGGACCAACCTGCCGGGTATTTTCGGGGCCATGGACGACGCTGAGACCCGGCAGGGGAACCTGCTCGCCCTGTGCGAGCTGGCCCGGCGGTTTGAGGGGGCGGGGCACAAGGGGCTCTTCGGCTTCCTCTCCTACCTGAGCCGCCTGCGGGAGAACGGCGGCATGCCGGCAGTCCCCACCCCCGGCCGGGAGGGGGGCGGCGTGAGGATCATGTCCATCCACAAGTCCAAGGGGCTGGAGTTCCCGGTGGTGCTGCTGGCGGGCCTGACCCGCCGGCTCAACCGGGACGACATGCAGCGGCCCATCCTCTTCCACCCCAAGCTGGGCGTGGGCCCCAAGCGGCTGGACACCGAGCGGATGATCGAGTACCCCACCCTGGCCCGTCGGGCGGTGGCCCGGCAGCTGGAGTATGAGATGATGGCGGAGGAGCTGCGCCTGCTCTACGTGGCCATGACCCGGGCGCGGGAGAAGCTGATACTCTCCTGCGCCCTCACAAGGGGGGCGGCGGAGCTGAAGAAGCTGGCGGAGGACGCGGACTGCCCCGTGGACCCCCAGGCCCTGGCCGCCTGTGCGTCGGTGGGGCAGTGGGTGCTGCTCAGCGCCCTCTGCCGCCCGGAGGCCCTGCCCCTGCGGGTGGCGGCCCAGGCCGATCTCTTCGTCCCGGCGGCGGACTACGGTCCCGCCTGGGACGTGCGCTGGATTGACGGCGCGGCCTGCGGGCAGGCGCCCAAAGGCCGCGCCCGCGCCGCGGCGGCGGAGGCGCCGCAGGAGGCGTTCGACCCGGAGGTTCTGGAGCGGCTCCTCTGGACCTATCCCCGAGCCGGGGACGTGGACATCCCCTCCAAGCTGACGGCCACCCAGCTCAAGGGCCGGGATATCGACGCGGAGGTGGCCCAGGCCGCC
Organism: Lawsonibacter faecis; assembly: GCF_014287675.1. Classification (GTDB taxonomy): domain Bacteria; phylum Bacillota; class Clostridia; order Oscillospirales; family Oscillospiraceae; genus Pseudoflavonifractor; species Pseudoflavonifractor faecis. The sequence continues at coordinate 80,566 of NZ_JACOPQ010000008.1, read as the reverse complement.
CCGGCCCCGGCGGCCGCGCCCGGACAGCTTGCGCCCTCTATCCGCCGTCCCCGCTTCGCCGAGGAGGAGTTCGGCCTCACCCCGGCCCAGAAGGGGACGGCCCTCCATCTGGTAATGCAGTATATCGACTTTGAGCGGACCGACACCGTGGAGCAGGTGGCGGAGGAGATCGCCCGCCTGACGGCGCGGCAGTTCATCACCAGGGAGCAGGGGGAGGCGGTGGACCCGGCACGGATTCACGCCTTCTTCGCATCGCCCCTGGGGCGGGAGCTGATGGCCTCGGCCAGCCTGCGGCGGGAGTTCAAGTTCTCCATCCTGGTGAGCGCGTCGGACTATTACGCCGCCGCCGGGGAGGGGGAGCAGGTGCTCCTCCAGGGCGTGGTGGACTGCTGCTTCGAGACACTGGAGGGGATTACGGTGGTGGACTTCAAGACCGACCGGGTGACGCCGGAGACCGTCCGGGACCGGGCGGAGGAGTACCGCCCCCAGCTCGCGGCCTACTCCCGGGCGCTGGAGGCCGTTACGGGAAAAAAGGTGGTCCGCCGGTGCCTGTGGTTCTTCGCCACGGGCACCGCGGTGGAGGTATAGGGGTCCGCTCGGGCCTTGACTATACTCAAAAGAAATTCAGCCGGGGGCGTTGAGATGACGGATCGGGAACTGCTGCAGGCCATGGACCGAATGATGGACGCAAAGCTCCAGCCGGTCTGCGATGGGCTGGACACGGTGGACATGCGCCTTGGGGCGATGGACGAGCGTCTTGATACGATGCAGACGGACATCCGGCTGCTCAAGGTCTCCGTGGAAGAGAGCCAGGGCGGGACCAACTATGTGGCCCAGTGGGTGGAAAACCTGGAGAGCGCCTTTCGCAGGCATGAGATGACGACCACCAAATGAGCCGGCCAGGTTTTTAGAAAAAACTGTTGCATTTTCGCTCCGGGCGTGCTATTATATCAAATGCGTTTATAAGGCGTGGAGGTTTGCTGCGCCGCTTTACCCTGAACGAGAAAGAGGTGAAACAGTATGAAGGAAGGCATCCATCCCGACTACAAGCAGACGACTATCAAGTGTGCCTGCGGTAACGTCATTGAAACCGGCTCTACCAAGCAGGACATCCGCGTCGAAGTCTGCTCCAAGTGCCACCCCTTTTTCACCGGGAAGCAGAAGATGGTGGATACCGGCGGACGTGTCAGCCGCTTCAACAAGAAGTTTGGTCTGGACAAGTAAGCTGGATTTGTTTGGAAAGCCCGTACCGGTTTCGGTACGGGCTTTTTCTATGCGCAGGGCCTGCGCGTGAAGTTTTGCGTTCCCCCGTTCCATTCCGGAGGAAAATCACATATAATAGGGGCAACGACATATGGGAGGTATCGCAATGTTTCAAAAAATCGATCCGAAAACCCTGGACGAAAACGTCTTTTCCCTCATCCACGACAAGTGGATGCTGGTGAGCGCCGGGACGGCGGACAGGTGCAACACCATGACCGCCAGCTGGGGGGGCCTGGGCATCCTGTGGAACAGATGCGTGGCCACCTGCTACATCCGCCCCCAGCGGTACACCCGGGAGTTTATGGAGGCGGAGGACTGCTTCACCCTGGCCTTCTTCGGGGAGGAGCACCGCAAGGCCCTGGCCTACTGCGGGGCCAACAGCGGCAGGGACGTGGACAAGGTTAAGGAGTGCGGCTTTACCGTGACCGCCGGCGAGAGCGGCGCGCCCTATTTTGAGGAGGCCGGGCTGGTGCTGGTGTGCAGAAAGCTCTACCGGCAGCCCATGGAGCCCGGCTGCTTCCTGGACGGGAGCCTGATTGAAAAGAACTACCCCGGCGGCGACTTCCACATCATGTATGTGGGCGAAATCGTGGAGTGCCTCAAAAAGGGCTAGGGTCCGCCTGCGAAAAGACCCTGGGGCAAAATTAGGAAAAGGATAAGGGGAACCCCGGCGGACAGGGGGGCCCATGGGATCATCTATGGTGGAAAAGTCAACGGAAGAAAAAATCAACCGGGCGGTGCTTGCGGGCCTGTCGGCCTATTGTCTGGGGGCGGAGGAGAACGCCACGGAGAGCTCCATGGAGGAGCTCTCCGCCCTGCTGGAGACGGCGGGGGGCGTGAGCGTGGGCATGGCCCTCCAAAACAGGGACGCCCCCGACCCCCGCACCTTTATCGGCGAGGGCAAGCTGGAGGAGATCAGGGCCCTGGTGGAGGCCGAGGAGGCCGACATGGTCATCTTCGACAACTCACTGTCCCCCTCCCAGCAGCGGGTGCTCACCGAGGAGCTGGGCGTCCAGGTGCTGGACCGCTCCGCCCTCATCCTGGACATCTTCGCCCAGCGGGCCAGGACCAGGGAGGGCCGCCTCCAGGTGGAGCTGGCCCAGTACAAGTATCTGCTGCCCCGCCTGACCGGCATGTGGGGCCACCTGGTCCGGCAGACCGCCTCGGGCGGCAAGTCGCCCATCGGGACCCGCGGCCCCGGCGAGACCCAGCTGGAGACCGACCGGCGGCACATCCGAAAGAAAATCGCCAAGCTGGAGGAGGACCTGACCCAGGTTCGGCGGGTCCGGGCCACCCAGCGGGAGCGGCGCATCAAAAACGAGGTCCCGGTGGTGGCCATCGTGGGGTACACCAACGCGGGCAAGTCCACGCTTTTAAACGCCCTCACCGGGGCGGACATTCCGGCCAACAACCGCCTCTTCGACACCCTGGACACCACCACCCGGACGCTGGAGATCTCCGATACGTGCACGGTGCTTCTCAGCGACACGGTGGGCTTTATCGCCAAGCTGCCCCACCACCTGGTGGAGGCCTTTAAGGCCACGCTGGAGGAGCTGACCTTCGCGGACCTGGTGCTCCACGTCATCGATGCGTCCAACCCCGAATGGCGCAGCCAGGCCGCGGTGGTGGAGAAGCTCATCTCCGAGCTGGGGGCGGCGGAGACGCCCCGAATTGACGTGTTCAACAAGTCCGACCTCTACGCGGGGGACATCATGCCCCACGGGGAGGAGATCGTCTCCATCTCGGCCAAAACCGGCCGGGGGCTGGACAGGCTCCTGGAGATGATCGGCGCACGCCTGGACAACGGCGCCCACAAGGTCACGCTGCACCTGCCCTACGACAGGGGCGGCGTGCTGGACATGCTCTACCGGGAGGCCAGGGTGGAGGCGGTGAAGTACGCCGACACCATCGAGATCACCGCCGTGTGCACGCCGAAGGTTCTGGGGCAGGTCTCGGACTATATCGTATAGGGCGGCGGCAGTTCCCGCCGCGGTGAGGAGAGTGGCAATGACCATGCTGGAGACGCCCCGCCTGATTCTCCGCCCCATGACGGCGGGGGACGCGGAGGATCTGTACGAGTACGCCCGGGACCCCAGGGTGGGGCCCGACGCGGGCTGGAGCATCCACAAGAGCCTGGAGGAGAGCAGGGAGATCATCGCCTCGGTCTTCAGCGCGCCCAACACCTTTGGACTGGTGCTGAAGGAGAGCGGGAAGATGATAGGCTCCGCCGGGCTGGTGGACCGGCACTACGACCTTCTGCCCGGTCCGGACGACGAGATCGGCTACGCCCTGAACCCGGCCTGCTGGGGCAGGGGGCTGGCGCCAGAGGCGGTGCGGGAGCTGCTGCGCTGCGGGTTTGAGGACCTGGGCCTGGAGACGATCTGGTGCGGGCATTACGACTTCAACGCCAGGTCCCGCCGGGTGGTGGAGAAGTGCGGCTTCCGCTACCGCTTCACTGAGCAGGCGGACGTGCCCCTGCTGGGGGAGCGCCGCACGGAGCTTCACTATGCCCTCACCCGGGCGGAGTGGGCGGCCGCCGCCCCGACTCCCGCGGGGGAAATTGATAGAATGAGGAGGTACGCCTTCCCATGACGACTTATTTCGTCCCCACCGGCGAGAACGAGGCCGAGCTGGTGGAAAAGCGCTCCCGCTTCATCGGCCATGTCTTCCCCGTGACCTGCGAGGCGCAGGCCAGGGCGTGCATCGAGTCGGTGCGGAAAAAGCACTACGACGCCCGGCACCACTGCTGGTGCTTTCGGCTGCGGGAGGGGGGCGTGGAGCGCTGCTCCGACGACGGCGAGCCCCAGGGCACGGCGGGCCAGCCCATGCTGAACGTCTTCCAGCGGGAGGGCGTGCAGAACGTGTGCTGCGTGGTCACCCGGTATTTCGGGGGGATTCTGCTGGGGGCCGGGGGGCTGGTCCGGGCCTACACCCAGGCCGCCAAGGATGCCCTGGACGGGGCGGGAATCTCGGTGGTCCGCCGCTGGGTGGAGGCCGCCGTGCCCTGCCCCTACTCCTTTCTTGAGCGGGTGAAGCTGGAGGTGGAGGCTCAGGGCGGCGTCCTGGGCGAGGTGGAGTACGCCGCCGACGTGACCGTCCACGCCCTTTTGCCGGAGGACAAGGTGGAGGACTTTACCCACCGCATGACCGAGCTCACCTCCGGGGGGACGGAGGTGCTGGTGCTGGGGGAGTGCTGTCGGGCCGCGCCGAGGCGGGAAGAAAACGGGACCTAGTCCTTGCCTGGTAAATGGCAAGCACGGCCCGCGGCCTCCTTGTATATCGTGCATTCCTCAAACACCGCCGGGACAGGCGGCTTTCGTGGGCGGGCGTTGTCGCTTTTGCCGAAAAACGGGAGCCCCTGCCCCGGCGCTTCTGTCGAATAGGGAAAACGACAAAAAATTTTTTACTTTTTGCAGGATTTTTAATTTAGAAAGTGTATATAGTTTACAGATAAACGAGACTGGCTCTGGGAGGCGGCGGCAATGACCATTCGGGAACAGACGGAAGCGATTGAGCGGCAGATACTCTCACCCTATGCCTGCCCCGCCGCGGAGTCCCGGGGCCGGGCGCGGCCCATGGAGGAGTGCCCGGTGCGCACCTGCTTCCAGCGGGATTTGGACCGCATCGTCCACTCCAAGGCGTTTCGCCGCCTCAAGCACAAGACCCAGGTCTTCCTCCAGCCGGAGGGGGACCACTACCGCACCCGCATGACCCACACGATTGAGGTCTCCCGCATTGCCCGGACCATCGCCCGGGGCCTGCGGCTCAACGAGGATTTGACCGAGGCGGCCTGCTTCGGCCACGACCTGGGGCACACACCCTTCGGCCACGCCGGGGAGCGGGTTTTGAACGAGCTGATGCCGGCGGGCTTTGAGCACAACGTCCAGTCCCTGCGGGTGGTGGACGCGCTGGAGAAGGACGGCGAGGGGCTGAACCTCACCTACGAGGTCCGGCGGGGCATCCTCTGCCACACCGGGCCCGACCGGGCCGAGACCCTGGAGGGGCAGATTGTCCGCCTGGCGGACAAGATCGCCTACATCAACCACGATATCGACGACGCCATGCGGGGCCAGATCATCTTCCCCACCGACATCCCCATCGCCATCTCCCAGGTGCTGGGCTTCACCCACTCGGAGCGGATCAACACCCTCACGGTGGACGTCATCGCGCAGAGCGCGGGCAGGAATGAGATTGTCCAGTCCCCCGCCTGCCGGGACGCAATGCTGGAGCTGCGGGCCTTTATGTTCGACTTCGTCTACACCAACCCCCGTGCCAAGGGGGAGGAGGTCAAGGCCCAGGATATGCTGCGCCGCCTCTTTGCATATTATCAGAAAGAACCGGACGAGCTCCCCGACGAGTTCCAGGACATCCGGGTGAAGGAGGGCGTGGAGCGCGCCGTCTGCGACTACATCGCGGGCATGACGGACAAGTACGCGGTGGAGAAGTTCGGGGAGCTCTTTATCCCCATGGCGTGGAGCGTGAAGTAGGGCCCGCGCGGCAAAGCGGCGGCGAATGGGCCGCAGGCGTCCAAGACAGGGCGGGAGGCGGCATTTTCACCGCCTGATCACGCATTGCCTCTCATTTTTCACGCACAAAGGTATGTTGGTTTGAAATTTCGTCAAAACTAGACCGAAGGGGGGCGCCGCCGTGGCCATACCGGAACAATTTCTGGAGGAGCTGAAAGCCAGAAGCGATATCGTGGACGTGGTGGGCTCCTACGTGCACCTGACCCAGAAGGGGAGCAACTACTGGGGGCTTTGCCCCTTCCACAACGAGAAGTCCCCGTCCTTTTCCGTCTCGCCGGAGAAGCAGATGTGCTACTGCTTCGGCTGCCACAAGGGCGGCGGGGTCATCAACTTCATCCGGGAGATTGAGAATCTGGAGTTTGTTGACGCGGTAAAGCTGCTGGCCCAGCGGGCCGGGATGCAGATGCCCGAGACCGGCGAGGACCGGGACGCCCTGCGCCGGAAGGCCCGGGCGCTGGACGCCAACAAGGCGGCCGCCCGGTTCTACCACGATTACCTGATGAAGAGCCCCGGCGCTTCGCGGGTGCGGGAGTATGTCCAGCAGCGGCGGCTCTCCCACCAGATTGTCACCCGCTTCGGCCTGGGGGCGGCCCCGGCGGAGTGGGACGCGCTGACCAGATTCCTGACGGACAAGGGCTTTACCAAGATGGAGCTCATCGACGCGGGCCTTGCCGCCGCCGGCAAGAACGGCGGCGTCTACGACAAGTTTCGCAGCCGCCTCATGCTCCCCGTCATCGACACCAACGGCAGCGTGCCCGGCTTCACCAGCCGCATCCTGCCCGGGGACGACGGGCCGAAGTACCTCAACAGCCCCGAGACGGTGGTCTTTAAAAAGAGCAGGCTGGTCTACGGCCTGAACATCGCCCGGCGGACCAAGCGGCCCAACCTCATACTGGTGGAGGGCAATATCGACGTCATCTCCCTGCACCAGGCGGGGTTCGACAACGCCGTGGCCGCCATGGGCACCGCCTTTACCGCCGACCACGCCCGCATCCTGGGCGGCGCCACCCATGAGCTGGTGATCTGCTACGACAACGACGCCGCGGGCAAAAAGGCCATCGAGGGCGCGCTGCGGGAGCTGAGGAACGTGGACGTAAACGTCCGGGTGCTCCAGCTCCCCAACGCCGCCGACGCCGCGGGCAGGGTGCTGCTGGACGAGAAGGGCCAGCCCATGAAGCAGGACCCGGACGACTTCATCAAGCGCTTCGGCCCCGCCGCCTTTGAGAAGTATCTCAGCGGCAGCGCCGGACAGAACGACTACCGGCTGGACGCCCTCCAGGGGGAGTTCGACCTCACCGACGAGGACCAGCGGCTGGCGTACCTGAAGAGGGCGGTGGAGACCGTGGCCGCCCTCCAGAGTCCCATTGAGCGGGAGATTTTCGGCAACAAGGCCGCCGCCGCCGCCGGGATCTCGGGCGAGGCCTTCGCCCAGGAGGTGGAGCGCTTCCGCAGGGATCGCTTCCGTCGGGAGAAGCGCAGGCAGGAGAAGAAGGACCTGATGCCCGCCGCCCAGCTCCAGCCCAGGGACCGCAGCATCCGGTACGAGAACGTCCGCTCCGCCCGGGCGGAGGAGGGGGTTATCCGCCTCCTGGTCCGGGACGCCAGCCTCTTCCCCATGACGGAGGGGCTGAGCGCCGGGTCCTTCTCCTCTCCCTTCCTGGCTCAGGTGTACGCCCTCCTGCGGGAGCGGCACGGCGGGGGGCTGAGCCTGGACCCGGACAGCCTGGGGGAAAATCTGACCGCCGAGCAGGTGAGCCACCTGGCCGGGGTTTTGAACGAACCGGAATCACCCGCCCACAGCCAAAAGGCCATGGCGGACTACATAGATATCATCGAGACTGAGGCGGCAAAACGGATGGAGGGCGTGGACCCCCTGCTGGCGGCCCAGGAGAAATACAGACAGAAGAAAGCATATGGAGGATGACCGCATGAGTGAGAAGAAAGTGACCGCCGCCGTGAACATCAAGGAGGAGACCAAGCCCCAGCTCTCCAACGAGGAGAAAATGGAGCAGGGCAAGGCCGAGGTCCTCAAGGTGGTGGAAGGGGTCACCGGCGCGGATAAGCTGGGCGACCTCATCGAGCGCGGTAAAAAGAAGGGCAATCTGTCGGCCTCCGAGCTGACCGACGTCCTGGAAAATATGGACCTGGACAGCGAGCAGATGGATAAAATCTACGATACCCTGGAGAACCTGGGCATCGACACCGTGGGCGACGACTATCTGCCCGAGCTGGCCGACGACACCGTGCCCCCCCTGGAGGAGCTGGAGGAGATCCCCGAGGAGGAGATCGTGGACCCCAACACCCTGGTGGACTCCTTCGGCATCGACGACCCGGTGCGGATGTACCTCAAGGAGATCGGCAAGGTGAACCTGCTCACTCCCGACGAGGAGGTTCAGCTGGCCCAGGACATGGGTCTGGGCGACGCGGCCAAGGCCCGGATGGAGGAGATTGAGAACGCCCGCAGGGAGGGCGAGATCGTCGAGCTGACCCCCGAGGAGGAGCAGGAGCTCAAGAGGGACATGCGCCGGGGCGAGCACGCCAAGCAGCGCCTTGCCGAGGCGAATTTGCGGCTGGTGGTGTCCATCGCCAAGCGGTACGTGGGCCGGGGCATGCTCTTCCTGGACCTCATCCAGGAGGGCAATCTGGGCCTCATTAAGGCCGTGGAGAAGTTCGACTACACCAAGGGCTACAAGTTCTCCACCTACGCCACCTGGTGGATTCGCCAGGCCATCACCCGGGCCATCGCCGACCAGGCCCGCACCATCCGCATCCCCGTTCATATGGTGGAGACCATCAACAAGGTCATCCGCGTCTCCCGGCAGCTCCTCCAGGAGCTGGGCCACGACCCCTCCCCGGAGGAGATCTCCGAGGAGATGAACATGCCCGTGGACAAGGTGCGGGAGATTTTGAAGATTGCCCAGGAGCCCGTCAGCCTGGAGACCCCCATCGGCGAGGAGGAGGACTCCCACCTGGGCGACTTCATCCCAGATGAGGACGCCTCCGAGCCGTCCGAGGCCGCCAGCTTCACGCTTTTGAAGGAGCAGCTTGTGGACGTGCTGGGGACCCTGACCCCCCGCGAGGAGAAGGTGCTCAAGCTCCGCTTCGGCATCGAGGACGGCCGCACCCGCACCCTGGAAGAGGTGGGCAAGGAGTTCAACGTCACCCGCGAGCGCATCCGCCAAATCGAGGCCAAGGCCCTGCGCAAGCTGCGCCACCCCTCCCGCTCCAAGAAGCTCAAGGACTTTTTGAATTAAACAGTGATAAATACCCCCCGGCCCGGTGCGGAAGCACGGGCCGGGGGGTATTTCAGCTTGTCGAAGAAGCCCCCGTAGTTAAGGGGGCCAAGGGACACGGGTCGCGCATGGATGCGATCCCTACTCGGTGGGCAGCTTGTCCAGCCAGGAGCCGGGCCCGGCGGAATCTCCGCTGATGGGGTACATCCGGTAGCCCAGGGAGAAGCCGACGACCTGCTCCGGGTCGATGGGGGCGGGGAAGGACCAGGTGACGGCGAAGTGCCGCCGGACCGGCTCTTCTTTACTGGCGTCCACGCGGTACATCACGCTGCCGTCCTCCAGGACGACCTTCTCCATGCTCCGCTCGGAGTCGACGTCCTCAATATCGGCCCAGCCGGTGAAGTCGATCCGGGAGCCGTCGGCCAGGAAGACGCTCATGGGGTAATAGGCGGGGGTGCCGCCGGCGCTGGTGAGCTCCAGGCGGAGGCTGATGGAGGTGAGGCCCACCCTCGTCAGCTCCATGCCGCTGAGGGTGTCGGAGATGGCGAGGGACCGCTCGGGCAGGGTTTCGGGGGTGAAGGTCAGGGTCCAGTCGCCCTGGATGGGGCCGACGGTATACAGCAGGGCGTCTACATGCCCGCTGTCCGGCGTTTCCTTTTTATTCAGCACCAGATGGGGGAAGTTCTCCCGTGTGACGCGGTCGGGATAGCTCACGTCCAGGTATCTGCCGTCCCCGAAGCGGAGGGTGTTGACATGATAGCTGCTGGGGGCCTCCCGGTCGTCAAAGCTGAGATAGGGCATGGGGCTGCTCTCACAGGTCATGCCGTCGGCGGTCTCGAAGAGGACGTGGTAGACGCCGTTTCCGTCAAAGCCGGAGGAGGAGATCCAGATGAGGTCGGTCCCCTCCAGGGCCGAGGGGTTCTGGTCCGGGAGGAGCACCACGGGTTCGGTGCCGCTGTTCCAGCGGTTGCCCTCCCGCTCGGCCTCGGTGAGGAAGCGGCTCTCCCGCGTCTCGCCGGAGAGGGCGTCATCCGACAGACCCAGGCCGAACAGCTTTTTAATGCCCGGCTGGAAGCTCCTGAAGACCAGGGTGACCGTCCCGTCGTCGTTGAAGTCCCGCTGCCAGAGGGGGATGGCGAAGAGGGCGGTGCGGGTCTCCGGGTCGTAGCTGACGCATTCGTTGCCGATATAGCCATTGTAGACGGTCCCCTCGCTCAGCCGGTCCCCCGTGAGGTCGGTGACGGAGACGTAGGCAGTGGTGTATCCCTTGTCCGAGAGCGCGGCCTCCACGCTGACCCGCAGGCCGCCGTCGGTGGCGGATACCCCCGCCACCTCCTGGGCGTAGGGCGTGAAGCTGCCCAGGGCCCTGACCACCGCGTCCCAATTGCCGCCTACCGCCAGGGCGGCGCCGGTGAGGGCCAAAATGGCGGCAATCAGGACCGCCGCAAATCGGATTTTCTGTCTCATATAGGTCTTCCTTTCCGAGGGGTCGGCGTTGAGACCGGCGTTGACCCGCCGCCGGATGGCGGAGGCGTCCAGCGCGGGCGCGGCCCGGTCCAGCGCCAATTCCGTTTGCAGACGTCTCATCCTTGCGTCCATAGCGCGTCCCCTCCTTCCGTCAATAGTAATTTCAGCTTTTTGCGGCCCCGGGAGAGCCGCGCACGGGCGGCGGGCAGCTTGAGGCCCAGGGCGGCGGCGATGTCGCCCAGCTTGTCGCCATAGTAGTAGTAGCGGAGAAAGAGGGTGGTATCCGGCTCGCCCAGGGCCTCCACCGCACGCCAGAGCTGCTCCGCCTGGTCCCGGTCGCAGGCGGCCTCCTCCGGGCTTGGGCCGGGGGCGGCGTCGGCCTCCGAGAGGGGCAGGGGCGCGGGGCGGGCGCGCAGGCGGTCGATGGCCCTGTTCCGGGCCACCGTCCCCAGCCAGGGCCGCAGACCCTGGTCCGCGTCCAGCTCGCCGGCGTGGAGCCAGAGGGAGAGGAACACGTCGGAGACCACCTCCTCCAAATCCTCCCGGCTGGCCGTGCCGCCCAGGACCCGCCAGACCGTCACCCCCACGTAGGGCGTATACCGGTCGATGGCGCGCTCCAGCGCGGAGCGGCTGCGCTTTTGCAGCCGCTCGACCAGCTTTTTCTCCTCCATGGGCCGCACCCCCTTTTTTGTCAGGTCTGTCGAAGCGCTTCTATCAGGATATACGATGGAACGGGAAAAGTGTGACATTGGCGGAAAAAAAGTTCCCGCGCGCCCGGAATGGGCGCGCGGGTTTTTACTGGGACGGGGGAAATCCCTCCGCCCCAGTGTGCGCACTGGGGTGCCTCCCTTACCAAGGGAGGCAAGAGGGCTCTGCTCAGGGGATCACCAAAAAGCCGATGCGGTCGGTGCGGTCCTCGTTGAAGGGGGCGAGCGTGTAGAGGTTCCACAGATCGTGGATGGAGCCGTCGTAGCAGAGCTTGCCGTCCCTTGCGTCGGGGGCGTTGCGCAGCTCGACGGCCTCGCCGTCCACCAGGGCGGTCTTGCTGCCCCAGGTCAGGACCACGGTGCTGTCCCGGTAGGTAAGGGTGGCGGTTTTGGCGGCGTTGTCCCACACGCAGGAGGCCCCCAGACCGTCGCAGAGCTCCCGGACTGACATGGAGTTGGGGTTGTCGTCGCTGAGGCCGGGCATGAGGGAGATCATAAAGGGGAGCAGGTGCTCGTCCACCTCCACGTCCCTGGGCGCGCCGCCGTCCAGAGGGTACTCCTTCCCCCAGACCACGATGCCGGAGAGGGTCTTGAGGTCCTGCACCTCCCGGAAATTGTAGGTAAAGGTGCTGCGCCTGACGCTGCCCGACCAGCCGCCGCCCCGGGAGATCCCGTCGGTGAGCTGACAGAAGCTGCGCAGGGTGCCGTCCGTCATGCGGAAGACCACGGGCAGGATGGGGGGATCATCCTGGTCCTCGGGCCAGGAGATGTCCAGCGCCAGGGTGAAGGGACTGACCACGGCCCGCTCCAGGGTGGCGGAGCTGCCGTAGGTGTTATGCAGGTTTGGGTAGCCCCGGCCCGTGGCCCCGATGGCGACCTCAATCGCCTCGGCGGGGGCGAGGGGGACCTCTACCGACAGCCCCTTGTCCATGTAGCCCAGGCGGGCGTGGATGGCCACGGCTTTTTCCGTCTTGGGGAGGCTCACGTCCACCCGCCAGGTGCGGGAGGTCTCGGTGCGGACCTCCTTCATCTCCCGCATCCCGGTGGAGCTGCTGCTGGGGTGGACCAGATCGCCGGTCTCCGGCTCCTCCACCAGGGGGTAGATGCTGAAGGTGTCGATGCCCTCAAAGTCCGGCGCGAAGAGCCGGGCTTTGCCCGCCTCGCTGAGGGCGTCGACACGGATGAGCAGGAAGGCGGTCTGCCCGTCGGAGACCGAGCTGTCCACTGTAAAGGTATAGTTCTTGTCACTGACCGAGCGGACCTCGCGGTCCACCAGGGAGTCGGCGGGGGAGGTGTCCCCCTCGAACCAGGCGTGGAGCACGTCCCAGTTGCTCCCCACCGCCAGGGCGGTACCGCAAAGGGCGATGAGCACTGCGGCGAGTACCGCCGCGAAACGCAGTTTTTGTCTCATATAGAGCTTCCTTTCTCTCTCGTGGGCCGTCAGGGCGGCGCGTACCCCGCGGCAGACCTCCTCCGCGTCCGCCGGGAAGGGGGGCGGGGCGGGGGGCAGGCCCAGGTCCCGGCTCAGCCGGTCCAGTCTTCTATTCATGCGCCATCCCTCCCATCTCTCCGCCCAGCCGCGCGGCCAGGACTTTCCTGCCGCGAAACAGGCGGGTCTTGGCGGTGGAGAGGTTCATATTCAGGGCGGCGGCGACATCCCGCAGCTTGTCGCCCTCGTAGTAGTAGCGGAGAAAAAGGGTGCGGTCCGGCTCGTCCAGACCGTCCACCGCCTCCCACAGGGTCCGGGCCGCGTCCCGCCGCTCCGTCTGGCTGGCGGGGTCGTCCGGGGCGGCGGCGTCCTCGCTGAGGGGCAGGGTGGGCGAGAGGGACCGCAGGACGTTCTTGGCCTTGTTGGCCGCCACCGTGCCCAGCCAGGGACGCAGGGAGTCCCGCTCCGGGTCCAGTTCCGCGGCGCTGCGCCAGAGGGCCACGAACACGTCCGCCACCACCTCCTCCAGATCCTCCCTGGGGACGGAGGGGCCCAGGACGCGGTAGGCCGCCGCGCTCACATAGGCCGTGTAGCGCGTGATCAGCTGCTCCAGGGCGGCTGTGCTGCCCCTGCGCATCCGGCGTATCAGCTTGGAGTCGTCCGCCACCGGCCCTCACCACTCTTCTCTTCCATATCGGAAACCACCGCGCGATGTGTTTCTATCTAAGGATACACGAAAAAACGGAAAGGGTTTCAGATTCCGGCAAAAAAATTTGCGGCCCGGAGGTCCGGGCCGCAAATCAGCGGGTTTGAGGGCCGGGGTCCTACTCCCCCGGCAGCTTGTCCAGCCAATACCCCGGCCCGGCGGATGTGCCGTCCACGGGGTACATCCGGTAGCCCAGGGAGACGCCGGTCACCTGCTCCGGGTCGATGGGGGCGTCCAGGGTCCAGGTGATCACGAAATCGTAGCGGTGCCTGCCGTCGGTTGAGATGGCGGAGGGCTCCTTCATCTCGATGAGGCCGCGGTGGGGAACGGAGACGGTGGTCCCGTCGGCCAGATGGAGGCTGAGGGGATAATAGGCGGGGGTTCCGCCGCTGCTGTCCACGGCGAGGCGCACGGTCATGGGGGAGAGGGTCCAGGCGGTGAGGTGCATCCCGCTCAGAGTGTCCTCGACGGCGAGGGTCCGCTGGGGCAGGGCGCCGGTTGAGAAGGAAACCGACCAGTCGCCCGCAATCTCGGGCCGGGTATAGAGGATGGTCTGGGCGTCGGTAAGAGTCAGGTGGGAGACATTCTCCCGGGTGACGAGGGCGGGATCGTTGTTTCCATAGTCGTCGCTGTAAGCCGGATAGCTAATGTCGATATATTTTCCGCCGCCGAACCGGACCTCAGAAAAGAAATAGGAGCTTGGACTCTCCCTGTCGTCAAACTCGATGGTCTGGAAGTAGGGCCACAGGTAACAATTTACGCCCTCGGCCATCTCATATAGTATGTGGAAGACGCCCTCCTTGTCAAAGCCCGCAGAGGAGACCCACACAAGGTCGGTCCCCTCCAGGGGGGCGGGAGTCTGGTCCGGGAGGAGCACCACGGCGGGGGCGTCATCCTGCCGGCCGCCGCGCTCGAATTCGCCGGCGGGCAGCGTCCGGGTCTCCAGCGTCCGGTCGGTCAGCAGCTGCTGGGGGAAGCCCAGGCCGTAGAGCTCCTGCGTGCCGGGCTGGATGCTGCTGATGCTCAGTGTAATGGTGTCGTCCTCATTGTAGTTTTGCTCCCGGACGGTAATGGCGAACAGGGCGGTACGGGAGTCTGGGTCGTAACTGATGCATTTCGCGGCAGACTTCCCGTTGAGGACGGTGTTTTCGTCCAGCCGGTCGCCGGTGAGGTCGGCCACCGAGACGTAGGCGACGGCCCTGCCCTCGTCGGCCAGCACGGCCTCCACCGTGACCTTGACGCCCCGGTCCGTGACGGAGACCCCCGTCACCTCCTGGGCGTAGGGCGCGTAGGCCCCCAGGGCCTTCACCACCGCGTCCCAGTTGCTCCCCACCGCCAGGGCGGTGCCCGCGAGGGCCGTGACCGCGGCGATGAGGATTGCCGCAAACCGGATTTTCTGTCTCATATACAGCTTCCTTTCCGAGGGGTCGGCGTTGAGGGCGGCGTTTACCCTGCGCTTGACCGCCGCCGCGTCGGGCAGGGGGCATCCGCCGCCCAGATCCAGCTCGTCCCAGAGGGCGCTCAACTGTGTGCTCATATCCGCTCCCCTCCTCTCGTCAAAATGTCCTTGAGCTTCTTCCGGCCCCGTGAGAGGCGGGTCTTGGCCGCCACGGTGCTCAGGCCCAGGGCGCGGGCCGCGTCCCCCAGCTTCTCGCCGTACCAGTAGTGGCGGAGAAAGAGGGCGCTGTCCGGCTCGCCCAGGGCCTCCACCGCCCGCCAGAGTACCTCCGCCTGTTCCATCCGCTCCGCCGCCTCCTGGGGGCCGGGGCCGGGGGCGGGCGCCTCCTCCGGGAGGGGCAGGGACGCCCCTGCACGGCGCAGGCGGTCCACGGCCTTGTTCCGGGCGACCGTCCCCAGCCAGGGCCGCAGGCCCTTTTCAGGGTCCAGCTCCCCCGCGTGGGTCCAGAGGGCCAGAAACACGTCGGAGACCGCCTCCTCCAGGTCCTCCCGGGCGGCGGCGCTCCCCGCCGTCCGCCACACCACCGTGCTCACATAGGGCGTATACTGCTCGATGGCCTGCTCCAGTGCGGCACGGCTGCGCTTTTGCAGGCGCTGTATCAGCTTTTTTTCGTCCACGGGCGGCCCCCCTCTCGAAGCGCTTCTACCGGTATATACGGCTCAGCCGAAAAAAGGTGGCAGAAAAAACGGCCCGCACAGCGGGCCGTTTTCAGGCGGCGGCTTCAGGAGGGCGCGAGGGCGGCCTCCTCCACCACAATCACAGGGCGCACGCCCCAGGCGTCGGCGGCGTCGTGCATATAGAAGTACCCGTCGCTCCCCAGGATGCGGAGCATGGAGGCGTTGTTGTAGTAGGGGGTCTCCATCCAGCAGGGGGCCCCGCCCAGCCGCCCGGAACGGGAGAGATCCGCCATGAGGCCGATATCGGGCAGGCGCACCGCGTCGGAGACCGTCTCGGCCAGGGCGGCGTCCGTGCCCCGGTCGCTGTACGCCGGGACGTGGAAGGCGAAGAAGTCGTTATAGCCGCTGTCCGCCAGGGCCTTGTTGGCCCCCGAGAGGAGGACCCGGTGTTCAACGCTGAGGAGGAGGGCGCGTTCGTCGGCGGTGAAGGCCTCCTCCAGAAATTCCCCGTTGAGCCATGCGCGCAGGGAGGAGTCCGACCAGAGGTTGCTGCCCAGGCCGTCGCCGCCGCCCTCCGAAAAGGGGAGAAGGGCCACGGGGCGGTCGGCCAGAAGGGCGGCCCTCCCATCCCCGCGGGAGACCACCTGCCAGGTGATGGGCGTCCCCTCCCAGCTGCCCAGGACCACCGTCTCGCCGGTCCTGGCGGCGCCCAGCACGGCGGGGACCAGCAGGCCCAGGCACAGCACGGCGGCCAGTCCGCCCGCCAGGACGGGGGTGGGGTATTTGAGCCGCTTCATGCGGCACAGCGCCGCCCCCAGCCGGACCAGCAGGAGCAGGAGCAGCAGATCGATAAATTGGGCGAAGGCGAACATATGCTTGGCCAGATCCCCCTCGCCGTTGGTGACGATGGGCATGAGGAACTGGTAGGCCATGGAGCCCAGGAGGGTGAGCACCAGAACGGCCGCCTGGAGCCCGCGCTTTTTGTCCCCTCTGCCGCCCTTCAGCAGCCGCCAGAGGCAGAGGCACCCGGCGAGCGTGACGAGGCCGCTGAAGGCCCAGGTGTTGAAGGGGAGCTGCCCCCGGACGTAGGACCAGCCGCCGAAGCGGTTTGCGAAGGTGAGCCGGGGGTGGCCGGCGTCCAGGTTGGAGAGGTAGTAGGGCCGGATAAACCCGCTGTGGGCCATGGCCACGTCCAGCTTTTGGAGGAAGCGGCCGGGGTGCCTCAGGTAGAAGAAGAGAAGGTCGAACTTGGAGATCTGGGAGAAGTCAGCGCGGAACTCGGCGCTCTCCCGGGCGGAGGCCGCCCGGTCCATATAGTAGTTGGAGTCCGCGTACTCCACCATGTACGCCGGAAGGCCCAGGTCGGCGAGGTACTCCTCCCGCTGTTCGGGGGAGGCATCCTTCAGCACGCCGTAAAAGACGGAGTTGTAGTTGGTCTCGTAGTCCATCCAGCCGGGCAGGGAGAGATAGACCGCGCCCAGAACGGCGATGCAGAGCACGCCGCTGACGACAAGCCACCTCCGCCGCCGCCCGCCGGAGCGGAGGAGGAGCACCGCCCCCAGGCCCAGAATGCACAGAACGGCCACGGGGATGTTGATGAACTTGCTCCAGCCGTACACCACGCAGGAGAGGAAGAAGAGGGGGGCGTTCACCACGAGCCGCCCCCGGCCCGTGAGGCACCGCAGGGCGAAGACCGCCATGGCCAGCAGGCCCAGTATTTGCACGCTCTCGCTGTAGAGGGAGTTAAAGTAGGCGATGTACCCCTCGTCGCAGAGGACCGCCACCATCAGCAGCTTGACGAGCAGGTCCATCCAGGGCCTTTGCAGCCGGAAGGAGCGGAAGAGGAGGAAGAGCAGGCCGGCATAGCACAGGAGATAGATGAGGCCCAGCACCTGGATATGGTAGGTATCCAGCGGGCGGCCCGTCAGCAGGTTGAGCGCCAGGTTCCCCGCCAGGGAGGCCCGGACGAAGACCAGGTGGACGGAGGGGTAGGCCCCGGTGTTCTCCAGGGAGAAGAGGAGGCGGCAGAGCTTGCCCACCGCGGAGGGGCCCTCGAAGACCATGCGAAAGGTGTCCTCATAGACGAAGGAGCCGGTGGAATCGGCGTAGGTCAGGGAGTTGGTGGACATCACCCGGCCGTAGTCCCCGTTGTTGGAGAGGCCGACTCCGTCCCCGGCGAAGAGGACCAGTCCCATAAGGACGGCCGCCGCCAGGGCGAGGCAGAGCGCCCCGTGCTTTTCATAAAAGCGCGCCGGCGGCGCGGTTTGCGGCGTTTCCTGCATTACGACAGCTCCGTTTCCATGATGATTTTTAACCATTCTACTATGAAAAGCGCCGTTTTTCAAGGGAGACCGGAGGCGCCCCGGGGGGATAGGCGAGGGCGGCGGACGGACTTGAGAAGAACAGTGCGGTGTGTTAG
The DNA here is from genome assembly GCF_014287675.1 of Lawsonibacter faecis. Classification (GTDB taxonomy): domain Bacteria; phylum Bacillota; class Clostridia; order Oscillospirales; family Oscillospiraceae; genus Pseudoflavonifractor; species Pseudoflavonifractor faecis. The sequence goes on along the minus strand of NZ_JACOPQ010000008.1, from coordinate 62,740 downwards.
TATATCAATAGTGGTATTTGAATTTGCTGTGTCAAAAAGCCCCGGACTGTGAAATCCCTTGTGTACATTGAATTTTCCCCAGATTAAAGAACTTGGAACAGCCGTTTTTTGATGCTTTGGCGCCTAATACCCTTGTCACGCCCTATGGTGATTTTGAATTAAGCAGTAAAAATAAAGTTCCAGAGCGTTTAGCAAACCTTGTTGAGTTTGCGTAACGTTCAACCTCGCGTTCAGGATGAGTCAAGCGCGCCTTGTTAGACGGTTACGCAATCGGCGGGAAAGGCGCGCAAGGGACTGCTCATATTTGATGTGAATTGCTTAATATGGAATGAGGCGTATTATATGAAAAGAAAAGGTCGTCTGCCGCTGCTGCTGTGTGTATGTCTGCTGATGCTGACAGCCTGCGCGCCCCAGCCGGCGCAGCCGTCTGCCCCAACAGCTCCGCCGCCGGTCACGACGCCCCCCGCTCCTCCTGCGGCGACCCCAGGCCCCGAGCCTTCCGCGTCCCCGGACGCTGCGCCCAAATTGTCGCCGGAGGAAATAGAAAGCATCAAGAAAGCCTGGGCGTATGATGCGCAATGGGCCATGACGATGCCATGGCGCGAGGTGAGCGGGGATTTTTGGCATGTGGGTTTGGGCGACGCTTACGAGGCAACGCTCGGCGTACCCTATGAGGGCGTTGATTATGTCTCCGAACCGGCGCAGGATCTGGCGGCGCTGAGTTTTGGAACGGTTGAGCACCGCTACTTCGACGGATTTTCAACCACGGTTTTCACTGACTTTTACGGTGACCGGCCGGACGAGCCGGGATACAGCGTCACATACTATATTTCCACCACCCAGCCTGACTGTGAAACGCCGCGGGGCATTCACCCGGGCAACACGCTGACGGAGCTGAAGGAGGCCTATCCGGAACTTCAGAAGCACGAGGGGTATTGGACGGACAATGATCCGGACTACGGCAATGCGACTCACGACAGCTGCTATGTCTATGCACCCGAAGGTAATGACCGCTCGATCCTATTCCTCACAAAAGAGGATGTGATCGTACAGATCGATATGGTGGATGGACTGGACGGACAGATCTGGGACCCCTCGGGCCCCGGTGTGCGCACCCGTTCCGAATGACAGCACACCGCAGGGCGCGATAACCCGGCGCGCAGCGTTCTGGAGACCTATCGTGCGGAGTCGGACCATCCGTGGATGAAATATCCGGAATATGAGGTATTTCGCCATTACGCGAGCAAGAAGTGGTTTGCTCTGGTTATGAGTGTTCCGAAACCCAAGCTGGGCCTGCAAGAGGAGGATACCCTGGATGCTGTCAACGTGAAGTGCGACCGGGTTCTCATAGGCGCCGTGCATACCGAGCCGGGCTTTTTTCCTGCCATGAACAAGGAGAGCTGGATTACCACCGCATTGGACGGCAGGGTATCGGATGAGAACATCAAAATGCTGTTGGAAATGAGCTTTGCCGCTGCTGCGGCAAAAGGGAAGAAAAAGATTGTACGCTACGTTGCAGTTCAGCGGGCCGGTTTAAGTACGCCTTACGGGACTGATAGGCAGTGGGCGAGGACATAAAAGCAGCGTGAGCAGCGGTAAATAGGGAGAGACAGGTATGAAAAAGGCAAAGATACGTTTTAAAACTGTAATCATTGCTTTTATTATACTGTTTATGACGGTTGCTTTGCTATTCTGTTTGCGAACAACATTTTGGCATATCGATTCTCCCGGCGGGGATTATCAAATATTGGGTTGGTTGACAGACAAAGGCGGCTTTGGGTATAGTGGTAATTATTATGTAAGGGAAAACTCATTGTTTTCACAGTGGCATTATCTAGGTAGCGGGCCATCTCATTGCCAATGGAAATCTGAAACTACATTTTCTGTGTTCTCACCAGACGGTACACAAAACCATTCTGTTTTTGATTTTATCAACGACTGCGCCTTATTGGACTGATACGCATGAGGCGGAAAAGGCGGACAACAGATTATTTGTCTAACGAGAGGTGCTCCCATGAATATTAAGCAGGAATTTATAGATGCGGTTTTTATGGGGAGAGAAATTGAATTCAGCTACTGTGGTCAGCATTATTTTGAAAGCAGACGCACCGAAACTGATTGGTTTATCTATTGTGAAGAAGAAAAATATACCCAGCATTTTTCTTCTCCGCAGGAATTGATTAAAAATACGATGCTACAAAAGGTTAATATCAATGAGATATGGGAGCATATCATCATTGATTGTATATTATGAGTACTTTGCATCGTTCACCTTCTTGGTATCATGCCATGGAAGCAGAAAAGAATCCCTGCACCGGAAAGGTGCAGGGATTCTTTCGTCGTTCAGCCAAGCTCCGGGCGCTGCAGGACCTTTTGCAGCTGCGCCAGGAAGCCGTCCACGTCGGCCTGGGTGGTGGCGAAGGAGGTGACGAGGCGGACGGCGGTATGGTGTGCGTCGGGCTTGCTCCAGAACTCATAGGTGCACAGGCGGTCCAGCGCGGGGAGAAGCCCGTCGGGCACCAGAGGGAAAATCTGGTTGGAGGGGGAGGGGGAGAGCATGGGAACGCCCAGCCCGGCCAGCCCCGCCTGGAGCCGCTGGGCCATGGCGGTGGAATTGCGGCCCAGCTCCCAGTAGAGGCCGCCGCGCAGCAGCGCGTCGAACTGCACGCCCAGCAGCCAGCCCTTGGCCAGCACCGCGCCGCGCTGCTTCTTCACCCGGAAGAAATAGGGCTGGAGCTGAGGATTCACGATGACCAGCGCCTCGCCCATCAGCGCGCCGTTCTTGGTGCCGCCGATGTAGAACACGTCGCACAGCCGGGCCAGGTCCGGCAGCGTGAGGTCGTTTTCCCCGGAGCCGAAGGCGGCGGCCAGCCGGGCGCCGTCCAAAAAGAGGTAAAGGCCGTTGGCCCTGCAGCACTCGGAGAGGGCGGTCAGCTCCGCTTTGGTATACACGCCGCCGGTCTCGGTGGCGTCGGAGACGTAGACCAGCCGGGGGAGGGTCACGTGGTCGTTTCCGCCCTCCTCCACGATGGGGAGGACATGGGCGGGAGTCAGCTTGCCGTCGGGGCCGGTCCGGGCCAGGAGGAGCTTGTGTCCCGCGGCCTCCACCGCACCGCCCTCGTGGCCGTTCAGGTGGCCGGACCGGGCGCAGATCACGGCCTCCCAGGGGCGGAGAAAGGCGGCAACGGCGGTGAAATTGGCCTGGGTGCCCCCCACCATGAACTGCACGTCGGCCCGGGGGCAGGCGCACTGCTCCCGGATGAGGTCGGCGCAGCGCGCGCAGTACTCGTCGGCCCCGTAGCCGGTGACATGGGCCCCGGCGGTGGCGCATACCGCCGCGAGCACGTCGGGATGGGCGCTCTCGGAGTAGTCGTTGCGGAAGTTGTACATGATGTTCACCCCATATAAAAGTGCACGTCAAACAAGCCGTGTCCCCGCGCGGGCCGAAACGGAGCGCGGGGACACGGCTTGCCGCGTATGACTTAGAATTTAAAGGAATCCTTCAGCGATACCGACCGGTTGAAGACCAGCTGCCCGGGCCGGGAGTCCCTGCTGTCCACGCAGAAGTACCCCAGCCGCATGAACTGAAAGGAGGCGGGGGCCTGCGCGCCGGCCAGGCCGGCCTCCACCTTGGCCCCGGTGAGGACCTCCAGGGAGGCGGGGTTGAGGCAGTCCAGGAAGTTCTTGTCGCCCCCGTCGGGCTCCGGGTCGGCAAAGAGGTTGTCGTACAGCCGGACCTCCGCGTCCACGGCGGTGGCGGCGTCCACCCAGTGGATGGTGGCCCCCTTCACCTTGCGGCCGTCGGAGGGGTCGCCGCCGCGGGAGTCGGGGTCGTAGGTGCACAGCACCTCGGTCACGTTGCCGTCCGCGTCCTTCACGCAGCCGGTGCAGGTGACGAGGTAGGCCCCCTTGAGGCGGCACTCGGGGCCGCCGGGGTAGAGCCGCTTGAACTTGGGCACCGGGGTCTCCAGGAAGTCGTCCGCCTCAATATAGAGGGTGCGGGAGAAGGTAATCTCCCGGGTGCCGTCCTCGGGACGGTTGGGGTTGTTCTCAACGGTGAAGGTCTCGCTCTGGCCCTCCGGGTAGTTGGTGACGGTGAGCTTAATGGGCCGCAGCACCGCCATGACGCGCCGGGCGGTCTCGTTCAAATCCTCCCGCAGGCAGTGCTCCAGAAAGCCGAACTCCACGGTGGAGGCGGCCTTGGCCACGCCGTTGCGCTCGGAGAAATTGCGGATGGACGCGGGGGTGTAGCCCCGGCGGCGCAGGCCGCAGAGGGTGGGCATACGGGGGTCGTCCCACCCGGAGACACGCCCCTCCTCCACAAGCTGGCGCAGCTTGCGCTTGCTCATGACGGTATAGTTGATGCCCAGCCGGGCGAACTCGATCTGCCGGGGCTTGGCGGGCACAGGGCAGTTCTGGATGACCCAGTCGTAGAGGGGGCGGTGGTCCTCAAACTCCAGGGAGCAGAGGGAGTGGGTGATGCCCTCCAGCGCGTCCTCCAGGGGATGGGCGAAGTCGTACATGGGGTAGATGCACCACTTGTCCCCCTGGCGGTGGTGGTGCATATGGTTGATGCGGTAGATGACCGGGTCGCGCATATTGAAGTTGCCGCTGGCGAGGTCGATTTTGGCCCGCAGGGTCATGCGCCCGTTCTCAAACTCGCCGTTTTTCATCCGCTCGAAGAGGTCCAGGGACTCCTCCACGGGCCGGTCCCGGTAGGGGGAGGTGGCGGGGGTGCCCACGTCGCCCCGGTGGGCCCTGAACTCCTCGGGGGTCAGCTCGCAGACGTAGGCCAGGCCCTTTTTGATGAGCTCCACGGCGTACTCGTACATCTTATCAAAATAGTCGGAGGCGAAGTAGAAGCGGTCGCCCCAGTCGAAGCCCAGCCAGTGGATGTCCTCCTTGATGGCCTCCACGTACTCCACGTCCTCCTTGGTGGGGTTGGTGTCGTCCATGCGGAGGTTGCACAGCCCGCCGTACTTCTCGGCGGTGCCGAAGTCGATGATGAGGGCCTTGCAGTGGCCGATGTGGAGATACCCGTTGGGCTCGGGCGGGAACCGGGTGTGAACCTGCATACCTTGGAACCGGCCACCCTGGGCGATGTCCTCGTCGATGAAATCATGGATAAAATTCTGGGCCATGGCGGGCTTCAGTTCTTCTGGCATTTCTTTCACTCCTTCGTTTAATAGAACCTTCATATTTTACCCCGTGGTGGGAGAAATTGCAATGGGTAAAGGCATTTTTTGCGCCGGCGGGCGGAGAAAGGGAAAATAGAAAACGGATTGACAGAATATAAACTTTTATGGAAATATATGTTGCGAAATCTGCGCGGATGAGCTAGAATGTGTGTAACCGGATCACATGGGCAGACAGATATCTGTCTGTTGTCTTTTGCGAAGCAAAAGACAATGTGTGCTATCTAAAATAGAGGAGGAAAACAGGTATGAAAAAACGATTGCAGAAGACACTGGCGATCATCCTGACGGCGGCGCTGCTGCTGTGCTGTCTGCCGGGGGCTTTCGCGGCGGAGGGCTTTGCGGACATGCCGGACGACTGGTCCACCCGGGCGCTGGAGCGCGCGGTGGAGAACGGCCTGCTCCGGGGCAGCGAGCGGGACGGAGCGCTTTGGCTGCGCCCCGGCGACGCGCTGACCCGCGCCGAGCTGGCCGCGGTGGTGAACCGGGCCTTCGGCGCGGAGAAGGCGGCGGAGCTGACCGGCGTGGCCGACGTGGCGGCGGATGCCTGGTACGCCGCCGACATGGGGAAGGCCGCGGCCATGGGCACCTTCAAGGTAGACGCGGCCATGCGGCCCGAGGCGCGCATCACCCGCCAGGAGGCGTTTACCGTCCTGGCCCGGGCGTTCCACCTCTCCGCCGGGGACGGCAAGGCGCTGGACGCCTTCCAGGACGGCGCGCAGGTGGCCGACTGGGCCCGCGCGTCCGTCAGCGGCCTGGTGGAGGCGGGCTGCGTCTCCGGGTCCGGGGGACTGCTCTCGCCCACGGCGGAGATCACCCGGGCGGAGTTTGCCCAGATGATGGACAATATGGTCAAGCGCTACATATCCGCGCCCGGCGAGGTGACGGACCTGGGCGACGGCAGCGTGCTGGTGAACACGGCGGGCGTCACCCTGAAGGACACGGCGGTGAAGGGCGACCTGATCCTGGGCGACGGCGTGGGCGACGGGGAGGTGACCCTGGACGGCGTGACCGTGGAGGGCCGCCTGCTGGCCAGAGGCGGCGGCGCGCACTCCATCATCCTCACCGGCTCCACCAAGGTGGGCGAGGTCGTGCTGGCCCGCCGGGACGGCCAGCTCCGCCTGCGGGTGGAGAAGGGCGCCGCGGTGGACGCGGTGCTGATCCCCGACGGCTCGGACGCCGTGACCGTGGTGGGCGAGCTGGGCAGCCTCACCCTGGCGGCTCCCGGCGTGACGGTCAACGCCGTGGGCGCGGACATCGGCAAGGCTGAGATCACCGGCGAGAAGGCCGTGCTGGTGGTGGAGAAGGACTCCAAGGTCCAGACCGCCTCCGTGGCGGAGAGCGCCGAGGGCGCGCAGGTGGTGGTGGCCGGTCAGGTGAAGAGCGTGACCGTGGAGGCCCCCGCCGCCGCCGCCGTGGCAAGAGAGGGCGGCAAGGTGGACCAGGTGACCCTGACCGAGAAGGCCGAGGGGGCCACCGTACAGGCCGACAAGGGCGCGGCCATCCAGTCCGTCACCTCCAAGGCGGACGGTGCGGCCATCCAGGGCGAGGGCAAAATCGCCAGCGCCAAGGTGGAGGGCGACAACAACAGCGTGAACACCGTGGGGACCAAGGTCACCGTGGATAAGAACGCCGAGGGGACCAAGGCCAACGATCAGACGCTCAAGGGCGGCAGCACCTCCACCACCACCGAGAGCGGCGCCAAGCCCTCCACCGGCACGGGCGGGGGGAGCTATGTCCCGCCGAGCTGGGACGGCACGAGCGTGAAGGAAGTCACCCCCGTGGAGGGGGTCTACACCGTATCGAGCGCGGAGGAGCTGGCCTGGGTGGCCGCCCAGGTGAACAGCGGCACAGAGACCTTCAAGGACAAGACCGTCAGGCTGGGCGGGGATATCGACCTGAACAACCAGAACTGGACCCCCATCGGCAACGGAGACCACGCCTTTGAGGGCAGCTTCGACGGCAATGGAAAGACCGTGGAGAACCTGTCCATCACCAGCGACGCGGAGTACGGCCATCTGGCCCTCTTCGGCCGGGCGGCGGGCACGGCGGAGCGGCATGCCGTCATCAAGGACGTGACGGTCTCCGGCACGGTGGCCAATGAGTATGTGTTTGACAAGGACCACGACGACAACGGCAGGTACACCGCCCTGGTGGTGGCCGAGGGCATTTTCATCGACCTCAGCGGCGTTACGGCCAGGGGCGCGGTCAGCACTTCCTGCCGCACCGCCGGCGGCATCGCGGGCATGATCCGCGTGGAAGGGTCCAAGGGACAGAATGTCGGCAGCATTCAGGACTGCATGAACTTCGCCTCCGTCAACGGTAAGGACCAGGTGGGCGGCATCGCAGGCTATACGCGGACAAACGGCACCGGCTATCTGACCGTGGAGCGCTGCGGCAATGAGGGCAGCATTGCTGCTGAAGCGTATGCGGGCGGTATTACCGGCCTGTCCGGCATGACCTCTTTTGACCGGTGCTACAACAAGGGCGCGGTGGCCGGCGCGGTGGCCGGCGGCATCGTGGGTACGCTGAACAGCGGCATCGACGAGAAGGTTTTCGTCGCCAACTGCTACAATTTAGGCGCGGTGGACGGCCTGCACTCCGCGGCGGGCGGCATTCTGGGCGCGGACGCCACAGGCGGTGGACTGGTTCAGTACTGCTACAGCACGGGCGCCGTTACGACGACAAACGAGCGCGAGGGCAAAACCACCAGCGCGGGGATTTACGGCTCCACCGGCGGCAATCTGTCCACAAGGTTCCGGAATAACTATTACCTTTCCGGGACCGCCGATTTCGGTGCGTGCTCGGGCTATGTGCTGTCCGGCGGGTCCGGTGCGATGCTGACCGGCGCGGCGGATATCGCCGGACAGTTTGAGGCCAAGACGGCGGAGGAGCTCAAGAGCGTCGGCCTGGCCGTGGCCCTCAACAACGGCGATATGACGGACGCGGCGGCGTGGCGGACCGTGGCGGAGAGCAATCCCGTTCTGGCCTGGGAGAATGTCCCCGGCGCGGAGCTTCCGGTTCCCCAGCCCTGGGACGGGACCAGTGTGGATACAAGCTGGTATAACGATACCGATTCTGCGTTCAGCATCAGTACCCCCGAGCAGCTGGCGGGGCTGGCGCGGCTTGTAAATGGGGGCAACACCTTTGAGGGGAAGACCATCACCCTGACCGCCGCCATCAATCTGGGCGGACACGGGTGGACGCCCATCGGGTCGGGCGACATATTCAGTCCTTCACAGGCAAAGCCGTTCAGCGGCGTCTTTGACGGCGGCGGTTACAGCATTGTGGGACTTTCCATTACCAGAGAAGAGTATGGAGAGACACCGGCCGCGCTTTTCGGATACGTCAGGGCGGCGGCGCTTAAAGACCTCTATGTGGAGGGCGAGCTGTCGGGTAAATTCCTGGCCGCCGCCGGACTGGTGTGCTATGCTGAGAAAGTGTCGCTGACCGGGTGCGGATTCGGCGGAAGTATTGCGAACCTGACGGTCCCGTCTGACAACGACAACCTGGGCAGTATGGCCGGTGGTTTGATCTGTTTGGCAGTAGATGAGACCACCATAGAGCGCTGCTGGAACCAGGCGTCTGTCAGCGGACAGAGTGTAGCTGGAATCATTACAGCCTGTGCTGTGGCCGAATATAACGCTGCTATTCACATTACCGACTGCTACAACGCAGGCGCGTTGTCAGGCGAAATTGCGGGCGGAATTATGGCAAGCACCGATAATGCCAATGAGTTAGTTACAACCCTCAAACACTGCTTTAATTATGGAGGCATCACAGTGGGCGAGGATGCGGCGTCAAATTTTGGGGCGGGCATGATTGCGGTGCCCATGGACGGTGTCCTGTGCACAGGGTGCTATACCAGAAGCGGTGCAATCACAGGAAACAATAAATTTGGGCCGGAATCAGATCTGACCATGGACGAAGACCTGAAAGTAACGGAAATTAGCAGTGAGCAATTTATAGATTTGTCCAACCTCTCCGGTTTTTCCGCCGAAATCTGGGAACTGAAAACCGGCGCGGATTATCCTACGCTGAAATAAAAACGGAGACCGTCAGTGAAATGAAGGAGGTATTCCCATGAAACACACAGGAAAGGCCCTCGCACTGTTCCTTGCCCTTACCCTGGCAGCATCCCTTCTCGCAATTCCATCCTTCGCCGCCTATGTGCCGGAAACGCCGTCGGCAGACGGGTGGGACGGAGAGACCTACTCCGTGCCTGTGATTTCCGACCGTGAGATTACGATTGCCACCGCAGAGGAGCTGGCCTGGGTGTCGGCCCACTCCAGAGGGGCGGACACCGATAACGCGGACATCCCCGCCGCCTTCTCCGGTTACACGCTCAACGTAACGGCGGACGTCGATCTCAATCATCAAGCGTGGACGCCGATTGACAACTTCCACGGTACCTTCAAGGGCGTGCCGGCAGACGCGGGTGAGGGCGGGTACGTTACCATCTCCAACTTTACCGTCTCCGCCGCCGGCGACTATGCGGGGTTATTCGGCAACATCAACTTTGGCGAGAGCGCCGGGACCCCGGTTTTCCAGAACATCTGCCTTACCAACGTGGAATTGACCGGCGAGCGGTATCTGGGCGCGCTGGTTGGACAGGGGTACACTGCGCGGATTACCAACTGCCACGCAAAGGACGTCACGGTGACGGGGAACCAGTATGCCGGCGGGCTGGTCGGGTCCGGGTACTGCACGATGACAGACTGCACGGTGGACGGCGCCGTTATCACCGCGACAAAAAAGACCACCACCGTTGACGGGGACAACGTGGGCGGTATGATCGGCTTCCTCGGCGAGGGGAACATCACGCTTTCCGGGTGCACCGTCAGCAACAGCTCCGTCACCGCCACCCGCCAGGCCGGCGGGGTGGCCGGCGTCATTCTGTATGGGAACAGCGTCGTGGACTGCCGGGCAGTCAATACCCAAGTCCATACGACAAACACCACCTCCCAGTTCCTTGCAAGGATTACGAAGTCCGGCCCTGCGGCCGGCGGTATCGTGGGCGAGGCCACCTGCGGCGGCAACACGGCAATTACCATCTCCGGCTGCACGGTGGACAGCGACTGCGCAATCACGAGCGCGGCGGGGACGTACCCTGTGGGCGGTATCCTCGGATATGCCAAGAACTACAGCGCCGCTGCGCTTACGATGAGCGGCAACACATACCCTAACGGCTATGTCGAGGCGCGCACCGCCTATTAAGGCACAGCAGACTGAAAAGCAGAGAGCGGGGCGGACCATCTGGTCCGCCCCGCTCTGTTTGTCTGGTATGGCTTACATTCCTTCCGCCCGCGCCGGCAAGAGACCCGCAGCATGAAAGGCTCACCGGCGCAGGAACTCAAAGAAGGCGAAGATGATGGAGATGACGGTCAGCACGGACACAATGAGCTGGGACAGGTTGGTGGCATACTCCGCCTGCGCCGGGTCCAGCACGCCCAGCACCAGGTAATAGACCGTCCAGATGAGGCCCACCACCAGGCAGAAGGCGGTGAGAAATTTCAGCGCGGAGGAGATATGCCGCTTGAGCTTGTCCGCCGCCTCCACCTGCCTGGGCGTGTAGCTGGGGCGGGAGAGGTACTTCACGAGTCCGAACAGAAAGCCCACCGTGACCCCGGCGGTGAGGGTGGCGGCAAAATTGCGCAGGATATCCAAGCGTTCCACCTCTTTCACATGATGCCCCTGCCCCGGCGGAGCTCACAGCCCCCACGGGCGGGGAAGGGCGGCGGCGGGGCCTCCCGCCGTCAGCCCACGTGCCCGGCGAGAAATTCCTCCACCGTGCCCCAGTAGAGCTCCGGGTCGACGGCGGCGGCCTGGGCGTGGGCCGCGCCGGGGACAACCAGCTTCTCTTTCTCACAGGCGGCGGCCCCGTAGACCGCGTCCAGCATCCAGAAGGGGACGAAGGTGTCCGCGTCGCCGTGGATGAAGAGGGTGGGGGTGACGGATCTGGCCACCTGGTTTACCGCGCTGGCCTCCCTCATGTCCCAGCCCGCCCGGAGCCGGGTCACCAGATTGGTGACGTCCAGAATGGGGAAGGCGGGCAGGCCGAACAGCTCCCTGAGCTGCCCGGCGAACTCGTCCCAGGCGGAGGTATAGCCGCAGTCCTCCACGACGGCCCTCACATTGGCGGGGAGGTCCGCCTCCCCGGAGGCCATCATAACGGTGGCGCCGCCCATGGAGATACCGAAGAGGACAATCTCCGCCAGGGGGTCCTGGGCGGCAATCTGAGCGCACCAGTCCACAATATCCCGCCGCTCCGGCCAGCCCATGCCGATATAGTCCCCGCCGCTGAGGCCGTGGCCCCGGGCGTCGGGGGCCAGGACGGTATAGCCCATGTCGTGAAACCGCCGGGCGAAGCCGCCGGTCTGGGAGGCGTTGGACTGGTAGCCGTGGCAGACCACGGCGTAGCGGTGGGGCTGCGCGCCCTCCACCCGGTAGGCGTGGAGGGCGAGGCCGTCCCGGCTGGTGAGGGAGACGTCCTCCGCGTTCTCCACCAGCCACAGGTTGTCGCTCTTGGTGGCCCCGTCTCCGGAGGTGCCCGCGTCGCTGCCCACCACGTCGGCGGTGGGGGCGAAGGCGGCGGGGGAGCGGGGATTGAGGGCGAAATTGTAGAAGTAGTTGCCCACAAGGGCCAGGACGGCGGCGGCCAGGACCGCCAGGAGCACCAGGACGGCGGCCAGCACCCTGGGCCAGAGGCGTTTTCCGGGCGTTGATCCGGTTGTTCTCATGAAAAAGGTACCTCGCGCTTCTTTAAATATTCAAAACACAGCATTGGTTCATCCGCGCCGCCGCGGCGTTAACGGGCGTGCGCAGAAACGGCGGGCCGCCCGGCCCGCGGCGGGAGGGCGCTAACGGTCATACTCCAGCAGGCCGCCGCACTTCGGGCAGTGGAGCGTCCCGCTGCGGGACCACTGTGGGACCGCACCGCCCCAGCCGCAGCGGGGGCAGCGCAGGGCTAGAAACTTGACGCACAGAAAGCCCGCCAGGCTGAGTATGTCCAGGGCGATCATCCAGGGCCGGGGCAGCAGGCAGGTCAGCAGGAGGCCGGCGCAGAAGACCGCCACGAGTATGACGCAGAGCCTGGCCCAAAACCGGGACATTTTTCTCATATCACGACACCACGTTAATGGGCCTTCCCCCGAAGAACGCCCGGATATTCCCGGCCAGGAGGGAGACGAGCCGGCGGCGGGTCTCCAGGCCCTTCCAGCCCATGTGGGGCGTGAGGATGACGTTTTCCATCGTGTAGAGGGGGCTGTCCTGGGCGGGGGGCTCGGTCTCCTGCACGTCCAGTCCCGCGCCCGCGATGGTCCCCGCCCGGAGGGCCGCGATGAGGGCGGCCTCATCCACCAGCGCGCCCCGGGAGGTGTTGATGAGGAAGGCGGTGGGCTTCATCCGGGCCAGGCTGTCCGCGCCGATGAGGTGCCGGGTCTCGGGGGTGAGGGGACAGTGGAGGGAGAGGTAGTCGCTGCGCCTGAGCAGCTCCTCCATGGGGACATAGCGGATGCCCCCGGCGTCCGGCCGGGGGGTGCGGGCCCAGCCCAGCACCTCCATGTCCAGGGCCTGGGCCGCCCGGGCCACCGCCCTGCCGATGTTGCCCGTGCCCACAAGCCCCAGGGTCTTGCCGTTGAGCTCCACATGGTCCACCTTCAGACAGTCGGTAAAATTGCTGCGGTCCCCCCGGGCGAGCATGGCGAGCTGGGCGCCCATGGAGGAGGAGAGGTTGAGCATCAGCATCAGTGCGGTCTGGGCCACCCGCTGGGTGCTGTAGGCGGGGATGTTGCACACGGTGATGCCCTTGGCCCGGGCGGCGTCCATTGCGAGGTTGTTGTACCCGGTGCCCGCCTCGCAGATGAGCTTCACCGAGTCGGGGAACCGGGAGAGGAGGGAGGCGTCAATGACCAGTTCCTTGGTGACCACCACCGCGGCCCCCCGGATGCGCTCCAAAATCTGCTCCGGCGCGCTGTCGGGGTAGACGGTCAGATCGGGGGAGAGCTGGGATAGGTCCAGCCTCCCGTCGTAATCCATTTTGGCGGCGTTGAGCACCACCGTTTTTTGATTCATAAGTTAAATACCTCCGGGCGTGATATGATTTCCGTAAAGTTATCATAACAGCCCGGGGCAAAAAGTCAATAAATAACGAGTGAATATTAGTCATTGACTTTTGTTCAGCGCCGGTTTATACTGACGGAGAGGTGAGAAGAATGCCGCGGATATCAAAGCCGCCGGAGGAGCGGCGGCAGGAGATTCTGGACACGGCCATGCGGCTGTTTACCGAGAGGGGCTACGAGGAGACCTCCATGGCCGATATCGCCAGGGAGATGGACGTGGTGCAGGGGCTGTGCTACCGCTACTTCGACTCCAAGCAGAAGCTCTTTCACGAGGCGATGGGCCAGTATGTGCGGGAGTGCTGCGCCGCCGCCCTGCCCATCATCCACGACCGCGGCCGCACCATCGCGGCGCGGATGGACGCCATGGCGGAGCTGACCCTGGCGATGGAGCTGCCCGAGGCCGGGCCGGGCCGGGGAGAGCGCCGGGAGGGCCGGAGAGAGGAGCGGGCCGAGCGCCGGGACCAGCGCCGGGGCCGTCCGGAGGGGGAGGACCCCAGCCGCCGGTTTGACGGCCGCGCCCGCTACCGGGAGTTTTACCACCGCCCGGAGAACCGCGCCATCCACGACCGGCTCAGCATGCAGATGTGCGACTATCTCCTGCCCCATGTGGCGGAGGAGTTCCGGGACGCCTGCGCCCGGGGGGAGCTGCGGCTGGAGCACCCGGAGGTGACGGCCAGTTACCTCCTCCACGCCCAGGTGGGGCTGATGGGGGAGGGGGAGACCCCCATGGAGGCGCGGGTCGCCCTTCTGCGCCGATACGCCGAGCTGATTTTGAACGACCGATGACCACGCCCCGGCGCGGCTGAGCCGCGCCGGGGTAAAAACCGGCAAATGAGTGAACGAGATTCAATGAACGAAATTCAATAAAGGAGTATGGATTATGAACGACTACCAAGAGAAATCCCGCAGGGCCTTTGACGGGCAGGCCGCGGACTATGACACGGGCCATTTCGGCGATCACGCCCGGAAGCTCTACGGCGTGCTGCTGTCACAGGTGATGCAGATTCCCCACGCCGCGGTGCTGGATCTGGGCTGCGGCACGGGGGAGCTGCTCGCCCGCTTTCTGGAGCAGGCGCCGAAGGCCCGGTGCGCCGGGCTGGACCTCTCGGAGGGGATGCTCTCCGTGGCCCGGGAGAAGCTGGGAGACCGGGCGGAGCTGGTCCGGGGGGACGCGGAGCGGCTCCCCTTCGGCGACGGCGTGTTCGACGTGGTGCTGTGCAGCGATTCCTTCCACCACTACCCCGATCCCCGGGCGGTGCTGGCCGAGGTGTCCCGGGTGCTCAGCCCCGGCGGGGTGTTCCTCCTGGGGGACTGCACCGCGCCCGGCGCGGTCCGGGGGCTGATGAACCTGCTGCTGCCCCTCAGCCGTGAGGGGGATGTGCGTCTCTACGGCCGGAAGGAGCTGCGCGGCCTGCTGGACGCGGCGGGCTTCCACGGCGGGGAGTGCCGGAAAATCGACGCCACCAGCCTGCTGGCCTGGGGCATCCGGTAGCGGTGAACGGCGAAAAGGGGAGGAACCGGGCGTATTTACCCGGTTCCCTCCCCTTTTTTGGACGTGTTTTCCGAAGAAATTTGATCCCAGGGCGCGATCCCTCGTTGCTTTTGGAAAGCGGTTTAGATATAATATGATTCAGGGCTTTTTGTCCCAGACTGCCGCGGCGGAGCGCCGGAGGGCGGAAGGAGCAATGCGAGGTATGAAGCAGCGTGAATGGACGGCCGGGGAGCAAGGCGCTTTATTAGACCGGGTGGGGGTTGCAGCCGGCAGACTGCTGCTGGAGGAGGACTACCCCTTCCTGTGGGCCAACGGGCGCTTCTGCGCCGCGCTGGGCTGCACACAGGCGGAGGTCCCCTCCCGTATGCGGTCGCTGGGGCGGCTCTACGGGGAATACCCCGCCGACTTCGCCGTGATTGAGGCGGAGCTGGCGGAAATGCTGAAAAACGGGGCACAAAGCGCCGCCTGGACCTGCCGGGCCCCCGGGGGGGACGGCGGGGCCGCCTGGCTGCGCATGACCGCCACCCTGGACGGCGGGCGGGCGGACGGCTGCCCCGTCTTTTACCTGGTGCTCACCGACGTGAGCGAACTGGCCGCAAGCTGCGGGGAGAGGGACCGGTATTTCCGGATGATGATGGACGAGTACGCGGGAAACGTCTACATCTGCGACATGGACAGCTACGAGCTGCTCTATGTCAACCGGGAGGCCGCCAGCACGCTGAAGCGCACCAGCGAGGAGGTGTGCGGGCGCAAGTGCTACGAGGTCATACAGGGCCGGACGTCGCCCTGCCCCTTCTGCACCAACGACAGGCTTACCTATGACGCGTGGTACGAGTGGCAGTTTGACAACCCGGTGCTGGAGCGGACCTTCATGATCAAAAACCGCATTGTGAACTGGCACGGGCACAGAGCCCGGATTGAGCTGTCCCACGATATGTACAGCGCGGAGTACAAGCTGGCCCAGAAGGATCGGGAGAGGGCGGCGCTGCTGCGGACCATCCCCGGCGGCCTGGCCCGGCTGGACGCCCGGGACATGAGCACCATCCTCTGGTACGGCGCCGACTTCCTGGAGATGATCGGCTATACCGCCGAGCAGTTTGAACGCGAGCTCCACTCCCAGTGCGGCTACGTCCACCCGGACGACCTGGAGCGGATGCTGGACGGGCTGCGGGGCATCCGGGAGACCGGGCAGCACCTGGTCTACGAGGTGCGGCTGATCCGGCGCTCGGGCGAGCAGCGGATTGTCACCATCACGCTGTGCTACGTGAGCGGGGAGGAGAGCTGGGACGGCATCCCCTCCTTCTACACCATCGGCCTGGACGTGACCGAGGAGCGCACCGAGCAGGGCCGGCAGCGGCGGGCGCTGGAGGAGGCCTACCAGGCGGCCCGGGTGGCAAACTCCGCCAAGACCGACTTTCTCTCCTCCATGTCCCACGATATCCGCACCCCCATGAACGCGATTATGGGCATGACGGCGATTGCCCGGGCGAATCTGAGCGCACCGGACCGGGTGCGGGACTGCCTGGGCAAGATCGACGTGTCCGGCAGGCATCTGCTCAGCCTCATCAACGAGGTTTTGGATATGTCCAAAATCGAGAGCGGGAAAATCGACCTCTCGCCGGAGGACATCGACCTGCCCAAGCTGCTGGAGGGCGTCTACGATATGTGCAAGCCCCTGGTGGCCGAGAAGGGGCAGGAGCTGAAGGTCATCGTCGGGCAGGTGAGGCACGAGAAGATTGTGGCCGACGGGGACCGCCTGCGGCAGGTCTTTATGAATCTGCTCTCCAACGCCGTCAAATACACCCCCGACGGCGGGAAAATCACCCTGGTCATCCGGGAGAAGGAGTCCTCCATTCCGGGCAAGGGACAGTTTGAGTTCGTCTTTACCGACAACGGCATCGGCATGGCCCCGGACTACCTCCCCCATATCTTTGAGCCCTTCACCCGGGCGGAGGACAGCCGCATCAGCAAGATCCAGGGCACGGGGCTGGGCATGGCCATTACCGAGAATATCATCCACATGATGAACGGCACCATCGACGTGGAGAGCGAGCTGGGGAAGGGGAGCCGATTCACCGTGACCGTGCCGCTGCAGTACCATGCCGAGGAGGTGGCCCGGGACGACGAGCTGGCGGGCCTGAGCGTGCTGGTGGTGGACGACGACCAGATCGTATGCGAAAACGCCGCGATGCTCCTGGACGAGCTGGGGATGAGGGGGCAATGGGTCCTGTCCGGCGCGGAGGCCCTGGAGCGGGTGGCGCTGGCCCACGAGAGGGGGGACGGCTATTTCGCCGTTATCCTGGACTGGAAAATGCCCGGGATGGACGGCCTGGAGACCGTAAAGGCCATTCGGGGGGAGCTGGGCGAGGATGTGCCCATCATCATCATCTCGGCCTACGACTACTCCGACATTGAGGACGAATTTTTAAGCGCCGGGGCCGACGCCTTTATCACCAAGCCCCTCTTCAAGTCCAAGATGCTGCATGTGCTGCAGCTCTTCTGCGAGAGCGGCAGGCCGGAGGACGCGGGCGACTGGGAGGAGGAGCCCGCCTCCGGGCTGCTGGGGAAGCGGATGCTGCTGGTGGAGGACAACGACCTGAACCGGGAGATCGCCGCGGAGCTGCTGCAGATGCAGGGCGTCACGGTGGAGTGCGCGGAAAACGGCGCCCGGGCCGTGGAACTGTTCGGCGCGTCCGCGCCGTGGTACTACAACGCCATCCTGATGGACATCCAGATGCCCGTGATGAACGGCTATGACGCCACAGCCGCCATCCGCGCCATGGACCGGGAGGACGCGGAGCGGGTGCCCATCGTGGCGCTGACGGCCAACGCCTTCGTCTCCGACATCAGCAAGGCCAGGAGCGTGGGCATGAACGACCATATTCCCAAGCCCATCGACATGGCGCTGCTGGTCCAGGTGCTGCGGAGATGGACCCTGTGACGGCCCCTCTGTGCGCACCGGATCTGAATGAAAGGTCTTGGACAGCGCGCGCGCCGAATGCCTTCAATTTATGACACTGCCGCGCGTTCCGGGGCGCTTGCCCCGCCAGGCCCTTGCGCTTTCGGGGCCGGGGTGCTAAGATGGTTGCGCGGAGATAAAAACATGGTCCGGTCGGTAATCCGGACGGGCGCCGCCGGCCTGTCCCACCGGTTCAGCGCCTCAGTAACCTGCCCTCCCATGGGTTGTCCCTTCTCCGCAGGCAAATCGAATGGGAGGAACTGAATATGGACTGCGGCTATACAAGGCTCACCGTCTGCTTCGAGGAACCGTTCTGGGTGGCCGTCTGCGAGCGGGAGGACCAGGACGCGCTGGAGGTGTGCAAGATCACCTTCGGCGCGGAGCCCAGGGACTGCGAGGTCTACGGCTTCCTGCTCTCGCACTGGCACACGCTGGCGTTCAGCCCGCCCGTTGCGGCGGCCCCGCGCAGGCCGGACAGGCCCAACCCCAAGCGTATGCAGCGCCGGGCGGCGGAGCAGCTGGAGCGCGCCGGCGTGGGCACCAGGGCCCAGCGGGCCCTCCAGCTCCAACGGGAGCAGAACAAGCGGGAGCGGCGGGAGAGGAGCCGGGACAGGGACAGGGCGGAGGAGGAGCGGAAGTTCCAAATCCGCCAAGAAAAGCGCAAGGAAAAGCACCGTGGACATTAGCACAGATGAAACCGCGTAAGGCGCCCGGGCGGTCCCAATGGACCGCCCGGGCGCCTTACGCGGTTTTGGGGCGGGAACGCCTGCGCCCTCTATGCCCGGCCCGCGCCCTCCCGCTCCCCATCCTCCGGCTCCAGGGGCCTGGAGAGGGGCCCCACGCCGCCGTCGGTGGCGGAGGAGAGGAGATAGCGGTAGATCTGGGGCTTGCGCTTCTCGTAGAGGTCGAGCTGGCGGTAGAGCTCCTTGTACTCGTTGAAGGTCATGCGCTTGGTCTCGATGGTCCTGCGCAGGGTGGCCTGGGTGTTGACGATGCTGGCAGAGCGCTTCCGGTAGTAGTAGAGCGGCTCCTGGACGGTGGCGACGAGCCGGGAGCAGGCGATGTAGTCCAGGTTGAAGAGAAAGTCCTCGCACCAGCTCACGTCCGCGGGACAGCGCAGGTGGTGGGCCTCCACGATGGCCCGGCGGTAGAACTTGTTCCACAGAACCCCGTAGTAGAAATTGGCGGGGGCCTTTACCATGTGCTCGGCGTACTCCTGCCGGGTGAGGACCTGCCCGCCCCGGATATGGCCCCGGGCGGCGCAGCGCTCCCCGTCCACCCGGTAAAACCAGGAGACCGCCAGATCGCACCCGGTGGACTGGGCCAGGCGGAGAAAGACGGCGGTGGCGTCGGGGGCGAGCCAGTCGTCGGCGTCCACAAACTGGAGGTAGGTCCCCCGGGCGTGGTCCATGGCCAGGTTCCGGGCGGCGGAGGCCCCGGCGTTGCGCTGCTCCAGCAGGCGGAAGCGGCGGTCCCCCTGGGCGTAGGCCCGGCAGAGGGCGGCGCCTGCGTCGGTGCTGCCGTCGTCCACCATCAGCACCTCGAAGTCGCGGAAAGTCTGGCAGCGGATGCTGTCCAGGCACCGGCCCAGGTAGGGCTCCACATTATAGACGGGTACGATAATACTTACCATCGGCTGTTCCAAGGGGCCGCACCTCTCTTTACTCAGTTGATACGATTATACCAAAATCATGAGGCGCTGCCAACAGAAAACCGCCGCCGGGGGCCCGGAGCGCCGCAGCCTCCGGGGCGGCGGGATGCCCCGTCTGTCCGGCGCTCCGCCCGCCGGAAGGCGGCCTCCGGCCCTGTCCGAAAAATTTTGTAAAACAGGTGTTGACAAATTAGAATATTTGAATATAATGATATTAGAAAAAACGAATGTGAGGTGAGGAACGTGAACGACTCTCTCGCACTGTACGAGGAGAAGGCGGAGCTTTTGAAGGCCCTGGCCCATCCCGTGCGGCTGCGCATCGTCCGGGGCCTGCTGACCACCGGATGCCACAACGTGGGCTGTATGGAGGCCAACATCGGCCAGTCCCAGTCCTGCATCTCCCAGCACCTGATGCGCCTGAAGGCGGCGGGCATTGTGAAGGCATCCCGTTCCGGCAACGAGGTATACTACGACGTGGACGACCGGGAGCACATTGCGGCCATCGTGGCGGCGCTCTTCGGCGGCAGGAAGGAGGAGGAGCATGGCGTATGACATCGCCGTCATCGGCGGCGGACCCGCCGGGCTGTCGGCGGCGGTCCAGGCCCGGCAGCGGAACAAGTCGGTGGTGGTCATCAGCGGCGACGACCGGGACGGCCCCATCTACAAGACCGAGCGGATCGACAACTACCTGGGCCTGCCCCAGATACGGGGGCCGGAGCTGCTGGAGCGGTTCCGAAAGCACGCGGACTCCATGGGCGTGGAGCGGAAAACGGGCCGGGCGCTGAATATCATGCAGATGAACGGCGCATTCTACATCAGTATCGGCAGCGACATGGCCCAGGCCGGGGCGGTCGTCCTGGCCCCCGGCGTGGCCCGGGGGGTCAAGTATCCCGGCGAGGCGGAGCATCTCGGCGCGGGCGTGAGCTACTGCGCCACCTGCGACGGAATGCTCTACCGCGGCAGGGACGTGGTGGTGGTGGGCAGGTCCAGCGAGGCGCCCGAGGAGGCCAATTTTCTGCAGGAGATCGGCTGCCGCGTCACCTATGTGGCCCCAAGGGAGCCCGAGGGCCTGCACGGCGGCATCCCCTTCGTGAAGGGCGTCCGGATTGAAGTGCTGGGGGAGAAGGCCGTCACCGGCGTCCGGGCGGACGGGCGGGAGCTCTCCTGCGCGGGGGTCTTCATCCTCCGGGCGGCCATCGCCCCCACGGATCTGCTGCCGGGGCTGGCCCTGCGGGACGGCTATGTGGCCGTGGACCGGGACATGGCCGCCAGCATCCCCGGCGTCTTCGCGGCGGGAGACTGCACGGGGCTGCCCCTCCAGATTTCCAAAGCCGTGGGCGAGGGCCTGGTGGCCGGACACCGCGCGGCGGAATACCTTGACAAACATAAATAATCTATTTTTTATTCAGAAAGGAAGCAACGATTATGGCGACTTTGCATTTCAACAAGGAAGGTTTCGACAAGGCGATCTCCGCCGGCGGCATTACCATGGTGGACTTCTGGGCCTCCTGGTGCGGCCCCTGCAAGATGCTGGCCCCCGTGATTGACGATCTGGCGGGCAGGTACGAGGGCAAGGCGGTCATCGGCAAGGTGAACGTGGACGACGAGCAGGCCCTGGCCGGCGAGTACGGCGTGATGAGCATCCCCACCGTCATCTTCTTCAAGGGCGGCAGGGAGATTGACCGCAAGGTGGGCGTGATGCCCGCTGACGCCTATACCGCCATTCTGGACGCAAACCTGTAAAGCCCGTCAAAAATGCCGGAGGGAAATCCCTCCGGCATTTTTTGCGTGTCTGAAGCGGGTGGGAGCAATTGCTCCCACCCGCTTTTCGCCGTCTCTATTCAGCCGCCGCCTGCTGCGCATACTCGAAGAAGGTAATCGTCAGCTTGACGGACACCCCGTCCCGGTCCAGCCGGGGCGCGCCGTCCGTGTTCCGGGCCGTCAGGCTCAGGGCGCTGATGGCACACCGGTAGGGCGAGGCGTAGAGCCGGCTGATGATGCCCCGGGCGTCGGTATAGCTGCCGCAGGAGAAGAGCATGTCGATGGTGCGGCTGGCGATATGCCCCTCGAAGGTGACCGGACTGAACACCAGATTATAGCTGTCGGCGGGGGAGAGGGCGCTGTTGAGCGTCCGCACCACATTCTGCACATTGTCGTATGTGGCGATTTCCGAGACGGTCCCCTGGGGCTCCAGCGCCAGCTGGGCCAGCGCGTCCTCCATCTCCTGGAGGCGCTGGGCCTTGATCTGCTCCACCATGATCTGGGTCTCCGCGTCGGCCTGCCGGATCTGCGCGTCGGCGATGGCGGCGGATACCGGCTGGTGGACCAGCAGGTAGTACCCGTAGGAGACCAGCAGCAGGGCCAGAATCAAAAACAGGATTTTCTCCCGCAGGGTCAGCTTTCTGGTCATCATTGCGCACCGCCCCCTTCCGGGATGAGGGTGATGGTCATGGAGACCGAGGCGTCCGCGCTGGGGGCGAGGGCGTCCCCCGCGTCGGCGGTGTAGAGCTCCACGCCGGCCACGATGGGGCTGTCGTCCAGATCGGCCAGCAGGGCGGAGGCGCCGTCCAAATCGATGCCCACCAGCTGGAGGGAGAGCTGGCTGCCGGAGAAGCTGGCCGAGGAGATGCCCGCCCGGGGCATCAGCCGGGACTCGATGAGCTCCAGCACCTCCATGCAGTCCACCGCGGCTGCGCCGTTCTCCGTCAGGTCGGCGGAGAAGTACCGGGAGTACTCCACACGGACGGACTCGTAGTCGGAATTGTTCGCCAGGAGCTGGTTCAGCAGCGCCTGGGCCCGGGCCGCGTCGGCCTGGGCCTGGTTGGCGGCGCTGAGCCGGTCGATGACCGCAAACTTGGAGAACAGGCCCACGAGAACCGCCAGAATCGCCAGGAAGCACACCACCCGGGAGATCCGCCGGGGCGACCGCTCGCGGATGGCCAGGTTGACCGTCGTCTTGGACGGGTATTTTTTCTTTTTCGTCAGGACCAATGTGCCGCCCTCCTTTACTGCTGGGTGATGCCCACGGCGGCCGGGCAGAGCGCCGTCAGGCCGCTGTCGGCGTTCACCGGGGGCAGCATTTCGTCGATGGGGCGCAGCTCCAGCTTGATAATTTCGCGCAGGTGCTCCAGCAGCAGGGCGTTGTGCGTGCCGCCGCCGCAGAGCCATGCGTGCCCGAGGGCGCTGGAGGGATTGTTGTAGCCGTAAAAATTGATGGCCCGCATAATCTCCACCGCGATGCTCCGGTAGACGCTCTGACAGGCCTCCAGGCCCAGGCAGCCGTTGTGGTCGGCCAGCTTGTAGGTCCGGGCGATATGCTCGTCCACGTTGAGGCTGTCGGCGATGGCGGCGTCCAGCGCGGCCCCGCCCCGGTCCACCACCCGGGTGACCTCAAAGCGGGCGCCCGTGTAGATATGCACCCGCACGGCGCTGTGGCCCAGGTCGATGAAGCAGTGTTCCTGGCCCGCCGCCTTGGGATTCCGCTTCTCGTAGAGGCGGATGAGGGCCGCGTATGCGAATTCCTCCGGCGCGGCCAGCGCCATCTGGAAGCCGGCCCGGCGGAACATCTCCAGGTATTCCCGGATGGTGGACTTGGCGGCCGCCGCGGCCATCAGCTCCATCTGCCTGGGCTCGCCGTCCGGGCCGTACTCCATGTTCAGCAGGGCGTAGTCATAAAAATACTTGTCCTTCTCCTGGGTGATGTAGTCCCGAAACTCGTAGGGCAGGTTGATGCGCAGCTGCTCCACCGTCATGGCGGGCATCACCGTCCGCCGGGTGAAGGCCAGCGCCGCGGGGAGGACCACCGCGCAGCAGCGGCCGGAGATACGGTGCCTGGCCGCGGTCTCCCGCAGGAAGGAGGACATGGCCTCGGGCGAGACCACCTTGCCCTCCCGTACCAGCTGCTCCGGGACCGGCTCGGAGATGAGCCGCCGGATGGAGCCGGCGTCGCAGAGGGCGAACTTGATCTCGCTCTCGCCGATATCGATGCCGATGGGAATTTGTTTCATCGGGAATCAGGCCTTTCCTTGGTCTGGAGCGCCTGCTCACAGGCGCAGAGCGGATTGAAAGCGCGGGCGCGCTGACAGCGGTTATCTAAAAAAACAGCCCCAGATACCAGTCCAGCACGCCCCGGCCCGCCAGCAGGACGAACCACGCGGCGGCGGCCAGGGCGGGGCCGAAGGGGAAGGGGGCGCCCGGCCGGGCCCTGCCCAGAATCAGCGCCAGCCCCAGCCCCAGCAGGCAGGCCGCGATCAGCAGCAGCAGATTCAGTTTCCAGTCGAAGTACAGCCCCAGCATGAACAGCAGCTTGATATCGCCGCCGCCCATGGTCTCCCGCCCCAGGAGCCGGTCCGCCAGCAGCACCAGCGCCAGCAGGGGGAGCGTGACCGCCAGAGCGCCGAACAGCCCCCGGCCCAGGGCCGCCAGGGGCGCGGCGTCGGGCAGGGCGAGGAGCACAAAGGCCCCGATCCCCGCCAGGACCAGCCGGTCGGGAATCCAGCCCTCCTCCAGATCCACCAGGGAGGCGGCGATGAGGAGGGAGAGCAGAACCAGGCCCCGCAGGGCGTCCAGGGTCAGGCCGTACCGGGCCGCCACCGACACGTAGGCCAGGGCGGTGACCAGCTCCGCCGCCGGGTAGCGGGGGGAGATCCGCCCGCCGCAGTAGCGGCACCTGCCCCGCAGCAGCAGCCAGGAGAAGAGGGGAATCAAATCCCGGGCGGCCAGGGTATGGCCGCAGGCGGGACAGTGGCTGCGGCCTTTGGAGACGGCCTCGCCGTGGGCCAGCCGCCAGGCCAGGCAGTTGAGAAAGCTGCCCATGACCAGCCCCAGCAGGGCGGTGAGCAGCAGCAGATAGGCCGTCAGGGCCGGGGAGTCATACAGCAGCACGGCGCAGCCTCTTTCTAAGTAATAAGAGATAAGCAATAGGAAACCGGCAGTGGCGCGGAAGGACTGGGCGACAACAAATCGGAAGCGCGGGCAAGGGGCCTGCCCGAAGGCGGGTCCTTTGCCCCCGCTTCCGCGGGGGGACTGATATATTACTTGTCAGGGAAAGTAACACTGCTGCCATCTCTCTTAGCAGTGTAAGTAACTTTGAATGTATCAGCAGTTGTTCCGGTAACTTCAACCTTTGCACCATCAGCGACGAGGCTATCATCATTGGGGTAGGCAGTTGGGAGCGCGGTATCATCGGTCATGTTAGAGATTAAGCACTCTGCATACCATGCACGAACATTTGCTTGATCGGTGGCTACCTTGGCTTTCTCAAGAGAACTGCTAAAAGTGGGAATAGCAATAGCGACCAGTACAGCAATGATTGCGACGACGACCAAGAGTTCCGCCAGGGTAAAACCTTTTTTGTTTTTGCGCAGCTTGTTTGCCAGGACCGTTTTCATGGGGAATCCACTCCTCTATATAATTATGATTTTGCTCTATATTGACCGGGGTCCTCTTTGCCCGGAGAATATACGGTTACATACCGTTATACATACTGAACATAGGCAGGTAGAGTGCGATGACCAGCACGCCGATAATCGCGCCCATCGCCACCGTGATGGCGGGCTGAATCATGCTCAGCGCCCGCTCCGTGGCCACGGTGACCTCGCTGTCGTAGTAGGTGGAGATGGTGTCCAGCGTCTCCTCCAGGGAGCCCGACTCCTCGCCGACGGAGGCCATCTCCACCAGCATGTCCGGGAAGCATCCGCACTCCCTCAGGCAGTCGCCCAGGCGGCGGCCCTCCTCCAGCCCCACCACCACGGAGGACAGGCGGGTGCCCATATAGTAGTTATCCATCACCCGGGCGGTGGCGGCCACGGAGCGGATGACGGGCAGGCCCGCCGCCAGCATGGTGGACATGGTGTTGGCAAGCTGGCTGGCCCCCTTCATCACGGCCACCTTCCCCAGCGCGGGCAGCCGGAGCTGCAGCCGGGACAGGCGCATCCGCCCGGCCTCGGTGGCGGAGTAGTACTTGAGCCCGATTATCAAGCCCGCCGCAACAGCCAGCAGCAGCGGCCAGCTCCGCCCGCAGAACCGGGAAAACCCGATGAGCGCCCGGGTCAGCAGGGGCATGTCGATATCCATGGAGGAAAACATATCGGTGAAGACCGGCATGGTGAACCCCATGATGAAAGCGATCACCGCCACGGCCAGCACGCACAGGAAGATGGGGTACATCATGGCGGAGCGGACCTTGGCCTTGACCTTGTAGGACCTGTCGTAGTAGACGTGGAGCTTTTGGAAGGCGATCTCCAGCGTGCCGGACTCCTCGCCGGCCCGCAGGGTCTCGATGAGGGTGGAGGGCAGGAGCTTGCCGCCCTTGTTCTCAAAGCTCTGGGCCAGGCTGTAGCCTCCGGCCACATCCTCCGCCACCTGGCTGAGCAGCTTTTTGAGCTGCTTATCGGCCGTCTGGACGGCGATAAGCTCGACGGCCCTCACCACCGGCAGACCGGCGGTGAGGATAATGGAGAACTGGGAGCAGAGCAGGGCCAGGGATTTCTGGCTGATTTTGGAGGGGACGATCTCCTTCTGGAGAAACCCGGCGGCCGCCGTGGCCTCCGAGATGGAGGTGACGATGCGGCAGGTCTCCTTAATCTTCTCCACAGCCTCGAACTCGTCGTAGGCCTCCACCACGCCGGTCACGTTCGCGCCGTCCCGGGAAATGGCTTTGTATTTAAATGCGGCCATCGCATCAGCGCTCCTTTATCCGGGGATGGTTTTTTTCAGGTACTCCGGGTCCCGGGCCCAGGCCCGGGCGGTGGCGGCGGAGATGGTCCGGCTCTGGTACAGCTTGAGGATGGCGTTGTCCATCGTGAGGCTGCCGTCCCTGGCCGAGGTGGCCAGGGTGTTTGCAATCTGGGGGGTCTTGCCCTCGCGGATCAGGTTGCGCACGGCGGAGTTGACCATCAGCACC
The DNA here is from genome assembly GCF_014287675.1 of Lawsonibacter faecis. Taxonomy (GTDB): domain Bacteria; phylum Bacillota; class Clostridia; order Oscillospirales; family Oscillospiraceae; genus Pseudoflavonifractor; species Pseudoflavonifractor faecis. Next base: position 36,419 of record NZ_JACOPQ010000008.1, on the reverse strand, counting down.
TCGCAGGCCAGCGCCCGGCCGGCGCCGTCCGCCCGGGGGAGGAGCTGCTGGGACAGGACGGCCTGCAGCGTCATCGACAGCTGCATCCGGATCTGCTGCTGGCGGCCCTGGGGGAAGACGGAGGTTATCCGGTCCACCGAGTCGGCGGCGGAGCCGGTGTGGAGGGTGGCGAAGACCAGGTGGCCGGTCTCCGCGGCGGCCAGGGCGGTCTCAATGGTGTCCAGGTCCCGCATCTCGCCGATGAGGACCACGTCCGGGTCCTCCCGCAGGGCGGCCCGGAGGCCGTCGGCGTAGCTGGCGGTGTCCCGGCCCACCTCCCGCTGGTTGATAACCGCCTTGTCCGGTGTGTAGAGGTATTCGATGGGGTCCTCCAGGGTGACGATGTGGCCGCCCCGGCGGTGGTTGATGTCGTCCAGCAGGGCGGCCAGGGTGGTGGACTTGCCGCTGCCCGTCTCGCCGGTGACCAGCACGATGCCCCGGCGCAGCCCGGTCAGGCCCGTGACCGCGGGGGGGAGGCCCAGCCGGTCCAGCCGGGGGATCCTGTCGCTGAGCAGGCGGACGGCGGCGGACACATGGCCCTGCTGCCGGAAGAGGTTGATGCGCACCCGGACGCCGCCGACGGTCCGGGCCAAATCCAGCTCGCCGCACCCGCGGATGGCTTCGGCACAGCCGCAGGACAGCGCGTCGGCATAGGCCTCGCAGTCCTCGTGGGTCAGGGGGGCCGCCCCCTCCAGTGCGGAGAGCGTCCCGTCCACCCTCAGCTGGGGGGGCAGGGAGCAGACCAGATGGAGATCGGACGCGCCCCGCTCCGCGGCGGCGGCGATCAGCGCGTCCACAGTATATTCGCTCATCAGCTATTACCTCACAGATCCGCGGAGTTGATGACCCGCAGGGCCTCCCCCACGGTGGTGACGCCCTCCAGCACCAGCCGGCGGCAGTTGTCGGCCAGGGAGACGAAATCGCTCTGGCCGATGAGGGCGCGCAGACGCTCCCGGTCCAGCCCGTCGGCGATGCCCCGGCGCAGCTCCCGGCGGATGGGCAGGATTTCAAACACGCCCGTCCGGCCCCGGTAGCCGGTGTGGAAGCACATGGGGCAGCCCACGCCGTGGTAGAAGGTGTGGCTGCCGTCCAGCCCCAGGGACTCCAGATCGGCCTCGGGAGGCGTATATTCCCGGCGGCACTGGGGGCAGACCCGCCGCACCAGCCGCTGGGAGATGACGCCCCGCAGGGCGCCCGCAATCAGATAGGGCTCCACGCCGATGTCCAGCAGGCGGTCGATGGCGGCGGCGGCGTTGCTGGTGTGGACGGTGGAGAGGACCAGGTGGCCGGTGATGGCGGCCCGCATGGCGATGCTGGCGGTCTCGCCGTCCCGGATCTCGCCCACGGCGATGATGTCCGGGTCCTGGCGGAGGATGGAGCGCAGGCCCTCGGAGAAGGTCATGCCCGTCTTCTCGTTGATCTGCACCTGGCTGATGCCGTCCAGGTGGTACTCCACCGGGTCCTCCAGGGTGACCAGATTCACCTGCTCGGTGTTGAGCTGGCGGAGCATGGTGTACATGGTGGAGGATTTGCCCGAGCCGGTGGGGCCCACAATGAGGAGGACGCCGCTCTGGGCGGTCATGAGCTCATTGTACTTGGCGAGGTCCAGTCCGGCAAGGCCCAGGGCGGCGGTATCCAGAAGCTGGACGTTCTTGTCCAGCAGGCGGATGACGAATTTTTCCCCGTAGATGGTGGGGAGGGTGGACATGCGCAGGTCCACCTCGCCGTGGCGGACGGTGATGTTGGCCCGCCCGTCCTGGGGGACCTTCCGCTCGGCGATGTCCATGCCGCCCATGACCTTCAGCCGGGAGATGACCGAGGACTGCAGGCTCTTGGGCACGGTGAGGATGTTGCGCAGCAGGCCGTCAATCCGCATCCGGACCCGTACCTCGCCCTCCTGGGGCTCCAGGTGAATATCGCTGGCCCGCTCCACCACGGCGCGCTCAATGATGGAGTTGACCAGCCGCACGGTGGGGGCGGACTGTACGTCGCTGTCGAGAATGCTGACGCTGCTGACGGGGGCCGCGTCGCTGTCACGGGCCTCCCGCTTCATGTCCTCAATGGCCCGGGCCGCGCCCTCGTTGCCGTAGAGGGTCATAATGGCCCGGGACACCGCCTCGCCGGTGGCGATCATGGGCACCACCCGCTTGCGGGTGGCGGTTTTGACCTCCTCCACGGCGACGAAGTTCAGCGGGTCGCTCATGGCCAGATAGATGGAGTCGCGGTCCACGCGGACCGGGACCACGTCGTACTTCCTGGCGATGTTTTTGGAGAGCACCTGCGCCATCTCCGGCGGGGGGACGGTCTTGGAGAGGTCGATGAACTCAATGCCCAGCTGGAGCTCCAGCGCCTCGATAAGCTGCTGCTCGGTGATAAAGCCGTTTTCCGTCAGAATGTCGCCCAGGCGCTTTTTGGAGCCCTTCTGCAGCGAGAGCGCGCGGTCCAGCTCCTCATGGCTGATAAGGCCGATATTCATCAGCAGATCACCCAGGCGTTCGTATGCCATGTCCGCAGCTCCCTCCCCGGGCGGCTCCCAGTTACAAGTATCAAGGCGAAAAACCAAATTTTTTTCTAATTATACTCGTCCGCCCTTCGGAATGCAAGGAAAATCACAGGAAAGCGCAGGGATTCCACAGAAGATGGTTTTGTTTACATTTCGGCTCATTGATGTTATATTGAAGCACAAGAGAAAAGATGTCGGCAAGGGGTGAGCGGATGTGGGTAAACGCGGCGGCAGGGGCCGGGCCGGCTTTACCATGGCGGAGATGCTGGTGGCCGTCGGAATCCTTGTGATTCTGCTGGGTGTGGCAATACCGTCCGTCGTCTCAATCCGGGCGAACCTGAAAATGACCGAGCTGGACGACTGCGCCAGGGAGATTTTCGCAGCCGCCCAGAACCGGCTGACCGCCCTGCGCTCCGCCGGGGCGCTGGACAGCCTCAACGGGACGCAGATGGAGCAGCCGGGGGACTTCGGCGTCACCGGACTGGATTGGGGCGGGGGCAGGGGCTACCGCTACGTCACCCAGGACGGGGCCGGCGCGCTCCTGCCCGCCGGGTCCATCGACGAGACGGTGCGGGGCGGCTTCTACATCATTGAGTACAACCGGGAGACCGCCATGGTCTACGGCGTCTTTTACGCCGAGGCGGAAATAACCGGATACCCCGGCGGATTACCGCGGGAGGACAGGGGAGAGCGCAGGACGCATTCGCCCATGCTGGGCTACTACGGCGGCTCCGCGGTCAAGCGGCCGGAGATCGGCCAGTGCGATCTGCCGGACTTCTACATTTTGGACGACGGGGAGAAGGATCAGTTCTACGTCAAGCTGATACCGGCCCAGGCGACGGAATACACCGTTACCGTGGCGGACGCCGGCGACCCCGGCAAAGCGGCGGTATTTCGCTTCCGGGATAGCGATCAGAGTCAGGTTTGGAACCGATACCCGGGCCTGCTGACGTATGAGACCGGAGACGGCGCCGCTTACTATAAGCTCCTGCTGGACAGCCTCGAAAGCGGAAAACAGTTTCAAGCGCTGTATTCCGGCAGCGGGATCGCGCCGGGGGCCGACCTGTGCGTGACCGTATCGGTCGCCGCCACCGGCACGGATAAGGCCGACTGGCCGGGCGCGGAGAGCAATCGGTATGCAAACAGCCTGTTCGGCGGCAGAGAAGGCGGGACGGTGGATGTGGCCAACAGGCGCCACCTGCAGAATCTGAGCCGGGCGTTCTCCGGGGTGGAGGCGGGGGTCGCCGCCGCCGTCCAGAACAAAGAGATTATCTGGGACGGCGCCGGAAATTTTCAGCCGATTGTCAACCAAGCCCTGACTGCCTTTGACGGGCGGGGGAACAGCATCTCGGGCCTTTCCATCCAAAGCGATGGGGGGAACGGGGGGCTTTTTGCCGAGATGAGAGGCGGAGAGGTGGCCAACGTCCGCCTGAAGAATATCTCCATCTCGGGGGCGTCCGGCTCCACGGGGGGCCTGATTGGGTACGCCCGGAATACCACGGTGGAAAACTGCCAGGTCTATGCCGAGGGGGATTTCGCCGGGCGCCGGATCACCGCGGCGGGGGCGGTGGGCGGTCTGATCGGCGCCGCTGATGGCTGCGAGATTAGGAACTGCTCCGCCAGCGTGCCGTCCGTCGTTGCCACGGGTGCGGGCAGCACCGCGGGCGGCCTCGTGGGGCTGCTGACGGGGGGCGGCGTCTTGAACTGCTATGCCGACAGCGGCTGGCTGGACGGCGGAGTGTGGCAGGGCGGCGTCTCCTCCGGGAGCAACGCCGGCGGGCTCGCTGGCACGGCGCTCGGCAGCGCCGATGTGAAAAACTGCTACGCCCTGGGACAGCTCAAGGGCGACGTGGCGGCGGGCCTGCTGACCGGCGGAAGCGACGTACAGATAACGGACTGCTACAGCGCCGCCCGGTTCGCCCCGGGGAGCGGCAGAACCTACGGCCTCGCCCCGGGCGGGTACGCGTTCAACTCCTTTTATTGGGATGGGTCCGAACCCAGCCAGAGCGCCGACGGCTTCGGCAGGGCGCTGACCTACGGCGAGCTGAAAACCTGCTTTGCCGCCAACGGCGGCGCATGGATTGCCGCCGCAAGCATGACCTCAAAGCCTTACGGCGGCACAGGCGGCTATCCCTTCCCGGGGCTGAGGGGCCTAATCCACTACGGCGACTGGCCCGCCGAGCCGGAGCCCGAGGATGACGGCGCGTTCAAGGGGGTCGTCTACTATGAAGCGTACAGCGACGGCGCCTACGGCCTGGCGGGTCTCGCAGGCGGGCAGTACGTGTCCACGCTGAAGGGCAACGAGGTATCCATTATCCACGCGTCGTACGGCATTCTGGCCTCAAGCGGCGGCGCCGCCCCGGATAAATACTACTATGTGGCTGACGGCGCCACCCTTACCAATCTGTTCGCAGCCGCGATACCGCTGGAGGAGGCCGGAGTCCTCTATCCCTTTACAGACGAGACGCTGAATATCCTCTCCAAGAAAACCAATTCCGGCCGCTATGTGGCTCTGGAGCAGAAAGAGGAGGGCTTCTGGTCGGGGAAGCTGGCGGCAACCTATTATTTTAACCCCCTGTTTGCGAAAACTGTTGTCAGCGGGGAGGACGTCGGTAAGCTGGGCACCTCGGACTATCCGTTTGAGCTGAGGACTCAGCCCCAGATTTCCAATATGAGCATTCAGGCGGGCGGCAATTCCTATTGGCTCCAGACCCATGATATCCGGATGGAGCAGTGGACCTCTGTCACCCCGACGACCTGGAGCGGCAGCGTGATAGACGGCGGAGAAGGCCAGAAGATCACAGGGCTGGACCAGCCGCTCTTTGCCGGCATAAATTATGGCGTCACGGTGCGGAACATCCGTATCGAGCGGGCGGATATGACTCTGAATGGCGGCAGCGGCGGCATTCTGGCCGAGCTCAACAACGGTTCCGTCCTAAACTGCACCGTGGCCGACTCCTCCATCAGCGTTCCCAATGGCGCGGCCGCCGGGCTGGTGGGTCAAAACATAAACGGCAATATAAGCTTCTGCGGGGTCGACGGCGTGAGCGTGAAGGCCTCCGGCGGCATGGCCGCCGGGCTGGTGTGCGAGAGCAGGGACGGCAAAATCGTCAACTGCTTTGCGGCAAACGCCGAAGTCGCCGCGCCGGAAGGCTCCGCCGCCGGACTGGTGGGCGGCGTCGTCAACGGTGCAGTCCAGGGCAGCTACGCCGACAACCATGTTTCCGGCAGGCAGGCTGCGGGCTTCGCCGTCAGCAGTACCGGCGCCATCAGCGACTGCTATGCCCTGCTCAGCGTGGAGGCCGCCGACAGTGCAGCCGGCTTCCTGCTGGAGAATTCATGGGGCGGCAGCCTGTCCCGGTGCTATGCCGCGCTCTCCTCCATCTCCGGCAGGGAAATCAACAATTTTATGTACAAAAGCGGGTCCCTGAATATCGGAAGCTGCTATTATCTGGAGCAGGAGGACCTGAGCGCCAGCACCAGGGCCGAGGCCGGCGTGCCGATGAGCTATGACGAGCTGAGCGCCCTGAATCTGGGCGCGTCCTGGACCAAGGCCACCGCCGCCCGGTCCCATCCGGAGTCCGCCTCCCTGAAGGGCAAGACGTACCCCTTCCCCCTCATCTCCGCCCTGGACCACTACGGCGACTGGCCCCTGAGCGACCTTGCCAATCTGGAGATGGCGTACTATGAGGTCTATCGGGAGAAGAACGGGCGCTACACCATCGCGTTTTATCATCCCGGCCTGGGGCTGGATGAGTCGCAGCTGCGGGACGACCTGCCCATCATCCAGGACGGCTATGCGCTGCTGTTCCGGGAGGACGGGAAAAACAGCAATCACTACAACGGCATCCCCTTCCCTCAGCTGACCAATGAGAAATACCTCACTGCCAGCTGGCGCAGCGGAGCCGGCACCGTGCTCACCAGAAACTACCTGAAGACCGCCGCGGAATTTACCTATCATGACGCCAAGAAGAACATAGACGTGGAGTATGGAGGGAAGCCGCTGGGCAGCGGCAAGACCATCAGCCTCACCAAGGACGGCGTGCAGGCGGAGTACCTGCCCCTGTTCCTCTCCGGGCGGATGACGGTGTCCGCCGGGACGGCGGAGCGCCGCTTCTACCAGTACCTGACCGTCCGGGACGCCGCGGGGCGGGAGCGCACCTTCTGGTACAGCCCCCACTTTGCCAAGTCGGCCATTGCGGTCAACCAGGAGCCGTCGGTGGAGGGCGGCGTCACCGCCTGTATCCGCACGGAGCGGCACTTCGCCTCCCTGGCGGCCCAGGTCAACAGCGCTTATTGGGGTGCGCAGCGCACCTACGTGCAGGAGCGGGATCTGGATCTGGGAGAGGACTGCCGGTATACCACCACCTATTTCGACGCCAACCTGACCGCCGACGCCAGCTATCAGCCGTACCGGGTGCTGACCGACCCCATCGGCTCCGCCGCCGTGGAGTTCCAGGGCGCTTACCATGGCAAGGCGGCGGAAGGGGAGGACGGGGAAAAGTCCCGGAGAACCCTCGCCAATCTGACCTATACCGCCGCCGACGGCTCCGGTGTGTTCGGCTATGTGAGGAACGCGCAGATTACCGGCCTGACGGTGGAAAACGTATCCGTCAGCCACCGGTCCGGCACCCGGGCTGGCGGGCTGGCGGGCAGTGTCAGCGGTGCGGAGACCGTTCTGGAGAACATTGAAGTAAAGCGGGCCGAAATTACCGCCGGCGCTCTGGCCGGCGGCGCGGTGGGACGGCTGTCCGGTGGGACGGTGGCGGATCTGGAGGTGACCGGCGCGGCGGTCGCCGCATCCCGCCTGGCCGGCGGCGTCTTCGGCCAGATCATCAACGAGGCGGCGATCTCGCTGGAGGGCGACATTGAGCTGGAGGACGCCCGGGTGAGCACCCTCAGCGAAATCCCCGCCGTCGGCACCAGCAGCGACCGGAACATCACCTTCGGCACCGGCGGCTTTGCCGGGGCGCTCATCCTGAACACCCGCGGCGGAGGGGCGGTCTCCCTGGAGGAGATCTCCGTGGAGGATACCAAGGTGACGGTGGAGGGGATGACGGGCAGCAAAAACCTGATTGGCCACGGCGGCGCCGCCTTCATCGGCAACCTTTATAACGACCGCAAGGACGCCGTCCTGACCCTGGGCAGTGTGGAGCTGGACGGCTGCGAGGTCTATGCCTCCGGAGCGGAGGGGGAGAGCGCCTACGGCCTCTTCTTCGGCCGCATCCGGGCGCTGTGCCCCATCACCCTGACGGAAGAGAGCCTGGAGGCGGAAGACTGCGCTCTGTTCTGGAGCGGGGAGACCGGCGGCGCCGGCGGCGCGGCTTTCGGCGGATACATCGGCTCGCTGGCAGCCGGCGCGGGCGCGGACAGCACCAACAAGCTGATCGTCACCCTTCCCGGCGGGAGCCTCGCGGGCGTCAGTCTGGACCTGAGCCGTACCGGGACCGCCGACGTGGGCGGCTTCCTGGGCCGTCTGGGCGGGAATACGGTGCTTTTGGGCGCAAATACAGTGCTCTGCGGTAAAAATGAAGAAAGCGGGATGCTCTCCGTGACGGGCGGCAGCGGCGGCACCGGCGGCTTTGTGGGCGCCAGCGCGGGCATCCTTTCCGACTGCTCCGTGGACAATGTGAAGCGGGTCGAGGGCTGGGGCGATACGGGCGGCTTTGTGGGCAGCATCACCCAGGGCGAAATCCGCAGCTGCGACGTGCGCATGTCCGGGTGGCTGAAGTCGCGGGGCTCCCAGGGCGGGATTGTGGTCTCCGGCCACGGGTCGGGCGGCACCGGCGGCTTCGCAGGCTCCCTCACGGGCAGAGAGGCCGATATCCTGGAATGCTTCGCCGCCGTCCCGGTGAGCGGGGAGAAGGGCGGCACCGGCGGCTTTGCCGGGCAGGTCGTCTCCGGCCGCGTGGAGCAGAGCTACGCCTCCGGGCGGGTAGAGGCTGAGGGCGGCCTGGTCGGCGGTTTTGTGGGCCATACCCTGAAGGGGAGCGGGGAGGGCGGGGTAATTCCGCTGCTGACGGGCTGCTATGCCGCAGGAAACGTGACGGTGTCCGGCGAAGGAGCCGCCGCCGGCTTTGTGGGCCGCTCCGACGCGGGGACGATTCTGTCCGCCTACTCCGTTGGCACGGTGACCGTCCCGGACGGCGCACGGTCGGGCAGCACCGGCGGCTTCCTGGGCGAGGGCGTGGGCCTGGCCGCCGAGGAGACCGAAAAGAACCATATCCTGGCCGCGATGGCGACCTTCTACAATGTGCTCCAGACCACCAAGGTCATCAACCGGATGGACTCCTCCGCCACCGCCGAGTTCCACGACGACGGGAGCGTCACCTTCAACGACGACGACTGCAGGAGCGTGACCGAGTACCTGGCCGACAGCACCATCCAGATTGACTCCAACGTCGTGGGCGAGGAGCGCCTGGTCAAGGGGGAGTGGGACCGCGGCACCGGGCTGGTCAAATCCCCCGGCGGCGCGGTCACCTGGAACGTGGTTCAGACCATGCAGCGCTACCCCGAGCTTCAGGACGGCACCTGGATGGCCCGCAGAGAGGGGAAGGACATTGTGGTGTACTGGTGCACGGAGGACCTGGAGGCGTACGCCGGGAAGGCCGAGGCCGGGAAAAGCGCGCGTATTCCGGCCTACCGCTATGTGAACTCGGAGCAAAAGTATTACGAGGGCTTTATGAATGTGGGGACCTCCAATGCCTATGGAACGCGCTACTACGTCCTGAAGGCGGACCCGCCGATGGATTGGAAGCCCCACGACATGCCCGCCACCATGACCATCAACGGCTATTTCCGGTATACCGAGCCGGGCGGGGCCGGCGGGGCGGTCAACTACGGCGCCGGCGCGCCGGGGGCCGACCCTTACTGCGACTACGGGTACATCGGGATTACCCGCTGGACGGACGGGGACTTTGCCAAAGCGGAGAACCGGCTGAAGGCCTTCCCCTCCATGGGACCGGCCCTGGAAAATATGCTCTACTACCAGAGCCGGGAGAAATACCCCTATCCCGCGCTCTCCGGCGCGGGCTGCGGGACGAAGCCGTTTACCCACTGGGGGAGCTGGTGGAAATAAGAGGGAGAGGAGGCGGCCCCATGAACTGCCTGCGGGCCAAACTGAAGAGCGAGAGGGGGGCCTCCATCCTCCTGGCCATGGTCTTTTTTCTGCTTTGCCTGACAGTGGGCGGCGTAGTCCTCACCGCCGCCACCGCCAGCGCGGGCCGGATCGCAAGCCAGCGGCAGACCCAGCAGGATTACCTGACCGCCTCCTCCGCGGCGGAGGCGCTGCGGGATATCCTGAATGAAACCAGCTTTACCATCACCGCCACCACGACCGTGGTGACCGGCGCAGACGGCATTCCCCGCGAGGAAAGCATCGTGTCCCGCAACCTGGAAACCGCCGAAACGAAGGCCTTACAGCCCGCGCTGGCGGCGGCGGCCGCTGCTGTTTCCAAGGGGGAAACGGCATCTCCGGTCGAGCTGACGATAGAGGCGGAGGGGCTGGACGATGTGTCCGCCCGCCTCACAGTCAGCGACGGTCTGGGGGATGACAAATACACCGTCACCGTGACGCTCAGCGTCGGCGACGGGACGGACGGCGGCCGTCAGAGCGTGACGCTGACCGTCCCCGCCGCCTCGGCGTCCCACGATGAGGAGCGCCATGTGACGGAGAACGATCCGGCCACGGGTGAAACCGTGCAGACGGACACCTACCGGTCGGTCGAAAAGATTACATGGCCCAGGGGCGCCATCACAAAGGGGGCCGCCGCATGAAAAAGCTCAAAAGCAAACGGGGCGAGACCCTGACCGAGACCCTGGTGTCCATCCTCATTATCGCCATGGCCTCGGCCCTGCTGGCCACGATGGTGGGGGTCTCCGCCCGGCTCACCAAGCGGGCCGAGGCGGCAGACGCGCAGTTCTATGAGGAGCTGAGCGCCGCTGAGGCGGGCCGCGGAGAGGACGGGGACGCCGCGATTACGCTGACCGTCGGCGGCAGCAGCGGAGAATTGCCGGTTGTCATCTCCGGCGGCAGCGGCGAGCTGAAATCCTACCGGCTGGCCGGCGTGGAGGTGGCGCCTTGAGAAGGAAGCTCCGCTCCAAAGGGGGCTTCACCCTGACGGAGCTGCTCACCGCCGTGGCGATTCTGGGCCTGATTGCGGCGGCCCTGGGGGTCGGCCTGCCCACGGCCGTCCGGGCCTACCGCCAGGTGACGGCCAGTGCGGAGGCCCAGGTTCTCTGCTCCACCCTCTCCACCGCCATCGCCGACGAGCTGCGGTATGCCGCCGCGCCCAGAGAGAACGGCGGCGCGGCGCAGTTCGACAGCGCCGCCTTCGGCCGCAATGTGTCCTTCGGCACGGACGGCAGCGGAAAAATAACCATCGGGGGCCTGCCCCTGGTGGGGGACGGGGCCTATACCAGCGGCCTGGGGGCCGACGCCGAGGTCAGCTATCGTCAGGCGGACGGCCTTTTTACAGTGCGCCTCGTCATCACGGACGCTCAAGGCCAAATCCGCGCCCGGTCCGAGCTGACTGTGGACCCGCTGAACGTGGAATAGAGCCGGAACGGGCCGGGACCTTCTGAATAGGTCCCGGCCCGTTCCGCTCTGATTCCATATGGGCCGCTCTTTCCTTTTGCGGCCGAATGCGCTATAATGTACCCGTTATGCGCCGGGCCGGACCCTTGGCCCGGCAGAGCGCCGCTGTGAAAGGAGCCATGGGAATGGGACAGATCAGAGGGGAGAGCCCCTATGCCGCGCTGATGGGTGAAATGGCCGCCGACTGCAGCCGGTGCCGGGGCCTGTGCTGCACGGAGCTCTATTTCTCCCGGTGCGACGGCTTTCCGGCGGACAAGGCCGCGGGGGTGCCCTGCGCTCATCTGACGGCCGGCTTCCGCTGCGATATCCACGGCGAATTGGCGGAGCGGGGGCTGAAGGGCTGCATGGCCTACGACTGCTTCGGCGCGGGTCAGGCCGCCTGTGAGGGCGGCGGGGACTTCCACCGCCTCTTCCGCCTGCGGCAGATGCGCTGGTATCTGGCGCAGGCGGCCTCGCTGAAGCCCTGCGGCGGCCTGCGGGACGAGCTGGACGCGCTGATGGCGGAGAGCGGCGGCGCGGAGGATATCGACGCCTTTCAGGAGCGTGTGAACGCCGTCCTCAAGCGGGCGGTCGCCCTGGTGTGCGACAGGGGCAGGCCCAGGCGCGGGGATCTGGCCGGCAGGCGGCTGCGGGGAGACGAGACAGCCGGGCGGGATCTGAGCATGGTGCTGCTGATCGCCGCCAATCTGCGGGGCTGCTCCCTCCGGGGGACCAGCCTGCTGGGGGCCGACCTGCGGGACGCGGACCTCTCCGGCGCGGACCTCTCGGAGTGCGTCTTTCTCACCCAGGGGCAGGTGAACGGGGCCAGGGGGGATGAAAAAACCAAGCTGCCGCCCGCCCTGCGCAGGCCGGAGCACTGGGGAGGAGGAGCGGCGCGACGTGGCACATAAGCGATTTTATCAGCTGGGCCCGGCGGCCTACGCCATCTCCACGGCCAAATGCCGGGCAGTGCGCCGCCTGTCGGACACGGTGCGCGGCGGGCGCTTCGCGGCGGACAGGAGCCCGGAGCCGCTGCCCGTGGTCATCTACCGGCACAACTCCCTCATCCGCCGCCGGCTGGGCCAGGTAGACATGCAGCTGCAGGAGAACAAGGCCGTGAATCTGGCCCTTGCCGCGCCGAGGGTCAGCGGCATTCTGATCCGGCCGGGGGAGACCTTCTCCTTCTGGCGGCTGGTGGGCAACCCCACCGCACGCCGGGGCTACCGGGAGGGGCTGACCATCGGGGGCGGTGAGGCCCGGCGGGGCGTGGGCGGCGGGATGTGCCAGTTCACCAACCTCCTGCACTGGATGGTGCTCCACACGCCCCTGGAGATTGTGGAGCACCACCATCACGACGGGTACGACCTCTTCCCGGACTTCAACCGCCAGATCCCCTTCGGGACGGGGACCTCCATCTTCTATAACTACCTGGACTACCGCTTTCGCAATTCCACGGACCGGACCTATCAGATTCTCGTCCACATCACGGACAGGCACCTCTGCGGCGAGCTGCGCGCAGACGCCCCGCAGCCCCTCAAGTACCATATCTGCGCCGCGGGGGAGGGCTTCGTCCGGGAGGACGGGGCGGTGTGGCGGGTGGGCCAGGTCTGGCGCACCGCGCTGGACCCTGCCACCGGCGCCGCTGAGGAGCGGCTGCTCCTGCGGGAGAACCACGCCAGGGTGATGTACGACACGGCCGGGCTGGAGATTGGGACGGAGCGCGCCTAGGACTTTTCTGAAACATATCAACACGCCCAACCGGCGGGCCTTTTCCCGACTATACGGCGCTGTTTTCCTTAAAACCGTCAGGATTTCTGCGAAAAAGCTGCCTGCCGGCCGAAAAAATTCCGCGCCGCCGGGCATATTGCCATTTATCCAATAAGGCCCGGCCCCGCTTTTTTTCTTGCGGTCCCGGGGGTGTTTGTGGTAGGATAATACGGTTAAAGGCGAAAAACGGCGGAAAGGGGCGTGAGACCATGATGCGGCTGCTGCTGGCCCGCCACGGCGAGACCGAGTGGAACGCCGACGGGCGGATTCAGGGGTATCACGACGTCCCCCTCAACGGGCGGGGCAGGGCCCAGGCGGAGGAACTGGGGCGGCGGCTCCGGGAGAGCGGAGAGAAGATCGAACGCTGCTACTCAAGTCCGAAAATCCGCGCCCTTGAGACGGCCCGCATCGCCTGCCGGGCGCTGGAGCTGGACGAAATCACCATAGTGGAGGACCTGCGGGAGGTCAGCTTCGGGGCCTGGGAGGGCCGCACCTGGGCACAGGTGGAGGCGCAGTGGCCCGCCGAGTACGCCGCCTACCAGGCGGACCGCCGGACCGTCCGGCCTCCGGAGGGGGAGTCCTATGGGGAGCTGCTCGCCCGGGTGCTGCCCGCCCTGGCGCGCCTCCAGAACGCAGGCGGGGGCACGGCCCTGGTGGCCTGCCACAGCGCCGTCATCTCCTCCGTGCGGGCTTTTCTGGACGGCGTGGAGGTGCTTGACAACCGCTTTCTCAGCCGCTGCAAGCTGGACAACGGCGCTTGGATCGCGCTGGACCGGCCGCTGCAGGGCGCAGGTATTTTCCCCCGGCCTATTCAATAAAAAGATGGAGGTACTGCAATGAAGCAGGACATGATTGTCATTCTGGACCTGGGCAGCGAGGAGAACGCCAGGCTGGCCCGTGAAATCCGCGCGCTGGGCGTGTACAGCGAGATCCACCCCCACGACATCACGCTGGAGGAGCTGAAGGCCCTGCCGGGCGTGAAGGGCGTCATCCTCAACGGCGGCCCCAACCGGGTGGTGGACGGCGTGGAGATCGACGTCTCCAGGGATATCTATAATTACGAGGCGCCCGTCCTCCTGGCCGACCACAAGGGGGACAAGCCCTGGCCCGCCGACGACGCGGAGCGGAAAACCGCCCTCTCCAACTTCGTGTTCGGCGTCTGCGGCGCCGAGGCCAACTGGAACATGGACAACTTTATCGCCGACCAGGTGGAGCTGATTCGCCAGCAGGTGGGGGACAAGAAGGTCCTCCTGGCCCTCTCCGGCGGCGTGGACTCCTCCGTGGTGGCCGCCCTCCTCATCAAGGCCATCGGCAAGCAGCTCACCTGCGTGCACGTGAACCACGGCCTCCTGCGCAAGGGCGAGCCGGAGCAGGTGGTGAAGGTCTTCCGGGACGAGATGGACGCCAATCTGGTCTATGTGGACGCGGTGGACCGCTTCCTCGATAAGCTCTCCGGCGTGGCCGATCCCGAGCAAAAGCGCAAGCTCATCGGCGCGGAGTTCATCCGGGTCTTCGAGGAGGAGGCCCGTAAGCTCTGCGGCATTCAATTCCTGGGCCAGGGCACCATCTACCCCGATATCATCGAGTCCGGCACCAAGACCGTCAAGGCGGTCAAGTCCCACCACAATGTGGGCGGTCTGCCCGAGGACCTGGATTTCGCCCTGGTGGAGCCGTTGAAGATGCTCTTCAAGGACGAGGTGCGCGCCTGCGGCAAGGCCCTGGGCCTGCCCGACGCCATGGTCTACCGCCAGCCCTTCCCCGGCCCCGGCCTGGGGGTGCGCTGCCTGGGGGCCATCACCCGGGACCGGCTGGAGGCCGTCCGGGAGTCCGACGCCATCCTCCGGGAGGAGTTCGCCAGGAACGGCCTGGAGGGCAAGGTATGGCAGTACTTCACTGCAATACCGGATATCAAGAGCGTGGGCGTGCGGGATAACAGGCGCGCAGACGAGTGGTGCGTCATCATCCGCGCCGTCAACACCGTGGACGCCATGACCGCCACCGTGGAGAACGTGCCCTTTGAGCTGCTCCAGCACATCACCGGGCGTATCACCGCCGAGGTGAAGGGCGTCAACCGCGTGCTCTTCGACCTTACGCCCAAGCCCACCGGCACCATCGAGTGGGAATGACCCTGTGAAGTCCGCAAAGCCTTGCAAATAGCCGTTTGTGGATTTGCAATTTCCCTCTTGGCAACGATTTGGCAACATCGACAACACGATTGTAAACTATTCATAGAAAAAGAGCTGATTGGTTTTGAGTGCCAGTCAGCTCTTTTTTGTGTGTTGGTAATATTCTATATAAATTTTTACTTAAACTTATATGCTAAGTATGCGCCGCCAGGGGGGACACGGAGTGGAACCAGTGGGTGCGCTCGGAGAAAAACAGCTTTCCCTTGTGATGGAGTGCCACGGCATCGAGCGGGAGGATAACGACAAACACCTGTCCGTGCTGGACGATAAGAAAGAGCAGAGGGCGCAAGAAGACCGCCGCCCTGAAAATGGAAAAAAACAGAGAAACAGAGCCAGGTGGAGCAGCAAGAGCAAAGGCGAAAGGAGCTGGCCCCGGCTGTGAAGAATATGGAGCGGTTGGCGGCGGAGTTTTCGGCAGACCCGGAGCAGATTTTACCGGAGCCGGGGGCGCTGGAAACGGGACGGGCCTACCGGGAGAAAAAAGCAAAGCCTTTGCTGGCCCAAATCGTCAAGGTGCTGCGTTCCTTGTACCGGGCCTATATCGACCTAAAGGGAAAGTTTGAGTGTCTGCAAGGGGACTATGGCCGGGTGCGGGAGAGCAACGAGCGCCTGTCAGATTGCTTGCAGGAGTTGAAGATGGAGAACAAGACCATGCGGGGTGTCTCCGCTAACTACGAGCGGGTCAGGCGGGCCTTTGGCTCCCAGGAGGTAGAACAGGCGGTTGAGGCCGACAAACAGCGGGAGCAGGCGGAGAAAATACGGAAACGACCCCGGCGCTCTTTAGACCATGACACTCGGTAAGCAAGTTGATTTACATGCGGTCTTGTAATATGCCTTTTCCAAATAGCAAACTACTCGTCTGCTTCATTTAATATTTCTTCAAGTCTTTTTTCGCTGATAGAAAAAGCATTTAATATAGCCAACTTTAACGTGCTAAATTTTGGTGAAAATGGCCTTTGAAATTTGCACAAAAAATTAACTATAATATTTATAGGATATGCGACAACTTTTCTTAATCGGCGTTGTATATGATATCAAAGGAGGATACAGTTATTATGAAACGCGTGAAAGCAGCCTGTATCTGTCAGACACTTCACTTCTTGCTGAAGGAAGATGTTGCACATGATTTGGCCGTGAAGCAAGTTGAGCAGGAGGTTGAGCAGTACAGGAAAAACTTGGAGCGCAACCATACCCAATACAAGATGGTCGGCCAGTCTGTCCAGCCGGATGGCTCCATCATGGTCAAGGTCATCAAGCAGTACAATAGCGCCCCTGTGGGCGATTATTTGAAATAACAGGGCATTACAGAACTATATTTACAGGCACAGTTTCTTCAAATATACGCATAAGATAATTTGTGAAAAATACCCTTTGAAAAAACCGTTGTCAAATACTATAATATCTATGTCGAGCCGCAAATGCGTAAGTCCGGACTATCCGGACTTACGCATTATTTTTTTGTGCAAAACGGGAGGTAAACCAAAAATGTCAGAACCAAATCAATGTCTTTCCACCGAAAAGGTCGGCAAGCTCATGGGGAAATACGCCGTTCCCTGCATCATCTCACTTCTCGTCGGCGCTTTATACAATATCGTTGACCAGATATTTATTGCCAACGCTGCTTATCTCGGCTCCTATGGCAACGCAGCCAATACCGTTGTGTTTCCGTTGACGGTGGTGGCTCTGGCTATCGCTGTGATGATTGGTGATGGTTGTTGCGCGTTCGTCAGCATCAGCTTGGGGAAAAGCGATGGGCAGTCGGCAAAAAGGAGCGTTGGAAACGCTGTCGTTATCGCTGTGTGCAGCAGTTTGGTGTTGACCGCTCTCTACTTGATCTTCTCTGATCAGATCATCGGCATGTTCGGAGGAACGGTCAGCGAAGAAACATTCCGCCACTCCAAAGAATATTTCTTCTATATCAGCCTTGGCATTCCGTTCTATATGTTTGGGCAGGCCATGAATCCCATTATCCGAGCCGATGGTAATCCAAAGTTTGCGATGGTTTCCACGCTGGCCGGCGCCGTGGCAAATATCATCCTCGATCCCATTTTTATTTTCACGTTCCGTTGGGGCATGATGGGTGCCGCAGTCGCAACCGTGATTGGGCAGATCATCACCGCTGTTTTAGCCATTTGGTATTTGCTCAACATGAAATTAATCCGGCCTGCCAAAGCTGATTATTCAATAGATCGAAAAATCAGCGGGAGAACGCTTCTCCTTGGTATGACCAGCTTTCTTTCGCAGATTTCCTTGGTGGCCGCTATGGCTGCCATCAACAATATGCTCCGAAAATACGGCGCTTTGGATGCTGTGTTTGGGCAGGCGCAATACGCGCAGATTCCCATGGCGGTGGTAGGAATCGTGATGAAGTTCTTCCAGATTGTCATTTCTATCGTTGTCGGTATGGCTGCTGGCTGTATCCCCGTTGTCGGCTTCAATATGGGCGCGGGAAAAAAGGGGCGTGTCAAGGAGCTGTTTACAAAGTTGCTGATTTCAGAGGCCATCGTTGGCGCTGTTGGTTTCGTCCTTGTTGAGTTCTTCCCCCAACAGCTTATTTCCATTTTTGGTGCAGCGAATGAAAGCGTCTATTATACAGAGTTTGCCTTGAAGTCTTTCCGCATTTATCTGTGTATGATTGTTTTGGCGTGCATCAACAAGGCTTGTTTTATTTTCTTGCAGGCAATGGGAAAGGCTGCCGCATCAACAATCCTCTCGCTAATCAGGGAAGTGGTGTTTGGCGTGGGATTTGCACTCCTGCTGCCTGCTTTCTTTGGGTTGGACGGCGTTCTGTATTCCATGCCCACTTCAGACGTTCTCACCTTTATTGTTGCGGTATTGTTGATTGTTGGCACTTTCAAAGAACTGAACAGAAAAGAGGTAAATACACTATGAAAAACCGTATTATTACCATCAGTCGTGAATTTGGCAGTGGCGGAAGAACAATAGGCAAGGAGGTTGCTGAAAAGTTGGGTATCCCTTGCTATGACGAAAAACTAATCAATAAAATTGCCGAAAAAAGTGGTTTCGCCAAAGAGTATATTGCAGATAGGGGCGAGTATGCCCCCTCTGTCAACTGGTTTGTAAATATGTTTGGGGGCCGGGACTATAACGGACACTCTATCAGTGATGATTTATGGAAAATACAGCGGGAAATCATTTTAGAGCTGGCAGAAAAAGGCCCCTGTGTGATTGTGGGCCGATGCGCAGATTACATTCTAAAGGATACCGCGGATTGCCTTACTGTGTTCATCCATGCCTCTAAGGAAAAACGAGCTGAACGGATCGTCAAGCTCTATGGAGAGCGTGACGAAAAGCCAGAGCAGCGATTACTGGATAAGGACAAGCGGCGCAAAGTCTATTATCAGATGTACACGGATACAGAATGGGGCGTTGCGGACAATTATCATATTTCCTTGGACAGCGGTATTTTCGGTATTGAAAAGTGTGTTGAACTTATTACGGGCCTATATTGATAGAAAACGGGGTAGAAAATGCGGAAAAGTGTAGTTTGCGCTTTTCCGCATTTTACGGTAAAATCAACATCTTTGATAACCAACGGACTGATCATTTTTTGATAACAGGAATCCGGCAACACTGTGTTTGTTGGATAATCGGTATCAAATCAAGCAAAAAGAAGTCAAATCCTCTAAACAATATCGTTTAGAACCAGAGTTGACTTGGCGAATGGGAGTAAGACACGGATATTTAAAAACAGCCCGCTCCACTTGGAGCGGGCTGTTTTTTCTGTTATTCCAGGGTAAAGGTCCGGGTGATCGAGGTCCCGCCGAACAGCGCGCCCACCTCTACCTCGATGGGGGAGGTGCTGGTGGTGGTGTAGGCGGAGGTGACGATGACGGACGCACCGGGCTGGACGTTGCGCATAACGTCGGTGGATTCGTGCACGTCGGTATCGCCGATGACGGCCGAGGTCAGCTGGACGCTGTCCTGATAGGCGATGTCGCGGACCGCCGTCATGAAGTTGGCGGCCTTGTCGCTGTGGTTGGTAAAGCCGTAGGTGATCACGACGGCGTCGGCGCCCTCGTAGTCCTTCACGGCGGTGCAGGAGATGATGGAGACCTCATAATCGCCGACCGAGCCGGTCACGGCGTCGGCGGGCACATCGATGGTGGCCAGCTCGGTGACGCCGCCCTCTGAGATTTCAAAGGTCTTGCCCAGCTTATCGCCGGAGAAGCTGAACAGCTCGCCGATCTCAATGCTGACCGGCGCGGTTTCGCTGACCAGAACGTAGGCCTTTTGAACGTCGATGGAGCCGCCCGTCTTGACCTCCAGCATGGCGCTCTGAGGGTCGCACACGCTGGAGTCCGCGATGACGGCGGCGTCAAGCTGCAGGCCGTTCTGGTAGGCAATCTCGCTCAGCGCGACCATTGCGGCGGCAGCTTCCTCGCTGTTGTTGGTGAAGGTGTAAGTAATAACGATGGCGCTCGCGCCGGTGTAGTCTTTCGCCAGGGCGAAATCCTTTATCTCGACGCCGTAATCCCCCAGCGTCCCGCTGCTCTCCAGCGTGTCGCCGGGAGCGGCGTCCGGGGTCTCCACAGGGGCGGGGTCGCCGGAGGGGGAGGGAGCTGCGGAGGGGGTCTGCTGGGCGGCGCTGGGGGGCGTGCTGTCCTTAGCGGCGTTACCGCCGCCGTCGCTGCTGCAGCCTGCGGCCAGGGTGAGGCAGAGCGCTCCGCTCAGGAGCAGGGCAAGAGCTTTCCGATTCATACTTCATACGTCCTCTCATTATAGTGCCGCTTCCGGCGGCCGGGGACATTGACAGGCGGGCCGGGATACTTGCCGCCTGTAACGATTATACGGTGCTTGTCGGAAATTGTCAAATTCCCGGTGCGCCATGCGCCGTATACGGTCCCCGCCGACCGGCCCCACACTGTCAACAAAACCATAAACATTGGACAATTGACCAAAAAAGCGCACAGATTTGCCGATTGTAAACACGGTTGGGCTGTGTTAGTATTTTTCATGGTACGGAACTGTCTCCGGCCTGGCGGCCGGCTCTCCCGGATTTGCAGCATACACCCTGTGACGCCGCATCGGCGCGGGGGCTGCCCGGGATAAGGTCCTGTTGTTGGCAGGAAAGCGATAAAACCTTCCAATCAGACTTGACAGAGAGCGCTGAAGTCCTTATACTCATAGCATCAGTTGAGGACGAAGGCGTTCCACCTAAGGGCGGAGCGCCTTCTTTTCATACCTGCCGATGGGGCGGGAGAGGCAAATTTCACGAATGTCCACTCTATTATAAGAGGAAAGGGGATACCCATCATGGCGTATACCAAGGAAGACATCATCCGAATGGTAAAGGAAGAGGACATCGAGTTCATCCGCCTCCAGTTTACCGACATTTTCGGCCAGCTGAAGAATGTGGCCATTACAGCCTCCCAGATTGAAAAGGCCGTCAACAACCAGATTATGTTCGACGGCTCCTCCATCGAGGGCTTCGTCCGGCTGGAGGAGTCCGACCAGTGCCTCTATCCCGATCTGGACACCTTCGTGGTATTCCCCTGGCGTCCCCAGCACGGCAAGGTGGCCCGGCTCATCTGCGACGTGTACAATACGGACGGCACGCCCTTTGTGGGCGATCCCCGGGGCGTGCTCAAGCAGGTCCTGCGGCGGGCCGAGGCGATGGGCTACGACTCCTTCTGCGTGGGGCCCGAGGCCGAGTTTTTCCTCTTCCAGACCGATGAGGAGGGCAAGCCCACCACCAAGACCAACGACGAGGCCGGCTACTTCGACCTGGGCCCTCTGGACCACGGAGAGGGCACCCGCCGGGAGATCTGCATGGCGCTGGAGCAGATGGGCTTTGAAATCGAGGCCAGCCACCACGAGGTGGCCGAGGGCCAGCACGAGATTGACTTCAAATACACCGACGCGCTGAAGGCGGCCGACAATATCATGACCTTCAAGCTGGCGGTCAAAATTCTGGCTCAGAAGAACGGCCTCCACGCCACCTTTATGCCCAAACCCATCTACGGTGTGGCGGGCTCGGGCATGCACACCAATATGTCCCTCTTCAAGAACGGGAAAAACGTGTTCTGCGATCCCGACGGCGAGAAGGGCCTCTCCAAGGAGGCGTACGCCTTTATCGCGGGACTGCTGCGCCATGTGAAGGGCATGGCCGCCGTCACCAATCCGCTTGTCAACTCCTATAAGCGCCTGGTGCCCGGGTACGAGGCGCCCTGCTACCTCTCCTGGTCCGCCTCCAACCGCTCCGCCCTCATCCGCATCCCCGCCAGCCGGGGCCAGGGCACCCGGGTGGAGTTGCGCTCCCCCGACCCCTCCTGCAACCCCTACCTGGAGCTGGCCGTCTGCCTGGCCGCCGGGCTGGACGGCATTGAGAAGGGCATGGTCCCGCCCGCCGAGATCACCGAGAACATCTTCAAGATGGACCGGGAGGCCCGCGCCGCAAGGGGCATCGACAACCTGCCCGGCTCTCTGGAGGAGGCCATCAGGGCCATGGAGTCCGACCAGCTCGTGCTGGACACCCTGGGCGCCCATGTGGCGGAGAACTACCTGGAGGGCAAGAAGAAGGAGTGGGAGGAATACCGCACCCGCGTCAGCTCCTGGGAGCGGGAGAAGTACATCATCAACTATTAAACCCGGCGCGCAGGTGATTGCGCGGCGGGGGACAGAGCCCCCGCCCTACGTCTTGTAGGGGACGGCCTTCGCGCCGTCCCGCGTCTCCGGCGACTCCTTAGCGAAGAGGAGTTGAAGAACTATGGAAAAGGTAATCGTCGCCTTTGAGAGCGACAAGAGCTGCCGGCGCATCAAGGATATACTGGAGGCCGCCGGCACGGCCTCCTGCATCGTCTGCCGCTCCTCGGCGGAGGTGAAGCGGGTGGTGAACAAGCTCCATATCACCGCCGTGGTCTGCGGCTATAAATTCCCGGACGAGTCCGCCGAGGACCTCTTCGACGACCTGCCCGCCAGCTGCGCCATGCTGCTGGTGGCGCCCCGGAGCCTGCTGGAGCTGTGCGAAAACGAGGACATCTTCAAGCTGGCCGCCCCCGTGTCCAAGGGGGACCTGGCGGCGTCGGTGCGGCTGCTCCTCCAGATGGGGCGTCGGCTGGAGAAATTCGTGCGGCCCCGCCGCAGCGACGAGGAGCGGAGCGTCATCAGCGAGGCCAAGGCGGTGCTGATGGGCCGCAACGGCATGACGGAGGAGCAGGCCCACCGCTTCCTGCAGAAGCGGAGCATGGACACCGGCGCCAAACTCATTCAGACCGCGCAGATGGTATTGGACGGCTCCTGGAACGCATAGGATTGACTGTGCGCCCCCACAACCGGATATGCGGCAGTGAAGTCGGTCCGGCCGGGCGGCAGTCCCAAGCGACTGCCGCCCGGCTTTTCATCAGCCGGGAAGGGGCGGGGGCCTGAGTGAGAGTTGAGACGCAAAAACGCAGCGGGGCGCTGTCCGGCGGGGAGACAGGCGTGAAGCGTTTTTCCCGCGCCCGCCGTAACCGATGCGCGCGGCTCAGACCCGCGCCGCTTTTTCCGTCTCACTCCCATCACTGTGCGGAAACAGGAGGTTTTCATGCTGCGCTTCACCAAGATGCAGGGTCTGGGCAACGACTATGTGTACCTGGACTGCACGAAAGAGACGCCGGGGAATTTACCGGGGCTGGCCGTCAGGCTGTCCGACAGGCACTTCGGCGTGGGGAGCGACGGCCTCATCTGCATCTTTCCGTCCCGCCGGGCGGACTTCCGGATGCGTATGTTCAACGCCGACGGCTCAGAGGGGGAGATGTGCGGCAACGGCATCCGCTGCGTGGGCAAATACGTCTACGAAAAGGGCCTCGCCAACCGGACGGAGCTGACCGTTGAGACCCTGGCGGGGGTCAAGCGGCTGACCCTCCACGCCCGGGACGGCGCGGTGGAGACCGTCACCGTGGACATGGGGGAGCCCGCGCCCGCGCCGCCCCGGACTTTGACGGTCCGGGGCAGGGAGTGGGAGGTCATACCCATCTCGGTGGGCAACCCCCATATCGTCACCTACCTCACCGGCGTGGACGGCCTGGAGCTGGCGGCCCTGGGCCCGGAGTTCGAGCGCCACCCGGCGTTCCCGGAGCGCACCAACACCGAATTTGTGGAGGTGGTCTCCCCGGACCGTCTGAAAATGCGGGTTTGGGAGCGGGGGAGCGGGGAGACTCTGGCCTGCGGCACCGGGGCCTGCGCGGTGCTTTGCGCCTCGGCGCTCAGCGGCCGGTCCGGGCGCGCCGCCACCGTCCAGCTTCGGGGCGGGGATCTTGACATTCGCTGGGATATCGCGGATAATCACATCTATATGACCGGCCCCGCCGTCACGGTGTTCGAGGGTCAATTCAACTAAGGAGGAGTCAAGGATGACTCATATCAACCAGAACTTTCTCAAGCTGCCCGGGGGCTACCTGTTCCCCGAGATCTCCCGCCGGGTGAAGGCCTTCTCCGCCCAGAATCCCCCCATGCCCCTCATCAAGCTGGGCATCGGCGACGTGACGCTGCCCCTGGCCCCCGCCGTTGTGGAGGCCATGGCCAAGGCCACGGAGGAGATGGGCCGCAGGGAGACCTTCCGCGGCTACTGCGAGGAGACCGGCTGCGCCTACGATTTCCTCCGCTTCGCCATCCAGGGCTCCTACAGGGACTGCGGCGTGGAGATTGCCGACGACGAGATTTTCGTCTCCGACGGCGCCAAGAGCGACTGCGGCAATATCGGGGACATCTTCAGCGTGGACAACGTGGTGGCCGTGTGCGACCCGGTGTACCCCGTCTACGTGGACACCAACGCCATGGCGGGCCGGGCCGGGGACTTCGACGGCGAGAAGTGGACCGACCTGGTGTACCTGCCCTGCACGGCGGAGAACGGCTTCTTCCCCGCGCTGCCCCAGGGGAAGGTGCCCGACCTCATCTATATCTGTTCTCCCAACAACCCCACCGGCACGGCGGCGACGAAAGAGCAGCTCAAGACCTGGGTGGACTACGCCAACGCCCACGGCAGCATCATCCTCTACGACAGCGCCTACGAGGCCTTCATCACCGAGCCGGGCATCCCCCACAGCATCTATGAGGTGGAGGGGGCCGGGACCTGCGCCATCGAGTTCCGCTCCTTCTCCAAGACCGCCGGCTTCACCGGCACCCGCTGCGCCTACACCGTGGTCCCCAAGGCGCTGGAGCGGGAGGGCGTCAGCCTGAACGCCCTCTGGAGCCGCCGGCAGGGCACCAAGTTCAACGGTGTGTCCTATGTGGTCCAGCGGGCGGCGGAGGCCGTCTTCACCCCCGAGGGCCGGGCCCAGACCAGGGAGAACATCGCCTACTACCTCAACAACGCCAGGGTCATCAAATCCGGGCTGGAGCAGGCGGGCCTCACCGTCTACGGCGGTGTGAACGCCCCCTATATCTGGGCCCGCACCCCGGAGGGCGTGGGCTCCTGGGACTTCTTCGACACCCTGCTCCACAAGGCCTGCGTGGTCACCACCCCCGGCGCGGGCTTCGGCCCCGCGGGCGAGGGCTACATCCGCCTCACCGCCTTCGGCGGCGCGGAGGCCACCGAGGAGGCCGTGGAGCGCATCGTCAAGCTGCTGTAAATACAGTCCAGGCCATGGGAGGGAGCATGGCCGGCCCCGCCGGTTTTCCGGCTGTGCCGGCTGTGCCCCCCTCTTTGCTTTGCCGGGAAAACGGGCGCTCAGCGCATTGGACGGACGGATTTTACCGGCGCGGCCCTCCCGGCCCACGCCCTTACCCGGGGGCGCACCCGGGCGGGCCGCATTTTGTCAGAACCCGGGTAGGCGTTATCGGCGGCGGCAATTAAAAACCTGTTTTGTTTCTGTTTTGTTGTTGTCAGCCGTGGAAAATCTGACCATAATAGACTCCGGTGATGACATGAAACGGATGATAAAAATCCTGTTGGTGCTGGCGGCGGCGCTGCTGGCAATCTATATGCTCCTGCGCTGGCAGGGGGCGATTCTGTTCTGGGACGAGGCCGCGCCGGGACGGTACGAGGTCTTCGGCGTGGACGTCTCCAACTACCAGGGGACCGTGGACTGGCCCGCCCTGGCGGAGCAGGGAGTGGACTTTGCCTTCCTCAAGGCCACCGAGGGCAGCTCCCTGGTGGATAAGCGGTTTTCCGCCAACTGGGAGAATGCACGCTCGGCGGGGGTGCTGGCCGGGGCGTACCATTTCCTGAGCTACGACAGCCCCGGCGAGACCCAGGCGGACAATTTTATCGCCACGGTCCCTGTATCGCCCGGGGCGCTGCCGCCCGTGGTGGATATCGAGTTCTATGGGGACTATATCGAGCATCCCAAGAGCGCGGAGGAGGTTCGGCCCATTCTGGACGCGCTCCTGGTCCGTCTGGAGGCGCACTACGGACAAAAGCCCATCCTCTACGTGACCAATGAGTCCTACCGACTCTACGTTGCGGGCCGGTACGGCGGCTACCCCCTCTGGTGCAGCTTCCCCATCCTCTCCCCGTTCTGGCGGGAGTGGACCTTTTGGCAGTACAGCCACCACGCCGTCCTGGACGGCTACGACGGCACGGAGCGGTATATCGACCTGAACGTCTTCCGGGGCGGCCCGGAAGAGCTGCGCGCCATGACGCGCCCCGCATCCCCGGGGTCCGACAACGACGGGCCGCGCTTTGCGGCCGACGCCCTCCCGGAAAACACGATACAGGAGACCTTCCGGCCTGTACCGTACATAGACAGCGAGGACTTTCTCCTGCCCCCGGCGGCGGCGGATAGCTGGCGGCCTTCGCCCGGTGCCCGGCGTGGGGAGGGGAGGGCCTGTGCAGGCCCTCCCCTCCTTTTCGCATTTCTTTTCAGCTTCTATTCTAATCTGTTCCCTTTTCTGCTATAATATCATAATTGGCACGACTATACTCAATAACGGATTTTGGAGGCAGGGAATGGATTCTTATTCCACCCTTACAAATGATCTGCGTGCGGCCTGTCCCGGCCTGGAGCTGCGGGAGAACGAGCCCATGGCGCGGCACACCACCTTCCGGGTGGGGGGGCCGGTGCGGCTGATGGCCCTGCCGAAGAGCGGGACGGAGGCCGCCGCCGCGGTGAAGGCCGCCCGCGCGCTGGGGATTACCCCCTTTTTCATGGGCAACGGCTCCAACCTGCTGGCGGCGGACAGGGGCTGGGAGGGCTTCATCATCAAGACCCAGACCGGCCTGGACGCCCTGGAGGCGGACGGGAGCGCCATCACCGCCGGGAGCGGCGTGTTGCTGGTGAGGCTGGCCAATTTCGCCCGGGAGCTGGGCCTTACGGGACTGGAGTTCGCCCACGGGATTCCCGGCTCGGTGGGCGGCGCGGTGACCATGAACGCCGGGGCCTACGACGGCGAGATCCGCCAGGTGTGCGTGGAGACCACGGTCCTGACCCCGGAGGGGGAGCTGGAGACGGTCGCCGGGGAGGAGCAGGACTTTTCCTACCGGCACAGCGCCTTTTCCGGCGGCGCAAGGCTGATTCTGGGCGCGAAATTTCAGCTCCAAAGGGGCGACGGCGCGGCGATTCAGGCCCGGATGGACGAGCTGATGGAGAGGCGCAGGAGCAAACAGCCCCTGGAGTACCCCAGCGCGGGCAGCACCTTCAAGCGGCCGGCAGGGCACTTTGCCGCCGCGCTCATCGACCGGTGCGGCCTGAAGGGGCGGCGCGTGGGCGGCGCGCAGGTCTCCGAGAAGCACGCGGGCTTCATCGTCAACCGGGGCGGCGCCACCTGCGCGGACATTCTGGCGCTGGCGGAGCTGGTGCGGGAGACCGTGCTGCGGGAGACCGGCGTGACGCTGGAGATGGAAGTGCGCACGCTGGGAATCAGCTGAAGGCGACGAAGGACGCCGGGCCGAACAAGGCCCCCGCAGGCCCGGCGAAGCGGGCGGACGCGGGGAGAGGAGCGGCAGGGACGCGGCGCGCGGGATGGCCGTAAGGCCGTTTTGAAGGGCACGGACTTTGCGACGACGGGGGATAGGTTATGGAATTTGTGATAATATCGGGCCTCTCGGGGGCGGGGAAGAGCAAGGCGGCCTCCTTCATGGAGGATATGGGCTTCTATGTGGTGGACAATATGCCCGCGCCCCTCATCCCCAAGTTCGCGGAGCTGTGCATGGCAGGGCCGGGGAAGTACGACCGGGTTGCCCTGGTGACCGATATCCGGGGGGGACAGACCTTTGACGGCCTGTTCGAGGCCCTTACCGCCCTGGAGAAAATGGGCTGCAACTACAAAATCCTCTTTGTGGAGGCCACCACCGAGACCATCATCAAGCGCTATAAGGAGACCCGGCGGATTCACCCCCTGCTGGGCCGGGGCCGGACCCTGGCCGAGGCGGTGGGGCAGGAGCGCTCGGACCTGGCCCCGGTGCGCCAGCGCTCGGAGTACATTGTGGACACCTCGGCGCTGTCCGCGGCCAAGCTCCGGGGGGAGATTCTGCGCCTCTTCGGCAGCGGGGACGCCACCCCGGCCATGAGCGTCAACGTGATCTCCTTCGGCTTCAAGTACGGCATTCCGCTGGAGGCGGACCTGATATTCGACGTTCGCTTTCTCCCCAACCCCTACTACATCGCAGAGCTGCGGGAGCAGACCGGCCTGGACGAGAGCGTCTATAATTTCGTCTTCGGCTACCAGGAGACCCGGGAGTTTATGAAGCACCTGGAAAACCTGATGGGCTTCCTCCTGCCCCGGTATGTGGAGGAGGGAAAGACCATGCTGGTCATCGGCGTGGGCTGCACCGGCGGCCAGCACCGCAGCGTGGCCGTCACCCGGGCCCTGGCCGAGTTCGTCAAGCAGAAGGGGTACAGCGCCGGCGAGAACCACAGGGATATGACGAGAGCTTAAAAATGAACGGCAGCGGGAAGACCGCCCGGGCGAAGCGGGCAAGGGCCGGTATAAGCCGCCGCCCGCGCCCGCGGGCGGCTCTCGCTCGGCGCGCGCGTTTTCCGATTGACTTGGGGGTGTGCAAATGACCGAACCCTATAGCCGCACAGACCGGCGGTGGGAGTTTGGGCCGAGGATTGTCGCCATCGGCGGCGGGACGGGCCTGAGCACCATGCTGCGGGGACTGAAGAGCTATACCAAAAACCTGACCGCCATCGTCACCGTGGCCGACGACGGCGGCGGGTCCGGCGTGCTGCGCCAGGACCTGGGAATGCCCCCGCCGGGGGACATCCGCCACTGTATGGAGGCGCTGGCCAACGCCGAGCCCATCATGTCGGAGCTGCTGTCGTACCGCTTCCCCAAGGACTCGGGGAGTCTGGCGGGGCAGTCCTTCGGCAACCTGATTCTGGCCGCCCTCAACGGCATCTCCGACTCCTTCGACCAGGCCGTGGCCCGGATGAGCCAGGTCCTGGCCATCTCGGGCCGGATTCTGCCCGTGACCAACGCCGACGTGCAGCTGGAGGCCACCTTTGAAAACGGCACGGCGGTGGTGGGCGAGTCCAAAATCTGCCGGTTCAAGAAGGCCCAGGACTGCCGCATCAAAAACGTGCGGCTCCTGCCCGAGCGTCCCCCCGCCCTGCCCGAGAGCCTCCAGGCCATCGCGCAGGCGGACCTCATTCTGCTGGGTCCGGGCAGCCTCTACACCAGCGTGATTCCAAACCTGCTGGTGGAGGGCGTGGCCGACGCCATCTGCGCCTCCGACGCGCTGAAGATGTACATCTGCAACATTATGACCCAGGACGGAGAGACGGAGGGCATGACGGCCTCCGACCACGTAAGGGCCCTGCTGACCCACTCCGGGCCGGGGCTGGTGGATGTGTGCCTGTGCAACTCCGCGCCCGTGCGTCCCCGGCTGGTGGAGCGCTACCGGGAGGAGGACGCCGTCCCCATCACGGTGGACAAGGCGGACATCGAGGCCCTGGGCGTGGAGCCGGTGACCCGGCCCCTCTCCTCCGAGACGTCCGACTACGCCCGGCACTCCATCGCCCGGCTCTCAGCGGCGGTGATGGAGATCTACAGCGAACGGGCGGAGACGAGAGTATTCTGACGAAAAGGGCGGCGGGAAAAATGAAGAACGGGAGGGGCGCGCCCCGGCGGCAGGCCATAACTGCCGGCGGTTTTCGCATCGGGGGCCTTGGCGCGCTGTCCCCATCGCGCGTTTTTCTCTCTTTGCCTTTCTGATATTTGGGGGTGTTTCTTTGTCCTTTGCCAGCCAGACCAAGGCGGAGCTGTGCCGGGTGCCCCTGGCGCGGCGGTGCTGCGCCCAGGCGGAGGCCTACGGCGTGCTCCTGTTCTGCAACAGCTTCACCCACCGGGAGGTGCGGATTATCACTGAGAGCGCCGACTTCGCAGCCCGGCTGCCGCAGCTCTTCAGGAAGGGCTTCCGCGTGGAGTTCGACGGCGCGCCGGCCGGCGGCGAGGGGGGAAAGCGGGCCTTTACCATCGCCGCGCCGGACAAGCTGGCCGCCGTGTTCTCCGCGTTCGGCCAGGACCCGGCGGACGCCCTGGCCCACCACATCAATTTCGCCGTCCTGGAGGAGGAGCACTGCCGCACCGCCTTCTTCCGGGGGGCGTTTCTGGCGGGGGGCTCCGTCACCGACCCGGCCAAGCGCTATCACCTGGAGCTGGTGACCTCCCACTATAATGTGAGCCGGGAGCTGCCGGTCCTGCTCCAGGAGGCGGGCTTCCGCCCCAAGGAGACCACCCGCAAGTCCAACTATATGACATACTTCAAGCAGAGCGAGTACATTGAGGATTTTTTGACCGCCATCGGCGCGCCGCTTGCCGCCATGGAGATAATGAACGCCAAGCTGGAGAAGAACCTCCGGGGGAGCGTGAACCGGCGGGTCAACTGCGACGCGGCCAACCTGGACAAGGCGGTGGACGCCGCCATGGAGCAGATTGCCGCCATCCGCGCGCTGGAAAAACGGATGGACCTCTCCGAGCTGGGGGACAAGCTGGCCCGGACCGCCCGTCTGCGGGTGGAGAACCCGGAGCTGACCCTGACCCAGCTGGCGGAGCTGTGCGACCCGCCGGTGACGAAGAGCTGCCTGAACCACCGGCTGAGAAAGCTCATGGAGCTGGCGAGGAACGGCTGAAGATGCGGATCTGAACGACGGCAAATTTAGGGCGCGGCGAATGGGCGCGCTCAAGGAGGATAAGGAAATGAAGGTCAAGAAATTTTGGAGCACGCAGTTCCTGTTCAGCTGGGTGGTGCTGGTGGTCTGCCTGCTGGCGGGCATCGTGATCCTGGAGCAGGGCATGTTCACGGCGGGCGTGGCATTGGTGGCGGGCGGCATGGTGCTGGAAGTGGTCAGCGCCATCCTCATGTGGAAGAATTTCCGCTGCCCCAACTGCCGCCGCAGCCTGAACCGCCGGATGCTCGACAGCGGCAGCATGGCGGTGGGGATGATCCGCTGCCCCCACTGCGGCGCCACCATGCCGCTGGAGTAAGACGGCGGGGCGGCCCGGGGCGCCTCAGAGGCCCTGAAGGCCGCCGGCGGGCGGACCCTCCGGGGGCCTGCCCGGCGCTTTCACGGTTCCTTTTACCTTTTTTATTTACTTAGGAGGTCTCTATGTCCTTTGTCCACCTGCATGTCCATACCGAATTCAGCCTGCTGGACGGCGCGTGCCGGATTGAGGGGCTGGCGAAGCACGTCAAGGAGCTGGGGCAGTCCGCCGTGGCCGTCACGGACCACGGGGTGATGTACGGCGCGGTGGATTTCTACCGCGCCTGCAAGGCCGAGGGCGTGAAGCCGATTATCGGGTGCGAGGTCTATGTGGCCCCGCGGAAGATGACCGACCGGGTCCACGAGCTGGACAGCTCGGCCTACCATCTGGTGCTCCTGTGCAAGGACGAGGTGGGCTACCGCAACCTCTGCTATCTGGTCTCCCAGGGCTTCCTGGAGGGCTTTTACGTCAAGCCCCGCATCGACAAGGCGCTGCTGTGGCAGCACACCGAGGGCCTCATCGCCCTTTCCGCCTGTCTTGCAGGGGAGATCCCCCGGCTGATCCGCGGGGGCAACTACGAGGGGGCCAAGCGGGCGGCGCTGGAGATGCAGGCGCACTTCGGCGAGGGGAATTACTATCTGGAGCTTCAGGACCACAAGCTGCCCGAGGACATGGAGGTATGCCGGGGCCTGACGCGCATCCACCAGGAGACCGGCATCCCGCTGGTGGTCACCAACGACGCCCACTACACCCGGCGGGAGGACGCCGCCATGCAGGACACCCTCATGGCCATCCAGATGGGGAAGACGGTGGACGATCCCACCCGCATGAAGTTCGAGACCGAGGAGTTCTATATCAAATCCGAGGCGGAGATGGCCGCCCTCTTTCCCGACTGGCCTCAGGCGGTTGAAAACACCGCCAAAATCGCAGAGATGTGCAATGTGGACTTTGAGTTTGGCAAATACCACCTGCCCGAGTTCAAGCTCCCCGAGGGCTGGACCGACCCCACCGCCTATTTCCGCCACCTGTGCGGCACGGGCTTCCAGCGCCGCTACCCCGGGGGGAACGACGAGTACCGCGCGCAGCTGGAGTACGAGATGGGCGTCATCGAGCAGATGGGCTTTGTGGACTACTTCCTCATCGTGTCCGACTTCATCGGCTACGCCAAGGGCAGGGACATCCCCGTGGGCCCGGGCCGTGGCAGCGCGGCGGGCAGCATGGTATCCTACTGCCTGGACATCACCGACGTGGACCCGGTCAAGTACAGCCTCTTTTTCGAGCGGTTTTTGAACCCCGAGCGTGTCACCATGCCCGATATCGACATCGACTTCTGCATCCGCCGGCGGGGCGAGGTCATCGACTACGTGCAGCGCAAGTACGGCGCGGACCATGTGGCCCAGATCGTCACCTTCGGCACCATGGCCGCCCGGGGCGCCATCCGGGACGTGGGCCGGGCGCTGAATGTGCCCTACGCCGACGTGGACGTGGTGGCCAAGCAGGTGCCCAGCGGCCCCGGCGCGCTCCACATCACCCTGGACCAGTCCCTCAAGCTCTCCAAGCAGCTCAGGGACTCCTACCAGGGGGACGAGCGCATCCGCCGGCTCATCGACACCGCCAAGGCCATCGAGGGGATGCCCCGCCACGCCTCCACCCACGCCGCGGGGGTGGTCATCACCAAGCGGCCGGTGTACGAGTATGTCCCCCTGGCGAAAAATGACGAATCGGTGGTTACCCAGTACGTGATGACCACGCTGGAGAAGCTGGGCCTGCTCAAGATGGACTTTCTCGGCCTGCGCAACCTCACCGTTCTGGACGACGCGGTTCAGCTGGTGAAGAAGCGCATCCCCGGCTTTGACCTGAAAAGCATCCCCGACGACGACCCCGACGTCTTCAAGATGCTCTCCGAGGGCAGAACCTCCGGCGTGTTCCAGATGGAGTCGGGCGGCATGACGGCGGTGGGCGTGGGCCTCAAGCCCAAGAGCATTGAGGACATCTGCGCCATCATCGCCCTCTACCGCCCGGGTCCCATGGACTCCATCCCCAGGTTCCTGGAGTGCGCCAAGCACCCGGAGAAGGTGACCTACCGCCACCCCATGCTGGAGCCCATCCTGAGCGTCACCTACGGGTGCATCGTCTACCAGGAGCAGGTGATCGAGATCTTCCGCAAGCTGGGCGGCTTCTCCCTGGGCCAGGCCGACATGGTGCGCCGGGCCATCTCCAAAAAGAAAAAGGCCCAGATCGCCAAGGAGCGCAGCGCCTTCGTCCACGGGGACGGCGAGCGCAGCATCTGCGGCTGCGTTTCAAACGGCATCCCCGCCGCCGTCGGCGAGGCCATCTACGACGAGATTGAGGCCTTCGGCCAGTACGCATTCAACAAGGCCCATTCGGTGGCCTATGCCATCGTCGCGTACCAGACCGCGTATTTCAAATGCCATTTTACGAGAGAATATATGGCGGCCCTTCTCACCTCCGTGCTGGACTCCAGCGAAAAGGTGGCGGAGTACATCGCCGAGTGCAGGGACTGCGGAATCGCCCTCCTGCCGCCCGACATCAACGAGAGCGGGGCGTCCTTCACCGTCTCGGGGGAGAATATCCGCTTCGGCCTGGCGGCCGTCAAGGGCGTGGGCTGGGGCATCATCCAGAAGGTGCTGGACGAGCGGGAGGAGCACGGGGCGTTCACCTCCTTCCCCGACTTCTGCCAGCGGATGAACGACGCAGACCTCAACAAGCGGGTGCTGGAGAATCTCATCAAGTGCGGGGCCTTCGACGGCTTCGGCGTCTACCGCTCCCAGCTTTTGGAGGCCTACGGCCAGGTGGTGGACTCCATCGCCCAAATACGCAAGAAAAATCTGGAGGGGCAGTTCGACCTCTTCGGCGGCGGCGGGGCGGACGAGGTCCAGTCCTCCGCCCCGGCCATGGCGCTGAAGAACATCCCCGAGTTCACCGCCCAGGAGCTGATGACCATGGAGAAGGAGACCACCGGCCTCTACCTCACCGGCCACCCCATGGACCAGTACCGGGAGACGGCCAGGCGCTGCCACGCCGCCCCCATCGGGGCCATCATGGCCGACTTCGCCCGGGAGGACGGGCCGGAAAACTACCGGGACGACCAGAAGGTCACCCTGGCCGGCGTCGTCACCGCGTCCAAGACCAAGACCACCAAGAACAACACGCTGATGGCCTATGTGACGTTGGAGGACGACACCGGCGCGATTGAGCTGCTGGTCTTCTCCCGCGTGCTGGGGGAGAGCGGCAGCTATATCAAGGAGAACTCCCCCGTGCTGGTCACGGGAAAGATCTCCGTCCGGGACGAAAAAGCGCCCCAGATTATGACCGATTCGGTGCGTCCCCTGACCCAGGCCGGAGAACCTCCCGCCGGAGACGGCGGGGAGAGCGGCAAAGCGCAGCAGAAGCTCTTCGTCCGCCTGCCCTCCGCCGACGACCCCAGGTGGCGGAAAATTCAGCTCATTCTGGAGCTCTTCCCCGGTCAGGAGTCCTTCAAGGCCAAATTCCTGGACGCCCAGCAGTGGGCGCCGCCCATCCCCTGCATGGTCCATCCCAGCCTGATTCAGGAGCTGCGGGACATGCTGGGGGAGGAGAACGTGGCGGTGAAATAAGAAGCGTGAGCGTAGGCGCATAGGGGAGCCTGGACCAGAGCGACGGGGAAAGCCGGAAAAGGCCGGACCCCGCGAGGCGTTGTCCGGGTTTGCCCGGAGTCGTCGGGAAGGCGCCCCGGCCATGGGCCCAACGCGAGCGTGACAAGGAAGCGTGAGCGTAGGCGCATAGGGGAGATAAGACGGCATGGAGCCGAAAAAACAGGTTGGGCGTCTCACGCAAGCCCAACGGCATTTTTCGCGGAATGGCGGCTTATCGCCCCGGCCATGGGCCCAACGCGAACGTGACAAGGAGAAGCGCCGAGCGCCCGTGAGCAGGGGACTAAGCGGGGAGCGGAGTGAAAAGCCGCAGTGCGGCGTCCCACGCAAGCCGTCCGGAGGATTTTTGCGCAGTCGTACGGCTTAGGACCCGTCGCGGAGGGTGCGAGGCGTGACAAGGAGAAGCGCCGAGCGCCCGTGAGCAGGGGACTAAGCGGGGAGCGGAGCGAAAAGCCGCCCGGAGGGGTTTTTCTTCTGCGTATCCTGCCCGCAAAACGTGTATTTGGAGAGGAAACGATGACCTTACTGAAAAAGATTGCCTCCCTGGTGTTCCACCGGACGGCCCTTGTCGGCCTGCTGCTCGTTGTGCAGGTTGTGCTGCTGGTGGTGATGATGGTGGGCTTCGCCGACTACTTCGTGCAGTTTTACATCCTGTGCGTGGCGGTTTCGGTGCTGGTGGTGCTGTGGATTGTAAACGCCCGCAGCGACCCGGGCTATAAGATCGCCTGGATTATCCCCATTCTGGTCTTCCCGGTCTTCGGCGGCCTGGTGTACCTCCTCTGCGGCGGGAACCAGCTCTCCGCCCGGACCCGGCGGAAGATGGAGGGCATGGACCGCAAGCTGGTGGAGGTCCTCTCCGACGACTATAAGGCGGAGGACCTGGCCCCCTACGGCAAGGATGCGGTGAACCAGTCCCGCTATCTGGAGCAGTATGCCCACTGCCCGCTCTACACCAACACCGCCACCAGGTACTACCCCCTGGGGGACGACGCCTTCCCGGATATGCTGGAGGCCCTCCGAAGGGCGCGCAGCTATATATTCCTGGAGTACTTCATCATCGACCACGGCGTCTTCTGGGACTCCATTGTGGACATCATGGAGGAGAAGGCGAAGGCCGGGGTGGACGTGCGGGTGATATACGACGACATCGGCTCCCTCTACACCCTGCCCAAGAACTACCCGGCGGAGCTGGAGGACAAGGGCGTCAAATGCCGTGTCTTCAACCGCTTCGTCCCAGTGCTCTCCGTGCGGCTCAACAACCGGGACCACCGGAAGTTCTGCATTGTGGACGGCCATACCGGCTTCACCGGCGGCATCAACCTGGCCGACGAGTATATCAACCAACGGGGGAAGTACGGACACTGGAAGGACAGCGCCATCCGCCTCCAGGGCGAGGCGGTGTGGAGCATGACGGTGATGTTCCTCACCATGTGGGACTATATCTGCGGCGTGGACGAGCCCTACGACAAATACCGCCCCGCCCACCTGCCGGAGGCGTCCGGGGCCGGGGCGGGGTACTATGTCCAGCCCTATACCGACAGCCCCCTGGACGGCGAGCCGGTGGGGGAGACGGTGTACCTCAACCTCATCAACAAGGCGCGGGACTACGTCTATATCACCACGCCCTACCTCATCGTCTCCGACAGCGTGAATACCGCCCTGTGCAACGCCGCCAAGGAGGGGGTGGACGTGCGCAT
This sequence comes from Lawsonibacter faecis, assembly GCF_014287675.1. Lineage (GTDB taxonomy): Bacteria > Bacillota > Clostridia > Oscillospirales > Oscillospiraceae > Pseudoflavonifractor > Pseudoflavonifractor faecis. The sequence continues at coordinate 630 of NZ_JACOPQ010000008.1, read as the reverse complement.
CATGACGCCCCACATCCCCGACAAGAAGATTATTTTCGAGGTCACCCGGGCCCACTACGAGCCGCTTCTGGAGGCGGGAGTCAAGATTTACGAGTATACCCCCGGCTTCGTCCACGGGAAGAACTTCGCAGTGGACGACAAGTACGCCACCGTGGGGTCCATCAACATGGACTACCGCAGCATGTTCCTGCATTTTGAGGACGGGGTTTGGCTGTGCGGCGATCCCACCGTGCTGGACGTGAAGGCCGACTTTCTGAACACGCAGAACAAGTGCCAGGAGATCACCCTGGAGCGCTGCCGGGAGCATTCGGTGGGCCGCAGGCTTCTGCGGGCGGTGCTGCGGGTCTTCGCGCCGCTGATGTGACGGGACCCAAATAGAAAAAACGGCGCCCCATGCTCTGCATGGGGCGCCGTTTTTCCTCAGCTTGACAAAGAAGCCCCGGGGGTTCTTTGTCAGAAGGACGCATGACGGATAGGGCGCGGCTTCTTGAAAAAAAGCAGCCCCATCCGTTGAACAGCCCCAGTAAAAACGGACAATGACAAAATGCCCCCTGATGTAGGATAATAGAACTACATCAGGGGGTATTGTTATGAGCAAACGAAGCTATACAAAAATAGGAGCGATGGAGG
>NZ_JACOPQ010000007.1 GCF_014287675.1 Lawsonibacter faecis | reverse complement strand
GCGGGAGATGCTCCGGGACGGCATCATCTCCGCCACCGTCTCCCAGCAGCCAGACGTACAGGGCGCGCTCCCGCTTCAAATCCTCTACGACCTGCTGGTTTTTGGCACGGCGCCCCAGAAGGACGCCTTCTTCACCAGCCTGGATATCCACATCCTCCAGAACGCGCAGAAATAATGTGCCATTGTGGTGAGCCTCATTGATATGGTTGGGTGCCTGCGGATTGTCTGCCGAGATATCCACTGCATCAAGTCCTTCCTACCCATGCTCAACATGCCTGCGGTCTAGGTCATGTGGCGGGCGGAGCCGGACCTCGCTACCAGCGTGAAGTGCGGCGATACCCACCACACCGCCCTTAGCTGCGATAAAACTGCGGAGCAGGTGTGGGACTACCACCGTGGCCAGTCTGAAGTTCAACCTTGTCCTCTCCGGCCTGGCCTGGAAACTGAAATGAGGCGCGCACTATTTCCTTTCTCTGTGTGGTGTGATCCACACCCACAGCCCATATGCTGAGGCCTGGGTCCAGGTCGGGGAAGTTATCCCCCGCTACTGCACCACCCATTCAGACTACTTTTATGAATGCGTTCCCTGCACCCAGCACCTGACAGCGTAGGAAATCGATGCCGACTATGAGGGGAGTACCAGCAGGGTGAAAGGATGTCGCCCAGGCGGTCTACCATGCCGTGGTGCTGGAGAGGGTGGCCTGCCTATCAAGCCGCCAAGATACGATGTAAGGGTACGAAAAGGCCGCTGACTTGGAGTGATCCAAGCCAGCGGCTTATATTATGCTCAATCGTCCTCGATGTCTCCGTACAGCGCAGCAAGCTCTTCTTCGGAGTCATGCCACACCAAGGTCTCCATTCCGCAGTGCGGGCAATACAGGATGGTATCGATGCCTCTGTCCCTGAGTGAGATGCGGACATCATCGTCCTCATCGACAGGCAAGCCACAGGATGGACATTTCTTTGGAATTTCCATATCTACCCTCCTTTATCACACTTGGTTAGTATAGCAAAGTACGGCCAAGAGCACAAGCACCTTCCGCCACGTTGAGATCCGCCCGGATCAACGTCCATTCAACGACGCACGCTCACACTCCTGCTCTAATGATCCATCGAGCGGCGGTACTTCAAACGAGGTACCGCCGCTTTTTTATTTCTCAGAAAGGATGGTCCCCTTGTATTTCACCGACGGCCCCTTACGGGTCTATGAACAGGAAATGCGGCATCCGCCGTATGAGAGGCGGCCGGGCGGCGGACTATACGTCTGCCCGTCCACCACTGCCGCCCCCTCTCTCCCCTCCCATACTCAGGTGTCAAAAATGAGCTACCGGCAGTTGGTCTCCGAGCGCTTCCATGGGTTGGAGCGCTCCCTCCTCTGGCAGAGGATCGAAGCGCTGACCGCGGGCGCAGCCGGCCTCCACTACAACGGTGCCGGACACCTGGAGCGGATAAGGGCCTGTCAGCCCACCGATGGCCCTGTGCCGCCCGAACAGCCCGAGTGCAAGTGGTACGCCGCCCTCTACCTTCTTGCCGCGAGTGGACCGCTGTGGCGCCAAACAGCCCCAGCCGTCACCTGGAATGCTGTGGACTTCACCAAAGCTGTCCCGCATGGCCTGGAAACGCAAGACTACGCCCTCTACCAGGCGGCAAGGAGCATCTATTCCCACCATTCAAAAATCACTGCCGCTGAGCTGGCGGATGAGGAACTGGTGTGCGACGACACCCTGCGACTGATCGTCGACGCCGTTCTCATTGCCCAATATGATTTCCTTTACTTTTTGAAAACCACAGATCAGAAAGGAGAACGGTGAAGACATGAAATGCACGACACAGCCTCCCGGCCCTATCGACGAGATCGAAAAAATGGAGGAATGTCCCTTCTTGGTCGCGTATACCCATGGCGGCGTTGCGGAGCGCATCGAGAGCACCCCGGAGGCCATCACTGCCTTTATCTGCAGCCACGGCCTTGACGGGGATATCACGATCACCGACCCTATGGATCGTCTCGTGCTGGACACCTTCGGCCTGTATATTAACTGCTGCCCCGATCAGGATTTTCTGAAAGGGGACCTGCTCCCTGTCCTTATTCCGGCGCAGATCGAAGCGGAGCGGAAGGCGTTCGGCATGTCCGCCATGGACCTTTAGCATGAAATATTTTATAGAGTGTTATTGTCGAAACCGGTCTAATTCTGCATGGTAGGGCGTTCGGTCCACATCCGAGAGGTCGACGGTTCGATTCCGTTCAGGTCCACCAATATGCCAAAATGATGCCGACTGGGGAAACCCAGTCGGCATCAGGCTCGCTTAAGCGACTTTCGCGCCAAGCGAAAGGAATAGCCACCCACTTTGCGGGTGAGGTTAAGAATTTAAATAGAGCCACACCGGTGGTAAAATGATGGATGTTCAGGCCATCACAAGACCAAGAAAGACGGTGAAGCTCTATGGCAGACAGTTTAGCACACAGTAAATGGGTGTGCAAGTATCACATCGTGTTTACGCTCACAGACGAACAGAGCACACAGGTAGGACCCATCGAGCGGTAGTACCTCACACGAGGTACTGCCGCTTTTCTATATGTTGGAAAGGATGATTACTTTGTATTTCACCGACGGTCTCCTGCGGGCCTATGAACAGGAAATGCGGCATCCGCCGAATGGGCTGTGGGTCGAGGTGCTAGTCTCGAGTGCTGCCAATCTCCATCATAAAAAAGCTGAACGCCTGGGACGAATGAGGACCTGCCAGCCCATCGGCGGCTCTACGCCGCCCGCTTACTTCTGACAGCCAACGGACCCCAACCGATATGGCTGCAACAGGCTATATCGTCAGTCTTTCCACATCACGCCGAAGTAGAGGGCCTCTCCGAACTCGGTGGCACGGATAATGGATTTCGCAAGGCCCACCGCATCAAAGCCGGCGATACCGATCACCTCAAAGCGAAGTTCCATCCCCTTGCGGGCAGCCAGCTTAAAGGTAATGCCGTCTCTGCTATAGCCGTCCAGCGCTGCGCAAATCATGTCGGTCTTCAGGGGCGAATTGACAATCAACATAGAAATACCTCCAATCAGTTTAAATCACTATTTTAGTCCGTTCTCCGGGCAAATCGACCATCGAGGAGAAAACAGTAGCGCTGCTCCAGCATCAACAGTTCCGGCTCGGAGAGCCAGGCCGACAAGCAGCCATCCCCTGTAACACACTTGCCGCCCGTCAAATTGCCCAGCAGCACACATCGGTCGAAGGGGCGGTCATAGAAAATACCGTAGAGGAATCCGGCGAGGAATGCATCCCCCGCCCCGATGGAATCCCGGCAGGTGAACTCCGAAATGCTGGGTATCACATGACCTCGGCCCTTTTCACGAATCAGGCAGCCTTCCGTGTCCAGCTTGATCAGCACGTGGTCAAAGTATCGCTCCAGCACCACTGCCGCCTCCTCAAGAGAGTCGGCACCGGTGATTTTGAGAGCCTCCTTGCGGTTGGGCGTGTAGTAATCGGCAAGGGCGAGGTATTCGTGGTATTTCTCCAGGGAGAGTTCATCATCCCAGCCCATGTCGAAGATGAGGACCGTCCCCTCCCTGTGTAGCCGCCGGTAAACTTCCAGATAGCCGTCCGGACACATGAGGACAGCTTTGGCTCCGCGGCTAGCAGCATAGACCTCCTCCAGGGCCCGGTCAGTGATTGGAGGCCGCTCGACGTAAGTGCAGAAGGTGCGCTCGCCGGGCGTCAGCATGGCGGTGGTCATACAGACCGGGATGCCCTTGCCATGGTATAGGTTTAGGGGCGTAACCCCATTGGCGCGGAAGCTCTCCCGGGCGAAGGCGGAAAACAGGTCCGCTCCCAAAAAGGTCAGGATGCGGGCGGCCACGCCCAGCCGTCCCAGAGCAATCATGGTGGCGGGGATACCACCCCCCGGCTGGAGCGTAAGGGACTGGGCGAAGCACTCCTCCCCCTCCGCCGGGACTCGGGGCAGCCCGCCGTAGACCAGATCCACATTGGTGAGTCCGACGCCGGCGACAAAGCTCATCAGTGCCACCCGCCAATGAAATCGGCGTTGTGGGCGATATACGTCTCTGAGAGCTCCTTTGCCAAGGAGTAGGAGTTAACCAGGGGATGGAGCATCAGGCAATCCACCGCAGCCTGCCGGTCCCGCTCCACGATTGCCTTGGAGGCCAGGCGTTCATAGCTTTTTACCCGGCGGATCAGTTCCATGGCCCTGGGGTCGGGGGACTGGATGATGTGTGGCACCACTTGACCACTGGAGATGGAACAGGAGATTTCGATGACATCGTCTGGCTCCAGGCCGGGCAGAGCGTCTCCGCCGGGTACACAGAGAATCATATCTCCTGCCTCTTCCTGCTGGGTCAATTCGATGAAGCGGAGGGCCACTCCGGCATAGCCGCCCGCGTCCGGGGAGGTAAGGTCGAAATGCCAGGGTCTGGTGCGGCGGGCGCCGGTCTCGTTGGCCATGTAGGAGCTGTCCCGTTTGCCATACCATTTTTCGAAACACTTGAGGCAGCCGTCAAAGTCGCGCTCGATATCCATAGCAGAAAGCTCGGCGGTCATCTGGCGGTCAATGCTCTCGATAACCTCTCCCCTGGTCTCGCCGGCCATGATGATGTTCTCCACCGCCTTCTCCTGGTAGTAGAAGTAGTAAAGGTATTCATTCGGGACGCAACCCATGTGGGAGAGAAGGTCCTGCTCAAAATAGCGCAGATCGGTCTCGGTACGGGCGTCTTCCCGAGCCAAAAGCTCAGGCATGATCTCCCGCCCATCCAGCTTGATGCTGCAGAAAAAGGAGAGGTGGTTCAGTCCGTAGCATTCGCCGGAGATGCGGGAGTAATCCGCACCATAGAGCGCGGCAAACTCCCGCAGCATGCCGCCTGGGGCGTCACAGATGCCGTAGGTGAAGTCGTAGCCCATGTCACGCAGGGCTTGTGAGACCACGCCCGCGGGATTCGTAAAATTGAAGACCTTGACGGTGGACCTTGCCAGTTGTCGAGCCAATTCGCAGTATTCCGCCAGTGCGGGCACCGAGCGCATCGCGAAGGAGAATCCGGCGGCGCCTGTGGTCTCCTGGCCCAGTACGCCCCTGTCCAGTGCGATACGCTCATCCCCTACCCGCATCTTGTCGCCCCCCACGCGAATGGTGGTGATAATATAGTCTGCATCCCGGACGGCGTCCTCCCCATCTGTCGTCAGCCGGAAGGTCAGACCGGGGTCCAGCCGGCGGGCCACATGCGCGGCCATGCCGCCGTATATACGTAGTTTTTCAGGGTCGTTATCCACAAAGACCAATTCAGTGATGTGCAGGGCCTCCGCCTTTTGGGCAATACTTTTGGCCAGGAACATGGAGCGCACACCGCCGCCGCCGATAACCGTTACTTTTATGCTCTTCTCCTCCTATACATGGTAATAATCCCGGAACAGCACCCGGTTCCAGTCATCCGCACCGTCCACATTGGAGCTGAGGAAAATAGGTGGCTCCTCCCCAGCCGCCCGAAAGGCCACCGCCACTGCCATGCTGAGTTGCTGGACGATATAGGCTCCTGTCACGGTGGAGGTAGCCCCCATCCTGCTCCCGCTCTCCGCAATCGCACAGACGGCATCCCCCTCCACACCACAGTTATCAATGGCGATGTCGGACACCTCCCAGAGTTTTTTGCCTCCCGGATGACGTGAGGTCTGGCCCATGGTGCCGGCTATGGAGGAGATGGAGATCACTTTGGCGCCCAATTGACGCGCCTTTATGGCCAACTCCACGATCATGCCGTTACGGCCTGAGTTGGAGGCCAGGAGAAGGATATCCCCCGCAGAGATGCCGTAGACCGAGAGCACCACGTCGGCATAGGCTGGGACCCGTTCCACCGCTGTGCTCTTGAGAGGGTGTTCACTGAGCATGAATTCGCCGGGCAGCAGGGGGGTCACACAGGCCAGGCCGCCGGCGCGAGTGTAGAGCTCCTCCGCCAGCATATGGGAGTGTCCGGTACCGGTGGCAAAAAAGCTGCCTCCAGCCCGGACCGCTTCACAAATCGCGATCCCCGCCCGGCAGATTACGCCGGACTGAGTGTCATGGATCTGCCGGAGCATCCTGCCGATGGTGGAATGGAACTGCGTCAAAAGCTCCATCTGTGTTTTACCATCCATATTTCTCTTCTCCCCAATCTTTTATGACCTGTTTCTGTTCCAATAGAACACATGAGCGGGGCGGTATGGTTCCCTGGGCCAGCACGCCCGCCCCCACCACCGTATAGGCTCCCACCCGGCAGCCCGGCATGAAGAGCGTGCCTACGCCGGTGCGGCAGTAATCTCCCAGAAAGGTCGCGCTGCCAAAGCCGCTGCGGACCACTTCGGCCCGGCCCTTGGTGCGGTGGATAGGCTCGTTGTCGTCAAACCGAAGCGTCCCGCATAGCGTACCTGCGCCGAGGTCGGTGCAATTCCCGGCTAGGCCGTAGAATTCGCAGAGGTGGTACAGGTAGACCCGGTCTGAGAGCATGCCACCGATGAGCTCCGCACCATGCTCCACGATACAGTCATTGCCGATGGAGCAGCCGCTGTAGATCTGGCAGTAGTTGGCTACCCGGGTGCGGCTTCCCACAACGGCGTCACCGGCGAAGATGGCCCCATTTTCGATCACCGTGTCGTCCCCTACGATGAGATTGCCGTCCACCCGCACCCGCTCTCCAAGATAGCTGTTGCGTCCCAGGTGTACAAAGCCGTTGACGGCGGCTCCGGGGGAGATGGCGCTGCCATCCTCCAGGGTCGTGGCAGTCAGGGCGCCGCAGAGGCGATGGACCAGATACTCGTTGAGCTCCAGCAGATGCCATGGCTTATCCACGTCGAAGTAGCGCCCCTCCCCCTCTATCGCAGCCAGGCCGGCGGGCAGGCCTGCACAGAGCGCGGCCTCCACATACCGCTCCATAGGTGCGCCCTCGCCCACCTTCATTCCGGGAAAATACTCCGGTGTCAGCTCCAGCCGGTGGGCAAAGCCTTTGGGCAGGACAAAGGCCGCCAGCCGGTGGGTCATGCACTCTCCCCGGTGGTGGGCGCCGATGACGCGGACAAGGCCCCCCTCTACCTTTGCACAGATCCAGTCCATGGGGCGCTCAGCTCCCAGGGGAAAGCACAGGGCTGCGGGGATATCCTGCGTCTGGTAGAGCCTGCGCAGGTCCTCCGGGGCCACCCATGTGTCGCCATAAAGGACCATGGCATCCTTCCCGGACAGATGCGCCATACCCTCCAGCAGGGACTCCGCGCTGCCCTCCGAGTGCTCCATTCCATGGATCTCCACTCCGCGCATGCCTTCAAAGCAGGTGGAAATCGCTCCGTAATAGCGCCGCAGCGTGACGATATGGACAGGCGCGGCGGTGAAGGCACGCAGAGCCCGGACCATGTGGAGCATGATCGGGCTTCCTGCCACAGGGCGCAGGGTCTTGGAGCCGACCAGATCGTAGGGGAACATCTTGGTCCCTGTTCCCGCCGCCAGCAAAACGATCTCTCTCATACTTCCAGCTCCTCTGCCAGCCGCCGAGCCAATGTGAGCGCCCCCTTGATCGGATCGTTCAGAGGAGCCCGGACCGTGATGCTGGGTATTCGTCGGGAGAGGGCGTAGAGAAACGCCACCCGATAGGGCTCCGATTTGATCAGGAGACTGCCGCCCAGGGCCAGCGGAAGACCACCGGCATCCAACTGGCGGACCACACCAGACACCAACTGAGCCAGCAGCTCCGCCTGGGCATCCACGATGGCGCGGCACACGCCGTCCCGGTCACTGTTCTGCGTGACCAGCGGAGCTAGGGAGGCCAGACTGCCGACAGGCAGCGCCTCCGCGCCGCAGGCCAGCTCCAGAAGCTCCGGCACCTCGGACAGCCCAAGAGTATCCAGCACCAATTCGGTCAGGCATGTGGCAGGCCCCACCCTGTCGTAGGCCCTAAAGACCGCTGTGACTGCCTCCAGGCCCAGACGATAACCGCTGCCCTCGTCGCCAAAAAGGGCGCCCCAACCGCCCGCCCGTACCGTCCTGCCGCCGACACGCCCCACAGCAATGGATCCGGTACCGCAGTTAAGATAAAGGCCATCCCCACCGGCGTGGGCGCCGGCCAGAGCGGTATCCATATCGTTATAGACGGCAAGAGGGCCGGAGAAGCCCGCGTTTTGGAGTATACGGCGGTAGACCACTGCATCCTTGGGCCGATCCACCCCCGCCAAGCCCGCCGCCAAGACGGCACGGTCCAGATCCGTGCCAAAAAGCCTGCGCAGATCCTCTGCGATCTGCCGGAAAACTTCCGTCACAGCCGACTCGCCAGCAGTTTGGTAGTTGCTAGGCCCATAGCTCCGATCGAAGAGTAGCTCGTCCGACCCCAGAGGGCAAACAGCCACCCGGGTCTTGGTGCCGCCACCGTCGGCGCCAATCAGATGGTATATTTTCAAGGCTGTCACCTCTGTTCCACAGCGTGCCGGCTACGGAACTCCTGCAGGCAGTCCAGCACATCGTCCGTGTCCTGCATCCCCAGCACATGCTCCAGAAGGGGCAGGCAGTCCTCCTGCGTCAGACCCGAGAGGGCGCGCCGCAGACTCAACACGCTGGCGGGGCTCACACTCAACTCTCCGATTCCCATGGCCAGCCAGAGAGGCAGCAGCAGGGGATCCTGTCCGGCGTGACCGCAGATCGCCACCGTGATCCCGTGCTCCGCGCCCTCCCGTGCAACATGCTGCACCAGCCGCAGCAGCGCCGGGGCATAGGGCCGGTTCAGATTACTTACATTGGGGTTGGTCCGATCCGCCGAAAAGAGATACTGGACCAGATCATTGGTGCCAATGCTGAAGAAGTCGGCCTCCGCAGCGAATTCCCCGGCCAGCATGGCCGCGGAGGGCACTTCAATCATCACGCCGATGGGCATGTCCTGGCGGAAGGGCAGGCCCTGCTCACGGAGCTGGGTCTTGGCACGCTCCACCATGATTTTAGCTGCGCGAACCTCAGCCAAAGAGGCGACCATAGGCAGCATCATACGTACATCCTGTCCCGCTCCCGCCCGCAGGATGGCCCGAAGCTGGGGCAGAAAGATCTCCTCGTGGCGAAGGCAGTAGCGAATGGCGCGGAGGCCCAGCGCGGGGTTATCCTCTTTCTCCAGGCCCAGGTAGGATACCTGCTTGTCCGCGCCCAGATCGAGGGTTCGGATCACCAGCGGCTTGCCGCCCAGTCTTTCCGCCATCTGCCGGTAGGCGTTATACTGCTCCTCCTCACCCGGGGCACTCTGCCGACCCAGAAAAAGAAATTCGGAACGCATCAGGCCCACGCCACCGCCGTCGTTCTGCAGAACCTGATCAATGTCGCTGACAGCGGCGATATTGCACCATAGAGGAAGCATAGAACCGTCCCCTGACCGGTCAGGGCAGCCGAAGTAGGCTCTGTCCAGCGCCTCCTCCCGGACCAGAAGGGTACGGGTCTCCTCAAAAGCCCGCTTCTCCTCCTTACTGGGATGGAGGATAACCTCCCCGGCGGTACCGTCGAGAATAATCTCCTCGCCATCCACCGCCTGGACGAGCACGCCTGCCGCCTCCACCACACAGGGGATCCCCAGCATATTGGCCAGAAGTACCGTATGGGAAGTGGTTCCGCCGGCCTCCATGACGATCCCGCGCACCTTTTTCTCCCGCTGCTCCATAATCTGGGATGGCATTACCTCGTGGCCAATAATCACCACCTCACGGTCAGTGTTCCGGCTGATGCCGGATTTTTGCCGCATGCAGCGGAGAACCTGCTGGCGGATGTCCTTCAAATCCAGCACCCGCTCCCGTAGATACTCACTGTTCAGTTTGGAAAAGGCATCTATTTTCTTCTCGACGGCCTCGTCGAAGGCCCACTCGGCACAGTGGCCCGCCTCCCGGACGCCCTGCTCCGCGCTGGCCCAAAGCTCGTCACTGTCCAACAGCAGGAGTTGGGCGTCAAAAATCTCGCTCTCCTCAGCGCCAAACCGTTCTGCTGCGTGCTCCAAGGTCCAGGCGAGCTGTTCCATTGCCTCTTTTCTGGCGCGTCGCAGCTTCTCAACATCCAATTCGGCATCAATAGCTGAATCCCGTTCCGCAGTGAGTACATCGCTAATCACATATTGTTGGGCAAGGGCAATTCCCTTTGATACTCCAATTCCTCTAATCATAGTAAAACCGTCCATAGTGGCGCGGCGCGCCCGCCCACTACCCTTTCCCCAAATACGGGATAAGATGATTGGATCGCTCAGTCCTCGCTCTCCTGCTGGGCGGGCGCAGCACCTGTATTCTCCTGCGAGGCAGCTTGGTCCGCACTTTCCACCAAGTGCAAAATGCCGCGAACGAATGCAGGGTAGCCTGTTGCGGACCACTGGCCGTTGGTCTGCGGCTCATCCAGCAGGAGAAAAATCAGCCGGGAAGCCTTTCCATCAGCCACCGCCAGAGGTGAAGGCAGGCGGAAGCCTCTGGCCCGGGGGGTGCCGATACCCGTAAGGTACACCGGGAGCAGCGCAGTGCCGTGACAAATCAGTCCCCGGCTCTCCCGATCCAGTTCCCGGCGCTCCCGGGCCAATGCAGCCGGACTGTATTTACCCCGGTCCTCCAGGCCGGCCAAGGCATTCAGCACACACTCCATACTGCTCTGGGGTACATCGGTCCAGGTAATACAGGGGACGGTCTCCGGCTGTGCTCTTTCCAGCACAAATCCCTTGTGGCACCAGTCCTGAACTACGGCCCGAACCTGCTCCAACTCCCCCTCTGTCACCTGGGGGCTGATCTGCAATACCTGGACAGGCGCGGGAAACAATCCTCCAGTGGTGATAGCCATATCATATCCAGCCAAAGATTCGGCGGGAAAAAGATTACAGTCGCAGACCTCACAGATCTCCAGCTCATCAGAGGCGGCGCTGAGACATTGGTAAATCTCCTCTGCCCGGATGATGTCGCACTGGTAGAGAAACGCAGCCCGGCAGCGGACGGTCCGGCGGCGGAGAGAGTGGACGAAGTGCAAATAGACAGATAAGATCTCCTCGCCCATGGGGTTCAGATTAAAGACCTGCCTGTAATAATAATTTCCCGCCCACACCGCATGATAGAGCGGCTCCAATTCAGCCGGAATGTGCGTGGAATAATGGATGGGTCGGCTCATTCCACTCTGGATGCGGAAGATAGAGGTCTTGATATGGGTTGCCAGCGAGGTGAGCAAAACATCGTCCTGCAGGAATCGAATGCCTACACTTTCCTCCACGAAGGAGACCAAATGTTCGGTAAAGCTGCTGATGCGGCTGGAGTGCATCTCATCTTGGCGTGCCGGGTCAGGCAGACTGGCACCCATTAAGTGGATGCATATGTAGGCCCGCTCGCTTTCGGGTACCCGGGTATGAAAAGTCTCTTCAATCTGCTGGGCGATATAGCTGGCGATCTCGCCCTCCTTGTACTCTAAAACACTTTCGGGATAGGCCTCCTTGTCTACTGTACCCTGCCCACCGATGAGCCGCTCCACGGCAATAGACAGGTGAACCAGAAGACTGGTGTAGTAGCTGTCCATCAGGTAGAAGTCGTACTTCTTCTCTGCGTCGCGGATAATCCGGGCCATCTCGCCCACATCGGCCTTAGGATTACCACTGAGCCCGGCATAAAAGCGTTTGATATCTAAGCGGAGCAGATCGATGCTGTCACCGACAGGGATTTTGTGGCCCTGGATCTCGCCGTATCGGTCACTGGCCAGACCAATCAGTCCCGCCATGGCTGCTCGCCGGGTTTGCTCATCTCCACTGAGCACGATGCCCCGGTTCTGACGCTTTACAACCTCCAGGCCATACTGAACCAGCCACTTTCCTACCCATTCCATGTCCTTTTTGATCACGCTCTTACTGACGTAGAACTGATCTGCCAGAAACTGAAAGGTCAGCTCGTCGCTGGAGAAAAGCAGCAGCTTTGCAATCTCCATACGCCGGGTCTGGTTGTCATAGGTATGACTGCGGTCGTACTGGCCATCCAGCAGCAGATCCAGTTCGGAGATTGTGGTATCCTGCAGCGTGAGGCGGATACCGTTGCCCTGCTTTTTGGAGAGGATGACCTTGTCCGTCAGACTGTTCTCCTCCAGCCACTCCTCCACCCGATCCACATCGTGCTGCATGGTGCGTTTGGAGACGCCCATCTTATCCGCCAGGCTCTGAAGCGTGACATATCCATCCTCCCTGAGCAGCTGTGAGATTACTTCAAGAAAGCGTGTTTTTAGATAGTCTGCCATAAAATATCCCTCCCAGTTTTCAGGCGCAGGACATCAATCTTTCGTATCACTTGGCACAATTACATTTTATACGTATTTTACAAATTCACTAGCCCGCTAAAAAACATTTTTGTGCCATATCGTTGTGGAAGCACCTATCGTTATTTTCCTATTCAATTGTGCATTAAGTAAAAGGAAGTACTAATTTATTGTAGATAACTCACAAGGCAAAGCGTAATTTCGCTCTTTCCAGAACGATGTGGCATAAAAATGATTTTTTGCAGGGGTGACTGTTTATGAAAATTGTTCTAAAGTGAAAGCTGTAAACGGCTCATTTTTGTAGAAAGTCATGTAGCCGTCTACAGAAACGTGGTAAAAGCAGCCGTAGTTTTGCCACAAGGGGGTGAGGCAATTGTTAGCAGCTGAGATAACGGTACAAAATCTTCTGGGACTGCACGCGAGGCCCATTGCAAAGCTGGTGAAGACCCTCTCGGGATGCTCGGACAGAGTCACGTTGAAGGGGGCGGAGCGGAGCGCCGACGCACAAGACATCTACCAAATCATGGCGCTGGATGTGAAGTGCGGCGACCATCTGACGGTCTGCGTGGACGGCCCCAGCGAGGCAGAGACACTGAATACCGTGGTGGCACTCTTCAACGCCAAATTTAACGAGGCCTAACGCAAGGAAACGAAGACGGGAAGGAGGAAGAACGTATGGACAACAATCTGCTGGCATTTTCCATCATCGCTGAAGCGGGCGATGCCAAGAGCGCCGCGTTGGAGGCGGCCTCCGCGGCGCTGGAGCGGGACTTTTCCCAGGCAAAAGCCTCCATGGAGGCATGCGAAAAGGCGCTGACCAGTGCCCACGAAATACAGACCGGCATGCTCCGGGAGGAGATGGCCGGCGAGGGTCAGGCAGTAGGGCTGCTGATGGTACACGCGCAGGACCATCTTTCCGGTGCGGGTATGGCACGGGATCTCGGCGGCCTAATTATTCGGCTCTGTGAACAAGTCGCAGAATTGGAGGGGAAATTATGATTAAAATCGTTCTTGCCTGTGCCTTCGGCATGTCCACCAGTATGCTGGTGCAGCGGATGCAGCAGGAAGCGGTAAATCGGGGACTGAATGCGGACATCTGTGCCCTCAGCGAGACGGAGTTAAAGGGAAAGCTGGCAAACGTCAATGTGCTGCTTCTCGGCCCCCAGATACGCTTTCAGCTCAAATCCTTCAAAGCGGAGTTCGAACCCATGGGGATTGCGGTAGACGTCATTGAAATGACCGACTACGGCCGCATGAACGGCGCAGCGGTACTGGACAAGGCGCTGGCGCTCAGCAGAGCCAAAGAGCAAGAGAAATAAGAGGAAAAGGAGGAGCAACGTGAATATTAAAAACTTTTTTGAAGACAAGTTTGTACCCGTGGCTGCCAAAATTGCCAAGCAAAGGCACCTGCTTGCCCTGCGAGACGGTCTGGTTCTCTCTCTGCCGCTGCTGATCGTGGGGTCCATGTTTATCATTATCGGTGAGCTTCCTATTCAGGCATACCAAGACTTTATGGCCAGCGTCCTGGGTGAGGGCTGGGGCGACTTTGTTTGGAATGACATCTTCCCCGCCACCACCGGTATCATCGCCCTCCTGGCCACCTTCGGCATCACCAAATCTCTGGTGGACAGTTATGACATAGACGGCTTGCCGGCAGGCGCCATCGCTGTTGCAGCCTTCTTCCTGCTGAATACCCTGGACGCGGAGAACAACATGTGGAACGCCGATCTCTTCGGCGCGGTAAACATGTTTACCGGCATCATCGTAGCCCTGGTGGTGGGCGAGGTCTACCGCAGGATCGTCCAGAAGAATCTGGTCATCCATATGCCAGACAGCGTCCCGCCGTCGATTTCGCGGTCCTTCACTGCCTTAGTCCCTGCGGCTATCATCATCGTAGGCGGCTTCATCATTAAAATACTCTTCCGGCTGACTCCATTTGGCGACTTTTCTGGCTTTGTTACCGGCGTGCTCAGTGCTCCGCTGAAGGCAGTGGGCACCTCCTACCCCGGCATGCTCATCATCCTGTTCTTCGAGCAGCTGCTCTGGTTCTTCGGCATACACGGCTCTACCATTGCCTGGTCTTTTGTAGATCCCATTATTCAAACCGCTACCGTGGAGAACCTGGCCGCGTTCCATGCCGGCACGGCAATTCCAAACGTCGTGGCTCAGCCCTTTATCGACAATTTCCTGCAGATTGGCGGTTCCGGCGCCACCCTGCCCCTGGTCATCTTCCTGCTTCTCTTTGCAAAGTCCCGTACCCTGAAGGACATCGGCCGTCTGAGTGCCGCGCCAAGTATCTTTAATGTCAACGAGCCCGTGGTGTTTGGCCTGCCCATCGTTATGAACCCCTTTTTGGTGGTGCCCTTTATCCTTGGCCCCCTTGTCATCATGACTATCACCTATGTCACCATGTACTTCAACATCTTCCCCCGCCTTATCGGCGTCAACATCCCCTGGACCACACCTTATTTTATCAGCGGCTTCCTGGCCACCGGCGGGCGGATTGGAGGCGTTATTCTACAAGCAATCAATTTCTGTGTCGCTTTTCTTATCTGGGCACCGTTCCTCAAGAGCTGGGATAAACGGCTTGTCCTTGAAGAGGAGGGGGCGCTGAGCGAGAGGTAAATTCAATCTATTTTATACAAGGGGGCAGGATGCGCTATGAGAGAAATGAAAGAGGAGATTAAAAACCTGTTTACCAGGGAGCGGATACTACGGCTGGCTGCCTTTTCCATTGACATTTTGGTTCTGGCGTTAATTTTGTCCCTGTGCACCCTGACGTTGGGCAAGCCCAACTTTGCCGCCGCCCGGCGGGAGATGGATGCCATCGTCCAAATCACAGACTTCGAGGCCCGCCAGGCCCAGACTGAGGTGGCGGTGGCTGCGTTCAGCCGGGCATACAACCTGTCCGTGGCCGTATGGCTGGGGTACGAGGTCCTGACTCAGCTGGCTCTGGGGGGACAGACGGTGGGTAAGAAGCTCTGCGGCCTGCGGATTGTAAGCCGCAGGCCGTCGGAGGGGCGGCTGAAAACACTGAGTCGCCTGACCCTGCGCACTCTGGTCAAGGGCTTGTGTCTCATCTTGTTCCAGGGCTTTCCCATCTTCATCGCATGGTTTTATATTCTGGCCAACAGCAGCAACTGTGCCGGTTATGACCTCCTTGCAGGCACAAAAGTGGTTGCCCGCAGGGAGCGCCGGCGTGCAAAAGACAGTGGGGGCGCCCCCGCTCCTCAGAAGGCAATGTGAGGGCAGACCCTCCGCTGTCCCTGCACCGCAGCCAATTCAATCTAAAGAAGGCATTTCATCATGAAAAAAAATCCTCTGAAAATTGCCGTCATCGGTGGCGGCAGCAGCTATACGCCTGAGCTTATCGAGGGCATCTTGGTTCGCCAGGACCATCTGCCCGTGCGGGAGTTGGTCCTGGTGGACGTCCCCATGGGCGCGGAGAAGGTATCGATCATCGAGTCCCTGGCCCGTCGGATGGCGGCAAAGGCGGGGGCGGACATCCATATCCACGCCACCATGGACCGCCCCTCAGCCATCCGAGGCGCAGACTTTGTCATCACCCAGTTCCGCGTGGGTGGACTGGACGCCCGGGCAAAAGATGAATCCATTCCCCTGAAATATGATATCATCGGCCAGGAGACCACTGGTCCGGGGGGATACGCCAAGGCTCTACGCACCATACCTGTGATACTGGACATCTGCCGGGAGATCGAGGAACTGGCCCCGGACGCCTGGCTCATCAATTTTACCAATCCCTCCGGCATCGTCACCGAAGCTATTCTCAATCACACCCGGGTGAAGGCCCTGGGGCTGTGCAACGTGCCCATCGGCGCGAAAAAGGATATCGCCAAGGCACTTAAGGTGGATTTTAGCCGGGTCCAGGCCAGCTTTATGGGGCTCAATCATATGGGCTACATCTATTCCGCCACTGTGGACGGGGTGGAGGTCCTACCCCAGCTCATCGAGATGTTCGACGATCCCCCTGCGGGCGTCCGGGAGCACCTGGAGTCCATGACGGATATCATCTGGCCCATGCCCTTCCTCCGCTCGCTGGGGATGCTCACCAGCCCCTACCACCGCTACTACTACCGCAACCGCATGATGCTGGAGGAAGAGAAGGCCCATATGGCCGAAAAGGGATCTCGTGCCATGCAGGTGAAGGCCATCGAAAAGGAGCTTTTTGAAAAATACAAGAGCCCGCACCTCTGCGAGAAGCCCAAAGAGCTGGAGCAGCGGGGCGGCGCATACTACTCGGAGGCCGCCATCTCCCTCATTGACGCCATCTACGGAGACAAGGGCGAGATCCACACCGTCAACCTCCAGAACCGGGGGACTATCTCCAACCTGCCCTACAATGCAGTAATAGAGGCCAACGCCATCATCGGCGCAGGCGGCGCCACGCCTCTGGTCATCGGAGAGATGCCCACCCGTGTGGCTGGATTGGTGAACGAGGTGAAGGCCTATGAGCAGTTGGCGGTAAAGGCCGCAGTGGAGCAGGACTACGACATCGCTCTCTCCGCCATGCTGGCCAACCCTTTTATCAATGACTACGAGGTGGGAAAGACTATCCTGGACGAGCTGGTCGAGGCCCACAGCCCCTATCTCGACTATCTGAAGCGATAAAGAAAAGGAGATCGACACAGTGAGAGTAGGCATTAGCCTTTACCCCGAGTTTATGGACGATGGCGTCCTGCGCAGCTATATAGGCAACGCGGCAGCCCTGGGCTATCGGCGGGTCTTCCTCTCTTTTCTCCTGAAAGAGCTCCGTTTCCAGGGGGCCGCAGGGCCTGAGTCGCCCTTCTTCGACAGGGCCATTGCCTGTTGCCATGAATACGGTATCCAGGTCACCGCCGACGTCAACGACCAGGTGATGGACGCCTTTGGTGCACCGGAAGATGCAGTCTCCATCCTGGCACATCGGGGTTTGGATGTCATCCGTGCCGACAGCGCACTGCCCGGCGGCATCCTGAACGCTCTGGCCCGCACAGGCCTGGTCCTGGAGCTCAATGCGGCAGACCTGGATCCTGCTAGCCCGGATGGATACTCCCGGGCAGTAAGGGAGGTGGAGCGGCTTTTGTCCCACCTGCCCGCTGGGCAGGTGAGGGGATGCTTCAACTTCTACCCCAGGACAGGCACCGGCCTCTCCCTCTCCCGGGTACGGGATACCTCTGTCTTCCTACACGACTATGGGATCCCAGCCGCAGCCTTCGTGTCGTCACTGAGTGCCCCCCCGGTGCTCCATGCCCACGGAAGGGGGGTGTGTACGGTGGAATGCCTGCGCGATGTCCCACCCGAGATCGCGGCGTCCGCCCTGGGCCTGTGCGGCGTGGACGAGGTGCTCTTCGGGGACCTCTCCGCCAGTCAGGCGGAGTTATCTGCCCTGTCCGCCGCCTGTGCAGACAGCGCTGTCCGCCTTCCTGTCGTCTACTGCCGGGACTGCCCCCAGGAGGTACGACAGCGTCTGGCCGAGCACGTGCTGACCAACCGCGAGGACAGTCCCGAGTATGTGCTGCGGGCCACTGCCACCCGGGGGCTCTCAGTCGAGCCGACGCGCACCGGTCCCCGGCCCCGCTGCAGTGTTACGGTGGACAACAGCCGTAGCGCCCAGTACCGGGGTGAAATCCAAATCATGCTGCGGGATATGCCTGCCTGCGAGGAGGCAAACGTGGTGGGATTCATCCACCCGGACGCCTGGGTGCTGCTGCCGCTTCTAAGCGGTCACTCCTTCCGCCTGATTCCGTACGAATAAATATGTTTTAAATGCTACATATAAAAAGTGTTGGTATTAACTTTGGCCTTATAATGAGCCACAGTGTATTTTTTATACCAATTTTCCTTCACCAATTGAATGAATATGCATATCGGCAGTAGGCAAAGAGGGGGTGCCGGCAATCCACAAACTGTGGCAGAACGCTGCAGAGTGTTACATCATAGAGCAAACTTAAAAAGGGATGGAGGAAAAATGATGAACTTTCGCAAATCGCTACCCCTCTTACTAGCACTTGCACTGGCAGTATCTATGGCCGTGCCTGC
This sequence comes from Lawsonibacter faecis, assembly GCF_014287675.1. GTDB lineage: Bacteria > Bacillota > Clostridia > Oscillospirales > Oscillospiraceae > Pseudoflavonifractor > Pseudoflavonifractor faecis. The sequence continues at coordinate 223,524 of NZ_JACOPQ010000007.1, read as the reverse complement.
ACTGGCAGAGGGCGAACCATCCGGGAGGTACGGCGATATGGCAGGCCACTGGGCGGAAGAGATTATAGACCGCTGGAGTGGGTACGGCGTCGTTCAGGGTGACCAGAACGGGAACTTTAACCCCGACCGACCCATTACCCGGGGCTCCATGGCCACTGTCGTGGTAAATCTGCTGGGTCTCTCTGAGAAACCCGACGCCAACCCTTATGCCGACCTACAGGGCGGCGAGTGGTATGCCGACGCGGTCTTGAAGTGCACCGCCGCCGGCATCATGCAGGGCGACGGCAGTAAGTGCAATGCCGAGGCCAACGTCACCCGCCAGGAGGCCACCGTGATGTTCACCCGCGCGCTGAACGTCCACTTCAGCGCCGCCCCCGACCTGAGCAAGTTCCCGGACGGCGGCGACGTGGCCTCTTGGGCCGCCGGAGCCGTCTCCGCCATGGCGGAACGGGGCATCATCACCGGCACCGGCAATGGCACGGTCTCCCCCACCTTGAATATCGACCGTGCCTCCACCATGGCCATCCTGGACAAGGCCATCAGCACATATGCCGACAGGGCGGGCAGATACGAGGCCAAGCCCACCGGTATCACGCTGGTGCGGGCTGGCGGCGTGACCATTACCGGCAAGGCCCGGGATATCCTGGTGGCCCCCGGCACTGCGGACGGACAGGTAAAGCTGGACAATACCGCCGTTTCCGATACGGTCACCGTCAGTGCGCCCAATGCCAAATTGGTTACAGAAAAGGGTTCCATCACCTCCAACGTAGAAATCACCCGCGACGGCGTCTCCCTCACCGGCGAGGGCACAGTGGGCACCGTAGCCGTCAACGCCGACCACTGCAGCATCTGCCTTCCCGGCAGAACAGTGGTCGAGGTGGCCGACCGTGCGGAGGGCACCCAGATTTGTGGGAAAGACATCCCCGGAGGGACCACCTATATCATCGGAAAGTCCTCCGGCGGTGGCAGCGGCTCTGTCGCGCCGAAAGATCCTGTGACCCAGCACGGCACTTGGCGCGACGCGCTAGATTCCTCTTCCGTGCCGGGCGATGTCAAGCAGTACATCCGCTTTGCCTATTTGGGTGAGTACCAGGGCGTGAACTTTCAGGTCATACCCAACGTCATCCCCGTGGGCGATGGGTTCAACACCTCCATTTTTGACGAGAGCCGCAACCTCTGGCTCGGCACGGACAACGGCATCCTGATTCTTACCCAGGATGGCGCGGTCAACGCCGTTATTACAGCTGACGGCAAGACACCGGAGTACCTGAAATACGCCAAGGTGACCATGCTCTTCAGCGACGGCGGCAGCGGGGCATGGGTCCTGTGCGGCGACCCTGCCACAGAGGAGAACGCTGTGAGCCACATCGCTGTTGTAGAGTGAGAGGGAGGGAATAAAGATGTATCACGATCATAAGAGACTGCTTGCCCTGGCGCTGTCTGTCACCGTGGCTTTCTCCTGCGTCTCGCCTGCGGCCGGCGCCTATATGGCACCGTCTGCCGCAGCTACCTCCTCAGCCATCCAACTGGGCACCTATCTGACCAAGGAGATGAACTACTTCGCCAAGGGAGACAGCCGCATCCCCATCGACGGCTGGGTCCGTGACGCCAGGACCTTCGGCGGCGACCTGGCACTGCTTCCCTTCCGCAAGCTGCCCGCAGAGGTCAAAGACCTGTTCGGGGACATCGGCTCCGACGTCTCCATCGCACTGAAGGACGCGGACGGCGTATACTGGGTCGCCCTGGGCGGAAAGGGCATCGTCCGCGTGGACTTCACTGAAGCCGATACCCGCGATGTCTTTCAATATTTCTTCGGTCCCCGCTATATCTATGACGGCAACAGCCCTGAGGAGAGCGTCGTCACCGGTCTGCGCAGCGACGGTGAGCACGGTATCTGGGTGGAGAGCCGCGAGGGCGTGGTCCATATCCGCATGGTGGAGCGCACGCTGCGCGAAAAGGCCGACGTGAACGGCCAGATCAACGACAAGCTCACCACCTTCCGGGGAAGCATTATTGATGCCTACGTAAAGCCCTACGACATGGGCAACAACGATTCCGACGGCGCTCCCACTTCCGACACTTCCCTGGATCCCAATACGAGCGAGTGGCAGAGCATCGTCGAGCCGGACGGCTCTGTTCGGATGTTCCAGCAGCTCTCCAAATATGGCGACAACAACGACTCCTACTGGACCGGCGTAAGTCTGCTTGGCTATGGGAACGAGTATGAAGCTCTACGCAATTCCGACGACCCCGCCGACCAATTGGCGGCCGAACAGGCCCGCGACCGCATCGTCAAAGGTGCCATGAACTGCATGGCCCTCACTAAGCTCAACGGCACCGGTGATGGCTTCGTCATGCGCAATTATAAATTCAAGGGCGAGCCCGGCAACGACAACGGCAGTGTCAACGGCAAAATCACCTATCATCTCTTCAAAGACTCCGGCAATACCGACGAGGCGAAACTGGAGGAGGGCGACCGCTTCATTGTCCGAAAGATGGGAAATATGAACAATCCCAGAAACGGCGCCGAGGTCAAGTATTTCCCCTCCGACCTCTACTTTGGGGACGGTCTCCCCAACTTCGCCATGGGTGTTGAAACAGCCCAGGCCGCAGGCAGCGGCGTCAAGATGGATCCGGTAACTGGCGAGCCGATGAAAGATCCAGACGGCAGCTTTATTGCCATCTCCTCCCCCGGCTATATGCTGCTGGGCGACGTCTACAATCCCGACATGGGGCTGGGGAAGGACGACCCCGTCATCGCCGAAGCCCGCAAAGACGTCAAGGTCTATACGCCCTACGTGAGCGCCACCACCCCCGTCTATCAGGATGGTCCCGACGGGGAGCCCGTTCGCCAGCCTGACCGCGACTATGACTGGGCCTTCTCTTATCAGGCCCAGGAGGATGTGTCTGAAAAGTATCCCGAGCTGGTTGCCAAATTTGCTGAGCCCGACCCCAATCAGCCCACCCGTCCCGGCTATGACGTGCCTGCGAATATGACCAATCTCACTTACTACACCGATACCTCCTCCGAGGAGCCTACCGGGCAGTTTGCCTCCTATTTCACCCTCTATCACTACGTCATCAAGCCGGAGCTGGCCGATTCCAACACCAGCTCGGCGCGCAGAGCGGAGGATGAGTCGATGCTAAAACTCCTGCGGGACAGCGCGGCTACCACCCTGAATCACATTATCGACAACGGATATGTCCTGATGGATCCCTGCGGACATCAGAGTACCTGGGGCAAATGGAACCGGGACTACTTCAACTGGGACTGTGACCCAGACACCGAGGGCATCCAAAACCACGTCTTTATGCCCGATGCTGTCCTAAACGCCTCCGAGATGTTCATGTTTACCCGCGTGACCATGGAGCTGCTGGAGGATGTAAAGGACGACGTCACCACCAGCACCGGCATCAACATGAGCGGTCTTAACATGACCGGCAAGGACCTGGTAGCTGGGACCGACGGCTATGCCACCTACAAGAGCGCCTATGACAAGGCTGCCGCTGAGTATGCGAAGATGAAGCAGCCCCTCCAGCCTGACCGCCCCATGAATCAGCTGACCCCCATTATCCCCAATGACCCCGCAAATGGTGTAGGATATCTCGAACTTATGCAGCAGTTCAACGAGCGCAATATGCTGATGATCCAATACTGGATCGACGACATTGCATTCACCCTGGATGACATCGAAAAGAATAGCGGGCGCGTCTCCCTTGAGGCCGCCACAGTTTCCATGACTGCCCATGATCACTACAACGGTGACGAACCCGTGGCCGAAGAGGACATTGAGTACCTCAGAAGCGCCCTCAGGACCTACCAGGATGCCTATCAGAACAAGGACTCCGCCGCCGTGGGTAATTTCTCCGACGCACTGATGTATTTTTGTGTATATGCTCCTCTGAGCATCTTGACCCGTGGGGAGTCTGACGTCTATCCAGGGGTCGTCGATGCCTTCTCTCAAATCTATGATGGTCAGTTAAAGGCCCAGGAGATCCCTTTCAACGCCTACCTGATGAAGACGCTGGATCCCAACCATCCCGGTATCGATCAGGACGTGATGGACGCCACCCGCCAGCTAATCCGCACCCCTCAGTATCTGATGAAGTACTCTGGAGAGGGTTCCTATAACGGTGTCTACCGCAAGGATACTCTCTGGTTTGAACTGATGGACTGGTACGATCACGAGACCTCCGGCTCCACCAATGTCTACCCCTTCGACGAGCGCCGGGTCTCCAAATTCAACACCAACATCCTGGCGGTGGATGATGCAGACTACGAAGACTGCGCCAGTGACTTTAACAACGGGAAGAAAACATCTGATTATACGGCCACGATCTATATGTACGATCCCTCCCCCTATACCACCGGCTATTGGCTCGGTATCAACAACGGCTTCATTGAGGAGACCGTCAAGTCCACCGGGTCCGCCGTCCAGACCTACACCTACGACCAGGTCAAGGCCCTCTTTTCTAGCGAGGGCGCCCAGGGCGCAGTAAAGCAGTATATCGACTTCCTGGAGGACTCCTCCTACGGCACTGGAAACGACGCCGCCTTTTCCGCGCTGGATCTGGCCAATACCGAGACCTTCGTAAACAAGGACTTCGCCCTATCCCCCTCTCTGTTCCCCTCTCTGCGCAATGTGGCGGCTTCCTGCCTGACGGAGGACCGCTCCACTCTGTGGCTGGCCTATCAGAGCGGCGGCGTTGATGTGGTGAACATCAGGACTGGCGACAGCACCCATTTTGAGGCTGATGCTCTATCCAAGGGTCAAGCGTTGCTCCTGGTGTATGATGAAGACCGCGACGCCGCTTTTCTCATAACAGAACGCGGTGTGTCGCAGATCAATGCATAAGTGAAGGAGGAGATCAGGTTGAAAAAGCAGCTTGGGAAACAAATCCTCTCTCTGGCCCTAGCCGGCGCGATGGTGACCTCTATGGCCGCCACCGCGGCTCCGACTTTGGCTAAGGACGCGGCGCTTGAGAAGTCTGTCGCCTACCAGCCCATTGAGTTGGAGGCCGCTCCCACTAAAATCATGGATTATCTTTCCATCCAGGACCCTGCAGGCGTGGACTGGGTCACTGACAGCGAGGCCCTCGCCTTCCTGCCGGCTGCCGCCATCGGCGATGTGACCTGCGCGGTACAGGCCACCGACAGGGCTGTCTGGGTGGGCACCAAGAACGGCCTCATGCGCATGGACTTCAACGAGAAGGACCCCAGGGACATGGTGCAGTACTTTGCCGGCAACCGCTACCTCTATAATGGTGATGACCACGTAACTGGTCTGGCCGCCGACGATGACTGCGGCGTCTGGGTCCGGAACGCCGCCGGCTCGGTCCACATCAGGATGCCTAAAATGACTTTAGAGGACCGCACCTACTTCTACGAAAAGATGGTCAACGACGTCAATGACCGCCGGGGCATGGTCACTGACAGCAATCGTTATACCTACGACCCGGCCACCGGAGAGTATACCCAGTCCTTCGCCGGCACCAATGATAACGACGGCCTCTGGACCGCCATGTACGCCATGGGTGAGATTCTCCGCTACCAAGCCCTGAAAAAGGAGGGCGCGCCCAGCCACGAGATCGCCGCCGCCAAGGCCGCCGCCACCCGAGCCACCAAGGCCGTTCTGTTGCTGGACTATGTCTCCGGCCGCGGCAACGGCTTCCCCTGCCGCTCCTATCTGCTGACCAGTGAGGCTGAGGCGCAGAGCGGCGCCAACGGCCTGCAGACCGACGGCTTCTGGTTTGGAATTGAGATGCTGGACGCGGGCGAGAGCTACCCCGACCCCATCATTGATGAACTAACGCTGGAGGGCAAGACGCCCATCGGCATCGCCACCGTCCGCCCCACCCGCGACGCCCTGCAGAAGCGCGGCTCCCAAATCTTCCCCCAGGACACCGACTTCAACGGCCTGGGACTAAGCCAGTCCACTATCGACAGGTTTAACGAGGCGCGCCCCGATGGGCAGAAGCTGGGCACCGATATCGTGTCTAATAACTCCAACCAAGTATTCCCCCTCATGGTCAGAGGGATCAACAACAAGCTCGGCTTTGTGGAGCCCACGGCTGATCACCCTGTCAAAGAAGAGGACATCCTCTTCCAGCTTACCGCCCCTGTCTATGAGCAGATCCCCACGATTTTCAACGATCTCTTCCCCGACAGCGCCATCGTAGACGGCCACGTGGACATGGAGCAGATTGTCTACAAGGCAGACACCTCCTCCGACGAGGTGGACGGACACTATGCACTTTTCCTCACCGCCTACCGCTACCTCTGTGATGAGGGATCGGACAAGGAACTGAGGAAATATGTGGCGGAAGCCTGCCTGCGCATGACAGACCTCATCCTCAAGGATGACCGCTACTACATCGTGGACGCCACCGGCAAATCCACCCAGTGGTCCCGCTGGCTCTCCCGATACTTCAATGACAGCATAGACGTGATGAAGGCCCAGGAGGGATGGAGCCTGTACCGCATCGGCGTAGATGAAAATGGCGAGGACCAGCTCTCCTACGGCTATGAGGACGCCTCCCTGAATGCGCTGGAGGTCATGGCCGCCCTGAAGACTGCCGCCTACATCGCAGAGGCGGAGGGCGACCCGAGGGCGGAGGTCTACGCTACCGCTTACAGCCAGTGCTTTGAATCTCCCTACTCCGGCGGCGGCGTTCCCAATGACCCCAATTCCTATGTAAACGGTAAGGGCTATATCGAGATGGCACTGGAGCATATCCCCCGCCGTATCATTCGACAGAACACCGACGCCTACGGCGAAAACGGGAACAAACCCGTCACCGAGTACACCCCTGGCAAAAAGATCTTCAACAACGCCCTCCACGAGGACTGGACCCAGTACGTGAACTACTCCGACGAGGAGCTAGGCTGGTTCCCGGTATACTCCCTGATAACTCTAGAGGAGGACGAGGCGCGCCACTCCAAAATCGTAGATGCCTATGATCTGTGGTACGATGGACAGGAGGAGCGGGAGGAGAATCCCTTCTACACCTTCCTCTACCAACTGGCTCACCCCGAAAAGAGCGATGTGGACCTCCAGTCCGCCGTACGGTACTTCTACCGCTCCCCCCTGCTGCGCAACAACCAGATGCACGCCCGAGGCGACCGTCAGGATGTGTTGTATATTGAGGCCGGCAACCGGGACAGCAGAGCGCAGACCAACTACGCCCTGCCCCTGGACGAGATGAACATCGGTAAGGACAACGGCAATCCCTTCGCCCGCTATAACGGCTATGGTCCTCAGACCGGGAGTCCCTACACCTCAGGCAGCCTGGACTGCTGCACCGTCTTTACCCTGCCCTACTGGCTGGGCCGCTTTTACGGCATAATTGAAGAGACGGAATCCGACTACTACACCCGAGTTGCGCCGGATGCGTTCATTGACACCAGCACCGCTGACATCGTGTCTGTCACCGTCACCGACAACGGCACTCCTTTGGAGCGCATGATCGTGGACTTCTATGAGGACGGCTCCTATATCGGCCGCACCCGTACCGACGCTTCCGGTAAGGCCGCCCTCATCCATACCGTGAAGGGCAATATCACCGCCACCGTCACCGAGCGGCTCGTTGGCCGGACCATGTACGATCAGGTCGATGCCCGCACCCTGACCCTGCGTCTCTCTGTGCCTGCCAACATGGAGATGGTGGTAGGTGAGCACCACAGCCTTGATTTTGTTATGCTGCCCGAGACGAATAAGGAGCGCGGCTTAATCTGGTCCTCCAGCGACGAGAGCGTTGCCACCGTGGACAGATGGGGCCGCGTGACCGCCGTGGGCGCCGGCAATGTTGTCATTACCGCCACCGCCAAAATCGACACTGAGGAAATAGACACTGCGGAGATCAAGGTCGTTGCGACCACAGATGACCTTACCAAGATCAGCCATAAAGATATCGTAACCTACACTGAAGATGCCGCTGAAGAGGTCCAGAATCTCCAGAAATATGTGGACCGCTACACCAAAGCAGAAGCGCTGGGAGATGCCGACGTGCCTCAGACTGTAAAGGACGTGCTGGCTCCGCCTGCCGCCCCAGCCGCCGAGGGAGAGGTCCTAGTCGAGGAGGAGGCCCCCACCGAGGGAGAGGCGCTGTTCGAGGGAGCGGCCCCTATCGAGGACACTATGCCCAAAGCGGACATTCAGCCCCTTGCCGGGCGATTTGAGGAAGCTATCACTGCGGCGTCCACAGCACCTGTGAGCGATGGCGCTGTGACCTGGAGCGTAGAGAGCTACGGCATTCAGCGCATCGATGACGATCCCGCCCATCAGCGGGATGCCAAGCAGTTCTTCATGGGCAACCGCTACCTGCCTGAAGGCAATATCATCCACATCGAGAGCGACGGCAGCAACGGCCTGTGGGTGGTATCCGATTCTGCAGACGCCACCGCAGTTACCCACATCCGCATGGTGGAGCTCTCCTACACCGACAAGGCCGCTGAGATGAGCAGGACCACTCAGGATATCATAGCCCGCCGGGGTATGGTGTCCGAAGCCAATTGGAGTGGTACTGAGTGGATCCCCACAGAGACTGATAACGACGGTCTGTGGACCTCCATGTACGGTGCGGGTGAACTGATGCGTTACAGCGTGCTCAAAAATGCCCCCGGCGCAACAGAAGACGAGATTGCTGCCGCCCGGGAGACTGCCCTCAACTCTATCAAATCGGTCTTGCTCCTCTCCAATATCACCTGTCGCACCGGCGATGTGGATGCCTATATCCGTCCGCTGAAGAACGAGTCCAACCAGTATCTGTATTACGACAAATTTGAGGGTCTGGCCCTGCTCAAGGGCAAGGACTTTTCCATCAACGCCCCTCAGTCCGGCCCTGCGGGCGCTACTGCCCGCGTTGAAGACCCCGATTTGATGGCTCCCTTCTTCCCGGATGACTGGGCCCCGGTAACGGAAAGCTCCGACAAAGAGGACTTTGAGACCCGTGCCCGGACTCTGGAGGGCATGATTGCCCGGACGTATTGTCTGGATGGGGAATACCCTGGCCGGGACTTCAATGACGGCTACTACTGGGATATCGAGGGCGACACAGCCACCTGTGTCGAAAGCACCTCCGAGAAGGTCAAATGGGAGAAATTGGTTTTTCAGACTGTGGATGCCTCCGGTCATATCCCGGCTGCCGTGGCCGATCTGCTGGGAAACGCCACCAAGGATAATATTATTTACAAGACCGATACCAGTACCGACGAAATCATCGGCCATCTCTTTATCTACAAAATTGCATACGACATTCTGGACGAATACAATCCCGAGGAAAAGGAGGTCAAGGAGCTGCTGGTAGACACCGTGCGTCGATTTGCCCGGCACATGGCGGACAACGGCTACTCCCTCCGGGACGCCACTGGTCAGGCCACCACCTGGGGCAAGACCGAGCGGGACTACTTCAATAACGCCTATGCCTGGGAAGATTGTGCCCTCAACAGCTTGGTAAACCTATGTACCTTTAAGCTGGCCGCCTATGTGACCGGCGAGGCGCGCTGGGAAGAGGAGTACCGTATGTTGGCCCTGGACGAGCCCTACCGCTATGCCGACCTGGCAGGCGAGTACTGGGAGCGTTGGGAACATTTGGCCCATGTGGATGGCAAACTGGATGAAAACGCTTCTCAGGCTGAGATTAATACCTGGATCCAGCAAAACCTGAATTACTCCGATGAAGAGATGGCCATGTTGGCCTACTACATCCTGTTCCAAATGGAGGCTGACGAGTCCATTCTCAAAAAGTACCAGGTGGGCCTGAATGCTTGGTGGAACTCTATCCAGTACAGTGAGAACCCCCTGTGGTACTATATTTACCAGCTTGCCTACCCCAACGAGGAGATGTTCGACGCCTATGGCAACGCGCTGGTGGATACCGCCGCCTGGGCTCTCTCCCGCCATCCTATCGACACGATCAAATGGTGCGCCAGTAACAACAGCCGTCCCGACGTGGAGCAGGACGAGGGACTCTCCCGTGACAAAACCACCGGCGAGATCCGCGTCGTTCCCTTTGATGAACGTGCAATACATAAGTACAATGGCTCCACCTATAGACTGAACGACGACGATTCCAATCAAATGGAATCGTCCACCACCTATACCCTTCCCTACTGGATGGGCCGCTATCATGGTATGATAGTTCCGATGGAGGACGTCCTAACGTGACCCTTGCCAGCAAGAGCTGAATTGCCGCCAGGTGTCCCCACTACCATTCTAGTTATATTGGCCCGCCACGCCTGCTGGCGTCCACCCCTGCTGAACATTGTGTGCCAAAATAGATGCCGACTGGGGAAACCCAGTCGGCATCAGGCTTTGCGGGGTTTTTATACCCCCAAATCTCACCTTTTTTTCAGTAGATATTTTTACCCCGTTTTAGGGCAAAACAGGACTCGAACTCTCACAGACGAATAAAGCACGCAGGTAGGACCCATCGAGCGGCGGTACTTCAAACGAGGTACCGCCGCTTTTTTATTTCTCAGAAAGGATGGTCCCCTTGTATTTCACCGACGGCCCCTTACAGGTCTATGAACAGGAAATGCGGCATCCGCCGTATGAGAGGCGGCCGGGCGGCGGACTATACGTCTGCCCGTCCACCACTGCCGCCTCCTCTCTCCCCTCCCATACTCAGGTGTCAAAAATGAGCTACCGGCAGTTGGTCTCCGAGCGCTTCCATGGGTTGGAGCGCTCCCTCCTCTGGCAGAGGATCGAAGCGCTGACCGCGGGCGCAGCCGGCCTCCACTACAACGGTGCCGGACACCTGGAGCGGATAAGGGCCTGTCAGCCCACCGATGGCCCTATCATCGACCCTATGGATCGTCTCGTGCTGGACACCTTCGGCCTGTATATTAACTGCTGCCCCGATCAGGATTTTCTGAAAGGGGACCTGCTCCCTGTCCTCATCCCGGCACAGATCGAAGCGGAGCGGAAGGCGTTCGGCATGTCCGCCATGGACCTATGACCTCAACAAAATCTTGATAAGGAGAATACACGCAATGATCCGTGCATTCGTAAGCCACGACGGGAACGTTTTGTCCCTCGACCTGCCCCATCGCGGCATCCCCATCACACGCCTCTTGGATGGGCTGGACCTCCCCTGCCAGCCTTGGCGGCTCCAGGCCGCCGGCTCCGCCGGCGTTCGGGTGGCCCTGACCGCCACCGACGAGATGGGCGCCGCCCTTTTGGCGAAGCTGGACCTGCACTGTCCCCTGGTGGTGCTGGACAAGCTCTGCTTCGAGATCAGATCCGCCTGCCCCGGCGGCCGGTACCGGGATCTTCCACAGCGGGTGAGTGCATCTCCTTCCGGCGAGATCACCGGCCTGATCGACATCGTGCGCAGCGCGGCGCGCGAATGGTCTCTCCCCGAGCCCGGTCAAGATGCACAGCCGAAGGAGGACACATAAGATGCCCTGGTATTCGTTGGACGTATTTGCCGCGATGGCGGAAGAGCGCGCACAGGATGACCAGGCTCTGGCCCGCCGGTGTATCGAAGGACTCACCGGGTACGCCGCGGAGCTGCGCCAGCGGGCAGGCCCGGACGCCCGCGCTCCGGAAACTGGTCGATTCCATCGCCAGCTACTGGGGCCTGTGGGATGAAGAGCCCCCGGCAGTGCGGGAAGGTCTTCTGGCCGCCTTTGACCGCCGCATGAAAAATACGGACACTGCGACCGCCCCGCTCCAAACCTCCGCCGCCCTGACCGCCGATGCGCTGTACGGCCTCTACCGCTATGGCATGGACCTGAGCCCCAACATGGGCTCGGACGCCGCGGAAGAGCTCCACAGCATCTCATCCCTCATCCAGGAAGCGGCCAGCTTCTGGGACGTTGGCTCCCCCGTGGTCGACCAGCTCTGCGCCAACATCGATGCAGCCCTGGATCATCAAACGGAACGGGAACGGGCTCCGCAGTTGGGAGGTTACCAATGAATATCAAGCTTATCCCACGCTCCGCCACCGAAGAGGAGGCGGAGCTGTTTTATTCCAGCATGGATGAGTCGGAGGACCGGGAGCTGGCCTGCGTCGGCCATCTACGGATGGACTTTGGGCATAAAGGCCGGGAGTTCTGGTCTACGTGGTGGCCGCATAATGACGACGTGTTGAATGTTCCTGTCTTCAAGGACGAGCTGGACCGGGTGGTCAATGAGCTTCGGGAGTGCGGTCCCCTGAAGGACCTCTCCACCATGGCCGCCTATTGCACGGCCTACCCTGACGGGCGGCTGGGCGAGGGCGTCTTCGGGTTCATCATTGAGACTGAGCGTTACCGCTACTGCCTGCGCTGCACCCCCCGACAGGGCGACTACAACGGATACCTCTACGCCTACGACAAGCACCAGCAGGCGCTGAACTCTACCCGCTCTTCCTCCGGCCTGACGGATGCCGGCAGACAGGCGCTCCAGGCCGCCGCTGATCCAAGCATACCGCATGAGTATGAGTGGTTTGTGATCGAAGGTATCAACACCCCCCAGGAGCGGCTGACGGCAGGGTCCTTGGAGTACGCCATCCAGCAGTACATTGGGAGCGGCAGCCGTGATAAGCGCCTTGGCGTGACCAAGGACTGCATCGCCACTGTGGACTTGGTGGTGCAGACGGACGGAGTGCAGCGCTTTTTTTCAGACCATACCGCTTTGGACAGCTTCAAGCAGGACCCCATGGTCGCCGCGGCAGTCCAAACACTGCACCGGGTACTGGACGACCAGGCAGCCGCGCCGACAATGGGAATGAAGATGGAGGGGATGTAGCATGGTCCCGGACAGCAGGTGGCTGAAATTTCTGCGAGAGCAGCTCCCTCATGGATCGCGCATACAGCTCCGGGAGATGAAGGACCCTTACAGTCCGGTAGAGCCCGGGACTATGGGGACGCTGGATCACATCGACGATATGGGCGTTCTCCATGTCCGCTGGGACAACGGACGCACCCTCAGCCTCATTCCGGGCGAGGACCGCTTCTCCGTCCTGCCCCCCGCCCCCTCCCTGCTCAAGCTGTACATGCCGCTGACCGGCGACCTCTTTGAGCGCGATGAGTGGGGAGACATGGATGAATCCTCGGAGCTGGGCGGCCGGGAGCTCCTGGAGCACGAGAACAGCATTTTGGCTGAACTCAGGAATCGATACTCGCGTGGATGATGAACAGTTGCTCACACTGACCGCTTACATAGCCCAGCAGGAGAGTCAGAGTATGTCCACCAACATCAAGTGAGCAACCGGCGGGCCTTTGAAAACGGCAGTGTTTGGTATCGCTATCAAAATTGGTACGCCTACCGCGAGGGCAGTGACGGGGAGCCTGAACACGTTCCGGAGGAGCTCCCCATCCTACAGCGTATCTGCAAAGAATATCTTGCTGGGGCCACCCCCAGAATGATCCGAGACGGGCTGAACCGCGAGGAGATAGCGAACCGTGGTAAACCATGGACTGTGCCTGCCATAAGGAGGATCCTTGCGGATGAAAAGAACTGTGGGGACGTCCTTCTGCAAAAAACCTATACGGTAGACTATCTCACCAAAAAGGTAAAGAAGAAAAACGGCGATGTACCAATGTATTTGGTCAAGGACAGACATATCGCAGCCATCCCCCGTGAGATGTACGATTCCATCCAGGCGGAGGCTGCGCGCCATGCCGCAAAGAAAAACGTGTCCGACAAGGCCATGACTGAGCGTGGTAAGTACAGTAGGAAATTTGCTCTAACCAGTCTCCTCTACTGTGGTGAGTGCGGCAGCGCCTACCGCCGCTGTACTTGGACATCAAATGGACAGAAGCGTATCGTGTGGAGATGCGTCAGCCGCTTGGACCATGGCAAGAAATACTGCAAACGTTCCCCCACCATTGACGAGGAAAAGATCCACGCGGCATTACTAGCCACCATGACCAGGGTGATGCAGGACCGCTCCCATCTGACCGAAGTTCTTCGGGAGGGACTGGAAGCCATAGCCATCCCTTCCGACGGAGTACAGGCCAGCCTGTCAGTTATCCAGGACCGACTTGAAGCCAATGAGACGGAGTTCGACCGTCTCATCTACCAGATGGGGCAGGTCGGGGCTTCCGATACCCTGGAACAAAAGGCGAAACTTTTAAGCGCCGAACGCCAGCATCTCCTCCAGGCACAGGAGGAACAGCAAGGTAAAGTCACCAAGGACGAAAGCATTTCCCATTTGAGTGACCACATCTGTGAACGTTTCCTTTCCATACCTGCGGAGTTGACCGAATACAATGATAGGCTGGTCTACCAGCTTGTAGCTGCAGTAAAGGTCGTCAGCTCTGAAAAAATTAAAATTACATTCAAGAACGCACTGGAAATGGACCAAGCGATGTAGTACAACGGCTTTTACAACAATATATCTGATTTGTTAACAAATATCTAAATTGGTAAGCAAAGACAAAAAGAAGGACATGACGTAGTCGTGTCCTTCTTTTTGGGTTTCGCCGCCTTCGGCGGCTCCGCCCGACTCTCTTTATCTGCTCAGGCCAAGTGAATTGGCCCGGCATCAAGATTTTTGCCGTCGGCAAAAATGCCTGGAACGCCGGCTCCTGGCGGGTTTTCCGCCAGCTTCGTTTTTGACTCCCCTTGCCAACATTGTGTACCGAAATAGATGCCGACTGGAGAAACTCAGTCGGCATCAGCCTTACCGGGCTTTTGACACCCCAGATCTCACTTTTTCCAGCAGATATTTTCACCCCGTTTTCGGGCAAAACAGAGCTCGAACTCTCACGGCCGAATAGAGGACGCAGGTGGAGGCCAAAAATAATGATGTGGTCTCCACTTTTTTGTACCATTTGCCGCAGTATCAACACCGCTCTATTCTTAGGCATAGACAGTAAAAGAACAGCGACGAAAGAATACATATGACGGCCACGATAAATGGCTTGCCTTTTTCCGCAAAAACTTCCCGCCCGGCTGCAGGGTCAAGCTCACTGACCGCACGACCTCCAGCATGCTGTTGAAGCCGGGCGAATCAGGCACGCTGGATCTGCCTCGACAGACTGGCACTGACGGGCAGACTCAGTTACCCGCGCTTTGAAAACTGGTTAAGTCCATCGCCGGCTACTGTGGGTCATACCTTTCCGCCCCATGTGTTCCCACACCTATGCAAACAAAGCCAAAGTTTACAGGTCTTTTTTAAGTTGCTATCCAGACTCGAACCGGAGACCGCGCCCTTGTCAGCTTGATTAAGGGTACCAATGTGCTGTTTTCCAATGCTTTCGAGTCAAATAATCCGTCCTCTTTCGCGCTGACCTTAATCAAAGGTATAGACCCGGTCCAGGTACGCTGACCAGGGGTTGTCTTCACAGCCCTGTCCGTCCCGGTAGAGGGCATAGGCCGCCCGGGAGACGTAAATCTTGACCTGCTCCGCCTTTTCAAAGGTGTGTTCCGTTACGGCGCATACCTTTGACTCGTGGCGCAAAACCAAGCGCTCCAGCCGGGTACAGTCGGAAAACACGCCGTCCGGAAGATACTCGATATTCTCCGGCAGCGTCAGTTCCACCAGCTCGTCCGCGCCCTCCAGGGCGCCTGCGGCCAGACTCACCACGCTCTTCCCCCGGTACGAACCGGGGAGGGTTAGCCGGCTCTGAGCGAGCCCCTGGGCGGTGAGTCCGCTAACCTCGTACCCCAGCGTCTCCCCATTATCCCCCACTACAGGCGCAAGCAAAAACAAGTCCATATTCTCTTCCGCTTCCGCCTCCGGCTGCCGGGCAATGGATGCCGGCATTTCGGGCAGAGGATAGTCAACCGCCTCATAGCACCCCAGCCGGGACAGCACATCCTCCGCCAGCCGGCAGGTCCGCAGAACCGCCCCGGCGGAGTTCAGGTGAAAATTATTGTCGTAAAACCAGCCGCTGTCCAGAATATAATCGTTGGGATCGCTGATAATCTGACATGGAAACGCGGTGTTGAAGGTTTGAAAGAAACACTCCACCGCCTCCTGAGAACCGTCCGTCAGCGCGGAGCGGTTTACCGGGCTGAAACTCAGGTAGACTTCCGCTCCCCGCGCTCTGGCGCGGGCGCAGTATGCCGCCACCTCCCCGGCAAAGTCGCCGTCAACGGTCAGGCCCGCCAGGTCCACCGGAGTTGTGGGGTCGAACCCCAGCGCCAGGGCGTTTCCCTCCCGTGGGTAGACCATGTTGCATTCCCTGTCGAAGGAGGCCCTGGCGTATACCCCCTCTGTGGAGGGGGATACGCCGCTCTCACAGATGCTCCAGCGCTCCTGCAGATAGGCAAGATAGCCGCCCAGCACCGCTGACTGCTGGGTGCCGTTCAGCTCCAGCAGCAATTCCGGGGCGTCCTCGGCGCATTTCCAGAATGCACTGGCGCCGAAATAGGAGGACAGGACCTCGTCCACCGGCTCAAGGGCCAAAATCACAATGTCGCCCTCATGCAGGTTATCTCCGGACAGCTCCAGCATGGCGCTGACTCCCACCGCGCCGTAGAGTCCGAAGGAACAGACTTTGTAGTCATAACCACGGTCCGCCATGAGCGTCTCCATCAGCGCAGTATCCAGGCCGAACGCCACATTGCTGCCGCCCACCACAACCAGCCTTTTCCCTTCCGTCTCCCGGAGTCGGCGGTACATGGGGGCGAGCTGTGCGTAGTAGCTCTCGCTGTAGCAGGATGGCATGGCGGCCCCTGCGCCCAGCAGGATTCCAGGCAGGATGCATAGCAGCAGGAGCAGGACCGCCGGCCATTTCAGCTTATCTTTCATGCGGCCTTCTCCCCCAGATACGGTTGCAGGTCAAAGATCCATTTGGCCGTGTTTTGAATGGCCGGATCGGTGAGAAGATGGTAATTGGTGTCGTAGAAGTCGGCGTTTTCATAGAGATAGTCCTCCAGCGAGGAGACCAGCGCGGCGCTGTCCATGCCGCCGATAAACTCCCGGAACCGCTCGTCCATCAGTGCGGCGTTGCCCCGCTGCCCCTCCGGCACGGCGTCCAGGTTGACGCAGGGATACGAGACAAAGACCGCCACGCCCAAGGAGGCATACCAGTCGTAATACGCTTCGAGCCGCCCCATCCCCGCCTCCGTAAGGTACGCCGGGTCCAGATAGACGCTGTCGGAGAGCTTCTCCTGGGAGACGCCCCGGTAGAAGGAGGCACATCCGAAGCGGTCCAGGTACGTGCGCCTGTTGCCGTCCTGATAGACGGCATAATAGCTGCTGCGCCCGTCCTTGACGGAGAGGTAGTGGCAGAGGCTGTCCAGGACGCCGGACACGCTTCCCAGGTCCACCAGGGCAAAGAGATCGTAGTTATTTTCCAGGCCGCACCAGAGGCGCACGTCGTTGTCCCCCATCTCTGTGGCGCCGAGCAATTGGTACTTGCTGGAGAGCTCCGGCGTATGGAAAAGGACGTCGCCTTCGCCGAGAAAGGCGCCCATAATCTGCATCTGGACGGCGGAATTCACCGTCCCGTTCAGCCCCAGGTTGATGAGGGTATAGGCCGGGAACGCGGCCGCCATCATGGCGCCGTCCAGGTTGTACCACATGGCGCAGCCGCCGTAGCCTATCAGCCGCCTCTCCCCCTGGGTGAGGATGAGCAGATCCACCTTGTCGGCGTAGCAGCTCTCCTTGCGGTAGCCGTAACCGTAGGGGGCCTCAACGGCGTTGATAAAGAGGGTCCTCAGGGCGCCGTCTGTAAACGCGTCGTCACCGATGCGCTCAATGTTGTCAAACAGGACCAAAGTGCTCGCCCTGCAGCGCCGGAAGGCGCCGTCCTCCACCCACCTCAGGGTGTTGGGAAACACCACCCTGCCGGCGGCGCAGTCCTCAAAGGCCCCGGCCGTGATTCCCACCACGGCCTGACCGCCGATTTGGGCCGGGACGATCAGGTGCTCATCCGCTCCCCGGTACCCGGTGATGACCGCGCCGTCCTCCACGACGGTCCACGCGAACGACGCCTCCTCCGTCCACCGTTCCCACTGGGCATACAGCGTCACCCCGCCGGGGGCGGGCGTAATACGGCTTCCCAGGCCGACCCGCTCTCCGGAGCCGTCCGCCGCCGTGTTCCATCCGGTCAGCGTATAGCCCTCCCGGGAAAACAGGTCCACACCGGTATCGGTATTGGGCCGGGCGTGGTTGGTGAGGTCGTAGGTGACCGTGCTCTCCTCCCCCGTCCCCCCGTTGGGCAGATAGGTAACGGAGGCATATCGTCTGGTCACCTCCAGCGTTACCCGCGTGGGATAGCGGACCTGCTCCAGCGTCAGCTCCACCTTCCCTCCCCTGCGGGCGGTGCGGTAACCGCCGGGGTAGTCCACGCCGGACACCGAGCAGCCAGAGGCCATTTCCAGATAAAACACCGCGTCCTCCCCCGGTGAGATAAAAATGCCGTTGTTCTCCACCGTGACCTCCTCCGGCGGCTGGATACAGACCTGGATGTCGGTCCGGGGCGCCACCTCGCTGCAGCCCGCCAGCGGCAGGAGGCAGAGAAGCGAGAGCAGAAAAACGACGGTCCGCCCCATAGCGGTACCCTCCCCTCTAAAATTGAAAGTACGCAAAGCCCGCCGCGTCCTGGGTCGCCAGCAGGGAGAGCCAGCACAGGGCGACCGCCGTGACCAGGCAGGCCGCGGCGGCGGTCCGCCGGGCCGAGGCGTCGGGGGACGGGGCGCGGGGCAGGTCATACTGCCCCCACAGGCTGAGGCGGCTCATCGTGACAATGCACAGCGCCAGGAAGACTAGCTCCAGCCCCCCCATCTGCAGGAGGGCGAAGCAGTCGGCGATCTGCCCGCCTGTAAAGCTCCACGCGGTAAAGAGCCGGCCGAGGAGGACGCCCGCCTGCCCCACGCCGTCCGCCCGGAAGAGCAGGGCCGCAGGAATAAAGACCGCAAAGGCGCCCATCCGGCGGACCAGCTTCACCACGGGATCCGCCAGGTCGATGTTCCGGTGCTCCGCCATGCGCCGGGCGGGGCGCTTCAGCAGGCTCTCCAGGCAGACCCAAAACGCCGCGTACAGCCCCCAGAGGAGGTACGTCCACTTCGCCCCATGCCACAGCCCGCACAGGCTGAAGACGATGACCGTGTTGAGCAGTTTCCTGCCCAGCCCTTTCCGGCTGCCGCCCAGAGGGATATAGACGTACTGGGTAAACCACTGATTCAGACTGATGTGCCAGCGGCGGAAAAACTCGGTATAGCTCTGGGATAAGTAGGGCCGGTCAAAATTCCGGGTAAGCCGGATGCCCATGAGCCTGGCCGACCCGGCGGCGATCTCCGAGTATCCGGCAAAGTCGTTGTACATCTGCAGGCAGAAGAGGGCGCCGGCACAGAGGATGGCGAGGCCGTTGGCTGCCTCCGGAGATGCAAAGACCCTATTTACGAAGACGCCGCAGGTATCCGCCACCACACATTTGCGGAAAAAGCCGCAGAGGAGGAGCCGCCCTCCCGCCCTGAAGTCCTCCCGGTCCCAACGACCCTCCCTGCGGAGCTGGGGCAGCAGGTTCCGGGGATTCTCGATGGGGCCCGCCACAAGCTGTGGAAAGAACACCACAAAGAGTGCGTAGTAGCCGAAGTGCCGCTCCGCCGGAAAGTCCCCCCGGTAGACGTCGATGACGTAGGAGAGGGTCTGGAAGGTGTAAAAGGAGATCCCCACCGGGAGCAGCACGTCAATGGTAAAGCTCCATTCGCCTCCGGCAGCGCCGTTCACTACGTGCAAAACGCTCTGCAGCAGGAAATTTGCGTACTTAAAATAGATAAGGACGCCCAGGCACACCAGCAGCGTCAGCACCAGCAGGGCCCGCTTGAGGCGGGGCCACCGCATCATGGCCAGGGCGGAGCCGTAGGAGACCGCCGTGGTGAGCAGGAGCAGCACGACCAGGGCGGGATTCCAGTACATATAGAAGAAGTACGAGGCCGACAGCAGCCACACCCATCGGAACCGGGCGGGGAGAAACCAGTAGACCAGAACCACCACGGGTAAAAAGATCAGAAACGCGCCGGAGTTGAAATTCATGGCGTTCCCTCCAGTTCCAGCAGCGAAAAGGCCAGCAGAACGGCCGTCACCTCCATGGCCGACGCCCCCAGCAGGAGGCTGTAAGCCGAGGCCGCCAGCGCCAGCGCCGTCCCCAGGAGGGTAAACCACCCCCGCGTGGCCCGGTACCGCCGGTCAAAAAGCGCCAGGAAAAGCGCCGCGGCATATAGGACCAGGGCCGGCGGAAGGCCCAAAATCACTGACCCTGACATTGCAGCAGCATCTCCCGGACCCGCAGCTTGTCCGTCTTGCCGGAGCCGGTCATCGGAAGGGCCTCCGCCCGCCGGAACAGGGCGGGCACGAGGTTCTTCTGCACCCGGCTCCCCAGGGCCTGAGGCAGAGTCTGATATATCTCGGCCCGGCAGACCACCATCGCGGCGGGGCACTCGCCCTCGGTGGGGTGCGGCAGGCCCACCACGGCGGCGGCTGTCACCCCTTGGATGGAGAGGAGCGCGTCCTCTATGACCAGCGGCGAGATATTGTTGCCGTTGCGGATAATGATGTCCTTCTTCCGCCCGGTGAGGTGGAGGATGCCCTCGCCGTCCACATAGCCCAGGTCGCCGGTGTGGAACAGGGCCTCCCGGGGGGAGCCGTCGCCAAAATAGCCCACCATCCGGGTGGGGCCGTCCACGCAGATCTCGCCCGTCTGCCCCACAGCGGCCTCACCGCCGTCCTCCAGCAAAATCGCCCAGGTGTTCCGGGGATAGAACCTCCCCACGCCGCAGGCCCGGACCTGCTGGGGATCGCGGTAGCTGGCACAGGTGATGCCCACGCACTCGCTCATTCCGTAGGCCGGAATGAGGGTCATCTCCAGCGCCTCTTCTATGTAGCGGAATTGGCCTGGCGTGCACGGTCCGCCCGCGATGAACCCGGCCCGGAGGGAGCGCAGGTCGTACTTCTCCTTTTCGGCGGCCATGGCCAGATACAGGGAGGGCACGCCGTTCATCCGGGTAATGCCCTGGGTGCTGACAGCCTCCAGGATATGCGGTATATCGGTGGTCTTGGGGAAATAGAGGCGGTACCCCAGCACCATGGTTCCAGCCAGCAGCACCAGGCCGAAGATGTGGTCCAGCGGCAGCGCTCCAAGCGCCACGTCGTCCTGGGTATAGTATCCCAGCTCCCGGGTATCCATGAGGTCGTTGACCAGATTGTACTGGCTGATCATCACCGCCTTTTTCGCCCCGGTGGAGCCGGAGGTAAAGATTAAAAATCCGGGTGCCTTGGCGTCGGCAAAGGGGGGCACCTCCGCCCCCGCGGCTTTCTTGCGCATGGAGAGGCAGAGATCTTTCCCCGTGGCGGTCGAGGTCAGGGTCGCTACCGGCCGGGAGACATCCTGGTTCATCGTCAGGTAGTATTTGATCGGTATGGCCGCCTCACAGCTTTTCAGCTGCGCTGCCGCCTCGCCTCTGGGATCGGTGAGCACCGCCACCGCCCCCAGGCGCTGCAGGCAAAGCATGACCACACAGGTGTTTACGGTCCGCTGGGCAGGGATGCACAGATAATCCCCCGGGCGAATACCGACCTTGTGCAGCTGTCTGGCGCCCGACTCCACCCGTTCCAAAACCTGCCGGACTGTAAGCCATCCGCTCTCGCAGCCCAGCATGGGCTGGTCCGGAGCCCGCTCGGCCAGCACCTTCAAGAAAGCACAGAGCGTATCCTCATAAAATAACATCGCGCAACCTCCCCCGTTCCTGTTGGGGAGAGTGTACCATTCCCTCAAACGGCCCGGCAAGGGTAAGTGAACAAACGGCGGCTATCCTTGACAAACCGCGTTTGCCTATTTACAATATGCACAATAGGCCGACGTACGGCGGCGGAAAAGCTGTTTGAATTTGCTTGTCCACAGCGGCGGGGGCTGAATGAGGGGGCGGTGGGATGCCGGAGCTGGCTGGATTCAGCATAGTCGAGACACTGGACGCGGCTTGGTTTATCGAACGTATTCTCTTAGGGCTTGCATGGGCGCTGCTGTGTAACGGCCCTCCCCGCGGCCGGCGGGGCTGGGGGCGGCTTCTTGCGGATTTTGCGGTTTTGTCGCTGGTTCTGGGCGGCTGTGAGCTGCCTGCCCAGATATTATTTCCCAGCCTGTTTCTCATTGTCCGTACCCTTGTCAACGGACTGGCGGGCTTTGCCTATCTCTACCTGCGCTCAGACTATTACTGGAAATCCAAGCTGGTGATGTGGAGCTCCATGTTCGCCTGCTGCTGCGCGCTCTCCTCCATCGGCGGGATGTTCAGCTTCCTGACCGGAGAGTTTCTCGTCCGCGGCGCCATGGAGGGCGTGGTTCGCTGCCTCATTGCCACACTGGGCATCCCCCTGGCGCTCTATCTGCACGCCTTCAACTTTCAGAAGTACCAGTCTATTCCGTTCAGCGGTATGTCCGTCATCCTGATTGGCGACGCCAGCGTGCTCGTCTTCGTTCTCCTGGAGATCTTCTGGGCGGGTGCGGACTACCGCATCACGGTGAGCTTCGCCGTGGCCTACATCTGTATCCTCGGGATGACCCTGGTGGCCGTTTGGGCCATGCATGACATGTGCGCCGAGCAGGCCGATATCATCGCCCTCCAGGCCGAGAGCCAGCGTTTGCAGGGCGAGCGGGAGCTGTTCCGGGCCACTGAGGCCACGTTGGAAGATTTGCGCTGTATCCGGCATGATCTGAAAAACCAATACTCCTATATGCAGATATTGCTCTCCCAGAAACGTTACGGCGAACTGGAGGCCTATTTTCAGCAGCTCACGGATCATCTGCCCGCCCAGCTCAACTATATCGACTGCGGCAACCGGGCCGTCAACGCCATCCTCAATATGGAGATGGGAAAGGCCAAAAAGGAGGACGTACAAATGGAGCACCAGCTGGTGGTGCCGCCGGTGCTCCCCTTCGCAGAGGACGATCTCTGCGCCCTTCTGGCAAATCTTCTGGACAATGCAATTGAGGAGTGCGCCCGTCTTCGCCAGGTAAAGGATCTGCCTGTCTCCCTGCGGCTGGAGATCTATCCCCACCGCACCTATCTCTACATCATGTGCCGAAACACCACGGACCGAAAGCAGCTCCAGCGCCGGGGCACGGCCCTGAGCACCACGAAAGCCGACGGGCGTCTCCACGGCTATGGCACCCGGATCATCAGTAAAATTGCGGAAAAATACAACGGCTGCGCGGAATTCGGGCTGGACAGCGGCAACTTTGTTGCCAAGATTATGATAGATATGCTGTCCGGCGAGACGGGGGGAGTCACGGCATGAAAATAAAAATCGCGCTCTGTGACGACGACGCTAAGGCCCTGCCCATCATCGCCGGCGCGGCGGAATCTGCCTTTGCAGAAAAGGGAATCAGCGCGGAGATCACCCGTTTCCGCTCCGGCGAGGCCCTTCTCCGGGCCACTGAGGATACCCGCTTCCAGCTCCTCCTGCTGGACATTGAGATGCCCGGTATGGACGGCATCGCCGTCGGGAAGAGGCTCCGCGAGCGGGGGGACAGCACTCCCCTGGTCTACGTCTCGGAGGCGGAGAGCCGGGTCTTCGACTCCTTCTTTGTCCAGCCCCTGGGCTTCGTGCGGAAGAGCAATTTTCTCAATGATATTTCCGCCGTGGTGGAGCTTTACATTAAAACCAACGCGCAGAGCCAGGGCGGGGACCACATTGATTTCAACACCCGCTCGGGCCTCCTCACGCTGAAAAGCAGGCAGATCCGTTATATCGAGGGCAGCCGAAACTACCAACTGGTCTATCTGGATGGAAAGGCCGAGCCGCTTGAGGTCAAAATGACCATGGAGAAGCTGGACGCTGTCACACAGGAGCACGGCTTTATCCGCATCCACAAGGGCTATCTGGTCAATTCCGCCCACATCCAGCGCATCGGCGTCAATACGGTAACGCTGGTGGACGGGACGGAGCTCCCAATCGGCCGGAGCAAGGCTCATGAGGTGAAAAGCAAGTATCTCTCTCTGTTGGGGAAGGTGTAATCCGGTTTTTATAATACGCTCGCCAGCCGTCGGCCGCCTTTTGTCCATGACAAAAGGCGCCCGACGGCATTTTCGTGCGCTTCGTCAAGCCTCTCCCGCCGTATGGCACACCAAAATGCCGAATCTCCATCAAATATTGAAAAAATTTTGTGCAGATTTATGATAGCGTTGCGGCAGAAAAGGGCGGGCATCGCCCGCACAGGGCTGCACAGAGGTATCCCAATTCGGAAAGGAGATAGACAGATGAAAAAGAGGAACCGACTCATTGCACTGCTGCTGGCATTGGCCATGGTATTCGCCATGACGGCGTGCGGCGACACGGCGGACACGCCCAGCGCCAGCCAGACCCCCACTCCCTCTCAGAGCGCCGGACCCAAGGAGAGCCAGACCCCGGCCGCCTCCGCCGACGGCGTGGTGGCCCCCATTACCCCCGAGGAGCTGGGCAGCGGCAGCGTCAAATGGACCGAGACCAAGATGAGCGACGGCTGGCTTCAGGTCACCAACGAGGGCGGCGAAACCCTGGGCTACTCCGCCGATTCCGGCGTCTCCCTCATCCAGGTGGACGGCTACGCCTTCAAGGACCTGGACCGGGACGGTGTGCTGGACGGCTATGAGGACTGGCGAAACGATGACGAGACCCGCGCCATGGACCTTGCCAGCCAGATGTCTGTGGACGAGATGACCCCCCTCTTCACCCACGGCGGCTGGATGAGCTTCGGCACCACCATCGAGGGTGACGACCTGGCCTACATTCAGGCCGGCGGCCGCGGCGGCGTAACCCGCAGCGCCATTAACTCCGGCAATACCGGCATGGCTGTGGACTGGACCAACGCCCTCCAGGCCCTCTGCGAGTCCACCGGCAGCTGGGGCATCCCCGCCACCGTCTCCGTGGACCCCGCCAATATTTCCAGCACCATAGACCAGCTGTCGCTTGGCGCCACCTTTAATGTGGACACGGCATTCGAGCTGGGCGTGGAGCACGGCAAGCAGTACCGCGCCGTGGGCGTCTCCATGCTGCTGGGACCCCAGATCGATCTGGTAACCACCCCCATCCTGGCCCGTTCCTCCGGCACCTACACGGAGGACCCGGCCCTGAACCGGGACCTTACGGACGCGTACATCTCCGGCCTGCAGTCCACCTGGGCTGAGGACGGCACGGATCTCGGCTGGGGTGAGGAATCCGTCTACGCCATCGTGAAGCACTACGCCGGCGCCGGCGCCGCTGAGGGCGGCCGGAACGACCACAATGACTCGGGCAAATACGACGTCTTCCCCAGCAGCAACTATGAGGCCCACATCATCGGTTTCTTCGACGGCGCCTTTGCCCTCACCAAGAGCAGCACCAAGGAAGCGGGCGTGATGCCCAACTACGCCATCTCCTACAGCAACGACGGCTCCCTGGGCGAGCTGGTCGGCGGCGGCTACAGCGCGTACAAGATGGATATGCTGATGGACACCGGCTACCAGGGGTTCGTGCTCACCGACTGGGGCATCACCAGCGACGGCAGCCAGCCCTTCGGCGTTGAGGACCTGACCGAGAGCGAGCGCTTTGCCGCGCTGCTGAAAAACAACATTCACCAGGTGGGCGGCTCCTCCAACACCGAGGCGGCCGCTGAGGGCTACGAGCTGGTGGCCGACGAGCTGGGCGAGGAAGATGCCATTGCCTTGCTCCGCAACGCCGTGTACCACTTTGTCCTGTCCCAGATGCAGTGCAGCCTCTACGAGAACGCCTACATCACCCGGGATCACGCCTTTGACACCGTCTGGAACAACGACACCGACGCCTTCTCCCTGGATCTTCAGGAGCAGAGTATTATCATGCTGAAGAACTCCGGCGGCGCCATCTCCCAGTCCGACGGCGCCAAGAAGACCGTTTACATTCCCTATGCCTTTACCGCAGCCACCGCAGCCAGCTCTTCCGCCGAGGCCACTCCCGCCAGCTGGGAGCCCTCCCTGGACCTGACCGCGGTGGGCGAGTACTTCAATGTGGTCACTGACACCGTGAACGAGCCCTCCGGCACCGATGCGGACGGCAATCCGGTCTACACCGAGGACGACGTGGTCCGCGCCTCCGCCGCCGATCTGGCGGGCTGCGATATGGTCCTGGTGTCCATGAACGCGCCCAAAACCGACAGCACCACCGGCGAGGACGGCACCTATCTGCCCGCCTCCCTCCAGTACGAGGGCTACACCGCCAAGACGGCCCGCCGGGAGTCCATCGCCGGCAGCGTTACCACCGAGATCATCAACGACGGCTACGGCACCAAGTCTCAGGACGTGAAGGAGAACCGCTCCTACTACGGCAACACCGTGGGCCGGGACAGCAACTACGCCGACCTGGAGATGCTCCAATACGCGGCGAGTGCCGTGCCCGACTCCTGCAAGGTGGTCGTCCTGATGACCGCCGGCGGACCCATGGTCTGGTCCGAGGTGGAGCCTCTGGCCGACGCCATCCTCCTCTATTACGGCAATGCCAGCTTCGGCGGCAGCTGGTTCCAGGACGAAGCCCTGCTGGACGTGGTGTCCGGCACAGTGGAGCCCTCCGGCCTCCTGAACCTCCAGCAGCCCGCCTCCATGGAGGCCGTTGAGGCCCAGGCTGAGGACGTCCCCCGTGACATGGAGTGCTACGTGGACGCCGACGGCAACGCCTACGACTTCGCCTTCGGCCTCAATTGGTCCGGCGTCATCAACGACGAGCGGGTTCAGAAATACAACGTGGAGCCCCTCACCAAGGTGGAGAATATCGACTTCCACTACGCAAACGAGAAATAGGCGTCCGGCTCTTAACAGTGGCGCGGGACGGCCTCGCCGCCTGCGCCACTGTGATTAAATATCAGGAGGATTTATATGAAAAAGGCAAAACGGCTCACCGCGCTGCTGCTGGCATTGGCCATGGTATTCGCCATGACGGCGTGCGGCGACACGGCGGACACGCCCAGCGCCAGCCAGGCCCCCACTCCCTCTCAGAGCGCCGGACCCGAGGAGAGCCAGACCCCGGCCGCCTCCGCCGACGGCGTGGTGGCCCCCATTACCCCCGAGGAGCTGGGCAGCGGCAGCGTCAAATGGACCGAGACCAAGATGAGCGACGGCTGGGTTCAGGTCACCAACGAGGGCGGCGAAACCCTGGGCTACTCCGCAGACTCCGGCGTCTCCCTCATCCAGGTGGACGGCTACGCCTTCAAGGACCTGGACCGGGACGGTGTGCTGGACGGCTATGAGGACTGGCGAAACGACGACGAGACCCGCGCCATGGACCTTGCCAGCCAGATGTCTGTGGACGAGATGACCCCCCTCTTCACCCACGGCGGCTGGGCCAGCTTCGGCTACTCCATTGAGGAGGGCAGCGACGACTATGTGTATATCCAGAACGGCGGCCGCGGCGGCGTGACCCGAAGTGCCGCTTCCTCGGGCAATACCAGCATGGCAATCAGCTGGGTCAACGCCCTCCAGTCCCTCTGCGAATCCTCCGGCAATTGGGGCATCCCCGCCACCATCTCCGCAGACCCCGCCAATATCTCCAATACCATAGATCAGCTCTCTCTCGGCGCTACCTTCGACACTGACACAGCTTTTGATCTGGGTGTAAAGACCTCCAGGATGTACCGCAGCGTGGGCATCACCATGCTGCTGGGACCCCAGACCGACCTGGTAACCACACCGATTTTGGCCCGCGCCACCGGCGACTACACGGAGGACCCGGCCCTGAACCGGGACCTTACGGACGCGTATATCTCCGGCCTGCAGTCCACCTGGGCTGAGGACGGCACGGATCTCGGCTGGGGCGAGGACTCCCTCTATGCCATCGTGAAGCACTACGCCGGCGCCGGCGCCGCCGAGGGCGGCCGGAACGACCACTTTGACGGCGGCCGCTTCGATGTGTTTCCCAACAACAACTATGAGGCGCATCTCATCGCTTATTTCGACGCCGCCTTTAATCTGACCCGCAGCATTACGAAGGCGTCCGGCGTAATGCCCAACTATGCCGCCGCCTACAGCACCGACGGCTCCCTGGGTGCGCAGGTGGGCGGCGCCTACAGCGAGTATAAGATGGGAATGCTGCTGGACACCGGGTATCAGGGCTTTATCCTGACCGACTGGCAGATTACGGAAGACGGCGGAGCGGGCAGCTACACCGTGGAGGATCTGACTGTGGCGGAGCGCTTCGCCGCGCTGTACAAAAACGGCATCCACCAGGTTGGCGGAACCACCAATCTGGAGGGCGCTGCAGAGGGCTTCGAGTTGGTGGAAGACGAGCTCGGCGAGGACGAGGCCCTGTCCATTCTCCGCAACGCCGTGTACCACTTTGTCCTGTCCCAGATGCAGGTGGGCCTCTATGAAAACGCCTACGTGACCAGCGATTATGCGTTCAACACCGTCTGGAACAACGACACCGACGCCTACGCTCTGGAGCTTCAGAAAAAGAGCGTCATCATGCTGAAAAACTCAGATAACACGATTTCTCAGTCCGACGGCACCAAGAAGACCGTCTACATCCCCTATCAGTTCAACACAGGCTCTGCCGCCAGTTCCTCCGCCGAAGCCACTCCCGCCAGCTGGGAGCCCGCCATGGATCTGACCGCGGTGGGCGAGTACTTCAACGTGGTGACCGACACTGTGGGCGATCCCTCCGGCTCTGACGCGGACGGCAACCCGGTCTATACCGAGAACGACGTGGTCCGCGCCGGCGCCGCCGATCTGGCGGGCTGCGACATGGTTCTGGTTCCCATGAGCTCTCCCATCACCGACAGTTCGCTGACCGATGAGGGGATTTGGACGCCTCCGTCCATTCAGTATGAGGCCTATACCGCCAAAACCGCCCGCCGGGAGTCTATCGGCGGCACCGTAAGCACCGAGATTATCAATGACGGCTACGGCACCAAGTCCCAGGACGTAAAGGAGAACCGCTCCTACTACGGCAATACTGCCGCGCGCAGCAGCAGCTACGGCGATTTGGAGATGCTCCAGTATGTGGAAAGCGCCGTACCCGGCTCCTGCAAGGTAGTCGTTTTGATGGACGCCAAGAACCCCATGGTCTGGTCCGAGGTGGAGCCCCTGGCCGACGCCATCCTTCTCTACTACGGCACCAGCATGAGTTCCGGCTGGTTCTTCGACGAGACCCTGCTGAGCATCGCCTCCGGCGAGGCCGAGCCCTCGGGCCTCCTGAACCTCCAGCAGCCCGCCTCCATGGAGGCCGTCGAGGCCCAGGCCGAGGATACACCCCGGGATATGGAGTGCTATGTGGACGCCGACGGCAACACCTACGACTTCGCCTTCGGCCTCAACTGGTCCGGCGTCATCAACGACGAGCGGGTTCAGAAATACAACGTGGAGCCCCTCACCAAGGTGGAGAACATTGAATTCTACTACGCCAACGAAAAATAAACACTGATCCCTGTCGGCGTCTGCGGAGAGCGGAGTTTTCTCCGCTCTCCGCAGCGCTGTGGGGGCACGGCAAGGAGGCATCTGTATGATCGATCTACTTATCAATCTACTCTCACCGCTCTTCATCGCCATGGGCGCCAGCGTCGCGGACGTGGGCAACTATCTGCGGGCGGTCAGCGGCTACATTTACGCCATCCTGATCCTGGTGGCTCTGCTCATCGTGGTGATGGTGGCGGCCCATTTTGTGGCCAAAAAGGGCACCCGTCACGTGGTCCGCTGGAGCGGAGCGCTGTCCTTTTCACTGGCGCTGGTGCTCATTGTAAATCTCATCTGCTATGGCCCCATGAACGCCATCGTCTCGGGCGTCCTCAACGCCTCCAAGGCTGAGATCTCCGACGACGTGGCGGGCAACAGCCGCGCCGTCGTGCAGGAGGCCGCCGAGGAGGGCATGGTCCTGGTCAAGAACAACGGACTGCTCCCTCTCTCTGGTAATGTGGAGAGCCTGAACGTCTTCGGCTGGGCCTCCGCTTACCCGGTCTACAGCGGCACCGGCTCCGCCGCCAGCGGCGACAACAGCTCCGGTGTCGTAAGTATTATCCAGTCCCTTCAGGACGCGGGCTACGCCACCAACGACGAGCTTACAAACATGTACCTCAAGTACTGGGAGGGCCGCCCTGAAATAGGCATGAACGCCCAGAACTGGTCCCTGCCCGAGCCCACCAGCGAGTACTATGAGGGCGGGGTGATGTCCAACGCCGCCGCCTTCTCCGACACGGCGGTCATTGTCATCGCCCGCAGCGGCGGCGAGAACGCCGACCTGCCCACCGATATGTACGCCGTACAGAACGGCACCTACGACGTGGCCAAGTCCGGCCGGGTCCAGGAGTCGGTCACCGCCAACTACGGCTACACCAACGGCACCTTCTACGGCAACAGCTACGACTACAACGAGTTTGACGAGGGCGGCCACTTTCTGGAGCTGTCCCATACCGAAAAGGACCTGGTGGAGAACGTCTGCGCTCATTTCGACAATGTTATCGTGGTCATCAACGCCAACAACGCCATGGAGCTGAGCTGGGTGGACGACTACGACGAAATTGGCGCCGTCATCCTGACCCCCGGCACCGGCGAGACCGGCATGGCCGCCCTTGGCAATATCATCAGCGGCGCCGTCAACCCCTCCGGCAAGACGGTGGACACCTAC
The DNA here is from genome assembly GCF_014287675.1 of Lawsonibacter faecis. Classification (GTDB taxonomy): domain Bacteria; phylum Bacillota; class Clostridia; order Oscillospirales; family Oscillospiraceae; genus Pseudoflavonifractor; species Pseudoflavonifractor faecis. The sequence continues at coordinate 193,044 of NZ_JACOPQ010000007.1, read as the reverse complement.
GTCCGGGACCTGACCAGCACTCCCACCTTCCAGAACTCCGGCAATTCCGGCAACCATATCTACACCAATACCGCGGATCTGCAGAAGATGCTGGCACGGGAGGACAAGACCTATCAGGGCGTCGTCTCCTTTGTGGACTATGTGGAGGGCGTCTACATGGGCTACAAGTACTATGAGACCGCCTCCGACGACGGAGTGATCGACTACTACAGCGAAGTCCAGTATCCCTTCGGCTACGGCCTTTCCTACACCACCTTTACCCAGGAGATCACCGCTTTCGAGCAGGGCAAAGATACCGTGAGCGTGGATGTCACCGTCACCAACACCGGCTCCGTGGCGGGGAAGGATGTGGTACAGCTCTACTATACCCCTCCCTACACCAACGGCGGCATCGAGAAGGCCAGTGTGAACCTCATCGACTTCGAGAAGACCCAGCTTCTGGAGCCGGGCGCGTCCGAGACGGTCAGCTTCACCGTGGCGCTGGAGGATATGGCCTCCTACGACTCCGGCTGCATCAAGACCGCCGCGGGCGGATACATTCTTGAGGCGGGCGAATACGCGATGTCCATCCGCTCCGACTCCCACAACGTGCTGGACTCGCGCACCTTTACCCTGAGCGCCGACGTCGACTACAGCACCGATGGCCGCTCCTCCGACAAGGTTCCGGCCACCAACCAGTTCGGCTATGCCGAGAGCCCCATGGAGACCCTCTCCCGGAAGGACGGGTTTGCCAACTACGCCACGGCCACCGCCGCCCCCGCGGAGGAGCGCTACCTCCTGAGCGACGAGGATGAGGGCGTTATCAAAAACAGCACCATCATCCGCTATAAGCCGGAAGACCATGACGATCCCGACGCTGTCATGCCAACCACCGGGGCGAAAAACGGCCTCGTACTGGCCGACCTGGCCGGCAAGGGCTATGACGACGCCGACTGGGGCAAGCTGCTGGACCAGATGAGCGTGGACGAGATGGTCACGCTGGTCAACACCGGCGGCTGGCAGACGGCAGCCATCGACTCCGTTGGGAAGGTGGCCACCTCCGACTGCGACGGTCCCGCCGGCCTGAGCCACTACCTCACCGGCGCCACCGGCACCCAGTTCCCCGCCGAGGTGCTCATGGCCCAGACCTGGAGCAAGGAGATGGCCGACAAAATCGGAGACGCCATGGGTCAGGAGTTTGCCAGCGCCAACAACTACGGCTGGTACGGCCCCGCCATGAACCTCCACCGCAGCGCTTTCTCCGGTCGAAACTTTGAGTACTACTCCGAGGACGCGGTGCTCTCGGGCATCTTCGCCTCCTATGAGGTCAACGGTGCGGCCAAGTACGGCGTTTACTCCTACATCAAGCATTTCGCCGCCAACGACCAGGAGACCAACCGCTGCGCCCTCCTCATGACCTACCTCAGCGAGCAGACCCTGCGGGAGAATGTGCTCAAGCCCTTTGAGATGGTCGTGAAGAACTTCAATTTTGACAGCAATGTAATGGGGGTCATGACCTCCTACAACTGGCTGGGCAACGTGCCCTGCGTCAGCAACGCCGATCTTCTCCAAACCGTTCTGCGGGGCGAGTGGGGCTTCGTGGGCGCGGTCATCTCCGACTACGACGGCTCCTACGGGTATATGATCTCCCACCAGGCCATTCTGGCCGGCAACGACCTGATGCTGGGCCAGGGAATGTTTGAGACCAACGAGTTTACCAATCTGGACTCCGCTACCACCGTCACGGCTCTGCGGCAGGCCAGCAAGAATATTCTGTATACCGTGGCCAACAGCGGCTACTATGCCGACGCCTCCGCCAGTCAGGGCGGCATGAGCAACATGACCAAGATCTTCGTCGCCCTGGATGTGGGCGCCGTCGCCGTGGCCGTTGCCCTGGAGGCGGTCGTGCTCCTCCGCTGGTGGAACAAGCGGAAAAAAACCGCTGCGGTCGATCAATAATAGCGTTTGAAACCGTTTTCCCTCCGGGCGGGACCCGTAAAACGGCTCCGCCCGGAGGGAAAATCTTTTGTTTCAGGAAATGCCATATGGCGGGAGGCGGCTATGGATCAGCTCAGAATCGGATTTTGCAGCGGAGAGTGCCTGACGGCAAGCGCGGTCGCCGACGCACTTGACCGCGTTTTGGAAAAGCACTCTTACAGCTCTGCCCGCGGGGACGGGCTGGTTGAAGCGCTGAGAGCCGCGATAGAAACCTATCTGCGCCCCTTCCATCACCAGCGGGCTGTAAAACGGGTCGTCGTGTCCACGCAAAAGGAATTAATCTCGGTGCCGGTCATCACCATCCGTTACTTCGAGAGCAGCGGACACCAGCAGCTTATGTATTTGGAGGACCGTCAGGAACCCGTTCCAATCTCCAGCAAAATGCAAAAGCTGGAGACGGAACTTGCTTCGGAGGGATTCCTGCGGATTCATCAGGGCTATTTGGTCAACGGTTTCTTTGTCGACCGTATCGGCTCCGGGGCGGTGTTGATGACCGGCGGTGAACGCCTTCCCGTCAGCCGCAGCAAACGGCCTGCACTCAAGTCGCGGTGCCTGGCGCTGCGTCGGGAATACGGAGACATCTTACTCTAGCGTCATGCAGACACGGGCGGCACGGCCCTCTTTTTTGCCGCCACAAGCAGAGCAGTACGGTCGGCAGTCCCATATCACACAGCGCCTGGAGCCGCCCGCACAACCCTGAATCGCTTAGTTCCCCCTTCGTCCGCTTTGTATCGCAGGGAGAAGAAAAACTTAACCCGCTGAAAGCCGGACGACACTAAATCCATTATGAAATCTTTTTTGCATGGTTGAGGCACAACTGAAATCCGTCTGATTCCGCAAAATGCGATAAACTTTTGATTTATAGTACTGTAAGAGGTGTCGATACCGCAAATATGCAAAGGAAATAAAAAAGGTGGTGCCGGAATCATAGTCCCGGCACCACCTTTTTCTCGCTTCTATTACACGATCCGCTCCATAAACACCTTGGCCGCCGGGGAGAACGGCTGGTATTTCTTCGTCACCGCGACAATATCCACCTCCAACGGCGGATCAAGAGGGCGGAAGGTCAAATTTCTGCTTTTGGTATCCGCCAGACCGTCCAGACAGAAGGCGCAGCCGATTCCCTGCTCCACCAGATGGGTGGCGTTATAGAGCAGATTGTAGGTGGCGACGATGTGGAATCTGTCGTAGCGCGCGCCGAACCACTCTATCCGGGAGGGGCCGTGGTGGGTCTGCTGGGAGAAGATCAGGGGCAGGCCGTCCAAATCGTCCAGGGTTACGGCCTCCTTTTCGGCCAGCTGACAGTCCCGCGGCATGAGAAGTCCAAATACGTCTTTGAATGGCAGCGCCGTGTACTCGAACCGATCATAAATGGCCGGCTCCTGCAGGATACCCACGTCCAAAAGCCCCTTGTCCAGCTTTTCAAAGACACTGGCCGCGTCACCGCTGAAGATGTTGAACCGGATGCCGGGATAGTCGGCGTGGATGGACTGAAAGACCTTTGTAATCTGCTCCATGGCGGGCGTCTCAGCGCAGCCCAGGTAGATGTCGCCTCCCACGATCTCGTCTCCGGCGGTAAAGGCGGACTCCGTCTTGTCCACCAGCTCCATAATCTCCTGGGCCTGTTTGCGCAGGAACATCCCCTCCTCGGTGAGGGTCACGCTGCGGTTTCCCCGGATCAAGAGCTGCTTGCCCAACTGCCGCTCCAGGTCCATCATCTGCTTGGAGAGGGTGGACTGGGTGACATGGAGGGTCTCCGCCGCCTTGGTAATATTCTGCTCCCTGGCAATGGCGAGAAAATAGTGGAGCAGCCTCGTCTCGATCATGGCCTCCACCTCCCTTCTATTTTATTTTAACGCCCATTGCCATTCCTGTCAACGATGGCTAGCTATGATTAACAACCGTTTGTAATTTCCGCGCGGCGGTATAAAATAGAGACACCAGAGGAGGGGGCCCATGGAGGATCAAGAGATCAGAAGCTGCCTGAACGCCTGTGGATTCCAGTCCGAGCAGCGGGAGCGGTATTTGATCTTTGTCAGGGGCGGGCAGACGAAAGCCCAAATCCGGCTGCTGTGGCAGCAGCGCAAGCTCCTGATGGACGACCTGCATACCGTTCAAAAGCAGGTGGACTGCATCGACTATATCATCCGCTCACTGGAGCGGGCCGAGCAAACGAAGGAGTGACGCAAATGAACAAAAAGGTACTTATCATCTCCACCAGTCTGCGCCAGAACAGCAATTCCGAGCTGCTGGCCCGGCAATTTGCCAGGGGCGCGGAAGAGGCCGGGAACCGGGTGGAAACCGTCTCCCTGCGGGGAAAGAACATCCGCTTCTGCATGGGCTGTCTTGCCTGCCAGAAGACCGGGCGGTGCGCCATTCAGGACGACATGGAAACCATCACGGAGAAGATGCGCGAGGCCGAAGTGATCTGCTTCGCCACCCCGGTCTACTACTATGAGATGTCCGGCCAGATGAAGACCATGCTGGACCGGGCCAACGCCCTCTTTGCCGCCGACTGCGCCTTCCGGGACATCTACCTGGTCACCGCCTCGGCGGAGGCGGAATACAGCGCCGCCGACGGCCCCATCCACGGACTGGAGGGCTGGATCGCCTGCTTTGAAAAGGCCCGCCTGGCCGGTGTGGTCCGGGGCGGCGGGGCAGGCGACCCCGGCGAAATGGAGGGGTTGACCGGCAAGCTGGACGAAGCCTATGAGATGGGTAAAGCCATATAAATAGGAGGGAATCAACATGAGTGGATATATCGCTGAGCTGTCGGAAAATGTAGCGCGCACCCACGTCCGCTACAACAACCGCTATGGCATCGCCCTGGCCGGTGATCTCTATACCGCCAAGGGCCTGGACAAAACCCAAAAGCACCCCGCGCTGGTGGTTGGCGCGCCCTACGGCGGGGTGAAAGAGCAAGGCCCCTGCGTGTACGCTGGAGAGTTGGCCCGGAGGGGCTTCGTGGTGCTCACCTTCGACCCTTGCTATATGGGGGAGAGCGGCGGCGAACCCCGGCACGTCTCCTCCCCCGACCTGTTCAGCGAGAATATCAGCGCCGGGGTAGATTTTCTGGGGATGCAGGCTTTCGTGGACCGGGAACGAATCGGCGCATTGGGCATCTGTGGTTCCGGCGGTTTCGCCCTCAGCGCCGCCCAGGTGGACACCCGAATCAAGGCGGTGTGTACCGCCTCCATGTACGACATGAGCGCCGCCGCCCGGCTGGGCCAAACGCCAGAACAGATCCAGGCGGCCAAGGAGACGCTCTCCAAGCTGCGGTGGGTGGACGCGGAGAACGGCTACCCGGATTGGATTCCAACCTTCCCCGAGGAGCCAGCGGATACAGTTCCAGAGGGCCTGAATCCCGTGGACGACGAGTTCTACCGCTTCTATGGCGTCAATCGGGGCCACCACCCCAACGCCCGGGCGGGTTTTACCACCACCAGCACCCTGGCCTTTCTGAATTACGCGCTGCTGGACCACGTGGCGGAGATCAGCCCCCGCCCCGTCCTGCTGATCGTGGGCGACCGGGCCGCCTCCCGCTTTTTCAGCGAACAGGTCTATGAGCGGGCTGCCCAGCCCAAAGAGCTGTATGTGGTGGAGGACGCGGAGCATATCGACCTCTACGACCGTACCGACCGCATTCCCTTCGACAAAATAGAGGATTTTTTCAGAGGAGCACTGCAATGGGCGACAAAATGATAGAAAATCAAACCTTTGACCGGGAGCGGGCGCTGTACGGCAGCCACGGCCTCACCGTCCGCCGCTGCGCCTTCGACGGCCCCACCGACGGGGAGAGCGCCTTCAAGGAGTGCGTGGGCGTCACGGCGGAGGACTGCTTTTTCAACCTCCGCTATCCCTTCTGGCACGTCCACGGCCTCACCATCCGCCGCTCGGAGCTGACCGAGCTGTGCCGGGCGGCCCTGTGGTACTCCGACCACATCGCCATCGAGGACACCAAGCTCCACGGCATCAAAGCTCTGCGGGAGTGCGACCATGCCGCCCTTAAAAACTGCGACATCATTTCCCCGGAATTCGGCTGGTCGGCCAGGGACGTGGAGATGGCCGACTGCACCGCCGAGAGCGAATACTTCTTCATGCGGGGTGAAAACCTCCGCTTTGCCGACGTGCAGTTCAAGGGCAAGTACTCCTTCCAGTACGTCAAGGGCGGCACCTTCGACCACTGCACCTTCGACACCAAGGACGCCTTCTGGCACAGCGAGAATGTCACCGTCACCGACAGCGTCATCAGGGGCGAGTATCTGGCCTGGTACTCGGAAAACCTGACCCTGATCCGCTGTAAGATCGTCGGCACCCAGCCGCTGTGCTACTGCAAGGGCCTCAAGCTCATCGACTGCGAGATGGTGGACGCCGATCTGGCCTTTGAAAAGTCTGAGGTAGAGGCCACCGTCACCACCCCCATCGTCAGCGTCAAGAATCCCCGTGCGGGAACCATTACCGCCCCCGCCGTGGGTGAGCTTGTCATGGATGACCCAGAGGCCTGTGGAGAGGTCATTTTAAGCCAGTCCATTTTGACAGAGAAGGGGGCCTGACGATGGTGCAGACGGTGAAGCTGCAAAATGGCGTGGAGATGCCCCTGGAGGGCTTCGGCGTTTTTCAGGTGGCCGCCCCGGCCCAATGTCAAAAGGCCGTGGAGACGGCCCTGGACGTGGGCTACCGCCTGCTGGACACCGCCAGCTCCTACCAGAACGAGGAGGCGGTGGGCAAGGCCGTCAAAGCCTCCGGCGTACCCAGAAGGGAACTATTCGTTACCACTAAGGCGTACATCCGGCAGATGGGGTATGAGAAAACGAAAGCCGCCTTCGTGAAATCCCTTGCAAAGCTGGGGCTGGACTATCTGGATCTCTACCTCATCCATATGCCCTTTGGCGACTACTACGGTGCCTGGCGGGCCATGGAGGAGCTCTACCGGGAGCGGCTGGTGGAAAACCTGGCTGTATGGGATTTTGCCTTGGACGCCGACGACCTTGCCAAGATCGCCGCCCTGGACATAGGCCAGCCCTCCATTCTGGACACCAACAAACCCAGCGAGGTGCGACGGGTGTACGACTATCTCCGCAACCCCGTTATCACCAGCCTGTAAGGAGGAACCAATATGAAGAAAAGACTTCTCTCCCTCTTATTGATCCTTGTGCTGGCACTGAGCCTCTTCCCGGCGGCGTTGGCCGTGAGCGGAATCTCCGATGTGCCCGCCGACGCCGCCTATGCCCCGGCTGTGGAGTGGTGCCGGGAGCAGGGCCTGATGAACGGTGTGTCCGCCGACCGCTTTGACCCGGAAGGGACCCTGACCCGGGCCATGCTGGCCACCGTGCTCTACCGGGCTGAGGGAACGCCCGCTGTTACCGACGCGTCCGGCTATACCGACGTTTCAGCAGGGAACTGGTACACCGACGCCGTGCTGTGGGCTTCCGGCGCGGACCTGCTCCAAGGGTACGGCGGCGGCTATTTCGGCCCCAACGACCCGGTGAGCGTGGAAATGCTGGATATTGTCATGGCCCGCTATCGCGGTGAACTGCCCACCTGGGCAGGCGACCCGGCCAGGGCCGTCCCGGCCACCCGTGCCCAGGTGGCCGTGGCCCTCTATGAGAATTTGGGTTGGGAGGAAACCACCCGGGGCGGGAAAGTCCTGGTGGCCTACTTCTCTGCCACCGGCACCACCCGGGGCGCGGCGGAGCGGGTGCAGGCCGCCACCGGCGGCGACCTCTTTGAGATCGTCCCCGCCGTAGCCTATACCAGCGCCGACCTGGACTACAACGATTCCGCCAGCCGCTCCCAGATGGAGCAGCGGGATCCCGCCGCCCGCCCCGCCGTCAGCGGCGCTGTGGAGGGCATGGACGGCTACGGCGTAGTATTCCTGGGCTATCCCATCTGGAACGGCAGGCCGCCCAGGATCATCAGCACCTTTCTCGAAAGCTATGACTTCACTGGAAAGACCATCGTGCCCTTCTGCACCAGCGGCGGCAGTGGATTCAGCGACTCCGGCCTGCATGAGCTGGCCTCCGGTGCCACCTGGGCGGAAGGCCGCCGCCTCAACAGCGCCTCCCAGGATGCCGTGACCCAGTGGGTGGACGGCTTGCAGCTGAGCTTCAAGGAGGAAACCACCATGAAACTCACCGTGACAAACGGCAATACTTCCGTCGTGTTTAAACTGAACGACAGCCCCGCCGCCCGCTCCCTGGCGGGCCAGCTCCCCCTAACCCTGGATGTACGGCCCTTCAGCTTCAACGAACAGACCTTCTATCCCCCTACGGCCCTGGACACCACCGGCACGCCCGACATTACCTCCGCCCAGGCGGGGACACTGGCCTATTACGCCCCCTGGAGGGATGTGGTGATGTTCTACGGCAGCTTCAGCGGCGGGGGCCGCGGCGTCCTCTTTGAGTTGGGCCAGGCCGTGGAGGGCGCGGATGCCATCCGGGAACTTAGCGGCACCATTACAATTACTGCGAAGTAAACAGTTGACTGCAAATAAGGGACGGCTTCTCTCAGCAAGAGATGAGCCGTCCCTTATTTGCAGGTAATACACGTTCTCCCCCAAGTGTGTCAATTACCAATAAGATTCATCTAAACCTAAATGACCTACAGCAATTGTGCCGCCTTGCTTCACGCTCAAAAATGAAATGATTGAATGAACACAAGGACGAGAAGAACCATGTCCGAAAATGGCGTGATTTATCAAGACGTTTATACTATAATGGAAAAAAGGGCGATAGCATGACGAAACGAAATGCCGCCTTATATGAGGCGTCCGCCCTATCGCTGGGCGGACACGCTGAATTTTCTTTCCGCAAGAGCGATACCGGGTGTGGAACGGGTTGAACGTGGAGCCTATCTGCGGACGGTCTGGCTGCTGGATAAAGCCGGGAACCCACACTATGGCTGGATTCGTGTGACTTGCCGAACGCAAAGGGCCTGCTGGATGTGACGCTGAGCGACACGCTTATTCCTGTGTCGTCCCAGGTGTTGGACCGCGTCCGGCGCTTTTCAACCTCTACTGCGACCCGGATGTGATCGCTCAAACCCTCCAGACCATGAACGAGCTGCGTCCCGGCCTGTGCATACCGGGAACACGGCTGCCGGTATGCCTTGAGCCGTTTTAGATGCCGGTGCCGGCCATCTTAAGCTAACACCAACAGCCGGTGGTTATGATTGATCTATAAATATATTCACAGGGAGACCACGTTCAATGTGGTCTCCTAATTGTTCTCCCTGAACTCGCTGGGATAGAGTCCGGTGAACTTTTTAAACACATTTGCGAAATGGCGCGAGCTGTAATAGCCCACCATAAGGGCCACATCCTTGACCAGCACGTCCCGCCGGGAGAGGAGAATCCGTTTGGCCTGACCCATACGCACGTTGGTAAGGTAGGCTGAAAAGGTCTGTCCCGTCCGCTCATGAAAAACCTTACTGAAATAGTTGGGGGTCAGCTGCAGTTTTTCCGCCAGCTGTACCACGCTGATATCCTGCATATAGTGCTTCTCCACATATTCTGTGGCATAGGACATCTTATCCGTACCTGAACTCTGGGCCCCGTCAAAAATATGGCTCTTGTGCCGCTCCAGCGCCCGGCAGAGTTCCGGCAAGTCCTTCCACGCAAACGCCCCGCCCAGGCAGATACCGAGCGCGCGGGTCAACGCGCCGGTATTGAGCTGAGGCAGCGGCTCCTTTCCCAGCTCCTTCAGTGCAGACACCGCCCGGAGATAACGGTTTTCGTCTGCCTGCTGGAAATACTCAATCAGCGCGTCTGCCTGCGCCAGCACGTTCTGCTCCCCAGCGGTAAACGTCAGCTCGTGAAACGCGCAGGCCGAATCGGGCGCGCCGAAGCGCAGATAATCCCGCTCGGCCACGGCCTTCAGTTCCTCGTAGAGCTGCCAGAGATCCACGCCAGCCACATAGAGACACGAGACGGCCATTCCGTCCCCTTCCAGCGCACGGCAGAGATCCCGGATGCGCCGCCGGAGCGGCGGGAGCTCCCCGGCGGTGCAGCAGACGATAAAGTCCAGCCCCGTATCCCGGGATTCCCTGAGGGCATAGTGGATGCGCCTGTCCAGGCAGCCTCGCCCCACAGCGTACAGCCCCTCGGAGAGGGCCAGATATGCGGCCGGGTAGCCTCCGGCACCGGGACCGGCGTCCAGGAAAAACCGGAAGCCATAGTAGGAGCCGCCGCAATCCGGCCCGGGGCCGGGCATCTCACAGTAGCCCGCCTCCTCCCAGATTTGAAAGCACTGGTGCACCCACATATAAAAGTCCATATTGCGGTTTTTCCTGGTATGGGCCAGTCGATCCCGCAGGCGTTCCATCAGCTCAGCAAGCTGCACGGCATCGATGGGCTTGACGATGTAGTCTGCAATCTGAAGTTCAATGCCCCGCTTGGCATAGCCAAACTCCGAGTGTCCGGAGAGTATGACGAACTGGGTGTCCCGGGTGTATTCCCGGCACTGCTCAATGGCGGACAGGCCGTCCAGGTGGGGCATGGTGATATCCACAAAGGCGATATCCGGGTGGAGGCGGCGGCACTGTTCCACAAAGGTCTTCCCGTTGGCGGCCTCGTACAGTATAAGTCCATCGGAGTCCAAGTCACAGAGCATACTTTTCAGGTTATAACGGGCCAGCTTATCGTCATCCGCAATCAGTACCGTCATGGCATCGCGCCTCCATTTCCCCAGATATGTGACACGACGGTGGAAAATTCCTCCACACCTGCCGGCTTGGAAAGCGTAAAGCGGACGCCCGCGGCTTCGATGCGGCTTCTCTCGTCCGCCAGGTCGTATCCGCTCAGGAGCACCCATACCGTGCCCGGGCAGCACGGCCCGGCCCGCTCCACAAGCTCCAGTCCGCTGCACTTTGGCATTTTATAATCCACAATCGCCAGGTCGGGGGCGCCGCGGTCCTCCAGCCACTCCAGCGCCTGGGCGGCGGTGGACGCATGGTGAAAGCGCACCTCCACACCGGAGAGTATCTCCTCCAGCATGCTCTGGGTGCAGGCACGCGCCAGCCGCTCGTCGTCTACCAGTAAAATTTCCATGGTCTGCCGCTTCTCCTTACTCCGAGTCCGCCCCGGGTTTCCGCCAAAGATTTCCTTGCATGACGGTAAAACCCTTTTTCTGTCCGGCAGCACGCCTATTGGCGGGCAGACTCCAGTGGAATGATAATCCGGGCTGTGGTCCCCCGTCCCGGGGTGCTGCTGACCTCGTAGTGGGACCCCTCCCGGAAGAGGTTGAGCCGCTGGGTCACATTGTTCAGCCCCACCCTCGGGGAGTCACGCAGCTTGGCAGTGTCAAAACCCACACCGGTGTCCACTACCTCAAGGATCAGCGCAGCCTGCCCCTCCCCGCTCTTTTTTACATAAGAGCGCAGGATAATTTCAATGGGCTCATCATCCTCCTCCATGCCGTGGACAATGCAGTTTTCCACAATGGGCTGGATGACCAGCTTGGGGACGGGCAGATCCCCGGTGCCCTCGCCCACCACCACGGTATAGGTAATCCGCTCCTCAAACCGCAGCTTCTGCAGCTCCAGGTACTGGGTCGCAAAGTCAAACTCCCTGGCAGGGGTGGACACATCGCTGTTGCTGCAGATATATCGGAAGAGCTTGGTAAGCTGGATAATGCTGGTCTCCAGGAGCTGCTTCTCCCCCAGCCGGTTAAGGGCTATGAAGCCGTTCAGGGTGTTGTAAAGGAAGTGGGGGTTGATCTGGGACTGAAGCGCCAGATACTCCGCCTTGCTCTGGCTGGTGCGCGCCTCCGCCTCGGTGCGGATCAGATCGTCCAGCTTTTTTCCGGTCTTGTTAAGGGTGTCGGCGATCATCAGGAGCTCTTTCTTATCCTTGACCGCGCAGACATAGGAGAGGTTGCCCTCCTGAAGCTGGCGGATGGCGTAAAGAATGGACTCAATGGAGGAGATCATGTTCGCCGACTGGGCGCGGTAGAGGATAAACGCGGCCAGGAAGGCCAGCAGAGTCACCGCGAAAATAAGGAAGGTCGCCCCTGCGTTGGAGAGCCGGATATCGCTCACGGAGGCGGCGTGGAACAGGGTCCAGCCGGTTGAGCCGGGGGATCGCCGCTGGAACGTATACCGCTGGCTCCCGAGCACGCCTTCGTCAGCCCCTCCCTGCGCCTGCTCCATCAGGCCGGGCTTCACCGTACCGTCACAGTAGACGATTTGCCCCTGGCTGTCGCAGAGCATCAGCGCCGAGTTCTCCGTCACCTGCATACCCACCAGGCAGGGGGCCAGGGAGGAGAGCGACGTATCAATGCGGAGGATGCCCAGCTCTTTGCCCGAGTCGTAATCCTTGATGGTGCGCAGCAGGCTGTAAGTCTGGTGTGGTTCGTCCCCATCCAGGGACAGGAAGGCGGGTGCGCTCCCGTGGGGGACCGTATAGCCGTACAGCCGATCCACCTCCGCGGCGGACACCTGGGTCCGGCTCAGCCCCGCAGTGTCCCGCTCAATGGCGTAGCAGTCGCCCAGAGCCGCGCCGAAGGGATAAAAAGAGATGGCCTGCACCTTTTGCTGGGAGGAGTGCAGCATTTTTGTAAAGAGCATGGTGTAGTTGGATTCCAGGCTGGCCAAGTCCAGATAGCCGTAGCCCTCCACCCCGGGGCGGAGAAACCCGTTTTTCATATAGGTCATGGTCTGGGAGACCTCTTTATAGAGGTACGGGGTAAAGGAAATCTGCTCGATCTCCGCAAATGAGGTCTCCAGAGCATTTTCGCCCGCATCCATCGCTCCGGCGAGGACCTCCCGGCTGAAGCTGACCGCCTCTCTGTCGTAGTAGAGGGAGAGGATAACGAAGATGGCAAGAATGGGCACCACCGCGCTGATGAGAAAGCAGCGCAGATAGGTATGGCGAAAATTGAGTTCCACCTTTGGCTGCATCACAGAGCCCCTCCCCGACATGGTTTTTATTCTGTGTTGCAATTATACCAATCATCTTCTCCAAGGTACAGCTCTTTTTGCCCTAGTGCACAAAAGCGCACCTCAATTGTAGATTAGGTACATATACACATTGCGGCGGGCCCGGTATAATCCATATCAGAAAGCAAGACCGGATGCCACAAAACAGAAAGGGGACCCTGATATGAAAAAGACGCTGTCACTCGTGCTGACCGCCGCGCTCTCGCTCTCCCTGCTGTCCGCCTGTACTCCCGCAGCCGACCCGCAGCCCTCCTCCGGCGGCGCAAAACCGTCCGCCCCCACCGTCTCCACACCCGCAACCCCCTCCGGCGAAAAGGTGGAGCTCACTTTTATGACCAACGTGGTAGGTGAGAAAGCGGCCGCCCTGGAGTCCGCCCTCAAGGGCTTTGAGGCCGAGACGGGCTACACCGTGGAGTTCTCCGCCCCCGGCGACAGCTACGAGGAGCTGATGAAGACCAAGATGTCCTCCAATGAGCTGCCCGACGTGTTCACCACCCACGGCTGGTCCGTGGCCCGCTACAGCGAATACCTCATGCCCGTCAACGACATGGAGTTTGCCGGGCGCATCTCCGACCAGATTAAGCCCGTCATCACCGACAGTGAGGGCAATATGTTCGTGCTGCCCATCGACATCGACATCGCCGGCATCGTCTACAATGTGGATGTGCTTGCCGACAACAACATCGACCCCGACAGTCTGAAGACCTGGGACGACTTTGCCGCCGCCTGCGCGGTCATCAAGGCCGCCGGCGTCTCCCCCATGCACATCGGAGGCAAGGACACCTGGACCATCGGCCAGTTCTTCGACTGGGTCGCCCCCTCCTTCTACGTAACCGATGAATCCGCCAGCAAAGCCGCCGACCTGAAAGCGGGCAAGTTCGACGTGCCCACCTGGACTGAAATCGCCCAGATGATGGCCGACTGGACTGCCGCCGGCTACTTCAACCCCGACGTACTCACCGCTGACTACAACAGCGATATGGAGGCGCTGGCCACCGGCAAGACCGCTTTCTGCTTCTACGGTCCCTCCGCCATCATGGACGCCAAGGGCGTGAACGCCGACGCCAGTCTGGGCATGATGCCCATCCCCGCCGCCAGCGACGGCGACGCGCCCTCCCTCATCGCCGGCGAGGACATCGCCGTGGGCATTTGGAAGGACACCAAGAACGCCGCCGCCGCACAGGAACTGCTCAACTATCTGGCCCGTCCCGAGGTAGCCGGCGCCATCGCCAAGGCCGCGGGCAACTCCTCCGGCCTCACCGATGTGGATGTAGAGCTGGGCGACATCAAGACCTATTTCGACAAATACAAGTCCGTCGAGACCTTCCCCTACTTTGACCGCGAGTACCTGCCCAGCGGCATGTGGGACGTAATGTGCGCCACCGGCGCCGAGATCCTGGCGCAGAAGTCCGGCGCCGTGGAGGACGCCGGGAAAATTATGGAGCAGTCCTTCCTGGACAAGTACGCCGGTTAAAACAAGATGGTTTTTAGAGACGGGCCTGCACACGCAGGCCCGTCTCCTGCAAAAGGGGGTTATTCCGTGAAAAGCAGAGGAGGTCCCAGACGACTGGGGCAGGCGAAAATGAACCTGTTTTATCTGCCTGCCGTCCTGCTCTTTCTCGTGTTCGTCATCTATCCGTTTATCCAGGGGGGCTTTCTCTCCCTCACCAACTGGAACGGCTATTCCCAGAGCTATAAAATGGTGGGGCTGAAAAACTATGTCCGGCTTTTTACCGACGGCAACGTCGGCACCGCCTTCCTCAATACCTTAATCTACGGCTTCGGCAGCACCCTGCTGCAGAATGTGCTGGGCCTGGCCCTGGCCCTCTTTCTCAACGGCAAGTTCCGGGGCCGCTCGGTCCTGCGCACCGTGATATACCTGCCAGTCATGATTGCGCCCCTCATCATGGGCTACGTGATGTACTTCTTCTTCTCCTATAACCGGGGCGCCATCAATGATATCGTATTGGCTCTGGGCGGTCAGATGGTGGACTGGATGGCCAGCGGCCCCCGGGCCGTGGCGATTATGACGGTGGTCAATGCGCTCCAATTTGTGGGTGTTTCCATGGTCATCTACCTGGCCGGGCTTCAAAACATCCCTCAGATGTACTACGAGGCCGCAGCGATGGACGGCATCGGCAAGGCGGCCCAGCTGCGCTATATCACCCTGCCCCTGCTTATGCCCGCCATACAGTCCGCCGTGGTGGTAAATCTCATCGGCGGCCTCAAGCTCTTTGATATTATCATGGCCCTCACCTCCGGCGGTCCGGGCTACGCCTCCCACTCCCTGTCCACATTGGTCCACCGGACCTACTTCGGCAGTGAAAATGCGGGGTATGCCTCGGCCATCGGACTGGTGTCCTTCCTGCTCATTATGGTCATCGGCACCCTGGTGACCCGTTACTTTACCAAAAAGGAGGTGGAGATGTGAAAAAGGGAAAACGTCTGGGCCGCCCCTCTAATGCTTGGCGCATCCCGGTGGCTGCAGTCATACTTCTGGTCTTTCTCGCCCCGTTCTATATCCTGCTCAGTGTGGCTTTCCGCTCGCCCCAGGATTTAAATTCTTACTGGCGCTTTCCTACGCAGCTCCACCTGGAGAACTTTACCGATGCCATTGAAAACGGAAAAATCCTCCTCTCCATGGCCAACAGCCTGATTCTCACAGTGGGCGCGGTGCTGCTGATCACGGTGGTCGGCGCTCTGGCAGCCTACCCCCTGGCCCGATGCCGGACCCGTCTCAACCAGGGGATCAAGGGCTTTGTCATGGGGGTCATGATGGTGCCGCCCCTCTCCATCCTGGTCTCCCTCTACTCGGTGCTGGTCAAGATGCATGGTGTCAACCAGTACTGGGGCATCATCCTAATCTTGGTCACCTTTGAACTGCCCCTCTCCATCTTCCTCTACAGCAATTTTATCAGCTCCATACCGGGCGCTCTGGACGAGGCCGCCTCCATCGACGGCTGCGGGCCGGTACGCACCTTCTTCCGGATTATCCTGCCCCAGCTCAAGCCGGTCACCGCCTCGGTGGTCATACTCACCGGCGTCCACTGCTGGAACGACTATCAGTTCTCTCTCTATGTCCTTCAGTCCCCCAAGCTGCGCACCATCCCCCTGGCCATCGCGTCCTACTTCTCCCAGACCACCAGCAACATCAACGCGGCCGCGGCCGCAGCCCTGCTGGCAATCCTGCCCATCGTAATCGTCTTCCTGTTCCTTCAGAAGTACTTTATCCAGGGAATGGTGGACTCTGCCATCAAGTAAGGAGGTACCCCTTTGAACAGCGAACGCTTTCACCCCACCCTGACCGAGCCGCCCCTGGCCCACGCCCTCCATCGCTGGGACGCGGACAGGGGTCTGCTGGTCTATGAATATAACGGCGTCAACGTGATTGAAGTGCAGGTCCCGGCCGGAACGGATTTGGGGTTTCGCCACGGGTCCGACGGCTCCATGCAGAGCGTCCAGTACCTCCAGCAGGTCTATCTCGCCTGTGAGCGCCCCTGTACCGCCCTCGTAACCCTGCGCCTCCACGCCGGAAGCCTGAATCTCCGGCCCCGGCGGGCGGCGGCGGAGCAGGCCATTCTGGGCACGGTCCCCGGGGCGCTGAGCTTCGGCGTCAACGGTCTTTACGATACCGCCTGGGATTTGCTCATCGACTGGCACGGCCACCCCTGGAGCTGGCTGGACGAGGATATGAAGGGCGATGAAAACGGCTTCGCCACCGCCTCCTTTGCGGTCCGGCTCACCATGAGTGCCTTTTATCTGAATCTGCGGCCCTGGTACTACGCCAACACCCTGGGGTACTCCTTCCACCGCCCCTGGGTGCGCCGTCCCAGCCAGGAGACCGTGGCGGGCTGGTGCTCCTGGGAGGCCTATCGCCGGGATATCGATATTCACAAGGTCTCCGCTGTAGCGGAGTTTCTGCATCAAAACCTCCGGCCCTACGGGCTGACCCACCTTCAGGTGGACGACGGCTACCAGGCCATGCCCCTGCCCGTCCGGGGCGGGATGACCATGGCCGAGGGCTGGATGACCTGTGATGAGGAGAAGTTTCCCGGCGGGCACGCCTCCATTGTCTCCGCCATCCGGAAGGAGGGCCTCACCCCCGCCATCTGGGTCAACGCCAACATCACCAATCCCGACTTTGCCGTCCATCACCCTGAGGCGGTGATTTGGAACGGAGAAGAGGCCCTTAAGGGGGAGTGGATCGACTTTCTCTACCGCTGTGACCCGGACACACTGTCCCTCCATGTGGAGCCCCTCTTCGCCGCCCTGCGGGAGAAGGGCTACAAATATGTGAAGATTGACGCCATCCGCCACCTCCTCTTCGACGGTCTCCACGAGTGCGTCCGCCTGGGCCTCATGTCCAACGCCGACGCCTCGGCCCGGTTCCGCGCCTTTATGGAGGCCGGACGGCGGGGTATGGGGGAGGATGTGTACTACCTGGCCAGCTGGGGGGAGATGCACGAGGTGGTGGGCGTGGCCGACGCCTGCCGCATCTCCATGGATGCCAACCCCACCTGGGCAGGCGTGCGGATGCAGCTCTTCGAGTCCGCCCGCTGGTACCACACCCACCGGGTGCTGTTTACCAACGACCCGGACCACGTCTGCGTGCGCACCAAGCCCCAGTGGGCGCGCAGCGTCCTCTCCCTGGTGAGCCTCTCAGGCGAGCTCTATATGCTCAGCGATACGCAGCAGGCCTATACGCCGGAAAAGCTGGATATTATCCGCCGGACTCTGCCGCCCCTCCAGACCTGCGCAGGAGAGGCGGGCCCTCTGCCCACCGACTACCCCGCCTATACCTGGACCAAGCTCCACGGCTTTGCCGTCCAGTCTCACGAGACCCCCGTGTCCATGGAGGACGTGGGGGCCGAGGAGGCCATGGACATTGCCGGCTGGGCCCCGGACCGGGACGCCAATCACCCCTTCTCCTCCCTCTGGTCCTTCGCCGTATCCAGACCCGGCCGCCGCTGGCGGGTCATGCTGCGCGTCGGCACCACGCCCCTGGGCCAGTGCAGCCTTCCCCTGGAGCGGCTGGCCCTGGACCCGGAGAAGACCTACCTGGCCTACGACTTCTGGGCGCAGAAATTCCTGGGCGAGGTGCGCGGGGACTTCCGCTGCCGGGCCCTGGGCCTAGGCGACTGCCAGGCGGTGGCCTTCCACGAGAAGCCGGCGTTTCCCGCCCTCATCGCCTCTGACCGCCATGTCTCCATGGACGCCGTCAGCGTATTGGAGGAGTCCTATGCGGGTGGTAAGCTGTACCTCCGGCTGAGGGGCGTCCCCGGTGAGGCCTTCGCCTACCATATCTGGGCCCCGGCGGGGATACACCCCGGCTGCGAGCGCGCCGTGGCGTGCGAAGTTGTTCCCACGGAGAACGGGGCCCTGACCACGCTCCGCGTCCGCTTCACACGGGAGGAGGCGGAGCTGTGGCTGGCCTGACCCTGACGCTGGAGCCCATCACCCGGGAGCGCTTCGCCCCCTTCGGCCGGTTAATCGCCTTCTCAGAGCAGTCGCCGGACGAGCGCTTCGAGGTCCTGCTCACCGAGGACGCTCAGCCTTGGCGTATCGCGGTTTTTCGGGTGCGCCAGCACAAAGCGGAACGGCTGGAATGCCATCCCGGGTCCATGGAGAGCTTCGAGCCCATGGCGGGTGCCGGGATACTTCTCTGCGCCGAGCCCCACACACCCCACGAGATTCACGCCTTCCTGCTGGATACACCGGTCTGCCTCTACAAGGGCGTCTGGCATGAGGTCATCGCCCTCTCCCAAGAGGCGCTCTATAAGATCACCGAAAACCGGGAGGTGTCCTCCCAATTCCACCCGCTGGAACACCCGCTGGGTTTTCAAATTCAAAATATTGAGTGAAAAGAGGGAATCGTATGAAAAAACGTGTCAACCGACTGTGCTCGCTTCTCTGTGTTCTGGCTCTCCTCCTCGGCCTGCTGCCAACCGCGGCGTCGGCAGCGGAAGGGCCCAACCTAGTACCGGATACATCCGAATGGGCATTTACCAATGGCGGTATTAGCGGCGACCACTTTTATCTGGATGAAAACGGTTTTCTGAGTATCGAAATCGTCATTCCAGCTTCCAGCACCTATGCTGTCTCCGGCCTGATGGCAACAGACGGCTCCACCGTCGATTGTTCTTTTGGCGTGCGTTATAGGGATGGGGCTGAAATCCAATCTCAGGTGCTTGAATCGGGCTTGGACTATGCCTTTACGAACCTGGGCACTCATGCGCTTAATGAAGGAGATACGATCGAGCTCTATGTTACCCGGGGTCCTGAGGGCAGCTGGGTGAATGGAAATGGGTTACGCGTGGTAGATACAAATTATGTTAATTCGGAACCCGAACAGGAACTGGAACCGGAAGCCGACTACAGTGGAAACCTGCTCGCAAATCCAAGCTTTGAGGATGGCGGGGAGGGATGGTTCTTTCAAAATGGCGCTGGCGATGCCGACCCTTCCCCAAGTAGTAGTGGTGCAGGATTACAGGGAAACAACCCCCACACAGGGAAAAAAGGCTTTTTCCTCGACGCCCGAAGCGACTATGTCGTCTACCAGGAAATAGAAGCCCCCTATAACGGCTGGTATCTTGCCTCCGCCTGGATCGCTACCGGAGGTGCGGGGAGCGGTTTGGGCATCGAAAATATAACCGCCGGAACAGAGGAGCGCATGGAGCTTCCCAACGGCAGCACCTACCGCGCCGCCCATACGCTCCCTGCCATCAAGGCCAGACAGGGTGACACTCTGCGTATCTACAGCTCCGGCGGCAAGGGCTGGACCAACGGCGACGACTTTTTTCTCGCCTATGACTTCTCTCAGGTGACGCTGGACCTGTTGGAGGGCGTGGACCTGACCGACGGGACCGCTCTACGCTTGCCCTGGGCCGGCGACTATCAGTTTGAAGCCTCCGTGACCGGTGACGGCGTAACCGTCGGCGGACAGACGGTGTCGGGGAATACCTCCCTGACGCTGGAGGCCCTGGAGCTGGACACCATGCTCACCATTGTGGTGCCCCAGGGGTGCGCGGTAACCGGCGCCAGCCTCACCTTCGACACCTCCGGCATTCCCAACGAAGCTCCCACCGCCAGCAATGCGGTCATTGTAGGCGCGCCCCTCCACACCGGCATCACCCTCACCGGCAGCTATGATTTTGCAGACAGCGACGACGGCCAGGGCGGCAGCGAGGGCGGCAGCACCTTCCGCTGGCTCCAGGCCGACGAGGCCGCCGGCGCATACGCCCCCATCCCAAACGCCACTGGAAAGGCCTTCGAGCTCACCGATGCGCAGGACGGTAAGTACATCAGGTTTGAGGTGACCCCGGTGGACGGCCTCGGCCTGGCTGGCGACGCCATATCCTCCGCCCCCGTAGGCCCCGTGACGATTAACTACGTCCGCAACCCCAGCCTGGACATCGAAAACAGCAGCAAATCACCCGAGGGATGGAGCAGTAAAAACGGCGGGTCGATGCCCAACAGCAGTTCCGCCGCCCGAAACGGGTTCCGGTTTGCCCGCATCCCCGCTGAAAGATCCGATGCAAAGGTGTCCTACGCAGTGGATATCTCCCGGACCGCGTTCTACGAGGCGGGTGTGTGGGTCAAAAATCCCGCCGGGGGCGGTGTGTTTGGCGTGCGGAACCATGCCACCGGAGCGGTAATCGGTTCGGTCGAATTGGCCGCTAACAAGGCCTATACCTTTGTATCCGTTGCCGACCTGCCGCTGGAGAAGGGCGCCAAAATCGAGGTGTTCCTCACCGGCAGCGCGGACTGCGGTCAAATCGACGCCGACGACTTCCAGCTGGTTCGGCAGGAGGGCGGCGAGCTTCCTCCCTTCGTGACGCTGCACAGCTTCCGCGTGGCGGAGCAGATCCGGCAAACCATAGACGCGGAAAATAAAACCATTACGTTCCACGTGCTCCACGGCACCGATGTGACCGCCCTGGAGGTTACCGCTGCCGTCTCCGAGGGCGCATCCATCTCTCCCGCCTCCGGAACCGCCGTGGACTTTTCCAGCCCCGTGGAATTTACCATCACCAACGGGGACGTTTCCCAGGTTTGGACGGTCGACTGCATTGTGGACGAAGAGCGGCTGGCCCTGCGCTCCGACAACCAGGTTCTGGCCGAGGGCTTCAACTGGGCCGTGGACAAGACCGATCAATTCGTGATGACCGGCACCAAGAATGGCCCCATCAACGTCCCTCAGTCCAGCGGACAGACGGCCGACTATATCCCCTCCTACTGGGCGGGCTACTATGACCGCACCGCTTTCTACAGCCGCGACTTTGTCCATCAGGCGGTAGGCGCGCAGATTGTGGGCCTGTGGAATGAGAATTACAGCATGTTCCACACCTTTGCAGACTTTGCAGATGAGGCGCACAAGTGGTACACCGGCTGGGCCTTCAATTTCGACGGCAGCATCTATACCATGGATTACAAAGGCAACGACAACTTTGTCCGCGAGGTGCCCGCCCAGTTCGAGCTGGTGGAGAAGGCCTACCAGCAGTACCTGTGGAGCGGTGATGAGCGCTATATCAGGGACGAGACCATGTGGAACTTCTACACCAAGGTGATGACTGATTTTATCACCCTCCACGACACCAATGGAAACGGCGTGGCCGAAGGTACAGGCAAGGGCATTTTCCAGGGCTCCTGCACCTATAATGAACGGGGCGGCCAGCCCATCATCGAGGCCGGAGACGCCATTGGCGCCCAGTACCAGGCCACCCTGGCCTACGCCGCCATGCTGGAGGCCAGGGGCGAGCATGACGCCTCCAAGGCGTGGTACCAAAAGGCCGCCGATCTCAAAACCTATTTTGATGAGGTCTGGAGCGTTAGCCCGGATGACCCCGATGGACCCTATGCCAGGGCCCTGAGCACCGACGGCGAGACCCGCTACAATGACTTTGGTAAGGAAAACAGCTGGTTTATGCCCATGAAGCAGATCACCACCCCCGGCCCCCGCACCGACGCCTATCTCAACTTCATTGCTGACGAGGTGGGCGACCACATCGGCGACAAGCCCAACTCTCCCAGTAACATTGAAGCCTGGACCTATCTGCCCGATGTCTTTTTCCCCTATAACCGCGCAAATGACGCCTGGAAGTATATGAAGTACATTCTCAGCGTCAAGGACGACCCACATGAGCGCCCCATTCAGGGCACCAATGGCGACTATCCCGAGCTCTCCTATACGACCCTCTCCAGCACCATCGCAGGAATGATGGGTGTTGAGCCCGATGCCGCAGCCCACAAAATCGCCACCGCGCCCCGCCTGCCCGATGAGATCGGCTACGTGGAGGCGGATCATATTGAGATCGGCGGCCACATCGTGGACCTGCGGCACGACGGCCTGACCAAGTCCACCCTGACCAACCGCCAGGGCGCGCCCGCGCCTCTTACGTGGGAGATCCGCTTTTATGGAAAGTATCAGGACATCCTTGTGGACGGTGTCTCCATACGCGCCGCGCAGAAGGACATCAACGGTGTCACGGTAAGCTTTGTGACCGCCACCGTCCCCGCCGGCGACACTGTAACGGCCCAGGCCGGCAGGCCGGGTGAGCCCGTTGAACTGTTCAGCGTCACTATCGCCCCTATGGACAACGGCGGCGTCGCCGCGGATAAGGCCGGTGCCGGCGCGGGTGAGACTGTCACCCTCACCGTGACTCCCGCCGACGGCTATGTACTGACAGCAGGCTCCCTCAAGGTAAACGGCAGCGCCGAGGGCGTTACCGCCGCCGCAGAAAACACCTTTACCTTTGTCATGCCCGCAGAGGACGTGACCGTTTCCGCTGTATTTGAGAGCGCCTATGTACCCCCCATCTACTCCGGCGGCTCCAACACGACCACCGAGACGGTGCAGAACGGGGACGGCAGCACCACCAGAATCGTCACCAACAAGGCCACCGGCACGGTGACCGAGACCACCACCTACCCCAACGGCGACAAGACCGCGGTGGAGACCAAAAAGGATGGCACCGTCACTGAGACCGTCACCCGGAAGGACGGCTTCAGAAGCGAGACCGTCACCAAGCCTGACGGCTCCTTTACCAGCAAAGCGACCGATGAAAACGGCGTAAAGACCGAGACCACCGGCACCTCTGAGGGTGAGATCACCGCCAGCGTGGCGCTGCCCGGCAATGTGGAGCAGGCAAGGGTCCTTGTTCCCGTTCCGGAGGTGACCTCCGGAACGGTGGCCGTCCTCGTTCACGAGGACGGTTCGGAGACGGTCCTCAAGACCTCCGTCGCTACCGGGGACGGGGTAAGCTTCCTCGCTACTGGCGACATAAAGGTAAAGATCGTGGACAACAGCAAGGCCTTTGCCGACGTGGCGGAAGGCCACTGGGCCTATGACGCAATTCAATTTGCCGCCAGCCGGGAGCTCTTCACCGGCACCGGCGCCGGCAGCTTCAGCCCCGCGGGCGACATGACCCGCTCCATGCTGGTGACGGTCCTGGCCCGGCTGGACGGCCAGGAAACCAGCGGCGGCGCTGCCTGGTACAGCAAGGCGATGGATTGGGGCATGGAAGCCGGCATCACCGATGGCGCCAACATGGATGCCAGCGTCACCCGGGAATCTCTTGTGGTCATGCTCTGCCGCTACGCCAAGGCTGAGACCACGGAGGCTGAGGCACTGAACGATTTCCCCGACGCCGACAAGGTATCCGACTGGGCCGTGGACGCCATGAGCTGGGCAGTCGCCAACGGCATCCTCACCGGCAACGGCACGGGCGAACTCAACCCCGCCGGTAATGCCAGCCGCGCCGAGGTGGCCGCCATCCTCATGCGGTTCGTAGCGCAGATGGCAAAGTAGCGGGCCTGCGGGCTCTTATGCCGCCATTTTGATGGATATCAATATGCCGAGGAAGGACGGGCTGACGGCTACGCGGGAAATCCGCGCGCTGAACCGGCCCGACGCGGTCGCCGTTCCTATCCTGGCGATGACGGCCAGCACCTTCCAGGAGGACCGCCACCGGGCCGCCGCGTGCGGGATGAGCGGTTTTCTCCCCAAGCCCTTCGACGTGGTCCAGCTCTAACAGCTGCCGCGGGACTCGCTGGGTAAGGCTGTGAGGACGCGGGAGACGCGGAAATAGAGCATGGATTCAGCCGCTTTGCGGCGCCGCTCATGCCATGAGGCGGCAGAAATTGAATAAGTCTTGGGAAGGGACGCCTGCAGCCGTTGCAGGCGTCCCTTTTGGATGCCCGCGCGCCGATTCTCAAAAACCGCCGGAACTGAAAAACAGGGCTTGCCTTTTTATAAAACTATGGTATGATATATTTAAAAAATACTTTTATAAATGAGATGATTACAGTGACGAAAGCCACCCCACATTCCACTGCGGATCTGCGGCTCATCAACCGCAACCGGGTATACCGCTACCTCTATTCCGCCACTGTCCCCGTGACCAAGCAGGACCTGGCGCAGACCCTCTCCATGAGCCTGCCCACCCTGACGCAGAACCTGAGCGAGCTGCTGGCCATGGGCCTCATCGACAACTCGGAGATCGCCGACTCCACCGGCGGGCGGAAGCCCCGTATCATCTCCGTGGTTCCAGAGGCCCGCACCGCCGTTGGCGTGGAAATCTCCACCGGCCACATCCGCCTGGTGGCGCTGGACCTCCAGGTCCGGGAGCTGGGCTTTAAAGTCGTCCGCCGCCCCTTCCAGGCGGACGACGCATACGCCCTTGGGCTTGCCGGGACCATTGAGTCGTTTATCGACGACGTGGGCCTGAACCGGGAAAACTTCCTGGGCGTTGGGGTCACCA
This sequence comes from Lawsonibacter faecis, assembly GCF_014287675.1. Lineage (GTDB taxonomy): Bacteria > Bacillota > Clostridia > Oscillospirales > Oscillospiraceae > Pseudoflavonifractor > Pseudoflavonifractor faecis. The sequence continues at coordinate 168,373 of NZ_JACOPQ010000007.1, read as the reverse complement.
TCCCCGGCATTGTGGACGGCGGCCAGGAGGTCATTACCACCGCCCCCACCCTGGGCGTCAATACGCTGGACGCCAAAGGCCTGGTCCGCCACATCCCCTACCCCGTCCACCTGGTCAACGACGCCAACGCGGGCGGCTTCGCGGAGTGGTGGGACCGCACCGGCGTGGATCATATGGCCTACCTCTCCCTGAGCCGCGGCGTGGGCGGCGCCATCCTGATTAACGGCGTCGCCTATCTGGGCGTCAACGCCCGGTCCGGGGAGTTCGGGCATATGTGCATCCACCCGGGCGGCGCACAGTGCAGCTGTGGCCGCCGGGGCTGTCTGGAGGCCTATTGTTCCACCGCCAGGCTGTCCGACGACCTGGGTATCTCACTGGAGCAGTTTTTCGCGGGTCTCGCCCAGGGCAATGCGGATTTTGCCCGGCTGTGGGACGCTTACCTGGACGACCTGGCCATCGGCGTGGGTAATATCCATACGAACCTGGACTGCGGAATTGTTCTGGGCGGAAAGCTCTCCCAATTTCTCACCGGCCACTTCGCCGCCATCGACGACCGGCTTCGGCGCCTGGACCCCAACTATCAGGAGGCGCCGTACCTCTCCATCTGCCGCTATCATGACCGCTCCAACGGCATCGGCGCGGCGCTCTACTTCGTCGACCGTTTTATCAAGCAGATTTAGCGCAGGAAGGACCGGCTGAATCGTCTCGGCAGCCCCCAATTCGGGGGCTGCTTTTGTTTGTTGCGCCAAATTGGTACGGCTGCTTTTGGAGCAACCGACAAACAATAAAATACTTTTAAAAATATAGTTGACATTACTAGCATACAACACTAAAATAGCATCAGAACTTATAAAAATGATTTTAGCAAAAGAAGTAGACAAAAAAGGTTTTGTAATCTGGAGGGAACATGATGGCGCAGGCCTTGAACCCCTACCTCCCGAGCTGGGAGTACATCCCCGACGCTGAGCCCCACGTATTTGGAGACCGCGTCTATGTCTACGGCTCCCACGACCGCTTCGGCGGCCCGCTCTTCTGCATGAACGACTACGTCTGCTGGTCGGCTCCGGTGTCCGATCTCTCGGACTGGCGGTGTGAGGGGGTCATCTACCGCAAGAGCCAGGACCCCATGAACAAAAGCGGCCGCCGCTGTATGTACGCCCCCGACGTGACCCGGGGGCCCGACGGGCAGTACTACCTCTACTACGCCTTCGACTTCCTGGGGGTGATGTCCGTGGCGGTGTGCGACACACCCGCAGGCCAATACCGGTTCCACGGCCACGTCAAATTCCCCGACGGCCACGTCTGGGGGACCAGGTCCGGCGAGCCCTTCCCCTTCGACCCCGGCGTGCTCACCGACGACGACGGCCGGGTGTACCTTTACTCCGGCTTCGCCACCAAGGTGCCCGCCGTTGCCTCCGGCTTCCACAGCCTCACCAACGAGGGCGGCGTTGTGCTGGAGCTGGAGCGGGACATGGTGACCGTTAAAGCCGGCCCTGACCTCCTGTTCCCCACCAGGGGACGCCCTGGCGCGTTTGCAGACCACGCCTTTTTCGAGGCCAGCTCCATCCGGAAGGTGGACGGCAAATACTGCTTCGTCTACTCCTCCCAGCACAATCACGAGCTCTGCTGCGCCATGTCCGACAGCCCCCGGGGTCCCTTCGCCTTCGGCGGCACGCTGGTGGACGTGGGCGACCTCTTCCTGGACGGCAATACGGATGAAAAGAGAGCCGTCAACTATCTGGGCAACACCCACGGCGGCATCGAGTGCATCGGCGGACAGTGGTACGTCTTCTACCACCGTCAGACCAACCGCCACTCCTACTCCCGACAGGCCTGCGCCGAGCGGCTGGAGCGCGCCCCCGGCGGCGGCTTCCGCCAGGCGGAGGTGACCAGCTGCGGGCTTAACGGCGGCCCCCTGCGCGGGGAGGGGCGGTATCCCGCCCGCATCGCCTGCAACCTCTGGAGCGGAGCGGGCACGGCCCGTTACGATATCCGCTTTCCCCGGGCGCGCCTCGCCGCCCACCCCTATTTCACCCAGGACGGGCGGGATGGTGAGGAGCGGGACACCCAGTACATCGCCAATCTGAGAAGCGGCGCTGTCGCCGGTTTCAAGTACTTCACCGTCCGCGGCCTCAGGTCCGTGGCCGTGACCCTCCGGGGCAGGGCCGACGGGGAGCTGCTGGTCTCCGATACGCCGGACTTCCGGTCTGTCGCCGCCCACATCCCGGTCAGTCTCAATTCCAGCCAGTGGAGGGAGCTTGTCTCCCCCTGTATCCTGCCTGACGGCGACCGGGCGCTGTACTTCCGCTTCACCGGCAGGGGCAGTCTGGACTTCCACTCCTTCGATCTGAGAGGTGACGGGATATGATACAGGCCATTCACCGCTGGCGCGGCCGCCATCCGGACCTCTATGAGTTCATCCTGTTCAATCTCCTGGCCAACATCGCCACCATCACCAACTTTCTGGTGCTCCTGCTGGGAAACTCCCTGCTCTTCCGCGCCTTCTCCGAAACCGCCTTTGTCCTCGGCCCCTTCGACTACTCCCTGGAAAACGGCGGGCTTTGCGGCTTCCTCTCCTTCCTGCTCAGCTACGCCTGCGCCCAGACGGTGAATTTTATCGTCCAGCGCAAGGCGGTCTTCCACGCCGACAACAAGCTGGGCCCCGCCATCGCGGTCTACATCGCGGCGGTCATCGCGGTCTATTTCATCTGCCTGTATGTGCCCACCCTCATCGTGGCTCCCCTGAGCCGCATCGTGGGCGGCCTGGCGCCCTATCTCGCCAACTGCGTCAACATCCTTATCCAGGTGCTGACCCTCTACCCCACCATGAAATTCCTGGTAATGAAAAAGACCAGCGCCCCCGCCCCAATCCCGTCCACGAAAGGATGAATCGCCATGGAATATCTTCTGGGTATCGACCTGGGTACCTCCGGCGCCAAGACGGTGCTCTTTGACACGGTCGGCGTCCCAATCGCCAGCCATACCGCCGCGTATCCCCTCCGCCAGCCTCGCAACGGCTGGGCGGAGCAGGACCCCCACGACTGGTGGCGTGCGGTGCAGGAGACCGTCGGGGCGGTCCTGGCCGAGAGCGGCGCGGACCCCTCCTCCATCCGGGGAGTGGGCCTCTCCGGCCAGATGCACGGCCTGGTCCTGCTGGACGCCCAGGGCCACGTCCTCCGGGACGCCATTCTCTGGTGCGACGGCCGCACCCAGGCCCAGTGCGACGAGATTACCGATGCCGTGGGCCGGGAGCGCCTTCTCTCCATTACCGCCAATCCCTCCCTCCCCGGCTTTACCGCCGGAAAAATTCTCTGGGTCCGGGAGCACGAGAGCGAGCGCTATGAGAGGTGCCGCCACATTCTCCTCCCCAAGGACTACATCCGCTACAAGCTCACCGGCGAGTTCGCCACCGAGGTGTCCGACGCCTCGGGCATGAACCTGCTGGACGTGCGGGGCCGCCGCTGGAGCGGCGAGATTCTCTCCGCCCTGGACATCGACCCCGCCCTCCTGGGCCGGTTGTACGAGTCCTGCGAGGTCACCGGCGCGGTGACCCATGCCGCAGCCGAGGCCACCGGTCTGTCCCCCGGCACCGTCGTGGTGGGCGGCGCGGGGGACAACGCCGCCGCCGCCGTGGGCACCGGCGTGGTGGACACGGGAAAAGCCTTCACCACCTTAGGCACCTCCGGAGTCATCTTCGCCCACGCCGACCAGGTCGCCATCGACCCCCGGGGCCGGGTCCACACCTTCTGCTCCGCCGTGCCGGGGGCCTGGACGGTGATGAGCTGCACCCTGGCCGCCGGTCTCTCCCTCCAGTGGTTCCGCAACAATTTCTGCGCCGCCGAGACGGAGGCCGCCGCCAATCTGGGGCTCGATCCCTATGAGCTGATGACCGCCCAGGCGGAGCGCAGCCCCATCGGGGCAAACCGCCTCGTCTATCTGCCCTACCTCATGGGTGAGCGCTCCCCCCTCCTGGACTCCGACGCACGGGGGGCCTTCATCGGCCTCTCCGCCATCCACACCAAGCCGGACCTCATCCGCGCCGTGCTGGAGGGGGTGGTCTACGCCCAGCGCCAGTGCTTGGACGTGTTTCGCGAGATGGGGGTGGACGTGCGCGATATGGCCGCCTGCGGCGGGGGGGCGCGCAGTCCCCTCTGGCGGCAGATGCTCGCCGACGTGTACGGCTGCGGCGTAAAGACCGCCGCCTCGGCCGAGGGTCCCGCCCTGGGGGCGGCCATCCTGGCCGGCGTGGGCGCGGGAGTCTACGGCAGCGTGGCCCAGGGCTGCGCCGCGGCGGTCCGCAGCGGCGGCGTGCAGGCCCCGGACAAGACCCGCTCCGCCGCCTACGAACCCTATTACCGCCTGTTCTGTGAACTCTATCCGGCCCTGCGGGGGTCCTTCCGCACCCTGGCGGGCCTGTGAGGTGAGATGATGAGTTTGACCATTCAGTCGGTGTTTTCCCCTGCCTTTGCCCGCTACGGACAGATTTTGGAGGGCTATGACCTTCAAAGCCTGCTGGAGGCTCTCAAAGCCACGGAAAAACCCATGAACGGCACGGTCTATGTACCGTCCGACCCGCTCTTGGAGCGGACCGGCGTCTTTTCTGCCCTGCAAGACGGTTTTTACGGCGGAATGCCTCTCCAAATGGGCTATTGCAACGGATTCAACGCCAAATTGAACTGCCTGGAGTACCACCGCAGCAGCGAGGTAAATATACCGGCTGATGACGTGGTGCTTCTGCTGGCGCCCCTGCAGGCCCTTGAAAACGGGGTGCTGAGCACCGCCGGGGTGGAGGCGTTTCTCGTCCCCGCGGGCGCCGCGGTGGAGCTCTACGCCACCACCCTGCACTACGCCCCCTGCGACGGACGCCCGGACGCCGGCTTCCGCGTGGCAATCGCGCTCCCCAAGGGGACGAACACCCAGAAACGCGACTTCGCCGCGAAAACCGCCGAGGACAGGCGGCTCTGGGCCCAAAACAAGTGGCTTCTGGCCCACCCCGACAGTCCCGAGGCAGGGCAGGGCGCCTATGTGGGCCTGTGCGGAGACAATATTACCGTGTCAGGATTGAGGAGGAACACAATATGCTGACCAATATTCCTCAGGTAAAGCTGGGCATCATCGCCGTCAGCCGGGACTGCTTTCCCGTCTCGTTGAGCGAAAAGCGCCGCCGTGCCGTGGCGGACGCCTGCGGCGGCGGGCTGTACCAGTGTCCCGTCACCGTGGAGAACGAAAAGGATATGCTCCGGGCCGTGGCGGACGTGACCGCAGCCGGGTGCAACGCCCTGGTGGTATTCCTGGGCAATTTCGGCCCGGAGACGCCGGAGACCCTCATTGCCAAGCACTTTGGCGGCCCCTGTATGTTCGCCGCCGCCGCCGAGGGGGACGGGGACCTGATCGACGGCCGGGGCGACGCCTACTGCGGCATGCTCAACTGCTCCTACAACCTGGGGCTGCGCCGCCTGGAGGGCTACATCCCCGCCTATCCGGTGGGGACGGCGGAGGACATCGCGGAGATGATCGCCCGCTTTCTCCCCGTGGCCCGCGCCGTCATCGGCATCAGGAGCCTGAAAATCATCACCTTCGGCCCCCGGCCCCAGGACTTTTTCGCCTGCAACGCCCCCATCAGGGGGCTCTATGAGCTGGGGGTGGAGATTGAGGAGAACTCCGAGCTGGATCTGCTGGTGAGCTACAGGGCCCATGCCGGCGATCCCCGCATCCCCGGCGTCTGCGCCGACATGGCCGCTGAGATGGGCGAGGGCCGGTACTACCCCGACCTGTCCGCCCGGATGGCCCAGTACGAGCTGACCCTGCTGGACTGGGCCGAGGCGCACCGGGGCAGCCGTGAGTTTGTGGCCTTCGCCAATAAATGCTGGCCCGCCTTCCCCAGCCAGTTCGGCTTTGAGCCCTGCTACGTGAACTCCCGCCTGGCGGGCCGGGGCATCCCCGTGGCCTGCGAGGTGGATGTGTACGGCGCGCTCAGCGAGTACATCGGCGCCTGCGTCTCCCAGGACGCGGTGACCCTGCTGGACATCAACAACTCCGTGCCCCGCTCCATTTATGACGCGGATATCCGGGGCAAATACAGCTATGCGCTGACCGACACCTTTATGGGCTTTCACTGCGGCAACACCCCCAGCTGCAAGATGTGCGCCGACCGGGCCGTCAAATACCAGCTCATTCAGCACCGGGTCCTGGAGCGCGAGGGCAGCGAGCCGGACATCAGCCGGGGCACCCTGGAGGGAGACCTCGCCCCCTGCGACATAACCCTCTACCGCCTGCAGTGCGACAGCGAGGGCCGGCTCCGGGCCTATATCGCCCAGGGCGAGGTGCTGAATGTGGCCACCCGCTCCTTCGGCGGCGTCGGCGTGTTTGCCGTACCGGAGATGGGCCGCTTCTACCGGCATGTACTTCTGGAGAAGCGCTACCCCCACCACGGCGCCGTGGCCTTTTCCCACTGCGGGGCGGCCCTCTTCGAGGTATTCCGGTTCCTGGGCATTGAGGACGTCGCCTACAACCGGCCCAAAGGCCTTCCCTACCCCACGGAGAATCCTTTTACATAAGCGGCGCAGGCGCGCCAGCCCGCCGCTCTGCCCAGCAGGCGGCTGTACCCGGGTTTTATCAATTCCCGCCGGTGACCGGCGGAATTATAAAAAGTGAAAAGGGGAAATGGTTTATGTCGAGAAATGAGAAGAAAGCAAGGCGTCCAATCGCACTGTTACTGGTTCTCTGCCTTCTTCTGACCAGTCTGCTTGCGGGCTGCCAGGAAGACCCGGCCGCGGAGACGTCCAGCCCCGGCGCCAGTCCCGAGCCGACCAGCTCCGCCGCAGTCAAGGACCCAGCCACCGGCGTGGAGCTGATTGAGGAACAGCTTATGCAGCCCACAGGCAACTCCTATGGCTTTGCGGAATCAGGCGGAAAGTATTACACCGACTATCAGACCCTTGAGGAAGAGCAGCAGGCCGCCAAGGATTTGGCTATTGAGGCGGCGTCCGAAGGCTTCGTAATGCTGAAGAACGAAGGCAACGTCCTTCCGCTGAAGGAGGGCGCCTATGTTTCGCTGTTCGGTATGCACTCCGTAAGCCTGATTGCCTCTACAAATGGCTCTGCCGGCGGCAGCACAGGCGCAAACGGCATTCCGGAGTCCACCCTGCAGAAGTCGATGGAAAACGCGGGCTTCCATGTGAATCCTAAGCTCATCGACCTCTATAATAAGCATCAGGCCCTTGGCACCACCTCTAACGAGCTGCCTGTCAGCTACTATTCCAATGCGACGATCAGCACCTATAACGGCTATCAGGACGCGGCGGTAGTGGTGTTCTCCCGCGTGGGCTCTGAGTCCAAGGACAAGGAAATCGGCAATGTGCCGGACCACTCCAATCCCGCCGACCACGAGCTGATGCTGGATGACAACGAGAAAGCGCTTATTAAGCACATCAAGCAGTATTACCCCGATAAGCCCATCATTGTCCTGATTAACGCCAGCAATATCTTACAGATTCCTGAGCTCAACGAGCCCAAGGCAAGCAGTGAGTACGGTGTGGACGCCATCTTTTGGGTGGGCAATACCGGCAATAACGCCATTGAGGCCATTGGCAAGCTCCTCGCAGGCGAGGTCAACCCTTCCGGCCGCACTGTAGAGGTTTGGGAGAAGGACTTTACAAAGGGCCCCACCTACACCAACTTCGGCTTCCAGACCCAAAATGACACTGACGCCTTCTTCTATGACTCCGAGGGCAATGCCACCACCTATGCCACAGTAGAGTACCGCGAGGGCATTTATGTCGGCTACAAGTATTACGAGACGGCGGCTGACGACATGGGTGAGAGTGGTGAAGAATGGTACCAGAGTCAGGTGCTTTACCCCTTTGGCTACGGCCTGTCCTATACCGATTTTGAATGGGAGCTGGCGGGCATTTCCTCCGACGAAACCATCTCCGACGCCCACCAGACCATTACCATGCGGGTGAAGGTCACCAATACAGGCTCCGTGGCCGGGAAGGACGTGGTGCAGGTCTATGCCAACCCGCCCTACACCAAGGGCGGCATCGAAAAGGCCAGCGCCAATCTGATGGGCTTTGCCAAGACAAAGCTGCTCCAGCCCGGTGAAAGCGAAGTGGTCACCGTCCAGTTTGTGGCGCAGGATATGGCCTCCTTCGACTGGAACGACGCCAACGGAAACGGCTTTAAGGGCTATGAGCTGGAGGCTGGAGATTATGTGGTCTCCGCCCGCCGCAACTCCCACGATGAGGCGCTGTCCGTGACCTACAACGTGGCGGACGGTATCAATTGCGCGACCGACTATACCACAGGTAAGGAAATTATGCCTCTCTTTGTCGACAACTACACCAGCGTTAACGATTCCCTTCTGAACAACATGATTTCCCGCGCCAACGGCCTGACCCAGCCCCTCCCGTCCTCTGTGGCGGACCGCACCATCAGCGATGAGTATCTGGAGATGATCGACGCCCAGTACACCTATCACAGCTACATGGATCAGGGTGACGAGGCGTGGTACGTGGAGGAGGACGGAATTCCCGCCACGTGGAGCCAGGCGGCGGTCCGCGCTGAGGACGATACGGCTCCCATCTCTATTCTGGATATGACCGGCGTGGACTTCTCCCTCTCCATTGAGGACGGAAAGGTAGCTCAGGGTGCCGACGAGGGTTCCCAGAAGTGGGAACAGTTTATGAATCAGCTGACCTGGGAGGAGATGTGCAGTCTGGTCCGCAACGGCGGCGGTGTACAGCAGATTTCGGCCGTGGGCGTGAACGAGATTGGCGCCAGCGAGACTCCGCTGCAGCTAGCGGGGGGCACTCTATGGGCCTGCCCGCCCATTCTGGCGGCCTCCTTCAATGTGGAGCTGGCCGAGCGTGTGGGCCGCATGATGGGCAACGAGGCGCTGTTCAAGGGCTGCTCCTACTGGCAGGGCAACGCCATGAACATCCACCGCAGTCCGCTGTCCGGCCGTAACGTGGAGTACTACAGCCAGGACGGCGTCCATAACGGCGTCTTTGCCGCCGCCGTTGCCAAGGGCGTTACCTCCAAGGGCGTCACCTGCCACATTAAGCACATGATGCTCAACGACCAGGAGTCCTACCGCGACCTGAACGGCGGCGTGTTTACATGGGCTACCGAGCAGGTCATCCGGGAAATCTATGCAAAGCCCTTTGAGTATGCGCTGAAGTCCGGCAACTCCACCGGCATCATGGGCTCCTTTAACCGCATCGGCAACATCAACTCCCAGCTCAACGGCGCTGTAAAGGCTCTGGTTCACGACGAGTGGGATAACCGGGCCATCTTTGAGACCGACGCATGGCAGGGCACTTATTGCCCCTTGGATTTGATGGTGCGTCAGGGCAACCAGCAGGTGCTGGGCTCCGGCTCCAGCGTCCCTGTGGTCGATTTGGAGATAGGCGCTTGGGATGCTGAAGCCGGGTGCGTGGCAGTCAGCGACGGCGGAGAGGGCACCTTCCTCTCCCAGACCCACTACGCGGCCGTCCGTAAGGCCGCGCAGGAGATTCTATGGAACTACTCCAACGGCAGCGGCATCAAAAACGGCTATGCGGAGCTCAAGCCCTGCGTGCTGGAGTTTGACAGAAATACCGATATGTCTGTGCCTATTACCTTCGAGGGCATGGATTTCCAAGGAATCGTGCTGTCTGAGGGCTCTGCGCTGCCCGAGGGCTTTACTATGAGCGAGGGCGGCGTGGTATCCGGCGTCTCCACCCAACTGGGCGATACCTCTTTCTTCGTGACCCTCACCGGCGTGGACGGCTATATTACCCTGAATAACGTGGAAGTGGTCATTCGCACGGTGGAGCCCGTCCATATGACCGGCAGCGACAAGGTCTCTGTGGGCGACGATGTGGCCCTCACCTTCAGCGCCCCCAACTGGGCCTACGGATCTACCGCTTACAGCGTATCTTCTATCTGGGGCAAGGACACCTACTCCGTCCAGCCCGGAGACAACACTGTGACCTCCGGCTTTGGCGGAACCTCCGATTCTGCCCAGTACGAGGGCAAATGGGCCATCCTGAACTGGTACTGGATCAACGAGAGCGACTTCTTCGGCACGGGTCTTGACGGCGCCCGCGGGCACCTGAGCTACTGCGACGCCCACTCCACCGATACCCGGTATGTGGAGGACTCCGTGATTGACAACGGCGAGTACTACAGGGCTTTCCGCTACAGCGTGGAGGTCTCCGAAGCGGACGAGGCCAAGCTGGCGGATTACGGTCTCTCCGTGGAGAAGGGATATTCGAGATATAAGACCCACGCGGGTACCTTCTACGACGTGAACGACTCTCTGACCATCACGGGCAAGGCTGCCAAGGCCGGTACGGTGGAGGTTGCCGTGAAGGTGTACGTCCCGCTGGTTCGGGGCTTCGGCGGGGCGATGTTCCCCAACGCGCATATGCAGGCCACTCCGCTGTGTCTGCCGATTACCCGCACCGTTACCATCACCATCGGCTGAGAAAAACCGGCCCGTTAGGGGCGTGACACACAGCCGTACCCGCCCGGAGTACTCCGGGCGGGTACGGCTGCCGCAAAGCTAACATCGAACGAAGGAGGAGCCTTTATGAAACGCAATATACGGAGCTGGGTATGGCCGCTTTTGTGCGCTGCCGCGCTTCTGCTGAGTCTTGCCGCCTGTGGGGGTGACCAGACGGGCCAAGGGGAACAGCCCACCAAAGGGCCCCAGCAGAGTCAAGGGTCTACCGGGGATATCGGGGAGAGAACAGTAGCGTCCATTGAAGTTGCCAAGCTGCCGGATAAAACCGCCTATGTCATTGGCGACACCTTTTCCCCTCAGGGAGGAACCATCAAGGTCAACTATGACGACGGCAGCTCTGACGAAATTGAAATGACCGACTCCGGGGTGGAGCTGTCCCAGCCAAAGATGAATACGGCCAACACCAAAAACGTCACTGTGAGCTATGGCGGGAAAAAGGTTACATTTAAAATCGAAGTAGCGGGAGCTATGTGCGGCGTGACCTTTGCGCCCAACTACGATGGCGCGTCCGCCGCCGAGGCTGTACAAGTATCCAAGGGCTCTGCCGTGACGGAGCCCGCCTTCCCCGTGCGGGAGGGCTATACCTTTCAAGGTTGGTACATCGATACGGACTTTACATCCCGATACGACTTCTCTGTGCCCGTGGAGGATGACATCACTCTGTATGCCCTCTGGACGAGGGACGGCGCAGAATATGTGAATGTAACCTTCGACTATGACTATTACGGCGTGACGCTGAGCGCCTACTCCTACCCCGTGGAGAAGGGGACTGCCGTCGCGAGGCCCGCCGCCGACCCCACCCGCGTCGGGTACGCCTTTGCCGGTTGGGTGGATGAAACGGGCAGCGCCTATGATTTTGCGGCGCCTCTGGCTTCCGACACAACGGTAAAGGCGGCGTGGACAAAGACCGCCAGCAAGGAGATCTATGTGTTTGAGGCGGAGGATACCGACCTGACCGGGAAGATTGGCCCCAGCTACTCCGGCACGGCGCAGGAGGAGAGCATGATCATATTCAACGACTCCATCGGCGCCAGCAACGACCGTGTTGTCGGGTATATGTGCCAGAAGGACAATACGCTGGAGTTTTACATCGCATCTGACGCGGATGTGTCCGACGCTACGCTGACTGTGCGCGTTACCGGGGAGTATATTACCATGAGCTACGACGGAAACGATTTTCAGGTGCTCGTGAACGGCAGCTCGAAGAGCTATTCCACCGTAACGGTGGAAGCCGACCAGAGCGGACTTGCCCAATGCGATGACCGCATTGTAATCGACAGCGTTGCGCTGAAAAAGGGCGAGAACCTGATTCAGCTCAAGACGAACAACACGAATGCCGTCAGCGGCACCACCTTCACCTCCAACGCACCTATTATCGACTGTATCAAGCTGGAGACCTCCGCCGTGCTGATTTGGGATGAAAATCACGGCGTCCCCGCGCTGGACAACTATCAGCACTGAGGAGTGATGACCTATGAAAGCCTTATGGTCCCATAGAGCGGCACGCGTATGGATGATTATCTCCGCGGTTCTGATCGTTCTCGCGCTCATCGTGAATTTCCTGGCGGGCACCATGTTCAACGGCCTGTTCGACACCGTGTTCGGCGGTGTCCGGCCGGTGTATGCGGACGGCATGGTCTCCATGTACCCCGCGCTGAACGCCTCCAGCAAGGAGGAGGCGCTCAGCAACGCGCAGGACTTCAACATCAAGCTCGCCGAGGAGGGCTTTGTCCTGCTCAAAAACGAGGGCTCCGCCCTGCCCCTGGCGGAGGGCGCAAAGCTCAGCGTATTCGGCAAAAACAGCGTCAACCTCTCCTACGGCGGCAGCGGCTCCGGGGGATTCGACACCTCGGGCAGCAAGGATCTGTATGACAGTCTGGAAGCGGCGGGCTTCTCCACCAATCCGACCCTGAAGGCTTTCTATGAGGATGACGGCGCGTCCGGCACCAAGCGCGCGGCCAACAGCAGCGACCTGGACAGCGGCGGCAACCAGGTCATCGCCACGGCGGAGACCCCCCAGAGCAAGTATACCGACGCCGTCAAGCAGAGCTACGGCGAGTACAGCGACGCGGCCGTGGTGGTCATCACCCGCATTGGCGGCGAGGGCTTCGATCTGCCCCGCTACCAAGGCTCTACCGAGGGCGCGGTCAGCGAGGACTCCCACTATCTGGAGCTGGACACCAACGAGCGGGATTTGCTGGAGGCCGTGTGCGGCGCGGGCTTTGAGCACGTGATCGTGCTCTTCAACGTCCCCTCCAGCTTTGAGGCCGCCTTCCTCACGGACCCGGCGTACGCGGAGTTCGCGTCTCAAATCGACGCCGCGCTCTGGATCGGCTTTACGGGCAGCACCGGAATCATGGCCCTAGGTGAGATTTTAAACGGCAGCGTCAATCCCTCCGGCAAGCTGGTGGACACCTGGTCCGCGGATTTCTCCAAGGACCCGACCTTCGTCAACTTCGGTACCGGCAGCAACCCCGGCTGCAGCGACAAGTACGACGGCGGAATGTACTACTTCGTGGATTACGAGGAGAGCATCTATGTCGGATACCGCTATTACGAGACCAGGGGGTTCACTGACGGCGAGGACTGGTACGCCTCTAACGTGGTCTACCCCTTCGGCTACGGTCTGAGCTACACTACCTTCGAGTGGGACGTCCGGCAGCCATCCGACACCACTATTACCAAGGACGGTCTTATCACGGTGGAGGTCGATGTGACCAACACCGGCAGCGCGGCGGGAAAGGATGTGGTGCAGCTCTACGTGGGCGCGCCCTACTACGAGGGCGGCATCGAAAAGGCCCATAAGGTGCTGGCCGGCTACGGAAAGACCGGGCTGCTGAGCCCCGGTGAAACCGGCACCGTGTCCATTTCGTTCGATCCCTACAGTGTGGCCAGCTACGACTATGACGACGCCAACGGGAACGACTTTTCCGGCTATGAGCTGGAGCAGGGGGACTATACCCTGTACGTCTCCAGAAACGCCCACGAGGCGGTGGACGAAATCTCCTGCCGCCTCCCCGCCGATATCCGGTTTGAGACGGACCCGGCGACCGGCACCACTGTGGAAAACCGCTACACCGGCGTCGACGGCGTTATGGACAGTGACGCGCAGCTCTCCACCAGGCTGTCCCGCATGGACTGGGAGGGGACCTGGCCCGACGAGCCCACCGCCGCGGAGCGGGTGGGCTCCGACAGGCTCTATGAGGAGATTCAGGACGTCTCCACCAACAACCCCACCGACTACTCCCAGGCGGAATACCCCTGGTTTGGGGAGGAGGTCACGCTCAAGCTGAGAGACCTCCTCCCCGCCGAGACGCCGGAGGTCTCCCATCTGCCCATCGTCGCCTACGACGACGAGCGCTGGGACGCCATTCTGGATGCCTGCACCGAGGAGGAGCTGCTCAGCCTCATTAACTACGGCGCCTACCACACCCTGCCCATTGAGAGCATCGGCCTGCCCGCCACCCTCCACGGCGACGGCCCCTCCGGCTTCACCTCCTTCCTGAACCGGGAGCAGCTTACCGACACCTGCCAATACGTCAGCGAGCCCGTCATGGCGGCCACCTGGAACGTGGAGTTGATGGAGGAGCTGGGCCGCACCATGGGCGAGGAGGGCATCCTGGGCGACAAGAATACCGGCACACCCTACTCCAGCATTTACGCCCCCGGCGTCAATATCCACCGCAGCCCCTTCGGCGGGCGCTGCTCGGAGTACTTCTCCGAGGACCCGTACATCTCCGGCATGATGGCGGGCGCGGAAATCCGCGGCTGCCAGGAGAAGGGCGTGGTGTGCATGGTCAAGCACTTCGCCGCCAACGAGCAGGAGACCCACCGCTCCATCGGCGGGGACTGCTCATGGCTCACGGAACAGTCCCTGCGTGAGCTTTATCTCAAATCCTTCGAGCTGGCCGTCAAGACCGGCGAGAGCCGGGGTCTGATGACTTCCTTCAACCGCATCGGCACCCGCTGGACCGGCGGCGACTACCGCCTGGTGACCGATATTCTCCGCGGAGAGTGGGGCTTCAACGGCACGGTCATCTGTGATTTCAACACCATCCCGCAGTATATGAACCCCAGGCAGATGTTCTATGCCGGCGGCGATCTGGACCTGGCCACCCTCAGTTCCAGCATGTGGACGGACTGCGACACCTCCGAGACGGGCGACGCCCTGGTCCTGCGCCAGGCGGCAAAGAACGTATTATACAGCTTTGTGAACAGCAACGCCATGAACTCGGAGGTTATCGGATATAAGACGGCCTCCTGGCGTATCTTCATGTACGTTGCCGACGCGGTGCTCGCCGCGGGAATCATCGCCTGGGGCGCCGCGGTCTGCCTGTCCGGCAAGCGCAAGGCCAGATAAAACCGTACTATCACTTGTTCATAAGTACTCGGTTAAAATTGCCGCTATGGTTAAACCATAGCGGCAATTTTTTATTCGATCCACACCCTGCCGGGGCGGTCCTTACGGCCGTCGACACCCTGCCCACCGTTAATATATACAATAAAATTTAAGACATTTTTCTATTCCTGACAAATTCGTGCGCATTTCGTCGAAAACCATTGACTTTGCAAAAAAGCGATTTATAATTATATTTGTAAGTAAGTTAAACGTTTCACTAGTCATAAATTAGCACATTCATCCTGTCTATTAAGTTTATTTTTTCACAATATGCTTTCTTCCGCTGATTGAAACGTTTTACCAAGGAGGGTGCGCAATGGTTGATCTCCTCACCGGCACAATACGGACCGCGACGCCGATTCTGCTGGCCGCCCTTGGCGGTCTGATCTGTGAGCGGGCCGGCATCTTCAACATCGCGCTGGAAGGCCTGATGCTCTTCGGCGCCTTCTTCGGGATTTTCGGTGTCTATCTGCTGGGAAACCCCTGGCTGGGCGTGGGGATGGCCATTCTGATTACCACCCTGCTGGCTTTTCTCTTCGCGGTGCTGATTGTGAGGTTCCACTCCGACCCCACCATCACGGCCCTGGGGGTGAACATGCTGGCGGAGGGGATCACCACCTTCTCCATGAAGTTCGTCTTCGGAGACCAGGGCTCCATCCACGCCGCCCAGGTGGTGGGTCTGCCCAAGGTCCGCATCCCCCTGCTGGAGGATATCCCCGGCATTGGGCCGGTACTCAGCGGATACACCCCCATGGTCTACATCTCCTGGATTCTGGTGGCCGCCTGCGCGTTTCTCCTCTACCGCACCAGCGTGGGCGTCAATCTGCGCATGGTGGGCGAAAACCCGAAGGCCGCCGCCACGGCGGGCATCCCGGTAACCCGCTACCAAGTAGTCGCCATCACCGTCAGCGGCGTCTTCTGCGCCCTGGCCGGGGCCCACCTATCCATGGGCTATGTGACCATGTTTACGGAGAACATGACGGCGGGCCGGGGCTTCATCGCCTATACGGCGGTGGTCTTCGGCAAGGCCGATCCGCTGATGGTCCTGCTGGCCAGCCTCATCTTCGGCGCGGCTGAGACCTTCAGTTACCGGGCGCAGCAGTTCGGCAATATCCCCTCGTCCATCGTCATGATGATGCCCTACGTCATCACCATCATCGCCCTGCTGGTGCGCAGAGCGGACACGAAGAAAAAACGGCGCCCGGCCTGCCGGGCGGCGTAGCTGAGAAGGAGGCGCACGGAAATGAATCGACGCGGTCAGGGTGAAAAGAAGTCCACCCTCAAGGACGTGGCCCAGAAGGTCGGCATGTCTGTTGCCACGGTATCCATGGCCCTCAACCAGAGCGCCGGCTACGAGCGCATCAGCGCCGAGACACGAAAGATGATTCTGGCAGCGGCGGAAGAGCTCAACTACCAGCCCCACTACATGGCCCAGGCGCTCAAGAAGCGCAACACCAAGCTGGTGGCCCTGGCTGTGCCGAACATCTACCACCCCTTCACCCCCCAGCTCATCGGCGGCGTGCAGGATGCCCTGCGGGAGAACGGCTACCATCTGCTCCTGCTGGACCTGACCAACAGCCCGGACACCGAGTCGGTCCGCACCGTCCTCCAGCTGGAGAGCGGCGGCATCGACGGGCTGATCGTCCACTCCATGAGCGGAGAGCTGGGTCCGGTGGCGGAGGGGAAGCTCCCCATCGTCTACCTGGACGAGAAGTCCGTCTCCCCCGCCGTCTGGTTCGACGCCGACGGCGCCACCCGCACTCTGACCCGCCATTTTCTGGAGCAGGGGATCAGGCGAATCGGCTATGTGGGCTCCACCATGACGCCGGAGACCTATACCCAGCGTGAGCGGGGCTACCGCTCCGCCCTGGAGGAAGCGGGAGCGCCGGTGGATGAGTCCCTGATCTGCCACGTATCCCCCCAGCTCAAGGGCGGCGGCCAGGCCTTCGCCTGGTTCCAGAACCTGAAGGACAAGCCCGAGGCCCTGGTGGTCTTCACCGACAACGTCGCCCACTCGATGATGCTCCAGCTCATCCGCTCCGGGGTCCGCATCCCCGAGGATCTGGCCCTGGCCAGCGTGGACGACGTGGAGCTCTCCGCCCTGATGAATCCCCCGCTGACCTGCGCCTGGGTCCCCGCCTATGAGATGGGCAAGCGGGCGGCCTATATGATGATGGACCAGCTGGCGGGCAAGGACCTGTCCGGCGTGGTGGAGACGCTGCCCGTGGCCCTGCATATCCGGGCCTCCAGCATCCGGCCGCATGGCTGATTGCTGCGCCGGAGCGCTGAGACCCATCAATTTAAGGAGGATTGCACATGAAAATGCCAGTCAATGAGATGTTGGACTTCCGCGGCAAGGTGGTGGTCGTCACCGGGGCCGGACAGGGCATGGGCGTCGGCATCGCCCGGCGCTTCGGCCAGGCCGGAGCCACCGTCGCCCTCACCTGCCGCTCCAGCCGGGAGAAGGCGGAGGCGGTGCGCGACGAGATCCGGGGGTACGGCGTGCCCGCACAGGTCTTCCAGCTGGACCAGAGCAGCCCGGAGGACTGCGCGCGCATGATTGCCGAGGTCGCCGCTGCCTTCGGCCGGGTGGACGTGCTGGTCAATAATGCCGGCATCAATATCAACAGGGGCACTTTGGATCTGGAGGAGGACGTCTGGGACAGGGTGATGGACACCAATGTAAAGGGCTTTTTCTTCTGCTCCAGGGCGGCGGCAAAGCAGATGATCGCCCAGGGGTCGGGCGGGTCCATCGTGAGCATCGCCTCCATCAACGGCTACACGCCCCTGCCCGACGGCGCCCACTACGGCGCCTCCAAGGCGGGCATTATTATGGGCACCCGCAGTCTGGCCATGGATTTCGGTCAATACGGCATCCGCGTCAACGCCGTGGCCCCCGGGCTGATGGACGCCCCCGGCCTCGATCAGGCCGTCCCCGGCTGGCGGGAGCGGTACGTCTCCCGGGCGCCCCTGGGCCGGATTGGTGACTGGGAGGACGTGGGCAACGTCTGCCTGTTCCTCGCCTCCCCCATGGCGGGCTGGGTCACCGGACAGACCATCATCGCCGACGGCGGCGTCGTTCTGGCGCCCGCCTATTGAGAAAGGAGCACATATTATGGAGCAATTCCGCTTACAGGGCCAGGTGGTCCTGATCACCGGCGGCGGCAGCGGCCTGGGCCGGGGCATCGGCCAGGCGGTGGCCGAGCTGGGCGCGGCCGTGGTGGCCGCCGACGTGCGGACAGACCAGGCCGAGGAGGCCGCCGCCACCCTGCGCGCCCAGGGCTTCCGCGCGGCCGCCGTAGAGATGGACGTGACCCGGCCCGAGAGTATCGCCGCCGGTCTGCAGACCGCGGCCGAAGCGTTCGGGCATGTGGATGTGCTGGTCAACAACGCCGGAATCACCAGGATGCAGGGCATCGGGGATATCACCCCCCGGGACTGGGAGCAGGTCTTCTCCATCAATGTGGAGGGCATGTTCCTCTGCTGCCAGCAGTTCTTCAGCTGCCTGCGCCGGGAGGGGCGCACGGGGCGCATTGTCAATATCGCCTCCAACGCGGCCAAGGTAACCTTCCCCGGCCAGGCCCACTACAACGCCTCCAAGGCCGCCGTGGTCAACATGACCCAGAGCCTCGCCAAGGAACTCGCCCCCTTCGGCATCAACGTCAACGCCGTCTGCCCCGGCGCGGTGGACACGGAGATGCTTCGCTACTGCATGGTCAAGACCATCGAGGAGTCCCCCGCCGACGCCCGGCCCACCCTCGACGATCTACGCGCCTCCTGGGGCCCTCCTCAGCTCGGCCGCCTCATCCAGCCCGTGGAGGTCGGCCGCGTGGTGGCCTTCCTGGCCAGCGACGCCGCAGGCATCATCCGCGGCCAGTCCATCAGCGTCGACGCGGGCAGCACGCCCTACTGATATCCCGGTCTCTTGCACAGCCGAAATACAGTCCGACATACGAAAGGGGAAGAAACAAATGAAACGCACTGCTCAGAAATTCGCTGCTCTCGCGCTGGCACTGACGCTGGCGCTCGGTCTCCTGTCCGGCTGCGGGCCGGACGCTCCCTCCGGCAGCTCCCCCGCCCAGAGCCCCGACGCCGGCGGCGGCGCGCTGAAGGTTGCGCTGGTTCTCACTCAGAGCCTGGGCGACAGCGGCCCGGCGGACGACATGAACAACGCCATGAAGCGCGCGGTGGAGGACTTCGGCATCGAGTCCACCACCTATGAGGCCCTCCAGCCCGAGCAGTACGAGGAGAGCCTGCGCAATTTCGCCCAGAACGGCTGCGACATGGTGGTCGCCTCCTTCCCCGGCATGACCGAGGCTGTACGCAAGGTGGCCGCCGACTTCCCCGATGTCAAGTTCGTCCATATCTACAGCGCCGAGGATTACGGCCTGGACAACGTGGTCTCCGTGGACTTTGCCTGCTGGGAGGCCAACTACGTCTGCGGCGTGGCCGCCGCCCTTGTCTCTGAGAGCGGGCAGATCGGTCACATCATCGGCGGCGAGGACAACACCATCCGCGCCAACTACCATGCCCTGGTGGAGGGGGCCCAATCCGTGAATTCCGCCGCCGCCGTGGAACAGATCAACGCCGGTACCTTCGACGATCCCGCCAAGGGTAAGGAGATCGCCCTGAGCCTCTACGGCAAGGGCGTGGACGTTATCATCGGCGACGCGGGAAAGGTCACCCTGGGCATCATTGAGGCCGCCAAGGAGACCGGGAACTATATCATCGGCGACGCCAGCGATCACTCCTCCCTGGCGCCGGGCAACGTACTCATGGACACCGCCCTGGGCTTCGGCGCGGCGGTGTACGACCAGATCAGCAAGCTGGTGGACGGCACCTTCTCCGCCGGCGTGGGCGCGGCCAATTACGCCAACGGCGGCATCGCCACCACCAAGAACACCTCCCTGGCGGAGAACTGCACTGACGAGGCCCTGAAGGGCAGGCTGGATGAGATTTGGGACAAGGTGGCGGAGATTGAGGGCCAGATCGCGGACGGCACCCTGGTCGTCGAAAAGGTCACCCAGTAAGAGCCACAGCGCCCCGGGCGGAAGTGAGGTATGCGGCGTGTCATACGAACTGGAACTGAAAAACATCACCAAGCGTTTTGGCAGCGTGGTCGCCAACCAGGACGTGAACCTCCAGATCGAGGCCGGGGAGGTCCACGCCCTGGTTGGGGAGAACGGCGCGGGGAAGTCCACGCTGATGAACATTCTATACGGGCTGCTCCAGCCGGACGAGGGCGAGATTTTCTTCCGCGGTGAGC
Organism: Lawsonibacter faecis; assembly: GCF_014287675.1. Lineage (GTDB taxonomy): Bacteria > Bacillota > Clostridia > Oscillospirales > Oscillospiraceae > Pseudoflavonifractor > Pseudoflavonifractor faecis. The sequence continues at coordinate 148,198 of NZ_JACOPQ010000007.1, read as the reverse complement.
GGCTCCACCTCAAATCCCCCCAGGACGCCATTGAGCGCGGTATCGGCATGGTACACCAGCACTTCATGCTCGCGCCGTCCATGACGGTGGCGGAGAACATCGCCGTGGGCTGGCCGCCCCGGGGAAAATTTGCCTGGAAGAACGCGGATTTGGCCCGGGAGCTGGAGGCTTTCCAGACCCTCTTTGAGCTGCCCGTCCCCCTGGAAACCCGTATACGTGACCTCTCCGTAGGGCAGATGCAGCGGGTGGAGATCATGAAGTCCCTCTATCGGGGCGCCAAGATCATCGTGCTGGACGAGCCCACCGCCACCCTGACCCCCCAGGAGACCGACGAGCTGTTCCGCACCATCCGCAGGCTCAGGGAGAACGGGCACACCATCATCTTCATCTCCCACCGGCTCCGGGAGATCATGGAGATTTCCGACCGCATCACCGCCCTGCGCTCCGGCCGGACCGTGGGGACGGTGCGCACCGCCGAAGTCACCCCCGCCGAGGTGGCCCGGATGATGATCGGCCGGGACGTGGCCGAGCTGAAGAAGGCCCCCCTCCAGGCGGCGGAGACCGCCCTGGAGGTTTCGGAGCTCTGCGTGGCGGGCGACAGCCGGGCCGCGGCGGTGGACCGTCTCTCCTTCCAGCTCCGTCGGGGCGAGATCCTGGGGATCGCCGGCGTGGAGGGAAACGGCCAGACCGAGCTCACCGAGGCCCTCATCGGCGTGCGCCCCGTCCAGTCCGGCGGCATAACCCTCTTCGGCGGGGACGTGGCCCGGGCCGGAGTCCGGCAGCGGATGGACCTGGGCCTGGCCCACATCCCCCAGGACCGGATGCGGGAGGGCCTGGCCCTGGAGCTGAACATTATGGAAAACCTGGTGGTGGGCACCCACGACGTGCCGCCCATCGGGAACCGGGGCCTCATCCGCTGGCGGAAGGCCGCCCAGTGGAGCCGGGATGCCATCGGGCGCTTCGGCATCAAGACCCCGGACGAGCAGGAGCGCGCCGGCAACCTCTCCGGGGGCAACATGCAGAAGATCATCGTCGCCCGGGAGCTCTCCAGATCCCCCAGGGCCGTCATCGCCTGCCAGCCCACCCGGGGCGTGGACATCGGCGCCAGCGAGTACATCCACCAGCAGCTCCTGGATATCCGGGCGGCGGGCGGCGCGGTGCTGCTGGTCTCCGCCGACCTGGATGAGATTCTGGCCCTGAGCGACCGCATTCTCGTGCTCTTCAACGGCAGGGCCTCCGGGGTGCTGGACCGGGAGGACGCCAGCGAGGCCCTGCTGGGCCGCTATATGTTCGGCTTGGGGGAGGAGGCGCGCCATGAGGCCTGATAAGCGCGGCGGCGTCCGCGCCGTCCTGAAAAACCTGCTGCGGCTGCTCGCCATTATCGCGGCAGCCTTCCTGCTCAACGCCGTCATTCTCCTCTGTCTGGGGAAGAATGTGGGCCAGGTGTACGAGACCCTCTTCACCGGCGCCTTTGCCGGCAAGTGGAACTTCGCCCGCACCCTCCGCTGGACCAGCCCTCTGCTGCTCACGGGGCTGGCCGCCGCCATAGGCTTCCGGGGCGGCGTGTTTAACCTGGGTATCGACGGCCAGCTCTATATGGGCGCCTTCGCGGCGGCCTGGGTGGGCTTCACGTTCACCAGCCTGCCCGGCCCCCTGCTCATTCTCCTCGCCGCGCTTGCCGCCGTGGCCGCCGGGGCCGCCTGGGCCATGCTGGCCGGGTGGATCAAGATCCGCTTCGGCGCCAGCGAGGTGGTCATCACCCTGATGCTCAACTACGTGGCCAAGCTCTTCACCGAGTATCTGGTCATGTACCCCTTCTACGTCCCCGGCACCGCGTCGGACAGCAAGGCCACCGCCAACATCGCCCAGCAGGCCCACCTCACCCCCCTCATCCAGGGCAGCCAGGTGACCGCCGCCCTCCTCATCAGCCTGGCCGCCGTGGTTCTGGTCTACCTCTGGACGCGGCACACGGTCTCCGGCTTTGAGACCAGGCTGGTGGGCAGCAACGACCGCTTCGCCCAGTTCTCCGGTGTGAAGGTGAAACGCCGGCAGCTCCAGATCATGGCGATCAGCGGCGGTCTGGCCGGTCTCTGCGGCGCGCTGGAAATTCTGGGCGTCCACGGCCGCTTTGTGGTGAACTTCACCTCCGGTCTGGGCTTTGACGGCATCACCGTGGCCCTGCTCAGCGGCAACAACCCGCTGGCCGTGCCCCTGGCCGCCCTCTTCATGGGCGCCATGACCAGCGGCTCCACCCAGCTTGAGATGCTGGGCGGCGTCCCCCGCTCCATGGCCTCCATCCTCATGGGCATCATCATCATGACCGTCACCATCAAGCAGCTCCCCTCCGTCCGCGCCCTGTTCCGGCGGCGGACGGAGGCGGGCCGCACATAGGGAGGGCAGTATGCAGTATCACACCAAGCTCCGTGAAGGGGACATCGCCCCCTACGTCCTGCTGCCGGGCGACCCCAAGCGGGTCAGCGTGGTGGCAGGCTTCTGGGACGAAGCTCATCCCGTGGCCGATAACCGGGAGCACGTCACCTATACCGGCGTCTACAGGGGAATGCCCATCAGCTGCACCAGCACCGGCATGGGCTGCCCCTCCACCGCCATCGCCATGGAGGAGCTGGCCAGGGTGGGCGCCCGCACCTTTCTGCGCATCGGCACCTGCGGCACCTTTCAGGACTTCATCCACAACGGCGACCTGATTGTCTTCGACTCCGCCTGCCGGTATGACGGCACGTCCAGGCTCTATGCCCCGCCGGAGTTTCCCGCCGCAGCCCACTATGAGGTCATCAATGCATGCGTGGATGCGGCGCGGGCGCTGGGCCTTCCCTTCCACGTGGGGGCAACCCGCTCGTCGGACACCTTTTTCGCCGGCCATCCGGCCCCCGGCTCCTCCTTCAACGGCTACTGGAACTCCTCCTGGGCCCATCTCTTCGAGGACCTGCGGCGTATGAACGTGTACGGCGCGGAGATGGAGGCCAGCATCGTCCTGGTGCTGGCCCGGCTCTGGGGCCTCCGGGCCGGGGGTGTGGCCGTCTGTCTGGACAACCTCCTCCACGTCTCCGACGGTGCGGACGCCTTCGACCCCCAGGCCCAGCTCTCCCACTCGGAGGAGAATATCAAGAAGCTCGCCCGCATGGGCTGTGAATCTCTGCTCCGCCTCTGGCAGGCAGACTGCAGGCGCGCAGGATAACGCCTGTCTTTCCTCCACCTGAAAAAACGTCCGGGGACAGATGTCCCCGGACGTTTTTTCAGGTGCGTGCCTCCGGCACTCCCAGCGGCGGCGGGTTTAGTCCTCCGGGAGATAGCGATCCAAAAACTTGACCAGCCGCCGGCCCTGGTCCATGCCCGTGAGGTACACATCGGGCTCCAGGCCAACCCCCTCCCGGAAGTAGTCCGCCGGCCAGTAAAAGAGGTTCATTCCCCAGGCCAGTTTCAGGCCCGACCAGGGCAGGCGCTCGTCAAACCAGGTCTGGGAGCCCGTGAGGCAGCCGCCGGTATTGGAACCTACCACCAGCGTTCGGCTCAGGTTGTGGGTAAGATCGGTGAACCCCTCCCCAGCCGAGGCAGTGGCGCCAGAGGTGAGAACGATGAGGAAGGGTCCGTCCTCCCGCTCCAGGTACTGGGGCTCCGGCCGCCTGACCCGGTAGATCCCCTCCTGCTTCTCGCCTCCACGCGCTCCCCATCCGAAGGAGTCCAGGCCCAGCGTGCAGTAATTGGGCTCCGGCTCCGCTCCCGTCAGGGCCCTGAACCACTGTATCGGCAGGTCCCCGTTTCCGCCGGGATTGCGCACCAGGTTCACCACAGCGGTGGAGTAGCCCATCGCCGTCTCCGCAGAGGCGATAAAGTCAGCCTTGGCCTTCTCGTCCCCCGGTATCAGCAGCGCCTGCGAAACGCCGTCCTCCGGGCTGAAGGCCATTCGATCCATCTGGATATACAGCCTCCCGTTCCGCTTCTCCATTAGGAAGGGACCGCTGCCCTTGCCGATGGAGTAGTCTGTATCCTTGACCCGGGGCAGCTCCACGGTCTCCGTCCCGTCCGAGAAGGCCAGGACGGCGCTGCGCGACGTATCGTCGGGCCCCGGCACATACAGCTTCCAGGTCAGCTCCCCCTCCGGTCCGACGGCCCGCTTCAGGTATTCCGCCGGGTCCCCGCCGTCCACGGCCGCCAGCCGCCGCCCCTCCAGGTAAACGCCGCCGTCCCGGCGCTCGAAGAGCAGGGACTCGTCGCAGAAGAGGGTCAGCCGCTTCACAAGCCGGCTGGCGCCCAGAACAAAATGCCCGTCGTTGATAAAATCCAGGCTTTGCAGCAGAAGCCCCCGGTACTCCTCCAGCGGGATCTCCTCCCGGCCCTCCAGGCCGGCCAGGACCTCTTCCTCCGCCGCGCCGAAGGCCTCGTCACCGCCAAACCAGGTGTAGAGGCCGTAGTAGGTCCGAAGGAGGCGGAAAAGGTAGTCCGCCTCGGCCCCGGCATCCTCCCGGGAGAGGACCGCAGGGGACTGCTCCGGAGCCCGCAGATACCGCTCTTCCCACTCCTTCGCGGTGAGCAGGGGGCCGCCCTCCTCAAAGTCGTACTTGAAACGCTCCAGGTCCCCGCTCGGGGCGTCTATGCCGCGGTTACGCGCCTCCACCTCGGCCATCAGCCCGGCAAAGACCGCCTCGTCCGTCATGGGCGTGTGCGTGGGCGCGGCGCTGGGTGTGGGGACCTGCGTGGGCGCCGGACCGGCGGCGGGGCCGCAGGCGGCGAGCAGAACCGCCAGAGTCAGCGCCCCGGCGGCAAGTTTTAAAGCTCTCATCAAAACGCCCCCTCATTTGCAGTCATTCTACCATCTTCCCCCCGGCCTGTCCACCACGGCGCGGAATCTGCCCTGCTGCCGCGGAACAGCTTATCCGGAGGAAAACCGCCCTCTGTTTTTTAAAATTCCAGGCTCTACCACGCCGGCAGTGCCGGGCCTTTTCGCATAATGGACCCCTATCTGCAAAAACTGTGTTCAGCGCGATCCCATACCATTTTTGCAGGAGGTGCGGAGATGTTTAAGCACGAAAAAGCCTATCTTCAGCCTGTCCGGGTAGACCGGCCCAACCCCAATTATGCGGCTTTGCTTCAGGAGCAGCTGGGCGGTCCCCAGGGGGAGCTGAAGAGCGCGCTGCAGTACCTGTCCCAGAGCTTTCGTATCAAAGACCCGGAGATCAAGGATTTGTTTTTAGACGTGGCGGCTGAGGAGCTTTGCCATCTGGAGATGGTCGCGGCAACGATTAACATGCTGAACGGCCACGACCCGGACGCCATGCACGCCACCGTGGGCAACGTGGAAGCCCACGTGCTGACCGGTCTGACCCCCATGCTGGCAAATGCCAGCGGTTATCTGTGGACGGCGGCCTACGTCAACGAGACAGGCGACGCGGCGGCCGACATTCTCTCCGATATTGCGGCGGAACAGCGCGCCAAGGTGGTGTATCAGAACCTCTACCGGCAGATTGACGACAAAGGTGTCCGTGAGACCATTGATTTCCTTCTGAACCGGGAGGAGGCACACAATACGATGTTCCGCGAGGCGTTTAACCGCATTCAGGACAGCGGCTCCCAGAAGGACTGGGGCACTACGGTGGACGCCAGAATCTATTTTGATCTCTCCCGTCCCGGCGGACAGAGCTTTGATCCGGCGAAAAGCCAGCCCCCCAGCTTCAATCTGTAAAGAAACCCCGCGGCATACCGTTTTATTATGGTATGCCGCGGGGTTTCTTTCCGTCGGTCCTGCTTAGAACCCTCTCAGCGGCGCGGAGCCGTCGTCCTGCCCCCGCTCGATGGATTCCACCACGGCATAGTATCCGTACCTCTCGTTCACCTGGACGTAGAACCGCTCGTCCAGCTTCCGCCCCAGCAGGGCCTTGCCCATGGGGGACTCCTTGCTGATGCGGCCGTGGAGGGCGTCCTGCCGCATGGTGGTGACCACCTGGTAGGTCTCCACCTCGTCCTCATCCTCGATATACACGGTCACCTTGTCATAGAGGCCCACGCCGTCCCCGGCGGGCTTTTCCGGAATGACCCGGGCGGTGCGGATCATGTTTTCCAGGAATCGAATCCGGCTCTCGTTGCGGTTTTTTTCCTGCTTGGCGGCCTTGTACTCAAAATTCTCGCTCAGGTCTCCGAAGCCCCTGGCCTCCTTGACCGACTCCAGCAGCTTGGGCCGCAGGGTAATCCGGCGATAGTCCAGCTCCTCCTGCATGAGCTGAAGATCCTTTCTGGTCAGTTCGTTGTGCATGGTCTGTTCCCTCTTTTTCCCTTAGAGTCTGAGGGTATTATAGCACAAATCCGGGGCGTTTTGTGCTATAATACCCTCGACATTTTGTCGAGAAAGGAGAGCGCGAATGTTCACTCTCATCCAATCCCATATGGATTTAAACCAAATCGCCGCCTCGGGCCAGTGCTTCACCTGGACGCCCCTGCCCGGCGGCGGCTGGCGCATACACGCCCTGGGCCGGGTGCTGGAGTGCGCCCAGGAGGGCGACCGCTTCACCTTCTCCTGTACCGAGGAGGCGTTTCGCACCGTCTGGCACGACTATTTCGATCTCTCCGCCGACTACGGCGCGTACATCTCCGCCATCGACCCCGCCGACCCCTGCCTCACCGCCGCGGCGGCCTTCGGCGGCGGCATCCGCATTCTGCGGCAGGACCTGTGGGAGGTCATGGTGGGCTTCCTCATCTCCCAGAACAACAACATCGCCCGCATCACCCGGAGCATGGACCTTCTGCGCCGGCGCTTCGGGGACGGGCTTGCCTTCCCCTCCCCAGACGACATCTCCTGCGCCGCAGCCGGGGAGCTGGAGGCCCTGGGGCTGGGCTACCGGGCCAAATACCTGTCCGCCCTCTCCGCAGAGCTCGCCGGCGGCGGTCTGGACGAGTTGCGGGAGGTCCTGGACTGCTCCGATGACGAGGAGGCGGTCACCGCCCTCATGTCCTTCTGCGGCATCGGCCGGAAGGTGGCCGACTGCATCCTGCTCTTCGGCCTGCACCGCCTGGACGCCTTTCCCTCGGATACCCACATCAAGCAGATTTTGGCGGAGCGCTACCCCGCCGGCTTCCCCTACGACCGCTACCGCGGCTTTCTGGGCGTAATTCAGCAGTACCTGTTCTACTACCACCTGAGGCAATGACGCGCCTGCGCCATTGCGGGCCGGCCAGCCCCCTACCCCAGCGCCTCGGGGAACAGCTTGCGAAACTCCTTGGGCGCGGGCGCAGTATAGACCGCCTGCTTTCCCGTTCTGGGGTCGGTAATCGCCAGCTCCCGGGCGTGGAGGCCCAGCCGCCCCATGTCTCCCGCCCTGCCGCCGTACTTCTTGTCCCCCAGCACCGGGCAGCCCAGATCCTGCATGTGGACGCGAATCTGGTTCTTCCGCCCTGTGTCCAGAGCCACACTGAGCAGGGTGCACCCCGTCCCCCGGGCCAGCACCTCGTAGTGGGTCACGGCCTCCCTGGCCCCGTTCCCCGGCGCGCCGGAGTACACCAGGTGGGTGGAGGTCTCCCGCAGGAAGGACTTCACCGTCCCCCTCTCCTCGGGGGGACGCCCCTCCACCGCCGCCAGATAGACCCGGCGGTCCACCAGGTCCTCCCAGTCCCCTTGAAGGGCCTCCTTCATCTCCTGGTTCTTGGCGAAGAGGACCACGCCGGAGGTATCCCGGTCCAGCCGGTGGACGATAAAGAGGGGTTTCTCCTTACCCGGCCCGGCCAGGTAGTCGGTGAGGATGCGGTAGGCTGTCTTGTCCCGCTCCCGGTCGGTGGCGACGGTGAGAAGCCCGGCGGGCTTGTCGATGACGATGAGGTCCGCGTCCTCATAGATCACGGGGAAGGGCAGCTTGGGGGCCCGCTGGTCCGCCGGGGGCAGGATGGTCACGGTCTGTCCCGGCTTGAGGGCGTAATCGAATGCGGTGACGGTTTTGCTCCCCACCTTGACCTGTCTCTTGCTCAGAAAGCCCTTTACCGTGTTGCGGGACTTGTTTTTCACATGCTCCAGGAGGAAATTCAGCAGAGTGTCCGGGCTTTCCACCTGAAAAACGGTGCTTTGAGATGATTTGGGCGTTGTTTTCATCATTTGATTCCTTTCCGCCGTGTTTTCACATAGTTTACCATGTTTCTGCCGAAAATGCCACTCTTTCGCCTTGACAGCTACCTCAGGAAATGTTAGGATAAGTAGAAATAAGGGAGTAGTCGGCGCGGTTACGCGTAGCGGAGCCAACATACTGGGGATTTGCCCCTGGTTTCGCTTTCAATGACGAGACTTATCTGTCGAGGGGACAGATAGGTCTCTTTTTTTGTCCCCATTTGCACCAAAATGAGGAGGATGTTTGAAAAATGAGTCTGTGGGAACTGTTTATCATCGCGGTGGGCCTCTCAATGGACGCCTTTGCCGTCTCCATCTGTAAGGGTCTCTCGGCGGGCCGGACCAACTGGAAGCAGATGCTGACGGCGGGGCTGTGGTTCGGCGGCTTCCAGGCCCTGATGCCCCTGGCGGGCTGGCTGCTGGGCACCGGCTTCCAGAGTCTTATCACCACCGTCGACCACTGGATCGCCTTTTTCCTGCTGTGTCTCATCGGCGGCAACATGGTGCGGGAGTCCCGGAGCGAGGAGGACTGTGCCGACGGCTCCTTTGCGGCGAAGGCCATGCTCCCCCTGGCCGTGGCCACCAGCATCGACGCCCTGGCCGTGGGCGTCACCTTTGCCTTTCTCCGGGTGGCCATTCTCCCCGCCGTTCTCTTCATCGGCTGCACCACGCTTGCCCTCTCCGCTGCGGGCGTGAAGGCGGGCAGCGTCTTCGGGGCAAGATACCGCGCCCGGGCGGAGCTCTTCGGCGGTCTTGTCCTCATCCTCATGGGCGTCAAAATTCTGCTGGAACACCTCGGGTTATTCGGATAATCCCATTGCTTCGCCCCCCTGCATAGAATGGAGTGCATCAAAGCTGAAAGGAGCGCTCCTACATCTATGGAAAATTACGAGATGCCCTCCATGCGAGGCATGTTCAGCCGTGCGGCGGACCAGCCCGCCACCCCTCCGCCGGAGGATTACCCGGTGGTCCCCCTGCCCCCCGTCGTGCCCGACGACCAGCAGCCCGCGCCCGATTATCCCGTACCCCCCATCGCCGGTGAGGAAAATCCTCCGGTGGAGGGCCCCGTCTTCCCCGTGCCCCCCATCGCCGGCGGGGAGAATCCTCCGGTGGAGGGCCCCGTCTTCCCCGTCCCCCCCATTGCCGGTCCCGGCAACCCGCCCGTGGCCCCCGGCCCCGTCTACCCGGTCAGCGGGTACTGCACGGTCCGCTTCCTGAACGCCGTCACCGATTTCGACCCCATGCGGGTGCTCATCGGCGGCCGGGTGGTGGCCGATAACCTGGGGTATGGCGATGTGGGGTCCTACTACCGGGTCCGGGACGGCTTCCGCACCGTCACCATCACCAGCGCCCAGAACCCCCGCATCGTCCTCTACCGCCAGTCCGTCCCCTTTGCCGTCAACGAGATCATTACCCTGGCCATTGTCCGGGGCACCAACGGTCTGGAGCTGGTGCGTGTGTCCGACATCCCCTGTCAGAACCGCCCCCGCAACCGCGCCTGCATCCGCGCCGTAAACCTGGTATACAACAGCCCCGCCCTGGATGTGATCCTCAACGACGGCCGGGTAGTCTTCTCCGATGTGCGCTACCGGGAGGTCACCGCATTCAAGCAGGCCCGACCCGGTGACTACGGCTTCTATGTGGCCCAGACCCCCTATATGCTCTCCCCCGTCTACTCCGATATCCAGACCCTGGAGGAGCTGCCCATCATCCTGGCCAACTACTTCCTCCCCGGCTTCGGCGATGTGCAGCCCCTGACCTCCTCTTACGTGGACGCACGCGCCAATTCCATGAACACCATCTACATCATGGGCGCCTGGAGCCGCGACCCGGTCATCCGCACCAAGGTCGTACAGGATTTTTAAACCGTTTGCAGAAACCCGGACCGTGCCGACGCACGGTCCGGGTTTCTGCAGTCAAAGAAGCCCCACGGGGCTTCTTTGACTGCAAGCCGCACGACGGAGATTCATTTGATCGCGTCGTCCGCGGACGACGCAGCTCTGCAAGGCTTTCTCTGCGGAGGTTTTTTGCTTTGGAAGTGTTGGGCGGGATTTTGCCGGAGAGCAGCTCATCTTGGGCACCGCCGGAATTTTACCAAATCCATACCCGACCCCGGCAGCGCGGGACACCCCGTTCTGCTATACTGAGCTCAGCCCCGTTAAGTTCTTCTTCCCACTCTCTTAATAAAATCATAATCAGGGGGAAAGCTCGTCTTCGGATTTATAGGATACCATAGAGACAACCTTAAAGGACAAGGAGTTTTCAATATGTGGAACTTTCAATATAAATCCGAATACGAGGCCTGCGTGGCCGACCTGGAGCGCAGCGGCGCGGTGCAGTCCATGCGGTTCCTCCCCCAGCATGCCGAGGGCGTGAGCACCTACGACCATGCCAGCCTGGTGGCTTACACCAGCTTCCGCGTCTGCTCCGTCCTGGGCCTGGACGCCCGGGCGGCGGCCCGGGGCGGACTGCTCCACGACCTCTTCCTCTACAACTGGCAGGATCACAGCATCCACAGCTTCCTGGATCACATGGAGAACCACCCCCGGTACGCTCTGGAGAACGCCGAGGCCCTCTTTGCGCTCACCGACACGGAGCGGGATATTATCGCCACCCATATGTGGCCCGCCACGCCCACCAAGTTCTACCACCGCTGGGAGTCCCTCGTGGTGAGCTGCATGGACAAGGTCTGCGCCGTGGCCGAGCTGCTGCGTCTCTTCCCCCTCATCACCCGCGGAAAAAAGCAGGCGCGGCATGTCCCCGCAGCCCTGGAGGCACCCGCCCGGCTCACCTTTCTTCAGCCCAAGGCCGGTTGATTTTTTTCTTCGCCTGTGGTAGTATCCCCTCGTAACCGAAAGGGGTGCGCCATATGAACGATACCTTCCGCCTGTCCAACGGCCAAAAAATTCCCGCCGTGGGCTTCGGCACCTATAAGGCCGCCGACGGGGAGGACGCGGCCGTTCTCAGCGCCGCCGTGGACTGCGGCTACCGCCACTTCGACACCGCCTCCTTTTACGGCACGGAGCGCGCCCTGGGCCGGGCTCTGGCGGAGTGCGGACTGCCCCGGGGAGAATTCTTCCTCACCTCCAAGGTGTGGAAAACTGAGATGGGCTATGACAACGCCCTTCGGGCTTTCGACGCCAGCCTGGCCCGGCTGGGCACCGACTATCTGGACCTCTACCTCATCCACTGGCCCAGGCCGGACCTGGAGCGCAGCGACTGGGCCGCCCTGGATTTGGACACCTGGAGGGCCCTGGAGGACCTCTACGAGGCGGGGCGGGTGAAGGCTATCGGTGTCTCCAACTTTCTGCCCAGCCATCTGGAGCCCCTCCTCGCGTCGGCCAGCGTGGCCCCTATGGTGGACCAGATTGAGTTTCACCCCGGGTACACCCAGCAGGCGACTTTGGACTACTGCGCCGCCCACGGCATCCAGGTGGAGGCCTGGAGTCCCATCGGCCGGGCGCGGCTCCTCTCGGACCCATTGCTCACGGAGATGGCCGGGCGGTACGGCGTATCGGTGGCTCAGATCTGCCTCCGCTTCGCCCTTCAGAAGGGGGTCCTCCCCCTGCCCAAGTCGGCCAACCCTGATCGAATGGCCCAGAATCTGGACCTGTTTTCCTTCTCCCTTGCAGAGGAGGACATGGCCGCCCTGGACGCCATGCCCCGCGCGGGCTGGTCCGGCGAACACCCCGACCGGGAACGGGTCAGGCCGTAGCCATGTTCCCCACCGGACGGCTCCCTCTGGGGAGCCGTCCGTTTTTTCAGCCCTTGTCTTTTCCACCCGAAGGGCGTACAATGTGGAAAACAGCATTGGGGAGCGTGGGATGATGGACCAGCGGATATTTCTGAATTTTTTAAGCCAACTGGAGAAGCTCAAGTGCAACACCCGCCACTCCTGGACCTCCACCGGGCGGCATGAGACGGTGGCGGCCCACTCCTGGCGGCTGGGTATGATGGCTTTGCTCCTGAGGGATGAGCTGGAGGACGTGGACATGGACAAGGTGCTGCGGATGTGCCTTATCCACGACTTCGGCGAGGCGGTGACCGGGGATATTCCCGCCTTCAGCAAGACGCAGGCTGACGAGGACACCGAGGTGCGGGCTGTAGCCGGAATGCTCTCTCCCCTGCCCGATCCGCTGCGTGGGGAGCTGAGCGCCCTCTTCGCCGAGATGGACGCCCTGGAGACCAGGGAGGCCAGGGTCTACAAGACCCTGGACAAGCTGGAGGCCGTCATCCAGCACAATGAGGCCCCGCTGGACACCTGGACGCCCCTGGAGTACGACCTCAACCTGACCTACGGCGTGGAGAATGCCGCCGAGTTCCCCTGGCTCAAGGCCCTCCGGGAGATGTGTGCGCAGGACACGCTGGAGAAGACCTCAACGCAGAGGGATTAGGCTGCAGCGGCGGGCCCCCGCCGATCTCCCAGCTCATGTACGGCAAGGGGCCGGAATTAAAAAAACCCGCCCGGCAGCCGCCGGGCGGGTTTTTTGATTTCGCTTACTCGAAGGGGGCCATCTCCCAGCGGACAAAGAAGCCCTGGGGATGCTTGCACACCGGGCACATGGCGGGCGCCATAGTTGCGTCGATGATCTGGCCGCAGTTGAGGCACATCCACTTGCACTCCACATCGCTGACGAAGAGCTTGCCCTGCTCCAGCAGGTCTGCAAAGCGGCCGAAGCGGTCACCGTGGGTCTTCTCAATGTCGGCGATGGAGGAGAAGGTGTGGGAGATCTCCTCAAAGCCCTCGCCCTTGGCCACCTCGGCAAAGTGGCGGTAGTCGTGGTCCCACTCCTGGTACTCGTTGTGCTGGGCGGCCCGGAGGTGCTGGAGGATATCGGGGAAGATATCCACGGGGTAGGTGCCGTCGATGCCGATGGTCTGGCCGGAGAGCTTCTCCAGCAGATTGTAGTACACCTTGGCGTGCTGCTCCTCCTGGCTGGCGGTAAAGGTAAACACCCCCTGGATAACCTGGAGGTTCTTTTTCTTGGCGAGCCCGGCGGCGAAGGTGTAGCGGTTGCGGGCCTGGCTCTCGCCGGCAAAGGCCCGCATCAGGTTTACTCTGGTCTCACTTTTGTCAAAGGAAACGGACATGGTCTGACCCTCCCATTTGTTGGATGGGAAAAGTATGCCCCTTCAGGGCCGAAACCATACAAAAACGGGAGGCGGACGCCTCCCGTTTTTTTCAGTTATCCTTCCGGAGATATGGCCGCAGCAGCCGCTTTGTTACGAACGCCTCCGCCACTCAGGCCTCCAGCAGCTTCTCCAGGTTGATCTTGATAGACTGGAGGAAGACGCCGCTGTCCACGGCGGTGGCGGGCAGCTCGCCCTCCCAGAGGCCGGCCAGGTCCTTGGTCATCACACCGCTCTCAATGGTGGCGACGGAGGCCTGCTCCAGCTTGTGGGCAAATTCGGTGAGGGCAGCGTTGCCGTCCAGCTCGCCCCGCTTGGCGAGGGCCCCGGTCCAGGCGAAGATAGTGGCCATGGGGTTGGTGGAGGGGTTCTCCCCCTGGAGGTAGCGGTAGTAGTGCTGGGTGACGGTGCCGTGGGCGGCCTCGTACTCGTACTTCCCGTCGGGGGAGACCAGCACGGAGGTCATCATGGCGAGGGAGCCGAAGGCGGTGCTCACCATGTCGCTCATCACGTCGCCGTCGTAGTTCTTGCAGGCCCAGATGAAGCCGCCCTTGCTCCGGATGACGCGGGCCACCGCGTCGTCGATGAGGGTATAGAAGTAGGTGATGCCCAGGGACTCGAACTTATGCCTGTACTCGGCCTCGTAGATATCGGCGAAGATGTCCTTGAAGGTGTGGTCGTACTTCTTGGAGATGGTGTCCTTGGTGGAAAACCACAGGTCCTGCCTGGTGTCGATGGCGAACTGGAAGCAGGAGCGGGCGAAGGAGGAGATGGACTCGTCCTTGTTGTACTGGCCCTGGATGACGCCCGCGCCGTCGAAGTCGAAGATGGTCTGGCGGAAGTCGGTGCCGCCCTTGCCGGAGAAGACCAGCTCGGCCACGCCGGGGCCGGGGACCCGGTACTCCACGCAGCGGTACACGTCCCCGTAGGCGTGGCGGGCGATGGTGATGGGCTCCTTCCAGTTCTTCACCACCGGGGAGATGCCCTTGACCATGATGGGGGCCCGGAAGACCGTGCCGTCCAGGATGGCCCGGATGGTGCCGTTGGGGGACTTCCACATCTCTGTGAGCTGGTACTCCTCCACCCGCTGGGCGTTGGGTGTGATGGTGGCGCACTTGACGCCCACGCCGTACTCCTTGATGGCGTTGGCGCTGTCCACCGTCACCTGGTCGGCGGTTTTCTCCCGCTCGGGCAGGCCCAGGTCGAAGTAGACGGTCTTCAGGTCAATGTAGGGCTCCAGCAGGACGGACTTGATGTCCGCCCACAGGATGCGGGTCATCTCGTCGCCGTCCAGCTCCACCAGCGGCGTTGTCATTTTGATTTTTTCCATGGGTCATCCTCCAGACACACAGCATTTGGGGGTATTATACTCGTTTCCGGGCCAAATGGCAAGCGGGCGGCGCGAAAAAGCGGGCCAACCGGCGGGCGGGACGCAGCTGCCGGTCATAGAATGGATTGGAGCTATCCAATTCTAAATAAAAGGTGTGATTTTTCTTGCGCAAAAAACTCATCGCCCTGGGGTTGGCACTGGTGCTGCTGACGGGGCTGCTGCCCGCCGCCCTGGCCCTGACTCCCGTGTCGGACAACCAGACGGCGGGAGTGGACGTGAGCGTCTTCCAGGGCTCCGTCGACTTCCCCGCCGCCCGCTCCGGCGGCGTCCGCACCGTCTATATCCGCGCCAGCTACGGCTACGACGGCGTGGACGACTACTTCCGCGCCCACTACCGGGGGGCCCTGGACGCAGGGCTCCACCTGGGCTTCTACCACTACCTCACCGCCGTCACCGAGGACGGCGCCCGGGAGCAGGCCCGCTTCTTCGCCGGACTCATCGACGGCCTCTCCTACGACTGCCGCCCGGCCCTGGACTTCGAGCTCAGCGGCCTGAGCCCGGCCCAGGCCGGCGCGGTGGCCCTGGCCTTCCTGGAGGAACTGGAGACTCTGACCGGCGTAACGCCCATGATCTACTGCGACAGCGACGCCGCCAACCATCTGATGGACGACGCGGTGGCCCGCTACCCCCTCTGGGTGGCCGACTGGGAGGTGGACTCCCCCCGGGTGTACGAAAACTGGGCGTCCTGGACCGGCTGGCAGTACACCGACCGGGGCGAGGTGCCCGGCATCACAGGCTACGTGGACCGCGACCGCTTCACCGAGGGGGTGCTCCTCACCGAGGAGGAGCGGCGGCCCCAGGTCGTCTACACCGTCCAGCCCGGGGACACCCTCTGGGCCATCGCGGTGCGGTACGGCGTGACGGTGGAGGCCATCGTGGAGGCCAACGGCATTGAAAACCCCAACCTCATCTACCCCGGCCAGCGCTTCGTCATCCCCGTGGGGTACGCCCTCTACACCGTCCGCCCCGGCGACACCCTCTGGGGCATCGCCCAGCGGTACGGCACCACCGTGAGCGCCCTGGCGGAGCTCAACGGCATCTCCAATCCCAACCTCATCTACCCGGGAGACGTCCTGAAGATACCGGTATGACAAACGGGGGCGGCCCTGAGGGCCGCCCCCGTTTCAGCTTGTCAAAGAAGTCCCGTGGGGCTTCTTTGACAGAAGGCCGCATGACGGCCGGGGCTCAATTTTTTGGAAAAAAGTCGCCCCGGCCGTCATGAGAAATATCATTTCTGAGGCCCATATCCCCGAAAAAGACGAAATTTTATTTGACTGCGTCGTCTGCGGAGGGCTTATTGACAGCCTGAAACGGGTCGCGGGCTTACGCGTGCAGAGCCGCCCGCAGCTTTTTCCACTTTCTCGCTTTACTTCGAAACGTCTTGAAGGGCGCGGCGGTGTTCATGTGGACCCACTTCCATACCGGCCAGCCGGACGGGGTGGACTGCGCCCATTTCCGCCCGCCCGATACAAACAGCTCCTCGTCGGTAAAGCAGCAGAGCCATTCCACCATGTCCGCAGACGCTTTGGAAAACATCCGCCCGAGCTCCGTCAGAGACTGTGCGCCGTATTGGGAATAGAACTGCCCATAGAGCGCCCCCATCTGATTCCACTTGTATCCCGGCGCGGGGGTGACGACCGTTTTCCCCGCCGCCTCGTCCCTGTCCCAGCCGCGGATCAGCTCCATCCAACCAAGCTGGTAGGCGAGCATCTCCCGGGGCGTTTTGTCCACACCCTCAAGCCTCAGGTCGCCGTCCGCATCGGACACATCGTCAAATTCCTGTAGAAACAGCGCCGCCGTCTTTTCAATCTCCCCGATGAGCGCCTCTTTGTCCTCATACTCCCGCATGGGGCACCTCCTTCTTTCATTGAGTCCAGTCTAGCATATAAAATATGACAGCAGTCTGTCAGCTTTCAAATGAAAATCTGAGCTGCGTGCTTTTCTCAGGCGTGGCGCTGCGCGCCCGCCTTGATTTTCGGTCTTTTCCGTTATATAATGTAATATCTTTTTGAGTAGAACAGAGTAAGGAGCCTTACATAATGGATAAGACCTATATTCCCCAGGGGTACGCCCCCTGCCTGAATCTCTACGACACCCAGAAGGCCATCGCTCTCCTGAAGCGCCTCTTTGAGGACACGCTGGGCGGTGCGCTCCATCTGCGAAGGGTGTCCGCCCCTCTCTTCGTGGAGGCGTCCACTGGACTGAACGACGACCTGAGCGGCGTGGAGCGGGCCGTCTCCTTCGACATCCCCGCCGCCGGTCGGGACGCCCAGGTGGTCCACTCCCTGGCCAAGTGGAAGCGTATGGCCCTCTACCGCTACCAGTTCTCCGTGGGCGAGGGGCTCTACACCGATATGAACGCCATCCGCCGGGATGAGCAGCCCGACAACCTCCACTCGGTCTACGTGGACCAGTGGGACTGGGAGAAGGTCATCGCCCCCCGGGACCGGACTGAGGACTATTTGAAGGCCACCGTCACGGCCATCGTGGACTGCCTGGTGCAGACCCAGACCACCCTGCGCTCCATGTTTCCCCAGCTCACCGCCCTGCCCCTGGTGGACGGGGAGGTCTCCTTCGTCTCCGCCCAGGAGCTGGAGGACCGCTGGCCGGACTTGACCGCCAAGGAGCGGGAGGACGCGTGGGTGAAGGAGCATCCCACCACCTTCCTCATGGGCATTGGCGGTCCGCTCAGGTCCGGCGCTCCCCACGACGGCCGGGCCCCCGACTATGACGACTGGGCCCTCAACGGCGATCTGCTCCTCTGGAACGAGGTGCTGGGCCACGCTATTGAGCTTTCCTCCATGGGCATCCGGGTCTCCCCCGAGTCCCTGGACCGCCAGCTCACCGCGGCGGGATGCGACGACCGGCGGGAGCTCCCCTTCCACAAGCTGCTGCTGGAGGGCAAACTCCCCCTGACCATCGGCGGCGGCATCGGCCAGTCGAGGCTGTGCATGCTTTTGCTCGGCAAGGCCCATATCGGGGAGGTGCAGGCCTCCGTGTGGGATGACGAGACCATCACGGCCTGTCAGGAAGCGGGGGTCGTGCTGCTGTGAGCGCCGCCGCGCCTGCCAAGGCGAAACCGCTGCGAAAGAGAAAGCGCTGGCCCGTTGTTCTCCTCGCCCTTCTGGCCGTCCTCCTCTACCTCCTCATCGGCGCCCTGGCCCCCTTCGCCGTCCATCCGACGGTAAGCGAGGACTTTCAGTCCGCCTTTGACCTCAGCTCCTTTTATGGCGGCGGCTCGGTGGACCGGGCTGTGCTGGTGGAGGACAATGTGGACGCTCTGGACCTGCGCATCCGCATGATCAATGAATCCCGGGAGCGAATCGTATTCGCCAACTTTGACATCCGGGACTGCGAGAGCGGCCGGGACATCGCCGCGGCCCTGCTGGCCGCGGCGGGGCGGGGCGTGGACATTCAAATTCTCTCCGATGGCATGAACGGCCTGGTGAGCATGTCCCCCAGCCCGGTGTTCCGTGCCCTGGGGCGGCTTGAAAATGTGGAAATCCGCTACTACAACACGCCCAGCCTCCTCATGCCCTGGACCTTCAACGGCCGGATGCACGACAAGTACGTCATTGTGGACGACCGGCTGCTCCTCATCGGCGGGCGGAACACCTTCGACAAGTTTCTGGGCGACTATCTGCCCCCGGAGAAGAAGAGCCACGACCTGGAGGTTCTGCTCTACAATACCGCCGCAGGCACGGCGGAGAGCGGGAACAGCGTCTTGTTCCAGGTGGAGGATTACTTCCACACCGTCTGGACCGACAGGCATACCAAAACCCATCTGGACGCCCAGCCCCTCCTCCCCGGGAGCACGGATAAAGCCGCCGCCGAGCTGGAGGCGCGCTACGCCGCCATGGCCGCCGCCAAGCCGGCGCTCTTCTCCCGCGATGGGGTGGACTACGAGGCTCTCACCGTGCCGCTGGAGAAGGTCACCTTCATCCACAACCCCATCGACATCCTCTCCAAGGAGCCCTGGGTCTGGTGGCAGGTTCAGCAGTTGATGGAGAACGCCGATGAGCGGGTGTATCTGCAGACGCCCTACGCCGTCTGCAACGAACCCATGTACGCGGGCCTGGGCCGGGTGGCGGCCAAGGGTATCCCCTTTGAGATGCAGGTCGACTCCACCGGTGTGGGGGATAATTTTATGGCCTCCTCCGACTATATCCACAACAAGGGCAGAGTCCTCTCCACCGGTGTGACGGTATGGGAGTGGTTCGGCGACTACTCCTCCCACGGCAAGTCTGTGCTCATCGACAACGACCTGGCCCTGGTGGGCTCCTACAACCTGGATATGCGCTCCACCTACATCGACACCGAGATGATGCTGGTCTTCCACGGCGAGGCGTTCAACGCCATGCTGGAGGACTATCTGGCGGACATGGAGTCCGACAGCCTGCAGGCGGCCGACGAGAGCACTTACGTCGAGAAGCCCGGACTCATCCCCTGGGACAACGGCGACTGGAAGCACAGCCTTTTCCCCATCACCTCCGTCCTCTTCCAGCCCTTCCGATACCTGCTCTGAGCTCCGCTTCCCGCGATCCCCGCCCGGTTCGCCGGGCGGGGATTTTCTGCGCCCGGCCATCGTTCACAAAAAGTTCACAAAGTCCACGTTCTTGATTGCTCTTTTCCGCCCATGGTATACTTTAACGCAAAGGAGCAATGAAAATGACGCTGCAAAACACATGGAACCGCATTAAAAAGACTGTCCGGCAAAAATTTCTGCACAATGTCCTCAACTTTATCTTCATCATCGTCTTTATCAACGTCTTCCAGGCCGTCTTCGGCCCGGAGAACAGCATTCTTGCCGTTTCGCTCACCATTCTCATGCCCGCCTCCACCGTGCGGGACATGACCGCCACGCCGGTCAAGCACCTTTGCGTTCAGACCGTGATTCTGGAGCTGATGGTCGTCTCCGCCTTCCTGGTGCAGAGTCTTCAGCCCTGGGCGGCCCTGCCGCTGAATCTGGCTACGCTGCTCATCATTCTCTACGCCTATACCTATGAGTACTCCAGCAGCATGTACTTCCCCTACATCCTCTCCTACCTCTTCTTTCTCTTCATCTCCCCCGTCACGGCAGAGCAGCTTCCCCGCCGGATGCTGGGCGCGCTGGCGGGGGCGGTGTGCACCATCCTCTACCAGTTTTACAGCAACCGCACCCGGGTGACGGAGACGGCCCACGACCGCCTGACCGCCATGCTGGAGCAGGCCCGGCGGGCCGTGGATTTCCGCCTCACCGGGACGGGCGGCGACCCCGACCTGGCCCTGGTCCGGGAGAGCGTGTGCGTCGTCAGCCGGGCGGTCTACGAGCGGCGGAGGAAGGCCCTTCGCATCTCAGACGCGGGCTTCGCCCTGGTGGACGCGGCCCGGACCCTGGAGCATCTCATACTGCTGGTCCGCGCGCTGCCGGGAGACCCCAGCCCCGCCCAGGCGGCCTTTCTATCCCGGCTGGGACCCTGGCTGGACGACTGCCGGGACTTTGTTCTCCGCCTGCGCCCGGACCTCCCCGCCCCCGACTGGGGCGCTGACGCGCCGCCCGAGCTGCGGGAGGCGGCGGACTACCTCCGCGCCCGCCTGGGCCACATGGCCGACCGGGAGCGCCGCCGCAATTACCGGCCTACCGGCCTGTCCCTCTGGATCCGGGTGAAGGCCGCCATGGACGTGAGCTCCGTCCGGGTGACTTACGCCATCCGCACCGCCGTTCTCCTGGCGGTGGGCACGCTGCTGGTGCAGCTGCTGGGCGTGACCCACGGAAAGTGGATTCTCTTCACCGTGGCCTCCCTCTCCCTCCCCTACGCCGACGATATCGGGACCAAGACCTGGAAGCGGGTTCTGGGCACCCTGGCGGGCGGCGCGGTCTCGGTGGTCGTCTACTCCCTCTTCCCCGCCGCGGGGGTGCGCACCTTCTTCATGATGTTCTCCGGCTTTCTCACCGGTTTCTTCTCCGACTACGCCCAGACCTACGCCTGCTCCACCGTCGGCGCGCTGGGCGGCGCAGTCTTCCTGACCACCTTCGGCTGGGGGGCGGTGTCGGCCATGTTCGGCCTGAGGGTGCTCTACATTCTGCTGGGAGCCCTCATCGTCTTCCTGTTCTGCCGCCTGCTGGCGCCCTTCACCCGGCATACTGCCTCCGAGCAGCTCACCGCCAAATATGTGCGGCTCTCCGGCCTGCTGGCCCGCGTGTGCGCCCAGGACGCCGTGGACGCCCAGCTCTACTACAGCCTGGTCATTCAGGCCCAGCTCACCGAGCAGAAGCTCCGGGAGAACGCAGGAAAGGACGGACAGATGGAGGCCCTCATCCCCGTGCTGGCCGAGTGCCACCGGCGGGTACGCGACGCCCATCTCGCCGCGGTTCCCGCACAGGCGTAGCTGTCCACGCCCTCTTGGGCAATGGCCGGCGCCGTGGCGGCGCATGTTGCGGCAGGTGTGGCGGCCTCTGCGTACATCCCGCAGGGGCGGTTCACGAAACGCCCGCCTTCCCCCCTGTCCCCCCGCAGGCCGCGGCGCCCTTGACGTGCCGCCGCCCCCCCCCCGCCCCCCCCCGCCTGGGCGGGGGCGCTTTTTCGCACCTGACAACCAAAGTCAAAATTACGCACTCCCAGCCCTGTTCACCTATTTTTCAGGCGGTATAATAGAGGTGTAACCTAGAACAAGATGGGGGCGTTGCGCCTATGCAGTACGGCCATTTCGACAACGAACGCCGGGAGTACGTCATCGACCGGGTGGACGTGCCGGTCTCCTGGACCAACTACCTCGGCGTGGAGGACCTCTGCGCCGTGGTGAACCACACCGCCGGGGGGTATCTCTTCTACAAATCCCCCGAGTACCACCGCATCACCCGCTTCCGCCCCAACGGCGCGCCCATGGACCGCCCCGGACATTATGTCTACTTAAGGGACGACGACACCGGCGAGTTCTGGTCCCTCTCCTGGCAGCCCTGCGGCGGGGACCTGGCGGACTACAAGTGCCGCCACGGCCTCAGCTACTCGGTGTACGAGTGCGCCCGGGGCGGCGTGGACGCCAGCCAGACCCTCTTCATCCCCCGGGGGGAGAACGTGGAGCTCTGGGACGTGAAGCTGGCCAACCGGACGAATACAAAGCGCAATCTCAGCCTTTATTCCTACGCGGAGTTTTCGTTCCATCAGATTCCCATCGACAACCAGAACTTCCAGATGTCCCTCTACTGCGCGGGCAGCGACTACGAGGACGGCATCATCGACTACGACCTCTTCTACGAGCACGCCCACCAGTACATAGCCGCCTCCTTCACCCCCGACGGCTTTGACTGCCTCCGGGACACGTTCCTCGGCCCCTACCGCACCGAGACCAACCCCCTGGCGGTGGAGCGGGGCGAATGCTTCGGCTCCTTTGAGAAGGGCAGTAACCACTGCGCCGTCCTCCAGAAGAAGCTGACCCTGGCCCCCGGCGAGTCCGCGCGCCTTGTCTGGATGCTGGGCGAGGGGGACCGGGACGAGGGCCGCCGGGTGCGGAGCAAGTACAGCGACTTCGCCGCGGTGGACGCCGCCTTCGCGGACCTTGCCGCCTTCTGGAACGAAAAATTATGTAAACTCCAGGTCCGCACCCCCAACGCGGATATGGACACCATGCTCAACACCTGGACCCTCTACCAGAGCGAGGTGAACGTCATGTTCTCCCGCTTCGCCTCCTTCATCGAGGTGGGGGGGCGGACGGGCCTGGGCTACCGGGACACCGCCCAGGACGCCATGACCATCCCCCACTCCAACCCCGGGGGCTGCAAAAAGCGCATCATGCAGCTCCTCCAGGGCCTCACCGCCAAGGGCTACGGCCTCCACCTCTTCGACCCCGCCTGGTTCGAGCCGAAAAAGGCCGCGCCCCCCTACAAGTCCCCCACCGTCATCCCCACCCGCTCCCGGGACGACATCGTCCACGGCATTGAGGACGCCTGCGCGGACGACGCGCTGTGGCTCATCGCCGCCATCACCGAGTACGTGAAGGAGACCGGCGAATTCTCCCTTCTGGACGAGACCGTGGGCTACGCCGACGGCGGCGAGGGCACGGTTTGGGAGCACATGACCAAAATTCTGGACTTCTCCGCCGCCCAGGTGGGGGCTCACGGAATTTGCAAGGGCCTGCGGGCCGACTGGAACGACTGCCTGAATCTGGGCGGGGGCGAGAGCGCCATGGTCTCCTTCCTCCACCACTGGGCTCTGGGGCAGTTCGTGGAGCTGGCCCGGTTTATGGGCCGGGAGCGTGAGGCCGGGTACTACGGCGCCATGCGCACCGAGGTGGGCAAGGTCTGCGACCGGGAGCTCTGGGACGGCGGCTGGTACCTCCGGGGCGTCACCGCCGACGGCAGGAAAATCGGCACTCAGGCGGATACCGAGGGCAAGGTCCATATGGAGAGCAACACCTGGGCCGTCCTCTCCGGCGCGGCCCCCTACGATAAGGGCGTGGCCGCCATGGACGCGGTGAACGACTACCTCTACACCGAGTACGGCCTCATGCTCAACGCCCCCAGCTACACCGTGCCCGACGACGCCATCGGCTTCGTCACCCGGGTCTACCCCGGCGTGAAGGAGAACGGCTCCATCTTCTCCCATCCCAACCCCTGGGCATGGTGCGCGGAGGCCATGCTGGGCCGGGGCGGCCGGGCCATGAAGTTCTACGACAGCTTGTGCCCCGCCCGGCAAAATGATAAAATAGAAATCCGTCAAAGCGAGCCCTACTCCTACTGCCAGTTCATCATGGGCAGAGACCACACCGCCTTCGGCCGGGCCCGGCATCCCTTCATGACCGGCTCGGGCGGGTGGAGCTACTTCGCCGCCACCCGGTACATCCTGGGCCTTCGGCCCCAGTACGACGGCCTGCTGGTGGACCCCTGCATCCCCGGGGACTGGAGCGGCTTTGAGGCCGTCCGGGTCTGGCGGGGCGCGACCTACCGCATCACCGTCCAAAACCCGGACGGGGTGGAGAAGGGCGTGAGGTCCGTGACCGTCAACGGCCGGCCCTGCGAGCGCGGCCTGGTCCCCGTCATGCCCCAGGGCAGCGAAAACACCGTCACCGTGGTAATGGGATAGGCCGGACCGGCCTGCGTAACCGCGTCCTTGCAAGGAGCGGAGCGACGTGGCAGTCCGCATCCCCCGTCTATTCTTAAGGAGGCAATCTTATGAGCATCAAATTCGGTACCGGCGGCTGGCGGGCCATCATCGGCGACGAGTTCACCCGGGCCAACGTGCAGCTCCTGACGGCGGCGCTCTGCCGCAAGATGAAGGACGAGGGCGTGGCCGAGCGGGGCTTTCTCATCGGGTACGACCGCCGCTTCCTCTCCCAGGAGGCCGCCCATTGGGCCGCCGAGGTCATGGCGGGCGAGGGCATCCGCTGCATGGTGGTGGACCGGGAGGCCCCCACGCCCCTCATCATGTTCTCCGTGAAGTACTACGACCTCTCCTACGGCATGGCCGTCACCGCCAGCCACAATCCCGCCATCTACAACGGTATCAAGGTCTTTACCAAGGGCGGCAGGGACGCGGACGAGGTGGTGACAGCCGACCTGGAGCGGTATATCGACGCCCTGGAGGAGGAGCCGGACTATGTCCCCGTCCCCTTTGAGGAGGGCGTCCGCGCCGGGCTCATCGAGCTCATCAACCCCATGAACCAGTATGTGGACTCCATCATCCGGGCCGTAAATATGGACGCCATCCGCTCCCGGGGTCTGAAGGTGGTGCTGGACCCCATGTACGGGGTCAGCAAAACCGCCCTGCAGACCATTCTCATCACCGCCCGCTGCGATGTGGACGTAATCCACGAGCGCCGGGACGCCCTCTTCGGCGGCCGCCTCCCTGCGCCCAATGTGAAGACCCTTATCGGCCTGCAGAACTTCGTCATTGAGAACCACTGCGACATCGGCATCGCCACCGACGGCGACGCCGACCGGCTGGGCGTCATCGACGACGCGGGAGAGTTCCTCCATCCCAACAAGATTCTGGTGCTGCTCTACTACTACCTTCTCAAATACAAGGGCTGGCACGGCGCGGCGGTGCGCAACATTGCCACCACCCATCTGCTGGACGCCATCGCCGCCCGCTTCGGCGAGGAGTGCTACGAGGTGCCCGTGGGCTTCAAGCACATCTCCGGCAAGATGGCGGAGACCGGGGCGGTCATCGGCGGCGAGTCCTCCGGCGGCCTCACCGTCCGGGGCCACATCCAGGGCAAGGACGGCATCTACGCCGCCTCCCTGCTGGTGGAGATGATCGCCACCACCGGCCGCAAGCTCTCAGAGATCTACAAGGACATCACCGATCAGTTCGGCGCCTTTGAGATGGAGGAGCGGGATTACAAATTCTCCAACTCCGAGAAGGAGCGCATCCACAAGACTTTGATGGTGGATAAGCTGCTGCCTGAGTTTCCCTGCGAGGTGGAGAAGGTCAGCTATGCCGACGGCTGTAAGGTCTACTTCAAAAACGGCGGCTGGATTATCGGCCGCTTCTCCGGCACCGAGCCGCTCATCCGCATCTTCTGCGAGATGGACGATCTCCGCGAGGCCCGCAGGTACGTGGAGCTGATGGAGGACTTTCTCAACCTTAAATAACAGCTTTTATGGCCGGCCGCTTAAGCGGCCGGCCGGGGAAGACTTACTTCAAAAGTAAGTCTTCCTTTTTTGTATCGGGAAATTCCAAAGTATGATAATCTGATGGATCTTCAATTGAACTCCCCAATAAAATTACATCGTGCAGTAAGGATTCCTGTCAATTTATCAGTCCGAAGCACACTTTGCCGGACAGCCTCTTAAACGCTGCCAAGGCTGATGAATTAACATTCGGATACGCCACTTGTAAGGCCACCTCAATTTGACTCTCCCCTGTCCTCATTTGACACGAACGCTCCGGCGGGGTAAAATGGAGATAGTTATCCCACTGAAAGAAAGGAGCGGTCGCCATGCTGTTTTCCTACTACGACCGGTATCAATACGCCGTGAATCCTCTGGTGGAGGTCATCTGCCAGCTTCGCTTCCCCGCCATTCTCTCCATCTCCGCCAAGGAACCCGCGGCATTTCAGGAGGCCGTCCGCCGCGACTTCCCCCGATACCTGGTGAACCATGAGCAGCCCGCCCCAAAGGTGACGGGCCTGGGCACGCCCAACGCCAGGCTGGAGCAGGGCGCGCCCATTACCAACTACTCCTTTATCTCCGCCGACGGGCTGTGGAAGCTGAACCTGACCAACAGCTTTATCGCCCTGTCCACCCTCCGCTATCAGCGCTGGGAAGACTTCGCCCAGCGGCTGGACAAGCCCCTGGCCGAGTTCATCCAGATTTACCAGCCCTCCTTCTTCGAGCGGATCGGCCTCAGGTACGTCAACGCCTTCTCCCGCAAGGCCCTGAACCTGGAGGGCAGCGCCTGGTCCGACCTCATCGCCCCCGCCTTCCTGGGCATCCTGGCCGAGCAGGATGTGGACGAGAAGGCCGTGGGCAAGTGCTCGCTGGACGTGGAGATGGCCCTGGAGGACTGCCGGCTCAAGCTCCACGCAGGCCCCGGCCTTCTGGGCGGCGGCAAGAAGGACCCGGAGGTCAAGTTCATTTTGGACAACGACTTTTCCGTGTCCGGGAACCTCCCCGCAGACCGGGTGCCCGGCAATTTGGCCGTCATGCACCAGCACGCCGTCCGCCTCTTCCGGGGCGCGGTGACCTCTGAGCTCCACACCGCCATGGGCGCCACGCCCATGACCTGACGCAGGGCATAAAAAGCACGCGATATGCATCGCTGCATATCGCGTGCTCAGCTTATCGGAAATTTCTCCGCAGAGAAAGCCCCGCAGAGTTCCGCCGCCTGCGGACGGCGGAATCAAATGAATATCCGTCATTTCTGGGGATATGCGCCTGTGAAATGACACTTCTCATGACGGATGGGGCGACCTTTTCCCCAGAAATCGAGCCCCATCCGCCATGCAGCTTTTTGCCGAAATAGTCCTGCCGGACTTTTTCGACAGACTGACGGGCGGCCCGGGATAACATCCGGGCCGCCCGTACTCATTACAGGCAGGAGATGAGCAGATGGGCTCTGATAGGCCGATTTGCCCGGTCGAGGCGCGCTCTCCTCTGCGACGGCGACCTGCCGCAGGTGACGGAGGCCCTCCGCGCCATGCTGCCCCAGCTATGAGCAAACGCCCGGCCCTGTCTCAAAAAGACAGGGCCGGGCGTTTCAGCCTGTTTATGCTAATCCTCAGGCGGCAGCAGCATCTCCCGCCTCTGCCGGTAATAAGCCAGTCCGGTCAGATCCGCAAGCACCCACCCAATGGGGATGGCCCACCAGATGGCCGGGAGGCCAAAGGCGGGGATGGGGGCCAGCAGATAGGCCAGCGCCACCCGGGTGCCCAGTGAAACGGCAGTCAGCACCACGGACATTCCAGGCCGCCCCAGGCCCCGGTACAGCCCGTAGAGCAGGAACAGGCAGCCGATCCCACAGTAGCAGGCCCCCTCAATACGCAGGTACTCCACGCCGACGGCCAGAATCTCCGTCTCCTCCGGGGCGACGAAGATACCCATTAGCTCCGGTGCGAAGAGGAACACACCCAGGGAGATAACCACACAGAAAACCAGTGTCGTCCCCACCGCCGAGCGGATTCCGGCATGGATGCGCCTTCCCTCTCCCGCGCCGTAGTTCTGGGCGATGAACGTGGAAAAAGCGTTCCCGAAGTCCTGTACCGGCATATAGGCAAAGGAGTCGATTTTCACCGCCGCGGCGAACGCCGCCATGACTGCGACGCCGAAGCTGTTCACCAGCCCCTGAATCATCAGGATGCCGAAATTCATCACCGACTGCTGTACGCAGGTCAGCAGCGAATAGGACGCGATGCTCTTGACGGTCCCGGCCCGAAAGCGCAGATGCCGCCGCTCCAGCCGCAGCAGGCCGGTGCGGCGGAGGGCGTAAATTGCGATGCACAGCGCGGACACGCCCTGGGCGATGACGGTAGCCGCCGCCGCGCCCGCAACCCCAAAGGGAATAATGATTACGAAAAGGATATCCAGCGCAATATTCAACGCGGTGGATACGCCCAGGAACAAAAGCGGAGCCACACTGTTACCCACCGCCCGCAGAAGGGCGGCAAAAAAATTGTAGAGGAACGTGAAGCCAATGCCGAGGAACACCACCCGCAGATACTCCCTCGCGGCCGCGCAGATCTCCGCCGGCGTCTGCAAAAGCCGCAGAATGGGGTCCAGCAGCACAAGCGCCGCCGTATTGAGAAGAAGCGCCGCCCCGGCGATGAGGACGAAGGAGACGAAGATTCCCTCCCTGAGCCGCTCCTCCTCCCCCGCCCCGAAGAGCATGGAGAAGAAGACACCGCTGCCCATGCACAGGCCCAGCAGGATGGACGTGAGAAAGGTCATCAGCGTGAAGGAGGACCCCACCGCCGCCAGAGCGTCCGGACCGATGCCCCTGCCCACAATCAGCGTGTCCGCCACGTTATAGAGCTGCTGAAGGAGATTGCCCAGAATCATGGGCAGGGCGAAAAACAGCATGGATTTGGTGACGCTTCCCCGGGTCAGATCTCGGTGCAAGGTTCCACCTCCGTTTTCATTAACGCACAAAATTCCGGCCCTGCCGAAGCAGGGCCGGAATCAAAGGAGACACGCTTAAAAGTACTTCTTGACGCCCTCGCTGGCCAGGTCGGCGTCGCCGCTGATGGTCACGGTGAACTTCAGGTTGTTCTTCTCGGCAAAGCTGTTCAGCCAGTCCAGGAAGTTCTCCACAGAGGGGTCGGTGGGCTCCACGCCGACAATCTTCGTCAGGCTGTCGATAAAGATGTGGGTGATGTCATAGTTGCCCGCATACAGGCCGCTGATGAAGCCGCGCATGAAATCGAAGGTGCTCATATCATACTGGCTGGACTCGACCAGCCGGATTTTATAATGAATGTCGTAGGTCAGCTTAGGGCCCTTTTCAATGCAGACCACGTTGCCGTTTTCGCTGTGAACAGCGGAATTAATGAGCTCGATCATCTGCTTGGTCTTCCCGGTGCCCTTGACGCCCATGATCACTCTCACCATAATTATCACTCCTTCGTTGTCCGCCGGAAACGCCTCCGGCTTGTGCCTCTATGTTACCATTTCCGCGGGCGGATTGCAACCGGTTTGCACAAGTTCACTAAAAATTCATATGGAAATTTTCGTTCGTTCGGGCGGTTTTTCGATTGGGTTGTGTCGAAGCGGGAGGCAGGCTCACGCCTGCGCTCACATACCGCCCAATGGCGCCTTGCAGAGCGCCTTGGGAATTACAGCCGCTTCTCCAGCTCGGCCTTGCGCTCCTCAAAACCGGGCTTGCCCAGGAGGGCGAACATATTCTTTTTATAGGCCTCCACGCCGGGCTGGTCGAAGGGGTTGACCTCCAGCAGATAGCCGGATACGCCGCAGGCGTACTCGAAGAAGTAGATGAGGGCGCCCACGCTCCTGGCGTCCCGGCTGTCCACGGTGACGGTCAGGTTGGGCACGCCGCCGTCCATGTGGGCCAAGGTGACGCCCCGGAAAGCCTGCTCGGCCACGAAGGAGAGGGGCTTGCCGGTGAGGAAGTTCAGCCCGTCCACATTCTGGGGATCGTCGGGAATGGTAATCTCGCCGCCGCATGCCGCGAAACGGACCACGGTCTCGAAGAGGTGGCGCTCGCCCTCCTGGATGTACTGGCCCATGGAGTGCAGATCGGCGGTGAACTCCACGCTGGCGGGGAAAATGCCTCGGTTCTCCTTGCCCTCGCTCTCGCCGTAGAGCTGCTTCCACCACTCGGCGAAGAAACGGAAGGAGGGCTCATAGCAGGCCAGCAGCTCGATTTTCTTACCGTCCTCATAGAGTCCGTTGCGGGCGGCGGCATACTGCCAGGCGGCGTTCTGCGCCCCGGGCTGAGCCAGCTCGCTCATGGCGTCGTGGGCGCCGGCCATCAGCGCGTCGATGTCCACGCCGGCCACGGCGATGGGCAGCAGGCCCACGGCGGTAAGGACGCTGTACCGTCCGCCCACATTGTCGGGCACCACGAACTCCTCGTATCCCTCCGTGTCCGCCAGTCCCTTCAGCGCGCCCTTGTGCGCATCGGTGGTGGCGTAGATGCGGCTCTTGGCCCCCTCCTTGCCGTACTTCTCCTCCAGCAGATTCTTGAAAATACGGAACGCCACGGCGGGTTCGGTGGTGGTGCCGGACTTGGAGATGACGTTCACGGAGAAATCGCGGTCCTTCACCAGCTCGATGGTCTCCAGCAGCGCGTCGGTGGAGAGGCCGTTGCCGGCGAAAAAGATGTCGGGGGTGTCCTTTTTCTTCAGGTTATAGTTGGGAGACTGGAGCAGTTCGATGACGGCCCGGGCGCCCAGATAGGACCCGCCGATGCCGATGACCACCAGCGCCTCGGAGTCGCTCTGAATGCGCCTGGCGGCAGTCTTGATGCGCGCGTACTCCTCCCGGTCGTAGTTCTCGGGCAGGCGGACCCAGCCGTGAAAATCAGAGCCGGGGCCCCGGTTCTCCTGGAGCCGGGCGTGGGCCTCGTTGAGGGCGGACTCGCGGCTGGCCAGCCAGCTGGCGGGCAGGAAGGGCAGGGCGTTGGACACGTCTACTTTCGGCATGGTGTGTTGCCTCCTTAAGTACAAATTGTTTGGTGGCAAAAGTATACACCAAAACGGCCCGGATTCCTATAGAAAAAAGGACCGAAAAAAAGCCGCCGGAAGGGCGCTTTTTTGCGCTTTCACGGCGGCTTCATTCTGTTGGGGCGCTCTGGATCAGAGGGAGTCTGCGGCTGTCGTTCCGGGGCTCGGCAAAGGGTGCGGTCTGGAGCGCTCTCCCCTTCACCAGGCAGCGGAGTTTCCGTTCCCTCCCCCAGGACCGCCGCCCATAACTCGTCCGGTTTGGGGCAAACTGGAGGGACGGCCCGGGCCGTTTCGCTACGCCACGGACCTGTAAATTAAAGCGCACGCCGCCGGAGGCGGCGTATGCGCAGTAAAGGCAGCTTCCATCAGTACTCTACAAAAACATCGCAAGGCTCCAGACCAGTGTCGCCAGCCCCGCCCCGGCTGCGGCGTAGGCCGGACCGGGAATCCGCCGCAGCCACCGGCCCAGACCGGTATTGCGCTTTACGTAGCCGTCGGCCACCCGCTGGGCCTCCGCCAAGACCTGCTCCGCGGTCACGCCCTCGGCGTTGAACGCGTCCTCTTTTACAATAAAAATCGCCTGCTCGAACAGGCGGCGGTCCGGGGACTTTACCACGATGACACGCCGCGCCACACCCTTTACCATAGGGCATACCTCCCGCACTTGTTGTTTGTGTTTCCAGTATGGCCCAATCCGCCCCGGGATATTCCAATCCGCCGCCCTTTTTTGGTACCCATTTCCTCGCATATCGCGCCGGTCAAAACCGTAGACTAAGCCTGACACCATCAGAACGGAGGCCGCGGTATGCAGAACAAAAAACGGCTGGCGCTTTCCATCGCCGTCCTTTTCGCAGTCAATATCGCCATCATTTCCTTTTTCCAGACGGCTGAGGCCGCCGCCTACCGGCAGGGCTCCTCCGGGGACGCCGTGCGCACCATCCAGACCAAGCTGACCAACTGGGGCTACTTTAACGGCAAGGTGGACGGGGTCTACGGCCCTCAGACCGCCGAGGCGGTGAAGTACTTCCAGCGCAAAAACGGCCTCACCGCCGACGGCGTGGCGGGGCCGGCCACGCTCAAGGCCCTGGGCATGTCCACCACCGGGGCCGACGTCCCCGCCTCCAGCCAGCAGAACAGCGTCGACCTGCTGGCCCGGGTCATATCGGCGGAGGCCCGGGGCGAGCCCTACAGCGGCCAAGTGGCTGTGGGCGCGGTGATTCTCAACCGGGTGGAGCACCCCTCCTTCCCGGGCACCATCGCCGGGGTGGTCTATCAGCCGGGGGCCTTCACCTGTATGGACGACGGGCAGTTCAACCAGCCCGTGGCCGAGTCCTCCTACCGCGCCGCCCGGGACGCCCTCAACGGCGCCGACCCCAGCGGCGGGGCCATCTACTATTTTAATCCCGACACAGCCACCAGCGCCTGGATCTGGTCCAGGCCCCTCATCAAGGTCATCGGCAAGCACCGCTTCTGCTCATAACAGCAAAAACCCCGTCCCGGCAGCTTTTTAGCTGCCGGGACGGGGTTTTTGCTGTCAGGCCAGTTTCTTTTCCTCTTCCGCCTCTTTGGGCTTCTCCGACTGGTTGACGGCGGCCAGGGGAATGACCACCGTTATGCGGGTGCCGATGCCCTCGCGGCTCGTCACCTCGAACCAGCCGTCGTGCCGGTCGACGATCCACTTGGCGATGGCCAGCCCCAGTCCGGTGCCGCCGGTCTGGCGGGCGCGGGACTGGTCGGTGCGGTAGAAGCGGTCAAAGATATGGGGCAGGGATTCCGCGTCGATGCCCTGGCCCTCGTCCTGGACGGTGAGCCGGGCGTTGCCGCCCTCGCTGGAGACCGCCAGGCGGATGTTCCCTCCGGCAGGCGTGTACTTGATGGAGTTGTCCACCAGGATGCGCATGGCCTGCTTCACCAGGCCCATATCGGCGTGGATCATTACATGGTCCTCCCACTGGGCGGAGAACTGGTGGGTCTGGTCGATCATCTCGGTCTCCCGCAGGACCTCGGCAGCCACGGCGGTGAGGTCCAGGTCCTCAAACTCCACATGCATGGACTCGTTATCGCCCCTGGCCAGGAAGAGGAGCTGCTCCACCAGCTCCTTCATGGAGGCTGCCTCGGCGGTAATGGCGTCGATGGCCTCCTGCCGGGTCGCGGGGTCGTCCTTGCCCCAGCGGTTGAGCATATTGGCGTACCCCTGGATGACGGCGATGGGGGTGCGCAGCTCATGGGACGCGTCGGACACGAAGCGCATCTGGGAGCGGTAGGCCTCGTTGATCCGGTCCAGCATAGAGTTGATGGCGGTGGCCAGAGTCTTCAGCTCCCGCTGTGTCCCCGGGACCGAGATGCGGGTATCCAGATGGGTGGCGTTGATCTCGTTCAGCTTACCCGCCAGCATCTGCAGCTCCTCGGGAGACATGCCGGATACCGTGTTGAGCCGGGCGGCGGCGGCGGCCAGTTCCTGGATGGGCCGCAGGGTCTTCTTGATGGTCCCGGCGTTCTTGAAGAGGTTGGAGACCAGACTGATGAGCTGGACCACCAGCAAAATCCGGGTGACGAAGACAAAGAACGTCACAGGCGAGGAGAGGTCCAGGGTAATGGCGTAGGGCTGGCCGTCGTTCGGCATCTCAACGGTGTAGCTGGTGGTCCCCCCGTGGCGGAACCGGAGCAGGCCGAAGAAGAGGCTGGTGTCGCCGGGGTTGAAGTACCGGGTACCGTCCCCGGTCTCATCGGGCGCGGGCATCCACTCCGGGAGCTGCCAGCCCTCATGAGGTCCCGTTCCGGCGGAGACGATATAGTCCCCCGCCTCCATCCAGCGGGTGGCCTCGGCGGTGGGCACGCCCCGCTCCTGCACCAGCTGGTCAATCTCCGTGCAGCGCTGCTCCGACCAGATGAACATCCCCCCCGTAAAGAGGAGGGTAAGCAGGATGTCCATCCCCAGGTAAATCCCCAGCAGTCGGAAAAAGAGCCGGGTATTCAGCCGCAGGACGATGGACGACTTGATCCTGCCCGGCGGACGCTTATCGGTTTTCTGGTTCAAACGGACACCCCCTGTAAAATGAAAGGTGAAAAAGGAATCGGCAAAGCTGGACCGGCCGCTTCCTATGAGAGCGGTAAGCACCTGAACCGCGCCGCCCTCGTCATAACTCGGCTCCGAACAGCGTCTATAAACGCAGTCCGCCGTCTCTCTTTATCTCTCTTCATTCTTCTCTGATAACGTACCCCACACCTCTCACGGTGTGAATGAGCTTAATGTCGAACGCCTCGTCGATCTTCGAGCGGAGGAAGCGGATATAGACGTCCACCGCATTGGTCTCGCCCACGAAGTCGAAGCCCCATACATTGTCCAGCAGAGACTCCCGGCTGATGACCCGTTCCTTGTTCTCCAGCAGATATTTCAGCAGGTCAAACTCCCTCCGGGTCAGCTCCACGGCAGTGCCGTTCACCGTCACCTCGTGGCGGTCGGCGTCCATGACGAGGGGCCCCGCCGTGAGGGTCTCCCCCTCAGGCCGGGCCGGGCGCTTGCGCAGAGCGGCCCGGATACGGGCCAGCAGCTCCTCGATCTCAAAGGGCTTGGTGATATAGTCGTCGGCTCCCGAGTCCAGTCCGGCCACCTTGTCCACCACAGTGTCCCGGGCAGTGAGCATAATCACGGGGAGCTGGCTCTCCTTTCGCAGCCGCCGAAGGACCTCCATGCCCGAGAGGGCGGGCAGCATGATATCCAGCAGGACCAGATCAAACTCGCCCGAGAGGGCCTTATCAAGACCGGCGCGACCGTCGAAGGCCTTCTCCACCTCGTAGCCCTCATAGCGCAGCTCCAGCTCCACCACCCGGGCCAGCTTTTCCTCGTCTTCCACGAGCAAAATCTTTTCGCTCATTGAAACCTCCATGCGCCCGTAAGACGCTTCATTTGTAATGGGAACCACCGCCGTGCGGCGGTGGTTCCCGCGCAGAAATGCGTGAATTATTTATCCTTGTCGGAAAAGGCATCGTCAATTTTGCTGACCAGATTGTCCACATGGCCGCAGATGGAATCCACCATACCGTCCATCTTCTTGGAGAAATCCTCCGCCTTCCGGGCCGCCTTCCCGGCGGTGTCCTGGGCCTTCTGAGTGGCCTGTCCGGCGGTCTCCCGCGCCTTGCGGCCCACCTCCTGCGCCTTGCGGGCCGCCTTCTCGGCGGCCTCCTGCGCTTTCCATGTCGCCCTCTCAGCGGCCTCCTGAGCCTTACGGGCGGCCTTTTCAGCGCTCCTCTGGGCCTTCTCGACGCTCTCGCGCGCCCTGCGGGCGCTCTCCTCCGCGCGGTCGGCCTTCTGTTCCTGAGCGCTCTTGCTCTCGTGGAACTCCTTCTTCACCTGGCCCACCATGTCGTCCACAGTGGCGGAAACGTTATCCATCACGTCGTTGATGGACTCCTTGCCCAAATCGGGTCCCACAAAGCGGTAGCGGCAGCCGGCGAACAGGCCGATAATCAGCAGGGGCACAGAAATCCAGAAGGCCACGACCACCAGTAAAATCAGAATCAGAATGGGGATTGAGGTCATGAGCCGATCATGCCGCCATACCTCAAACTGGTTCACCGTGGAGTGGCGCAGCAGATTTAATCCCGCCGCCCAGAGCTCGCGCAGCCATTCCCGCCAGTCTCCGTCGTGGACCCCGCTGCTCTTTTTCCCCTTCTTTCCCGCTTTTGACTGGGTCTCCAGCACCAGCTTGGCGGCCTCGTCCACGCCGCCGCCCCGCTCGGTGGTGAAGGTCCCGCCCCGGGGCGCGGTCCTGCTCCGGCCCGTCCTCTCCAGAAAAATCAGAGCCTCCAACAGATCTCCGCCCGTGCGGTCCAGGGCGTCCTTACACGCCTCGTAAGAAGCGCCGGACTTCTCCCGCAGCTTCTCTACCTGTTCCAATGTGACCGCCATGAATCGTTCCCCCTTCGCCGGAATCGTCATTTTACTGTGGTCAGTATAACCCCGGGGGGCTCAAAATGGAATTTAGGGTTTTTTAAAATTGCATTAAAAGGTAGGTTGAACGCATCAGGTCTCCCACCATTTGCGGGAGGCAGTGCGCACGGCGCATATGAAATCCTCGCCACGCCGCTCTCACGGGCTGCCTGCGCCACTGCCGCCGCAACCGCTGGGCAGACGCCCCATACGCCAGGCCGCATGGGGACCCCTTTTTTACATCCTCGGGCGAATTAATCCGCCCTGCGGCAAGATTTTGGTCTCCCCCAGGACCAAAATGCTTGGACGCCGCATAAGCGGCGGCAGCGGGTCTGCCCGGGAAAATCTTCTAAATCCTCGCCACGCCGCTCTCACGGGCTGCCTGCGCCACTGCCGCCGCAGCCGCCGGGCAGACGCCCCATACGCCAGGCCGCATGGGGACCCCTTTTTTTACATCCTCGGGCGAATTAATCCGCCCTGCGGCAAGATTTTGGTCTCCCCCAGGACCAAAATGCTTGGACGCCGCATAAGCGGCGGCAGCGGGTCTGCCCGGGAAAATCTTCTAAATCCTCGCCACGCCGCTCTCACGGGCTGCCTGCGCCACTGCCGCCGCAACCGCTGGGCAGACCCGCTCGTCGAAGGCCGTGGGCAGGATGTAGTCCGCCGACAGCTCGTCCCCCACCAAATAGGCCAGGGCATGGGCGGCGGCCAGCTTCATGGCGTCGTTGATATCGCCCGCGCGCACGTCCAGCGCGCCCCGGAACACGCCGGGGAAGGCCAGGACGTTGTTAATCTGGTTGGGAAAATCGCTCCGGCCGGTACCCACCACCGCGGCTCCCGCCGCCCTCGCCTCGTCGGGCATCATCTCGGGCACGGGGTTGGCCATGGGGAAAAGAATGGGGTCCCCGGCCATTGAACGGACCATCTCCGCCGTCAGCAGTCCCGGTGCGGAGACCCCCACGAAGAGGTCGGCGCCCACGAGCGCCTCTTTCAGCCCGCCCCGGACTGTGGGCCGGGTGCGTTCCGCCAGCTCCGCCAGGGCCCGGTTCTCCGCCAGATCGCTTCGGCCCGGATACACCACTCCAGCGATATCGCAGAGGACGGCTCTGCGCAGGCCCATGCTCCACAGGAGCTTGAAAATGGCCGTGCCCGCCGCGCCAGCGCCGGAAAAGACGGCGGAAATTTCCTCAATCCTTTTTCCCGTCAGCTTCAGCGCGTTTATCAGGGCTGCGGCCACCACGATGGCGGTGCCGTGCTGGTCGTCGTGGAATACCGGGATGCCGCAGCGCTCCTTGAGCCGCCGCTCCACCTCGAAGCAGCGGGGGGCGGAGATATCCTCCAGATTCACGCCGCCGAAGGAACCCGCCAGCAACGCCACCGTGTTGACGATATCGTCCACCTGTTGAGAGCGGATGCAGAGGGGTACCGCGTCCACGCCGCCGAAAGCCTTGAAGAGAACGCATTTCCCCTCCATGACGGGCATACCCGCCTCGGGCCCGATATCACCCAGGCCCAGCACCGCCGACCCGTCGGTGACCACCGCCACCGTGTTCCAGCGGCCCGTGAGCTCGTAGCTCTTGGCCGGGTCCTTTTGAATCTCCAGACAGGGCCGGGCCACGCCGGGGGTATAGGCCAGAGAGAGGGCCTCCCGGCTCCCGACCTCCATCTTGGGTACAGTCTCCAGCTTGCCCCGCCACTCATAGTGCAGCCGCAGGGACTCCTCTGCATAATCCATCCGTGTTCCCCCAATTTGCCGCTGTTGCGGCTTGTTCAGCAGAGATTATTATACAATGGCCCCGCCCCAAGCGCAAGGCCAGTACTTCTTCCCACTTTACCCCGCACGTCCGGCATGATATAATCTTTAGTAGCTTCGTTATGGAAAGGAGGCACCGCCGTGAACTGGAAAAAAGCACTGGTCTGCCTGCTCTGCTCCGCAGTCGTTCTGTTTTCCGTCAATTTGCCCGGCGCGTACGCCGCCGGAAGCGATACCATAATTTTCCTTGCATTGAACGACAACTTGGTGACGAGTCCTTCAGTAGAAAATATGCCCATTGCTGTAGGTGGAACGGTTTATGTGCCCTACACCATGTTCGATGCTAACATTACCGGCAACAGCCTGGGTGTTATTGTAGGCGCGGTGAACAATGTGGTTACCGTCTTTAATAAGCAGAAGGTACTGACGTATGATCTTAATGCAAACACCTGTTACGACCGGAACGGCAACTCCTATACCCGCGCTATTATGAGAAACGGTATTATCTATCTGCCTCTCGTTAGCCTCTGCAATTATTTTGGGAGAGAGGTCATCAATAATTATCAACGGGATATGGGCGGTTATTACGCCGTCCGTATCTATACCCCTGATGTTGTGTTGGAGGATGACCAATTTATGGATGCGGCCTCCTCCACCCTGAACGGATATTACAAAAGCTACCTAAAGAGCATTGCCCCCAGCCCATCTCCCTCTCCGTCGAGCAGCCCCACGCCTTCGCTCACCCCCTCCTCCAGTCCCTCCCCCGCTCCCTCCCCCTCGCCGGGTCCGGACGACAATCCGGATAAGCGTGACGTCCGGGTCTACCTCTCCGTCCAGTGCGGGGGCGAGGAGGGTCTCACCGACATTTTGGAGCTGCTGGAGCGCAGCGGCACTCCGGCGCTGTTCTTCTTCCGGGTCGAGGAGCTCCGCGCCAATGACGACGTCATCCGGCGGCTTTTGGCCTCGGGCTATACGGTGGGGCTGACCATCCCCGGCGGCCCCGCCGAGGACGCCAAGGCCCAGCTGGAGGAGGGGAACCGCCTCCTGGAGCTGATTGCCCACACGTCCACCCGCACCGTCCGTCTGGAGAGCGGTGAGAGCGCGGTGGCTGAGGCCCTGGAGTCGGAGGGCTGGGCCCTCTGGACCCCCAACGCGGCGGCCGCAGGCAGCGGCTCCGCCGCCGCCTACGCCAATGCGCTGCTCCAGAGCATTGACGCGCGGAAAGCCGCTGCCCGGGTCACACTGGACGACTCCCCCCGCACCGCCGCCGCTCTGCCCCGCGTCCTGAATGGGCTGCGGGAGCAGAACTACCAGATTCGTCTGGCAGTCGAGACGGAAATCGGGTAGCCTTCGCAATTATTTTTACACAGGGGGCCTTATCTTGCGCAAGGTATATATGGACAACGCCGCCACATCGTATCCTAAAGCCCCCGGCGTGGGGGCTGCTATGGCGAACTATATTGAGAACGTGGGCTGCAACATCGGCCGGGGCGGCTACCAGTCCGCCTACGACGCCGCCGGCGTGGCACTGGATACCCGGGAGCGGCTCAACGCCCTGGTCCACGGCCCCGGGGCGCGCAATGTCATTCTGACCCCCGGCGCCACCTATGGGCTGAATTTTCTCCTCAAGGGCCTGCTGCGCCCGGGTGACCGGGTGCTGACCTCCCCCATGGAGCACAACGCCGTCCTGCGGCCCCTGAAACAGCTGGAGCAAGCCGGGGTACAGGTGGAGTATGTTCCCTGTGACGGGCGGGGGGTCCTGGATCTGGAGCGCGCAGGCGCCCAGATCGGAACGAAGCCGCGGGCGGTCATCCTCACCCACGCCTCCAACGTCTCCGGCGGCATGATGCCCATTGAGAAAATCGGCCCTCTCTGCCGCCGGGCGGGAGTCTTTTTCCTGGTGGACGGCGCCCAAACGGTGGGGATGCATCCGGTGGATATGGCAGAGATGTGTATCGACGCCCTGGCTTTCCCGGGGCACAAGGGGCTTTTGGGTCCCCAGGGCATCGGCGGCATGGTAGTCACCGACGCTTTGGCCGGGGCAATCGACCCTCTGGTGGCCGGCGGGACGGGGAGCCTCTCCCACTCGCTGGAGATGCCGGACTTTCTGCCTGACCGCTTCGAGCCGGGGACGCTGAATCTGCCCGGCGTGTACGGGCTCAACGCCGCGCTGCAGTATCTTAAGCAGCAGGGGGACGCCCTGCGGGAGCGGGAATACCGCCTGACCCGCCATCTGCTGGCCCGGATGCTGGAGCTGGAGGGGGACGGGCTGCGGGTGCTGGGGCCCACGGAGGTTTTCAACCCCAGGGCGGGCGTGGTGTCGGTGGACTTTACCGGCCTTGACAATGGTGAGGCCGCCTTCCGACTGGAGCAGGAGTCCGGCGTCGCCACCCGCTGCGGCCTCCACTGCGCCCCCACCGCCCATCTGACCCTGGGCTCCTACCCCCAGGGGGCGGTCCGCTTCTCTGTGGGGCCCTTTAACACCTTCGCTGAGATCGACTACGTCCAGGGGGCGGTCTACAACCTCCTCTGCCGCTGAACATTCTCATATCAGGACCGCGGGCCACTCCAGCGCCCCTTTAGACATACTGTTTTGAGTCCCCGCAACCGATAGTTGCGGCCATGAAAAGCAGAATGGGTGGCCTTTTTCACGCTCTGCCGTTAGACTAAACTCAGATAGGAGGGCCGCCCATGAACATTGAAATCGCAAATCGTCTGGTGCAGCTCCGCCGGGAGCAGGGCCTGTCGCAGGAGGAATTGGCTTCCAAGCTGGGTGTGAGCCGGCAGGCCGTATCCAAATGGGAGCGGGCCGAGTCCTCCCCCGACACCGATAATTTAATCGCCCTGGCCCGGCTCTACGGGGTCTCACTGGACGAACTTCTGCTCCATATGCCCGGCAGCGGCGGCGCAGCGGCGGCGGCGGCCGCCCCGGAGCCTGAGCCGGAATACGGATACGAGCCGTATGCCCAAAGTGAGGCCGCCGAGGTTTTCGCCGCCGCCCAGGAGTGGGAGATGGCGGAGGAGGCGGTGGCAAAGTCAAGGCGGAAAGCCTTCAAAAAGAACAAGGAGAAGCTGCTCTGGCTGCTGACCCTGGCCATGATGGTCATCCTCCCCCTGGCCTGCAGCCTCTTCGGTGTGGGGGAGATTTATCCCGTCATTGTAGTTATCGCCTATCTGGCCTCTGGCTTCCTGCTGGACAATTGGCACCCCGGCTGGCTGATATTCCTCAGCGTCCCCATCTACGAGTACATGCTCGGCATTTTTTGACGTCATACCGCCCGGAGGAGGATTCTTCCGGGCGTTTTTATGTTTTTTTAAGATAATTCTCCACATCTCTGTGCTACAATGGGGATAAAGGATGTGATAACATGCCCCATACCATCTTTCTTGTGGAGGACGACCCCCGTCTGTGTGCGGAGCTGACGGCCCTCCTGGAGCGGTACGGCTATCTATGCCGCGCCGCCGAGGAATTTGAGGATGTGCCCGGCCAAGTGCTCGGCAGCGGCGCACACCTGGTCCTGCTGGACCTGAACCTGCCCCGGTACGACGGCTATCACATCTGCCGGGAGCTGCGGCGGAGCTCCGGCATCCCCATCATCGTGGTCACCAGCCGCGCCACCGAGCTGGACGAGCTGATGAGCATGAACCTGGGTGCGGACGATTTTCTCACCAAGCCCTACAACACCCAGATTCTGCTGGCCCGTATGGCCCGGCTGCTGGAACGCTCCTACCCCGCCGGTGGGAGCGCAGGAATACTCTCCCACCGCGGACTGACCCTGGACCTGGGCCGGGGCGCGGTCCTCTTCGCCGGGGGCGAGGCCGAGCTCACCCGCAATGAGACCCGTATTCTCCAGCTTCTGTTGAAAAAGCCGGGGTATATTGTCACCCGGGATGAGCTGATGACCGGCCTGTGGCAGACCGACGCCTTCGTGGATGACAACACGCTGACGGTGAACGTCAACCGCCTGCGCAAGAAGCTGGACGGCCTGGGCGCGGGAGACTATCTCGCCACGCGGCGGGGGCAGGGGTATCAAATCGTTTAATCGCAGGAGCGCGCGGCGGCACAAGTCCCGCCGCGTCTTTTTGGGGAGGTCCTTTCATGACGCTCAAAACCTATCTCCGGGACAAGCTGCCTTATCTGCTGGCCATGGCCTTCGCCGTGGTCTTTACGGCCGTCCTCCTCTCTGTGCTGCGGGTCCACCCCTCGGCGGTGGCCTTCCTCTGCCTGGTCTTTTCGCTCTGCGGCCTGATTCCCCTTGCGGCGGAGGGGGCGGTGAAGCTGGCCTACTACCGGGAAGCTGCGGCGCGGCTGGATGCGCTGGGCGAGAAATACCTCTTCTCCGAACTGATGGACGAGGCCGGCTTTGCCGAGGGGGAGTTTTTCTGCGAGGCCATGGCGGCGGTGAACAAATCCATGAACGACCATGTATCCGCCGCCCGGCGGGATATGTCGGAGTACCGGGAGTACGTGGAGACCTGGGTCCACGAGATTAAAACCCCCATCGCCTCCGCCCGGCTGACCCTGGAGAACCACCCCTGGGAGCAGACCGCCGCCCTGGAGGAGGAACTCTTCGAGATTGACGGCTATGTGGAGCAGGCCCTCTTCTACGCCCGCAGCGGCGCGGTGGAGCGGGACTATCTGG
The DNA here is from genome assembly GCF_014287675.1 of Lawsonibacter faecis. Classification (GTDB taxonomy): domain Bacteria; phylum Bacillota; class Clostridia; order Oscillospirales; family Oscillospiraceae; genus Pseudoflavonifractor; species Pseudoflavonifractor faecis. The sequence continues at coordinate 106,654 of NZ_JACOPQ010000007.1, read as the reverse complement.
TGAAAGCCATGCCACTCCGGGAGGCGGCGGCCAGCGCCGTAAAGAAATACGCCCGCAGCCTCGTGGGTTCGGGCTTTCAGCTGGAGCTGGACGGCCTGGATGCCATCGCCTACTCCGACCCCAAGTGGGTGGAGTTCATTCTGGGACAGCTGGTGTCCAACGCCGTCAAATACCGCGGCCCCCAGCCGCGTCTGACCTTCTCCCAGCGGGTGGAAGCCGCGTCGGTCACTCTGATTGTGGCGGACAACGGACCCGGCATCCGCCCGGAGGACCTGCCCCGTGTCTTCGACAAGGGCTTTACCGGTCAGAACGGGCGGATGCTGGCCACCAAATCCACCGGGCTGGGGCTCTATCTGTGCAAAAAGCTCTGCGACCGGCTGGGGCTGGGACTGGGACTGCGCTCCGTGGAGGGCAGAGGCACGGCGGCGGAGCTCACCTTCCCCAAGGGCCGTTTCCATCTGGCGGAGTGAGAGCGCCGCCGCCAGCTCCCCTATGCGCCTATCCTCACGCTTCCTTGTCACGTTCGGATTGGGCACGCGGCCGGGTTGCCAAGACCTCCGATTCGCCCCGGAACCAGATGTCCTTCCGTGAGACGGCCTTCTTGGGTTCCGGGTCTTACTCCGGCCTTGCCGCCCCTGCGTGCCTATCCTCGCGCTTCCTTGTCACGTTCGGATTGGGCACGCGGCCGGGTTGCCAAGACCTCCGATTCGCCCCGGAACCAGATGCCCTTCCGTGAGACGGCCTTCTTGGGTTCCGGGTCTTACTCCGGCCTTGCCGCCCCTGCGTGCCTATCCTCGCGCTTCCTTACAATTCTGTCACCCAACTGTAAGCCCCATCTATGGCCCGGCGGGCCGGAATACTCTACAATGTAGGATACAAGGAGTGATTTCACCATGGAACCTATACTGACTGTATCCAACCTGCAAAAGTACTACGGCTCGAAGGGCAGCGTCACCCGCGCCATCGACGACGTCAGCTTTTCCGTCCGCCAGGGGGAGTTCGTGGGCATAATGGGCGCCTCCGGCTCGGGCAAGACCACTCTGCTCAACTGCATCTCCACCATTGACCGTCCCACGGCGGGGCATATCGTCATTGGCGGACAGGACACCACCAGGCTCAAGAGCAAGGAGCTCTCGAAATTCCGCCGGGAGCGGCTGGGCTTCGTCTTTCAGGACTGCAACCTGCTGGACACGCTCACCGCCTTTGAGAACATCGCCCTGGCCCTGACGATCTTAAAGACTCCCGTCAACAAAATTGACGGTATGGTGCGCCAGACTGCGGATCTCCTGGACATTGCCGACTGCCTCAAGAAGTACCCCTACCAGCTCTCCGGCGGCCAGAAGCAGCGGGTGGCGGCGGCCCGCGCCATCATCACCGGCCCGGATCTGGTTCTGGCCGACGAGCCCACCGGCGCGCTGGACTCCAAGTCCGCCCGGCTCCTGCTGGACCGCTTCGAGGTTCTGAATTCGGAACGGGACGCCACCATCCTCATGGTCACCCATGACGCCTTTACCGCCAGCTACTGCCATCGCATCCTCTTCATTAAGGACGGGCGTTCCTTCACGGAGCTGATCCGGGGCCGGGACAGCCGAAAAGACTTCTTTGCAAAGATCATCGAGGTGGTCACGCTGCTGGGAGGTGACGACCGGGATGTTCTCTAAGCTGGCCCTCAAGAATGTCACCCGGAGCCTGAAGGACTACTCGGTATACTTCCTCACCCTCACCTTCGGCGTATGCATCTTCTACGTCTTCAACTCCCTGGACTCCCAGTGGGTCATGGAGGCCCTGCAGGGCGGCGAGAAATCCAGCATACTGGACGCCACGCTGATGCTGGTGGACATCTTCTCCGTCTTCGTGTCTGTTATACTGGCCTTCCTCATTCTCTACGCCAACAACTTTATGTTCAAGCGGCGGAAAAAGGAGCTGGGCACCTACATGCTTCTGGGCCTCTCCCAGGGGCGCATCTCCTCCCTTCTCTTTCTGGAGACCCTGTTCATCGGCGTTTTTTCCCTGGCGATAGGCCTGGCGCTGGGGGTGCTCCTCTCCCAGTTCATCTCGGTCTTTACCGCCGGACTTTTTCAGATTACCATTCCCCAGTTCCATTTCGTCTTCTCCCTGAAGGCGCTTTTAAAGACCCTGCTCTATTTTGGCGTCATTTTCCTGGTGGTGATGGTCTTCAACTCCTTCGCGGTCTCCCGCAGACAGCTCATCGACCTCCTCCAGGCGGAGCGGAAAAACGAGGATCTGAAGCTCAAGAGCATCCGCTCCTCAGTGGTGCTCTTCGTGCTGAGCATCATTTTCCTGGGCGTGGCCTATACCATGCTGCTCAAGCGGGGCCTCCTGCACATTGACGCCCTCTTTTTCGTCATGCTGGGGCTGGGCAGCCTGGGCACCCTCTTCTTCTTCCGGGCCCTCTCGGGGTTTCTGCTGCGGGTCTTCCAGGCCAATCAAAAGCTCTATTACAAGGGCCTCAACATGTTCACCCTGCGGCAGTTTGCCGCCCGCGTGGGCAGCAACTATGTATCCATGACGGTCATCTGCCTGATGCTCCTGCTGGCCATCGGCATCACCGCATGCTCGGTGGGCATGAACAACACCCTGGACACCCTCACCAACGCCCAGGCCCCCTACGACTTTTATCTCTCCGCCGAGCGGAGGAGCTCTGAGACCGGCGAGACGACCCCCGTGGACGTCCCCGCCACCCTCAGGCGGGCGGGCTTCGACCCTGCGGCGCAGCTCTCCGCCGGCGCCGAGGTGACCGTATGGTACTCCGAGGTCAAGATTCCCCAGTATGCAGGAACCGACGACGAATTTCTGGACTACACCGGCATTCTCCCCCTGTCCACCTATAACGCCATGCGCGCCCTTGCCGGGCAGCGCCCCATCACACTGGAGCCGGACCGCTACGGGCAGACGCTGTCCGATTGGGACAGCCGCACCGAAATCATGTCCGAGGACCCCGTGCTCGAAATCCAGGGCCATGCCCTGCTGGCCGATTCCAGGGCCGTCTTCCACGAAAACCTGTCCATCGGCTACAGCACCGGCTCCTTCTTCTACCTCATCGTCCCCGACGAGGTCCTGGCCTATGGGGGCGATTGGACCGCAGACAAGCCCATCGTCATCGAGCGCTACTTCTGCGGTAACTACCGCGCGGATGTGCCCAAGGAGCAGACGGAGGCCCTTCTCCACGATACGCTCTCCCAGTTCCACCGCCTGGCCTTTGAGAACGACGGCGGCTCCTCCCGCTTCAACACCAAGCTGGAGATCTATATGGAGACCATGGGCACCAAGATCATGGTCCTCTTCCTGGGCATCTATCTGGGTATCGTGTTCCTCCTCTGCTCGGCGGCAGTGCTTGCCCTCCAGCAGCTCTCCCAGGCGGCGGACAACGCCCCCCGGTACAGGATACTCGCCCGGCTGGGCGCGGAGGAGAAGATGCGCAGCCGCTCCGTCTATGTGCAGGTTCTGCTGGCCTTCCTCCTGCCGCTGCTGCTGGCTATCGTCCACTCGGTGGTGGGCATGACGGCGGCCAACGCGGTCATCGCCCAGGTGGGCAGGCTGGACACGGTGGCCAGCAGCGCGGTGACGGCGGCCTTCATCGTGGTCTTCTACGGGACCTATCTGCTTGCCACCTGCTGGGGGAGCAAGCGGATTGTCAAGAGCCGCTGACCCAGGCGCCGCAAAAAAAGCGAGAAAACCCTTGAAATCACGGCCGGGATATGCTATCATTAAATTCACGTTTGATAGGCGCGGGATCTATTGCGCTCTTTTACAGAATTCAGCGCCCCCTTGGGGTCGAAAGGAACGATGAAACAATGAGTATTCCTAAGATTGTCCTTACCGTGATTCAGATGCTGGCCGGTCTCTTCCTCATCGCCGTGGTTCTGCTGCAGTCCGGCAAGAGCGCGGGCCTCTCCGGCGCGATTGCCGGCGGTATGGACACCTTTATGTCCAAGAACAAGGCCAAGACCTGGGACGCCAAGCTGGCGAAGTGGACCAAGTGGGTCGCCATCATCTTCATGATTCTCACCCTGGTCATCTCCCTGGTGAAGTAAGAAAGCGCGTCAAGAACCGTCTTTCCAATGGAAAGACGGTTCTTTTTTTATCCGATGGAACTCCTATCCCGCTGTAGGGGCGGCCACTGGCCGCCCGCGTCCCCATAGAGGCCCGGCCTGCCCGTAAGTCATGGCCGTGCCCCTGCCCTTAGCCTGTGCGCAAGAGAAGCCGCCTCCCAAATGGGAGGCGGCTTCTCTAATCTCTATTGATTGACTTCGTCCCAAAATGAGGAACACGCAGCGTCGTAGGCATCTTGTGAATCAAACAGGTCAATGTTTTGCGGTTCCGTCAGAACATCTCCATTGCCACTGACTGGTACTCCCAAGTGCTCCAGCTCCCAGGTCCTCCGCTCTAAAGCAGATTGTTCATCTGCGTACTCCTGATAGAGTACAAAGATATAGTAATTACCGCCCTCGCCTTTACCCTTGAATCGCACCCCAAAAGAAGTCCACTCACTCTCCGGGTCTTCCTCTCGGATAAGATGGAACGGCTCCAGAACATAGCCTTGGAAGTCCTCCCGGTCCACCCGCTCGGCTTCGGGCCAGGTCTGCTTAAACTGCTCCTCATAGAGCCGGTCGGCGGCCTCCATCACGGTCAGCACGGCCGCCGCGTCTGCCGGGGCGCTCTCCTCGGGCGGGAGATTCGTCGTCACGCTCATCGGCGCTTCGCCGCTTTTACCCCCTGCCAGGTCCCCGCTCTCCCCGTCCAGACCCGCCGGCGGCTCCTCCCTTCCTGTCGCCTCAGCCCTGGTGTCCACCCGGGGCTGCTCTGTGGCCTGGGGCGCGTCCCCGCCCGCGTCGGAGGGCGCGGCGCTCTCCGGCATCTCAGCGGGATTTAAACTTGGGACCGCCTCGCCGTCCTTCGGCAGGATACCGAAGACGGACGGCTCCTGCAGTACGGACGACGGCGACGGCTGGGGCATGGGGGCCGCCTTCCCGGACGGCAGGGCAGCCTCGTTGTCGTTCACCGCCATCATCGGCGCTTCGCCGGCGGGAGCTCCGCCCGCGCTTCTGTCCAATCCGCCCATACGCAGAGCCGCCGCGCCCAGAAGAACCACGGCCAGCACCGCCGCCGTCGCACCCCAGGCGCGCCACTTCCGGTTCGGCGTCCTCTTCGCCTGTTCAGCCGGGAAAGGGATGGGCTGGGGGGCCTCGGCCCGGATGCGGGCCATCACGTTCTCCACCAGGTCCGCAGGGGGCTCCACCGCCAGCTTGGGCATCTCCTCATGGAGGGCGGCCATATCCTCCGCCAGCGCCCGGCACACGGGGCAGGCGGCCAGATGCTCATTGAGCTCGGCCTCCTGCCCGGCAGTCAGCCCGCCGTCCAGCCGGGCGCTGATGAGCTCGATATAATCCATACAGTCACGCATAAAGGCCTCACCTCCCCCTTTTCATCATTCATGACCGTGTGATACAAAGGATGTCGTTTTCGCTGTTCATGTTATGGACGACGCCGAATCGGAAAAGTTCCCGCTGCTCACAAGAAACTTCCTCAGCGCCAGCCGGGCCCGGGCGATTCGGGACTTGACCGTCCCCTCTTCCAGGTGGAGAACGGCCCCTATCTCCGCGTAGGAGAGACCGCTGATCTCCCGCATGACCAGCACCTGCCGATGCTCCTCCGAGAGCGCCTGGAGTCCCTCCTCAATCGCGGCGCGCAGCTCCTTGCGCTCCACCTCCTGCTCGGGAGAACAGCGCGTGTCGGGCAGCTCCGCCTGCCGCTCCTTCTCCTCGTCGTCCAGCGAGACCGTCATGGAGATGTTCTTTCGCCGCTTCTCCTTCCGCAGAAAGTCGATGCAGGCGTTGGAGGCCAGGCGGTAGAGCCAGGTGGCAAAGGAGCTGTCCCCCTGAAATTTGGAGATTCCCCGCCAGGCGTTGAAGAAAGCCTCCTGGCTCAGCTCGGCCGCGTCCTCCGGGTTGCCCGTCATGCGCAGGGTGAGGTTGTAGATGCGCCCCTGGTTGGCCTCCATCAGCGCCGCAAAGGCCTCCTGATCGCCCTTTTGTGCCCGGGCGATTAAACTTTTTTCGTCATCCACAATGCCTCACCTCTCTTTGGGGGACCGTTTTTATGAGGGTGTCTCTCGGGGCGGAATGGAATCCCACCCGCGGCGCTCGCTTGAGCGCATGCTCTACGCCAAATCCCGCTGAATCCCCGCCGTAATCCGGTAGATATCCTCCATAACGGAGATTTGGCAGATCTGTTCCTTATAATATCCCGCATGGGGCACGCCCTTCAGATACCAGGAGTACTGCTTCCGGGCCTCCAGACAGGCGATATGCTCCCCCTTGTGGGCGGCGGCCAGCTCAAATTGCCGCACCGCCGTGCCGCACCGCTCCGCGAGAGGCGGCACGGGCGGAATCTCCCCGCCCTCCAGCGCGGCCTGAGCCTGCTGAAAAATCCAGGGGTTCCCGAACGCGCCCCGGCCCACCATGGCCATGTCCGCGCCCGTATACTTGAGGATGCGCACTGCGGACGAACCGTCAAACACGTCGCCGTTGGCGATGACGGGGACGCTCACCGCCTCCTTCACCGCCCGAATATAGTCCCAGTTGGCGGCGCCCGCGTACATCTGGGTGCGGGTGCGGCCGTGGACCGCCACGGCGGAGACCCCGGCCTGTTCCATGGCTCTGGCGAACTCCACGCAGTTGATGGACCCCTTATCCCAGCCCAGGCGGAATTTCACCGTCACCGGGCGGCTCCCCGCCCCCCGGACCACCGCCTCGGCCACACGGAAAGCCTTGTCAATGTCCCGCATGAGTCCGGAGCCGTCGCCGCTCTGGGCCACCTTGGGCACGGGGCAGCCCATGTTCACATCGATGACGTCCGCGCCGGAGACCTCTCCCGCGATGGCGGCGGCCTCCTCCATGCACTTCTCATCGCTGCCGAAAATCTGGGCCGCGCAGGGGTGCTCCCCCTCGCCCAGCTTCAGAAGTGGGGTGGTCTTCTTATCCTGGTAGCAGAGGGCCTTGGCGCTCACCATCTCGGTAATCGTATAGCCCGCGCCCAGCTCCCGGCAGATGGTGCGGAAGGCCAGGTCGGTCACTCCGGCCATGGGGGCCAGGGCCAATTTTGAATTTATTGTTACATTTCCTATTTTCACGGTGAACCTCGATTGACAATCAGATATGGACATTGTATCATAAAGGCGTCCGCTGGACAAGCGGGTATGATAGTCCCCTGATTGGGAACACTATGTTTGCAAAAGGAGTGTTTTATGATGGATAAATACGTCTGCGATATCTGCGGCTATATCTACGACCCCGAGGTGGGCGACCCCGACAACGGCGTGGCCCCCGGCACCCCCTGGGAAAACGTCCCCGAGGACTGGGTCTGCCCCCTGTGCCAGGTGGGCAAGGAGAATTTCTCCAAGGAGTAAGCGCCATGAGCGGGCGGCCTGTGAATGTCAGGCCGCCCGCTTTTTCGCGCCCCTGTCGCTCTGGCCCGTAGCGCGGGCGGCTTCTCTGGGCGCCCGCCCCGCCCCCTTTCCCACGCTTTTGCCACATTCCCCAGGCCGCCCTTCCTTTTCCGACCATCTTTTTCCAAATACTGGGTTATACTGTCTCCGACACCCTCCGGCAACGCAAGCCGGTTCGACAATCGCGTTTCACAGGCGCAGCGGAATGCGCGGAAACGTACGAAGGAGACGTGCGAAAGATGGCGACAAAAGAAAAACTGAAAACCCGGGCCGCCCGGGCCGGCGAGGAGATGCGCTCCACGGGGCGGCTGGTGCTCCACGCCCCGGCCCTGGTGCGCACGACGGAGTGCGTTATGCGCTTCCTGCTGGGCGCGGTCCTCTCCGGGGCGGAGATCTTTGGGGGGTATGCCCCCTTCGGTCTTGCGATTGTGGGAGCCTCCGGCTCCGGGCTGGACGGTTTTTCCGCCCTGCTGGGAGCCTGCTTCGGGTACTTATCCTTTCAGGGCTTCACCGAGGGGCTGCGGTACGTGGCCGCCGCCATCCTGGTCTTCTCGGTGTCCTTCGCGTTCTATGACATCCGGCTCTACCGCAAGGTGTGGTTCATGCCCCTTGTCACCGCCCTGCTGGACGCGGTCACCGGCTTTGTCTACCTCTCCAAGAAGGGCTGGTTCACCGAGGACACCATCTTTTTCGCCACCGAGCTGCTGCTGGCCGCCTCGGCGGTCTACTTCTTCCGCACCGCCTTCTCCCCCTGGACCCAGAAGCGGGAGGGGACGGGCCTGACCATGAAGCAGACGGTGAGCCTCCTCATCCTGGGGGGCACGGTGCTCATCACCCTCTCCAAAATCACCATTCTGGGGGATACCATCTCCCTGGGCCGCTTTGCCGCCGCCCTTGCGGTAATGGTGACGGGCTACCAGTGCGGTCTGGGGGCGGGGGCCGCCGTGGGCGTGACCACCGGCCTCGCCATGGACATCGCCGCCGGGGGCGCGCCCTTTTACAGCATGGCCTACGGCTTCGCGGGGCTGATGACCGGGGTCTTCCGCAAGCAGGGTAAGCTCTTTGCCGCCCTGACCTATGTCCTTTCAAACGCCGTCGCCGTGCTCTGGACCTGGAGCGACGGGCTGCAGATCGCCATTCTCTACGAGGTCTTCATCGCCTCGGTCCTCTTCCTCCTCCTGCCCGAGCGGTTTTTCCGCTGGGCGGGGGCCCTCACGGTGACCGAGCCCAAGCGGGACACCACCTCCAAGGCCCGCGCCTACGTGAAGGAGCGGCTGGACGCCACCGCCGAGGCCTTCCGCGCCCTGGGCGAATCCCTGCGGACCACCTTCGCCCCGGCAGGCCCCAACGACAACGACGCCGCCGTTGTCTTTGACCGGGCGGCGGACCGGGTCTGCCGGAAATGCGCCCTCCAGTCCTCCTGCTGGCAGCGGGACTATGTGACCACCTTCAACGCCCTGAACGACGCCCTCCCCGCCATGATGGACCGGGGCCGGGGCGAGGCCGCCGACTTCCCCGCCCACTTCTCAAACCGCTGCCTCCGCTTTTCCGCCTTCCTGAACGCGGCCAACGAGGAATTGACCGCCCTCCTCTACCGCAGGCAGTACAAGGCCCGCCTCCAGGAGAACCGCTCGGCGGTCTGCCGGGAGTACGGCGCCCTGGCCGAGGTGCTGGGGGCCGCCGCCGCCGAGTTCGGCACCGAGCTCTCTCCCGACCCCCTCCGGGAGAAGCGGCTCAAGCAGCACATGACCGCCCTGGGCCTGGAGGGGGACGCGGCGGTGTTCTACGACGCCGCCGGCCGTCTGCGCATCGAGGTGGAGGGCCCCCGGCTGGACGGCCTGAAGACCGACGGGGAGCTGAAGAAGCTCTCCGCCCTGATGAATATGCCCCTCCGCCAGGTGGTGAAGGAGGAGGGCCGCAGGGCCGACAGGCTGGTCTTCGCTCAGGCGGAGCCCCTTATGGCGGTGGCCGGGGTCGCCGCCCGGAAGAAGGACGGCCAGACCGTCAGCGGGGACACGGGGGCCTGGTTCAAGCTGGACGACGGCAGTCTCTATGTCCTTCTCTGCGACGGCATGGGCAGCGGCCCGGAGGCCAGCGAGGACTCCACCCTGGCCGTGCGTCTCCTGGAGCAGTTCCTCCGGGCGGGGGTGGCCCCCGAGACCGCCCTGAGGACCCTCAACTCCGCCCTGGCCCTCCGGGGAGAGGAGCGGGCCGGTTTTACCACCATCGACCTTCTGCGCGTGGACCTCTTCACCGGCGAGGCGGCTGTCTACAAATACGGCGCGGCCCCCACCTACGTCCGCAAGGGCGAGACCGTGAGCCGCATCACCGGCAGCGCCCTGCCCGCCGGCCTCTCCGCCGGCGAGGGCGGCGCGCCCGATGTAATTGCCCTCAAGCTGGAGGCGGGCGACCTGGTCCTCCTGGTGAGCGACGGCGTCACCGGCGGCGGGGACGATATTTGGCTCCGCCAGGCCTTGGGCGCGTTCCGGGGGGACAGCCCCAAGGATCTGGCCTGCGCTCTCATTGACGCCGGGGACGAGCGCGACGTCGGCGTGGACGACCGCACCGCCCTGGTGCTCTGCATCGGGGCGCGGAACGAATAGCCGGACTCCCAGCCGCGGGCGGACAAGAATTCCTGTCCGCCCGCGGCCCTTCGTCTCCCCCGGGGAGGCGGCACACATCGTTTGACCCGCAAAATTGGGGTGTGCCGCAATTCAATGCAAGTAAATACGCCGCATAAACTACGCTGTCCTATTCTTTATTCGCATTTGCAGGGGCGATTTACGGACCACCTGCCGTTGCGAACCCGCCCACAGCATCATCGCGAAGCCCATGGGGCCGCGCAAGTCTGTGCTCGCCCATTTCCAGCAATCCACCCCTTGACATTCATGTAAAGTATGCTATACTATTTTTGTCAAGCTTACTATACATCACATGAAATGAGGTCTTTGGATGAAAAAAGCACTCTCCCTTCTGCTCGCCCTGGCCATGTCCCTGGGTATGCTGGGCGCGTCCGCCCTGGCGGAGGATGTTTCCCCACAGGAGGAATCCGCCGTCCAGGCCCCCTCCGTCTGGGCCTACGACGCCCTGGCCGACGCCTATGCCATGGGCATGTTGGACGATAACTACACCTCTTACATACAGTCCCCCGTGACCGCCGATCAGCTTGGGAAGCTCACTGGCGTCGTGGCGGACAAGCTGGCCCTGCTGGAGCTGCCCGAAAACGAGCTGGCCCCCTACGAGCTGGTAATCGACACCACCCGCGGCGGCGTGATGAGCGCCCTCTACCAGGAGGCCGCCGCCTACTCCCTCCCCGGCATTGAGGCCGACCCCGCCATGTACCTGACCCAGCTTGGCGTGGTAAAGGGCGACCAGAACGGCAGTCTGCACACCGACCGCGTCTGTACCTTCCAGGAGGCCATGGTCATGGCCGAGCGCCTGGTGCTCGCCGTTTACGACCTCTGTGACGCCGGCTCCAGGGGCCTGCTCTGGAAAGCCACCAACGGCGATAACACACTCTATCTCCTGGGCACCATCCACATAGACCGCAACAATGTCTACCCCTTCCACAAGTCCCTGCGCGACGCCGTGGCCGCCTCCCAGGAGGTCATCTTCGAGGTGGACTTCAGCGACGCCGAGGACATGGCCGCCTATCAGGCCATGATGGTCTACTCCGACGGCACCGGCCTCAAGGACCACGTCAGCCCCGAGCTGTACGCCGACACCGTGGCGGTCTGCGCCCAGCTGGGCATGACCGCGGAACAGGTCAACGCCTATAAGCCCTGGGTGCTCCTCCTCACCTTCAACAACCTCCTCTCCCAGGACAGCACCACCAGCAGCAACGCCATGGCCATCGACTTGTACCTCACCTCCTCCGCCTCCAACGCGGGCAAAACCGTCGGCGCGGTGGAGACCGCCGTCTTCCAGGGCGCCATCTTCGACGGCCTCTCCGACGAGTACCAGACCGAGGGCCTGGCCGCCTACGTGTCCATGATGAAGTCCGCCCTCTCCGGCGAGGCCGCCGAGACCGAGGACGACCAGGCCGTCCAGGACGCCCTCGCCCAGCAGGACGCCGTCATGGGCGCCATGATGGAGGCCTGGAAGAACCGGGACGTGGACGCCTTCAACGCCGTCTTCGACAAGGCCGCCACCCTGGAGAGCTCCGACGAGATGAATTCAAAGCTTTTCACCGAGCGCGATCCCCACATGATTGAGGCCGCCGCCGGGTATCTGGAGCGTGAGGGCGAAAACACCTTCTTCCTGGCCGTGGGCGCGGGCCACATGGTCGATCCGGGCGGCATCGTCGGCGGCCTGCGCGACCTGGGCTATACCGTGGAGCTGGTGAAATAACAAAGCCTCCTGTGGACTGTAGGGGCGATTCGTGAATCGCCCCTATCCCCATCTCCGTAGGGCGCGGCATCCCTGGCGCGCCGCGTCCTCCCCCCGTCTCATCCGTGGCGCCCGGCGCCCTCGCCGGGCCCGTGTGCCTCCCGCCGCGGCAAAATAACCCAAAGGAGCCCTGCACAAAAAGTGCAGGGCTCCTTTGGGTTATTTAAGCAGGAATCATTTTTCATCTGCGTTTGCCTTTAAACACGGCTTTTTCGGCAATGTCTTTATGAGAATAGCCGCGTAGGCAACCGCAATCAAGAGCCGGATCAAGCTAAAAGCAACCAGCTTCTCCACAGTCAACCCCGCTTCATTGACAAAAACGCCGATCATATTGATGGCTGAATGGGTAAAAATGCAGGGGAGCAGACTCCCGCCGAGATAAAAGATGATAACAAACAGGAAACCAATCGCAATTGCCCCGAAAACCTGGCACAGATTCGCGGCAAGCCCCATCCCCCTGCCGTTAACCAAATTCAGCAGATGCCCCAGCCCAAAGGTAACGCTTGAAACGATCACCGCCGACTTCACGTTGTCCCTCGCCATCGCCTTAAAGAGCAGCCCCCGGAAGAGCACCTCCTCCAAAAATCCCACGCAGAGCATACTGCACAGGTAGCAGACCGTATCAACAAGCGGAAATTTCATGGCCGCCCCGTTCCAAAGACTACCGACAGCCAGGAGCACGAGGGGAAGATACCAGAAAAATTTTCGGGCCGGGACAGAAGATCTGTAAAGCCCGTACCGCTCCAGCAGTCCGTTATTCTTGATGAAAAAGAACAGGAGCGCAGTCAGCGCAATACTAAAAACCGCTTGAAAGGAGCCCTCGACCCCCACGGCCCTGCTCAATGGATTCGCAAGGGATTGCGATACGCAATAAATCGCAATAAAAACAAGTGCAAAGGTCTGTTCGCTTTTCTCGTAGAGTCTCTTCATGTCGCTTCCTCCCGTACCGCCATGATTGCTCCCCGGTATGCGCGCTCCAGGTGCAGGCTCACGACCTTCTCGTCATACTCCAATGAATTGTTGGCGATGATGCTCGCATAGCCGTGTGCAAACATCGCAATCGTTACAAATACTTCCCTTGTCTGTTCCATGCTCAGCTCCATCGCCTCCTGCATTGCCGAAATAACGGGTATCAGCTCCTCGGAATTGATCATCTCAAGCAGGCTGCCCCCAACCGCAAGGCCCGATTGGAACAGGAAGCGGAACAGATGCGGCTCTTCAATGGCAAAGCAGATGTAGTTCAGCCCAATCCCGAGCATCACACCCTCCTGCGGCTTTTTCATATCCATTAAGTATTCCGTGTGAAACTCGTCCGCCTTGGCATAAACAGCCCGTTTCAACTCCTCGATGGTAGCAAAATGATACATCACAGGCTGCGTGGAGCACTTCAGCCTCTCCGCGACCGTCCTGGCGTTGATGGTTTCCGCACCGGCCTCGCGGGCGATGGCAAAGGCGGCGTCTACAATCATTTCTCTAGTAATCTTCGCTTTCGGCGGCATCGAATTTTCCTCCCCTATCCATACTGCCCGTTATATAATATATATTATATAACAGCAGTTATAGCACATCAACCCCCCATATGCAAGAAAAATCCCAGCCGCCTTACCTCTTTCTTTTTGCCAAAAACCGTGCTACAATACCTTCGACTGGTTTCCAACACCCAGTCCAAACGGAACAGAGTGAGCCGTCCGGGCGTTTTTGCGCTATGCGCCCGGGGTAAGGGACCTGTTTCGCTGTGCGCTGGCGCGGCGCGCTCTAAACAAAAAATTGGAGGTATGTTTTTATGCGCAAATTCACTGTCAAAGACCTGACCCTGGCCGCCATGGTGGCGGCGCTCTACGCCGTGATGAGCTATTTCGGCAACATCTTCGGCCTGTCCTACGGCCCCATCCAGTTCCGCTTCTCCGAGGCATTGTGCGTCCTCCCCTTCCTCTTCCCCGCAGCTGCCCCCGGCCTCTTCGTGGGCTGCCTCATCACCAACCTCCTCTCCCCCTTCGGGCCGCTGGACGTGGCGGTGGGCTCCCTGGCCACCCTCATCGCCGCCCTTTGGACTATGAATATGCCAAACAAGTGGCTGGCCCCCCTGCCGCCGGTGCTCTGTAACGCGGTGCTGGTGGGCTTCACCATCGCCTTCGCCGAGACCTATGTCCCCGGCGCCGGCCTCTCCGCCGCTTTCCCCGCCGCCTGGGCCTATAACGGCCTGACCGTGGGCCTGGGCGAGTTGGGCGCCTGCTACGCCCTGGGAATGCTCCTCCTGTATGCCCTGCCCAAGATCAAGTATTTCCGCCCCATGATCCCCGAGGCCCATCTCACCTGACCGGGCCCCGCTCTTGTGACATTAGGAGGTCTTCGATATGAAAGTCCGCAAAGCCGTCATCCCCGCCGCCGGTCTGGGGACCCGGATGCTCCCCGCCACCAAGACCGTCCCCAAGGAGATGCTCCCCATGGTGGACAAGCCGGTGATTCAGTACATCATCGAGGAGGCTGTGGCCTCCGGCATTGAGGATATCCTCATCGTCACCAACCGGGCCAAGTCCGCCATGGACGACTATTTTGACTACTACCCCGAGCTGGAGACCCGCCTGAACCAGGCGGGCAAGGACAAGGAGCTCAGCGAGGTCCGCCGCGCCGCGGACCTCGCCAACATCTTCTATGTCCGTCAGAAGGAGACCAAGGGCCTGGGCCACGCCATCTCCCGGGCCCGCCGCTTCGTGGGGGACGAGCCCTTCGCCGTGCTCCTGGGCGACGATATCATGCGTGCCCAGCGGCCCGTCATGGGCCAGCTCATCGCCGCCGCCGAGAAGTACGGCGCGTCCTGCGTGGGGGTGCAGAAGGTCTCCACCGAGGCCATCAGCAAGTACTCCTCCGTGAAGATCTCCCCCCTGGAGGAGCGGATTTTCGCCGTCTCAGACATGAACGAGAAGCCGACCCCGTCTGAGATGTTCTCCAGCTACGCCATCCTGGGCCGTTACGTGCTCACGCCGGACATCTTCGATATCCTGGAGCGCCAGGCCCCCGGATACGGCGGGGAAATTCAGCTCACTGACGGCCTGCAGACCTTGTGCAAGCAGAGCAAGATGGTGGCCGTGGACTTCGAGGGCCGCCGGTACGACACCGGCAATCTCAAGGGCTTCCTGGAGGCCACCATCGACTTCGCCCTGGACCACCCCGAGACCGGGGCCTGGCTCAAGAGCTATATCAAGGACAAGGCGGAGCTGCTGTAAGCGCCCCGCCGGCAGCAAAACCCCCGCCCCGGACCGTGTGGTCCGGGGCGGGGGTTTTCGTCGCTCTTATTCCCTGTGGGCCCTGCCGAGCAGGCAGCCCGTGAGGGCCCATACCGCACTCTCGCCGCTGCGCCAGGGTAGGCCGGTCCCCAGGATATACTCCGCAGCCGCCCGGCACTCGCTCTCGGGCGGCCTATCACGATAAAAAAGCTCCAGAATGCCCTCCGCCTGGGCCGGGGTAATGACATGATAATGCAGCTCTGAAAGCCAGGGCAGATCCAGGTATTTTGCCAGCTGATCCAGAAAATTCACTCCCAAGCCTCCCTTTTTACCGGTTTACCGTTAATATAACATAACTCGACGCCGTAGTCAACGGTATTCCGTTAATTAAGACACCTGTAAAATGATAGGATTTTCATATTATTAGAAACAGGTGGTGGAGTACGAAGCATGAATATCTCGGATGCGGTTGCGGAGCGCCTGAACAGTCTGTGCGAGGAGCGGGGCATTACCATCAACCGCCTGGCCACACTCTCGGCGGTTACCCAGTCCACCGTCAGCGACTTCATGCGGGGCAACACCCAGAACATCGGGATCATAACCCTGAAAAAGCTGATTGACGGTCTGGATTTGAGCATCACGGAGTTCTTTGATACCGAGACTTTCCGCAGCCTGGAACAGGAAATTCAATAGCTGCGGTGCAGGTATGCCGCCTGTCCGGTTGTTTGAACCGGTTTTTCACAATATTATCTCTTATTTCACTGTAATTTTGCTTGACAACGGAGAAAATTCCTATATAATAATATAGCTTGTCTGTATTTAACAGGCAACACATCCTTGCCCTCATCCGGAATGAGGGCCATACGTCCATAAGGAGGTGCACAACACATGGCAAAGCTCAGCGCAAACTACGAAGCCGTCTTCATCCTCGACGCCACTCTGGGTGAGGAGGCCACCGCCGCCCTGGTCACCAAGTTCAAGACTCTGGTGGAGCAGAACGGCACTCTGACCGAGGTCGACGAGTGGGGCAAGCGTCATCTGGCCTATCCCATCAACGACAAAAACGAGGGCTACTACGTTCTCATGACCTTCAACAGCGTCCCCTCTTTCCCCCTGGAGCTGGATCGTATTTTCCGTATCACCGACGGTGTCGTCCGTTCCATGATCGTCTGCAAGGACGAGTAAGGGAGGATTCCAGATGCTCAATCGTATCATCCTCATGGGCCGGCTGACCCGCGACCCCGAGCTCCGGCACACTCAGACGGGGACCCCCGTGGCCTCCTTCAGCCTGGCGGTGGACCGGGACTTTAAGGATAAGCAGACCGGCGAGAAGGCCACCGATTTCATCGATGTGGTCGCCTGGCGGCAGACGGCCGAGTTCGTCTCCCGCTTCTTCACCAAGGGCCGCATGGCCGTGGTGGAGGGCCGGCTCCAGCTGCGCGACTACACCGACCGGGACGGCAACAAGCGCCGTGCCGCCGAGGTGGTGGCCGACAATGTCTACTTCGGCGACTCCAAGAAGGATGCCGAGGCCGGCGGTTACTCCGCCCCCGCGGGAGGCTTCGGCGGCGGCTATGCCGCCCCCGCCGCTCCGTCCACCGGCTATGCCGCTCCCTCCGGCCCCGCCGGAAACGAGTTTGGCGACCTGGCCGACGACGACGGAGAGCTCCCCTTTTAATGCGCCGGGCGGAGGTGAACCCCGCCCCGGCTCCGCCGTATGCGCGGCCCACACATGAACTCTGATGGGCCATGATTTTTCATGGCCGTCGTATACCGTATTAAGGGGTAAATCGCCCCACGAAATGGAGGTTTTGCTACCATGGCTATGGATAGAGAGCGTCCCCGCGGCCGGAAGCGCCGCAAGGTCTGTACCTTCTGCGTTGACAAGGTGGAGCACATCGACTATAAGGACGCGGCCAAGCTGCGCCGTTTCCTCTCCGAGCGTTCCAAGATCCTGCCCCGCCGGACCACCGGCACCTGCGCCATGCATCAGCGCCAGCTGACCGAGGCCATCAAGCGCGCCCGTCAGATCGCCCTGCTGCCCTTCGTGACTGACTGATTCAGTGATGAAACGAATTCGGTCCATACCAGAACGGTATGGACCGAATTTTTTTATTGAAATTGAAAGAATATCGTATCCCGCCGGGTCTAACGGGCAGACAGGAAAAGAGAGGAGGCCGGATATGGACGTGTCAAAGCCCCGGGCCGCCGGGGGCGCTCCGCTCACAGCAGCCGACCTGGAGCGGCTGATGGCGGACTACGGCGACGGCATTCTCCGCACGTGCGCGCTCTTCCTCCGTGACCCGGCTCTGGCGGAGGACGCCGCCCAGGAGACCATGCTCCGGGCCTGGCGGAGCTACGGCGGCTTCCGCGGCGGCTCCAGCGAGAAGACCTGGCTCACCGCCATCGCCATGAACGTCTGCCGCACCATGCTCCGCTCCCCCTGGCGCACGCGGCGGGCCGGGCCGGAGGCCCTGGAGGGGCTGACCGTCACCGACGCGCCCCGGGGAGACGACACCCTGCTCCATGCGGTGGCCGCCCTCCCCCGGAAGTACCGGGAGGTTGTGGTGCTGTACTACTACCAGGAGCTCACCATCAGGGAGATTTCCCAGGCCCTCTCCGTCCCCGCCAATACCGTGGGCGTGCGGCTCAAGCGGGCGCGGGAACGGCTCAGGCCCATGCTGAAGGAGTGGTATTATGACGAACCATAGGATGCGCGACGAGCTGGATACCGCCCTGGGCGGCCTCATCTTCTCCCCCTCAATGCAGGAGCGGGTCCGCGCCCGGTGCGGGGCGGAGCCCCCTCCGCGCCGCGTCCCCCTCCGCTTGACCCGCCGGGCCGCGGTGGTCCTGGCGGTCTGCGCGGCTCTTGCCGCCACCGCCCTGGCCGTGGGGCCCACGCTGTGGGGCATCATCCAGGGTGATCTGGGCGCGAAAACCCCTTACGCCACCGAAGTACCGGCCCTCTGCGAGGACCAGGGCATCCGGCTTGAAGTCCGCTCCGCCCTTTTTGATAATAAAATCGCACAGCTCTATTTTTCACTGCAAGATTTAACCGGCGACCGCTTAGATGGCGATACCCAGCTATGCTTCGGCCTTGAAAACCAACAGGAAGAGGGCAACGACGAGATGCCCTGGAACAGCTCTTCCGTCAGGCAGCTCTCCTATGAGTCCGAGTCCCATACCGCCCTCTTCGTACTCACATTGAACGGCTGGAGCACAAAGAACAGACTGCCTCTCCAATTTTCCGGCGACTGGATTTTGTCAGGTTACCGCACTTCGCGAGATTATGTCATGGCAAGGGAAGACGGGCTATCCGCAGTTCCCTTACCCAGCGCTGCGGCTGATAACGGAACCACCGTTCTTCTGCCGGAGCCTGCCCGTGTGGCCGCATGGGAGGCGATGGACCCGGATACCCGTCCCGTTTTCCCCATCACCGCCGTAGGCTTCGCCTCAGACGGGAAGCTCCATGTCCGCGCACGTATTTCTTTGGAGGGCGTCATATGGTCGGATATCAAAGCCAGGGTCTACGCCTCTGAGGAGGCCGGATGCGGCGTCTATTACGGTGATGATGAAAACGTAACTCAAACTGTGGTGGAAGACGGTATCGATTACCGCTTTGATAGTTACGGTCCCAGCGACCTGAATAGATTGATGCAAATCAGCGTCGAGGGGGACTATTCGGTACACTCCGCGCCAGTAGAGGGTGTGTGGGCCGTCAATATTCCCTTTGAGGCAATCCCGTCCAGAGATATTGTCATTCCCGGGGAACTTCGTCTCACGACCTGGGTCAAGGGTGAAACGATACGCGCCGACCGCATTTCCCTCTCCCCCCTGAGTATGACGCTTTATTGCTCCGACCTTCAGCGGGACAACTGGGTAAAGATGCCCAACTATCAAGCGCTCTCGGTCTCTGTTTATCTTTCTGACGGCACAGCCGTCGCGCCTGTCTACGTCGCCGGCAATACCCCCTGGGCGGCTTGGGAATTCAGCGAACCCATCGACGTGGACTCGGTGACCTCCATCACCATCGAAGACCAGACCATCCCCGTGCCCTGACACCGTACCGCTCCCCCACTGCTCGTCCATTGCGGGCCATTTCATGAAATGGCCCGCAATTTTGAATTCTTTGTCACTTTCTCCGCCTTCCCTCCGTGTATGATACAGAACGCAGAAAGGAAGTGACGGCTATGGACGGCGACGGCACGCTGGAGCAGGTCATCCGGCAGTACGCACCCTCGGTCTACCGCCTGGCCTACGCCCGCACGGGCAGCCGGTGCGACGCGGAGGATGTGATGCAGGAGGTCTTTCTCCGTCTGGTGAAAGCCGCGCCGGTTTTCCGGGAGGAGGAGCACCGAAAGGCGTGGCTTCTGCGGGTGACGGTGAACTGCGCCAACGACCTGTTCCGATCCCTCCGCTCCCGCCGGACCGAGCCGCTGGACGAGCGTCTCAGCGCGCCCCCCGCTCCCGAGCCGGGCGGCGTGCTGGAGCAGGTGCTCTCCCTGCCCTTCAAATACCGCGTCCCCATCCACCTGTTCTATTATGAGGATATGAGCGTCGCAGAAATCGCCGCGGCCACAGGCCGGAGCGAGTCCGCCGTGAAGCAGCAGCTCTCCCGGGGCAGAACCATGCTGCGGGAGGCTTTGAAAGGAGATACGCCCCATGTTCAGTCAGGAATATAAGCGGGAACTGTCCGCACTCGGCCCGGACGAGGCCCAAATGGACCGTCTCCTGGCTGCGGTTCGCCCCGCCTCCGCCGCCCGGAGGCGAAGCCCCCGCCTCTGCCTGACCCGCCGGGCCGCGGTGGTTATGGCGGTCTGCGCCCTCCTCACCGCGGCGGCCCTGGCCGTGGGGCCCACCCTCTGGGCCATTGTCCAGGGGGATTTGGGCCCGAAGGCACCCTACGCCACCGAGGTTCTGGCCTCCTGCGAGGACCAGGGCATCCGCATTGAGGCCGTGGCCGCCCTGGCGGACAGCCGGGTGACCCGGCTCTACTTCACCATGCAGGACTTGACCGGGGATCGGCTCAAGGAGGACACCGACTGGGACCTGATGCTCTCCCTGGACACGGGGGATGGCTTCAGCTGGGGCAACGGCGGCAAGGGCGAGCAGGTCCTCTCCTACGACAGCGAGACTAAGACCGCGGCCATGGTCTTCAGCCGCGGCACCGACGAGCTGAGCACCGATATTCCCACCCGGGCCAAATTGGACATGAGCTGGCTGACTCCCGGCCGGCGTTCGGCCAGCCTTACCCTGGACGGAGAGGAGGTTCCCTCCCTCACGCTGGAGAGCGCCGTCACAGCGGCGGGCCGCACCGTCCTGCTGCCCGATCAGAATCCCCTTCCGCTGCATCGCCGTGTCGGTCCGCAGGTCCCCGGTCAGGTCATCCAGACCGAGGCGGTCACGGAGGTATCCATCTCTTCCATGGGCTTCGCCGCCGACGGGAAATACCACATCCGCTTCCGGCAGGACCCGGATATCTCCCCTGCCTATGCCTCAGAATATGCCGGACAGCCCCTCTTCAACGTGCGCTATTACCTGCACGACCCTGAGGAGCCCGACCACTGGCCCAGCCAGGAGATGGACGATGTGGAATATACCCAGGTGGAGGACGGCTGGGACTTCTGCCTGCCCAGCCTCACCCCCGATACCCTCCCCTATCTTCGTCTTATCGTCCCGAGCGCCAATTACTCAGTGGCCGGGGGCCGGGTTGAGGGGAAGTGGGAGCTGACCGTCCCTGTGGAGGCCGTGGAGCAGCGTACTGCCACACCGGAGGAGCCTGTTGTTCTCCCCTTTGTCTTTCACGGTGAGACCCCCTTCCAGCGCAGATTCGATACGCAGATCGAAAGCGTCATCGTCTCTCCCCTGAGCGTGGTGGTCAACTGCGTCACCCCCGAGGGCCAGGAGGAGCCCTGCCAGCTGGCCGGCGAGGAGACCTCCCTCACCGTCGCCCTCTCCGATGGCATGGTCCTTACCCCTGCCTACTACAGCGACGTTTGGAGCCAGCGAGTGGGCTGGATTATGTGGGAGTTCGACGCGTCCATCGAGCCGGACGCGGTGGCCTCCGTCACCATTGAGGGCCATACCGTCCCCTTCCCATAAACCGGGCGCAGTCCCCCGCTCCGCCCTCTTTTCAGCAACTTTTAATGCGGATTAAATGTCCCCGCGCCCCTGCCGGTGGTAAAATGAGGCCACAAAGAGCAAAGGAGCGTGTTCATGATGCTGGGACTCTATTTCAGCGGGACGGGCAACACCAAATACTGTACGGAGCGATTCGTGCACCGGCTGGACAGCGCCGGTACATGCCTGGCGATGGAGTCCATCGGCACCGCCGCGGCCATTTTGTCCCATGAGGACATCGTGCTGGCCTATCCGGTCTATTTCAGCAATCTCCCCAAGCTGGTGCAGGACTTTCTGCGGGAGAACGGCCCCCTCTTCGCCCGCAAGCGGGTGTTCATCCTCGCCACCATGGGGCTGTTCAGCGGCGACGGGGCGGGCTGCGCGGCAAGGCTGCTCAAGCAGTACGGCGCGGTGATCACCGGCGGGCTCCACGTCCAGATGCCCGACTCCATCGCCGATGAGAAAGCCCTCAAGCGCAATCGGGAACAGGAGATGCAGCTCGTCCGCAAAGCCGGAGAGAAGCTTGACGCCGCCGCCCGGCAGTTTGCGGCGGGCAAGCCCCCCCAGGACGGCCTGGGTGCGGCGTCCCATACGGCGGGCCTGCTGGGTCAGCGCCTCTGGTTCTCCCAGAAGACGCGGGACTACTCCAGCCAGTTGAAAATTGACCGGGCCAAGTGCGTCAACTGCGGCCTGTGCACCAGCCTCTGCCCCATGTCCAACCTGCCCGCCACGCCGGAGGGGCCCCATCCCATGGGCCGCTGCACCATGTGCTACCGCTGTATCAACTCTTGCCCCGGACAGGCTATCACCCTGCTGGGCAAGCAGGTTGTCCGGCAGTACTCCCTAACGGATCTGCTGCCGTAAGCATCAGCCCCGGTGGAAACCGCCAGCTCTGGCGGTCCCCACCGGGGCTTTTTTCTTTATTCCTCCTGCGCCGGCTCCGCACCCAGCCGGCATTCGCTGCACTCGGAATCGTGGAGGGAGACAATTCCGCCGCATGCCGGGCAGGTATATCTTTTTTTCTGCCGCTCCATAAACGCCTCCAGCCCGTCTTGCCGGACGCACAGGCTGTTTTCAATCAGGCTTGCCCCGTAGCGGGTGCGGTAGCTCCTGTCCAGGGCTTTCACCTGTCTGCAGGGAAAGTCCGGGCACTCGTGACAATAGGTGAGCCCGCGCCCTGCGGCGCAGTCCCGAATCCTGCATTTCCGGCAGTGCTCCGGCTTGCCCTCCCCGCCGGCCAGGCAGCCCGCGCAGGGTCTCTTGTGACAGCAGTGCTTATAGCATACCATGCAGTTCATGCCGCAGGAGGCAAACATCAGGGGCGCTATCCCGCCGTCCGGCATTTTCATCGCTTTTCCCCCCTCCGTTCAGGATGATTACAAGGAGAGCATACCACGCCTCAGCATACGGCGCAAGCGCTGCGTTCGTGGAAAGCGAAAACGTCTTTCCCGGGGGAGTAGCAGGGCAAACACCCGGCCTTTTAATTTTAAGGTAAAATTAATTGCAATTGTCGAAAAAGAACAGTATGATAGGAAGTATAGAATCAGTTGTAAAAATCTCGTTTTCTTGTGTAACGAAACCGGCATCCCGGACCGATATATGTTTGAAGGAGGCTGATTTCCGGATGGAGCTTCAAAAGGGACAGAAGTTGAAAATGACCGACCTGACGGACGCCCGGCAGGTTCAGATTCGGGTATCGGTGCGCATGAACAGCGGCGAAGCCGACTGCACCTGCTTTGGTGTGGACGCGGCAGGCAAGCTATCAGACGATCGGTACTTTATTTTTTATAATCAGGCCGCGTCACCCGAGGGCGCAATCACCATGCAGGCGGGGACCGACGGCACGGTTTTCAGCCTGGATCTCTCCCGTATGCCGGATAAGATTCAAAAGCTGGTCGTTACCGTGGCCGCCGACGGCGCGGCCATGTGCGATATCGCCGGCGGCGTCATCTCTCTCAGCGGCGGCGGAAACAGCGCCGATTACCGCTTCTCCGGCGAGGGCTTCGTCCAGGAGAAGGCGCTCATCCTCTGCGAGCTCTACCGAAAGGACGGCATCTGGCGCTACAATGTCGTCGCCAGCGGCTTCAACGGCGGGCTCGACGCCCTCCTGGCCCATTTCGGCGGCGAGGCCGCTCAGCCCGCCACCGCTCCCGTACCTCCGGCGCCGAAGCCTGCGCCCGAACCCCCCAAGGTCAACCTGAGCAAAATCAGTCTCAAGAAGAGCGGCGACAGCCACAAGATCGACCTTTCCAAAAACAGCGGTGAAATCCACGTCAACCTCAACTGGAATTCCGGGCGCAAGAAGCTCTTCGGCGGCGGCGGGGCCGTGGATTTGGACCTTGCCTGCATGTACCGCCTCAGGAGCGGAGAGCAGGGGGTCATCCAGGCCCTGGGCAACTCCTTCGGCAGCGCCACGGGCCTCCCCTTCATCCTGCTGGATCAGGACGACCGCTCAGGGGCCAGTGTGGGCGGGGAGAATATGTTCTTCAAGCGCCCGGAGCTCATCGACTTCGCCGTGGTATTCGCCTATATCTACGAGGGCGTGCCCAACTGGCGGGGCACCGACGCCACCGTGGTGCTCCAGCAGAAGGGTTCGCCTGACATTGAGATCCGCATCGACAATCCGGACAGCCGGGACCGCTTCTGCGTGCTGGCCAGCCTCTCGGGAAAGAGCGGCTCCCTGGAGGTCAGGCGTGAGGACAGGTTCTTTGCCGGCCACCGGGAGGTGGATAAGCATTACCACTTTGGGTTCCGCTGGGTGGCCGGACGAAAGTAAACGGAAGAGAAGGAGGCGGTCGCTATGCGCAGTGCGGTCGGGACCAGGGAGAACATCAGAATCATCGACTCAGCCGAGAGCGGCGGTGTCAAAATCGAGGTCATGGAATACCAGAAGCTGCTGGGCTCCACCAACACCAGCGCGGCCATGGATCTCTACTTTATGGAGAAGCAGAATATGCGCGCCCGCCAGGTGGCGGTGTATATCAACAACGATATGGTGACGGTGGAGCCGGGGGCCATGAGCTATTTTCAGGGGAACCTGGAGATGGTCTCCGGCGTGAACGCGGGCAACGCCCTCGGCCGCCTTTTCTCCGGCGCTGTCACGGGTGAGGCTATGGCCCAGCCCGAGTACCGGGGCACCGGTATGCTGGTGCTGGAGCCCTCCTTCAACCACTTTCTGGTTCTCCAGCTGGACAGGGAAGAGATCATCGTGGACAAGGGGATGTTCTACTGTGCCCAGGGCGGCGTGACCGTCAAGGCCGTGGCCCAGCGCAATATTTCCTCCGCTCTGGCCGGCGGCGAGGGGCTTTTCCAGATCTCCCTGTCCGGCTCCGGACTGGTGGTGCTGGAGTGTCCCGTCCCCTCCTGCGAGATCGATATTATAGAGCTGAATAACGATGTGCTCCGGGTGGACGGCAACTTTGCCGTGCTGCGCTCCGCCTCCCTTCAGTTCACTGTGGAGCGCTCCGCCAAAAGCCTGTTAGGCTCCGCCGTCAGCGGAGAGGGTCTGGTCAACGTCTACCGGGGTACCGGAAGCGTGTGGCTGGCCCCTACTATCAAGGTCTACAGCACCATCAACACCGCCCGCATGATGGGCGCCACCAGCACCAAGGGGCTGAATATGAACACCAGCAACAGCCGTTAAGAGGAGCTTATACGCTATGACGGGCATTGACCGTATGGAGAATTGCTTCCTGCCGCTGAATCAGCGCGCACCGTCCTCCCCCAGCTTTCTGCGCGTCATCGGGCGGGACGGGCAGGGCAGGACCACAGCCCTCCTGCAAAAATTTTATCAGTTGACCAAAAACGGCGGCTTATACCTGCCCAGCGGTATCGCCAACCCCACGGAACCGGAGACCACCCGCTTTTTTGAGGCGGTGGGCGCGCAGTTCTTCCCGGAGCGGGCGCTGGTTGAGCGGCACATGACCGTATGGCTGGGGCAGCTGCGCCCCGCTCAGCGGCAGGCGCTGGCCCAGGCCGTTATGGACGCGCTCTCCGTCCTGAAGGCACAGGGTGCCAACGACAACATCATTAAAAACGCCTACATCAAGTTTATGTGCTGGTTCCGCTCCCTGCTGGGGCACGTGCTCATGGGAATTGGGAAGGCCTCGCCGCCCAAGGTGCTTTTTGAGGGGAATATCACCAAATATGAGGTTTTGCTTCTCCATCTGCTGCACCGGGCGGGCTGCGACGTATGGTACGTGAACTTTGCCTCCGAGGAGTCCTACAAAAAAGCCGACCCCACGCTGGCCTTTTCCCAACTGGTGCAGGGCGACGTTTTTTCGCCCCCCAGCCCCCACTTTGCCGCCAGTCCCGCCGGCTCGCCGGCACCGGCGCAGCGCCCTGCATCCGCTTCCGCCAGGCCCGCGCCGCCCCCCAGACCCTCGCCTCTCCCGCCCCCGCCCTGGACGGGGCTGGACGACGCGGTCTCCCTCAACGCCTGGGTGGGGGACAATCCGGTGTGGGATGCGGTGCTTCTTCCCTGCGACCAGCGCGCATTGGGACCCAAGCCCAAGCTCTGCGCTCTGTTCGCGGCCGTTTTCGGCGCGGATGAGCGCAGCGAGTACCGCAACCGCCTCTTCCGCCTCAAGCGGGCCCTGGACGCCTCCGGCAAGGTATGGCGGCTCCTGGAGCAGAAGCCACCCGCCCCCACCGCTGCGGAGACGGCCCCCTTCCTGTCCGTGGACAAGAGCGCGCCCCGCGGGGCGCTGATCCGGGCCCTGGCCGACCGGCTGACTCCAAACTGCGGAAAGGTCCAGGCGCTGCTGCTTCAGCGGGCTTTCGCCCTGGCGATGGAACGAAGCCCGGAGCAGGACAGTGTGCGGCTTTTCAACCGCGGCGTGCGGCTGGCCTGCTGGCTGCGCCGGTACGCGGAGGTTCTCTTTGAGGGCTACCGGGCGGAGCGTCAGCCGGCCCTGGTCTTTTACGGAACCGCCGCCGAGTCGGAGATCACCTTTCTCTGGGCCATGGCCCAGGCAGGTGTGGACGTGCTGTGTTTCTGTCCCGAGAGGGATGCGCGCAAGGCCTTTGCCGGGCACTATCTGCCGCCCCTCTGGCTGGAATGCTGCTTCGAGGGCTCCCTGCCCTCCGAGCCCTTCCCCCAGCGGGAAGAGCGCGTGCGGGCGGGGACGACGGCCTACAACGCCTCCAGGGAACTCGATCAGCTTCTCTACAGCGATACCGGCATGTTTCGGGACAGACAATTTGCCCGCAGCCAGCCGGTCACGCTCAAAACCACCTATGACGAGGTGGAGCAGCTCTGGAAAGAGGAGGCCCAGTACCGCCCCTCCTTCAAGACCGAGGGCGGCGTGGTGTATGTGCCCAACCTCTTCTCCAAGGTCTGCGGCGTGGACAAGGGGGATTTGGCGCTCTACTGGGACCGCATCCGGGCGATGGTGACGGAGGAGACCTATCTGGTCACCTCCCTGCCCTTCCTCAAGCTGAGCGGCCCGTCCATGAGCGCCCCGCAGGCCCGCGCCTTCCTCCACAGCGGGCGCCTGGACCCCAAGGCATTGAAGGCCTCCCAGTTCTACCGCTACGGCTACCTTCCGGACGACACCCAGGACTATATGCTGGAAAAAATCCAAGCGCTTATGGACTACGACCTCATTACAGGCGGGGGCGACTTGACCGCCACAATGCTGTCGGTGCTCACGAATCTGGACAAGGAGCTTCTGCGGCTGCTGCAGAATTTTGACTTTACCCGGACCATTCCCAAGTTCCTGGTGGTGGATGTGACTGAGACGCTCTTCTCCCTGGAGGAATGCATCCTGCTGGCGTTTCTCAATCTGGTGGGCTTCGACATCGCGGTCTTCACGCCCACGGGATACCGGAATCTGGAGTCCCACCTCCGTCCGGACAGCTTCGACACGCTGACCGCCGGGGAATTCCTGTTCGATCTCACCGTTCCCGACCTGCGCAGCAGGCGGGCCGGAGAATCCGGGGGCTGGCTGGGACGCCTGTTCGGCGCCGGCCGCCCCTGACCCTTCCGCCCATACGCTTTATCAATAAGGAGGTATCCTATGGCCCTGCAATACACCCCCCGCCAGGACGAAATCCGTCAGGCGCCCGCCCCCATGCTGGAGGAGCCCCAGCCCTTCGACGTTGCCGCCCAGCGTCAGGAGATGAACCAGACCCTGGTCGGCTCCGCCGAGGTCGACGCGCTGGTCAGCCAGATCTGCGTCAACGATCCCCAGACCATCGTCTCCTTCGGCGGCGAGGTGGCGGGCGAGATCGCCAAGTGCTCCGACACCATTTTAAACAGTATTAATATGAGCCAGGTGAACGACTCCGGCGCGCTGCTGAATACCCTGGGCCGCATTATGGACAAGTTCGACATTGAGGAGATCGCCGCCGACGAGCGCAAGGGCGTGCTGGGCAGGCTCTTCGGCAACCTCCAAAAACAGCTTGATCAGATTTTAGCCAAATACCACACCATGGGTGAAGAGGTGGACAAAATCTACATTGAGCTCAAGAAGTATGAGGTGGAGATCGGGGAGTCCAACAAGAAGCTCCAGGCCATCTATGACGCCAATGTGAGGTTCTATCAGGATCTGGTCAAATACATCCTGGCCGGAGAGCAGGGCTTGGCCGAGATGGACGCTTACCTCGCCCAGATGCAGAGCGACCTGGCCCAAAACCCGGGCGACACCATGCTTCAGCTCGACTACGGCGCCATGCAGCAGGCCCGCACCATCCTCGACCAGCGGGTGATGGATCTGCGGATTGCGGAGAATGTGGCAATGCAGTCCATCCCCATGATCCAGTCCATGCAGTTCAGCAATTTAAATCTGATCCGCAAGATCAACTCCGCCTTTATCATCACCCTGCCGGTCTTCAAGCAGGCCCTGACCCAGGCGGTGCTCCTCAAGCGGCAGAAAATCCAGGCCCAGGCCATGGAGGCCCTGGACCAGCGCACCAACGAGATGCTGCTCAAAAACGCGAAGAACACCGCCGACCAGACCAAGCTGACGGCGCAGCTCGCCTCCTCCAGCTCCATCAAGATAGAGACGCTGGAGCAGACCTGGAAGACCATCGTCTCCGGCATTGAGGAGACTCAGAAGATCCAGTCCGACGCCGCCGTGAAGAGGACTGCCGACGCGGCCCGGCTCAGCGCGCTCAAGGACGATTTCCAGGCGCGGGTACATATGTAAGCGACCCCACTCCGCAGGGCGGAGATGAAATAAGGCCATAATGAATCAGAAGGAGTGTTAATCGTATGCCGATCAATCTTTCCAAGGGTCAGAAAGTCGACCTCACCAAGGGCAACGCGGGCCTGGACAAAATTCTGGCCGGTCTGGGCTGGGATACCAATAAGTATGACGGCGGTCATGAGTTCGATCTGGACGTGTCCGTCTTTATGACGGGCGAGAGCGGCAAGGTGGAGAGCGACTCCAACTTTATTTTCTATAACAACCCCCAGGACGCCGCAGCCAGCGTTATCTACGCGGGCGACAACCGCACCGGCGAGGGCGAGGGCGACGACGAGTCCGTCACCATCACCCTGAGCAAGGTGCCTTCCAGTGTGCAGAAGATCTCCTTTACCGTCACCATCCACGACGCCGAGGCCCGCAGCCAGAACTTCGGCCAGGTGTCCAACGCCTACATCCGCATCGTGGATACCGCCAAAAACGAGGAGCTGCTCCGTTTCGACCTGGGTGAGGATTATTCCATCGAGACCGCCATCGTGGTGGCCGAGCTCTACCGCCACGGGGCTGAGTGGAAGTTCGCCGCCGTCGGTTCCGGATTCCAGGGCGGGCTGGAGGCCCTCTGCCGCAATTTCGGCCTGAGTGTATAACTTATACTATAAAAGGTGGGTGTAAACCTATGGCGATTTCACTGCAAAAGGGTCAGAAAATTGATCTGACGAAAAAAGACGGCTCTCAGCTCACCAACCTGATGGTCGGCCTGGGCTGGAAGGAAGCCAAGAAGAGCGGCGGCCTGCTGGGTATGTTCAAGGCCAAGGTGGATGTGGATATCGACGCATCCGTCCTCATGCTGAACGCCAGCGGAAAGGTTCCCTCCAAGGAGGAGGTCATCTTCTTCAACCATAAGGACCACGCAACCGGGTGCGTCCACCACTGCGGCGACAATCTGGTGGGAGGCACCATGGGCGGCATGGAGGATTCTGAGCAGGTGCTGGTGGACCTCACCCGCGTACCCGCAGGCATCGACCGCATCGTATTTGTGGTCAACATCTACGACTGCGTGAACCGCAAGCAGCATTTCGGTATGGTGGAAAACGCTTACATCCGCATTGTGGACAAGGGCTCCAACGAGACGATTGCCAGCTACAATCTCACCGAGGACTACTCCGGCAAGACCTCCATGATTGTGGGCGAGATTCACCGCGAGGGCAGCGCCTGGAAATTCTCCGCCATCGGCCAGCCCGGCTATGAGCCCGGCATCAGCGATCTGGTGCGCAAATATCAATAAGAGGAGGAATACACCATGTCTATTAATCTCTCCAAGGGTCAGAAGGTGAACCTGAGCAAGGAAGCTCCCAACCTAAAGGTTGCGCTGGTGGGTCTGGGCTGGGATATCAAGCAGTACGACAGCGGCTCGGATTACGATCTTGACGCCTCCATCTTTCTGCTGGACAGCAGCGGCAAGTGTGCACACGACTCCGACTTTATTTTCTACAACAACCTCTCCTCCGGCGGCGTGACCCACTCCGGCGACAACCGCACCGGCGAGGGCGAAGGCGACGACGAGTCCGTCACCATTGAGTTTGACAAGATCCCCGCCTATGTGGAGAAGATTGCCGTCACCGTCACCATCTATGACGCAGTGGCCCGGGCCCAGAATTTCGGCCAGGTTCAAAACGCGTTTGTCCGCCTGGTGGACAAGCAGTCGGGCGCGGAGCTGCTCCGCTTCGACCTGGGCGAGGACTACTCCACCGAGACCGCCATCGTCTTTGCCGAGGTGTACCGCCACAACGGCGAGTGGAAGTTCTCCGCCGTGGGCTCCGGCTTCAACGGCGGCCTGGAGGCCCTCTGCCGTCAGTACGGCCTGAGCGTGTAATTTTTTGAAAACATACTCCCCTAACTGCCCCCGTGGAGCGGCGTACAGCGCCAGTCCACGGGGGTTGCTGAAAGAGGCTACATGAGATACTTTAACTACTTATCAGAGGGCGACCGCTCCAGCCTTTTCTCCCGCCAGAGCGAGCCCTTTTACAAAACCACCGACCGGGACGCCCTCCGCATCGCCGTGGGGGGGCTGCTGTATATTCCCGGAGTGAACCAGACCATCGCCCACATCATCATCCGCGGAAAAGTGCAGGGGCTCTCCTCCATGGCTATCTGTCTGGAGGACTCCGTGGGCGATCAGGAGCGGGAGAACGCCGTGGAGAACACCGGGCGGCAGCTCGAGCAGCTCGACCGCGCCGTGGGGGAGGGCATTCTGCCCCGTGACTGCATGCCCCTGCTCTTCGTGCGGGTGAAGGACGCGGATATGCTGGAGCGCATGGCGGACCTCTTCGTGCGCTACAGCACCGTACTCACCGGGGTCGTCCTGCCCAAGGTCTGCCGGGCGGATTTGGAGCGCTACCTGAGGCTGGTGTCCGATATCAACAGCCGTGCCAAGGACCCCTTTTACGCCATGCCCATCCTGGAATCCGCTGAGTTGATGCTCTGCGGAGACCGCGTCGGCCTCCTGAGGGAGCTCAGAGCGGTCACCGACCGCCACTATGAGCACATCCTCAATATGCGCGTAGGGGCCACCGACCTGTGCGGGCTCTATGGCATCCGCCGTGGGCCCGACACCCCCATCTACAGTGTGACGATGGTTGCAAACTGCATCGCCGATGTGGTGCGGGTGTTCGGCACGGAGGACCGCTACACGGTGAGCGGTCCGGTGTGGGAGTACTACTCCACCGCCGCCCGGGCCAGGGCCACCCAAAACTGGGGCGAGATTGAGGGGCTGATGCACGAGGTCTATCTCGACCAGCAAAACGGCGTGTGCGGCAAGACCTGCGTCCATCCCACCCAGCTTCTGCCCGTGCAGGCCGGCTATGTGGTCCCCTATGAGGTCTACCATGACGCGGTCACCGTCCTGGGCGGCGATCAGGGCCGTCTGGGGGTCCTGCCCAGCCTCCGTCAGAACAAAATGAACGAGCTCAAGCCCCACGCGCTCTGGGCGGCCAAACTCCTGCGTCAGGCCGACGTCTACGGCGTTTACCAGGAGGGCACCGACGCGCGCGGCCTGCTGCGGGCCGTCCACGACGGAGGCTGCCGGCTGTGAGGATGATTTCTTATTCTCTGGGCGATACGCTTCGTCTGCACATGGAGGTCCATGCTTCCAGATTCGGCCTGAAGCCCGAGGACCTTTTCGAGCTGGCCGTCCGGCGCAACAGCAAGCGCTCCTTCCTCTTTGTCAGCCGCGTACTGGGCAAGCACCTGCCCATCCGTCCCTCCGCCCTTCTGGCGGCGGGAAAGCTCCTCGCCCTGGCGTACCTGGGGGAGGAGGATACCTGCGGCTGGGCGGACCTGTTCCGGGGCGCCCAGCGCCCCGCGGCCGATGTGTGGGAGATGCTGGAGTGCTCCCGCCACACCGTCACGGAGGCGGACCGCACCCTATTTGTGGGCTTTGCGGAGACGGCCACGGGCCTTGCCCGGGCCGTGGCGGACTGCTTTGACGGGGAAACGGCCTACATCAGCACCACCCGGCTGGAGGTCCCCGGCCGCTCCTTCCTCACCTTTGACGAGTCCCACTCCCACGCCCGCACCCATATGCTCTACCTGAATCCGGACGATCCCTTCCTGGCGGGCTGCCGCCAGGCCGTGCTGGTGGACGACGAGCTGACCACCGGAAACACCGCCCTGCGTTTGGTGCGTCAGCTCCACAGCGCGTACGGCATCCGCCGCTTTACCCTGATGAGCCTGCTTGACAACAGCGCCGGGGACAACCGCCTGGCGCTGGAGCGGGAGCTGAACATTGAAATCCGGGCGGTCTCGCTGATCCGCGGGCGCATCTCCGGCGTGGAAGAGGGCGCCATGCCCGACGGCTGTCTGACGGATTTGCGCGGCGCAGCCGGTGCTGCCGCGCTTTTGCAGGACCGCCGCTGCGGCAATCTGTCCGACCGCTTTCTGCAGTCGGCGCAAGACTTGGCCGCCCAGCGGGCCCGGTGCCGGGAGCTGGCCGAGCGCCTTGGCCCCGCGGCTCCGGACGCCCTCTTTTTGGGCACCGGGGAGTTCATCTACGGCCCGGCTCTGACTGCGTTCTTCTGCGGAGGGGGGCGGTTCCACTCCACGACTCAGAGTCCCGTCCGTCCCCTCGCCGGCTCTGCCGTCACATGCGGAGTCTGTTTCGATCCGCCGGACCGCTACAGCGGCGCGGGCTATCTCTATAACGTGCCGGAGGAGCCGTGCAGCGCGGCGTTTGTCTTCTCCGAACGGGAGACCCTGCGTCAGGAGGGCCTCTCTCAGCTCGCGTCCTACCTGGCGTCCAGGGGCGCGGAGAAAGTGACGGTATGCGCATTATGACCACGGCTATCCCCATCCCTCCGGGCAGCTTTGACCCGGAGGACGTAACCCTGCTCCTCAAGGACGTGACCGGGCAGGTGGAGGAGCGGGACACCGCCCTCCGGGAGCGGGACATTCAGGCCGGGCGGCACTACTCCGAGGATCTGCCCATTGAGCAGGTGCCCAGCGCCGCCTATATGGCGGTCTTCGACCGCCTGATGGACAGTCAGCTCCCCCGGGTGGCCCTCTATACCGGCGCGCTCACCAGGCTGGTGCTCCAGGCGTACGAAAAACCCCTGCTGGTTTCCCTGGTGCGGGCGGGCGTGCCCTGCGGGGTGCTCATGCGCCGCTACGCCGGGCGGGAGCTGGGGGTGGATTTGCCCCATTACGGCGTAAGCATCATCCGAGGCAAGGGCTTTGACGAAAACGCCATGCGCTGCCTCCTCTCGCGCCATCCCGACCGGACACCCGTCTTTGTGGACGGCTGGACTGGCAAGGGAATGATCACCCGGCAGCTGGAGGAGTCCTGCGCACAGTTCAACGCCCGCAGCGGTGCAGGCCTCCGCCCCATACTGGCCGTGCTGGCCGACCCGGCCCACTCCTGCTCGCTCTACGCCACCCGGGAGGATTTTATCAACCCCTCCTGCTGCCTCAACAGTACGGTCTGCGGCCTCATCAGCCGCACCGTTCACAACGCCGCGCTGATTGGCCCGGACGATTTTCACGGCGTGCGGGTTTACCGGGAATTTGCGTCCATCGATCAGACGGCCCGCTATCTGGACGGCGTTTGCCGTCACTTCGCACCCCTGCGCGGGGACATCGACGCCCTGTACCGCGCCCTTCTTTCCTCGGACCGCACGCCTGACTGGCGGGGCATGGAGGCGGTGCGCCGAATTGGCGAGGCGTTCGGCATAGGGGATGTAAACCGCATCAAGCCCAGCATTGGGGAGACCACCCGGGTGCTCCTCCGCCGGGTGCCCGACCGGGTGCTTTTGCGGGAGGCCGGACATCCCGATGTGGGACATATCATCCTGCTCGCCCGCGAAAGGAATGTGCCCGTCACGGTTTACCCCGATATGCCCTACCTCTGCTGCGGTCTCATCGCGGACAAGCGGGGTGGCGCGGAATGATATTCTCCGCCGACCTTGACCGCACCCTCATTTTTTCCCAGCGGCGGCTGACGGGGGACGTCCCTGTGGTTCCCGCCGAGTACCGCCAGGGAGCGCCCGCCGGATTTATGACGCCCGGAGCGCTCTCCGCCCTGGGTCTGCTGCAAAAGCGCGCCGTGTTCCTGGTGAACACCCTGCGGGGGCTTGAGCAGGCCCGGCGGGTGGTCTTTGTACGAGACGGCGCCTGCCGCTATCTGGCCCTTCAAAACGGCCTGTACCTCTACCGGGACGGCGTGGAGGACAGAGAGTGGTCCGGTTGGGTCCGCCGAACGGTGGCGGATCTCCCCCTGGATCTCGGCGCCGGCGCGGACTGGATACAGAGAGTTCTCCCCGGAATCGAGTGCCTCTCCAAGCAGTACGAGTATTTGGCCGTCTTCTTTGTGGATGAGGAGAGATTTGACGACGCGGCCTGCGGCCAGCTCGGTTCCGAGCTGAGCCGCAAGGGCTGGGCGCTTTTCCGGCAGCGGAAAAAGCTCTACCTCTCCCCGTCTGCAATTGACAAGGGACGGGTTCTGGACCGGGTCCGGACCCTGGAGGGCGACTCCGATACCGTGGGATTCGGGGATTCCTGGTTCGACCTGCCCATGCTCCGCGCGTGCGGCACAGCTTGGTCCCTGCGCGGCTGTGAGCTGGACGGCGGGGACTGGGGCTTTCCCATCCGCTTCTCCTCGGCCCCCGGCGAAGCCGGGACCGAGGAAGTGCTACATCTAATACTAGGAGAAAGATAGAATGCTGAAAAATCATGAGATCGACGCGCTGACTGAGCAGCAGGCGGAAGAAAGCCGCAAAAAGTTCGGCAGCAATGGGCTCACACCGCCGGAGCAGAGCTCCTTCTGGAAGGAGCTCTGGGAGACCTTCCGCGGCGACGCCCTCATCCGCATCCTCACCGTGGCCCTGGTCATTACGGTGGTGTTTGCCATCATTGGCGTGGGCGACTGGCTGGAGGCGGTGGGTATCGCCATCGCGGTTATTCTGGCCACCACGGTGTCCACCTATAGCGAGTATTCCAACAATCAGCTCTTTCAGAAGCTCCAGGACGAATACTCCAAAATCCTGTGCAAGGTATTCCGCAGGCACGACGGCACGGTCAAAATCCGCGATTTGAAGATTGACGACATCGTGACCGGCGACTATGTGCTGCTCCAGGCGGGCGATAAGGTCTGCGCCGACGGCATCATCGTCAACGGCGATATCAAGGTCAACCAGGCCAGCCTGAACGGTGAGAGCGAGGACGCGAAAAAGACCGCCGTGGAGCCGGGCTACCAGTACGACGCGGAGCAAATTGATTTTCTGGACACACACAAGGTCTACCGCGGCTCCGTGGTCACCAGCGGCGAGGCCGTCATGCGGGTGGAGTGCGTGGGCGACAAGTCCCAGTTCGGCCGGCTGGCCTCGGAGCTCAAGGAGGACGACGAGCGCGAGTCCCCCCTCAAGGTTAAGCTGGGCAAGGTGGCCGATGCCATCTCCAAGTTCGGTTACATCGGCGGCACGCTCATCGCCATCGCCTTCATGATCAACTGCATTTTCTTCAATCCCACCCTCCTGCCCGGCGCGGACGTGTACTTCTCCATGCCCAACCTCATGCAGATCCTCCGGGATCTGGTATCCTCCGTCACTCTGGCAGTGGTCATTATCGTTGTGGCGGTACCCGAAGGCCTGCCCATGATGATCGCACTGGTCTCGGGCCTCAATATGAAAAAGCTCCTCAAGGACAACATTCTGATCCGGAAAATTGACGGCGCGGAGACGGCGGGCAGCCTGAACATCCTCTTCTCCGACAAGACCGGCACCATCACCAAGGGCAGCCTTCAGGTGGTGGACTTCATCTCCCCCGAGGGAAAGGATTACCAATCCTTTCCCTCTATACCCGACGCGCTGCGGGAGATGCTGCTGATCAACATCTGCGGCAATACCAACGCCATCGCCCTGGTGAGCGACGGCGTGCTCCAGGTCACCGGCGGCAACGCCACGGAACGCGCCCTCCATGAATTCGTGGGCGTGGACGGCACCCTCACCTACGAGAACTATAAGCTGGAATGTGAGGACAGCCTCATGTTCAACAGCGCCAACAAGTATTCCGCCAGCGTCCTCAGGGGCAAACTGGACCGGGCCATCATCAAGGGCGCGCCGGAAAAGCTGCTGGCCTACTGCACCTCCTACTACGGCGAGGACCTTCAGGTCCACCCCATGACCGACGAGGTGCGCGAGCAGCTGGAGCGGCACATGTCCGCCCTCTCCGAGAAGGCCATGCGCGTGCTGGCCTTCGCTACCTCCGATAACCGGATTGGCGAGCACCTTTTGCAGGACATGACCTTCGTGGGCATGGTGGGCATCCGGGACGAGCTGCGCCCGGAGGCCGTGGAGGCCATCCGCACCGCCAAGCGGGCCGGCATCCAGGTGGTCATGGTCACCGGCGACAAGAAGGAGACCGCCGCCGCCATAGCCCGCGACGCCAGGCTCATTGAGTCAGCCGACGATCTGGCCCTCACCAGCGACGATTTGGCCGCTATGTCCGACGAGGAGCTCAAATCCGCCCTGCCCCGCCTGCGGGTGGTGGCCCGGGCGCTGCCCACCGACAAGAGCCGCCTGGTCCGCGTCTCCCAGGAGATGAACCTGGTGGTGGGCATGACGGGCGACGGTGTGAACGATGCCCCCGCCCTCAAAAAGGCCGACGTGGGCTTCGCCATGGGCTCCGGTACCGAGGTCTCCAAGGAGGCCGCTGAGATCACCATCCTGGACGACAATTTCAACAGTGTGGTCAAGACCGTCCTCTACGGCCGCACCATCTACAACAACATCCGAAAGTTCATCGTCTTCCAGCTTACCATCAACATCAGCGCCGTGCTGATCGCCCTCATCGGCCCCTTTATCGGCATGGGCACGCCTCTGTCCGTCACCCAGATGCTCTGGGTCAACATCGTCATGGATACCCTGGCCGCCCTGGCCCTGGGCGGAGAGCCCGCGCTGGAGCGCTACATGGATGAAAAGCCCAAGCGCCGGGACGAGTCCATCATCAGCAAAAATATGTGGTCGTCCCTGCTCACCATGGGCATCTACCTCACCGCCGCCAGCATGGTCTTCCTCCTTCACCCCTTCTTCCGCGATCTCTTCCGCCTGGACGGCGAGATGATCTACAACGGCCACGACATCTACTTTATGACCGGCTTCTTCTGCTTCTATGTGCTCAGCGCCATGCTCAACGGCTTTAACGCCCGCACGGAGAAGATCAACATCTTCGACAACATCACGCAGAACAGGACCTTCCTGTATGTCATGGGTCTGATTGCCGTGGTTCAGGTGCTGATGACCTACATCGGCGGGCCAATTCTGCGCACCGCGCCGCTGACCCTGAGCGAGTGGGGCGTGGTTGCCCTGCTGTCCCTCATCATTCTGCCGGTGGGCACCCTGCGCAAGCTCATTTTCCCTGAGAAACTCACCTCAAACACCTAAGGGGGCATATCCCTATGGACCTTCTGCGCGGTCAAAAAGCATCCATCCGGCAGCTCTGCGGGGGCCTGGAGCTGGAGGTGGAGCTCTATCACAAAGCTCCGCTGGAGATTGACGTATCCTGCTTCGGCCTGGATGACGCAGGCCGCCTCTCGGACGAGCGCTACCTTGTTTTTTACAATCAGAAGCAGTCTCCGGGCGGCGAAGTCTCGGTCTCAAGCGGCGCAGCCAGCGGCTCCGTCCGTTTCCACCTGAGGCTGGACGCCCTGCCCCCCCAGATTGCCAAGCTCTCCTTCACCGCCTCCATTGACGGCACCCGAACCATGCGCGAGCTGGAAAAGGGCTATGCCGGCATTTTGCGGGACGGCCGGGAGGTGGCCCGCTTCTCCTACGACAGCGCCCAGTTCCATGCGGAACGGGCCATTGTGGTGTGCGAGATATACCGCAGGGGGGACGACTGGCGCTTCAACGCCGTGGGCCGGGGCTTTAACGGCGGCCTGAAGGCCCTGGTGGAGAGCTTCGGCGGCACTGTGGCCCCCCATACGCCTCCCTCTCCCTCCCGTCCGGGCCCCGCGCCCGCGCCCCCCTCTCCCCCCGGCAGCCGCGCAGGCGCACCTTCCAGCGGCCCTGCGCGTGGTTCCGCCCGGGTTTCCGGGCCCGCGCCCGTGCGAAGCATCGTCAGCGCCCTGCCCACCCACGTATGCGCCCGGATGGACGCCCTGGCCCGTCAGTGCCGGGGAGACACGGAGTACCTCGCCAGCCTTTATAAAAACATGTTTGCATCCCTGGCGGCCTATCCCAGGGTGGCGGATGTTCCAATCCAGGCGGTCGCCTGCGCCGACGCGTCAGGCTCCATGTTTGATACCTACCATAACGGACGCATTCAGCGGGCTGTGGACAAATTTTTCGCCTTTGCCAGCACCCTGTCCGACGCGGGGACCATGGACTTCTGGGCCTTCGGGGCCAAGAGCCGCCAATTCGGCGCGGTGACCATGGATAATGTGCGGGATTACACCTTCGCGGAGGCCGGCGGCTTTGAGCGGTGGATGAGCATGCTCAACTACCAGTACAACAACGAGCCGGAGGCCATGCGGGACGTCATGATGATTTACGGCGCCCTGCGCAAGCCCGTGGTGGTGCTCTTCCTCACCGACGGACGCATCCACTCCGACTGGGAGATTGAGGAGATCTTAATCAAGACCTCCCGCTTTCCCGTCTTCTGGCAGTTCATCGGCCTCCACGGCGAGGCATACGGCCTTTTGGAGCGCCTGCACGAGATCGACGGCCGCCATACCGCCAACGCGGGATTTATCAAGATGGACGATATCGACGATATCACCGACCACGCCCTCTACGGGGAGCTGCTTGCAAATGTGGATGGCTGGCTCCAAGAGATCAATGCCAAAAAGATGCTGGAGCATTGATGCGCTTCCCCTGCCGGCAGCCGGCAGGCCATTCGCAATGAGAATAAAATCAGGGGAGCGGGACATGAGTCCCGCTCCCCTGATTTTATTCTTGGCGCATCTTCACAGCCCCGATAAACGCCTGTAACAGGCGGCGGCCTCGGACGCCGAGAGTTATGCGTCATGGAGGGCAGCGTACTTGTCTGCCAGGGCGGCGTTCGCCCGCCCGCCCCTGGCCGTGCCGCCGTCAAGCGGGCTCTTTTTATTTTTTCAGCAATGCATGGAATTTTGCGTCTTCACCATCATTTCCGCCGTCCGGCTGGCATTTGCCCCTCTGATATGGTATCCTGTGGAAAAGGAGGCGTGTTTAAATGAAACTGCTCCGTTTCGCCCCGCTGGTCTGCGCGATGGCCCTGCTCCTCGCTCTGCCTGCCGGTGCCTCAGATGCGCCCGCCGTCCTGCTGGATGGGGAGCCGCTCTCCTTCGGCGTGCCGCCCACAGTGGACCGCCAGCGGGTCCTGGTCCCCTTTCGCGCCCTTTTTGAGGCTCTGGGGTACGATGTGGACTGGGACGGCCCCACCCGCTCCGTCACCGCCGCAGGCGGCGGGGGCGACGCCCTGGAAGGCACCCACTCCGTCCTCCTCCGTGAGAAGCTCTACGACCCGCTGGTGGTGGGCAACTATATTTACTACTACGGCGCCGCAGGCCTCTGCCGCACTCCCACGGCGGGCGGAGCGGAGGAGGTCGTCTACGCGCCTACGGCTGCAAATCTTTCTTAACAGCGGGACATTTCTATGCTATAATCTCTACAAAATACGACTCTGGAGGGGTTGGACATGGAAACAATGGTGATCGGCATCGCGGGAGGCACTGGCTCCGGCAAGACCACCCTGACCCGGCATCTGATTGACAACTTCGGCGGCGACGTCTCTGTGGTATACCACGACAACTACTACAAGGCCCACCCCAACATGACCTATGAAGAGCGGGCCGCCCTCAACTACGACCACCCCGACGCCTTCGACACCGGCCTCATGGTGGAGGATCTGAAGACCCTCTGCTCGGGAAAGACCATCCACTGCCCGGTGTACGACTATACCATCCATAACCGCTCCACCGACACGGTGGAGGTGCAGCCCACCAAGGTGGTCATTGTGGAGGGCATTCTGATCTTCCACCCCAAGGAGCTGCGGGATCTGATGGACATCAAGATCTTCGTGGATACCGACGCCGACGTGCGCATCCTCCGCCGCATTCTCCGGGACGTGAAGGAGCGGGGCCGTAGCCTGGACAGCGTCATCGGCCAGTACCTGGATACCGTAAAGCCCATGCACGAGCAGTTCGTCCAGCCCTCCCGGCAGTACGCCGATATCGTGGTGCTGGACGGCGGGCATAATCTGGTGGCCCTGGATATGATCACCCAGCGCATCCGCAGCCATGTCGAAGAAAATTAGCTCCGGCCCCAAGCCCTTCTCCGCGGGATGCGGCGCGGCTTGGGCGGATGCGGTGCGTTTACCCGCCGCACAGTGCGGATACATACCAGCACACGAAGCAGGGAGGATAATTTCCTCCCTGTTTTGCTGCGGGCGGGAACTTTTTGCCTCCGCGGGCCGTCAAAGACTGCGGTTAAGCAAATCGGGACACATTATAACCAAATCAACCGACAATCAAGAAAAAGGAGCCCTGACATGAAAAATCAGAAGCTGTTTTCCCTGGCCCTGGCCGGGGCGCTGAGTATCTCTCTGCTGGCGGGCTGCGGCAGCCCGGGCGGCGGTGTCTCTCCGTCGCCCTCACCGACTCCACTCCCCACCGAGAGCGTCAACCCCTCCGAAAATCCCACCGTCACCACGATGCCAATCCCCACGCCCAGCGAATCCGCCGCCCCCGAGGTCACTCCGCTCCCCCCTGCCAACCCGGATGAGGGCGTGACCGTCTCCCCGGAGCCCGCCGACCCCAGCCAGCCTCCCCAGGCCACCGAGGTCATACGACCCGAGGCCCCCTCCCAGCAGCCCGCCGAGAGCCCCAAGCCCTCTGAGACGCCCGCCCCCAGCGATACCCCCGCCCCCGAGGCTTCGGCGGTGCAGTCGGTGTGGAACCAGGTCTCCGGCCTGGAGCGGCCCGAGCTGATGGATATCGACAGCGCCCTGCTCTCCGACCTCTATGGGATTGACAGCGCCGACGTGGTGGAGTTCATCGGCAAGATGCCTATGATCACCGCCAACGTGACGGAGTTCGTCATCATCCAGGCCGCTCCCGGCAAGGCGGACACTGTCAAGGCAGCCTGCGAGTCCCGGCTGGAGACCCTGAAGGGCGGCGGACAGTACCCCGCCAACCAGGTTCTGGTGGACAACTACAAGCTGATCGTGAACGGCGATTATGTCCTCTTCTGCATTGACGAGCACGCCGACACCATGGCCGAGGCATTTAACAGCTATACAAAATGAGGTAAATTGGGTATAATACCCGGGTGAGACGAGCGGTGCGAAAACCGCTTCGCGCAAAATATCTGCGGGGCGGGGCGTCTCCCCCGCCGTCTTTCCGGCAGGAGGGTTTTACTTGGTCTTTTCCAGCGTGTTTTTTCTGTTTTTCTATCTACCCGTCGTATTAATCATCTACTATATTACACCCCTGAAATGGCGCAACGCCGTTCTGCTGGTCTTCAACCTCATCTTTTACGCCTGGGGCGAGCCGGTGTACATCGTCATCATGTTTGCCTCCATTGCCATTGACTATACCCACGGTATGCTGGTGGAGAAGTGCAAGGCCAGGGGGAACGACAAGGGCGCCCGCTGGGCGGTGGCCTCATCGGTCTTTTTCAATCTGGCGCTGCTCTTCTTCTTTAAGTACTGGGACTTTATCGCCGGCTCTCTCCGGTCGGTGGGTATCGGCTTCATGCCCACCCTGGGCCTGTCCCTCCCCATCGGCATCTCCTTCTACACCTTCCAGACCATGAGCTACACCATCGACGTCTACCGTGGCGACGCCCGCGCCCAGCGGAACATCGTGAACTTCGGCACCTTCGTCACCCTCTTCCCCCAGCTTATCGCCGGGCCCATCATCAAATATAAGGATCTGGACGACCAGATCGACC
Source organism: Lawsonibacter faecis (assembly GCF_014287675.1). Classification (GTDB taxonomy): domain Bacteria; phylum Bacillota; class Clostridia; order Oscillospirales; family Oscillospiraceae; genus Pseudoflavonifractor; species Pseudoflavonifractor faecis. The sequence goes on along the minus strand of NZ_JACOPQ010000007.1, from coordinate 64,884 downwards.
ACCGGACCTACCATGTGGAGCAGTTCGCCTCGGGTGTGCAGGTTTTTGTGGTGGGTCTCGCCAAGAAGGTGCTGCTGGCCAACAACCTGGGTATGCTCTGGGACGCCTATAAGGCCATGCCCGTGGAGCAGCTCACTACCGCCGGGGCCTGGCTGGGCCTTCTCGCCTTCGCCTTCCAGATCTACTTCGACTTCTCAGGCTACTCCGACATGGCCGTGGGTCTGGGCCGGATGCTGGGCTTCGAGTTTATGCGCAACTTTAATTACCCCTATATCTCCAAATCCCTCACTGAGTTCTGGCGGCGGTGGCACATCTCCCTGGGCTCCTGGTTCCGGGAGTACCTCTATATTCCCCTGGGCGGCAACCGGGTAAGCAAGCCCCGCCTCTTCTTCAACCTCATTGTGGTATGGGCGGCAACCGGCATCTGGCACGGGGCCAGCTGGAACTTCCTGCTCTGGGGCCTCTTCTTCGCCGCCATGCTGATACTGGAGAAGGGCTTCCTTCTCCAGTACCTCAGGAAGACCCCTGCCGCGGTACAGCATATTTACACACTCTTCTTCCTGATGATCTCCTGGGCCCTCTTCGCGGTGGAGGACTTCTCCCGGATGGGGGCCTGGCTGGCGGCCATGTTCGGCTTCGCCGGCGGCGGCCTGGCCGACGCGGCGGCAGGCTACTACCTGCGCTCCTACCTGCCCATGCTCATCATCGCCGTGGTGGCCTCCACGCCGCTGTCCGCCAGGCTCTGGGACAGGCTGCCGGAGAAGCCCATGAAGGTGATTTTGCCCGTGCTCCTGCTGGGCGGGCTGGTGCTCTCCACCGCCTACCTGGTGGACGCCACCTACAATCCGTTCCTGTACTTCAGATTTTAGCGGGGGAATTCCACCCGCCACTTCGTGGCCCTCCCTCCCGGTACGGGGGCAAGGGTCCTGCCCTGGAGGTAATCCCATGTCGAAAAAATACTGCATTTTTATCACCGCCCTCTTCTGCGCCTTTATCGGGGTGTTCCTGGCGGCGGGCGCGGTCTCGCCGGACCGGACGAATTCCGAGCTGGAAAACCGCCCGCTCCAGCAGCTCCCCACCCCCACCGTGAAAACCCTGCTCAGCAGTGAGTTTATGTCCTCCTTTGAGACCTACTGCAACGACCAGTTCTTTCTGCGGGACGGCTGGGTGGCCATGAAATCCTCCACCGAGCGCGCCCTGGGCAAAAATGAGAACAACGGCGTCTACTTTGGCAGGGAGGACACCCTAATCTCCCGCTTTGAGGAGCCCGACCAGAAGCGCCTTGACACCAATCTGGGTTATGTGGACCAGTTCGTCCAGAATGCGGGCGTCCCGGTCTACCTCTCCATCATCCCCGGCTCGGTGTCCATCTGGGCGGACCGCCTGCCCGAGGGGGCGCCCAACGCCGACCAGAAGGCCGTCATCGACCAGATCGCCCAAAAGACCACCGCCAGGTACTATGACTCCTACCAGAACCTGTGGGACCACCGGGACGAGGACGTCTACTACCGCACCGACCACCACTGGACCAGCCTGGGCGCGTACTACGGCTACGTCTCCCTCATGGACGCTTTGGGCATGGAGGCCGTCCCCCTGGAGCAGTACACCAAGCAGACCGTGTCCGACAGCTTCTATGGCACCACCTTCTCCTCTTCCGGCGTGCGCTGGGTGGCTCCGGATGACATCGATATCTACGTCCCCGACCCAGGCGTGGAGGTGGAGTCCTGGTTCACCGGCGCACCCGAGACAGGCAGCCTCTATAACTGGGACAAGCTGGATATCAAGGATAAGTACACCTTCTTTATGGGCGGCAACCAGTCCCTGGGGGTCATCAAAAACCCCAACGTGGACGGCCCCAAGCTCCTGATTCTGCGGGACTCCTACACCGACAGCCTGGTCCCCTTCCTCACCGCCCACTTCTCCGAAATCCATCTCATTGACCTGCGTTACTACCGTTACTCCATTCCCCAGTATATCCGTGATAACGGTATCGACACCGCCGTCGTCCTCTACAGCGCCGCCAATTTCGTCACCGACACCAACTTCTTCACCCTCCGCCAGGAGTGACCGCACTCCGATCCGCTTCCCGACGATCCGTCTCTTTTTCTCCCGGGCCAGCTTGTCAAAGAAGCCCCGAGGGGCTTCTTTGACAAAAGGCCGCATGACGGCTGGGGCTCAATTTCATGGGAAAAAGTCGCCCCAGCCGTCATGAAAATGTCATTTCTCAGGCGCAGGTCCCAGAAATGACGGATATTTATTTGATTGCGTCGTCTGCGGACGACGCAACTCTGAAAGGCTTTCTCTGCGGATGGATTTTTGACAGTCTGTCCCGGGCGTCTCTTTGAGACGCCCGTTTTTTTCCGTATCCCAATAAACTGCCCATATATTCTGAATAGGCCCTTCACTTTTTTGGCGCGTCCCTGCACTGAAAAGCGTCAAATAGACTTGCAATTTATGGCTGCGCGGGTTACAATTGTCTATAATTCTTCTATGATATCAAGGGAGGGACTGTCCGTGACGCGGGAAGAGGCTTTTGAGTTTCTGGACCGGACCGCCCGGGGCATCGCGGAGATGTTCGGCGCCTCCTGCGAGACCCTGGTCCACGACATGGGGGACCCCACCCACCCCATTTTGTCCATCTATAACGGACAGATCTCCGGGCGGGCTGTGGGCTCCACGATGGATATCCTGGGTACGGATCTGGCCCTGGATGAGACCGCCCTGGTCACCGACTTCGTCAATCTCTACGCCACCACACCCTCGGGCCAGCAAATCAAAAGCAGCACCTTCCACCTCATCGGGGAGGGCTACAATCTGGCCCTGGGTATCAATTTCGACTACACCTCCCTGGTCTACGCCAACCGCATTCTGGTGGACCTGATGAGCGCCGAGGCCGATCTCCAGAGCGCCATGTGGCGCGGCGGGGACAGCCAACTCTCCGCCATTTTCGACGAGTGCGTCAACGCCGTGGGCAAGCCGGTCTCCGCCCTGACCAAAAAGGACCGGATGAAAATTATCGCCCTTTTGGACCAGAAAAACGCCTTCTCCTACCGCAAGAGCGTTCCCTTTGTGGCCAAGCGGCTCCAGGTATCCCGGTACACGGTCTACAAATACCTGGGCGAGCTGTCCGGCGAGACCGCTTCCGGCGCGGACGAGGAATAACGCGATCTACACCAATTGGGGCGGCCTGCGGCCGCCCGCCTTATGATGGAGGTTCTTTCATGTACGAGGAGCAAATCAGCGCCTATTTTGACGATCCGGCCCGCCAGCGGGAGCTGGTGGACGCGGTCTGCCGCCTGGTGTCCATCCGCAGCGTGGCGGAGGCCCCCCTCCCCGGCAAGCCGTTCGGGGAAGGCCCGGCAATGGTCCTGGAGGAGGCTTTGGCCCTCTGCGGCGAGATGGGCTTCGCCACCGGCAACTGCGACGGCTATGTGGGCACCGCCGACCTGAATGGCCTCCCCACCCAGCTCCATATCCTGGGCCACCTTGACGTGGTGGGCGAGGGCAAGGGCTGGGACAGCGACCCCTATGCCCCTATTGAGAAGGACGGCCTGCTCATCGGCCGTGGCGTGGCGGACGACAAGGGCCCCATGGTGGCCGCCCTCTTCGCCATGAAGGCGGTCCGGGACCTTGACATCCCCCTCAGGTACAACGTCCGGGCCATCCTGGGCACCGACGAGGAGTCCGGCTCCTCCGACATCGCCTACTACTTCGCGCGCAACCCCTACGCGCCCTACACCTTCTCCCCCGACGCGGATTTCCCCGTCATCAACATTGAGAAGGGCCACTACCACCCCGACTTCGGCATGAGGTGGGCCCACTCGAACGCCCTGCCCCGGGTGACTGCAATGACCGGCGGCTTCCGCACCAACGTGGTGCCCCCCGAGGCCCAGGCCGCTCTGGCCGGGCTGACCGTCGGGGACGTCGAACCCCTCCTGGCCGCCGTCTCCGCCGAGACCGGCGCGGCCTTCACGGTGGAGGAGCGGGAGGGCGGCGTGACCGTCCTCGCCATGGGCCGCAACGCCCACGCCTCCACCCCAGACGAGGGCTGCAACGCCATTACCGCCCTGCTGGCTCTGCTGAGCCGCTTGCCCCTCGCGGACTGCGGCTCCACCGGGGCCGTGGGCGCGCTCCACGCCCTCTTCCCCCACGGGGACAACGCGGGCCGCGCCCTGGGCATCGCCCAGTCCGACGGGCTCTCCGGGGCCCTCACCCTAAACTTCGCCATTCTGAGCCTGGACGAGACCGGCTTTACCGGCAAGTTCGACGTCCGCTACCCCATCTGCGCCGACGAGAATAACTGCAAAAAGGTCTGCGAGGCCTCCTTCGCAAAGCACGGCATCGCCGTCACCGGCGACGGCGAGATGGCCCCCGGCCCCCACCACACCAGCGCCGACTCCCCCTTCGTGCGCACCCTGCTGGACTGCTACGTCAGGTACACCGGCGACACGGACGCGAAGCCCCTGGCCATCGGCGGCGGCACCTACGTCCACGACATCCCCGGCGGCGTGGCCTTCGGCTGCCAGATGCCCGGCTTCGACCCTAAGATGCACGGCGCCAACGAGCGCATCCCCGTGGCGGACCTGGTCACCTCCTGCAAGATCTTTGCCCAGGCCATCGCCGAGCTCTGCGGCTGACGCCGCCGGGCCCTTGCTGCGACGTTCTGCTTCCCAGTGGAGCTGGACAATAGAAAAAGAAGAGAATGAATATTGGAGGAAACAAGATGAAGACTGCGTGCAAGAGCCTGCTGGCTCTGGGCATGGCCCTGTCCATGCTGTTCGCCCTGACCGCCTGTGACGACGGCGGTCTCTCAAAGGAGGATGCCAGCAAGTGCATCCAGGTAGAGATGGACACCACCTACAAGGGTGAGTTCGACGGCTTTCTGGATTACTACAGCAACATGACCAAGAGCGACGCCCTGGACCAGTACACCAATAACCTGACCGGTGAGGTCAGCAACTTCCTGTATATGTTCGGCCTGGACGATCCCAACGGCGTGGAAGCCTACCTCAGCCCCAGCGATGGGCTTGTGTCCAGGGCGGAAGAGCTCTATAAGGAGATCTATGCCAAATCCAGCTATGAAGTCCAGCCCGCCGCCAAGCAGGACGACGGCACCTACGCTGTGAAGGTCGTCGTTCAGCCCATTGATATTCTCCATCAGGTGTATGAGGCCTCTGAAACCTATTTTGCCGATTTCTTCGCCCGGTATGAGGAGGTCGATACCGATTCTATGTCTGAAGAAGAGGCGATGGACTGGTTTGTCAACACCTATGCCGAGGACTATTACGCCACGCTGATCGACCTGTTGGAATCCAAGGTGCCCACCATCGGCTATCTGGATGACAAGTCCATCGTCATCCAGGTGGATATGGACGACGAATACAACGTCCTCGTCACCGATGAGGATTGGATGAATCTGGACAAGCTGATTATTGACCGCAACTTCTAATCTTTCGCACCGGCAAGGTTTCATTACTGTCGCCGGCTTTTGGGGCTTGGAGTGCAAATTTGCACTCCAAGCCCCTTTTTTTGCCGTTTTTCGCGGCTTTTCCCAGAGGGTCCCCCCTAAAAAATTGATGAAAACCGGTCAGATGGGGAAAACTGTTTTGAATCCCGGCTCCGAGTATGCTATAATGGCTCTAATTGAGTTTTTGATAGAGAGGATGGGAGGGTCCGCGGCAATGTGTCGCGGACCCGCTGAGATGAATCGACCGGGGTTTGACAACAGCAAATATCTGGAGACCCAGTCCGCCCATATCAGGCAGCGGATCAGCCAGTTCGGAAACAAGCTCTACCTGGAGTTCGGGGGCAAGCTCTTCGACGACTACCACGCCTCCCGGGTGCTCCCCGGCTTCGAGCCGGACAGTAAAATTCGTATGCTCAAGGAGCTGCGGGACTCGGCTGAGATCGTCATCGCCATCTGCGCAAGCGACATTGAGAAGAACAAGGTCCGGGGCGATCTGGGCATCACCTACGATGTGGACGTGCTCCGCCTGATTGACGCCTTCCGCGCCCAGGGACTCTACGTGGGCAGCGTGGTGGTGACCCAGTACGCCGGCCAGGCCGCCGCAGACGCCTTTAAGAAGCGGCTGGAGGAGCTGGGTGTGCGGGTCTACCTCCACTACCCCATTACGGGCTACCCCCACAATATCGCCCTCATTGTCAGCGACGAGGGGTACGGCAAAAACCAGTATATTGAGACCAGCCGGCCCCTGGTGGTCGTCACCGCCCCCGGCCCCGGCAGCGGCAAGATGGCGGTCTGCCTCTCCCAGCTCTACCACGAGTACCGCCGGGGCGTCAAGGCGGGCTACGCAAAGTTCGAGACCTTTCCCATCTGGAACCTGCCCCTCCAGCACCCGGTGAATCTGGCCTATGAGGCCGCCACCGCCGACCTGGGGGACGTGAATATGATCGACCCCTTCCACCTCCAGGCCTACGGCGAAACCACCGTGAACTACAACCGGGACGTGGAGATCTTCCCCGTTCTCTCCGCCATTTTTGAGAAAATCACCGGTGAATGCCCCTATAAATCCCCCACCGACATGGGCGTCAATATGGTGGGCTGCTGTATTTTTGACGATTCCGCGGTCTGCGACGCCGCCCGGCAGGAGATTGTCCGGCGGTACTACTCCGCCCTGTCCGACCGCCGGCAGGGCCAGACCGGGGACGAGACGGTCTACAAGCTGGAGCTTTTGATGCAGCAGGCCAAGGTGTCCGCAGATATCCGCCCCGTCATCGCAGCCTCCCTGCAGGTGGCCGACGAGACCGGCAACCCCGCCGGGGCCATTGAGCTGCCCGACGGCGAGATTGTCACCGGCAAGACCACCGACCTGATGGGCGCCTCCTCCGCCACCCTCTTAAACGCCCTGAAGCGTCTTGCCCATATCGACCACGAGAAGCACCTCATCTCCCCCGAGGCCATCGCCCCCATCCAGGCCGTCAAGGTGGACCACCTGGGCAGCGCCAACCCCCGGCTCCACAGCGACGAGGTGCTCATCGCCCTGGCCATCTCCGCCGCCACCGACCCCCTGGCCGCCCGGGCCCTGGAGCAGCTATCCCGTCTCCGGGGCTGCGAGGCCCACTCCAGCGTCATTCTCTCTCCGGTGGACAGCGTGACCTACGGCAAGCTGGGGATGCATCTGACCTGCGAGCCCCAGTACGAGACCAATAAGCTCTATCATCGGTAATGAAAGCAAAAGCGGCGGTGCGCATGGCGCACCGCCGCTTTTGCTTGTCAAGGGAGTCCCTTGAGGCCTCTTTGACGGAAGGCTGCACAACGAATATTCATTTGATTCCGTCGTCTGCGGGCGACAGAGCTCTGAGAGACTTTCCCTGCGGGGTTTTGCAAACGTAAGGCACGGAAAGACGGGAACGTCATGGAGCACTGAGGCGCGGACCACCGGAGAGGCGTGCAGGCGGTGGACATAGGTCAAGCCGGTACCCTCGGACCGTCTGCTGCGGAAAATGGAAAGGGTGATAGACTGCAAATGGCTTCATAGCTCCTGCTGAAACAAGCGCAAGCTTCTTTGACTGTCTGGCGGAGAGGCGGCGCCCTGGAGGGACCGTCAGAGGTTCGCTTCCTCGTGGGATGTCAAAAACCAGGATACCACAGTTCTTTAATCAAGAACAATGTTCTTGAAATCCAAGGGATCATTTACGATTCCTCCAAACATTTTAAAAGCCCTTGCAATTCATTTTGACGTTTTGTATAATGGCATCGTAAAGAGAACGTTGTTCTCCAATAGAGAACAGAAGGAGAGGATGAGCAATGTCGTCCGAACAGGAGCCGAAGGTCAAATCCCTGGCAAAAGCACTCCATTTGCTGGAATACTTCACCCTTCAGGAGCCCGAGCTGGGTATCACAGAGCTGGCGGAGAAGATGGGGGTCACAAAATCCAACGTACATAACATCGTCTCCACGTTCCAGAGCCTGGGCTATGTAGAAAAGCTCCCCAACGGGAAGTATACCCTGGGATTGAAGATGCTGGAGTTCGCTTTCATTATCAACCAGCACCTGGGCTACCCCAAGGCGGTGTACGACGTGCTGATGGAGACCGCCAGCCTGACCGACGAGATCGTCTACTTCGGCGTGCCCTACGGCACCGACGTGCTCTACCTCTACGTTGCTCACCCCGTCGCCCGTCTGAACGAGTTTCCCTATCGGGAGATTTTGGGCGAGAAAGGCCCCCTCTACGCCACCGGCATCGGCAAAGCCATCCTGGCCCACCTGCCCGAGGCGGAGTGGCCCGAGCGCATCCCGCCCGAGCGCACCCGGTTCACCGACAACACCAAGACCGACTACGACGAGATCATGGAGGAGCTGCGCCGCATCCGGACCCGGGGCTACTCCATTGACAACATTGAGCGGGAGCCCAACGTCCGCTGTGTGGGCGTGCCGGTGTTCAACGCCGCCGGGGCCCTGGTGGGCGGTATCAGCACCTCGGGCCCGGCGAACATCATGACCGACGACAAACTCATGGAGTGCGCCAATATTCTGCGCACCGCATCTCTCAAGATGAAGCAGCGCATCTATCACTGAGCCCCCACCGCCCGCCCCGCGGCTGTCCGGCCGGCGGCCTGAGGAACGGCGGATCATACTCTAATCAAAAAATGAATGATCGAGGAGGATCACACCATGAAGAATTGGAAAAGAATACTCTCTCTGTCCCTCGGCGCCGTGATGCTGATGGGCGCCCTGGCCTCCTGCGGCGAGAAGCCCGCCGCCGCCACCCCCACTGGCAGCGCGCCCGCCCCCGCGCCCGTCACCAGCGTGGATCCCAACGCCGACTTTGAGGAGATGACCCTCTCCCTGGCCCACACCGCCGCCACCGCCCACGCCCACAATGTGGCCGCCACCCTCTTCGCCGACCGGGTGAGCGAGCTCACCGGCGGCAAGGTCACCGTCACCGTGTACCCCAACCAGGAGTTGGGCGACCAGCCCGCCATCCTGGAGAGCTGCTCTCTGGGCGGCGACGCGGACATCGTGGTCGTCAGCCAGAGCAACATCGCCACCTATATGCCCAAGCTCAACGCCCTGTCCGCCCCCTTCCTCTTTGACGACTACGACCACGCCCACAGGGTTATCGACAACTACGTCATGGACTGGATCAACGCCGATATGCCCGCCGCCATGAACACCTACGCCCTGTCCATGTTCGACTACGGCTTCCGCCACGTCACCACCAAGGGGATCGAGATCAATACCGCCGACGATCTGGCCGGCGTGAAGATCCGCGTTCCCGGCTCCGCCGGCCTGCTGGCCGCCTTCGACGCCCTGGGCTCCAACACCCAGACCATCGCCTACTCCGAGCTCTACCAGTCCCTGAAGCAGGGCGTGGTGGACGCCGAGGAAAACCCCGTGGCCACCGTGCTGGCCGACTCCTTCTTCGAGTGCCAGGACCAGCTGGCCATCACCGGCCACTTCTTCGACATGCAAGCCCTGCTGATTAATAACGACACCTGGTCCGGCATGAGCCCCGAGCTCCAGGCCGTCATCCAGCAGGCCGCCATTGAGGCCCAGGATAAGACCCGCGAGCTGATCTCCGGCGGCGAGGCCGACACCATCGCCGAGCTGGAGAGCAAGGGTATGAATGTCACCTACCCCGACAAGGCCTCCTTCGTCGCCAAGATGGAGCCCGCCTACGCCGAGATGGGCAAGCTGGCCGGCCAGGCCGAGATGGACGCCCTGCTCAAGGCCGTCGAGGACAACCGCTAACCACCGAACTACATACGGGCACGCTCACCGGACCTCCCCCATGCCGGAGGGCGTGCCCTTTTTACGCCCAAAATCAGAATAGAATTCCTTTCAGAGAGGAGCGAAAGAGCCCTATGATTATGTTTCTCATGTTCGCGGGCGTGCTGCTGGTGTTATTCATCGGCGTCTCCACCGGGTGCAGCATGGCCTTCATCTCCGCCGCCACCTACGTCGGCATGGGCGAGGCGACCGCCGCCAATATGCTCTCCCTGCCCCAGGGTATGTTCAACCAGGTCAGCGGCATCACCCTCATGAGCATTCCATTCTTCCTGCTCATGGGCAACTTCATGAACAAGGGCGGTGTGTCCCAGGACCTGTTCGGCTTCGCCCGGTCCTGCCTGGGCCACCGCTGGGGCGGCCTCGCCAACGCCGCCATCGTCTCATGCATGGTCATGGCCGCCATGTCCGGCTCCGCCGCCGCCGTGGCCGCGGGCATCGGCATGATCGCCATTGCCGAGATGCGCAAAACCGGGTACGGCCAGCCCTTCTCCTGCGCGGCCATCGCTGCGGGCGGCGGCCTGGGTCCCATTATCCCGCCCTCCATCACCCTCATTCTCTTTGCCAGCATGGTGTCGGGCACCTCGGTGAACGACCTGTTCCTGGGCGGCGCCATCCCCGGCGTGATCATCGGCATCCTCTTTGTGGTCTACGCCAGCTGGACCGCCAAGCGCCGCAACTTCGGCAAGGTTCCCAAGGTCAGCGGCCGGGACCGCTGGAAAGCCTTCAAGAGCGCCTTCCTGGCCCTCCTCACCCCCGTAATCGTCCTGGGCGGCATGTTCGGCGGCTTCTTCACCGCCACCGAGGCCGCCGCCGTGGCCGCCCTCTACGCCGCGCTGCTGGGCATCTTCAAGTATAAGAAAATCAAGCTCAAGGATCTGCCCGGCATCTTCTGGGCCACCGCCAAATCCACCGCACAGATCATGTTCGTCATCGCCACCGCCTCCTTCTTCCAGTACGTGCTGCTCAAGACCCGCATCCCCCAGGCGGTGGTCAACTCCATCATGAGCGTATTCACCAGTATCGTGCCGGTCATGATCATCATTATCGTCCTGCTGGTCATTATGGGCTGCTTCATGGAGGGTACCGCCATCCTGCTCATCACCGTGCCCATCTTCGCCCCCCTGGCCCAGGCCTACGACTACCCCATCGTCCAGCTCGCCATCGTCATGTGCATCGCCCTGGCCGTGGGCGTCATCACCCCGCCGGTGGGCCTGAACCTGTACGTCCTCTCCAGCATCACGGGGGAAAAGGTCATGAAGATCGCCAAGGAGGCCATCCCCTTCGTGGCCATCATGATGATCGTCGCCCTGCTGACGGCCTTCATCGAGCCGCTGTCCATGTTCCTGCCCAATCTGCTGGGCTTAGGTTAAGGGGGGAATGACCATGAATATCCTGAAAAAAACAGAAAACGCCGTGGGCAAGTTCTCCCGCGCCGTGGCCTCAATCTGCCTAGGCATCGTGTTTGTCCTCTTCCTGCTCAACATCTGCACCCGCATCCCTTTCATCAAGTGGAACCCGGTGTGGATCGACGAGACCATCCAGTTCTTCCTGGTGTGGATGATCTTCCTCGCCGCCATGGAGCTGGTGCGGGTGGGCGGACATTTCATGGTGGACATCCTCACGGACAAGGTCCACGGCACCCTGGTGGGCCGCATCTTCCGCATCCTCTCCACTGTGATCTCCCTCATCACCTACGGCGTCATCTTCTACTTCGGCGTACAGCTCTGCCTGCGCTCCACAGCCAGCCTGTTCACCCTGCAATTCATGAAAAAAAGCTATTTTTACGCCTGCATCCCCTTCTCCGCCTTCTTTATGAGCCTGTTCACCCTCCGTGACGTGGTCCTCGCCTTTATGGACCTCTTTACCGGCGGCAGGATCACCGAGAAGCAGGATGCTGAGAAGGCCGCCCTGGCCGCCGGGGACGAGGACGCACAGGCCATCGCCGAGGCCGCCGCCGCCCTGGCCGCCGACGAGGCCGCCCAAAAGCCTGAGACCGACAAATAAGGAGGAACACACCATGCCTTTTGCCATACACGGTGGGGTCTGGCCCACCATGATCACCCCCTACACCGACGACAACAAGCCCGACTTCAAGGCCATCGCCGCACTGTGCGACTGGTATATCGATAAGGGCTGTTCCGGCATCTTCGCCGTCTGCCAGTCCAGCGAGATGTTTTTCCTCAGCGAGGCAGAGAAGACCGACATCGCCAAGGCGGTGGTGGACGCGGTGGGCGGCCGCATTCAGGTGGTGGCCTCCGGCCACACCTCCGAGGACAAGGCCACCCAGTTGCGCGAGATCGAGAACATGATGAAGACCGGCGTGGACGCCTATGTGCTGGTCTCCAACCGCCTGGATCAGAAAAACGAGGGCGAGGCCGTCTTCGAGGCCAACGCCACCGAGATTTTTGACCGCTACCCTGAGGTGGACTTCGGCATCTACGAGTGTCCCGTGCCCTGGAAGCGGCTGGTCTCCACCGAATTTCTGCGCAAGGCGGGCCGGGAGGGCCGGATGGTCTTTCTGAAGGACACCTGCTGCGACGCCGACCTGCTCCGCGAGCGGCTGGCCGCCGTGGAGGGCACCCCCCTGAAAATCTTCAACGCCAACGCCGCCTCCTGGTTCGACAGCACCGTTCACGGCGGCGCGGGCTATAACGGAGTCATGGCAAACTTCCATCCCGACCTCTACAAGTGGGCCTACGACCACCTTGAGGACCAGACCGAAAAGGCCCGGCTTGTCGCCGACTTCCTCACTCTGGCCGCCGCTCTGGAGATGCGGCTCTATCCCGTTTCCGCCAAGTATTACCACAGCCTTGTGGGCGTCCCTATGGGCATTTCCTCCCGCAGTTCGGACGCCGCCAAGCTGGACAAGAACGCCAGGGCCGAGGTGGAGGCGCTCATCTCCATGGAGCGTGAGCTCCGCAGGGCGCTGGGCATCTGAGGAGGTCCCGCTATGCTGAGAAAACCCAATATTTTGGTGGTGGGCAGCTTCATGATGGACCTCATCGCCTCCACCAGCCGGGCGCCCAACGCCGGCGAGACCATTATCGGCGAGAGCTTCCGCACCGCCCCCGGCGGCAAAGGGGGCAACCAGGCCGTCCAGTGCGCCCGGCTGGGGGCCAACGTCACCATGGTGGGCCGTGTGGGGGACGACGACTTCGGCCGCCTCATGACCAGAACCACCTCTGCCGCCGGGGTGGATGTGTCCCACGTGGGCGTGGACCCCAGCGTCTCCTCCGGTGTGGGCCACATCCTGCTGGAGGCCTCCGACCGCGGCACCCAGAACCGCATCACCGTCGTCCCCGGGGCCAACATGTCCATCACCGTGGAGGATGTGGCCTGGCTCAGGGAGAAGATCGGTAATTACGACCTGCTGATGCTCCAGTTCGAACTGCCCATGGAGGTAATTGAGGCCGTGGCCCAGTGGGCCCGCGACGCTGGTGTGCGGGTCATGGTGAACCCCGCCCCCGCCGCCCCCATCTCCCCAAAGCTGCTCGCCTGCGCCACCTACCTCTCCCCCAACGAGCACGAGGCCGCCATCATCGCCGGCCACCCCCTTCGGGTGGACGAAAACGGCGTGAACATGGACGATGTGGCGGCCGTCTCCGCCGCTTTCCGTGAGAAGGGGGTACAAAACCTCATCATCACCCTGGGCGAGAACGGCTCCATCGCCGCCGGGGCGGACGGCGTCCATCACACCGGCTGCGTCAAAATGGACCATGTGGCCGACCCCACCGCCGCCGGGGACTCTTTCGTGGCGGCGTTCTGCACCGGACTGTGCGCAGGCCTGCCCCAGGAACAGGCCCTGGCGTTCGCCAGCCACGCAGCGGCCATCACGGTCTCCCGCATGGGGGCCATGCCCAGCCTGCCCACCGTGGCGGAGGTGCAGAATCTGCTGTACCAGCGGGGCTATACAGGCTTCGACCCCGCCGAGCTGGATGCGCTGAAATAGCCTGTTCCCGGCCGGCGAGGCGGCCTAATCCAAGTACCCTGCAGGCGGGGAGCATCCCCGCCGCGTAAAGGAGCGACTCTTGATGAAAGCTGAAAGCACCCGGGCGGTAGGCCATTTTTTGACCGCCGCCCGTGCGGAATTCGATACCTATCTGGACGGACTGGACCTTACGGCCCTGGACGCCGCCGTCCGCCTCATTCACCAGGCCCAGGACCGGGGCGGCCGGGTACATGTCACCGGAATCGGTAAGCCCGGCCATGTCTCCGGGTACGCTGCATCCCTGCTCTCTTCCACCGGCACACCGACCTATTTTCTCCATGGTACGGAAGCCGTCCACGGCTCCTGCGGACAACTGGTGGCGGGCGATGTCGTGATTTGTATCTCTAACAGCGGTGAGACTGCCGAACTCAAGGCTACGGTGCTGGCCGTCAGGAATAACGGCTGTAAGATAATCGGCGTTACCGGCAACCCGGACAGCTGGCTGGCCGGACAGAGCGACGTGCATCTTTTTGCAGGGGTAAAGGACGAGGGCGGCCCCCTCAACCGGGCGCCCCGGAATTCCATCCTGGCTGAGACGTTGATGCTGCAGGCCCTCTCCGTGGCACTCCAGGCCGACTGCGGCCAGACCCCGCAGCAGTATGTACGGTGCCACCCCGGCGGTAAACTGGGCGAGATACGGAAGGGGGAGTGAGCCGTGCTGACTGGAAACTGTATCCACCCCGGCCTCATCCGGATACTCTCACGCTGCGGACACGGGGACAAGGTCCTTATCGCTGATGGGAACTACCCCCTGGCCTCCAAGTCCGGCGGCGCGGAGAAGGTCTGGCTGGGCCTAAAGCCCGGCCTGCCTACCGTCACCGACGTGCTGGAGGTCCTCCAGAGCGTGGTCAATGTGGAAAAAGCGGAGGTTATGGAGCCGGAGGACGGCACCACCCCTGAAATTTTTGACGCCTTTGAGCGCGCCCTCCCCGGGCTGACCTTAGAGCGGCTCAACCGCTATGGGTTTTACGACGCCTGTTGTGAAAGCCCGGTGCAGCTTGCCATCTCCACTGGTGAAAAGCGTACCTTTGCCAATCTGCTCGTCACTATCGGCGTGGCGTGAGGCGGACAAACCGCCCGTTTTATCTCCACTTACTGTCAGATATTTGCCTGAAGCGGCGGTGCGCCATGCGCACCGCCGCTTTTTGCCCGCAGAACCACTCCGCGCCGCTTGCCCGTCCTTTTCCGTCTCTGCTGGGGGCGCTAACGATTTATCCTGTGGGGCTTGCGGTCCTGTCCTCACAGGGCGCCCCTCCGGGTTCCCCTCACGCTCCCCCAAAGAGCACACGCACGGCCCAGGCCGCCGCCATAAATCCCGCCAAATCGGCGCAGAGGGCCGCCGGTACGGCATACCGGGTCTTCACAATTCCCGCCGCGCCGAAGTACACGGCGATGGTATAGAAGGTGGTCTCCGTGGAGCCCAGCATCACCGCCGCCGTCCGTCCGATGAGGGAATCCGGGCCGTAGGTGGCGATAAGCTCCGCCCCCACCCCCAGCGCCGCATTGCCGGAAACCGGACGCACCAGCAGCAGGGCCACCGTCTCCGGCGGAATCCCCAGCCTGACCAGCAGCGGCCCCAGGGCCTGGGCCGCCATCTCCAGCGCACCGGAGGCCCGCAGCATATACACCGCGGTGAGGAGCCCCACCATGGGCGGCACGATGCGGATGAGCACCCCCAGCCCCTCCCCCGCGCCGGCGACCAGCGCGTCGTACACGTCCACACGCTTGGCCATGCCGCAGACGGCCACAACGGCGATAATCGCGGGCATGAGCATTGTCAGCACCAAGTCCATTTCTACCGCGCCCCTTCCCGGCCTGCGCGGCGGCCAAGCCGGGCCGTCCGCCCGCCGCTCTTCTCCCCCGCCAATCCCGGCCACAGCCGCCGCAGCACCTTGCATGCCGCAATTCCCACGCAGACGGAGATGGCCGACGCCAGCCATACCGCCGGCAGAATATCAAAGGGGGCGGCGCAGCCCGCGGCGGCCCTTACGCCGGCCACGGTGGTGGGGATGAGCTGGATGGACGCGGTGTTGCACACCACCAGCATGCACAGCGGGTCGGACGCCACGCCGGGGGACTTTTTGCTCATCTGCCGTGCGGCCTGAATCCCCAGTGGGGTGGCCGCGTTGCCCAGCCCCAGCAGGTTGGCGGACACATTGGCCGATATGGTGTCCATCACCTCCCGGTCCTTGGAGAACTCCGGGTAGAGCCTGCGCAGGATGGGCCGCAGGAGCCGGGAGAGCTTTTCGGAGAGACCGGCGCGCTTCATCACCTCCATCACCCCCATCCAGAGACAGAGGATACCCGCCATGCTCAGGCACAGCTCAATCGCGGCGGCGGCCCCCTCCATGGCCGCCGCCGCCACATCCGGCCCCCGCCCGGTAGCCAGGCCGCATAGGATGGACACCAGGACCATTCCGGTCCAGATGATTGACATTGCCATGGTTCGTCCCCCTCCTGTTCTCCCCATGTATACGCCTGTCCGCCGGAAAAAATGTTCCCTTTTTCCACGCACTTTTTTAGAAAATCTTTTCCCATATTTTTGTCTAACCTGACAAAAAAGCAATTTATGTAAATTTCTTTTCCAATTTTCAATTGACATTGAAATACTCCGTGTTATAATAATGTCAGTTTCTAGGTAATCGTAGAAAATCATGGAAACGCTATTTACCCCGTGAAAGGAGATATTTGGGATGAAATCGACTGGAATTGTTAGAAAGGTGGACGAGCTTGGCCGTATCGTCCTCCCCATTGAGCTGCGCCGGACTCTGGACATCGCCGAGAAGGATTCTCTGGAGATTTATGTGGACGGATCCTCTATCGTACTTAAGAAATATCAGCCCGCCTGCATTTTCTGTGACGACGCGAGAGATGTTATCAACTTCAAGGGCAAGAATGTCTGCCCCAACTGCATTAAGGAACTGATGGACAAGTAAGTCCTCAATTAAAAATCCCCGGATAATCTCAGGTCTCTGCCCTGAGATTATCCGGGGATTTTCATTTCCGGCGCGATTTCGACCGTTTGAATGTGATGATTATGTGAAGTAATTTACTTCCATTCATATACACATAGTATAATCAACGCTTACATTTTATCTCAAATCAGGGTGCGTCATATTTCGGCTGTTCTTCCGCTCCCCATGGACAAATCAGTTACGACCGAGAGATAAATCGTATAGCGTATTCTTGGAAAATCCGGTTTCCTCCGCCGCGCGGCGCACTGCGTCCTTCAGAGAGAGTCCCTCCGCCCGGTAGGCCGCCGCCAGCTCCACCGCCTCCTCCAGGGTCATGCCGTCCTCTTCCGGCGGACATCCCCCCTCGACCACCAGCACAAATTCCCCCTTGGGCGGGTTTTCGGCATAGTGGGAATCCGCCTCCCCCAGGGTGCAGCGCCGGACCTCCTCGTGGAGCTTGGTCAGCTCCCGGCACAGGGAGACACGCCGCTCCGCTCCAAAGGTCTCCCGCAGGTCCCTGAGGGTCGCGGCAAGCTTGTGGGGGGCCTCGTAAAAGATCATGGTCCGCTGCTCACCCCGCAGACTCTCCAGATGAGCACGGCGGTTCTTCTTGTTCATGGGGAGAAACCCCTCAAAGGTAAACCGCCCGGTAGGCAGGCCCGAGCAGGCCAGTGCGCACACCATGGCGCAGGGGCCGGGGATGGAGATGACCGGCACCCCCTCCTCTGCGCAGAGGGCCACCAGCTCCTCCCCGGGGTCGGAGATGGCCGGTGTGCCGGCGTCGGTGACCAGTGCGCAGCTCTCCCCCGCGAGAAGGCGGCCGAGCACAGCGTCCCCCGCCGTTTCGGAATTATGCCGGTAGTAGCTCACCATGGGCTTTTTGATCCCCAGGTGGTTGAGAAGCTTGATGGAAATCCGGGTATCCTCGGCGGCGATGAAATCCACCGCACCCAGGGTGTCGGCAATCCGCCTGGAGATATCCCCAAGATTGCCGATGGGCGTGGGGACCAGATAGAGTGTTCCGGCCATAGGGCCACCTCCGAAATACAGAAAAATAGGCATTGCCCGGCCGCTGCGTGGCCGGGCAATGCCTATTATCTCACAAGGTCGGGCAGGATGTCCAGCCCCGCTTTTCCCTGCCGGACAGCCTCCAGCAGCACCGCCGACGGCGAATGTGCCGCACTGTGCCGGACAAACTGCATCCGCTTGGGCTCCAGGCCGTGGGCGCGCAGGATGCTCACCAGGTCGCACAGCCGCTCCGGCCGATGGACCAGCGCAAAGCGCCCCCCGTTTTTCAGGCTCCGGGCCGCCGCCGCACAGAGGTCCTCCGGGCCGCAGGAATGTCCCATCCGGGCCGCGCCGCCGGAGCGGCCCGTGCCCGGCGCGAAGTAGGGCGGGTTGGATACCACCAGGTCGCAGCTCCCCGCGGGGGGCAGGTACTCCGGTGCGCGCAGGTCCCCGGTGACAAT
Source organism: Lawsonibacter faecis (assembly GCF_014287675.1). GTDB lineage: Bacteria > Bacillota > Clostridia > Oscillospirales > Oscillospiraceae > Pseudoflavonifractor > Pseudoflavonifractor faecis. Next base: position 46,719 of record NZ_JACOPQ010000007.1, on the reverse strand, counting down.
TTCCCCCTCCAGGCCGTTCTCGCGCAGGTTGCGCCGGGCAAGCTCTGCCGCCGCCGCGTCGAGCTCCACCCCCGTCAGGCGGAGCGTACGCTCCCGCGCCAGCAGCAGGATGCCCAGCGCACCGGCCCCGCAGCCCAGATCACAGACCCGCCAGCCGGGCCGCACCGTGGCGAAGGCCCCCAGGGCCAGGCTGTCCCCGCCCAGTGGGAAGCAGCACTTCTCCCAGACATAAGTAAACTCCCCCAGCCGCTCCCGGTGCTCCACCCGGCCCACTCCCCTCAAATACTAAAACCCGGCGGCCTTCCGGATTCCCGCCGCCCTTCTACAGCGCCCTTAAAAAGGCGTTCAGCTCCTCATACAGCATTCCCACATGCACTCCGTCCAGCAGGCGGTGGTTCAGCTCCAGGGACAGCGAGAGGACGGTACGCCCCTCCCGCTCCTCGTATCTGCCCCAGGCCGCCCGGGGCACACTGTCCGTGGGCACCATGTCCCGCTCGTTGGTAAGCGAGGTGATGGGGAACCAGGGCAGGCACGTGAAGTAAATCAGCTCGTCCTCGTCCCAGGGCCCCCGGGTGATAAACTCCGTCTGCCTCCGGGACTCCTCCCGGGCCCGGCGGCAGAAATCCGCCATGTCCTCTCCCGCCTCCAGGGTGGTGATGTGGAAGAGGTCGCTCCCCGGCGTCAAATCGGTGAAGCTGGGCACCAGCCGCTGGTGGTAAACAATCTGCCCGTCGGCCCGGCATTTGTACCGAAAGGCCTCCACCCGCTCCATGGCCTTGGTGACGGCGAATACCATGCTGTAATAAAATGAGAGTGAATGGCTCTTCGTATACTGCCGCAGGGCCGTCACGTCCACCGGAACGGTCAGACTGTAAAAGGGGTTGGACATGGGCGCGAAGAAGTCGAAATGCCCCCGCCTGGGCCAGGTGTTTTTATCAATGTACTGCATCTGTGTTTCCCCCTCTATTCCAATTTGCCCGGACCTATCCAGGGGAAAGCGGTCCCCCCCGGACGTCGCTGCCCGGCAGCCGCCTTCTCCGCGGAAAAGGCCCGCGGCTAGGACTCCGGCACGGTGAAATGGGCCAGGTGGTCCCGCTGCTCCCACAGCACCACGGCTCCGGCCTCCAGGCTCTTTTTCACGTCGATGAGCCGCTGGTTGGTGCTGCCCCGGAAGCGTGCGGCGTAGGACTTCTTCTCCCGCACAAACGGCCCGTCCACCAGCACGTCGGTCTCCTCCAGCAGGGCGCGCCAGTCGGGCCGTCCCGCCGCCAGAACGGCCTCCCAGGTGTACCCGGTATAGGTCCATACGTCCTTCCCCTGGGCGTGGGCGATTTTCGCCAGGGCGGCGCAGTCCGCCGCCTGAAGGAAGGGATCGCCCCCCGAGAGGGTCAGTCCCCCGGTCAGCGGATTGCTCCCCATCAGCTCCGCCAGGGTCTCCACGCGCTCCTCATGCCCGCCCGCTATATCGTGGGTCTCCGGATTGTGGCATCCTGGACAGGCGTGGGCGCACCCCTGGGTGAAGACGGTAAAGCGCAGTCCCGGTCCGTCCACAATGGAGTCGGAAATGGTTGACGCAATGCGCATGGTATCACTCCGTTCAAAGTGTAAAATGAAAAGTGAAAAGCAAAAAAGCGCTGTGCCGCCGGAAGCGTTTGGCGGCTTCGGGGCAGTCCGGCTTTTTCACTTTTCACTTTTGCCTTTTCATTTACACGTTGTGTTTCACCCTGTCGCGCTCCTCGGCCCGCTTGGCGTTGTTGAAGCGGTCCAGGGTGCCCACCAGATAGCCGGTGATGCGGCGGATACGCTCGAAGGGCACGCCGTCGGCCTCGGTGCGGCCGCAGCCGGGGCACTGGTCGCCGATAATGCCGGAAAAGCCGCAGACCGGGTCCCGGTCCACGGGGTGGTTCACGCTGCCGTACCCGATGCCCGACTCCTTCATGCAGCGGATGACCTTCTCAAAGGCCTCCAGGTTGTCGGTGGGGTCGCCGTCCATCTCAATGTAGCTGATATGGCCCGCGTTGGTAAGGGCATGGTAGGGTGCCTCAAGCTTAATCTTGTCGTAGGCAGAGATGGGGTAGTACACCGGCACGTGGAAGGAGTTGGTGTAGTAGTCCCGGTCGGTAACGCCGGGAATCACCCCGAAGCGGGCCTTGTCCAGCTTGACAAAGCGGCCCGAGAGCCCCTCGGCGGGGGTGGCCAGCAGGGAGAAATTCAGGCCCCGCCTGGTGCTCTCCGCGTCCATCCGCGCCCGCATATGGGTGATGATTTCCCTGCCCAGAACCTGGGCCTTCTCACTCTCGCCGTGATGGGCGCCGATGAGGCACTTCAGGGTCTCGGCCAGGCCGATAAAGCCCACGCTGAGGGTGCCGTGCTTGAGCACCTCCCGGACCTCGTCGTCCCAGTCCAGCTTCTCGCTGTCCAGCCATACCCCCTGCCCCATGAGGAAGGGGTAGTTGCGCACATGCTTGCGGGCCTGGATTTCAAAGCGCTCCAGGAGCTGATCCACACACAGGTCCAGCATCCTGTCCAGGCTCTCGAAGAAGACGTCGATATCCCCCCTGGCCTTGATGGCCAGCCGGGGCAGGTTGATGGTGGTGAAGGAGAGGTTGCCCCGGCCGTTGCAGATCTCCCTGGCGGGGTCGTAGACGTTGGCCATCACCCGCGTGCGGCAGCCCATGTAGGCGATCTCGGTCTCGGGCACGCCGGGCTTGTAATACTGGAGGTTGAAGGGTGCGTCAATAAAGGAGAAATTGGGGAACAGCCGCTTGGCGGAGCATCGGACCGCGAGCTGGAAAAGGTCGTAGTTGGGGTCCCCGGGGTTATAGTTGACGCCCTCCTTCACCCGGAAGATCTGGATGGGGAAGATGGGGGTCTCCCCCTCGCCCAGACCGGCCTCGGTGGCCAGCATAATGTTTTTCATCACCATGCGGCCCTCGGGGGAGGTGTCCATACCATAGTTGATGGAGCTGAAGGGGGTCTGGGCACCGGCCCGGGAGTGCATGGTGTTCAGGTTGTGGATGAGGGCCTCCATGGCCTGATAGGCGGCCCGGTCGGTCTCCTTGCAGGCCCGGTAGTGGGCGAAGCTCTGGGCCTTTTGGACCTCCTCCCCGCTGCCGTACCTGCCCGTCAGCAGGGGCAGCTCGGCGGCGAAGTAGTCCCCGCAGCCCTCCAGGGCGGGTTCCAGACCCTTGTCCGCCTGAATCCCGGCGATGATGCCCTTGAGCTCGCTCTCCGGGTCCTCGTCCCCGCAGAGGAGCATCAGGGCCCGGGCCAGATTCTGCCGGTAGAGCTTTACAAAGGTCTTCTTCACGCCGTCGGCCATGCCGTAGTCGAAGTTCACCACGCTCTGGCCGCCGTGCTGGTCGTTCTGGTTGCTCTGGATGGCGATGCAGCACAGCGCCGCATAGGAGGCGATGTCGTTAGGCTCCCGGAGGTTCCCGTGGCCGGTGGAGAAGCCGCCGGCAAAGAGCTTCTTGATGTCGATCTGGCAGCAGGTGGTGGTGAGGGTGAGGAAGTCCAGATCGTGGATATGGATGTCCCCCTCCCGATGGGCACGGGCATGGTCGGGATTGAGGACGAACATATCGTAGAACTGCTTCGCGCCCTCGGAGCCGAACTTCAGCATGGAGCCCATGGCGGTGTCGCCGTCGATGTTGGCGTTCTCACGCTTGATGTCGGAGTCCTTGGCGGCCGAGAAGGTGATGTCCTCGTAAATCTTCATGAGCCGGGTGTTCATCTCGCGGGAACGGCTGCGCTCAGAACGGTAGAGGATGTAAGCCTTGGCGGTCTGAATGTACCCGTCGTCCATCAGCACCCGCTCCACCAGATCCTGGACATGCTCCACGTCGGGCCGCTCGTTGCCCTCCACCTCCAGGATGGACAGCACCTCGTCGGACAGCTTTTTCGCCGTGTCCTCATACCCCGGCTTATAGGTTGCGTTAAAGGCTTTGGTGATAGCCTCCTCAATTTTCTTTTCGTCAAAGGGCACCAGCCGCCCGTCCCTTTTCCTGATACTGGCAATGGTCATTTCCCGTTCTCCCTTCCCGCCGAATCGTTAAAAAACGCCCCCGTAGGGGGCGAAAAGATACCTTCTTATTCATACAAGATATGGTATAACCGCTTCTTGCGACCGTATATATAGTATCGTATCCGGGACAAGCCGTCAAGGGCTGCCAGACAAATGGCAGTGAGAATGCCCACCGAATTTAACGGACATTTTTTGGCTAACTTGCCAGTTGCCTTTTTCAAATTTCCTCCAATCCTCTGCGGCCCAGGGGTATGCAGCGCCGCATCCCTGCAGCGCCTCTCCCGCGCCGGAACGAAAAACCGCCCGGACTCATATGAGTCCGGGCGGTTCCGCTTATCGAATTGCACTTTGTCCAATCACGGACAGGGCCCGCTCGAAGTCCTCCCGGCGGACATAGAAAATGTACTCCACCGTCCCTCTGGCGTTCACGCCGGCGCTGCCCATCCGTGCCCGTCCGCCCGGCAGCGGGCCGCTCGGTGCGCACCCGGTACGGTATTCCCTCACCGGCCAGCGCCTCCCTTATCTCTGTCTGCTCCGACATGGAGTAGGTGACAGTGAGCTCTGTGCGGTTGAAGATCGTAATCATATTGCTCTCCTCTCCCGGCTGGACGGCAGGGGCTTATCCGACGGGCAAAAGCTCCACGATTTTGCATACCAGCGAAGCGTCTGTGATGTACTCATTTCCCTTCTTCAGCTCGTCCAGGACGGTCTGGTCCTCCTCCAGCTCCAGCTTGACCACGGCGCCCTGGTGGCGCTCCTCCTTGGTCTCGGCGGCGGTATTGGGGATGTCGAAGACCATCTTTGCCACCTTGTCCCTAAGCAGATTGGCCTTGGTGGCGTTATCCGCCAGACCGAATACGATGTGGCTGTCGTCGCCCGCCGCGCCGGGGGTGAAGATGGCGATGTTGGGCGTGCCGTCGGCGTTCACGGTGGAGACCACGCTCACGCCGGAGTAGGCGGCGATGGCGTCCAGCAGTTCCTGCTGGCTGAGGTTGGTGTACTTCCCGGTGGTGGCTGAGGGGGTGGTGACGGTATCCGGCTCCTTGCTGTCTTCGGGCTTCCCGGCGGCGGGAGCGCAGGCGGCCAGGCTGAGCAGCAGGGCTGCGCTGAGGGCAAGAGCGGCAATTTTTTTCATTGTTTTTCACATCTCCTTCTGTGTTATGCGCCATTCCAACAAGAACAGCTGTAATTATCATATCGAAAGATGTGAAATTTGTCAATATTTTAACAACAGTTTTTCAGAATTACAGCAGCACCAGGCCGTATTTCCGAGCCATCTTCTCCAGGAAGGGCCGCTCCAGGTCTCCGGTGCCGTCCCAGAAGGCCCGGCCCTGATAGACCCGCAGGGCCCGCTCCAGCAGCTCCGGCACGTCGGACCAGACGCACAGCGCGTCCCGGACGGCATACTGGTTCTCAGCGAAGATGTCCACATCGTCCTCCTCCAGGACGGCGATTTTCAGCGCGCCCTGGGGGCTGTTCTCCTCAGCCTCCAGAATATCCTCCATCAGGTCGCTGCTGCACTCGATGACCTCGCCCACATCCACATCGGGCGTGATGAACCGGGCCTCCTTTTCACTGGCGCAGGGGATCACGTCCGGGTCCCGCTGGGGAGGCGTGAAGCGGGTATAGTCCACCGCCTCCGCCGCGGCCTTCAGCGCGGCAATGTGCTCCGGCGTGGTGCCGCAGCAGCCCCCGAAGATGCGCACCCCCGCTTCCGCCAGGGCGGGCACGTAGGAGGCGAACTCCGCCGCGCCGCAGGGGAAGACGGTCTCCCCGCCCTCGGTCACCGGAAGCCCCGCGTTGGGCTTGGCAATAAGGGGCACAAGCGCGTAGGGCGTGAGCCGCCGAAGCTGCTCCAGCAGCATGTCCGGCCCGGCGGAGCAGTTGAGACCGAAGGCGGACACCCCCATGCCCTGCATGACGATGAGGGCGGAGAGCACGTCGGTGCCCGACAGGGTGCGGCCGTTCTCGTCGCAGGTGAAGGTGACGAAGACCGGCTTCTCCGACGCGGCCTTCACGGCCAGAACCGCCGCCCGTGCCTCCGCCATGGTCATGGTGGTCTCGATGAGGAACAGGTCCACCCCCGCGCGCTCCAGGGCGGCGGCCTGCTCGGCGTAAATCTCCACCAGCTCCTCGAAGCTCATGTCTCCGAAGGGGATGATAAACTGCCCAGTGGGGGCCATATCCCCCGCCACCATTGCCTTTCCAGCCGCCGCCTCCCGTGAGAGGGCCACCAGCGCCTTGTTATACTCGCATACCTTGTCCCCGGCGCCGCGCTGGCCCAGCTTCACTCGGTTGGCGCCGAAGGTAGGGGCGATCAGCACCTGGCTTCCGGCCGCCACGTACTCCCGCTGCAGCGCCGTCAGGACCTCCGGGTGCTCCAGCACCCAGGTCTCGGTGCACGCGCCGGGAGGCATGCCGCGCCGCTGGAGCTCCGTCCCGGTGGCTCCGTCCAGCAGTATGGGCAGGGGTAAGGGGATTTCCATGTCTGTTCCTCCTAGAGCGTTTCTAAAATAGTGGTTTTGGTCCTTCATTGGGGGTAGTATACCCTCTTGTGGGAAAAAAAGCAAGCTGTGCGGCAGCGAAAGTTGGCCCCCCACGTTAAATCGGTGCGCCGGGGACGCACGCCGTTTACGGCGCGCAATTCGTGAGTCGCCCCTACGGGGAGCGGCGGGGCGGCCTGATACTGTCAGGCCCTACGGTGCGGAGGTATACGCGGCGCGCCGGATCGGCGCGCCCTACGTGCGGCAATTATCACAAAGCCATATGAAAACATGAGGCCCTATAGGGCCCGATACCCTCATCGGACCGCACGCAGGTGCTGCCACACCCAACAACGTCATTCAAAACACCGCATTCTCAAGTGGCTTTGTTGGCAGAAATTGAATTACTGGAGCTATTAAGTTTTGAAGAGTAAACGTTGCGTGCTCGGCGCGCGGCAGCGCTGTAACGATTCTCAGGAGATGAAGGGCGGCGAAGCTGCTATCCTCAATGCCTCTAATTGAATCGCACCGCCGCTGGACCCCCGTCCCGCCGCAGTGCGGGGGTCCGGGGGAGGCGGGGCAGCGCATTGGAAATGCGCGTGAGCCGCCCCCGGCCAGTTTTTTCCTACTTTTGCCTGGCGGCAAAAGCAGGTCGCGTCGGAACGCGAAACCCCTCCCCGCAAAACCGGCCCCCGGCTCTTGATTTGAGCCGGGGGCCAGTCCAATTTAGTTTGCTTACATCTTCTCCGGCGCGGTAACGCCGATGAGGGCCAGGCAGTTTGCCAGCACGGAGCGCACGGTGTCCGCCAGCTTGAGCCGGGCAGTGAGCACGGCCTGTTCCTCGCCGCGAATATGGCAGGCGTTGTAGAACCGGTGAAAATCCCCCGCCAGGGAGAGGAGGTAGCGGTTCACATGGGAGGGGTCGTAGTCCCGGCTGGCGAGGCGAATCTCCTCAGGCAGCTGGGAGAGGGTCTTCATCAGGGCCAGCTCCTCGGGGGTGGTCATCACAGCCGCGTCAATCTCCGCCGCACGGGGCACCTGCGCCCCCTCCTCCCTCATCCTGGCGATGAGAGAGCAGATGCGGGCGTGGGCGTACTGCACGTAGTAGACCGGGTTCTCACTGTCCTCCCGGACGGCCAGTCCCAAATCGAAGTCCAGGGGGCTGGTGAAGGTCCGGGAGTTGAAGAAATACCGGCAGGCGTCCACGCTCACCTCGTCCAGCAGGTCCCTGAGGGCGATGGCCTTGCCGGAGCGCTTGCTCATCCGCTCGGGCTTGCCGTCCCGCAGGAGGTTCACCAGCTGCATGAGCACCACCACCAGCCGGTGGGAACCGTCCAGTCCCAGGCCGTCCAGGGCTGCCTGGAGCCGGGCCACGTGGCCGTGATGGTCCGCGCCCCAGATGTTGATGGCGGTCTGGAAGCCCCGCTCCTCCAGCTTGTTGCGGTGGTAGGCGATGTCGGCGGCGAAGTAGGTGTAAAACCCGTTGGCCCGGCGGAGCACGTCGTCCTTCAGGTCCAGCTTGTCCACCTGCTCCCGGGTCTTGCCCTCGCGCAGGTATTTGGCCTTTAAAAGGCCCGTGGTGTCCAGCCAGAGGGCCCCGTCCTTCTCATAGGTCCAGCCCGCGTCGGAGAGCTTGTCCACCGTCTCCACCACGTAGCCGCTGTTGTGGAGGCTGGACTCCAGGAACCACTCGTCGTACTCAATTTTGTACCGGCGCAGGTCCTCCTTCATCCTGGGCATGTTCACCGCCAGGCCGAACCCGGCCATGGCCTCCTGCCGCTCCTCCTCGCTCTTGTCCCTGTAGCTGTCGCCGTGCTCGTCGTAGAAGGCCTGGGCCAGCTCCTTGATGTCCAGCCCCTGGTAGCCGTCCTCGGGGAAGGGCACATTCTCCTCGCCCAGCAGAAGCTGCATATACCGTGCGTCGATGGACATGGCAAACTTGTGGATCTGGTTGCCCGCGTCGTTGACGTAGAACTCCCGCCACACGTCGTACCCCGCCCGCTCCAGGACGCTGGCCAGGGAGTCGCCCAGCACGCCGCCCCGGGCGTTTCCGATGTGCATGGGACCGGTGGGGTTGGCAGAGACGAACTCCACCATCACCTTCTCGCCGCGGCCCTCGTCGCATCTGCCGTACTCCATGCCCTCCCGCTCGATGTCGGCGAGTACCTCGCCGTACCACTTCGCGCCCAGGCGGAAGTTGAGGAAGCCCGGCCCGGCGATCTCCGCGCTCTTGAAGTAGCTCCCCTCCAGGGACAGATTGTCCAGAATGGTCTGGGCGATCTGCCGGGGGGCCATATGCATGGCCTTGGAGCCTGCCATGGCGAAGGAGGAGGCGTAGTCGCCGTTCTTCACGTCCTTGGGGATCTCCACAGTGGCCTTTACCTCCACCCCGGCCGGCAGCGCTCCGGCGGCGGCCGCTTTCTCATAGGCGGCCTGAGTAAGGGCGGCCACCTGCTCCCGTGCCGCCTGAATCATGTTCGACATTTTTCAATCACCTCATAAAAGAAGTGAAAACGGAAAATAAGCGCGAAAAAGCCCAAAATGTAAGGCCTTCTCTCTTATTTTTCCCCTTTCACCCCTGATTTTTATCGCTTTACCGCGCTTCTGCATCGCACCCTCAGAACCCTGTTTCTTATCTGCACGGGCGGAATGAACCCGCCCGGCATCAAGGTTTTGGTCCCGCGGGGGACCAAAAACGCCTGGTATCGAAATCGACCACCCCTCACTGCTTGATGACCGGCCCCTTTTTCTCCCTGACGTTTATCTGAAACAGATTCTGCCCTGCCATTGCGTGGTCGATTCTCCCGCGCCGCCAGCGGCGCGGGAACCCTGTCTTTTTATCTGCACGGGCGGAATCAATCCGCCCGGCATCAAGGTTTTGGTCTCACGGGGGACCAAAACGCCTGGTATCGAAATCGACCGCCCCTCAATGCTTGATGACCGGCCCCTTTTTCTCCCTGACGTTTATCTGAAACAGATTCTGCCCTGCCATTGCGTGGTCGATTTCGATGGCATAATCAATCTCAATATCCCCGCCGTGCTCTCCCAGGGAGGAGCGCATTCTGCGGGTATTGATGCCGATGGCCAGCGCCCCGTAGGGGGTGTCGTACATGGAGAGGTGCCGCCGCCCCTCCTCGAAGACCATCTGGGAGTTAACCTCGCCGATGCGCATAAGGGTGATGCGCCCCTGCTCCACCTGGAAGGTGGTGAGGGTGCCCTCCAGCCCGGTGAGCTCGCTCTCCTGGTAGGAGAGGGTGTACTCCCCCTCCCCCTCCTTATTGAGCAGTCCCTCGGTGACGAGCTCGATGGTCTCGTCCTCCACATCCTCGTAGGACTGTTTACCTTTAATGGATATAATCACGCTCTTGTCCATGCTAAACCTCGATCTTCATCCGAAATGAAGGCTATTATATAATATAGGTATGAAAATGTAAAGAGGCGGGGCGGGGCTTTTGGCGCTGCGCCTCAATATATTGTGATATCCACCTGGGCCACCTCGCCGGCCACGTCCTCCCCCAGGAAAATGGACGCCAGACGGGAGAAGTCGTCCACGCTGTCGCTGACGAAGTACCGCCGCACGCCGGGGCCGTCCGCCCCGGCCAGGGTCCCGTCCGCCTCCATCTGACGGGCCACCTGACGGGCACAGGCCGCGCCGGTGTTCACCAGCTTCACCCCGCTTCCCATGAAATCTCCAATAACCGCCGAGAGCAGGGGGTAGTGGGTGCAGCCCAGCACCAGGGTGTCCACCCCGGCCTCCTTCAGCGGCGTGAGGTACTCCGCCGCCACCATCTCGGCCACCTTGTCACCGGGCCGGAAGCGGCCGTTCTCCACCAGCGGTACAAAGAGGGGACAGGCCAGGGCGCTCACCGCCGCATCCGGGGCCAGCCGGGCGATCTGCCGCTCATAGGCCCCCGTGCGGATGGACGCCTGTGTGCCGATGAGTCCGATTTTTCCGTTCCGGGTGAGGGCGGCGGCCTCTTCCGCCGCGGGCGCCACCACCCCCAGCACGGGAATGGGGTTTTCCGCCGCTAGGACCTCCAGCGCCGTAGTGGAAACGGTGCCGCAGGCGATGACGATGGCTTTCAGGTCAAACGTCCGCAGGAACGCCACGTCCTGCCGGGCGTATTTGGTAATGGTCTCCCGGGAACGGCTGCCGTAGGGCACCCGCCCCGTATCGCCGAAGTAGATGATCTCCTCGCCGGGGAGGAGCCGTGAGAGCTCCCGCACCGCCGTCAGCCCTCCCAGGCCGGAGTCGAACACGCCGATGGGTCTACGGTCCAAGTTGATGACCTCCCAATATAGGTATTTCATCGGTAATCGATATCTTTTCCATGATATGCGAAACGGCGGCGGAAAACAAGGGGAATTTTCCACCCGAATTTCCCCTTTTGGGCGTTTGACAATAGGCAAAACTATACTATAATATAGAGTTGAGCGCGGGGCGCATCCCCCGCTCCCCGACGTCACGACAGCGAGGAGGTTTCGCGTATGAAGCTGGAACTGACGAAAAAGCAGTACCGCCGCCTGCTGGACATGGTCTATATCGGCAACTGGATTTTGAACTCCACCCGTGGCGAGGACCGCTTTACCGACTATGACGATCTGGAGAGCCTGCTGTTCTCCAGGGCCAAGGACGAGGGCATGGGAAGCCTGGCCGAGGTGTGGCGGGGCGTGGTGGTGCCCTCCCGGGCCTTCGCAGAGGGCGGTATCCACGAGGCCATCATGGAGTATGAGAACAATGTGTTCTTCGAGATTCTGGCTGAAGACCTTGCCCGCCGGGACATGGACGACCCGCCCATCGACGAGACCAACTACGACGAGCTCACCCGCCGCATTGACGACTATATGGCTGAATTTGAGGAGCACGGCACCGACAACATTCTTATCGACGCGGATAAATAGGCGCGCCCCAGGCCTTGTTTGACAAATGGCAATCTGCCCGGCGGCGCGGAATTGTTTTCACCGGCAAGCGGTTCTTCACAGAAACCCTGACGGATTTCAAGGAATAACTGCGCCGTCCATTCGGAAAAAGACCCGCCGATTGGGCGTGTTAACCTTTATTTCATACAAGGCCTGGGACGCCTGATCTGATTTCCGGCAAGGCCCTGGCCGCATAGTTCATTGCCGCGCCGGCAGGATACCGGCGCGGCAGTCCTGATCTCCCGTCTTAAACATCCGCCCTGGAGGCCGCTTATGACGAAGGAATTATACGCCGCCCTCTCCGCCCCCTTCCGCGCCCACCCCGAAGTGGTGCGGCTGGCAGACAAGGCGCTTACGCTGCTGGTCTATCTGGCCTATCCGGCGCTGCTGCTCTGTCTGCTGCTCGCCCGCAGCCCCCTGCTGCTGCGGGCCGTCCTCACGCCGGGGGTGTCCTTCGTGATCGTGTCCCTCTTCCGCAGGGTCTATAACGCCCCCCGGCCCTATGAGGTTCTGGACATCGCCCCTCTCATCCACAAGGATACCCATGGCAAGTCCTTTCCCAGCCGCCATGTGTTCTCCGTCTTCGTCATTACCGCCGTCTTTTTCCGCGTCTCGCCGCCGCTGGGCGCTCTTCTGGCGGCTGTGGGCGTACTCATCGCCCTGATTCGCGTGATCGGCGGGGTGCATTTTTTCATGGACGTACTGGCCGGTGCGCTGATCGGCCTGCTCTCCGGCGCCGCGGGCCTGTGGCTCATCCCCTGAGCCCCGTCCCTGCGGGAGGCTGCGCTGAGAAGCGCGCCTGGTGGGCGTACGCTTCAGGGGGAGGTACAGGAGCGGGGGACGGCCTGCCGCTCCATTCGCACAAAGAACAAGCCCGGACGCCTCACAGCGTCCGGGCTTGCTTTTTTCATCCATCCATCGTGAGCTCGGCCAGCTGGTCCCCCAGCCGCCCGCAGAGCAGCCGCGAGCGCTCCAGCGCCTTTTCCAGGTCGGGCATGACCGACTCCACCTGTCGGCACGCATCCAGGACGCTCACCCTGGCGTTGCCCAGGGAGTTGCCCAGCAGCATTTCGGCCAGCATGGGTGAAAGCAGACCCACGTCCATGATTCCGGAGAAGTTACGGTTGAGGCTTGGCCGGGCCGGCAGAGACTCCTCCACCAGCAGCCGATCGAAGGCGTCCATCAGCGTCCGCGCCTCGGACACCGCGCCCTCCACGTCTGAGCAGACCAGCTGTCCGTTTGCGTACTGTACGCCCTGCCGCAGGAGGGCGTCCGCCCGGTCCATGGATTTAATAGCCGCGCCGCCCAGGGCTGTCAGCTCCTCCAGCCGGCCCCGGCGGGCGCTCTCCTGATCCAGCCGCGCCCAAAGAACCCGTGCCTTCTCCCCCACCGGCCCCCGGAGCCGGCGGAGAATGGCGCTTTTCTCTTCCAGCAGCTCGCCGTACCTGCCGTCCTCCCCGCCCAGCTCCCGCAGGGCATCCCGGACCACGGCCACCCGGCGGTCGCTGTCCGTCATCTCATGGATGGCCAAGTCGTAGCGCAGGCGGGCGGTCCACTCAGCCTGCCGGGCTTCCTCCCTGCACTCGTTTCTCTCAGCCCTGCGCCGGCGGGAGGGGTCCAGGGCGGCAAAGCGCGCGGCGCGCTTTGCCGCCCGCCTGTGCGCCTCCTCTGCGCAGCGCAGCCGCTCCCCCGCGGCCTGGGTCTCCGCCAGACACCGCGCGGCCCTGTCCTGCAGGCTCTCCAGCTCCTCCTTCAGGCGCCTGCGGCGCGCCTCCCGCGCCCGAGCCTCCTCCAGGGCGCGGCAGATCTCCCTGTAGCGGCCCAAATCCGCACCTCCCGGCGTCTATTTCAGCAGCCCGGCGGCCATGCTCAGGCCCTTCTCCATGGCGGTGGAGAGCCCCCCGGCGGGGCTGGTTCCCGTCAGCGCCTCCAGGTCCAGCACCTTCTCTCCGGCGGCCGGGGCGGTGGGGACGCTCCTGCTGCTTTCGGTGACCTTTATATCCATCTTCATCTCAACCTTGCCGATATAGTCGCCCTTGACGGTATATTCCCCGCTGATGTGCTCCCCGTCGATGCTCAGGTTGAAGCTGAGCGCAATGGGCATGGACTGGGTGACGGAGGCGGGCAGACGGATGTCGCCGCTGAGCTTGCAGTCCAGCAGCTTATTGTCCCGCATCCGGACGGTGAGCGCGTAGTCCGTCTTCAGGTCCCCGGTGAGGAGGGCGAGTACAGCGTCAATCCCCACTCGATCCGTCTCGTCCGCCGTGAGCTCCCTCAGCCGGGCGGCCAGCTTCAGCGCGTCCATGTTCAGCGTATAGGTGGTGGTGTTTCCCGCCGTGGCCGTCTTAAAGTTCGCGTCCCCAAAGAGAATTTCCAGCGGCGCGGCGGCGTCCAGCACCCTGGCGCAGGGGGCCATTCCGCCGTAGGCATAGTCCAGCCTGCCGCAGCTCCCGGCCAGCAGTCCGCCCACCGTGGGGGCCGGCTGCCCCTCCAGCGCGGTGTAGATGCTCTCGTAGAGCGCATCCGCGTCGATGCTCTGTCCCATGTCCATGGCAAGCCAGACGTTGGCCGGGATGGGGCTGTCGGGCAGTTTGTCCAGCTGATTGCCCTTGAGGTAGAACATCCCCTCCCCCAAATCGCCCCGGAGCTGCACCTGGAAGTCGGACATCAGCTCCAGCGCCGACAGCGTCGCCTCGTCCATCTGCGCCGTGAGCATCTCCCTGAGGCTGCCCAGGTCCAGCTTCAGCCCGTAGGTGAGGTCCAGCTTCCCGCCCTGGAGCAGTCCCTTGGCGCCGGCGGACAGCGTGGCGGTACCGTTCTCCCGCTCGGTCTCGCCGTACAGCGTCACCGCCCCGGACGCCGTGGAGTCGACGGCGTAGGTCTGCTCCATGTCAATCCGCTCCCGCTCCGCGCCCAGCATGGCGTTGAGCACCGTGAAGCGCCCGTCCAGCCCGGAGACGATTTCCTCCCAGTCGGTAAAATGGGCCACCTGGTAGGTGCTGTCCCACGCCACGGAGAGGCCCATAGCCTCGCCCGCGAAGCGGGCTGGGATGTAGGTGCGCTGCCCCTTTGCCCAGGGCGTCACGCCCATGTCGATCTCGCCGATTTTGTCCCCCCGGACACAGGTGAGAATGGTGCTGTCCATGCGCATCTCCAGGGTGTCCCCGTTCTCCAGCACGGCGGAGATGACGCCGTTTTGATACTCCACCTTGGCGCCCAGGGTCTCCAAAAAGGCGCGGACGGGTACCATGGTGCGGTTCTCCACCGCCACGGGAGCCGTGCCGCCGAAGTCCAGATACTCGCCGTTGAGGGTCACGTTGACGCCGTCCGGGTAGGGCATCCCCATGTCCGCCTTCTCCTGGCGGATCTGCTCCTCCCAGCCGTCGTCCACGGCCATGCGGCCGTACCAGTCGCTGTCAAAGCTGTCGCTGTCCGCCTCGTACTGGGAGTAGTCCGGCCAGTCGTAGGAGTCATAGTAGGCCTGCCAGTAGGCCTCCCAGCGCAGATTGGTCCACTGCTCAAACGCCTGGTCCTTCTGTGCGTCGGTCCAGGCTCCGTAGGCCCCCATCTGGACAAAATCCTGAAAATAGACGCCCTGGTCCGCCTCCCAGTCAGTCATGGCCTCATCATTTTGCTCCAGCTCCAGGCAGCCGGCCCGGTAGACGCCCGCGTCGTAGTCGTAGGTACCGTACCAGTAGGCGTCCCAGCGCTCGTCGTCCCAGTTATGGAAAGCCTCCGCTTTCTGCCCGTCGGTCCAGTTGAGGTAGGACCCCCAGCGCTCATAGTCGGTCCGCGCCTGCTCCCCCTCCTCGGCAAACGCAGGCGACAGGCAGGAGACCAGCATCAGGGCCGCCAGTAGCATTGCCAACCTCTTTTTCACGATAATCCCTTCCCTCCATTTATGATAGAGCTATGTATATCCTTAGTGTAGCATGGTTTCGCCGCCCAGTCCACTTATGAAAGCATAGCAAAAGCCCTCTCGCTACGGCGCCTAGGTAATCCGGCGCAGCTTCTTCTCTATTTCGTCCAGCCGCGCGCCCACCTCCAGGTCCATTTTATCCAGGCTGCCGGGCGCCCGTTGGACCTGCTCCCCGGACCGGTCCAGGGTACCGGGAGTCGCTGATCTGAAATCGGACCGCCCAGTCGGCGAAGAGTCCGTCATGTCCATAGAAACGCCCCCTATTTTGTCTGATTCTGTCAATTCCATTCTACCCTGCCCGCCGGGCGGATGCAAGCATTTCCCTGGACTTTCCCGCCTGTTTGCGATAAAATAGGAGCCGATTTGAGAAGAAGGAGCGCAAGCATGGAAACCATCATACAGATTCTGGCCCGTGAGCTGGGCCGTAAGGAAGAGCACGTTCAAAATGTGGTAAACCTCATCGACGAGGGCAACACCATCCCCTTTATCGCCCGGTACCGCAAGGAGATGCACGGCACCATGGATGACACGGCGCTGCGCGCCCTGGAGGACCGGCTCACCTATCTGCGCAATCTGGAAAAACGCCGGGAGGAGGTCAAGGGCACCATCGACGGACAGGGCAAGCTGACCGGGGAGCTCGCCGCCGCCATTGACGCCGCCGCGACTCTGGCCGAGGTGGAGGACCTCTACCGCCCCTATAAGCAGAAGCGGCGCACCCGCGCCACCATCGCCAGGGAGAAGGGCCTGGAGCCCCTGGCCGACCTCCTCTTTGCCCAGGGGCGGGACTGCCCCGCCCCCGAGGCGGCCGCCGCCGGCTATATCGATCCCGAGAAGGGTGTGGAGACGGTGGAGGACGCCCTCCGGGGCGCCAGCGACATCGTCGCCGAGCGCATCAGCGACGACGCGGACATCCGCAAGCTGCTGCGCGCTCTCTGGTGGAGCCGGGCCAATCTGGTCTCCGCCGCCGCGGCCAAGGAGCCGGAGGACAGCGTCTACCGGCTGTACTATGAATTCAAGACCCCCGTCAGCCGCGCCCAGGGCCACCAGGTTCTGGCCGTCAACCGGGGTGAGCGCGAGGAGATTCTGAAGGTCGGCGTGGACATGGACCGGGAGAGCGCCCTCATCCCCATCCGCCGGGCAGTGCTGGTCCCCGGCGCGCCCAGCATGGCCTTTGTCCGCGCCGCCGCCGAGGACGCTTACGACCGCCTCATCGCCCCCAGCGTGGAGCGGGAGATCCGCGCTATGCTCACCGAGAACGCCAGCGAGGGCGCCATCAGGATGTTCGGCCTGAATCTGAAGCCCCTGCTCATGCAGCCCCCGGTCAAGGGGCGGGTGACCATGGGTCTGGACCCAGGCTACCGCAACGGCTGCAAGGTGGCCGTCGTCGATGGAACGGGCAAGGTGCTGGACACCGCTGTGGTCTACCCCACTTTCTCCAAGGCCAGGCAGGAGGAGGCCATCGCCGTGCTGGGCAGGCTCATCCAAAAACACGCTGTGGAGCACATTGCCATCGGCAACGGCACCGCCAGCCGGGAGACCGAGCAGATGGCGGTGGAGCTCATCCGGCGTGTGGGCGGGGACGTCTCCTACATGATTGTCAACGAGGCGGGCGCATCGGTTTACTCCGCCTCCAAGCTGGCCGCCGAGGAGTTTCCCGAGTACGACGTGAACCTGAGAAGCGCCGTGTCCATCGCCCGGCGGCTCCAGGACCCCCTGGCGGAGCTGGTGAAAATCGACCCCAAGAGCATCGGCGTCGGCCAGTACCAGCACGACATGCCCCAGGCCCGGCTGGACGAGACCCTCTCCGGCGTGGTGGAGGACTGCGTGAACTCCGTCGGAGCCGACCTGAACACCGCCTCCGCGCCCCTTTTAACCCATATCTCCGGCCTGAACGCTGCGGTGGCGAAAAACATTGTGAAATTCCGGGAGGAAAACGGCGTCTTTACCACCCGGAAGCAGCTTTTGAAGGTGCCCAAGCTGGGCCCCAAGGCCTTTGAGCAGTGCGCGGGCTTTTTGCGGGTCCCGGAGAGTAAAAACGTACTGGACAACACCGGCGTGCACCCGGAATCCTACGATGCGGCGAAAAAGCTGCTGGAACTCTGCAGCTATTCGCTGGACGACGTGAAAAAGGGCAGTATTGGGGAATTGAACCAGCGCTTGAGGGAATTTGGCGAGGAAAAGGCGGCAAGCGAGTGCGGCGTGGGCCTGCCCACCCTCCGGGATGTGGTGAAGGAGCTTTTGAAGCCGGGCCGGGACCCCCGGGACGAGCTGCCCAAGCCCATACTCCGCACCGATGTGATGGAGATGAAGGACCTGAAGCCGGGCATGGAGCTCTCCGGCACCGTGCGCAACGTCATTGACTTCGGCGTGTTTGTGGATATCGGCGTCCATCAGGACGGGCTGGTCCACATCTCCCAGCTCTGTGATCGCCGGGTCCGCCACCCCAGCGAGGTCTGCGCCGTGGGCGATATCGTCACCGTCTGGGTGCTGGAGGCGGACGAGAAAAAGAAGCGGATCTCCCTCACGATGAAAAAGCCGAAGGGGACGCAGGGCTGACCGGGGCTATCAGGGGAGACGGGGTTATCCGCCCGCCGCGCATCCAGCGATGCCCACATCTCCCGCCGAGGTCCCTATGCCTTGAAAATCAAGGGCTGCAACTTGAAGTTGCGGGATAAAAACACGATTTGAACCCCTGGGTTGGTAGTAAACCGACCGGAATTTTGGCATGATAGGGGCAGACGAAAGGACTGGTGATACCATGACCAACTTCTCCAACAATCTGCCCATCCTCCGCCGCCGGGCGGGGTATACGCAGGAGTATCTGGCCGAGGCGCTGGAGGTGAGCCGTCAGGCCGTCTCCAAATGGGAGAGCGGCGCCACTCTGCCCGAGGCGGCCACTCTGCTCACCCTGGCCGAAGTGCTGGACTGCACGCTGGACCAGCTCATGCGGGAGGAACTGGCCGACGACATCCCCAGCCGCGCGGAGCGGCAGGCGGTGGACGAGGAGGCGCGCTTCGCCCTCTTCGTGGCCTATGACAGGCATATGGACCGCTACGCGCTCACGGTGGCGGGCGGGGTGATGCTCATTATGTTCGGGCTGGGGCTGCTGATCTCCCTGGTGGGCATGGGCTCCACCAGCGGACTTGTGGTTGTCCCCCTTCTGCTGTGCGTCGCGGCGGCGGTGTTCCTCTTCATTTTCGGCGGCGTCAGCCACAGCGATTTTCAGAAGGCCCACCCCGTGCTGCCGGAGTTCTACGCGCCGGAGGCCGCGGCTGGCTTTAACCGGGCCTTCCGCATCGGCATGGCGGTGTCCGTCTCCGCCATCGTGGCGGACGTGGCGCTACTCGTGATGCTAACCGCCATCTTCCGGCACGACGAGACCATGCTGCTCTTCTCCGTAGCCCTGTTCTTCTTCATTCTCGGGGCGGCGGTGGGGGCGCTCATCTTCCTCGGTATGGTCCAGAGCAAATACAATCTGAAGAAGTATATGGAGAACGCGGCAATCGTACGACAGAGCGCCGGGCTCGGCGCCCCGGACGAACCCGGGATGAAATGAGGTTTTTCCATGCTCACCTTTGATCAGGCCGGAGAACTGCTGGACGAGATGGCCGAGGCGTTTCCGGAGGAATTCTACCGGGGACTCAACGGGGGCATTCTCCTGCTGCCCGAGGCCATGCCCGACCCGGATTTTCCCGATGAGGAGCTCTACATCATGGGCGAATACTGCGACGACCAGATGGGACGCTACATCAACCTCTACTATGGCTCCTTCGCCGCCCTGGCCGGGATGGAGGGTTGGACCGACGAGGAGTGGGAGGATGAGCTCTACACCACCCTGGCCCATGAGTTTACACACCACATCGAGGGTCTGGCCGGAGAGCGGGGCCTGGAGGTCAGGGACGAGACGTTTTTGGAACAGTTCCGGGAGGAGCATGGAGAATAGGATAGAGGCGCCTGGCATATGCCTCTGAGAAATGATACTTTTCTTAACGGATGGGGCGACTTTTTCAGAAATCAAGCCCCATCCGTCATACAGCTTTCTGTCAGGGAAGCCCCGTGGGGCCTTTCTGACAAACTGGGATGGAAACAGCCTGCTGACGACGGCAGCAGGCTGTTTCCATTGGGAGGCGGAGGGGCGCGGCGTGTCAGGGGTGCCGCGCCTTTCGCAGCGGGGTGCCGCAACGCATTGGGCAATAGCGCGGCGGCGGGACGGGCATACGGACGGCGGCGGCCCCGGAGGGGCCGCCCTGCGGATGGTCCGGGGGCAGGGCCGCAGGACGGGGGCTCCGCCTCTGCCGCGGCTGTCCGGTCATCCGGGAGGGGAATGCGGGCGACCGCCAGGGTCGCCTCTGCGGGCGTCGCTTTCCCGCAGGGGCGGCAGGGGCCAAAGGGACGGCTGTCACGGCTCGAAGAGCTCCCGGGGCCGGATGCCCAGCGCGGCGCAGAGATCGAAGAGCTCGTCCATGCGCAGCGCGCCCGGCTTTCCCGCCTCCAGCGCCTCCACCCTGCCTGCCGGAACCCCCGCCCGGCCTGCGAGCTCCGCCGCCGTTACGCCTATCGCCTCTCTTCGGCGGCGTACCCGGCGGGCGGCCAACTGGAACCTTTGACTGTCTTTTTCTGACGGATTCAATTGAATCACCTCCAGGTCAGTTATACTATAGAATCGACCTGTTTCGACAGATAAAATAGGACGGGGACGGCCTTTTTCGGCCGTCCCCGTCCTATTTTATTAGAATTCCGATTTTCCCCTGGGAAGCTTTACGGTAAAAGCGCTGCCCCTGCCCGGCTCGCTCTCCACGGAAACGCTGCCGCCGTAGAGCTGGAGGATGTGCTTGACAATGGCGAGGCCCAGGCCGGTGCCGCCGTTCTTGCGGGCCCGGCCCTTGTCCACCCGGTAGAACCGTTCAAAGATGCGCTGGCGTGCCTCCTCGGGGATGCCGATGCCGGTATCGGACACGGTGGCGGTGACAAAGCGCTCGTCCGCGCTCACCCGCACGTCCACCCGGCCGCCTGGCTCGTTGTACTTCACGCCGTTCTCCATCAGGTTGAGCATCAGCTCTTTGAGCCGCCCGGCGGGGATAGCCGCCTCGGCCGGCATTCCCGCCACAGAGAGGGTGATTCCGGCGGACGCGGCGGCCTGAGAGAGGAGGGTCTCCGCCGCTTTGGCTGCCTCAAGCACGTCGGCCCGCTCCTCGCACTGCTCGATGGCCACCGACTCCAGCTCGGAGAGCTTGAGAATGTCGTTGATAAGTTCAATCAGCCGGTCCACCTCCACGCCGATCATGGAGAAGAACCGCTTTTGGTCCTCGGGGTCCTTCACCATGCCGGTGGAGAGCATATCGGTGAAGCCCTTGATGCTGGTGAGGGGGGTTTTCAGCTCGTGGGAGACGTTGGCGGTAAACTCGCTGCGGATGCCCTCGGCCCGCTTCAGGTCGGTCACATCGGAGATGAGGATGGAGCAGCCCACGCTCTCCCCCTCATACTGCCGCCCCGATACCGGGGAGAGGAACATTCTCAGGCTTCGCTCGCCGAAGGCCAGATCCTCAATGTCCAGCACCACGGGGGTCTTATCGGCGCGGACGGTCTGGAGGGCCTGGCGGAGGGCCCGGCTGCGGGTGAGCAGGAGGACGGAGCTGCCGTCGGAGTCCTCCCCCACGCCGAAGAGCCGCTTGGCCGCCCGGTTGAGGGCCAGGACGCTGCCGGCCTCGTCCAGAAGAATGAGGCCCTCGTCCATGCACTCCAGGATGAGGCTCACCTTGTCCCGCTCGGCCCGGATCTGGTTGATATGGTCCCCCAGCCGTTCCACCAGCTTGTCGATATAGCGCAGGAGGGGGCGGACCTCATCGTCCCCCTCGTACCGGGTGAGGGCCTCCCGGTCCTGGTTGCCGTCCAGCACGCCCTGAAGGGCGTCCCCCACCACATTCAGGGGCCTGAGGACCATACGGGCCATGCGGCTGGCCATCAGGAGGGCCACCACCAGGGCCACCAGGGCCGCGGCGAGGAAGCCGCCGGCGCTGTTTAAGACCAGGCTGTCGATGGAGGAGACGTTCATGGAGGCCCGGCCCACCATGCCGTCGGCAAAGCGCTTGGCCTCGTACAGCATGGTGACGCCCACCGACTCCGACGGTCGCAGGGCCTCGCCCCAGCCGGTCAGGGCGGCCTGCCTCACCTCGGAGCGGTCCGCGTGGTTCTCCATGGCGGCGGGGTCGGCCTCGGTGTCGGCCAGGACGGTGCCGTCCACATCGATGATGGTCAGGCGCTTCTCCGGCGCGGCCTGGACAAACTGCTCGATGATGCCCTCCGGGTCGGTTATGGCACTCTGGGCGTCCATGAGGATGAGCAGCTCCTCCAGGTTCTGCCGGGCGGCGGCCATCTCCCGCTGGTGGAAGACCCACACCCCCGCCGCGCTGGACACCAGCAGCGCCACCAGGACGGTGACGAGGGTTGCGCCGATTAGTCGCTTCTTCATAGTTACCCCCAACCTAGCTTAAAGAAAGACGATAAAAGGCAGAGTGAACGGGCGGATATCCAGACCGATCACGCCTCTTTCTTCTCAGCTCATCTTATATCCCACCCCGCGGACGGTGGTGATGTACTCCTCCCCCAGCTTCTGACGGAGGGTCTTGACGTGCATATCCACCGTGCGGGTCTCGCCGGTGTAGTCGTAGTCCCAGACCGACTGGAGGATCTCGTCCCGGGTGAGGGCCACGCCCCGGTGGGAGGCCAGGAGCTTGAGGAGCTCGAACTCCTTGAAGGTGAGCTCCACGGCCGCCCCCGCCCTGCGGACCACCCGGGCGGCGGGGTCGATCTCCAGGTCCTCGTAGTGGATGAGCCGGCTCTCCCCCTCCCGCTGGGTCCGGCGGAGAACCGCCTTGACCCGAGCCTGGAGCTCCATGATGCCGAAGGGCTTCACCACGTAGTCGTCCGCCCCGGCCTCCAGGCCGGCCACCCGGTCCATCTCCGCCGTACGGGCGGTGAGCAGGATGACAGGCACCTTGCTCCGGTCCCGGTCGGTGCGCAGACGGCGCAGAATTTCCAGCCCGTCCATGCCGGGGAGCATGATGTCCAGGATGCACAGCACGGGACAGCCCTGCCCCTCCTCCCCCTGGAACATGGCCTCCCCCGACTCATAGGAGCGGACCTCGTAGCCCACAGATTTAAAATAATAGCGCAGCATCTCACGGATGCTCTCGTCGTCCTCGACGACCAGAATCGACTGCGGCATGGTAAACCTCCGAGTAAAAGAACCGTAAAAAAGCCTTCGGGACTCAGCTTTCCCCTATGCGCCCTGCAAAAGCAATCCCAGCCCATACCGCCGGCTCCGGGCACTGGCCTTTTCCCTTTTCTCTTTTATTTTTATCCCACCAGCTCGCCCGTCACACAGTAGATGGCCCACTGGGCGATATTGACCGCGTGGTCGGCGATGCGCTCCAGATACTTGGCAATAATGATGAGATCGATGGCCTGGTCGGCCTCCTCCCGGTTCTGGACTATCAGCTCCACCAGCTCGCCCTTAACCGCGCTGAACAGCCTGTCCACCTCGTCGTCCAGGTCCACCACCGCG
The DNA here is from genome assembly GCF_014287675.1 of Lawsonibacter faecis. Lineage (GTDB taxonomy): Bacteria > Bacillota > Clostridia > Oscillospirales > Oscillospiraceae > Pseudoflavonifractor > Pseudoflavonifractor faecis. Next base: position 23,806 of record NZ_JACOPQ010000007.1, on the reverse strand, counting down.
TGGGCGGCCCCGGTGTCCCGGTTGGCGTAGGCAAAAATCGCCCGTTTTACCATGACCCCCGCCTTCTGGCTCATGGCGCGGATATCCTTCATGGCCTGGCTGCCCGTCTGGCTGTCCAGCAGGAGGGATATCTCCGCAATATTGGCGCATTGGTCGCCGATGCGCTGGAGGTCGGTCACCATCTTCAGCGCCGCCGAGATCGTCCGCAGGTCCCGGGCCACCGGCTGCTGCTGCAGCAGCAGCCGCAGACAGCGGTTTTCAATGTCACGCTCCATCTGGTCCATGCTGCGGGTCATATCGATGGCCGCCTTGGCCGCGTCCCGGTCCGAGGCCGAGAGGGACGCCGTGACCACGTCGATCACGTCCTCCGCAGCGGCGGCCATGTCTATCATCTCCGCGTTGAGCTCCTGGAGCTCAGCATCAAAAGTCTTGCGCATATTTTTGCCTCCTTCTGTCAGGTCAGGGCTGCGGGGCGCGCCCCGCTCCGCTGGGTTATGCAGGGGTAATCAGTTTCACCGGCGAAACCATGAGCGCCGCCCGGCGCGGCAGGGACAAGCGGCCCGGCCACTGCGTGATGTTCCACGCTCCGTTTACCCAAACCGTCCGGTGATGTAGTCCTCCGTGCGCTTGCTCCCCACCGGGTCAGGTCCCGGTGGGACCCCGGCTCCTTTTTATCTGCACGGGGCAAGTAAATTGCCCCGGCATCAAGGTTTTGGCGAAGCCAAAACGCTTGTCTCGCGCCGCCCGGCGCGGCAGGGACAAGCGGGCCCGGCCGCTGCGTGATGTTCCACACACCGTTTACCCAAACCGTCCGGTGATGTAGTCCTCCGTGCGCTTGCTCCCCACCGGGTCAGGCCCCGGTGGGACCCCGGCTCCTTTTTATCTGCACGGGGCAATTTACTTGCCCCGGCATCAAGGTTTTGGCGAAGCCAAAACGCTTGTCTCGCGCCGCCCGGCGCGGCAGGGACAAGCGGGCCCGGCCGCTGCATGATGTTCCACACACCGTTTACCCAAACCGTCCGGTGATGTAGTCCTCTGTGCGCTTGTCCCTGGGCACGCTGAACAGCTCGGTGGTGTCGCCGAATTCAATAAGCCGGCCCAGGAGAAAGAAGGCGCACTTGTCGCTGACCCGGGTGGCCTGCTGCATATTGTGGGTGACGATGACGATGGTATAGTCCTTCTTGAGGTCCGCGATCAGGTCTTCAATCTTGCTGGTGGAGATGGGGTCCAGAGCCGAGGTAGCCTCGTCCATCAGCAGAATATCCGGCTCCACCGCCAGGGCCCTAGCGATGCACACCCGCTGCTGCTGTCCGCCGGAGAGGGAGAGGGCGGACTTCTTGAGCCGGTCCTTCACCTCGTCCCAGATGGCCGCCCCCCGGAGAGACTTCTCCACAACGTCGTCCAGCCTGCTCTTGCTGCGCACGCCGTGGGTCCGGGGGCCGTAGGCAATGTTGTCGTAGATGCTCATGGGGAAGGGGTTGGGCTTCTGGAAGACCATGCCGATCTGCTTGCGCAGCCAGGTCACGTCCACCTTGCTGTCGTAAATCTCGGTGCCCCGGTACTGGACACTGCCGGTGATTTTGATGCCGGGTACCAGATCGTTCATCCGGTCCAGGGTCTTGAGAAAGGTGGATTTGCCGCAGCCGGAGGGGCCGATGAGGGCGGTGACCTGCTTTTCGGGGATATCCATATCCACACTGTACAGGGCCTGCGCCGCGCCGTACCACAGGTTCAGGTCCCGGGCGGCGATAATGGGCCGAGCGTCCATAGGAACTCTCCTTTATCCAACGGGGCGGCACGGAGGCCACCCCCTGCGTTCTGATAGCATACGCGGGGCGGAGGCCGCCCCCTACTTTTTAAGCTTTTTACCCAGCCACTTGGCGGCCAGGTTGATGAGCAGGGTCAGGACCATCAGGATGGCGGCGATGGCGAAGCCCACCTCAATCTTGCCCCGCTCCATGGAGTACATGTAGAGGGCCACGGTCAGGCTGCCGCCGGAGTTCCCCAGCAGGTCGGAGAGGTTCCCCACCAGAATGGACGCGCTGCCCGCCGTAAAGAGCAGGGCGGCGGACTCGCCCACAATCCGGCCGATGGAGAGGATGCAGCCGGTGACGATGCCGTCGATGGAGCTGGGGATGACCACCGTGCGCACCATGCGCCACTTGCCGCTGCCCAGTCCCAGGGCCGCCTCCCGGTAGGACGCCGGGACGGTCTTCAGGCTCTCCTGGGTGGTGCGGACGATGGTGGGCAGAATCATGATGACCAGGGTCAGGATGCCGGCCCGGATGGAGCTGCCCCAGCCCAGAACCTGGCAGAAGAAGAGCATGCCCACCAGACCGAAGAGGATGGAGGGGATGCCGGTGAGGGTCTCGGTGGCGAACTCGATGATCTCCACCATCCGCCGGCTCCTGGCATACTCGTTAAGGTAGATGGCCGCGCCCACGCCCAGGGGCAGGACGATGAGAAGGGTGCCGAAGATCAGCGCCAGGGTGTTGATGATATTGGGAAGAATACCGATCACGTCCCGCAGTACGCTGGGCTCGGTGGAGAGCAGCTCCCAGGTGACGTTGGGCAGGCCCCGGTAGAAGATATACCCGATCAGCACCACCAGCAGCGCGCAGGTGAGAAAGGCGGAGAAGTAGAGCAGTCCCCGCAGCACCCGGTCGTACAGCACACGCCGGGCCGAGCGACGTTCCATTTGCATCAGTATACCATTCCTTTGTCCAAAGTACTATTTGTTTTTCTTCCTTTTAAGGAGGGTATTGAGCAGCACATTGATGAGCATGATGAACAGGAAGAGCACCAATGCGATGGAGAAGAGGGCATTTCGCTGGAGGGAGCCGTAGGACGCATAGGACATCTCGGAGGCGATGGCGGTGGTGAGAAAGCGCACGCTCTTGAAGAGGGAGGGCATATTGGGCACGTTGCCCGCCACCATCATGATGGCCATGGCCTCGCCGATGGCCCGGCCGATGCCCAGCACCACCGCGGCGGCGATGCCGCTGGAGGCCGCAGGGACGCTTACGCGGAAGTAGGTCTCAATCTCGGTGGCTCCCAGGGCCAGGGAAGCCTCCTCGTACTCCTTTGGCACCGCCTTGAGTGCGGTCTCAGACACGCTGATGATGGAGGGGAGAATCATCACCGCCAGCACAATCATGGCGGCGAAAAGGGTGGCGCCCGAGGAGAGGCCGAAGGCCACCCGGATGGCGGGCACCAGCACCGTCATGCCGATGAGTCCGTACACCACCGACGGGATGCCCGCCAGCAGGTCCACCGCCGTGCGAATGACCGCCGCCACCCTGGGGTGGGCCAGCTTGGCCAGGAAGACGGCGGTGAGGAAACCGATGGGCACGCCGAAAAACATAGCCCCTGCGGTGCCGTAAACAGAGGTCAGAATGAAGGGGAGGATGCCGAACTCCGGCTCCTTGGCCGTGGAGGCCCACTTGGTGCCGAAGAGGAAGTCCTTGAGGCCGATCTCCTGAATGGCGGGCAGGCCGGAGATAATGAGGTACACGGTGATGAACAGCACAAAGGCCACCGCCACCAGTCCGCACAGGAAGAAGAGGACGTTCATCCCCCGCTCCAGCAGTTCCCGCAGTCCTCTTTTTTTTACCAGGGGGCTGTTCGCCTGGGCCGCCTGTGGGGTATTGGTCGTCATAGGCGTATCACCTTTCTCAAGAAGTGTGGAGGATTGTCAGGTAAAGGGGCGGTCATCGGGGGTAATCGATGAAGCGGGAGAAAACGGTGCAGGCCCCCGCCCCGGCTTGAAGGCCGGAGCGGGAGCGTCGCCGTCAGAGGGAGGGCTGCGATTTAATTCGCGGCGGGCACCACGCCGGCGGCGGCGTAGAGCTCGGCGTTGGCGCTGTCCATGGCGAAGTCGTAGAACGCCTGGGCGGCCTCGCTGAGAGGTTCGTCGGTCTTGGTGGCGAAGACGAAGGGCCGCTGGATGGCGTAGGTCCCGTCCAGGACGGTGGCCTCACTGGGAGCCACGCCCGCCACCTTCAGCGCTTTCACAGTGTCGTCCACGGAGGAGAGGGAGACGTAGCCGATGGCGCCGGGGGTGGTGGCGACGGCGGTGACGACCGCGCCGGTGGAGGTGAGCTCCTGGCTGTAAACGCACACGTCCGCGGTCTCGGTAATCTCCTCAAAGGCGCCGCGGGTCCCGGAACCGGCCTCCCGGCCGATGAAGGCGATCTCGGCGTCGCCGCCGCCGACCTCGCTCCAGTTGGCGATCTCGCCCCTGGCGATCCGGGCAATCTGCTCCACGGTCAGGTCCTCCACGCCATTGGCGGGATTGACCACGATGGCGATGCCGTCCTTAGCGATGACGGTTTCGGTGAGGCCGCCATCCTTCTCGGCATCCTTCAGTGCGCGGGAGGCCAGGCCAATGTCGGCGGTGCCGTTCTTGGCGGCCTCCACGCCGGTGCCGGAGCCGGTGGGGTCGTAGGTGACGGTGACGCCGGGCTGCACGGTTTTGAACTGCTCAATGAGGGCGCCGATGACCTTCTCCATAGAGGTGGAGCCGTTGGTGACCACCTTGCCGGTGAGGGCGGCGCTCCCGCCGGCCGGGGAACCGGCGGGGGACTGGGAGGGGCTCTGGGTGGCGGCGGGGGCGCCGCAGCCGGCCAGCAGGCCCACGCAGAGGGCCAGCGAGAGAATCAGTGCAGATACCTTCTTCATTCTTGTTTCGCTCCAATCAATCGATTTATCATTCACTTGGGTCCTGTAACAGTATTCAGTATATCGGCCCATTGTAAAGTTGTCTCACAGAGCATTGTAAAGTCTGTGTAAAGATGGTCTGTGTCCATAGGTTGCCCATTTTACATAGAAAGTCCTGTGTGGTTTTATTCATTTACAATAAACTTGTTAATTTGTTGACGAAATATGTTGCTTTTTAGTATTCCTTATGGTATAAATAGTGGCGCGTTAGGGCGGTCTTATCGTCTTTTCGTACACAAATTAGTAAAATAAGGAGAGACTGATGCAATGACAAAGAAGCTAAGCGCACTGCTGCTTGCCATGGCGCTGGTATTCAGCCTGGCCGCCTGCTCCGGCGGCGGGCAGCCCAGCACCAGCCCCACCCCCAGCGAGAGCACCCCCGTGGCCGAGGGTAAGTTCACCCCCGGCACCTACACCGGCGAGGGCCAGGGCTATGCCGGTCCCATTAAGGTAGAGGTCACCCTCTCCGCCGACAGAATTGAGAAAGTCGTCGTCACCGAGCACGACGAGACCGACGGCATCGGTTCCAAGGCCGTGGACGCCCTGCCCGACGCCATTGTGGACGCCCAGTCCGTCCAGGTGGATACCATCGGCGGCGCCACCATGGCCAGCGACGGCATCATCGCCGCCGTCACCGCCGCGCTGGAGAGCGCGGGCGTGGATGTGGCCGCCCTGGCCCCCATCACCACCGGCGGCAGCGAGCCCGCCGGCGAGCAGACCCTGGAGGCCGATGTGGTGGTCGTGGGCGCCGGCGGCGCGGGTATGGCAGCGGGCATCGCCGCCGCCCAGGCCGGCAAGAGCGTCGTCATTCTGGAGAAGACCGCCATGGTGGGCGGCAACTCCGTCCGCTCCACCGGCGGCATGAACGCCGCCAAGACCGAATGGCAGGACGCCAACGAGTTCGGCCAGTCCGCCGGCGTGGAGAAGACCCTGGCCGCAGCGGCTGAGAGCTACCCCGAACTCGCCGAGCTGACCGCCACCGTCCAGGCCCAGTACGACGAGTACAAGGCCAACCCCACCGGCTACTTCGACTCCGTTGAGCTCTTCATGCTGGACACCCTGGTGGGCGGCAAGAACCTCAACAACTACGATTTGGTGAAGACCCTGGCCGGGAACTCCGCCGCCGCCATCGACTGGCTGGACGGCATCGGCGCCGAGCTGCACAATGTGGGCGCTTTCGGCGGCGCGTCCGTCAACCGTATCCACCGCCCCGAGAAGGACGGCAAGACCATCTCCGTGGGCTCCTACATCATCCCCATTATGGAGACCGCCTGTGCCGACAACGGCGTGGAGATCATCTTCAACGCCCCCGTCACCGAGATCCTTATGGACGGCGGCAAGGCGGTGGGCGTGAAGGCCGACGGCTACACCGTCAATGCCGGCGCGGTCATCATCGCCTCCGGCGGCTTCGGCGCCAATCTGGACATGGTGGCCGAGCTGAAGAGCGAGTTGAAGGGCTTTGTCACCACCAACGCCCCCGGCATCACCGGCGACGGTATTGCCATGGCCGAGAAGGTGGGCGCCGCCACCGTGGACATGGACCAGATTCAGATTCACCCCACCGTGGAGCAGAAGACCTCCGCCCTCATTACTGAGGGCCTGCGCGGCGACGGCGCGATCCTCGTCAACGCCGAGGGCAGCCGCTTCTGTGACGAGGTCGGCACCCGTGACGCCGTCTCCGCCGCCGAGCTGGCCCAGACCGGCGGCAACGCCTGGCTGATTGTGGACCAGAAGATGGTGGACGCCTCCAGCGTCATCGCCGGCTACATCACCAAGGGCTACACCGTTCAGGGCGATACCTATGAGGCCCTGGCCGAGGCGATGGGCGTTCCCGGCGACGCCCTCTCCGCCACCATGGACAAGTGGAATGCGGCCGTGGCCGCGGGCGTGGACGAGGACTATCAGCGCACCAGCTTCGCCAATCCCCTGGACACCGCCCCCTATTACGCCATCCAGATTGCCCCCGGCGTGCACCACACCATGGGCGGCATCCAGATTAACACCGCCGCCGAGGTCCTCAAGGCCGACGGCACCGTCATCCCCGGCCTCTTCGCCGCAGGCGAGGTCACCGGCGGCATTCACGGCGCCAACCGCCTGGGCGGCAACGCCGTTGCCGACTTCGTGGTCTTCGGTAAGATCGCCGGCGAGTCCGCCGCCGCTTACGTGAAGTAAGCTTTCCCCAGACAGTACAGAGAAGCCCGCCGGTCCGTAGGACCGGCGGGCTTCTGACATTTTTTTGAATTTTATTCGCTTTTCGGCTTCTTCTCCTGCCCGAAGAACATTGCAATAATTGCCGCCGCCACCGCAATCATCAAGGTCGTGTCCATAAGATGCCGCCTCCCTTTTCCCTTTCAAAGCCTCCCGGCTTCCTTCGATAGATACAGTATACCGGGCAAGTTTAAAGAAAGCGTAAAGCAGAACATAATGAATGTATAAATGGAGCGGCGGACAGGCCACACGGTAAATAGGGCCGGACCGGCGGTATTTGGCCGCCTAAATCGTCAACCGCCCAACTCTCTCGACACGCCTGGGTTTTTCATTTTTCAGTCTTTGTCTCCCGCTTCTCCGCGTGGAAAAGGGACTCCGCGCCGGACCGCAGGCAGCGGCGCAGCCGCCGCTCGCCCCGCTTGATGTTCCGGGACACGGTGGACTTGTCCACTCCCAGCTTCTCGCCGATCTCCCGCATATTCAGCCCCTCGGCGTAGTACAGGAACAGCGCCTGCCGCTGTTTCTCAGTCACGTCCTCCCGCAGGGCCCGGACCAGGTTCCGCTTGAGGCGGGCGTGCTCTTCCGGGCTGTCCCCCGTCATGCTCCTGGCGTAGACCGCCATATCTGCGGCGTATTCCGCGCCTCTTCTATAACGTGTATTTGGCATTGCGCCGATACCCCCTGTCATAATATCGCCCTGTGAGCACGGCCAGTTCCCTGGTCTCCCGCCACATGGTCTCCAGCAGTTTGACACGCCGGTCCAGGAACAGGCGCTCTCCCTCATCCACGTCGCCCCGGAGCCCCTTCAGCTCCACGATGCGCCCCCGCAGTGCCCGGGCGTGGTCCCGGTATTCCAGTGATAACTCCATCAGGGTCATAGCTCTCTCAATAGCATCCTCTCTCCGCTGTCCCTCCGCCCGGCACACAGCCTGTCCTCCGCCCCCGCATAAAAATATCAGGTAAATTTAAATTTCCTGTTGACAAGACCCCCCTCCTTCTGCTAGAATAGTCGTTGCTGTGGACGAGCTGATACGCTGGTGTAGCTCAGTTGGTAGAGCAGCTGATTTGTAATCAGCAGGTCGGGGGTTCGAGTCCGTCCACCAGCTCCAAGTCCTTTTGAAAGGGCCCAACTTGATATGGAGGAGTTCCCGAGTGGCCAAAGGGGGCAGACTGTAAATCTGTTGTCTTCGACTTCGGTGGTTCGAATCCACCCTCCTCCACCAAACGAAATGGTTGCCCCTCACGGGGCGGCCATTTTGTTTATTCTCCGCTGGATTTAAACGTCCCGGGCCTCACACCCTCTTCCCGTCCCGCCCGATTTAGAACTTATGTTCTATTTCCTCTACAGAATACCACCTTCTGTAGGCGGGGTCAATACAACTAGGAAATCCCATTCGGACAATCGTTCTTATATTGTCCCTTATTCTGGACACCGAGAGGAGCGCGCCTATGTTCACCCAGGACTGGATGATGCGCCAGATCGAAACCTTGACCCTGGCCATTGCAAAGATTGTCTTCCGGAAGGACACGGCGGAGTACCGCCCCTCCGCCGCCGGGGAAGACGGCATCTTGAGCAATGCCGACCGGCTCCATATGACCCTGAATGCGGCGCTGAAGGAGGGGCGGATATCCGAGGGCGAGGATCTGCTCTTCGACGCCCTTGAGGACGGGGATCGGAACTGTCTGGAGGTGGCGCTGGACTTCTACTGCCGCCTCAACGAGCTCAGCGATCAGGAACTGGCCGCCGGAAATTTCTCCCGCCAGGAGATCCAGGACGGCCTGAACGATGTGATGGAACAGTTCGGCATCGTGCTGCCGTAAGACGCGTCCGCGGGATTACTTTCCCGCGGACGCTTTTTTCTGTCACATTCCTCTTCCATTTTCGTCTATTTAGGTGAAAGGCCTTTCATTGACATCACAGAGGGGGGATGGACGTTGGACGACCGGCAGATCATCGAACTCTACTGGGCCAGGGAGGAGTCCGCCGTCAGCGAGACCGAGCGGAAATACGGCCCCTACTGCCGCTCTGTGGCGGTCAACATCCTGGGCAGCGCGCAGGACGCGGAGGAATGCGTCAGCGACGCCTGGCTGGGCGCGTGGAACTCCATCCCGCCCCAGCGGCCGGCGTCCCTCCGCGCCTATCTGGGCCGGCTGGTACGCAACGCCGCCCTCAGCCTCTGCCGCCGCAGCCGGGCGCAGAAGCGGGGCGGCGGGATGGAGGTTCTTCTCTCCGAGCTGGGGGACTGCGCCGGGTCCCGCCCTTCGCCGGAGGAGGAGTTCGACGCCGGCCGTCTGGGGGAGGACATCAGCCGCTGGCTCCGGGGACTGGACGGGGCGAAGCGGCGGCTCTTCCTCAGGCGGTACTGGCTGGGCGAGAGCGTGGGGGAACTGGCCCGGGAATGCCGCTGCACCCCCAACGCGCTGGCGGTCCGCCTGCGCCGGCTCCGCCTGGAGCTGAAGGATTTTCTGGAACAGGAGGGATACGCCCTATGAATACGCAGCAGCTCTATCGGGGCGTCACGGAAATTGACGACGCCCTGATCGAAGAGGCCTTGGAATCCCCGCACCAAAAACGCCGCCGAATCCGTCCGTTCGCCATGGGGGCGGCCTGTCTGGCGCTGATCTCCGGGGTTTTTTTCGCCCTGCGGGGCGGCCCGACGGCAGACCCTCTCCCCTCCTCGGGTGAGATTTACGTCATGCCCCGCTGGGAGGATATGCCCCTCTACCGGCAGTACGGCCAAATCGACTGGGACGGCGCGGACTACTACGCCGCCTGTCCGGTGGACGCCGGGGCCGTGGGCGCGCTTCTGGGCGGGGGCACGGCCACCGGACACGACCTGTACGAGGACAGGGACTATTCGACGGTCTGCGCCGTCTACGCCCTCAGCGGCATCTCCCCCGCCGCCGCCGTGGCGGTTCAGTACGAGGGCCATGACGGATTCTACACCTGCCGGGCCGAAGACTACAGCAGCGGCACCTTGGGTGAACTTATCGACGACCTTGGGCTGGAACAAAATCTGACGTTCGGCCTGGTCTACTACGACGGAGCCTATCAGGACCCCGGCCGGGCTCTCAGCTACCGCCTGCCCGACCCCGCCGCCGCGTGGGACCTGCTCCTTGGCGACAGGGCGCTGAAAAATGAGGGCAGCGGGCACTACACCGCGTCTCTCATGGGCTTCTCGGTCACCGTGGAGGTTCTGGGCATTCATAACCTCTCCCTGTCGGTGAACGGGGAGGGCTACCTCCAGACCAACCTGATCTCCACCGGGGCCTCCTACCATATCGGCGAGGAGAAGGTCCGGGCGTTCCTGGACTACGTCTTCACCCACGGCGAGGTCGTGGAGTGGCCTCAAATCGCCGGCGGCGGCTCCTGGGAACCGGAACCCGTCCCCGAGACGGAACAGGGCGCCTCGGCCCCGTCCCGCCCCCCAGCTGCGCCGGAATAAGCCCCATATCGCGCGGGCCCCGCCGTGCGGCCGCTCACATCTGCAAAAAAGTCGGGAGCCAATCAGGCTCCCGACTTTTTCATATCAATTTAGAAATCCGCGCTGCCCACTGTGCGGGGGTGCGGCAGGCCCCACACGGCCAAGGCCGTGCGGGGACCCCGGTGATTGAATCTGCACGGGCGGAATGAATCCGCCCGGCATCAAGGTATCGGCCCGATATGGGCCGATACACTTGTACGGCGCTTACGCGCCGCCCCATTTCATGGGGCCCCGACGTCCTGCCGCCTTTAGAAATCCGCGCTGCCCACTGTGCGGGGGTGCGGCAGGACGTCGCGGATGTTGGAAACGCCGGTGAGGTACATGACCATCCGCTCGAAGCCCAGGCCGAAGCCCGCGTGCTTGGTCCCGCCGTAGCGCCGCAGGTCCAGGTACCACCAGTAATCCTCCGGATCCATGCCCAGCTCCCGGATGCGCCCCTCCAGCAAGTCCAGCCGCTCCTCACGCTGGGACCCGCCGATGATCTCCCCGATGCCGGGCACCAGGCAGTCGGCGGCGGCCACGGTCCTCCCGTCGTCGTTCAGGCGCATATAGAAGGCCTTAATCTCCTTGGGATAATCGGTGACGAAGACCGGCTTGCGGAAGACCTCCTCGGTGAGGAAGCGCTCGTGCTCGGTCTGGAGGTCGCAGCCCCAGTCCACGGGGTACTCGAATTTGTGGCCGGAGTTTTTCAGAAGCTCCACCGCCTCGGTGTAGCTCACCCGGGCAAAATCGGAGGAGGCCACGTGAGAGAGCCGCTCCACCAGGCCCTTGTCCACAAAGGAGTTGAAGAAGGCCATCTCGTCGGGACACTTCTCCATAACGGTGTTGATGATATACTTGATCATGGCCTCGGCCACGTCCATATCGCCCTGGAGGTCACAGAAGGCCATCTCTGGCTCAATCATCCAGAACTCTGCGGCATGGCGCGTGGTGTTGGACTTCTCTGCCCGGAAGGTGGGGCCGAAGGTGTAGACATTGCCGAAGGCCATGGCGAAGGACTCGGCATTCAGCTGGCCGGAGACCGTCAGGTTGGCGCTCTTGCCGAAGAAATCCTGACTGTAGTCCACCGCGCCGCCCTCCCCCCTGGGCGGGTTCTCCATGTCCAGGGTGGTCACGCGGAACATCTCCCCCGCGCCCTCGCAGTCGCTGGCGGTGATGATGGGGGTGTGGACATAGACGAAGCCCTGGTCCTGGAAGAAGCAGTGGATGGCGTGGGCCGCCACACTGCGCACCCGGAATGCCGCGGAGAAGAGGTTGGTGCGGGGCCGCAGATGGGCGATGGTGCGCAGATACTCCACGCTGTGGCGCTTCTTCTGGAGGGGATACTCGGGGGCGGAGGGGCCCTCCACCTCGATGGCCGCGGCCTTTACCTCCAGGGGCTGCTTGGCTCCAGGGGTGAGGACCACCGTGCCGGTGACCACGAAGGACGCGCCCACGTTCTGCTTGGCGATCTCCTTGAAGTTCTCCACCACGCCGTCCTCAAAGACAATCTGGAGGTTCTTGAAGCAGGAGCCGTCGTTAAGCTCAATGAAGCCGAAGGTCTTCATATCCCGGATGGTCCGGGCCCAGCCGCAGACCGTGACGGTCCGGCCGCCAAAGTGGTCCTGGTCGGCGAAAATCTGCGAAATAGTCGTGCGTTTCAATGGAATTTCCCTCTCTCTACGTCGTTGTAGGGGCGCCGGAATGCCGCCCCAAGCCTTTATTCACAATTGACTCTATTATAAGGAAATTCCATGTATTTTACAACCTCTACTTTTGTTTTTGCCGCAGTTTTCCCCAGAGCGCGCCCAGCAGGTTGAAAACCAGGGCAATGCCCGCGTATGCCAGCCCCTGGGATAGGTCGTAGGCGGGGGAGAAAAAGAGAAGGTTGGGCAGAAAGGCGGTGAGAACCGCCGGAGGCAGGAGGGGGCACGGGCCGTACTGCCGACCCGCGGCGAAGCCAGCCACCGCCGCGGTAAATGGGTAACAGAGCCAGGGCAGGAGAAGGCCCGTCAGCACCGGCACGTCGGGACCGTCCAACGGCGCGAGCAGGGGCCGCAGCAACAGGAAGAGGGCCGCCGCCAGCACCAGATAGGGCAGGCTCTCCCGCCACTTGAGGGGGGACGGCCCGGACTGCGCCTCTGCAAGGCCCATCTTTTTACGAATGGCAGCCACATCGGAGCGCCACGCGATGCACCGCGCCGCCCAGACAATGAGGTAGAATGCCGCCAGCACCGCCGTCACGCCCAGATAGCGCGGAAAGAAGCGGTCCCCCCTTACCTCAAACCAGCGGCAGTTCCAGGCCGTGGCGGTAAATGCGGTAATATTGAAGAGAAAGTGCCACAGGGAGTTCCAGAGGAAGCTCCCCTCCCGCTCCAGAAAGATGGATGAGAAGCCTATTGCCGCCCCAAGCGTACCAACGCACAAAAACTGGAACAAGGCGGCACCGGCCTCGGTGCCCTTGGACAGGACCAGAGCGCCCGTGGTCAGGCATACCCCCCCGCCGCTGGCGCACCCCCACAGGATGGGGAGCAGGCACACCACGCCCGCCCCGCAGGGAAAACCGATACAGGCCCGGCTCAGCGCTTTTTTTATCTCCGGCTTCATACCGCCGCCTCCTCATATCCCAAGGGCTTTTTTGATCTTCTTCACATACCGCCGGGAGACGTAGCACACGACCTCTCCGTCCAGGGTCATGCGGATGGTGCCTGCCAGTGAGAGGTCCAGCCCGGTGACTCGCTTCACGTTGACAATCTCCGAGTTGGAGATGCGCAGGAACGCCCCGCCGGGGCAGAAGCGCTCCTCCAGCTCATAGAGCCGCTCCCGCAGCTGCCACTCGCTCCCGTCGGCGCAGTGGGCGAAGACCTCCTTGGTCCCGCCGTAGAACCGCAGCACCTCCTCCGGCCCCAGCAGGCGCGCCTCGTCCCCCCGCCGGCCTGGGAGCGGTCCCGTACCCAGGGCGGAGAGCTTTGCCATCAGCGCGTCCGTCTCCCCGCTGCGCTCCTCCGCCACCAGCACCAGATAGGGTTCCCCGCAGCCCGGCTCCGGCCGGAACTCCACCCGCATCTCCCTCACCTCTTTTCGCTCTCAGTATACCCGAACCTCCTCCCTGCCGTCCAGCTTTTCTCGGCGGTCGGTCGGTCCGGCGGGACAGGCGGTGTGGGTGCGGCCCGCAGCATATTGCGCGGCAAAGCGGGGGCGGTGGACGACCCTGCCGCCGTACGCCCCCGTTTCACCCGCCGTCCGGTCAAACTATCCAAAAAACCATATTTAATTTTGACAGTTACGCCCTCTTGACTTTGCATGTGCGCCGTGGTAATTTATAAGCATAAGTTAATTGTGTAAGCATTTATTTAGAAAATGAGGTGTGGGACATGACCCAGCGAGAACGCGAAATCCTCCACTGGATAGAAGAAGATCCCCTCATCTCCCAGCAGGAGCTGGCGGAGCGGGCGGGCATCACCCGCTCCTCGGTGGCGGTCCACATCTCCAATTTGATGAAGAAGGGCTACATCGCGGGTAAGGGCTACGTGCTGCGCAACCCCTCCTACGCCGCGGTCATCGGCGGGGTGAACATGGACATCGGCGGCCGGTCCAGCGCGCCACTGGTGGCGGAGGACTCCAACCCCGGCAAGGTCCGCATGAGCCTGGGCGGCGTGGGCCGGAACATCGCCCACAACATGAGCCTCCTGGGCATCGACGTGCGGCTGCTCACCGCCTTCGGCGACGACCTGTACGCCCAGAAAATCGCCGCCTCCTGCGGGGAGCTGGGCATCGATATCTCCCAGGCCCTCCAGGTGCCCGGCGGCGCCACCTCCACCTATCTCTTTATCTCCGGCAGCGACGGGGACATGGCTCTGGCGGTGTCCGACATGGACATCTACGAGCACGTCACCCCCGCCTATCTCCAGTCCCGCCGCGCCCTGCTGGACAACGCCCAGCTCATCGTCACCGACACCAACATCCCCGCCGAGTCCATCGCGTGGCTGTGTGAAAACATGAAGGTGCCCATCTTCGCCGACCCGGTGTCCACCGCCAAGGCGGTGAAGCTCAAACCCGTCCTGGGGCGGCTGCATACCCTCAAGCCCAACCGCATTGAGGCGGAGCTTCTCTCCGGCGTGCCCATCACCGACGAGGCGAGTCTGAACGCCGCGGCGGACGCCCTGCTGGCCACCGGCCTGCGCAGGGTGTTCATCTCCATGGGGGGCGACGGCATCTTCGCAGCCGACCACGCCGACCGGGTCCATGTGCCCTGCTTCAAGGGCGAGATGGTCAACACCACCGGCTGCGGGGATGCGTCCATGGCCGCTGCGGCCTGGGCCTATCTGGAGGGCACCGACCTGATTGGCACCGCCCGGGCCGCCCTGGCCGCCGGGGCCATCGCCATGGAGAGCGCCGAGACCATCAATCCCAGGATGAGCGCGGAGGCGCTGACCGCCCGAATGGGCCTGTGACCCAATTTATTTCACGCCGCTGCTGAAATCCGCCGGACAGCGCAAGGGCTCTGTCCCTGCCAAATCCACTCAATTTTATTTGGAGGTCATCAATATGAACAACCTGAACAAGTACCTGGACGTCTCCCCCGAGGTTGCCGCCGCCCTGGCCGAGGGCAGGGCCGTCGTAGCTCTGGAGTCCACCATCATCTCCCACGGTATGCCCTACCCCCAGAACGTGGAGACGGCCCTCAACGTGGAGAACATCATCCGCGAAAACGGCGCGGTGCCCGCCACCATCGCCATCATCGGCGGCCGCCTGAAAGCGGGCCTCTCCAAGGAGGAGATTGAGTATCTGGGCAAAAAGGGCCAGGGTGTGAACAAGGCCAGCCGCCGGGACCTGGCGGTGCTGGTCGCCCGGGGTGAGGACGGCGCCACCACCGTCACCACCACCATGATCATCGCCCATATGGCGGGCATCAAGGTCTTCGCCACCGGCGGCATCGGCGGCGTCCACCGCGGGGCCGAGACCACCATGGACATCTCCGCAGACCTGGAGGAGCTGGGCCAGACCCCCGTCATGGTCGTCTGCGCGGGCGCCAAGTCCATTCTGGACCTGGGCCTGACCCTGGAGTACCTGGAGACCCACGGCGTGCCCGTCATCGGCTACGGCACCGAGGAGCTGCCCGCGTTTTACACCCGGAAGAGCGGCTTTGGCGTGGACTACCGGATCGACACGCCCGAGGACCTGGCCGCCGCGTTCCACGCCTCCCGGGAGATGGGTCTCAAGTCCGGCATGCTGGTGACCAATCCCATCCCCGAGGAGTACTCCATGGACGCCGACGTAATCGGCGCCGCCATCGAAAAGGCCGTGGCCGAGGCCAAGGAGCAGGGCATTCACGGCAAGGCAACCACACCCTTCCTGCTGGCCAAAATCAAGGACCTGACCGGCGGCGACAGCCTGGATTCCAACATCCAGCTCGTATACAACAACGCCCGCGTGGCAGCCAAGACCGCCGCCGCCCTGGCGAAACTGTAAGCCGGACCATATCAGGAAAAAACGCCTCTGTTTCAAATGAAACAGAGGCGTTTTTCTGCCTGCGCCGCACGGCGGCGGGCCCCCCGTTTTTCACGCCTTCCTCAACGATTATTGTAAAAAAAGGACAAATTGCGTTGTGGTCCCCGAATGGACCCGTTATAATGACCCTATCCACGGGCCATAGCCCAAATCCAGAAGAAGGAAGCGATTACATGAGTAAAAAGCGCGTCTCCCGCACCCTGACCGGCCTGCTGGCCGGCTTGGTAGCCGTCAGCTGCATGGGGCTCTCCGCCCTGGCCGCCGCGCCCGAGTCCATCACCATCGGCATCTACTCCACCACCGACATGCACGGCCGCTGCTACGGCACCGATCCCCTGACCGACGGCAGTGTGAACAACAGCTACCTGAAGGTCGCCACCGCCGTGAAGGAGGAGCGCGCCAAGGTGGACGGCAGCGTCCTGGTGGACTGCGGCGACATTATCCAGGGCAGCGCCATCACCAGCTACAACGTGAACATGAAGGAGGGCGAGGAGAACCCCATGGCCTACTGCCTGCGCTACATCGGCTACGACGCCTTTGTACTGGGCAACCATGAGTTCAACTACTCCAGTGAGATTCAGACCAAATTCTACGACCTCCTCCAGAGCACCGACGCCTCCGTCGCCGGCTCCCCTGTGAGCGTGGTGTGCGCCAACCTCATCTACACCGACACCCAGCAGCCCAAGTTTAAGCCCTACATCACCAAGGAATTCACTGTGGGCGGGAAGACCTTCACCATCGGCGTGCTGGGCTTCGAGAATGTGAATGTGCCTAACTGGGACGTGCCTGAGCATTACGCCGGCCTCCAGTTCACCCACGACGGCAACACCGACCGCACCTATGTCTACGAGTGGGTCAACTACTGGCAGCAGGAGATGCGCGAGACCGCCAAGTGCGACTTCGTCATTGTGGCGGCCCACTCCGGTGAGGGCGGAGACGCCGTGGGCGACGGCGCCGACGGCGCCAAGGGCTCTATGGAGGGCTTCACCGCTGAAAACCAGATGCGCTATTTTATTGAGAACACCACAGGCGTGGACATGGTCATGTCCGGCCACAACCACACCCCCGGCATCTACTCCATCAAGAACGCCGACGGCAGGGAGATCCCCTGCGTCAACGGCGGCTGCAACACGCTGACTGCCACCACCCTGACTCTGAGGTCCGACGGCACCCTGTCCCTGGGCGAGAGCAATGCCCTCAACCTGAAGGACTACGAGGACGACGCGGGCCTCTCCGCCCTCATCAAACCCTACTACGACGAGACCGTCCCCTTTGTCAACCAGCAGATCGGCACCCTCTCCGGAAAATGGGACGACGTTTCCGACTACTACTACACCCAGGGCGATACCTATGACCTGGTTCAGAAGGCCCAGATCTGGGCCACCGGCGCCGACGTGTCCATCACCACCCCCGTGCCCCAGAAGGGCTTTACTCTCTCCTCCCTCTTCGCCGAGGGCGCGGAAACCGCCGCCGTCAGCCTCAAGAACTGCTATGCGTTCTACAAGTACGACAACAACCTCCTATATATGATCGAGATGACCGGCAAGCAGCTCAAGGACTGGCTGGAACAGTCCGCCTCCACCTATCAGATCGGTGAGGACGGCTCCCTCACCGGCGCGGGCTTCGGCACCGACATCGCCTATGGCATCAGCTACGACGTATATGTGGGCAACCCCGAGGGCAGCCGCGTCCAGAACATCACCTACAAGGGCGCGCCCCTGGCCGACGACGCGGTCTTGAAGGTCGCCCTCTCCAGCTACCGCCTGTCCGCCACCCCCGGCGCGGACTCCTACGGCTGGTATGCCGCCACCGGCATCAACACCGGCAGCGACAAGGTGCTCTTCAACGCCTCCGTGTCCGAGCAGTTCGGCGGCGTGGGCGGCTCCGTGCCCCTGATCATCGGCGAGTACATCAAGTCCGAGACCGCCGCCGGCCGCGACATCACTCCCGGCCATGACACCGAGTTCCACGTCTACGCCACCGCGTCCGACACCATGACCCGCCTGCAGTTCGTGGAGAAGCTCCACGAGGCCGCCGGGTCCCCCGCCGCCGAGTCCGCCCCCTTCAAGGACGCAGGGCACAACGCCGCGCTGGCCTGGGCCTACACCAAGGGCATCGTCTCCGGCGACGGCACCGGGAACTTCCTGCCCGACGCCCCCATCACCCGTGAGCAGGCAGCCGTCATGCTCCTGAACTACGCCAAGAGCGTGGAGAAGGGACCCGTGGGCGCCTGGGCCGTCCAGCTCAGCTATGCCGACGCCGCCGACATCCACGGCTGGGCCGCGGAGGGCGCCATGTGGAACCTCATCTCCAAGCTCATTCCCGTGGGTGAAGACAACCGCTTCAACCCCAATGGGACTCTTTCCCCCGCCGACGCCCAGGCCATGCTGGACGCCTTTGCAGCGCTGTAAATATCAGTGAAAATGAGCGCCCCGGACATTCGTCCGGGGCGCTCATTTTTCAGCACGGCCCTGCCGCCCAGTGGAGACGAAAAAATCTTACCCCCCGGCCGGAGGGTAAGACGGGTTCAAGACGGAAAACCAATTGCCCTCAATCAAAAGATAGCAGTCGTCCGGACCGTTGATAATATAGGTAAAGCCCGGATAATCTCCCTCCGTAAGAACAAAATCATAGCGCTCTCCCTCCTCCTCGTCCACAGGAGACCGGCCCTCTTCATCCGCAAAAATCTCATATTCCAGTTCCGAGGCCCACGTCCTCAGTCTGTCGACCTCTTCATTCTCCGCCACCCATTGGGTCGTTACCCCGCCAACGCTGTGAGTCATATCCACTCGGGTGACATAGTCGCCAATATAAGTGGAAACCGGTCTTCCGGGCCCTACGCTTAAATTGCCGCAGCCGGCCAGGCCAAGCGCACAGGCCAGCGATAAAAAGATTGCCGCAAACCTTTTCATAGCCTCCCCCTCAATCATCCTGAGTTCCTGCCTATATAGACGAGATGCGCCGAAAATGGTTCCCCATTCCAGTCCCATTCCCACGACGCGCCTTCATGTATGAGGAGCGGTGTGCGCGGCACAGAGCTTATCTCCGCCGCGCACGGCTTCTCCTTCAGGGCTGGGCCGCGCGGATGATCTCATTGAGCGCCTCCACGTCGGGAGGCTCGACGGGGTCGTTGGTGAGGCCGTACCCCTCCTTTACCGCCAGGATGCGATAGACGCTCTCGTCCAGCCGCTCCATGGTGATGCGCCCGCTGTTCACCGCGTCCATCAGGCCCTGATAGGCGGCCTCCAGATTCTCCTGCCTGTGACAGACCAGTAACAGATCACACCCGGCCTCCACCGCCATGACGGCGGCCTCCCCCATGCCATAGACGTCGGAAATCGCCGCCATGGTGAGGTCGTCGGTGCACACCATCCCCTGAAAGCCCAGCTTCTCCCGCAGGAGGCCGGTGACCACCGCATGGGACAGGGACGCCGGGCGGTCCGGGTCAAGCTGCGTCATGAGAATATGGGCCACCATGACGGCGGGAACGCTCCTGCCCGCTCCCGGGTCCTCCCCTATGGCGTAACGAAAGGGCTTCAGCTCGTTCTCCATCAGCTCATCCACCGTCTTATCCACCACGGGGAGGCCCACATGGGAGTCCACGGCGGTATCCCCGTGGCCGGGGAAATGCTTTACAACAGGAATCACGCCGCTGGACATGAGCCCATAGGCCACCCGGGGGCCCATCAGGCTGACGGTTGTCTTGTCATTGCCGAACGCCCGGTCGCCAATCACGGTATTGTCCGGATTAGACCAGATATCCAGACTGGGGGCAAAGTCCACATTGAAGCCGAAGGCCCTGCATTCGGCGGCCAGGGTCTCTCCCAGCCGGTTGCAGAGATCGCCGTCCATCGTCTTGCCGTACTCATAGGCGGCGGGCAAAGGCGCCACCTCGGGGGGCATCCGGGACACACGTCCCCCCTCCTCGTCCACGCAGAGGAAAAGTGGGATATAGCCGTCGTTCAGCGCCCGCAGACCGCTGTTCAGCTCCGCAAGCTGGGCGGCGCTCTCCACATTTCGTCCAAAGAGGATCACCCCGCCCACATGGTAGCCCTGAATGGCCGATACCGCGTCCGCGCCCGGCTCGGTCCCCTCAATGCCCGCCACCAGGAGTTGGGCCGCCTTCTCCTCCACGGTCATGGCGTCCAACCGCTCCTGCACCGGGTCCGCCGGGACGGGAGCGCCGGTCTCAGGCGTGGGCGTCACAGGGGCGGTGGCTTCGGGCCGGGCCGTCTCTGGCGTCGGGGAAACCGGGGGCCGGTCGGCGGCCGCAGGACTCGACTCCGCCGCCGGCGGCTGGGCGGGATCCCCTGTGCAGCCGGCGGCAAAGGCGAATACAAGCAGCAATATTGCCGCCATTATTCTACGCTTTGTCATTGCTTTTCACCTCATTTACAAGAGCCGGAAGGCCCCGGCCCCCTTACCGCTTCCTTCCGCCGCCCCTCCCCGCCTTGTGCCGGGGCGGTCTGGCGCGCCTGCCCCCGGCTTTTGTACGGGGCTTTCCCCTGACGAAATCGGGCGCGATGGGCAGCTCGTGTCGCTTCTCCCTGGGCGCGATGACAGGGAGTTCGCCTTCCCCCGCCAGGCGGAAGTCAATCTGCCCGCTGCCCGGATCGGCCTGGACGCAGACCACCTCCAGCGCCATGCCGAAGGAGAAGACCCGCCCCGTGTGTTCACCGCGGAGGGTCATGCGCTTCTCGTCGTAGTGCCACTTGTCGCCGGGGAGAGCCTCCGCAGGGAGCAGCCCCTCCACGCCGGAGGGCAGCATGATAAAGAGGCCGAACTTGGTTACGCCGGAGACCGCTCCGGTCAGCTCCTCACCGATGTGGCCGGACATATACTCGGCCATATAGAGCTTCTCGATCTCCCGCTCGGCATTTTGGGCGGCGATCTCCCGCTCGGAGGATTGGACGGCCGCCTTCTGTGCCATGACGGCCATGCGCTTCTCCCAGGGGGCCTTCCCCTGCCGCTCCCCATCCTCTATGACTCTGCTGAGGATGCGATGGACCATCAAATCGGGATACCGCCGGATGGGGCTGGTGAAGTGGCAGTAGTACTTGGCCGCCAGGCCGAAGTGTCCCAGATTCTGGGTGTCATACCGGGCCTTCATCAGGGAGCGGAGGACCATGGTGCTGATGATGGGGGCCTCCGGCTTGGTCCCGGCGTCCTCCAGAATCTTTTGCAGGGTGAAGTTGTCCGCCTCCTGAAAGGTATAGCCGAAGGGCTCCAGCATGGTCTTGAGTCCCTCGGCCTTGTCGGCGGAGGGCTTCTCGTGGACCCGGTAGACCCCTGGCTTCTCCCGCTCAAAGAGGTGCTGGGCCACGGTCTCGTTGGCACACAGCATGAAGGATTCGATCAGGGCCTCGCTCTCCCCCTGCCTCCGGGTGCGGATATCCACCGGCCGGCCCTGCTCGTCGCAGATGATATAGCTCTCGCTGGTGTCCAGGTCCAGGCTGCCCCGGAGCCTGCGCCGCTTCTCCAGCGCCTTTGCGAGAACCGCCATGTCCCGCAGCATGGGCAGGATGTGGGCGTAACGTTCCTCCAGCGCCCGCTTCTGGGTCCGCAGGACGGCCTCCTCCGGCAGGCTGTCCGCCAGCAGCAGGTTACAGTCCTCGTAGGTCATGCGCTCGGTGGTGCGGATGACGCTCTTGTGGACACTGTGGCCCAGCACCTCGCCCCCCTCGCTCATGGTCATAAGACAGGTGAGGGCCAGCCGGTCCACCTGGGGATTCAGGGAGCAGATACCGTTGGAGAGCTCCACCGGCAGCATGGGGATTACCTGATCGGCGAAGTAGACCGAGGTCCCCCGCTCCCAGGCCTCCAGGTCCAGAGGGGATTTCTCTGCGACATAGTGGCTCACGTCGGCGATGTGGACCCCCAGCACCCAGCGGCCGGATGCATCCCGCTCCAGGCTCACCGCGTCGTCCAGATCCTTGGCGGAGGCGCCGTCGATGGTGATGACGCACCTCCCCCGCAGGTCCAGGCGGCCCGCCAGAGCCTCGGCGGGCACTGTCTCGGCCGCGGCCTCCGCCTGTTCCAGGACGTTGACGGGGAACTCCCGGTCGATCTCGTAGTTGTAGAGGATGGCCGCGGCGGCCGCCTCCCGGGTCCCCGCCTTGCCGAAGGTCTCCCGCAGCGCGCCCAATGGGGGCTTGCCGCCTCCGCCGTAGCTCTGGACCTCCACCGCGGCCTTCTCCCCGGAGTGGAGCCCCCGGCTCTTCCCCGTCAGCTTGATCGGGCCGGGCAGCTTGTCCGAGTCGGGCTGGAGCCAGAGCTCCCGCTCGAACCGCCGCAGGGTGCCGGTAACGGTCTTGTTTGCCCGTTCCAGCACGGAGACGATCCTCGCGCTGCGCCGGTCCCCGTCAAAGGGGTCGGCCCGGTCGGGGACAATTGTCACCTTGTCGCCGTGCCAGGCTCCGCCGGTGGCCCTGGGGGGAATAAAATAGTCGCCGTCGCGGTCTGTCCCACCCTCGGGCGTCACGAAGCCGAAGCCCCGGCTGGTGCCCTGGAATACGCCGGCAATGGTGTTTTTGTCTTTTGTTCCTGCCATATCGTTCCTCTTTCTTCATTTGGTTGACAAAGATACAGGTATAGTATAGCACAAATGGGAATAAGTCCATCCGAATTTTACAAAAAAGGACTTGACCGCCGCGTCCGTCACCGATGGCCGCCGGATACGGCGTTCCGCCGAGGCCTGGAAGCCGCGGCAGGAATGGTCTGCGGCGCGCACTGCAAAAATCCCCGGGACGGCTGTGAACGCCTCTACGGTTTGATTTTTTCCTGCCATATAGCAATCCCCCCTGATGTAAGTTTTATTGCCTACATCAGGGGGGATTTATCTATTGTCCGTCTTTGCTGGAGCGGTTGAAATAGAAGCGGGGGCTTTCACAGGCTCTTACGCCTTTTTCCCGATATAAACCAGCTGCGTGCAGCGCTGGATGCCGGTCTTCTCACAGCGGGCCTGGATATGCCTGGCCTCGTCCAGAAGGGTCTGGAAATCGGGGGTGCCGGCGGCCTTTTTCTCAACCGCGGCCACCAGCTTGGCGTTTTTCTCCGCCAGCTTGCCGTCCATCTTGGACTCCTCCAGCAGCTCCACCATCCGCACGTCGGTCAAGGGCAGGCGCTTGAGAATATCCACGATCTCGTTTTTCTTCCAGGTGGGACGCTGGAAGCCGCCGGAGAGCATATCCAGCTTGGCCTCCAGGGTGTGCTGCTCAAAGTGGGTCTGCTGGGCCTCGTTCTGGTTGTCGGAGAACATCTCGTTTACCATGAAATAGCCGCCGGGCCTCAATACCCGGAGCATCTCGTCCAGGACCGCGCCGTAATCCTCAATGTGGTGCAGGGTGTTGGAGATGGCTACCAGCTCGAATACGCCGTCTTCAAAGTCCATATGGGCCGCATCGCCCACCATGAACTCCACGCCCTTGCCCGCGCTCTTCTCCCGGGCCTGGGCCACCGTCTCCGGCTCGCAGTCCATGCCGATGATGCGTGACCCCTCGGGCATCGCCTCCACCAGAGTGAAGGCAAACTCGCCGAAACGGGTGCCGACGTCCAGCGCCATGCCCTGCTTCAGGCCGGGCAGATACTCTTTTAAATGCAGCATAAAGAAGACCCCTTTCCTTTTATGCGAAACGGTTGAAAACGCGGCCCGGCAATGCCGGGCCCTACCATGCTTGGCGTAGGGCCCGCCAGTGTCGGGCCGCGTCGTTATCGGTTTATTTTCCGGCGATGTAGGCGTGAATCTGCTCGGCGGCCTTCTTGCCCGCGCCCATGGCGAGAATCACGGTGGCCGCGCCGGTCACCGCGTCGCCGCCGGCGAACACGCCCTCGCGGGTCGTCGTCACGCCGTCGTCCTCCACCACCAGGCAGCCCTTCTTCGTCGCCTCCAGGCCCGGCGTTGTGGA
>NZ_JACOPQ010000006.1 GCF_014287675.1 Lawsonibacter faecis | reverse complement strand
TCCTCCCCCAGGCGCTCATCCCAGGAGTTGGCCATGGTCGCCGCCGTGGGGAAGCAGGTTGCGGGGAGACTGGCGTTCAGCCCCAGGTGGTCCGCCGCCCCCGCCTGCTTGCGCAGCCCATGGGGGCCGTCCGACAGGTACATCTCCGGGATGCCCAGCCGCTTCACGGCCTTCGTCGTAAACTGGGTCCCCCCGCTCAGCAGACTGCATTTCTCTTCCAGCGTCATCCGTGCGATCAGGTCTAAGTATTTCATGCTTCATTTCTCCCTGATGTTAAGCCTGGCCTCCCATCCCAGAGGCGGGAACGGGAGGCCAGGCTATTGTAATGTGGCTGTTCGGTCAGCGCGGGATCTCTGTATGGGCCTTGCGCGGCTTAGGCTGGGCGTACTTTTCCGGATACCGCTTGGCGTCCCGGGCGCGTAAGACCATGTATGCGGCCATGACAATGATGAAGGCATAGACCACGACGTTTGCAATGGTCAGGCCGATGACCCAGGGGGCGGTCTTGTAGGTGATGACCGTGCCGGGAGCCAGCCCATCCATGGCCCGGCTGTTGGCGATTGCATAGCTCATGTTTTTGACGCAGCGGCGGATGACAGACACACCGGTGGGACTGGAGGTGTCCTGGATCATGGTGGTAAAGGCGTCGCCCCAGGCCATCCAGGTGTCGTTCCCGGCCCGTAGGGCCTGGTCCACGCTGTTAGAGCCGGCGTTCATCATCATATCTGTAATAACAAAGCCCTGGAAGCCCCACTCGTCCCGGAGAAGCTCGGTGTTCAGCGCATAACTGGAACCGCCCCAGGTGAAGCCCCAATAGTTCATACAGCCCATGACTGCGGTGGCGCCCCGCATAATCTTGGCGGATCGGCTGCCCTCGCTGTCGGAGATGTAATTGACAGTCATCCTGGCCTCCTTAATGGCCGTCTCGAAGGGCTTGAGGTAGAGTTCCCGGATAGCCTGCTCGTTGGCCCAGGTGGCCACACGACTGCGGTCATTGTCGTACATCTCCTGGTCGTTGAGCGCGAAGTGCTTGATGGTGGTGATAAGGCCCTGGTCGGAGCAACCGGATACTTCGCTCGCGGCCATCTGGCCGGACAGGACGGGGTCCTCGCTGTAGTACTCGAAGTTGCGGCCGGAGAAAGGAGAGCGGTGGAGGTTCATGGCGGGGGCATACCAACTATTGACCCCGGCTGCAATGGCCTCCTGACCCACCGCCTCGCCCATCTTGTACGCAAGGTCCCGGTTGAAAGTGGCGGCGATGATGGGCTCACAGGGATAGGCGGTATACTCGAAGGAGTCGGTGATGCTGCCCACGATGCCTTGGGGGCCGTCGTAGTCCACAGTAGCAGGCTTGCCAACAGAGACTACGGCTGCAGTCTGGTCATAGGAGGCGGCCAGGGCCACATAGAGGTTGGGGTCTGTAAGGTCGAGCTGGTCCAGCAAGGCATCCCACAGGGGGTCGTAGTAGCTCAGGCCCCGCAGAGAGGCCAGGGACAGGCCGTTTTCGGCCCCAGTAGTGGGCATATCAGCGGTATATACCTTGCTGCCCTCCATATTGCCGAGAACGGGGTCGGTGCTGAGATCCATCTGCTGGAGCGTCATCATCCCGGTGCCGTCGTCCGTACCGATACCAGCAGGGGCCATGCGCTCGTCGGCGCGGGGAGCGGTGGCGCTGTTCGTGAGCGAGCCGTTGGCCCGGGTGAGCTGACTGGTGGAGACCATATGGTCGGTCAGATCCTGGAAGAGATTGTGGGCAGCCAGGAATGTGGCGTCGGGGTCGGACTCTGCCGCCATGGGAACGCCGGAGGGAAGACCGTCCTCGTCCAGAATTGCCTGGGCGTCGATTTCGGACTGGCGGGGGTTGGTACCATCGTACCAAATTGTGCTGGAGACGGTAGTGGTCCTTACGTCGTACCTCTCGTGGGAGTTCTTGTTGACGCTGATCTCATAGTCGCCGCTTTCCAGCACATAGGCGCCGGTGGTGCCGTCGGGATTCTGACGGGTATAGCAGTAGGAGGCCATGTCTTCTTTGGCGAAGGTGAGGGTGACATCCTCATAAGCGCCGGGGGCGATCTCACCGGTTTTAGAAAATTCTACCAGGTTTGCGGTGGGTTTTTCGATACGGTTTTGAATGTCAAAATCGGTATAGGGCGGGTTATGGTAGACCTGCACCACATCCTTGCCCGCGACGGACCCGTTATTTGCGACCCGTACCGTCATAACGATTTCGTCCCCAGAGTCATCAAAGGACGTGATGGTCTGGGAGAAATCTGTCCCGTAGCTCAGGCCGAAGCCGAAGGGTACCTGCACGGCGTCGTCGTAGGTTTTGCCGTCCTGACCGAATACGCTGAAACTGCCGCCGGTGGCGGACACGGTCTCATAGTAGCGGTAACCTAGATAGACATTCTCCTCGTACTCGATGAAGTTCATCTCGGTCGGCTCACCCACTGTCTCTGGAAAACCGCCGGGGAGCATCATGAGGTTATCGTACTCCACATTGCCAAAATTGCTCATAACGGGGTCGGACATGATGTCGGTCATCCACAGGTCCACAGATTTGCCGGAGGGATTGACCTCGCCGCAGAGAATTTTGGCCATGGCCTCCAGACCCATGCCGCCGGGGCTGCCGATCCAAAGAACGGCATCGGCAGCCAGGTCGCCACCGTCGGCCATCAACTCGGAGATTTCCATGACGTTGGAGGTATTCAAAATGACCACGATTTTATCGCAGTTGGCTTTGGCAAAGCGGATCATATCCTTTTCGTCCTCGGAGAGCGCCAGCTGGTGGGGCGTACCGTCAAAGTACGCGCCGCCGTGGAGAGGACTGCCTTCCACATTCGCCAACAGGTCGCGGCCCTCGCCGCCCGCCCTGCCAATGAAGACAATGCCGGTAGTACCGGCGCAGGATGCCTCGGTGCCGGTATAGACTTCAGGAGAGTATTCAATGATTTTATGGGTCGAGCCGGTGAAACCACCCTTTTCGTCCGGATTCTCATATCCGTCCAGGCCCATACCGCGGGCGTGGGCGTGAGTAAGGGTGTTTTCCATGGTAGAGTTGACCGTAAAGTAGCGGTTCAGTGCGGACTGCGCGCTGACAATGCGGGAGGACTCAGTGTTCACATTGCCGGAACCGCTGCCGCCGTATACGGGAACCACGTAGCGGTAACCAAAGGGTGTCACTTCTGCGCCCTGTGCCAGGGGGAGCACGCCGTTGTTTTTGAAGAGGACCTCGCCCTCCTCGGCCAGGGTCAGAGCAGCCTCCTGGGAGAGCGCCATAAGCTCATCCCCGTCGGCGTAAAGTTCGGTGTAGTAGTCGGTGTCCCATGCTGATACATTCTCAGGGACCGTCACGACCTGCTTGCCTCGGCCCAGGAAAATGTCCATGGAGAGGGCGAAAAAATTCATCGCCCAGGTCGCGCCGATGATGAGGACCAGCAGTACCGCCAGCACGCTGGACCAGATGATGGTGAACTTTTTAGTGCCCATTTTCAATGTAGTTTTTGCCATTTCATTTCCTCCTTCAAATGATAACTGCTGTGTGGGAGGGGAGGGCCCCAGTGACTTGTACCCACTTGCTGGAATCCTGCCCTGAGTTCAGGAGGATCGTAACACATGAATACCGTGCCCGGACACTATTGGTAAAATCGGTTCGCCTGGAGGTATATTTGGTAAAAGGGCCGGCCCACTGGGCCGGCCCTTTTGGCAGATTGTATAAAAATTGAGAACTGTTTTTGACGAGATGAATGGATGCAAGAGAGCGGACACTCAGCTAAGGCTGAACAGGATATCCAGACTGAACCGATCCTCGGACACGCTCATACTAACGTCACCGCCGTAACGACCGATAATATACCGAATGCTTCTGGTGCCGAAACCGTGGAATTCCTTGTCCTCCTTAGTAGTCACAGGCAATCCATCCTCAAAAGACGGGGGCTGGGTACAGTAGTTTTCCAGATGAATAAGGAGCATCTCCCCCTCGGAAGTTACCCGCAGGCTGATGATGCGCCGCTCCTCTGCCGCAGGGATGACGCTTTCGATGGCGTTGTCTAGAGCGTTTCCAAAAAGGGAGCAGATGTCCGACGCCTCCATGAAATTCAGCTTTTCCCCGTCCACAATATAGCTGAATTTAATACGATATTTCTTGCAGATGAGGCTTTTCTCCGTCAATATCAAATCAAAGGCATCGTTGCCGGACTGGATCAAACTGTCGTAGATCATAACAGAGCGCTCCAGCTCCTCAATGGACTTCCGGCGCTGATCCCGGCTGTCCATATTCTCCAAGGCGGCGATCTGGTATTTCAGGTCATGACACTTGATGTTGATAATGTCGATGTTCTCCCGAGCCATTTCGTGCTGTTGTTTTTCCAGATGGAGCATGTATTCCAGCATCTCATTGTCGTGCTCCAGCTGGTTTCCCCGGGAGATGTTGAACTGCATGAACAGCCCCAGCGCACAGGCTATGACGCCATACAGGCGACAGATGATAAGGGTGGTGGAGCTGGTTTGAAAGTCGAGAAAGACCGAAAAGACCACGCTGCTGAGCAGCACCGCCAGGGAGAGGCCGACCATCCGCGGGTCAGCCCGCTTTAGTTCCCCGCGCTCCGTGTTGGGCCTGGCCAGAAGCCGGTAACAGGCATATCCCACGAGCACATACACGAGCAAATTGAGGACGACCTCATCCACCGCCTTTGGTATGATGTCCGCACCCCAGAACCGGCGTACAAAATATTTCAGAGCGGCCACGGCGGCGTAGGTCATGTGCTGGACGGCGTAGCCGGCTGTGCCCACGAACAGAACTTCTCGGAGCTGCGCCGTAAAGCAGCCGTATATCATCACCAAGGCTACACCGAACAGGATAAGATAGTAGAAGATGGACAGGGGATAGAATGGGTCGGGAATCAGGTTGACCAGTTTGATGTAGCCGTATCCAGCAGTAAAGTAAACCACCAGCATAGACAGTAGCCTAGCCCAGAAATACCTGCGCCGGGGAAGGACACAGGCGAAGAACCCTACTGCAATGAAGAGCTGAACAGAGAAATGAACGAAATAGGAGTAAATGTAATTTCCCATCAGAGCGCACCCCCCAGGTATTTCATCAGGCTGTCTACAAAGGGCTTTCGGTGCTGACGGCTGAGGGGCAGTGTGTCCTCTCCCACCAGGACAGTATCCCGGCTGGTCTTCCGCACGTGCTGAAGGTTAACAAGACAACCGCTGGTGCACCTGGCAAATCCGCAGTCCAGAAAGTCGGGTTCCTTCTCCAGAACAGTACCGCGCTCCCGGAATGCCCCCTGCTGTGTGTGATAGATCAGATAGTTTTTATCCTTTTCCAGGTAGTAAATCTGGGAGTAGGGCACCCGGACAAGCCCTCCCTCCCGGCTGAGCAACGCCTCGCGCTCGGGGCGGAGGCTACGGTACCGCAGGACCTTTTTCAATTTGTCAGCAAAGGTAAAATACTCAATGGGCTTTACCACAAAATCTAGGGCGTTGACTGCATAACCCCTGATTGCGTATTGGGCCATGTTGGTCACAAAGACGATACAGACACTCTGGTCCGCCGTCCGTAGCATCTGGGCTGTTTCCAGACCGTTCATACCCGGCATCTCAATGTCCAGGAAGACTGCGTCATAGGTTCCGGTATATCCGTCCATCAACTGAAAACCGCTGGTAAAAGAGATCGCATTGCAGGGAACGCCTTCCTCCCGTGAAAACCGCTCTACATACTCCTGCTGGAGGGTCAGAAATCTCTGGTCGTCATCCACTAGCGCAACTTTCACCGTTCCTCCCCCCCTAACATCACGCATTCGCTATGAGGCCATTATACATGGCGGCACATTGTTTCTCAACCGCCAGCCATCTGCCAAAACATAAAAATTTTTTGATAGGGGTTGACTTAGAGCGCACTCCAAGTGCTAAGGTTAATCAACAATGAAAGGGGGGCCGGAACTGTCGGGGGGCGCGTGGAGAAAGGCTTATCCATTGCTGGGGGCCAGGCGGAAGAAGGGGCAAGGGATGTTGTATAGTGATGCACAGCTTAACGAGACAGGTCTATTGATGACGGCTACAGAAGTCAGCCATGGCGGAGATGTGGGCGTTTCGGACCAACTCAAAACAACAAAACCGAAAAGTATGAGCAGGGGCTGATAGTAAAGAGCGGCAGCACCGCCGCACGAAGGAGGAACAAGAAGTGTCAAAAGCAGTAGATACTATTTTTGAGAGAGGCCCGGAAAACGACAGCTATGCAGAGTTTTTTGTTGGACGCAGCTATCTGAACATGCTCTCCACCGAGGGCGTGGTCATCGGAAACGTAACCTTTGAACCCAAGTGCCGGAACAACTGGCACATCCATCGTGCCACCAGCGGCGGCGGGCAGATCCTGCTGTGTACCTCCGGTCGAGGCTGGTATCAGGAGTGGGGCCGGGAAGCCCGGGAACTCCATCCCGGCGACGTGGTCCATATCCCCGCCGGTATTAAGCACTGGCACGGCGCGGCCAAGGACAGCTGGTTTGTCCATCTTGCCGTGGAGGTGCCCGGTGAGGGTGCAACAAACGAGTGGTGTGAGCCGGTCAGCGGCGAGGAGTATGATCAGCTGCCATAATTAGAAGAAGTACTTATATGGATCGATCCTATATTTTCTGCTACATGTTTATCCCCCGCCTAAGTAAAAGGTGATGTCAGGATCTGTCTACGGTACAGATTTTGATTTTTTCGATATAGGAAGAGGCGGCCACTTCTTATAAAGTGACCGCCTCTTCTAGCATTACTGTAGGTTGTGAGAGTTCGAGTCCTGTTTTGCCCCAAAACGGGGTAAAAATATCTATTGAAAAAAAGGTGAGATTTGGGGGTATAAAAACCCCGCAAAGCCTGATGCCGACTGGGTTTCCCCAGTCGGCATCTAAATTGGTACACAATGTTGGTGACCCAGCGGGGAGTCGAACTACAGATAATCTTGTAAAAACTTGTCGAGACTAGGGCTATGCGGTCAATTTACATTACGCTGAATGATGCGTCCCATTGTCGATATAGACTGTAGTAAGCGCGGTACGGCATGCCCTAAGGGGGGACGGTCCCGCCGCCGGCCGCAATCGGGTCCCACTCGATTCCGACTAGGTTGGGAAATACGTCCTTCCCAGGATTTAAAAAGCGGAGACCACAAATCGAGTGGCCTCCGCAGCTGTGTGATCCGGTTATGAGGCAACCGCTCCTAAGTAGGTCAAAGAAGATCCTGCGTCGGCTACTGTACTGCGATGCAATCGATTTGAAGATTACAGCCGTTGCCTTCCTCCAGGAACGTGATTTTGATTCTGCCGTTTGTCACATAAACAGTTCCGGAGATCTGCATATACTCCGTGCTGTGTGGGACTCTGCTATAGACGGTGCTTCCGCCGTAGTCGGACAGTTCCATCTGGCAAACGGAAGGATCGCCAGAGTCCTGCTTTACCCATGCAGTCACGACATGCGTACCATTTTGAAGACCGGTGACCGTCTGTTCCAGCTTCTGCGTGAACTGTGTGTCGTTCCAGAAGTAGCATTTATAATTGCCCTGATAGACGTCGCTCCCGTCCACGCCGGCGCTGCTGCCGGTTGCGATCCAACCGGTCAGATCTCCAGTTTCAAAGCCAAAATTTTGTACATCTCCACAGGGGAGGATCTTAACGTCATCGATTTGAAGATTGGCGCTTCCGCTTGCCTGCTCGTAAAAAGCGATGTTGAGGGATCCGCTTGTAACGCTGACCATGTCATAGATCCGAGCATAAGAATTGCCGTGGGGGATCTCTGTATATTGCACCGAGCCGCCGAATCCGCTCAACTCCATCCGGCAGATCTCCGGGGTACCGCTATACTGCTTGACTGCGGCGGAGACCAGGTAGGTTCCGTTTGGCAGCGTGAGGGTCTGATCGATTTTTTGCTGAAATGCCGAATCGGACCAGAAATAGCATTTGTAGCTGCCGCTGTACATATCGCTTGAGTCTACACCGCAGTTGGTGCCAGTAGCAGTCCAACCGGTCAAATCCCCTTTCTCGAAGCCGGAGTTGACCAGCTTGGCGGCCTGAACGTCAATGCAGTCCAAATTGAATGCACCGGTATCCTCTGCGCCTCTGGTGACAGTAATAAGATTTATCCCTTGATGCAGAGACAGATCAACCGTCACGCTTCCCCAATCATCCCATGTGGTCATGTTGGGCATGGCGAGGGAACTGGTAGAGTATATCTGCCCGTCTATCCCGCGGACATCAACGCTCCCTGTGCTGACTGCACCCGTGGCGTTGGCGTAGCGGACAGTTACTTGATAAATTCCCGCATAGTCGGCGTTGACGCCAAAAAGCACGTTGGCCCCGGCGTGTTCGCCGCTAAGCTGATCTACAAATCCGTTGCCGGACTGTCCGGTGTGGTCGTTGTTGAAGTGCGCACCGTTTCGGAAGGAGGCTGCCTCAGCCTCGTAGCGCACGGCGGTAGTGTCCCGCCGGTCGGGAGTGATGGTGATCATGCTCACATCATGGGGAGCCAGGCTGACCGTATAGCTTGACATGGAACCAAGATTGGTGTGATTCCAGACATCGTGGACGGAGCCGCCGTTGGTAAGCCCCAGGAGCTGCGCAAAATCAATGGACTTGGTCACGGTGGCATCCGAACGGTTGAAGAGGGCTACCACCCAGTCGCCGCGGGAGGTCTGGCCGATCCAACGCTCGGAATCGCGGCTGCCGGTGTCCGGCCCGCCGCTGTAGGAGGGCTCAAAGGGGTTGCCGTTGTAGTAGACGGGCTTGCCGACGAAGCCGTCTTTTTTAAGTGCAAGGATCTCGGGGTTGGTGAGATAGGAAAGATTGTTACCGATAGTATCATATTGGCTGGCCACCGCAAGGGGGGAACCCGCCATGGTAAAGAGTGAGATGGCAGAGCGCTTCTCGTTGTCTGCATAGGGACCAGTAAAATTTTGGATCCGCAGAAAATCTCCGTCCAGCGTCAGGTTTCCACGCCCGCCGATATCAGAGAAGCCTGTGAGTCCCTGGAAAGGGTTCGCCCATTGACAGAATCGGTCGTTCCAGGTCTGGCGCTCGTCGCCAAAGCTGCCCTTGTTCAACCAGGTCCAGTCGCCATTGGTGGTGTCGGTATCTACCCGCATCAAGTCGCCATACAGCACCTCGTTGGCGGCGTGGTTAAGAGAGTTCGGCATGACCAGGCTGACTTCCATATCGTCGCCAGCGGCCTCTGTGATCCACCTGAGTGCTTTGGCGTAGTTCTCGCTGCCCCAGGCCGGAACCCCTACGGGCGCCCCGCCGGAACCGGCGCCGGTCTCATACCAGCAGAGGAAATCCACACGCAGGAAGCGGACGCCCATATCCTTGAAGTATTTGACATAGCCCTGGATATACTCCTTGGCGCCTGTCTTGGTGACATCGGCAAAACCGGCTGTGTAGATATCCTGTATGGGAATATTAGTTCCAATAACCGTTTTGGATGGGTCATCGCGGACAGAGTCGATGATCCAGAGGGGATTATAGTATACCCCCATATCAAGGCCCTTGGATCGGCAATAGTCCGCCCAATACTGCCAATCGTGCTCCCAGTTGTCGTTATATTTAAAAAGATAGCCGTTTTCCGTTGTTTGAGTCGATCCGCCCAGCCAGCCGTCGGTGGTGACCATGGTGTAACCGGCAGGGAGCAGATTTTCAGCGACCCAATCTATATTGGCCTTCCAACGCGCCTCGTCGAGTGGCGCATCGGCGGTGAAGCAGGGTTCGTAGGCCGTCCAATAGAGAGGATAGAGCGACGTCCCCATCCGTGTGCTTTCGCTGTCACGTGCAGAAGCTGCTGGAACAAGGGCAAAGAGCATGACGAGGGTCAGACAGGACGCGATGACTTTGCGAGAAATCAATGTTTTCTTTTTCATAAGTCCTTTCCTCTCTTAATTAAATTTTTATGCTCGTTCTGATCAATGCTGCGCTTACATCACTCCCCCTACTGCGCAAATAAGATCTCTGCTATGGCGTTCAAAACTCCGGAGGGCAGACCCATGGTCTGCAGCTCACAGAATGCATAATCCGCACCGTTGCTGTGGGATATGCAGCGATAGATCCGGTCCTTTCCCTCGTAATCGATCCGCATCCCGTTCAGCAGCTCGAAAATGCGGTGGTCCACCGCGTTCTTAGCCAGAACGAGCGGCCCGGGAAAGTGCACGATGACCGTGCTGACACTGTCCAGGGGGGAGAGGTCCAAAATCAGCGCATTTCGCGCAGGATCGAACTTGTGGGAAAAGGACACCGGGTCCCCGCCGGCCTCCACCTCGATCCCGTCCATATCGTTCACGCCGACGAAGGCCAGTGTATGCTGCCGCTTCTGTGGCCGAACGTCTGCGGGATCCGGGCCGGGGATGATTTGGAAAGAGGCATTTTCTACACTGCCCCAGTGGAACTCGTAGCGTGTGACGGCGGACGCGCCGGACTGGTAGGCGGTGCTATCGCCGTCGTCCTCGTACAGCTCGAAGCTGCCGCTCCTGCCGCCGAAGATCCTCACGTCCATGTGGACGGGCAGGGCAGTCCCCTTCCGGACGGCCTCCTCCTCCGCTGTCAAGGGGACGATGGCCCCGGCGGGCGCCAAGACGGGGATCAGGTCCAGCGGACGGTAGAGATTGAGCTTGCGGCAGCCGTGGTAGCGCATACCGGTAAAGAAGTCGAAGTACAGCCGCTCCGGCAGCCAGGCCACCGTGTGGCCCAGCCCCAGATCCGGGTCGGCGGGGGCGGTGACGGGGCAGACGAGCAGTTCCTCGCCGAACGCATACTGGTTGGGCACCTCGTAGGCCGCCTCCTGGTCGGGGCAGTCGTAATACATGGGCCTGATCGGGAGCACGCCCTCCTGGCTGCATCGCCAGTTCAGGGTATAGAGGTACGGGATAAGCTGGTGGCGCAGGCGCAGGAAGCGCTTGAGGATGCCGCAGGCTGGCTCGCCAAATTTCCAGGGCTCCTTTCCGTTGAAGAGATTGGACGTGCTGTGCAGGCGCATGATGGGCGAGAACACCCCGAACTGCACCCAGCGGACCATCAGCTCCTCGTCCTTCCTACCTCCACAGTGCCCGCCGATATCGTGGCTCCACCAGCCGTAGCCGATGTTGGCCGCCGTGGCGGTGAAGAAGGGCTGAAAGTCCAGCGACGCCCAGCTGATGACGCTGTCCCCGGAGAAGCCCACCGGGTAGCGGTGGCTGCCCGGACCGGCGTAGCGGGAGAAAATCATGGGCCGCTTTCCCTGTGCGGCGCTCTCCAAAAAGTGAAAATGATTTAGCAGCCACAGCGGGTCCGCCCCCGGCAGACGGGCGGCCTCTCCCTGCTGCCAGTCGATCCACCAGAAGTCCACCCCGTCTTTCTCCAGCGGGCGGAGCAGGCACTCGAAGTAGGTCCGCACGAAAGCCGGATCGCAGAAGTCGAAGGGGATGGGCGCCCTTTTCTCGGCATCCCGCCCCAGCGCTCGGGCGGCGGCGGCGTACTGTTCCTCGTGGGGCTGTACGCCCTCCGCCGGGTGCAGGTTAAGGGTGACCTTCAGGCCGCGGTCGTGCAGACTGTCCAAAAATTCTGTGGGCCGGGGTATGAGCGCCCGGTTCCAGGTATAGCCGGTCCAGCCCTTCCCGTCCCTGGGGTCCACGTCTGTGATGTGCCAGTCCATATCCAGAACCGCCACGCTGAGGGGGACCCCCTCCTCCCGAAAGCGGTCCATGAGGGTTTCATAGTCCTCCGCGCTGTAGGGGTGGAAGCGGCTCCACCAGTTCCCCAGCGCATAGCGGGGGAGCAGCGGCGTACTGCCGCTGAGCCGGAAAAAGTCCCGGATGCACTCCTGGTAGGCGTAGCCGTACCCGAAGAAGTAGAGGTCTACTGTCCCCTCCCTGCGGGGCGCCACCCAGCCGTCCTCCAGCAGGAGCAGGGACGCGCTGTCGTCCAGCACGCTGTATCCCTGGAGCCTAGACTGCACACCGGGCTCCAGGGGCACCGCGCCGTCAGCCTGATCCAGTGTCCGGGCCGTGCCGCCCAGGTTTTCCGTCAGCGCTTCCCCATAGCGCCAGGTGCTGTAGATGCCGCGGCAGGCGCTGCGCACCTTGATGGATAGGCCGCCGGGGGAGAGGGGGCCCTTGTCGTAGAAGAGGCTGAGGTGCTCCGTGTGGATCTCCAGGCCGACGGGGGTGTCCTGGACATTGAAGGAGGGAACGTCGAACGCCCGGTTGACTGCGAGCTGGCTGGGCCGGTCCTCAAAGACGCCGTCCTGGGAATACTCGATGCGGACCAGGCGGGAGGTGAGCAGCGTAAAGCGGTAACGCTCCCCCTGGACCACGCTCTCAGGGCGGCAGCCGCCGTGAAGATACAGTGCGTCCATGGGCGCTACGCCCCCTCTCGGGCGGTCTCAAAGATCATGGGCCTGCCCTTGCAGCTCACCTTTCCGGCCCGGACCTCCACACAGCCGCCGTCCAGCAGGTTTACATACCGCCCGTCCGGCACGTCCACCGACAGGAGAGAGCACTCTCCACGGGTGCTGAAGATGCCGACCAGCTGGCGGTCTCCTGCGCGGTGGGTCGCGTACAAGACGCCGTGGGGCAGGGCGCGCACCTCGTATCTGCTGTCTGTGAGCAGGGGATGCTTCTTGACGGCATAGAGCTTTTGGAGCAGCGGGGACAGGTCCCTGCCGGTGTTCCACTCCACCGGATCCCTGTCGAAGAGGCTGGGCAGATGCTCACACGCCGCCTCCTGCCCCGCGTAGAGCAGCGTCATGCCCTTCTGAAAATAGGTAAAAGCCGTCCAATTCAAGAGCGCTGTCTCGTCGGGGAGGAGGAAAGCGGCCCGGGCGTTGTCGTGATTCTCCAGATAGCGGAGCTTCACGTAATTCTCGGGGTAGATGGCCTCCTGCTGGTCCACAGCCTCTGCGTACCGTCCCAGGGGGACCTTTCCCTCCAGACTGTCCTTGAAAATCGAGAAGATATCGTACTCATAGCAGACGTCAAAGGCCTGGAAAATCTCAGAATCGGAGAGGCTGACCATCCCCCGGGCGCGGTTTTCCACGGTGAAGACAGGCTCCACCGACTCGCTCAGCCAGAAGCAGCCGGGGCGGACCTTTTCCACCTCCTCCCTGGCCCGGAGCCAGAAGTCCAGAGGGATCAGGGGGGCCACGTCGCAGCGGAATCCGTCCACGATGGCCGCCCACTGCTTCAGAGTCTCGATCTGGTAGTCCCAAAGCCCGGGCTGGCCATAGTCCAGGTCGATCACGTCGGGCCACTCGCCCACCTTGTTGCCAAAGCTGCCGTCCGGCTTGTGGTAGAACCATTCGGGGTGGTGTTCCGCCAGCCAGGAGTCGGGGGAGGTGTGGTTATAGACCACGTCGATAATACACTTCATGCCGTGGGCGTGGATGTCGTCCACCAGCCGGATGAAGTCCTGCAGCGTGCCGTACTCCGGGTCCACCGCCCGGTAATCCCGGATGGCGTAGGGACTGCCCAGCTCGCCCTTGCGGGCGGTCTCCCCGATGGGGTGGATGGGCAGCAGCCAGACGATATCCACACCCAGGTCCCGGATCCGGTCCAGGTCCCGGCGGACCCCCTCAAAATCGCCGCCCGCGCTGTGGTTGCGGACAAAGACGGAGTACATCACCTGGTTCCGGTATGCCTTGCTCGTATTTTTAGCCATGTGAAAATTCCTCCTTGGTTCGCTCAGCCCTTTACCGCAGAGGCGGAGACCCCTTCGACAAAGCGTTTTTGGAAAATGATGTAGAAGATGACCACGGGGATGATGGCGATGGCGGTGGCGGCGAAGAGCCCCGCGTAGTCCGTGGAGTATCGTCCGCTGAACAGGTTGAGCGCCACCGACAAAAGCTGCTTGTCCCCGGAGCGGATGATGAGGTAGGGCCAGAGGTAGTCGTCCCAGGCCCAGAGGAACTGGAAGATGGAGATGCTGACGATGGAGTTGCGCAGCTGGGGGAGCACGATGCGGTGGAAGGTATAAAACTCGTTGGCGCCGTCGATCCGGGCCGCCTCCAGGATCTCGTTGGGGATGGAGGTGCAGGCCTGGCGCATCATAAAGATGCCAAAGGGCGTGAAGACGCTGGGGATGATGAGGGCCCGGTAGGTGTCCAGCCAGCCGAAGAACTGCATCATGCTGTAGCGGGGGATGATCGTCACCACGCCGGGGACCATCATGGTCATCAAAATAAGGGTAAAGAGCATCTGCCGGCCCTTGAACCTGTATTTGCAGAGGACGAAGCCCGCCAGGGCGCTGGTATACACCGTGACCACCGTGATCACCAGCGCGTAGAAGAGGCTGTTGAGGAAGTATCGGAGGAAGTCGAACTTTTGGAGCACATCGGCGTAGTTCTGGGCCGTGAAGTTCTGGGGCAGGAAGGTCTGCGCCAGGGCGTTGATCTCCGCGTTGGTCTTGAACGAGGAACAGAGCATCCAGAGAAAGGGGAGAATGGTCAGAACGCTACACACGATCAGAATGATGTTGAGAGAGGCGGAGCCTACCTTCTGTTTCATATCCCGCACCTCCCGTCAGGTATCGTCGCTCTTGCCGGAGACCTTGAAGGACAGCCCCGTCAAAAGTGCGATGAAGATAAACAGTACGAAGGACAGCGCCGAGGCGTATCCAAAATTGTACTTGGAGAACGCCTCCTCATAGATGAGGTAGGAGGCCAGGTAGGTCTGGGTGCCGGGCCCGCCCTGGGTGAGGACCATGACGGGGATATAGGTCTGGAAATAGGAGATCAGGGAGGTGATGACGATGAAGAGGATGGTGGGCTTGAGCAGCGGAAGGGTCAGGCGGCGGAACCGCTGCCACGCCCCCGCCCCGTCCACCTCGGCGGCCTCGTAGCAGTCCTGGGGCAGGGAGTACATCCCACCCAGCAGGATGATGACGGCATAGCCGAAATCCTTCCAGATGGTCAGGATCAGGATGGCGACCATGGCATACCGGCTGTCGAAGAGCCAGTTGATGTTGGTGTTCAGAAGCTGGTCCAGCAGGCCGATGCGGGGGTCGAAGATGAATTTCCACACGAAGGCGACGGCCACCAGCGGGGTGATGGTGGGCAGGTAGTAGAGCACCCGGTAGACGGACTTGTGCTTGATGAGCCTGGAGTAGAGCGCGCTGGCCAGCGCCAGGCCCAGGACCACCCGGAAGACCGTGGCCACGGCGGCGAAGAAAACGGTGTTCCCCATAGAGCGCCAGAAGAGGTCGCTGGTGAAGACCCTCTTCCAGTTGTCCAGCCCCAGGAAGTTCAACTGGCCCTTGAGCGGGTTCCACCGGAAGAAACTGCCCCCAAACACCATGAAGATGGGTATGACAAAGAAGGTAACAAAGAAGATCACCAGCGCGCATACCACGGTACCGCGCAGGATAACTTCGCTTCGGCTGCGGAGCGGGTTTTTCAGTCTGGCAGGCCGGTTCACAGGCAGTCGCTCCTTTCAGTGGAAACGGACACCTGCGGGCGGGGATCCGCCCGCAGGTGTCCGGCGTTTATGGGGTCAATCCAGAGCCTCGCCGGCGTACTTGTACATGGACTCCTGGGAGGTAAAGTCCAGGTTCGCCAGGTCGTCGTTGATGGCCTTCTCCGCGTCTGCCAGCGCGGCGTCCAAGTCCTTGCCGTTGTAGAAGACGTCCTCCAGCATGATCTTTACATTGTCCTCCACTGTGCTGGGCATGGCGCCGGGCCAGATATAGCGGTCGATGTGGTCGGCCAGGACGGAGATGCTGGGGATGGCCAGCAGATCCGCGTCGCTCTGGAGGCTGGCCTTGGCCGGGAAGACGGCGTTGGCCAGGCAGAACTCCTTTTGGATGCCGTCGTTGGCCAGGAAGAAGCGGATGATGTCCTGGGCCACCGCCTGCTGCTCGGCGGAGGCGTTCTTATTCACGCCGAAGGTGGATTCGCCGTTGTAGCGGTGGTAGGCGTAGGGGACCTCCGCCGTGGGGGCCGGGATCTCGAAGCAGGCGAAGTGGGTGTCGGGGAAGTTCTGGGCAAGTACGTTGGTCATAAAGCCCCACCCGAGGTACATGGCCACGGAGCCCTGGCCGAAGTTGTCGCCGGAGTTGTTGCCAAAGTTGTAGTCGCACACGCCGTCCACCAGGTACATATCCTTCAGCCGCTGGATGACGGACTTCATGGCGTCGTTGTTCAGGGTGACCTTGTTGTCCGAAGTGAAGAGGTCCTGGCCGTACTGGTACTGCATGCCCAGCACGTCGCCCTGGATGCCGCCGTTATAGCTGAAGCCCGCCTGGACCAGGTTGCCGGCGTCGTCCCGAATGGTGAGCTTCTTGGCCACCTCCCGGAACTCGTCCCAGGTCTTGGGGATGTCCGCGTCGGTGAGGCCGGCGGCCGCCCACATATCGACGTTATAGTACATGGTCGCCGTCATCAGGCCGTAGTCGGTATAGTAGATCTTGCCGTCGATCACGTGGCCGGAGGCGCCCACGAACTCGGCCTTCAGGTCGTCCACGGGGATGTCGTAGGGCGCCAGATAGCCGATCAGGTTGTCGTGCTGGCCGTTATGTACGTTGAAGATCGCGGGGCCGTCTTTTCCCTGAAGCGCCAGGGGAAGCTTGGTCCAGTAGTCGTCCCAGGGGTTTTCCACCAGGGTGATGTGGACGTTGGGATGGATCGCGGTGTATTGATCGGCCAGGGCCTGAAACAGGTTGGCCGCGCCGGTCCAGTACCAGAACTCGATGTCGATGTCCTGGCCGCCGTTGACGGGCTGGTTGGGGTCGTACTGGATCACGTCCCCCATCACGGGAAGGGCTTCCTGGGACTGGGAGGGCTCCGCAGGCTGGGAGCTGGTGGGCTGCTGGTCCGACGGAGTTGATGCGGGGGGCGTGGATCCCGTCGCCTGCTGGGGGCCGCAGCCCGCCAGGCCGGCAAGGAGCGCGATCGCAAGGACAGAGACCGCCAGTTTCTGCATTTTCATAAATATCCTCCTCTAGTCAAAATTGTTTCCTAATGGTATATCGCTAAACTAATTGAATTATATATCTCACGCTTAAAATGTCAAGAGCATTTGTTTAATTTGTATATATTAACGATTTATAGTTAAAAGTTGTGTGCAATTTAACAACTAAATAAAATATATCGCTAAACTATTATAACTTGCTAAATAAAGAAGTAAAATATAAAATTTATAGTTGCATTTCCACTAAAATGCGTTTATGATTAAGTTTAATAATAAACCTACGGAGCGTGAGATGCAATGGTCACATTGAAAGATATTGCACGAGAGGCTGGAGTCAGTGTGATGACCGTCTCCAACGTGGTGAATGGAAATCTCTCTAAGGTGTCAAAGGAGAACGCTCAGCGCATCCGTGAGATCATTGAGCGGCGTGGATATGTCCCCAATGCATCCGCCCGCAGCCTCGCGAAGAACAGAGCGAATATCATTGCCATCATCCTGCGCGGCGCCGAGAATGAGAACACGCTGGAGAACCCTCACAACGCCGCGCTGGTGGGGACCATCATCCAAAAAATACAAAAGCGTGGATACTATACCATGGTGAACATGATGAAGTGCCGTGAGGACATCACCCAGAGCCTGCGCACCTGGAATGTGGACGGGGCGGTCTTCCTCGGTATGTTTGACGACGAGATCGAGGAGATGTGCGCCGCGTCCGACATCCCCATGGTCTTTATCGACAGCTACAGCAGCGTCCGGCAGCTCTCTAACGTGGGGATCGACGACTACAAGGGCGGCAGGCTGGCCGCGCGTCATCTCATTGCCTGCGGCCACCGGAGCATCGCGTTCGTCAGCCCGCCGGTCCTCCGCACCGGCGTGGTGCAGCACCGCTTTGCCGGGTTCTGCGACGAGCTGGAGCAGCATGGGATATCCTTTCGGTCGGAGCATCAGTTCGTTCTGGAGTCCGATGTCCGACCGGAGGACACCATGGAGCTGGGGCGGAGGCTGGCCCAGCTCCGGGAGAAGTTCTCCGCCGTCTTCGTCACCAGCGACCAGATCGCCTCCTATCTGATCCAGGGGATGCGCAGCACCGGCATACGGATACCGGACGATATGTCCATCATCGGCTTTGACGATCTGATGATCTGCCGCCAGATGACCCCTCAGCTCACCACCATTGCACAGGACCTGGAGGAGAAGGCGCGTCTCTCGGTAGATATCCTCTTCCGCCGTCTGAGCGCCCCCGCCGCTCCCGCCGAATCCCTGGTGCTCGATGTCACACTGGTGGAGCGGGAGTCAGTGGCGGTCAAGCGCTGAAATGCAGGCCTCCTGGTGGCTCGGGTGGGATTGCGATGGTATATCTTGCTGGATCACAGTTGGTAGAGGCGTGGGAGCATCAAATCGCGACAGGCGGAGGCCACAAAACAGTGTGGTCTCCGCCTGCGCTCCTTTATTCGTCTGTGGGAGTTCGAGTCCTGTTTTGCTCAAAAACGGGGGAAAAATATCTATTGAAAAAAAGGTGAGATTTGGGGGTATAAAAACCCCGCAAAGCCTGATGCCGACTGGGTTTCCCCAGTCGGCATCTATTTTGGTACACAATGTTGCTGACCCAGCGGGGAGTCGAACTAAGAGTTACTTTGCCGAATCGTGCTTATAAACACATGGACGCTTTCTTTTTAATGTAAGGACATGGGCACTGATAAATGCGACCAGTGGCACCGTTAAGATGATTCCAATAGACCCGGCGATACCCTGCAGAATTTCGATGGACATCATGTCGCTGTTGATAATCTGTAGGAACGGATAGTCATATGCCTGAAATAAAATCAGCATATTGAGGGCTGAACCGGCAAAAGCCAGGATCAATGTGTTCGCCATGGTACCCATTGCGTCCCTGCCGATGTTCATGCCGGAGCGGAAGAGCTGCCGGGCGGTCAGTTCGGGGTTGAGGGCGTGCAGCTCATGGCAGGAGGAGGCAATGGACATGGCGACGTCCATCACTGCGCCCAGCGCGGCGATGAGGACGCCGCAGACAAGCAGACTGCTGATGTGGAGCCCCTGGTCGCTGGCGCGGAGCACCAATTCTTCCGCTTCAGACATATTGAAGCCGTTTAGCGGTGTCAGGGTTCCGACCACTGCGGCAAAGATTCCGGCGGCGGCGACGCCGCCCACACAGCCGAGCGTCGCACAGAGCGTCTTGCGGG
The DNA here is from genome assembly GCF_014287675.1 of Lawsonibacter faecis. GTDB lineage: Bacteria > Bacillota > Clostridia > Oscillospirales > Oscillospiraceae > Pseudoflavonifractor > Pseudoflavonifractor faecis. The sequence goes on along the minus strand of NZ_JACOPQ010000006.1, from coordinate 232,000 downwards.
AAAAGCCTGTGAGCAGCAGGAGAGAAGCCGCAGCGGAGACCGCCACAAAGCCGACCGTAGCCGGAATCGGCGGTATTCCACGTAAAAGTAGAGGAATAAGCAAAAACCACAGGCAGATCACAGTAAAGATAAGGCCCAGTAAGGCCATTAACCCCTTCTTCCCGCCGATGACCACCAGAAGCAGGGAAAACACCAGCACAAAGCCGCAAATAACGAGCCCCCGGTCGTAATTGACAAAAGAGACGATATATGGCTCGCCATTCTCATCATAATCCAACCGGACGATGACGCGGGTGCCCTCCTTGGCCTCGATGTTGGCATAGGCGCTCATGAAGTTGGTGCCAGTGAGAAGCTCACCCTTGTATTCTCCGCCCAGGAGCTCCACCTCCAGGGTCTGGCTGCCCATACGGCGGCCCTCGGACCAATCGTTTGCCCGGGCGTTATCTGTGAGGACGGAGAGCACCCGCGCAGGCACGTAGGTCTTCAGGCTGGCTGAGGTGGGCACCGTGCCGGGCACAGGCCGGTTGAGCAGTACCAGCGCGGCGAGAAAGCCCGCCAAGAGGAGAAGGCCGATCCCCAGCCGCAGCAAGCGGCCCGGTAGCAGAAGTTCCTTCAGCCGGTTCGGCAGGCCGGCCTGTTGTCCGGAACCCTGTTTCTTTCCCGTCTTTATCTTTTTCTTCTTGGTCATATGGCTCAATCCCGCCTTTACAGAGTGCGGAGCCGCCCGCCAGCCGGGCGGACGGCTCCGTGAATGGTGAGGTTTACTTGAGTATACCCTCCACAAAACGCTGGAGGACGGTCGCGATCTCAGCGCGGCTGGCCTCGCCATGGGGATCGATGAGGTCACCGGGCTTACCAGTGAGCAGGCCGGCTTTAAGTGCACTCTCAACCGCGTCGGCTGCCCACGGGCTGATGGTGTCAGCATCGGCAAAATGGCCGGGTGCGGAAGTCTCGCCCAGCATCAGGCCCGCATAATCCAGATACCGGACCAGAACGGTGCAGAGCTGCTCCCGCGTTACAGGGGCGTCAGGAGTAAAGCTTCTGCCGTCACCCTCCATGATACCGTTTTCCGCTGCCCAATTGGCGGCCTTGGCATACCAACTGTTTTCAGGCACATCGGAGAACGCTGCGGCTATCCTGCTACCGGGTTGGCCGGCCATTCGGAAGAGGACAGTGACCACCATAGAGCGGGTCATGGGCTCCGCCGGGCCGAAGGAGCCGTCCCCCATACCATTGAAGAACTCGTTTGCGGTGACGAATCCGATGGCCTCGGCGGCCCAATGCTCCTCATCCACGTCAGGGAATACCTTGGTGTTATCGATGATCTCGTAGGCGCCGGTCTGGCCTGCGATATAAGCGGCCTTGCCTCCGCCGACCATGGACATGGGCAGGATGGAGGTACTGCCGTCGGCGTGGGTGATTTGGATGGCGTTGCCCTTGACCTTGGGATTGACAAGCATGGCGTTTACATCGTCGCCCGGCTTCAGGGTACCCGCCGGAATGATGACCGACAGGCCGGCCCCGGCCAGGATGACCGGCTTTTCCGCGTTGAGGGAGATGACCTTCTCCTCGGCGGCTTGGTTGAGCGCCGCGCCGGAGGTGGGGATGGTCACCTTGACGGAATCAGCGCCCTCGACGACGGCGCTGGGCCGGATGACCTTGCTGACGGTGCCGCCGGTGTTGACGGCGGGATCATCGGACCCGCCCTTTTCCTGACAGACGAGGTTCGAGAGGTCGAAGGTGTAGGTGGTGGGCGCGTAGGCGGTTCCCTCGCCGTCCAAATCGATAGTCACGTCGAAGCTCTCGGCCGCGTCCTGGTCCACCCGGTAAATGAAGTCGAAGTAGTCGCGCCCGTCGGTCGATCCGTCCTTGACGGTGACAGTCTTGCCACCGAAGGTGATGACAGGGGAGAAGCTCCCTGCAGGCAGGGTCAGGCGGAAGGCCAGGAAGTTGCCCTCCTGCATTGAGGCGTTGCCCTCCCAGAAGCCGATGAAGCCGGACTTGTAGGCCAGGGTGCCGGTGACGGGGACCAGGGCCTTGTCTGCGACGATGGCGGTGCCGTCCTGGTTCAGGACTACGCTGGGCTCGCCGATGGACACGCCGTCGATCATAAACGCGCAGTCCCCGGCGCCTGCCCAGTCGCAGAAACCGGCGTCAGGCTGTCCGATAATGGCCACACTGCCACCACTGGGGAGGGCGGGGTAATCGACGGTGCAGATGATGTTGGCCCGGTCGGAGACACGCATACGCGGGCCAAGCGTATCGTGGGAGGACATGCCTGTTGCGGTGATGCTGCGGCCCACGGCCAGGTTGGCGATGGCCTTATCCGGGGTGATGTAGCCGTCGATAAACACGCGGCAGTCATCGCCGCTGTCGTCACGGACCAGGATGGTCTCGGGCATACCCTCCTTCATATCGACTCGGGTGACGACACCGGATACTTGGACCAGTCTGCCCAGGTCGTTGCCGGCGGCCAGCTGAGCGGTGGTGAGCGCCTTTGGCTCGGGCAAAGCAGAGACCGTCTTATCCACGACCTTGACGCTGCGGGCCTGCAGCTGGCGCTCACCCAGGTAGGAGCTGACATAGCCTGTGATTTGGACGGTCTGGCCAGCCTGTATATTGCCGTCCACGGGAAATACGTTGATGCCACCGGTCCCGTCCTGCACGTAGATACAGTCGAAGAAGGCGGTGCGCTGGTCAAATCCGGAGGCGTTGGAGGTGGCGATGCCTTGGATGGTGAATTTCTCGCCTTCCTGTACAGTTACGGTGTCCTGTACATGGGAGATGCTCGTGATCTCCGGGGCGGGCTTGCTCTCCTCCAGAATATTGCCGGCGATGACGGCGTTGACATAGCGCTGAACATCGTCGCCGGAGGTGGAGTCAATCTCCTTGTTGGAAAAGAAGGTGGTGCCGGATACAATAAGGAAACCGCCGCCGGAGAGCTGCTCGGTCCCCATCACGACCACCTGCCCCGCGGGTACAACTACCTCCGCGTTTGGCTTGGGCTGATAGGGATTATCATTATCCAAATCACTAAAGTGGGTGGCCCAAGTGGTGCTGTGTCCCGAAACCAGGGCCGTGGCTCCATTCAAGAGGATGGGCGCGGCGTTATAGGCGCTGTACCCGTCGCCGATGTTTCCATCCAGGATGCCGGCGGTAAAAGAGGAGTCGGCATTAAAGCACTTCTCGTCGGAGAAGAAGAGGCGGAAGGACTCCTGTCCGCCGGTGGCGGCGTGGACGCCGGGGTCCAGATCGACGACGATACCCTGGCCCACCCGCATCTTGGCGTTCAGCTTTGACAGGATTGCGTTGGAGATGGTACTGGCGATTCCGCTGGCGTCATTTGTCGGGTCGCCCCGGTCGGACTTGGAGGTGAGAAGGATGCTGCCTCCCGCGCCGGCGTACCGGGCAATGGCGTCCAGCTCGGCGTCACTATAGTACGCACCGCCCCCATCGCCAAAACCTTTATAGGGTACAGTGAGCACCAGCAAGTCCATATCCTTAATGGCGTCATAGGTGATGGCCTCGGTGAGACGTGTGACCTGCAAGCCCTTACCGGCTGCCATGAGGGCAAAGTTGGTGTCGTTGGACTCATAGTCGCCGGACACATAGAAGTTATTGTGGCCCGCGTCGATGGCGATATGGCCGATCTCCTTCGGGTCAAGTACCTCCAGCTCCAGGTTCTGGGTAAAGGTGTAGCTGGCGTCGCCGCCCAAATTCATCACAACGGTAACGGTGAGCGTCTGAAGACCCACGGTGTCGGGGGTAAACTTGAGCTGGTGGCTGCGGTTGGAGTTCTTGGGCAGAGTGGCGAGCCCTGCACCGGCAAGCTCCGGCCCTGTCAGCTTGAGCAGGGAGGTGGTGTTGCCCAGTCGGGTGAGCGTATACTCGACGCTCTCCACCGTGGCTGAGGTCTCCTCGGAGTTATAGAGCTTGGTGGTGAGGAGCATCTCCTCACCCTTGACGGCGGTGTCCGCGTTGCTGGCAAGGCTGGTGATGCCCATCTTTTTTACCGCGGTGGCCCAGACAGGGGCAGTGACGGCGATATCCTTGTCAGCCTCCACCACACGGATATAGTAGTAGGCGTAGTCCACGCTGTCCAGGTGGACCTCCCAGGTGTAGGAGCTGTCCTTGATGTCGGTGACCTTTTCCAGTTCCAGGCCGCCCTCGGTAATGATGGAGATGGTTCCCAGGGACTCGCCGTCAGGATCACTGATCACGACCTTGAAATCCAGTGCGTCAGGGGCCTCCGGCAGGATGGAGCCCATGCTGTAGCCGTTGAGCGTGTATAGGATAGACAGGTTTTCATCCTCGGTGGCATAGATGGCCCGGTCACGCATGGCCTGGAAGATGCCCTCTTTGGAGAAGTCGTCGGTCAGCACCACGCTGCGGCAGGTGTTGGCGTTGCCCCAGCCGCCCTTGTGGTTGTCCTGGTTGTTAGTGGGAGCCAGATGCCATCCCTTGGAGAGGGCCATGTCATAGTACTGGTAGCTGGGGAAGTAGCCGTTGGAACCAACCAGACCCTCGCCGTTGCCCACCTCGACCATGTTGATGACGTCGTCCCGCTCAGGGGTATAGTAGGCGAAATCGGCAAAGGTGCCGAAGGTGGTGCCGGGGTGGTTGAACTGGGAGATCGTCTGGGGATTGTCGGTCAGCAGCCCGTAGTAGGCCTGCATCCCCGCATCGTTGGTCTTGTTGTTCAACGTGGCGTTGTTGCGGGAGACAAAGCCGGTGGAGTTGAATGTGTTGATGTGGCCCGGGCCGCTGGACCAGGTCATCTCATAGCCGGGAATGGCGATAAAGTCATCCGTAGTGGCGGCGTCAATGGTCTCGTTGTAGACCTCCCACATGGTCTTGGAGCTGTCCTTGGGAGATACCTTGCCAGTGTGGGCGTCGTCGATGGCACCCAGGTGATCCGCATCGTCCAGATAGTTGGAGTGGTCGGTGAAGGCCACGAAGTCGGTGCCGGAGTTTTTAGCATAGGCCAGAGCCTCGGCCAGGGTGCCCGCGCCGTCGGAGTATTCGGCGTTGTGAGAGTGGAGCTGGCCGAAGTAGAGCTGTTCCGCGCCGGCAGCCTTCTCGGTGTAGTCCAGAGTCAGCGTATCGCTCTGGAGCCACCCGCTCTTTACTGCGTGGGCAGAAATGTGGATGGGGAACATTCCGGCGGTCGCGGGAATGCCGGCTGCTGCGTCGTAAACGAGCCCGCTCTGGGTGCGCTCGCCCGCGGTGCCCGCCCCGGTGGTGAGGTCGTAAGTGATGGCCGCGCCCGCCGTGGCGGAGGAGAGGCGGATGACCGCGCCGGCGGCAACCTTGCCGCTATAGTAGTTGGCTGTCACGGGCGCCACCTTGGCCTGGGTATACGCAAAGCTGCGCACACGGGCGTTCCCCGCCTTGGCCTGAATGGTGGCGGACAGCTCGCTGAGGGTGATGGGGCCGGTATAGTCGGCGTAGTCAGGCGCAGGGGTGGAGTTCGTGATAACGCGGTACTGAATGGTGGAGTCCGCTGTGTTACTAAGGGCCACCTCTGTGCCCAGCGCCACAGCCCCGGGTTCGACAGAGGCGTCAACAAGATCATTGTCGGGGATCTCTTCGCCGCTGATGATGAGGCCCGCATAGGTCACAGCGCCGCCGGTGGTGATCGTTCCCCCCGTTACTTTCACGGTGGAGGTCGCAACGACGCGCAGATAGACCGTATCCTGGTTCTCCAGTTCAGCCGGGAGGGCCAGATTCTTGAAGGTGGGTGACATATTCGCCATTGCGGAGTCCACCATCCAGATGCCGCCGCCAGGCAGATCGGTCCAATCGTTCGCGTCGGTGCTGTACTGGTATTTCAGGTCCCGATGCCCGGCATCGGAAGCGCGCATATTTACGCTGATGGTCAGATCCTGGAAGCCCTTGGTGGAGAATTGGAACTGGATGTTTTGCGCGGGATCGTTCCAGCCGCTGCTCGTGTTATGCCCGCCGGACTGGCTGAGGAAGTTGCCGAGGGCGACAGTGGCCAGGGCGCCGTCCTTGTTTTCACCCTCATCGGCAATCACTTGCTTTGCATTGTCCGCTGCCGCCAACGTCTTGCTGCCGGAGAACTGCACCACGTTCCAGCGGCGGGCAGGTTCTTGAGGCATCGAGACGGGGGTGAACCAAGAGGCGTCGGGGCTTTGCAGATAGAAGCTGTAGATATAGTCGGTCCTGCTGCTGCCGTTGCCGAAGTCGGTGACGTTTTTCTCCACACTGGGGAGAACGATACCTGTCACATCATACCACGTACCCAAGGTCAGTCCGGCGGATCGAGAGATGCCCCGGACCGTGATCTCGGTGCCGTTGACATCGGCAAAGGTGCCGGCGTCTTCAACGCTGCCCACGTACTGCACGGCAGGAACTGTAAGCCGCTGAGACTCCAGGAACTTCATGTTTTTTCCGCTGAGGGTGTCCGCTCCGATGGCGAAAGGTGTGGGTAGGTCGTTTCCACTGCTCTCAATGGTCAGACTGTCGGCCTGGAGTTGGAGGATGTAGTTGGAAGTGGCCAGCTTGCCGGCGGAGGTCTTGACCATATCGCCCGCCCGGACGGTGTCGTTGGCGGTCTTGAGGAAGACCTGGATAGCGGCGGTTTCGTCCTGGACGGTGATGGTTTTGTGGTCGTCAGCCACCCAGGTGACCACGCCCGCGATCTGCGCGGAGTCGCCTGTCTGTCCCAGGCGCATTTCGCGGATGGGGACCGCGCCCACTGTATAGGTGAACGAGGCGGTGCTCTCCGTCAAATCACTGCGGGTGGCCTTGATATAGAGGGTGAGGGCCCCCACATCGGTGTCCTTGACCGTATACGTGTTGCCGGTGCTCCAGGTACCGGCATCGGCGCTCACGGTGTTATACGTAAACACTACGCCGGGGGTGGGACAGGTAAAGGTGACGGTGGTGCCTGGGGCCAGCCTCGCCCCCGCGGCAGGGACGGCGGAGATCGCACCCACAGCGGTGGGGGGCGTGAAGCCGCTGGCGGTCTGTATGTCCTCCTTGGCATGTACCCGCAGCTGGGGGTCGTTGAACAGACCCATGACGCCTACCACGTCCACCCGGAATCCCTCGTAGATGTCGTTGCCGAGGGCGGGCATTCTGTAGATATTCAGAGTGGATTTTCCGTCCGGACTGGTGATGGGCGTGTTGCCGCCGGTGTTGATGGCGCCCAGCGTCACGTTGATGAGCTTGACCCGTACCGACTCGTACTGGGGTTTCTTCGCCTCGGCGACGGTCAACTCCACAGGGGCGGGAAGTGTGCCGTCGGTGACCTGCACCACCGTGGGATCCTTGATCTGGACCCAGTTGCCGAAATGCCCCCAGGCGCCGGAGACGGTCACCACCTTGCCTACCGTGACGTCTGCACTGGTGGCCGCACCGTTTGTACCGAAGTCGATGCCGATGCCGCAGGGAGCGCCGTTCTCTCCGGAGTTATCCTGGATGGAGACATTGCGTCCGTCGGAGAAGGTGACCACGCCCGTGGTGCAGACCCTGGTCGTGGTGGACTGGTTGCCGCTGTTGGGGCCACCGGGTACGGCGGCCCGGGCCTCAGCGATGGTGGTGGGGGCCATGCTGTCGTAGGTGAAGGTGAAGACTCCGCTGGCCTCCCCGCCGCTCACCACGATGGCCTTGACGATCACCGTGTCGGCGCTGATGGTGATGGGCTCAGTGTAAGGGGTGCTCTCCGCCGTGGGGTCGGCGGGTTCGGAGCCGTCGGTGGAGACGGTATAGTAGATGCTTCCGTCATCCGCCGTGCTGCCGAGGGTCACTATGTCGCCCTTATCGACGCGGCCGGAGTCTGGCGTGGCCGTTACCCGCAGGGCGCTTAAGTAGTCGAAGCAGTTTTCGTCGGCTTTGATGCTTACATTATAGTCGGCACTGTTATTGGGGATATAGCCCGCACCGAAATGCACCGAAGTACGCAGGGCGGAGGTGGTGTTGGAGAGCGCCTTTGTGGGGGCGGTACCCAGCCAGCGCTTCGCAGCGCCGAAGCCGATGAAGTCAGCCAGGTTGCCTACTTCGCTCTGGTCTCCCTCACTGGCGGGAACAGGCGTGGTATCCCTGCATAGGGCCAGTTGCCCTGCGCTGCCGGACAGGTTTAGACCCAAGGTCGCATCGAACCGAGGCAGATCCTCGGTACCGCCGGTGCCTGCCGCACCTTTAATAACAAAATATTTTCCAGCTTTCACTACAGAGCCATTTGGGAACTCGAAGATATTGGACATTGCGGAAACATTACTGGAGGCGCAGTACTGCAATGACCAACCTGAGATATCCACGTCCTGATCAGAGATGTTCTTTAACACCACAAAGTCGTTTTTGTAGGTGGCGCCGCTATTTCCGCCGCCGCCATAGACATGATAGATGACTACCGGGCCCTTGCCGGCGTTCGTCTCCATTTTTTCCCGATAGGTAAAAGTAAAGACATCGGTCGCATCTCCGCCGTTTATAGCGACGGCCTTGATGGTGGCAGGCAGCTCGGTGATTTCAACCTTGTCAGTGTATTTTATGCTCGTGCCGCCATCTGCACTTGGGTCGGTGCCGTCTGTCGTATACCAGATCTCCGCGCTCGGAGTTTCACAGGACAGGGTCACGCCACCTGCAAGGTCGTCTAGCTGATAGGCGCCCGGCGCGGGAACGACCACAACGTCGGCCGCCGCAGCCACCGTGTAAGTCGCGGTCAGCACGTCGCTGGCTTCGCTGTCCTTGTAGGCGATGGCCTTGACGGTGGTTTCGCCTACGACATTGAGAACAATGGCGTCGGTATATTTGGCGCTGCTTTCGGTAGGCTCTGTACCGTCGGTGGTATAGTGAATCGTTGCACCCTGCGTAGCACAGCTCAGTTCCACGTTATCGCCTTTGATCAACTCCATCCCGCTGGTGGGCTTAGCGGTGGGCCTAGCGACGGTTGAAGGACTGGTGCTGTTGGGTATTCCATTTATTCTAATATTGTATAGGCGAGATGTACCGGTGCTGGCTGTAACCTTATCGTTGACTGATACAGTGCTGGTGTTTTGGAACCTAATATACGCTGTAGCAGTATTGTCGATATTAGAGATATCGCCGGGGGAGACAAGAGGCAGGCTTGTTTTTAGCGGCGATGTAGGTACAGACGACTTTAGAACATAATCACCATCAGTGACATTAAAAAAGTTTTCTCCGTCATTACTAATTTGGACCTGAAATTCTTTGGGGCCTGTATTGGATCCGTATGCTGAAAAAGTTAGAGCCAATTCGGTGTAACCCGTAGTATCCAATGCGATTTGCCAATACTCGCTGCCGCTTTGCCAGTTGTTTGTTGCTATAGAAGCATCTTTAAATGTTGTACTTGTACTATTTAATATGTTGGAGTACGTAAATATTGCATTTACACCCTGCTGCTGTTCGGTTGCAGGAGCTGATGTTGCTGTCGTTCCGTACTCGCCAAAAGGGTGTGCCGTCCATGTCCATCCTGCGACCAGAATAGACCCGTCTTCCACCGCCCACGCCCCCGAGGGCAACAGCGACAGGCACATCGCCAGGGTCAGGAAAAATGCCAGGGCCTTTTTCAGATGTACTTTCAATAAAACCACCCTTTCCGTCCCCGTTGGTGGGGTCCCACCAACGGGCGAGGGGCATGCCCCTCGCCAATATTCTTATCCTCTCGTTCATTGCAGCGACTTAAACTTGCAATTCAATTATACATCCATATCGCCCAAATTTTAAAGTACATATGACCGCTTTTTTGTATAAAACTATTTAACTGTATGTACGATAAAGGTAAAGAGAAGAGACCACAAAATGTGGTCTCTTCTCTTTGTATAGTTGCATTCAGCAAGATACCTGTATATGAAAGCACTATTTGCAGAAGATTAAGAAAATATTTGCAGGTCTAATCATTGCTGCTTACTTTGTTCTCAATATCGCCTGTGAGAGTTCGAGTCCTGTTTTGCCCTAAAACGGGGTAAAAATATCTACTGAAAAAAAGGTGAGATTTGGGGGTATCAAAACCCCGCAAAGCCTGATGCCGACTGGGTTTCCCCAGTCGGCATCTATTTTGGTACACAATGTTGGTGACCCAGCGGGGACTCGAACCCCGGACCTTCGCCTTAAAAGGGCGTTGCTCTACCAACTGAGCTACTAGGTCATATACTGTTTATATGCACGCAAAACACGGTGCTTATGCATCGTGCGCGTTGTTTTTACTGGCTGGGATGGCTGGACTCGAACCAGCGGATGCGGGAGTCAAAGTCCCGTGCCTTACCACTTGGCTACACCCCATCATTGCGCTTTCAAAGAGCGAAGGGCCGGAGCGGACGCTCCGGCCCTTCCGCCTTAAGAACGTATGGGGTGGATGACGGGACTCGAACCCGCGACACCTGGAACCACAATCCAGTGCTCTACCAACTGAACTACATCCACCATATGAGGCTGCGGAACCTGACCCGCCTGAAGTTTGAGCGAACTGCCGGCGGCACGTTGGCCGCTCAAAGTCCCTTCCGAAGAAGGCAAACCGGAGGCGAAGCCTGATTCGCGTAAGCGGCTTGAGACTTTGGTGACCATCAGGCTTTTCAACGTGGTACGCTTCAAGGTACTGGCACGCCTGAAGGGACTCGAACCCCTGACCCACTGCTTAGAAGGCAGTTGCTCTATCCACCTGAGCTACAGGCGCGTATGGAGCGGGTGATGGGAATCGAACCCACGCGACCAGCTTGGAAGGCTGGGATTCTACCATTGAACTACACCCGCATGGGAAGTGTATACGTGCCGATGACTAATCAGCGAAAATTATTCTACCACAACGGATTAGAGCTTGTCAAGAGGAAAAACGGAAGCATTATCCTTTGTAATTATATGGATGAAGGTTGAACGGTTGGCAAACGAACCGGCAAATGAAGCGGCAACGACATATTAGGCGGCAAGCCCGCAGGCAATATATCGCCTGCGGGCTTGCTGTTTCTACCTATACGGGTTGTTATCATCTTTCCAGCTCTTACTCGTGCTCTGCCACAGGTAAACCCGCTCCTGCCGGATCAGGCCGGAGATACTACCAACCGGCATATGAGAGCGTGGGAAAGGGCGGCGTTCCAATCGGAATGGCCTCTGGTATTTGTTGCTCCGGCATATTGCTGGAGAATGCCCAGGGTGGTGGAGCGCTGGATAATGGAAGCGCAGTTTAAGGGCAGCCGCGACGCCTATTTTGTCCTGACCTGCGACGGAAGCTGCGGGAATGCCGCGGCCTATTAAAAAAACCCCTGCGCACGGAAGCGTTTCCGCTTTTGCGGGCTTGCCCCGGTGTTCATGCCCGAGAACTATGTGGCGATGTTCCCCACGCCCGGCGAGGCGGAGTGCCGGGCGAAAGTGGAGCGTGCGGGGCCACGCGTCTCAGCGCTTGCGGAGCAGATCAGGACGGGTGCCGTCCTGGAGGAAGTGCCGGTAACGCTGAAGGACAGGCTGCAGAGCGGCCCGGTCAATCCACTGTTTTACGCGCTCTATGTCCGCGACAAGGGGTTCACGGTCTCTGAGGAGTGCGTCTCCTGCGAGAAATGCACTCGGAGGTGCCCGCTGAATAACATTGAATACGCAGACGGCAGGCCGGTTTGGAAGGGGAACTGCACCCACTGCATGGCCTACATCGCCGGCTGTCCCACGGAGGCAATCGAGTACAAATCCAACTCCAGGGGACGACACCGCCACTACATCGGCACCGACGAATAAATGCAAACTAAGGGGGGGATGCGCCGCATACCCCCCTTTTTTTCATAACCTGACCGCTTTAACCGGCGGGCGTTCCCGCCGGAAGACGCGCCTATGCCCCGAAGCGCTCGGCCCACTCGGCCTCCCGGAAGCCCACCAGCACAAATTCGTCGCCCACGGCCAGGGGGCGCTTGACCAGCATGCCGTCGGTGGCGAGAAGGTCCAGCTGCTCGGCCTCGCTCATACCGGGAAGCTTGTCCTTCAGCTCAAGGGACTTGTAGAGCAGGCCGCTGGTATTGAAAAAGCGCTTGAGGGGCAGGCCGCTTTTGCGGTACCAGTCCTCCAGCTCCTGCCGGGTGGGGTTCTCCTGCTTGATATCGCGGAAATCATATGTGACGCCCCGGCTGTCCAGCCAAGAGCGGGCTTTCTGGCAGGTGGTGCATTTGGGATAGCAGACAAAGAGCATGGTATGGCCTCCTCTGTAAATCGGTAATACTACTATGGCGCGGCGTGCGCCCGACCAGACATATGATAGCCGAAACCGCCCCCGATGGCAACCGTCACTCGCGGCTGGCGGCCCGTAGATCCAGTATGTCCTGCATATTGTCCAGAATGAAGTTCTGCGCATCTGCCGTGTAGAGGATGGAGTTGTAGATTCCGTACTGACCCTGCCGCTCCTCCTCCAAAATGCCGATGGTGACGGCCAGGGGAGTGACCGCCTTCCGCCGCTTGCCGGGGGCGGTCTCCAGCTCCTTGAGGAAGCCCTTCTCCACCAGCCAGGCCGTGACCGCCGTGGTGGGGAGCTTTTTGCGGGTCTCGCCGCCTCCCACCGCCTCGTTGATGGCCTGGACGAGGATGCTCACCGTGACCGGAGCGGCAGAGACAGCTATGGAGGAGCGCTCCTCCGGCGTGAGGTAAAATTCCGGCTTTTTAGTCCGGGTCCGGTCGCTCCGCTCCAGGCGGTCGGCGTTCTCCTTCAGTACCCCGGCCACGTAGAAAAAGCAGCGGACCAGCCGCGGCTGGTTGAGGACCGCGTCCTCGCTCATCTCCTGCCCGGTAAGGGGGTCAATCCCCTGGGCGAGCTGCTCAATATACTGCTGCGCCCTGCGCATGGTTTCCAACTCATTCATAGCGCGCACTCCTTATGTCTGTTTTTGTCTAATGAGAGCGTCTCAGTACAGTATAGTATCAAAACACGTATAATTTTGTCTTATTTTGCCGGAACGCCGCCGGGTTTCGCTGCCATCGGCAAGACCTGCCGAACCTGTATGCCCAGCGCGGAAGATATAACAATAGTATGACTCGCGCCGATAAAAGTCAATTAATAGCATGGAACAAATGAAATCAATCACAACCACTCAAATAGCGGAAAATAAATGCAAATATTTGATTGAAAATGCTTGACACTGAGGGGCGCGGGTGGTATATTTAAATCATAAAAAATCAAAATCAATCAAAAAGGAGCGTTGCCGCATGCTGACCCAGGAGCGCTACCAACAGATATTGAACATACTGGCCCAGAAGAAGGCGGTCACGGTCACTGAGCTTACCCAGGCCCTGGGCGCCTCCGAGGCCACCGTCCGGCGGGATTTGAACGCCCTGCATGAGTTGGGGCGGCTGAACAAGGTCCACGGCGGGGCCACCGCCCTAACGGGCACCTTCTCCGCCGCTGAGGATGACATGACCACCAAATCCACCCGCAATATGGAGGAGAAGACCGCCATCGGCGTTTACGCGGCCTCTCTTATCAAGGACGACGACTTCGTCTATATCGACGCGGGCACCACCACCGAGCGGCTCATCGACGCACTGGGGGAGAGCCGGGCCTCCTTTGTCACCAACGGCTTCGGCCACGCCCAGCGGCTTGCCCGGAGGGGGCTGAAGACCTACATCCTGGGCGGAGCGTTCAAAGCCGCCACCGATGCGGTGGTGGGCGCGGTGGCCTGCAAGAGCCTCCAGCGCTACAATTTTACAAAGTGCTTCCTGGGCACCAATGGCGTTTCGCCCGAGGCTGGCTTTACCACTCCGGACGCGGAGGAGGCCATGCTCAAGGCGGAGGCGGTGGCCCGGTCCTACATGGCCTATGTGCTGGCCGACCACAGCAAGTTCGGCGTGGTGGCCCCGGTGACCTTCGCCGCGCTGGAGAAGAACTGCATCATCACCGACCGTCTCGCCGACGAGAGCTACCGCTCCTTTACTATCATCAAGGAGGTGGCGGACCTGTGATCTATACTGTGACCTTTAACCCCGCGCTGGACTACGCGGTCTATCTGGACAGCTTCGAGCTGGGCGCGACCAACCGCACCACCCGGGAGGAGCTGCGCTGCGGCGGCAAGGGGATTAACGTCTCCATCGTGCTCCACAACCTGGGGGTGGAGTCCAGGGCTCTGGGCTTTCTGGCCGGCTTTACCGGGGAGACCATCCGCGCGTGGCTCACCGAGCTGGGGGTGGCGAGCGACTTCATCACGCTCCCCGGCGGTATGAGCCGCATCAACGTCAAGCTCAAGCTGGACGGAGAGACCGAGATCAACGGCCAGGGGCCCGACATTACGCCCGACGCCCTGGAGACCCTCTACGGCAAGCTGGAGAAGCTGCGGGAGGGGGACACCCTGGTCCTGGCGGGCAGCATTCCCGCCACCCTGCCCGACGATGTGTACGAGCGCATCCTGGCCCGGCTGGAGGGCCGCGGCGTCCGCTTCGTGGTGGACGCCACGGGGGAGCTGCTGCTCAATGTGCTGCGCTACCGCCCCTTCCTCGTCAAGCCCAACCACGAGGAGCTCTCCGAGATGTGCGGCACCGTCCTGGACAGCGCCGACACGGCCGGCATCCGCGCCTGCGCCCGGGCGCTGCAGGAGAAGGGGGCCCGCAATGTGCTGGTCTCCATGGCCGGAGCGGGGGCCCTGCTGGTCACCGAGGACGGCCGGTGCATCCGCCAGGCGGCCGCCAGGGGCGAGCTGGTGAACTCCGTGGGCGCGGGGGACTCCATGGTGGCGGGCTTCCTGGCCGGGTTCCAGCGCACCGGGGACTATCGGGCGGCCCTGCGCCTGGGCGCCGCCGCCGGCGGGGCAACCGCCTTCTCGGCGGCCCTGGCCACCCGCAGTCAGGTGGAGGCCGTGCTGGAGACACTGTGAATCCAAAGCCCGTCCCGGAAAGGGAGGGGCCCCTGCGCGTATGCCGGGGCGGGGGGTTAGAGTACCGGGCCGCATCGCAAAAGGCCTTTTGAACAGAAACCAAAACTGAAATAAGAAAGGAAGATTTATTATGCGAATCACCGACCTGCTGACCGAGGACGGCATTCTTCTCAGCGCCTCCGTAGCCAATAAGGAGGAGGCAGTCCGTATGCTGGTGGCCGGACCGGACCGCTTCGGCGTACTGACCGACGCGGCCCTCTGCCAGGCCGACGTGCTGGCCCGGGAAGCCCAGGGCACCACGGCCCTGCCCCACGGCGTGGCGATTCCCCACGCCAAGAGCCGCGGCGTGACGGGCCGGGGCATCGCGGTGATGACCGTCCCGGCCGGCGTGGACTTCGGCGCAGGCGACGGCACCCTCTCCCGCCTCATCTTCCTGCTGGTGGGGCCTGAGAACGACCCCGGCGCCTACCTGGAGATGCTCTCCAGCCTGCTCATGCTCCTGATGAAGAACGTGGGGCTGACCGAGCGTCTTATCGACGCCAGAAGCTCCGCCGAGTTCCTCCGGCTCCTCCGGGACGCGGAGGCCAAATAACCGCCCATATTCGGAAAGGATGGATGAGGGATTATGCGTATCACTGACCTGCTCCAGGCGGACGGCATCCTGCTGAACGCCGCGCCGGCCGACAAAGCCGCCGCCATCGACCTTCTGGCCGGGCTCCAGGAGAGGGAGGGCAATCTGACCGGCGTGGCGGATTACAAGGCCGATATCCTGGCCCGTGAGGCTCAGGGGACCACCGCCGTCGGCGAGGGCATCGCCGTGCCCCACGCCAAGAGCGCCGCCGTGGCGCGGCCCGGCCTGGCGGCTATGACCGTCCCCGCCGGGGTGGACTACGGAGCCCCCGACGGCAAGCCCTCCAACCTCTTCTTCATGATCGCAGCCCCCCGGACCGGCGCGGACGTCCACCTGGAGATGCTGGCCCGGCTGATGAAGCTCCTCATGCACGAGGACTTCCGCGCCCGGCTCCTGGCGTCCAAAACTCCGGAGGAGTTCCTCGCCGCGATTGACGCCGAGGAGACCGAGGTCTTCCCAGAGGAAAAGAGGGAGAAGGCCCCCGCGCCCCAGCCCGCCGCCGGGAAATTCTTTGTGGCGGTCACCGCCTGCCCCACCGGCATCGCCCACACCTATATGGCCGCCGAGGCCCTGGAGAAGACCGCCCGTGAGATGGGCCACACCCTCAAGGCGGAGACCCAGGGCTCCGGCGGGGCCCAGAACGTCCTGACCCGGGAGGACATCGCCTCCTGCGACGGCGTGATCATCGCCGCCGACAAGAACGTGGATCTTGCCCGCTTTAACGGCAAGCAGGTCCTGCGGGTCTCCGTCTCCAGCGGCATTAACAAGCCCGCCGAGCTCATTCAGAAGGTGGCCGACGGCGCCGCCCCCATCTACCGCCACGACGGCGCGGAGGTCCGGGACGACGCGGGCGAGAAGGAGAGCGTGGGCCGCAGGATCTATAAGCAGCTCATGAACGGCGTCAGCCATATGCTCCCCTTCGTCATCGGCGGCGGCATTCTGATTGCCCTGGCCTTCCTGCTGGACGACCCCAGCCTGGGATACGACACCTTCGGCACCAACACCCCTGTCGCCGCCTGGTTCAAGACCGTGGGCGGCGTGGCCTTCGGGTTTATGCTTCCCATCCTCTCCGGCTACATTGCAATGGCCATTGCCGACCGGCCGGGCCTGATGGTGGGCTTCGTGGGCGGCGCGCTGGCCGTCTCGGGCGCTACCTTCGTAAGCCCCGGCGGCACCGCCGTCTCCGCCGGCTTCCTGGGGGCGCTGATCGCAGGCTTTGCCGCGGGCTATTTAATGCTGGGCCTGCGCAAGCTCCTCTCCGGGCTGCCCAAGGCGCTGGAGGGCATCAAGCCGGTTCTGCTCTACCCGCTGGCCGGCCTGCTCATCATCGGCCTGTTCATGTGCGCCATCAACCCCTTTATCGGCATGCTGAACACCGCGCTCTACAGCGGCCTGGAGGCTATGGGCGAGGGGAGCAAGATTCTCCTGGGCATCGTGGTGGCCGGTATGATGGCCATCGACATGGGCGGCCCCTTCAATAAGGCGGCCTACGTCTTCGGCACCTCCACCCTCACCGCCATGGCGGCCACCGGCGGGTCCGACATCATGGCCGCCGTCATGATCGGCGGCATGGTGCCTCCCATCGCCATCGCCCTTTGCTGCACCTTCTTTAAAAACCGCTTTACCCCCGACGAGCGGAAGAGCGGCTTCGTCAACTATATCATGGGCCTGTGCTTCATCACTGAGGGCGCGATTCCCTTTGCCGCGTCCGACCCCCTGCGGGTCCTGCCCGCCTGCATTGCGGGCTCGGCGGTGGCCGGCGGACTGTCCATGGCCTTCGGCTGCACCCTGCCCGCGCCCCACGGCGGCATCTTCGTCTTCCCCGTGATGCACAACGTCCTGTTCTATCTGCTGGCACTGGCCGTCGGCTCCGTGGTGGGCATGATTCTGCTGGCGCTGCTCAAGAAGAAAAAAGTCTGATTCTGTCCTTTGGAGGTATGATAAAATGGTCAGTGAAAAGCTTACGGTCATCAACAAGGCCGGGTTCCATATGCGTCCCGCGGGCATCTTCGTCCAGGCGATGGGCAAGTACAAGTCCGACATCACCATCGTGTACAACGGCAGGGAGATCGACGGCAAGAGCATCATGAACGTCATGGCCGCCTGCATGAAGCAGGGCGCGGAGATCGAAATCCGCTGCTCCGGCGAGGACGAGGAGGCCATGCTGGCCGAGGCCGCCGGGATGGTCAAGTCCGGCCTGGGCGAGGAGTAATACCCGCCTGCCTGTTTGGGAAAGCCGTGCGCGCGCCGGGGCACTTCACCCAATCAAAGGAGGAATCGCTATGTACCAAGGAATTGCGGCGTCCGAGGGGATTGGCATCGGAAAGGCCGTTTTGCTGGTGGAGCCCGACCTGGACTTTTCCGGCGCGGTCTTCGCGGGGACCGACGCGGAAAAGTCCCGCCTCTCCGCCGCCGTGGCGGAATTCACGCAAAAGACCTCCGCCCTGGCTGAGACCATGAAGGCCCGGGTGGGGGAGAGGCAGGCGGAGATCCTAACCGGCCAGGTGATGATGATCTCCGACCCCTTCATGACCGGCCAGATGAACGAGGCCATCGACAGCGGTCAGTGCGCCGAGGCGGCGGTGGACGCTGTCTGCGGGCTCTACATCGGTATGTTCTCCGCCATGGAGGACGAGCTGATGCGCCAGCGCGCCAGCGACGTGGAGGACCTCAAAAACCGGCTTCTCGCCATCCTGCTGGGCCGGACGGCGGTGGACCTGGGCAGCGTGCCCCCGGGCAGCGTCCTGGTGGCCCGGGACTTCACTCCCTCCATGACCGCCGGCATTGTCCGGGAGAACGTGGCCGCCATCGTCACCGAGGTGGGGGGCTTCACCTCCCACTCCGCCATCCTGGCCCGCACCATGGAGCTGCCCGCCGTGCTCTCCGTGCCCCATATCACCACCCTCCTCCAAGAGGGCGGGAGCGTGGTGGTGGACGGGGGAGAGGGGACCGTACTCCCCGACCCGGACGCCGCCGTCCTCGCGGAGTACGAGCGCCGCCGCCTTGCTCTGGCGGAGGAGAAGGCGGCCCTGGCGGAGCTGCGGGGCAAGCCCACCCTGACCGCGGACGGCGTGAAGGTGGACCTGTACTGCAATATCGGCGGCCCCGGAGATGTGAACGCCGCTCTGGAGGCCACCGCCGAGGGCGTGGGCCTCTTCCGCACGGAGTTCCTCTTTATGGACCGCGCCGCCCTCCCCACGGAGGAGGAACAGTTCCAGGTCTACCGGGACGTGGCCGCGCGGCTGGAGGGCCGGGAGGCCGTCATCCGCACCCTGGACGTGGGCGGAGACAAGGATATCCCCTACCTGGGGCTGGAGAAGGAGGAGAACCCCTTTCTGGGCTTCCGGGCGGTGCGCTACTGTCTGGAGCGCACAGACGTTTTCCGCGCCCAGCTCAGGGCCCTGCTCCGCGCCTCCGCCTTCGGCAGAGTGAAGATTATGCTCCCCCTGATCACCTGCGTGGACGAGCTGCGTTCCGCCCGTGCCCTGCTGGAGGAGCTGAAGAGGGAGCTGGACGGGGAGGGTGTCCCCTACGACAGGGACGTGAAGCTGGGCGTGATGATCGAGACCCCCGCCGCCGCCCTGATTGCCGATCTGCTGGCCCGGGAGGCCGATTTCTTCTCCATCGGCACCAACGACCTTATCCAGTACACCATGGCCGTGGACCGGGGCAACGCCAGGGTGGCTTATCTCTACTCGCCGCTGAACCCGGCGGTGCTCCGCTCCATCCGCGCCGTCATCCGCAGCGGCGCCGAGGCGGGCATCCCCGTGGGGATGTGCGGCGAGGCCGCCGCCGATCCGCTCCTCATCCCGCTGCTGCTCTCCTTCGGGCTGGATGAGTTTTCTGTCGGCGCCGCGTCGGTGCTGGCCACCCGCAGGCGCATCTCCCGCTGGAGCAAGGCGGACGCGGACGCCCTGGCCGCCCAGGCGCTGGTCCTCTCCACCGAAGCGGAGGTCCGCGCCCTGCTGAAGGAGCGGATTATGGGCGGTTTGTAAAATTGGGACAAAAGGAACCCGGAGGGCCGCACGGCCCTCCGGGTTCCTTTTGTTCCAGCTTGTCAAAGAAGCCCCGAGGGGCTTCTTTGACAGAAGGCTGCATGACGGATGGGGCACGATTTTCTGAGAAAAAGTCGCTCTATCCGTCATGAGAAGTGTCTCTGAGGCTCATGTCCCCCAGAAATGACGGACATTCACTTGATTCCGCCGTCTGCGGACGACGGAACTCTGCGAGGCTTGCTCTGGGGAGGATACCTTTTGTCCGTCAGCCGCCGGACTCCGGGACCGGCCTCATGTTCACCCCGTCAGCGCCGATTTTCGCAAACCGTCAGAATCAAGTAGACCGGAAGCGGCCGAGGGCGTATAATGATAAATCATCTGGCCGTTTCGCTGGAGAAGCGGATAAAACGAGCGGGATGCGCAGGTGGGCAAAGCGACGGCGGGGTATCGACACGGAGAAATATGGACCGGGTAGCAAGGGGGATAAAAGCGCCATGCCGGATTACGAGCATATTAGATATATAGAGCTTAAGAGTGGATATTCGGATGACGGCCCCGCATGGATTGGGAGAATAAAAAGCTCCAAAACCGGCAGGACAGTGTACTTTAACGGACGTATATTCCGAAAAAAGAACGGGAATTTCGGAAACCATATCGACACAGAGACTGGCGGGGCGTATTGGATATCCGCCCCAAAAAAACGGCTGAGACAGACATTGGGCCGGACTGGGAAACTATCAATCGATAAAAAGATTGTGGAAGTGTATTTGCGGTAAACAGGCGAAAAAACTCGATCTTGGAAAATTCGTGATCGTTGATATAAAAGATAATTTTCCTACTGAAAAATAGGAGTGGCCAATCAGGAGAAGATAAGCGTCAGTGAAATATATTTGGGAGGTGAATGACCGTGACGGATACTGAGCGGGGAGAGGTCGTCTCGTTCGCGGACAAGATTCTGCGGCGGTACTTCTGCGACTGCGACGTGGAATTTTTAATCTCTACCTTCGACCCGGAGATCGTCTGGCTGGGCGGCGGTGAGAACCAGCGGGCCGAGGGGAGCGAGGCGGTGGCCAAAGCCTTCCGGGACGGCCGGGGGGATCTGGCCCCCTGCCGGATGTGGGGGGAGCGGTACGTGGTCCTGCCCCTGGACGGGAACTGCATCCTCTGCGAGGGGGAGAGCCTGCTGGAGACGCTGCCGGAGCTGCCCGTCTATATGAGGGCCCGCCAGCGCGTCACCTTCATCTTTCGCAGGACGGATGCGGGGCTTCGGACGGTGCATATCCACAATTCCATCCCCTTTGGGGAGATTCAGCCCGACGAGCTCTTCCCCATCCATGCGGCCCGTGAGGCCTGCCGGTCCCTGGAGAGTTCCCTCTCCCGGAAGGACCGGGAGATTGAGCTGATGCTCTCCCGCCTTCCCGGCGGAATGCAGATCTGCTACTATGATGCCGCCTTCACCACCAAATGGATTAGCGACGGTCTCTGCCGGATGCTGGGGTACGGCTGCGCCGATGAGTACGCCGCCGACACGGGCAACTGCTGCCGGGGCTTCATCCAGGCCGAGGACTACGGCCCCATGTGCGTCCAGGTGGACGAGGCCTTCCGCCGCGGGAACGCCTACACGGCGGAGTACCGCGTCCGGCGGCGGGACGGCAGCGTCTTCTGGGTCCAGGATCTGGGCCGCCGGGTCCGGGACGAGGACGGCGAGGAGGTGGTCTACTGCTTCATCTCGGATATTACCCAGCGCAAGGAGCAGGAGCTCCAAGTGGAAAAATCCAACCGGGAGGCCCGGCGTCAGGCGGAGTTCCTCTCCGCGCTGTACGACACCGTGCCCTGCGGGATTATCCAGTTCGCCACCGACGAGAGCCATACCCTCATCAACGCCAACCGCATGGCCTGGGAGATCTACGGCTACACCCGGGAGGAGTACTTCGCCATCGCCTCGGACCCCTTCCGCCTGGTGAAGGACCAGGACGAGACGCGCATCCACCGTATCGCGGACGCGCTCAGGCTCGGGGGCGGCGCGGCGTCCTACACGCGGGAGGGGCGGCGCAAGGACGGCTCAACCCTCTGGATTAACGTTATTATGGAGCGGCTCATCAATGCGGACGGGGAGGAGGTCATTCAGGCCGTCTTTACCGACGTCAGCGAGATCCGCCGCCTCCAGCGGGAGCGGGAGCAGGTGCAGATTATGGAGAACCGCTCCCTGCGGGCCGCAATCTGCACCGCCTACCCCGTCATTATGAACGTGAACCTGACCCGCAACACCTATGAGACCGTCATTGACGGGGACTTCATCATGAGGCCCAGCCCCAGGGGCGCCGTCGACGACGTGGTGGCCCGCTCCTCGGCGCGAATTGACGCCTCCCAACGGGAGCAGTTTGAGAGCATCTTCCAGCGCTGTGCCATGCTGGAGCGCTTCCGCCGGGGGGAGAACGAGCTCTATATGGAGATGCGGGAGCTGGGGGACGACGGGGCCTGCCACTGGATCTCCGCCCACGCCATCCATGTGGATAACCCCTTCGGCAGCGACGTGCTGGCGGTGGTTCTCCTGCGGCTGCTGGACGAGCAGCGCTCGGAGAAGGCCCGGCAGGAGCAGCTCCTCCGGGACGCCCTGGCCGCCGCCAAGTCCGCCAGCAGCGCCAAGTCCGACTTCCTCTCCCGCATGAGCCACGATATCCGCACTCCAATGAACGCCATCATCGGCATGACCGCCGTCGCCCACCAGACGGTGGAGGACCCCCAGCGGGTGCGCGGATGCCTGGAGAAGATCGACGCCTCCTCGCGCTATCTCCTCTCCCTCCTGGGGGATATCCTGGACATGGCGAAAATCGAACAGGGCAAGCTCAATATTGTGGAGGCCCCCTTCTGTCTGGAGGAGTTTCTGGAAGCCCTGGAGGCGGTCCACACCCCCCAGGCCCTGACCCGGAGCATGGGCCTTAAGATCCGGCGGGAGGGCCCCCTGGCGGCCCGCTACGTGGGAGACGCCCTCCGCCTGAATCAGATTCTGGTCAATCTGCTCTCCAATGCCATCAAATTCACTCCGCCGGGGGGAAAGGTGGAGCTGACCGTCCGGGAGGCCCGCCGGGACCGGGAGCGGACCTGGCTGGAGTTCCGGGTCAGCGATACCGGCGTGGGGATGTCGCCGGAGTTTATGAAGCGGATATTCCGCCCCTTCGAGCAGGAGTCGCCCGACGCCGCCCGCAACAACGTGGGCAGCGGCCTGGGGCTGGCCATTGTATCCAGCCTGACCGAGCTTATGGGGGGCAGCGTCGGCGTGGAGAGCACGCGGGGGAGGGGGAGCGCCTTTACCGTGCTGCTGCCCTTCCTGCCCGCCGGGGAGGAGCTTTCCGGGGCCCCATCAGCCGCCGCCCCGGCAGGGACCTCGCCGCTTGCGGGCAGACGGGTCCTGCTGGCGGAGGACAACGCCCTCAACCTGGAAATCGCCGTCACGCTGCTGGAGCTCCAGGGACTTACGGTGGATACGGCGGAGAACGGCGAACAGGCCCTGCGCGCCTTTGCGGACAGCGAGCGCGGGCGGTACCTCGCCATTTTGATGGATATCCGCATGCCGGTGATGGACGGCCTGGCCGCCACCCGCGCCATTCGGGAGCTGCCCCGGCCCGACGCGCGCACCGTCCCCATTATCGCCATGACGGCCAACGCCTTTGAGGAGGACCGCCGCCAGGCCGGGGAGGCCGGGATGAACGGCTACCTCACCAAGCCGGTGGATATGCAGGCCCTGCTGCAGGAGCTGCAGAGGTACTTATAGGAGCTACTAGAAAAGGGCTGCGGATACCAGACCGGTATCCGCAGCCCTTTCCAGCTCCCGCTCTGTCCCCGGGCCGGTTTACGAGACGCCCGTTACCCCTCCAGCGCGGTCAGCGCCGACTGGGCCAGCAGCGCGGCTGCGATGGGGAGCGCTCCGTCGTCGGTGCGGAAGCCCTCGTTGTGCCAGCAGGGGTTATGCTGACCGGGAAAGCCGGAGCCCACCCAGTAGAAGAAGGCGGGCACGTCCCGGCCGAAAACCGCGAAATCCTCGCTGCCCAAGTCGGGACGGGGCTGCGCCACATTCTCCGCCCCGACTACCGCTTCCGCGGCCTTTTGCGCCAATTTCGTCATCTCCGGTCCGTTCCAGGTCACGGGCACCTGGGGGATGAACCGCACCTCGCAGGTGCAGCCGTGGGCGGCGCAGACGCCCCGTGTGATGGCCTCAATCCGCTCCCGGGCATGGGCGATGACCCCGTCCGAGTGGGCGCGGATGCTCCCCGTCATGGTGAGTGTATCGGGGACAAAATTCTCCGCCGTGCCCGCGTGGATGGAGCACACCGCGCACACCAGGCTCTCCAGCGGGTCCGTGCTTCTGCTGACGATGGTCTGGACGGCCTGGACGATGGCGGCCGCCGGGACGATTACGTCCACGCACTTGTGGGGGGAGCCGCCGTGGCCCGCCCTGCCGTGGAGCGTCAGCTCAAAGTGGCACTTGCCCGCCATAATCGGCCCCGGGAGGACGGCCACCCGGCCCCGCGGCAGCTCGGGACGGTTGTGAAAACCGAAGAGGCAGTCCGGCTTCCGGGGCAGCTTCTCCCAGAGGCCGTGGGCGACCATGGCCGCCGCCCCCCGGGTAATCTCCTCGGCGCACTGGAAGAGAAATACCACGTCCCCCGCCAGCGCCTCCCGCCGCGCCGCCAGGAGCCGGGCCGCGCCGTAGAGCCCGGCGGTGTGGAAATCGTGGCCGCAGGCGTGCATAATACCCGGGACCTCGGAGGAGCAGGGACCTTCCGGCTCCTGCTGGGCAATGGCGTCGATGTCCGCCCGCAAGGCCACGGTTTTTCCGGGCTTACTGCCTCTCAGAAGGGCCACAACGCCGGTTTCCATGCCCAAATCGATTAATTCCACGCCCAATGGCGCCAATTTCGATGAAATGGCCCCGGTTGTGCGCGTTTCCTGAAACGAGAGCTCAGGATGGCGGT
Organism: Lawsonibacter faecis; assembly: GCF_014287675.1. GTDB lineage: Bacteria > Bacillota > Clostridia > Oscillospirales > Oscillospiraceae > Pseudoflavonifractor > Pseudoflavonifractor faecis. Next base: position 207,588 of record NZ_JACOPQ010000006.1, on the reverse strand, counting down.
GTAAATCGTCCTTAAACGCCTTTATCTCCCCCGCGAGGGCCTTTGCGTCGTCCAGAAGCATTGGAAAATCCCCTTTCTCCTGCTTGCTCATTGCTATGGATGGTATTATAATACTTCCATCTGCCGTTGGAAAGGGGGAGGCCGTCGTGGCGGTGCAGAGCGATTTCAGCAAAGGCAGCATCCCCATGGCCATCACCCGCCTGGCGGTGCCCATGACGGCGGCCCAGCTGGTCAACATCCTCTATAATATTGTGGACCGCATGTATATCGGACGCATCCCCGGGGAGGGGCGGGTGGCCCTCACCGGCCTGGGGCTGGTGCTCCCCATCATCTCCATCGTCATCGGCTTCGCCAATCTCTGCGGCACCGGCGGCGCGCCCCTCTGCTCCATCTGCCGGGGGAAGGGGGAGGACCGGGAGGCCGAGGGCATCATGGGCAACGCCTTCACCCTGCTCCTGCTGCTGGGGGTGGGGCTCACTGTCCTGGTGCTCGCCTTCAAGCGCCCCCTGCTCTATCTCTTCGGCGCCAGCGGCGTGACCTTCCCCTACGCCGACGACTACCTGACCGTCTACGCCCTTGGGACTGTCTTCGTCATGGTGGGTCTGGGGATGAATCCCTTCATTAACTCCCAGGGCTTTGCCCGGATCGGAATGCTCACCGTGGCGCTGGGCGCGGCGGTTAATCTCGTGTTGGACCCCATCTTTATCTTTGTGCTGGACATGGGCGTGAAGGGCGCGGCTCTGGCAACGGTCATCTCCCAGGCCTGCTCGGCGCTTTGGGTGCTCCAGTTCCTTACGGGGAGGAAGACACTCCTGCGGCTGGGATGGGCAAACCTCCGGCTGAAAGGCGGGCGGGTGCGGCAAATCCTTTCTCTGGGGACATCCGGCTTCGTCATGGCCCTCACCAACTCCCTGGCCCAGATCATCTGCAACGCCACGCTTCAGATCTACGGCGGGGACCTCTATGTGGGCGTCATGACCGTCGTCAACTCCATCCGGGAGGTCATCACCATGCCGGTCTCCGGCGTGACCAACGGCTGCCAGCCGGTGCTGGGGTACAACTACGGCGCGGGGGAGTACGAGCGGGTCCGGCAGGGCATCCGCTTTACCACCGTGGCCACCCTGACCTACTCCCTGGTCACCTGGGCGCTGACCCTGGCCTTCCCGGCGGCCCTCATCCATATGTTCAACAGCGAGGCCGAGCTGGTGGCCGCGGGGGTGCCCGCCTTCCGCATCTACTACGCCGCGTTTTTCTGCATGGGCTTTCAGTTTGTGGGACAGTCGGTCTTCGTTGCCCTGGGGCGGAGCAAAAACGCCGTCTTTTTCTCCCTGCTGCGCAAGGCGTTCATCGTCGCGCCGCTGACGCTGATACTGCCCGTCCTCGGCCTGGGGTACAACGGCGTGTTCCTGGCCGAGCCCATCTCCAACGTCATCGGCGGGCTGGCCTGCCTCATCACCATGTATGTGACCGTGTACAGGCCCCTGGGGACGAAAACGGATAATTAAATAAGCGGGGGTGGAGACGGACTGCCGCGCCCGCCGCCCCTCCGCCCCGGGGCGCCTCCCTTCGGATGGGAGGCTTTTTTTCTGATATAATTGTGGTATAATAAAGTGCCTGATATTACCCAACTTACTGGAGGCCACCTATGAAAAAGCTCATGGTCATCGACGGAAACTCCATCGTCAACCGCGCCTTTTACGGCGTTCACATGCTCACCACCCGGGACGGCCAGCCCACCAACGCCGTCTACGGCTTTCTGAACATTCTCCAGAAGCTCATTGACGAGGAGAAGCCCGACGCCCTCTGCTGCACCTTTGATCTGAAGGCACCCACCTTCCGCCACCTCCAGTACGAGGGCTACAAGGCCCAGCGGAAGGGGATGCCGGAGGAGCTGGCCTCTCAGATGCCCATTTTAAAGGATGTTCTGGATGCCATGAATATCCCCCGATACGAGCTGGAGGGCTGGGAGGCGGACGATCTCATCGGCACCATCGCCGCGCTGGACGCCGCCGCGGGTTGGGACACCGTTATCGTCACCGGAGACAAGGACTCCCTGCAGCTGATTTCCGACCGCACCAGGGTGAAGCTGGTCTCCACACGCATGGGCCAGACCACCACCAAGGAGATGACCCCTGACGCCTTCCGGGAGGCCTACGGCTTCGAGAGCGTCCACATGGTGGATCTCAAGGCCCTCATGGGCGACGCGTCGGACAACATCCCCGGCGTGAAGGGCATCGGCGAGAAGACCGCCATGGGCCTCATCCAGATGTACGGCTCCATCGACCGCCTCTACGACCATATGCCCGACATCGTGACCGCGCCCGAGACCCCCGCCAGGCCCAACGTGGTGAAGAAGCTGGACGAGGGCCGGGCCGACGCGAAAATGTCCTATGATCTGGCACGGATTCACTGTGACGCGCCCCTGGAGTTTTCCCCTGAAGACGCGGCGAGAAGGGACGTAAACGCCCCCGCCCTCTATCAGCTCTTCCTGAATCTGGAGTTCTCCAAGCTTATCGACAAGATGGGGCTGAAGCCCGGCCCGGCGGGGGGCGGTGCGCCGGAGGAGAAGACCTTCACCGCCAGCTGCACCGGCGGCTTCCTGGAGAGCCGGGGGCAGATGGAGGAGCTGCTGGCCCACTGGCGGGGGCTGGAGGCCGTCAATGTCCTCGCCCGGCCCGACCTGGACGCGGTGGCCGTGGAGTGGGGCGGTGAGGAGCGCCGGGCCGTCCTGGCCTGCAAGGAGCGGCTTGACTGCTACAACGATTTTTTAAAGGGCCTCTTCGCCCCGGACATCAAAAAGGCCTCCCATAACGTGAAGGATCTGATGAACGCCCTTCTTGCCGAGGGAGCGTCCACCGGGGGCTTCGTCTTCGACACGGCGCTGGCCGCCTACCTCCTGGCCCCCACCGACGGCAGCTATGATCTGGAGAAGCTCTCCGTCACCTACTTTAACTGTGAGGCGGCCAAGTCAGCGCCCTTCCTGGCGGACGACGCATTCGGGCCCCTGGGGGACGCCGAGGGAGCCATGGGGGCCATGTTTGCCCAGGCCGCGCTGATTGGCGCCCTGCGGGACGCCCTGGCTCCAAAAATTGAGGAGCTGGGGATGCATGAGCTGTACTACGGCATTGAGCTGCCCCTCTGCCCGGTGCTGGCCGAGATGGAGCGGGTGGGCTTCAGAGTGGACAAAAAGGCCCTGGCGGAGTTCGGCTCCATGCTGGATGAGCGCATCGAGGCCGATGTGGCCGCCATCTATGAGATGGCGGGGGAGAAGTTCAACATCAACTCCACCCAGCAGCTGGGGCGCATCCTCTTCGACAAGCTGAATCTGCCCCCGGTAAAGAAGACCAAGACCGGCTACTCCACCAACGCCGAGGTGCTGGAGAAGCTCAAGGGCCAGCACCCCATCATCGATTCCATCCTGGAGTACCGGCAGTATTCCAAGCTGAAGTCCACCTACGTGGAGGGGCTGAGCAAAGTGATTGCGCCCGACGGGCGCATCCACACCAGCTTTCAGAACACCGTCACCGCCACCGGGCGGCTCTCCTCCACCGAGCCCAACCTCCAGAACATCCCCGTGCGCACGGAACTGGGGGCGGAGCTTCGGAAGATGTTTGTCCCCGCCGACGACTGCGTGCTGGTGGACGCGGACTACTCCCAGATTGAGCTGCGGCTGCTGGCCCACATCGCCGACGACAAGACCATGCAGGAGGCCTTCAAGAGCGGCACGGACATCCACACCGTTACCGCCTCCCAGGTCTTCGACGTAAGCGTGGGCGAGGTGTCCCACGAGCAGCGCCGCCGGGCCAAGGCGGTGAACTTCGGCATCGTCTACGGCATCTCCGACTTCTCCCTCTCCCAGGATATCGGCGTGGCCCGGTGGGAGGCCAAGGAGTATATGGACCGATACTTTGCCAAGTACCACGGTGTGCGGGAATATATGACCGACATTGTGGTCAAGGCCAAGCAGGACGGGTTTGTGGCGACCCTCTTCGGCCGACGCCGCTGGCTGCCGGAGCTCAAGTCCTCCAACTTCAATATGCGCTCCTTCGGCGAGCGGGTGGCTCTCAATATGCCCATACAGGGCACCGCGGCGGACATTATGAAGCTGGCGATGATCCACGTCCACGACCGGCTGAAGGAGGAAAAGCTGAAAGCCCGGCTTGTCCTCCAGGTCCACGATGAGCTGATCGTGGAGTGCCCGGAGGACGAGGCCGAGCTGGTGAAGCGGCTTCTCACCGAGGAGATGGAGCGCGTGGCCCAATTGGCTGTGCCCCTCATCGCAACCTCCGCCGCCGGCAGGAGCTGGGCCGACGCGAAGGAATAGTCAGGCTACTGCGGCAATGCCTGCAGGTCCCGCCGGGGGCGGCTGCGCCGCTCCCTGTTCCATCCACCGTTCGTTTCCAAGAGAGGAACATCTATGGACTACACTTCCAAATTCATATCCCTGGAGCAGGCGCTCTCCATGGTCAAGTCGAACGACTATATTGTCACCGGCCTGGGGGCCGCGGAGGCGGGGGCCTTCATGGGCGCGCTGCACACCATTGCGCCCCGGGTGCGGAACGTGACCCTCACCGACTGCCTGCCCCTCCACCCGGCGGAGTTCCGCGGTGCGCGGTACCGGGATTCCTTCCGGGTGGACAGCTGGTTCTACTCCGGCGTGGAGCGGCAGGCCCGGAAGGAGGGGGGCAGCGTCTCCTTCATTCCCAACCACCTGCGCCAGGCCGGGGTGCGCTGGCTGGCCCACCGCATCCCCAACCTCTATGTGGGCGCGGCCACCATGCCGGATAAGCACGGCTACGTCTCCCTCTCCTGCTCCAACATCTACGAGAAGCGGATGCTGGAGGCCGCGGACCTGGTGATTTTGGAGGTCAACCCCAACATGCCCTTCACCCTGGGGGACCTCCAGGTGCCGGTATCCGACGTGGACTATATGGTCCGGGTGGACTACCCGGTGCCCGAGCTCATCAGTCCGCCCCTGGGGGACCGGGACCGGGCCATCGGCAAATTCATCGCCGACATGGTGCCCGACGCGTCCTGCATCCAGCTGGGCATCGGCAGCATCCCCAACGCCGTGGCCGAGGCCCTCAAGACCAAGAACGACCTGGGGCTCCACACCGAGATGCTCACCACCGGCATGATGGAGCTTGCCAGGCTGGGGGTCCTCACGGGGAAGTACAAGCAGGCCGAGCGGGGCAAGCTGGTGGCGGCTTTCGCCGTGGGCACCCGGGAGCTCTACGACTTTATCGACCTGAACCCCGGCGTCGCCATGATGGACGGCAACTGGGTCAACGACCCCTACGTCATCTCCCGCAACGACAACCAGGTGTCCATCAACACCGCGCTGGAGGTGGACCTCACCGGCCAGTGCGCGTCCGAGTCCCTGGGCTCCCGGCAGTTTTCCGGCACCGGCGGACAGGCCGAGACCGCCATGGGGGCCCAGCGGTCCAGAGGGGGCAAGAGCATCATCGCCCTCTACTCCACCGCCATGGTGAAGGGCCCCGACGGGGTGCGCCGGGAGGTCTCCAAAATCGTGCCCCAGCTCATGGCCGGAGCCGCAGTCTCCCTCTCCCGCAACGACGTGGACCGGGTGGTCACCGAGTACGGCGTGGCCGAGCTGCGGGGCACCAGCCTCCGGGAGCGGGTGGATCAGCTCGTGGCCATCGCCCACCCCCGGTTCCGGGACGAGCTGCGCATTCAGGCCCGGGCGTGCGGGATTATTGATTGAGTGAGTCATGAACAGGCAATCGCAAAAAACGGATGGGGCGGCCCGGCCCCCGCACCGCTTGACTGCCCCGCCTGGGGCGGGCCGCCGCGCCCCGGGCGCGGGCGGCCTACATAGGACGTGCCCCGCATTGACCGAGGGACACGTCAGGAAAAGAGTCCTCGCCTATGGCGGCCGGGTCCGCCCTCTGCCGATACATGCCTCATTTTCCCCTACCCCATCCCCTCCACCGGCTCATAGCCGTCAAAGCAGGGCTCGGGCGGGATCTCCGGGGCGGGTTTCTCCAGCGGGAAGACCGCCAAAGAGGCGCCGAAGAGCACCGCCGCCACAATGGCGATGGCCTGGATCTTGTTCTGCTCCAGCCAGGGGCGGTACTGGTCCAGCAGTGGGATGTTCAGCTTGCCCGCGTATTTCTCCACCGCGTAGTAGAGGATCAGGGCGGCCACAACGCAGCAGGCCAGCCGAGTGACCATCTCCTGTTTGTTGTCCTTAAATTCCATAGGCGACGCCTCCTTCTGCTCTCTATCATATGCGCCCGGCCCCGGCAGATGTGAGGAAAGCGTTTGGCAGAATGGCGCTAAAAAGCCCCTGATGGGCGCGATTTGGGTTTGACCTGGGCAATACGCCGTGATATAATGCAATGCAGAGCGCTAAAATGTTAAAAACTTGATTGAAACACGTTTTTTCTGCATTTAATCTGCAAAAAGCTCCAAGTAATGAGCAGATATCGCACTGCCGGAAAAATGGCGGGAGCCGGCTTAGCCTGCAGTGCCGAAAGAAAGGAAGGATTCGATGCAAGCCAAAGAGCTCCACGAGCTGGCGGTGACCGCCACAAAGGCCCGCCTCCTGGCGCTGGACATGGTGCATACCGCCGCCTCCGGTCATATCGGCGGCTCCCTGTCCGCGATGGATATCCTCACCACCCTCTATTTCCACACCATGAAGGTGGACCCCAAGGCCCCCCAGAGCCCCGACCGGGACCGCTTCGTTCTCTCCAAGGGCCACTGCACCCCCGCGCTCTACGCGGTTCTGGCCCTGCGGGGCTTTTTCCCCGTGGAGGACTGCAAGCTCTTCCGCTCCATCAAGGGCCACTACTCCGGCCACCCCGACATGAAGCATGTCCGGGGCGTGGATATGTCCACCGGATCTCTGGGCCAGGGTATCTCCGCCGCGGTGGGCATGGCCATCGCGGGCAAGTGCGATAAGAAAGACTACCGGGTCTACGCCGTCCTGGGCGACGGCGAGATCGCCGAGGGCCAGGTGTGGGAGGCCGCTATGGCCGCCGCCAAGTACCACCTGGACAACCTCTGCGCCTTTGTGGACGTGAACGGCCTGCAGATCGACGGCGCCACCGCCGACGTGATGCCCTCCGAGCCCCTGGACCAGAAGTTCGCCGCCTTCGGCTGGAACGTCCTCAAGGTGGACGGCCACGACTATGAGGCCATTGCCATGGCCCTGGAGCGGGCCGCCGCCGAGAAGGGCGCGCCCACCGTCATCCTGGCCCGGACCGTCAAGGGTAAGGGCGTCCCCTTCATGGAGAACGACGCGGGCTGGCACGGCAAGGCCCCCAACGACGAGCAGTACGCGCTCGCCAAGGCCGACGTGGAGGCCATTCTGGCCGGATTGGAGGCGAAGTAAGATGGCAGAGAAGATTGCAACCCGCAACGCCTACGGCGACGCCATCGTCGCCCTGGCCGAGCAGTATCCCGAGCTGGTGGTGCTGGACGCCGACCTGTCCGGGGCCACCATGAGCAAGGGCTTTTCCAAGGCCTATCCCGAGCGCTTTTTCAACATGGGCATCGCCGAGTGCAACATGATGGGCGTGGCCGCCGGCCTCGCCGCCTGCGGCAAGAAGCCCTTTGCCTCCACCTTCGCCATGTTTGCCGCCGGGCGGGCCTTCGAGCAGGTGCGCAACTCCATCGGCTACCCCCACCTGAACGTGAAGGTGGTGGGCTCCCACGGCGGCCTCAGCGTGGGCGAGGACGGCGCGACCCACCAGTGCTGCGAGGACTTCGCCACCATGCGGACCATCCCCGGCATGGTGGTGTGCTGCCCCTGCGACGGGAATGAGATGCGCCAGGCCGTCCAGGCCCTCATCGACTACGACGGCCCCGCCTACCTCCGCCTGGGCCGCTCCGCCGTGGAGACCGTCACCGACGCGGTTCCCGGCTACAGGTTCGAGCTGGGCAAGGGCGTCACCCTCCGGGATGGGTCCGACGTGACACTCATCGCCGTGGGCCTCATGGTCCAGGAGGCGCTGAAGGCCGCCGACATCCTGGCCGGGGAGGGCGTCTCCGCCCGGGTCATCAATATGCACACCGTCAAGCCTCTGGACGAGGCCCTGGTGCTGAAGGCCGCAGAGGAGACCGGGGCCATCGTCACCAGCGAGGAGCACAACATCATCGGCGGCCTGGGCGAGGCCGTCTCCGGCTACCTCTCCGGCGTGCGCCCCACCCCCGTGGTGCGCCACGGCGTGGAGGACCAGTTCGGCCGCTCCGGCAAGGCCGCCGAGGTGCTCGCCGCCTACGGTCTCACGGCCGAGGGCATGGCCGACAAGGCCCGCGCCGCGATTGCCCTGAAAAAGAGATAAAGCAGGACTGCGGGGGATGGCCCGGTAAGCCGTCCCCCGCAGTTTTCATGTGGTGTGCGCGGAGGCGTCGGCAGAGCGGAAAGGCTGCCCGCGCTGTGGGAGGACGTCCGTCGGCGCGGCTCAAAACGATTTTTTGGAGGTGCATCACATGCTGTACTTGGAATCCCCCCGGACAGACCCCTATTTCAACCTGGCGCTGGAGCAGTATCTCTTTGACACCGTGGGCCAAACGCAGGCGCTCTTCATGCTCTGGCAGAACGCCAACACCATTGTGGTGGGCAAACACCAGAACGCCTGCCAGGAGGTGAACGCCGACTTCGTCCGGGAACAGGGGATCCGGGTGGTCCGCCGACTCTCCGGCGGCGGCGCGGTCTACCACGACCTGGGCAATCTCAACTTCACCTTTATCGCCGCGGCGGAGGATGCCGCGCTGGACCTGCGCCTCTTCTGCCAGCCGGTGGCGAGGGCCCTGGGGGAGCTGGGCGTGGCGGCGGAGATCTCCGGCCGCAACGACATCACGGTGGACGGGCGGAAATTCTCCGGCAACGCCCAGTACCGGAAGAACGGGCGGGTGATGCATCACGGCACTATCCTCTTCGACTCCGACCTGGAGGTGGTGGGCAGGGCCCTCAACGTGCCAAAGGACAAGATAGAGTCCAAGGGGGTGCAGTCGGTGCGCAGCCGGGTGACCAACCTGCGGCCCTACCTCCCGGCGGGCGTGACGCTGGAGGCGTTCAAGGGCGTTCTGGCCCGGTCCGTTCTGGGGGAGGAGCGCCCCGCCCGCTATGAGTTGACCGATGGGGACCTCCGGGCCGTGGAGGCCCTGCGGGAGAGCCGCTACGCCACCTGGGCGTGGAACTGGGGCGCGTCGCCCAAATATTCTGTGCGCAAGGAGCGCCGGGTGGAGGGCGTGGGCAGGCTGGAGCTGTACCTGGCGGTAAAGGGCGGCGCCCTTACGGGCCTGGAGGTATTCGGGGATTTCTTCGGGGAGGGGGACGCGGACGCGCTGTCCGCAGCCCTGACCGGCTGTCCGATGGAGGAGGCCGCCGTACTCCGCGCTCTGGAGGGGCTGGATCTGGAGCGGCAGTTCCACAACCTGGGCGCGGCGGAGCTGGCGCGGATCATCGTCTCGTAGATGACAAAAGACATTGAAAACGGGAGAATCTGATATGAGTATCAAGCTGATTGCTTTGGACATGGACGGAACGCTGCTGGACAACGACCACGCCACCGTACCGCCGCGGAACGTGGCCGCCCTGCGGGCCGCGTCGGAGCGAGGCGTTAAAATCGCCATTGCCAGCGGGCGGGCCTGGTGCCTGGTGGAGGATGTGGCCCGGGAGATGGGCTTCGTGGACTACGCGGTGCTGGCCAACGGGGCCGCCATCCGGGACGTGCGGACCGGGGAGTGCCTCTACCGGGAGGGAATGGGCGAGGAGCAGGTGCGGGCCATCGTCCGCCTGCTGCGGGCGCGGGACATCCCCTTCGAGGTATACCAGAACGGCAGGAGCTATATGGACGGCTCCTGCGGCGTGGAGAAGGCGAAGGCCGCCGCCGTGGTGTCGCCGGCCTTTGCCAAGGTGCTCTTCGAGCATATGACCTACACCGACGACATGGAGAGGACTCTGGCCGGGGACATGGCGGAGAAGTTTAACGTCTTCCATGTGGAGCCGGAGGAGCGGGAGGAGCTGCTCGCCGCCATCGCCGCCACCGGGCCGGTGGCCTGCGCCAGCTCCACCGCCAGCAATCTGGAGATTACCTCCCCCAAGGCGGACAAGGGCGCGGCCCTGGCCGTCCTCTGCGGACGGCTGGGCATTACGCCGGAGGAGGTGATGGCCTTCGGCGACGCGGAAAACGACCTGGGGATGCTCTCCTGGGCGGGCTGTTCCTTCGCCATGGCCAACGGCAGCAAGGGCGCAAAGGCTGCGGCCAAGCGTATTACGGGCCCCAACCACGAGGCGGGGGTGGCGGCCGGTGTGGAGCGGTTCGCGCTGGGAGAGGCGTAAGGAGCAGCATGAAACATCCCCCCGCCGCGCCGATGAACGGCGCGGCGGGGGGATGTTTTTTATATTGCGGGCGGCGTGGCCCCCCTTGCGGTTGTGACTGGGGGCCCGCAGGGCGCGGAATACAGAGCATATATGGTTGCGCTACTGCGGCAGATGCTTCTCCAGCCAGGAGAGCACGTCGGCATAGACCTCATCCCGGTTCGTCTCGTTGAGCATCTCATGCCGCCCGCCGGGATAGAGCTTCATGGTCACGTCCTTCACGCCAGCGTCCCGGAAGAAGCCGCAGACCTTCCTGACGCCCTCTCCCATGCCGCCCACCGGGTCCTTATCCCCGGAGAAGAAGTAGACGGGGGTATCCTTGTCCATCCTGGACAGGTTTTCCTTCCCGGCGATGAATTGGAGTCCACCCATCATGTCGTGGTTCATGCCGGCGGTGGGCACAAAGGAGCAGAGGGGGTCGGCCACGTAGGCGTCCACGATCTGCTCGTCCCGGGAAATCCAGTCCGCACTGGTGCGGTTGGGGGCGAATTTTTTGTTGTAGGCCCCCAGGGAGAGGCTGTTGACCAGCTTATTGACCTTGCGGGGGTTGCCGATGCCCGTAAGGAATTTCCCCAGGGCCACGGTGGGGGCGGGCTCCTGCCCGGTGCCGGAGAGGATGGCCCCCGTCAGGGTGCCCGGCCAGCGGATGAGGTAGGTCCGGGCCAGAAAGGAGCCCATGGAGTGGCCCAGGAGGAAGTAGGGGAGGCCGGGGTATTTCTCCCCCGTCAGCACCCGCAGGGCCCGCACGTCGTCGGCCATATGGGTCCAGCCGTCCTGTTCGGCGATGAAGCCGTACTCCTCGGGGCCGCTGGCTGTCTTGCCGTGGCCCAGGTGGTCGTCCCCCACCACGATGAAGCCGTACCGGGTCAGATACTCCGCGAAGGGCGCATAGCGCAGGATGTACTCCGAAATGCCGTGGACCAGCTGGACCACGCCCCGGGGCTCGGTGATATCGGGCGTCCACTCCGCCGCGTGGATTTGATGGACGCCGTCGCTGGAGGGGTAGGTAAATTCCCGCAGATTCGACATGGAAAATCCTCTCCTTTCGGAACCGGCGATAAAGCGTCCGCCGCCGCCCGGCCTGCCGGCCGTCCAACGCCGCATTGTCAACGGTTCCCGTTTGTGCTAAAATGGCTGTCGTAGCTGATACAACAAGTCTACCCGCATTTGTCCCCCCCGTCAATAGACACTCCCCGCGGTCTGTCGGGGGAAGAGAAAGGATCTTGACCATGAACGTAACAGAACGTTTTCTGCGCTATGTCTCCTTCGACACCCAGTCGGACGAGGCCGGCACCACCACCCCCACCACGGAGAAGCAGAAGGTCCTGGGCGCGGCCCTGGCCGCCGAGCTGTCCCAGATCGGCCTCCAGAACGCCCACATGGACCAGTACGGCTATGTGTACGCCGCCCTCCCCGCCACCCCCGGCTGCGAGGGCGTGCCCTGCATGGGGCTCATCGCCCACATGGACACCTCGCCCGACGCCCCCGGCGCTGATGTGAGGGCCCGTATCGTGGACTACCGGGGAGGCGACATCGTCCTCAATGAGGAGAAGAACCTTGTTATGCGCGAAAAGGAGTTTGAGAGTCTGGCGAGGTACAGGGGCCAGCGGCTCATCGTCACCGACGGCACCACCCTCCTGGGGGCGGACGACAAAGCCGGCGTGGCCGAGATCATCTCCGCCGTGGAGTATCTGGCGGCCCACCCGGAGATCCCCCACGGACGTATCGCCGTGGGCATCACCCCCGACGAGGAGGTGGGCCAGGGCTCCGATCATTTCAATGTGGAGGGCTTCGGCGCGGCGGTGGCCTACACTGTGGACGGCGGCGAGCTGGGCGAGCTGGAGTATGAGAACTTCAACGCCGCCAACGCAGGCGTTTTCATCCATGGCGTGAACATCCACCCCGGCTCCGCCAAGAACAAGCTCAAAAACGCCCTGCTCATTGGCGTGGAGTTCGCGGGCCTGCTGCCTCCGGCGGAGACCCCCGCCCACACCGAGGGATACGAGGGCTTCTACCACCTGCACAACATGAGAGGGGACGAGACCCAGACCGAGCTGCACTTCCTCATCCGGGACCATGACCGGGAGAAGTTCGAGGCGAAGAAACAATTCCTCACTCAGGCGGCGGACTTCCTGAACGCCAAGTACGGCAAGGGCACCGTGGAGGTCATTATCAAAGACTCCTACTATAATATGAAGGAGCAGATCGAGCCCCATATGTACCTCATCCACCGGGCCAGGGCGGCCATGGAGAAGGCGGGAGTGAAGCCCCTGGAGGTGCCCATCCGCGGCGGCACCGACGGCGCGCGGCTCTCATATATGGGCCTTCCGTGTCCAAATCTCTCCACCGGCGGCGTGAACTTCCACGGCGTGCACGAGTATATCCCCGTGGAGAGCATGGAGAAGATGGTGGAGGTTTTGATCCATTTGGCGACGGCGGAATAATAGAGATGAAAAAAGAGGCGGTACAATACAGTACCGCCTCTTTATTACGTCGTTATGCACGCATACAGGCCTTAATTCGGTTCCAAAGCGTGTCTTTTTCGTACCCCTTGGAGACGCGGAAGGCGCGCTCGGCCTCGTCGGCCCGCCGGAGGGCGGCCTTTTCATCCCTGCCAAGGGGCGGAGCCTTGCACGCGCACTCCCTGACGATCAGCTCCAGATTCAAATTCAACGGGCGCATAGACTGCTCCTTTCCGGCAGAGGCTTTCTATAAACGGTATTACCCGCGCTTGCGGAAGCGGGCTTTGAGCCGATTCCAGAGGGTGTCGGGGACGTACCCCTTGGAGGCGCGGAAGGCGCGCTCCGCCTCCTTGGCCTGCCGCAGGGAGGCTTTCTCGTCCCGGCCCAGACCGCCGCCGGCGGACTCCGCCATCCCGGCGGTGTTTCGTATGCCGGGGCCGCTTACATTTGTACTGCTCCAAGCGCCTGCCATAGCTGACTCCTTTCCAGTGGGCCTACCCTTCTACTAAATAGATGGGGTGAGAGGGTGAAAATGTGACAGCTTTTTTGCGGATGAGTAAAAAAGACCCCCGCGCTTTTAGGCGCGGGGGTCTTGAGGGTCAGGTCAGGTTCTGGATTTTGCGGGTCAGCCGGTCGACAAGGTTCTCGTGCGCGTAGCCCCGGGACGTCCGGAACGCGCGCTCGGCCTCCTCCGCCTGCCGCAGGGCCCGCTTCTCGTCCCGGTCCGTGCCCTCCAGGAGGCCTTCGGCCACCAGGCAGGACATGAAGCCGCAGGGGAGCGTTCCGGTGCAGCCGGTATCGGTACTGTACAGACTCATAGCGACATACTCCTTTCATCTCAACATTTCAGTGGGGCCTCTTTCCAACTACAATATAACACTTCGCAAACCGAAATGCAAGAGTTCTTGCAAAAATATTTTTAATCCCGTCCATATACGACGGATATCTGTCATAATGCGGCGGACGAAGAGGCGCCGGGCTCCGCGCCAAGCCACTGATTGCAGCAGGAAAATCCTGATTTGCCTTTTCCGCGCAATTCCCGTATACTCTATACAAACCGTGATAGACAAGGAGAATGAGGACGATGGCGAAGACGTTGGTACTGGCGGAAAAGCCCTCCGTGGGCCGGGAGATCGGGCGGGTGCTGGGGTGCAGGCGCGGCGGCGACGGCTTCCTGGAGGGGGATCGCTACGTGGTCACCTGGGCGCTGGGCCATCTGGTGGAGCTGGCCGCCCCCGAGGTATACGACAAGGCGTGGGAGAAGTGGGATATGCTCACCCTGCCCATGCTGCCTGAGCATATGAAGACCGTGGTCATCAAGGAGACCACCCGCCAGTACAAGGCGGTGGCGAACCTGATGAAGCGGGGAGACATCGCGGACCTGGTCATCGCCACCGACTCCGGCCGGGAGGGCGAGCTGGTGGCCCGCTGGATTATGGAGAAGGCGGGGTGGAAGAAGCCCGCCAAACGGCTGTGGATCTCCTCTCAGACTGACAAGGCCATCAGGGAGGGCTTTCAGAACCTCCGCCCGGCCAGGGACTACGACAATCTATTCTATTCCGCCCGGGCCAGAAGCGAGGCGGACTGGCTGGTGGGTCTGAACGTGACCCGCGCCCTCACCTGCAGGTTCAACGCCCAGCTCTCCGCGGGCCGGGTCCAGACGCCCACCCTGGCCCTCATTGTGGACCGGGAGGAGGAGATTAGGCACTTCATCCCCAAGGAGTACTACACGGTCTCGGTCAAGAGCAATGGCTTCAACGCCACTTGGAGGGACAGGAGCGGCCAGGCCCGGATCTCCGACAAGGCCAGGGCCGAGGCCCTGGCGGAGCGCTTAAGCGGTAAGACCGGCGTACTTACGGAGGTGCGGAAGACCTACAAGCAGACCCCGCCTCCGGCGGCCTACGACCTCACCGAGCTCCAGCGGGACGCGAACAGGAAGTACGCGTACTCTGCCAAGGAGACATTGTCCATCATGCAGTCCCTCTATGAGATTCACAAGGTGCTCACCTACCCCCGGACCGACTCCCGCTACATCTCCGACGACGTGGTGGGTACCCTGCCCGAACGTCTGCGCAGCGTCATGGTGGACGAGTACAAGCCGCTGGCGGCGGAGATTATGCGCAATCGCCCCCTTCAGACCCGGTTCCTGGTCAATAATGCCAAGGTCACCGATCACCACGCCATCATCCCCACCGAGGAGGCTCCCGATCTCTTCCGGCTCTCCGGGCCGGAGCGGAACATTTACGACCTGGTGGTGCGCCGTTTCCTGGCGGTGCTTCTGCCCCCCTTCGAGTACGAGGAGACCAGGCTGACCCTCACCGTGGACGGCGAGACCTTTACCGCCAAGGGTAAAATCGTCAGGAACCAGGGGTGGAAGGCGGCCTACTCCCGCTTCTCCCTGGAGGAGGACGAGGAGGACGGGGAGGAGCGGGAGCAGAGCCTGCCCCAGCTCCGCCAGGGGGACCGGGTACCGATTGTCAGCGCCCGGGCCAACGTGGGCCACACGGCGCCCCCCAAACGGTATACCGAGGCCACCCTCCTCACCGCCATGGAGCACCCCCAGGCCCAGGTGAAGGACCGGGAGCAGTCCAAAATTCTGGAGGAGACCGGCGGCCTGGGCACCCCGGCCACCCGGGCGGATATCATTGAGAAGCTCTTTTCCGCATTCTACATCGAGCGGCGGGGCAAGGAGCTGGTACCCACCTCCAAGGGCGTCCAGGTGGTGGGGCTGGCCCCAGCCGACCTGCGCAGCGCCGGGCTCACCGCCAAGTGGGAAAAACGTCTGGGGGACATTGCCCAGGGCCGGGAGCGGGAGCAGGACTTTGTGGGGGAGATGCGCAAATACGCCGCCAGACTGGTGGGCGAGGTGAAGCAGAGCGACGCCACCTACAAGCACGACAACGTAAGCCGGGAGAAATGCCCCGACTGCGGGAAGTTCCTTCTGAACGTCCAGGGCAAGCGGGGGAAGATGCTGGTCTGCCCCGACCGGGAGTGCGGCTACCGCCGCAGCGTCACCCAGACCACCAACGCCCGCTGCCCCAACTGCCATAAGAAGATGGAGCTGCGGGGCGAGGGGGAGAACCAGATGTTCGCCTGCGTGTGCGGCTACCGGGAGAAGCTCTCCGACTTTAAGAAGAAGCGTGAGAACGGCAGCGCGGGCAAGCGGGATGTGCAGAAGTTCCTGCAGAACCAGCAGGAGGAGAAGGGCCCATCCGCCATGGCCGAGCAGCTCAAGAAGTGGATGGAGCAGCAGGGAAAATGACGGGGAGCCTGGAGGCCGACGGAAGCTGAAGCTACCCCGGCAAAAAGCGCTTTGCCGGGCGTGGGTGTGCTGCGCCTGTGCGGAAACCGTCCCATTTGAAACGGAGCGCGAAATTATTTTGGAAAACCCCTTGACCTTTCACCAGGTGAAAGGTATACCATGGGGCCATCGAGAGGTGACTGGCAGTGAAAATCAACGAGGTGGAGGAGCTGGTGGGCGTCACCAAGCGCAACATCCGCTACTACGAGAAGGAGGGACTCCTCTCTCCGGGCCGTAACAGCGACAACGGCTACCGGGACTACACCGAGGCGGACGTGGCGGAGCTGAAGAAAATCAAGCTCCTGCGGAAGCTGGATGTGCCCATGGAGGAGATCCGCCGGATGCAGAGCGGCGCGCTCACCCTGACCGACGGCCTGCGCCGCCATGTCATCACCCTGGAACGGCAGCGGGCCAATCTGACCACCATGCAGGCGCTGTGCGCCAAGGTGGTGGAGAGCGGCGAGCAGCTCGCTGGGTTGGACACCGACCGCTACCTCTCGGATATGGCACAGATGGAACAGGAGGGGACCCGGTTCGTGAACATTAAGAAAAGAGATACCATTACCCGTTATGTGGGGCCGCTGGCCGCGGCGCTCTGCTTCATCGCCCTGATGGGCGGCGTCATCGCCCTGCTGGTGTGGGCCTTCACCACGGACCCGGCGGACGCGCCGCCGCTGCCGTTGGTCGTTTTCTTCGTGGCCATCCCGGCGGTGGTGATCGTCGGCGTGCTGATTGCGCTGCTGCAGCGGTTCAAACAGATCAAAGGAGGGGAAGAGGATGCTGCTTCTCAATATTAACTACATCCCGGACAGAAAAATCCAGGCCCTGGGGCTGGTCAAGGGCAGCGTAGTCCAGTCCAAGAGCTTCGGCAAGGACTTCATGTCCGGCATGAAAAACCTGGTGGGCGGCGAGGTGGAGGCCTATACCGGACTCATGATCCAGGCCCGCCAGATTGCCACCAAGCGTATGGTGGACGAGGCCGAGGCCCTGGGGGCCGACGCCATTATCAGCGTGACCTACACCAGTTCCTCCATCATGCAGGGGGCGGCGGAGGTGACCGCCTACGGCACGGCGGTGCGGATTACGGGTGAGAAGGCATGAGGCTGCACAAGTCTACATTCCTCTGCATCGCCGCCGTGGTGCTGACGCTGATTCTGGCGGCTGCGGCCTGGTTCCTGCTGCCGGACAGCGTGGGGATGCAGCTGGGCGTCTCCGGCCAGGTGCAGAATTTCATGCCCAAGCCGCTGGCCCTGCTGCTGCCTGTGGGCCTCTGCGCGGTGGGTACGGGCCTCTCCTTCACGGAGGAGCGCAGGACCGCCGGCTTGATTTTGGCCCTCATCTCCCCGGTGCTTGTCGTCATTACAATTTTTATGAACCATTCCTTCTAGAAGCTGTCATCAAGCACCCGGCCCGTCCCGCTTAATGACAGACCCTGATAAGCGAGGCGGCGTCCCGCCCCGCCTTATGACACCCAAGAGGAGTAAAAATATGCTAAGTATTCAACACTTTTCCAAGACCTACCCCGGCGGAAAAAGAGCCGTGGACGACCTGAATCTCAACGTTGCACCTGGTGAAATCTTTGGTTTCATCGGCCATAACGGCGCCGGTAAGACCACCACGCTCCGTGCGGTGGCGGGCGTGATGGACTTTACGGAGGGCACCATCACCATCGACGGGCACGATATCCGGCGGGAACCCACCGCAGCCAAAAAGGTCACGGCCTTTCTGCCCGACAACCCGGATCTATACGACTTCCTCTCGGGCATCCAGTACCTGACCTTCATCGCCGACCTCTACGACATCCCCCAAAAAGACCGTCAGGCGCGGATTCAAAAGTATGCCGAAGCCTTTGAGATCACCGGCAACCTGGGCAGCCCCATCGGCAGCTACTCCCACGGCATGAAGCAGAAGCTGGCGCTCATCTCCGCCCTGATCCGGGAGCCCAAGCTCCTGATTCTCGACGAGCCCTTCGTGGGCCTGGACCCTGTGGCCTCCCACCTGCTCAAGGGATACCTCAGTGAGATCTGCGGGCGGGGCGGGGCGGTTTTCTTCTCCACCCATGTGCTGGAGGTGGCGGAGAAGCTCTGCCACAAAATCGCCATCATCAAGGGCGGCGTTCTGGTGAAGAGCGGCGTCACCGAGGAGCTGGTGGGCGACTCCACCCTGGAGAACGTGTTCCTGGAGCTGGAGGGGGAGGGGAGCTGATGCGCAAGTTTTATGCTCTGGTCAAGCTCAACCTGAAGGCCATGCTCTCCTCCTTCCGCTTCGGCGGCGGGAAGAAAAGGAGGCGGGCGGCCTCCGGCCTGGGCGCGCTCATTTTCATGGCGGTGCTGGCGTTGTACCTCTCGGGGACGTACAGCTTTATGTTTGCCGCCCAGCTGGCCCCCATCGGAATGCTCAAGCTGGAGATTCTGATGATGAGCGTGCTGGCCGTGGTCATGGGGCTGGTATTCACCCTGTTTGCGGCCCAGGGGGTTATTTTCGGCGGGAGGGACAACGATCTGATGCTGGCCATGCCGGTCTCCGCCTTCTCCCTGATGCTGGCCAGGACCCTGGCCCTCTATGTTGAAAATCTGGTTTTTACCCTCTTTATCATGATGCCGGCCGGGGTGGCCTATCTGGTCTTCGGCGGGGGCGGCGGGGCGGTGTTCCTGATCGTCCTGACGCTGTGCACCCTCTTCCTGGCACTGGTTCCCACCTTCTTCTCCCTGATCTTCGGCTTCGTGCTGGCATGGGCCTCGGGCAAGCTGGGCGGCCGGAGCAAGCTGCTGTCCAATCTTCTGTATCTGGCGGCCTTCGCGGTCTTCATGGTCCTTCTGATGCGGATGAATCTGGCCATGGGCGACCTCGCGTCCTACGCCATGGGGATTGAGGGGGCTTTTTCCGGCTGGGGGCTGCCCTTCCTGCTGCTGGCCCAGGCCGCCTGCGAGGGGAACATTCTCTCCCTGCTGGGCTTTGTGGCCTTCTGCGTGGCGCCCTTCCTGCTGGTGGTGTGGCTCTTCGCGGGGCGGTATAAGAAGATTGTCACCAGCCTGGGCGCCCGCAGCGCCCGGTCGGACTACCGCCTGGGCCGTGTCTCCGCCTCCGGCGCCCGCAGCGCCCTGCTGAAAAAAGAGGCCGGGAAGTTTTTCGGCACGCCCATCTACCTTTTTAATTCGGGCATGGGACTGATTCTCCTGCTGGGCGCGGCCGCCGCCGCCCTGGTTTTTAAATCCAAGCTGGGCGGCCTGCTGGCTGAGCTTGAGGCGGCAGGCAGCGGGCTGCCTGTCCTGCCCCTGGCTGCGTTGGCGGTGTGCTTTCTGCTCTCCACCGTCATGATCACCGCGCCCTCCATCAGCCTGGAGGGGAAGCAGCTGTGGATCTTGAAGGAGGCGCCCATCTCCGCCCGGGGCGTCTTCCTGGTGAAGGTGGGCTTTCAGCTCCTGCTGGAGCTGCCCAGCCTCCTGATCTCCACAATCTGTCTGGCGTTTGCCCTGGGCCTGAGTGCCGTGGACTGGCTGCTGCTCTTCGCGCTGGGCGCTGCGCTCAGCGTCTGCACCGCCCTGCTGGGCCTCTTCGCCAATCTTTGCATGCCCAAGCTGGACGCCCCCAACGACACGGTGGTGGTCAAGCAGTCCGCGTCGGTCATGGTGGCTATGCTGGGAGGCATGGGGTTGGTGCTGGCGGGCGCCGTCCTCTTTGTGCTGACCCGGGGACTTCTGGGCCCCACCCTGGCCCTGCTGCCCGGGCTGGTTCTCTTCCTGGCGGGCTGCGCCGTCCTCTGGCGGCTGCTGGCCACCCGGGGCGAGCAGATGTTCCTGGAGCTCTGATTTTATCTGAAACAGGCGGCGCGGAAGCTTCCGCGCCGCCTGTTTTTTTCGTCCGCCGGGGAACAATGGATGGAAAAGTGCGTCCAATAGAATGAACCCCCCAACAAACGGTAAAAGGAGAATCGGCATGAAACTGAAGTCAATTCTGTGCACAACCCTCTCCGCCGCCCTGCTCTGCGCCGGGGCTTTTGCGGCGGGCGTGTCTGGATCTCAAGGCGGGGAGAGCGTCACCTCCCTGCCCCTGGCCCCCGCCGGGGAGGCGGAGCAGCCTGTGCCGCCGGGCTACGACATCGCCCAGTGGAGCGTGAGTATGCCCGTCATGGTCTACGGCACAGCCACCGTGGAGGAGGGCCGCGTCCTCCTGGAGAACGACAACGAGTCCTCCGCCTGCCAGCGCATCATCCTGAACGTCAATGAGGACACCGTGATTCTGGACGCCGTGACCGGTGCGGTAAAGACCGCCGACGACCTGAAGACCGGCGATACCCTCTACGCCTATGCGGGGCCCGCCATGACCCGGAGCCTGCCCCCCATCGCCAACGCGGCTGTCGTCCTGTGCAATATCCCCGCCGACTTCGGCGTGCCCATCTATGCCGAGGTTCAGCAGGTCCTCCCCGGCGAGGACGGCAAGGTGAGCGTCCTCATGACCGGGGATATCATCCTCCACATGAGCGAGGAGACTGAGCTGCTGCAGGGCCCCGGCTTTACATGCGGGAATACGTTCCTGAGCGATATACGGCCCGGTACCAGGCTTCTCTCCTGGTACAGCATGGTCATGGAGAGCTACCCCAGCCAGGCCGTGCCCTCCAAGGTCCTGGTGTTCCCCTCCGCCTACACGGGCTATACCGATATGAGTGACGGCGGGAATATCACTGTTAACGGCGAGCAGCTGGGCGCCGCGGCCTACGAGGCGGACGGCGTCCTGATGGTACCCGTCCGCGCCCTTGCCGAGGCCCTGGGCTGCGAGGTGGCCTGGGACCCCGCCCGGCCCGACACGGTCAGCGTGACCCGGGACGGCCAGCCCCTCTATTCCTTTCAGGTGGGCGGGGACGCCGCCACCTTGGAGGGGGATATGGTGGTGGGCCTGAGGGCCGCGAGCGCGGCGAAGGGCGGCGTGGCCTACCTTGCAGCCGACGACCTCATCTCCTTCCACCGCATAAAGCTGACGGGACGCTGGCCGGTGCTCTGATCGGCGCGTAGAATCGGTCACATGAAAGCGGCGGCGCCTCTGCACGAGGCGCCGCCGTCAGGCTGTCAAAGGAGCCCTTCTGAGCTGCTTTGACGGCAGGCTATATGACGGATGGGGCTCAATTTTTTGAGAAAAAGTCGCTCCATCCGTTATGAGAAATGTCATTTCTGAGGCGTATGTCCCCGGAAATGACGAATTTTAGCTTTATTCCGTTGTCAACGGACTGTGAGGCCTTCTCTGCGGGAGGGGGCGACATGCCGCCGTCTTGACTTGACAGAGAGATTCTCCGCCGGGACCTCTGGCGGGGCCTGCGGCAAAATAACGGCGATGACCTCTCCGGAGCGCTTCGGAGGCCAGTGACAAATAGTGACAAAACAGGACTGGGGGCTTGTTCCCCGGGCGCCGTTGCTGTAGAATGAAACATACGAGCGGAGCGGCCACACCGGCCCGCTCTATTTTTTGAAAGACCCGGAGGTCTCCGCCATGAAAAAATTCTTTTCCCGCCTGAGTGCCGCAGCCCTGGTGCTGGCGCTGCTGTGCACCCCAGCCTTCGCCCTCACGCCTCAGCAGGCGGGAGAGCTTTTAAACCTGTACTATGTGGATGAGGTGCCCCAGCGGGTGCTGGAGCAGACCACGGTGGAGTCCATGCTGGCCGAGCTGGGTGACCCCTACACCCAGTACTTCGATGCGGACACCTATCAACTCTTTCTGGACAGCATGCGGGACGCCAACCTGACGGGTATCGGCGTGAGCATGCAGATGGAGGCGGAGGGGGCGCTGATCACCCAGGTCATTGCGGACACTGCCGCGGAGGAGGCGGGACTGCTGCCGGGCGATATAATCACCGCCGTGGACGGCAACGCCGCCGCCGGAGCGGCGCTGGAGCAGATCAAGGCCTGGGTGACCGGCGAGGAGGGGACCAGCGTCACGGTCACGGTCCTGCGGGATGGCCGCTCCCGGGACTATATGCTGGTGCGGCGCGTCGTGGTAATCCCCGCCACAGAGACCACCCTGCTGGACGGACACATCGGCTACATCCGCTGCACCACCTTCGGCCAGGAGACCCTGGGCCACTTTGAGGACGGCATCAGCGCCAACGACGGCGCCGTGGACCGCTGGATTGTGGACCTGCGGGGCAACGGCGGCGGGGAGATAAACGCCGCCGTCCAGTCCGCCGGGGCCTTTGCGGGGTCTGGAAATCTGCTCTACCGCCGGGACAACGAGGGGCTCTACGGCGTCTACCGCCGGGAGGCGGGCCAGTCCTCCCTGGACCCCGTGGTGGTCCTGGTGAACGGCGATACGGCCAGCTCCTCCGAGATCTTTGCCTCCATCATCCGAGACCAGCAGGCGGGAATCGTGGTGGGCAGCCGGACCTACGGCAAGGGGGTGGCCCAGGTTCTGCTGGACGGGGAGAGCTACGAGGACTGCTTCGGGGAGGGGGACGCCCTCAAGGTGACCGCATACCGCTTCTTTTCCCCTCTGGGAGCGACCAACGATAAAATCGGCATCATCCCCCATCTGCTGGTGGACGACGCCTACGCCGCCGACGTGGCTTATCTCCTTGCGGGCTCCAACCCCAAGGGGGACACCGGCGGGATGCTGCGGGTGGACATGAAGTGGCGCTGGTATGTGGACCTGGAGACCGCCGCGTCCGACGCGGGAAAGCCGGCATTTACCGCCCTGCTGGAGGCCCTGCCGCCCTCCGCCAACCTCTGGCTTGGCACCGGCGGCGCCGAGGGCTGGCGGGAGACCACCGCCGCCGAACTGGTTGAGGAATACGGCCTGACCGGCTACGCCTCCCGGGCCTTTACCGACCTGGCGGACGAGCCCTTTGCCGACGCGATTAACACCCTGGCGGCCTATGATATCGTCAGCGGCTCCGGGGACGGGACCTTCCGGCCCGACGGGGAGCTCACCCGCGCCCAGTTCTGCGTCCTGCTGGCCAACGCCATGCGGTACACCACCAGCCGGACCGGGAGCGCCTTTGCCGACGTGAAGAGCGGCGAGTGGTACGCCCCCGCGGTAAACGCCCTCTATGAGCAGGGGATTGTCAGCGGCTACAGCGACGGGCTCTTCCACCCCGACGACCCCATGGACCACAGTCAGTTCCTCACTATACTGGGCCGGGTGGCCCCGGAGCTCTGCATGAATTTCCATGACGCGGCCGGGTCTGAGCACACCGCCGGCCTGGGGGACTACTGGGCATGGCCCGCCTGGTCCCGGGAGTCCATGTGGCTGCTGGACGGCAGTCAGGCCAATCTCTTCGGCCAGAGCATGAGCCTGCTCTGGGACACTCTGGACAGCATCCAGCCCGATGGAGTCACCACCCGCCGGGAGGCCGCCGTGATGGTCTATAACCTGCTGATTGCCGCCCGCATTCTGCCCGCGTAAGACAGGTAAGCAGGGAATTGAGAGGACGGAGGAACAGATTTCCAGGCCGGCGTGCGCGCCGGTTCGCAATGACGGCAAAGAGCGCTCGCCTTTGAGGCTGTCCGCAGCCTCTGTCATTGTGGGCCATTGCGAAGTATGGCGCGGCAATCAATATTCCCCGTCCCATTTTGACCTGACACGAGAGAGTAGGGACGCCATGCGTAAAAAACTTCTGCCGCTGATTCTGTGCTGTGCGCTGCTGCTGGCGGGGTGCACGGCGGAGCCGTCCCCTGCGCCCACGCCGACTCCCACGCCCAGCGTGAGCGTGGAGGAACCCCGGCCCGTCCCCGCCGTCCAGATCGCCCTCATCCGGGACTATATGGGCCCAGACTGCCGGGGGACCGACGGGGGGCTGCTCGACGGCTACGGGGGCGCCATTCGCGTTCAAAAGCTGGACCTTATCTGCGACGGCGAGACCGTCACCGGCACGGTGGAGGGGGTCCGCGCCGGGTTCAGTGATTTTGAGTCGGGCTGCACCTATTTCCGCACCGGGGTCCGGGGCGTGGTCGGGGCGGCTGGCGGCGTCCCCTATGTGGAGCGGCTGACCTATGGGGATTGTCAAAGAGGACCGGGCATCCACATCCAGCGGGTGGAAGAGGCGATCACGGACGAGAACCGCCGGATCGTCGCCCGCCGCTGGTACGATCAGCCTGTGATTTACGATCCGGATTCCGAGGGAACTGAGGCGGTAAACGAATATTTTGAGACGGAATGTCAGACCTTCATGGACGATGCAGAGGGATTCTTTTGGGGTTCGGCCGAGGGGCTGCTAGAGCTCGCCGGGACCGACAGATTCGTTGACCAGAATCTGCGGGAGACCGTCACGACGGAAGTGACCTATCTGGACGAGTTGCTGCTCAGCGTCAATAAGACCTGCAACTGGTTCATGGCCGGCACCAGCCCGATCCACTACGCCGGGGACACCTTCGACCTGCGCTCCGGTCAACGGCTGGACCTGGACTATTTCGTCAAGGTGGACATCGCGGACTTCAATGACTGGGTGACCGATCAGGTGTGCGCCATTGCGTGGGAGCGGGAAGAGGTGGAGGACTGCTATAGCGGCCTGACCTTTGCCGACTACCAGTACGCCTACGACGGCGATAGCGTGATTATCTTTCTGGAGGAGCCCTTCGTGGCGGGCGGCGCGCCCGTGCTGCGCTACAAGCTGTGAGAAAACCCCCGCCCTGATACTCTAGCGGAGTATCAGGGCGGGGGTTTTTAATTCCGCTGTTTGAGAGGGGCGGCGGTCTTGTAGGGCGCGGCATCCTTGACGCGCCGGGGGAGATAAGCGGGGATGCCATGAATAGACATGGCCCATGGGGCGCGAGGCTTTGGGTAAAGTCGGTGCAGGGCGGATGCTTGCCCCCGCTGCGGTGTGGTCTACGACAGCAGCAGCTTGTCGTCCGCCTCATCGCTCCCGCTGACCTTGCTGAACATCTCCAGCAGGCCCTCCACGGTGAGCCTCTGCTTCTCCTCGCCGGCCACGTCGATGGCGATACGCCCGTCGTACATCATGATGAGCCGGTTTCCGTGTGCGATGGCGTCGCGCATATTGTGGGTAATCATCAGGGTGGTGAGGCTGTCCCGCTGGACGATTTTTTCGGTGGTGTCCAGCACCTTGGCCGCCGTCTTGGGGTCCAGGGCGGCGGTATGCTCGTCCAGGAGGAGAAGCTTGGGCTTCCGGAGGGTGGCCATCAGCAGGGTAAGGGCCTGCCGCTGTCCGCCGGAGAGCAGCCCCACCTTGGAGGTGAGCCGGGCCTCCAGCCCCAAATCCAGTATTTTTAAGAGCTCCTTGTACTGCTCCCGCTCCGCCTTGGTGATACCCATGCGCAGGGTGCGTCCCTGGCCCCGGCGCATGGCGAGGGCGAGATTTTCCTCAATCTGCATGGTGGCCGCGGTGCCGGTCATGGGGTCCTGGAAGACCCGTCCCACGTACTTGGCCCGCTTGTGCTCGGGCAGGCGGGTCACGTCCACGCCGTCGATGGAGATGCGCCCCTCGTCCACGGGCCACACGCCGGCCACGGCGTTCAGGAGCGTGGACTTGCCCGCGCCGTTGCCGCCGATGACGGTGACGAAGTCCCCGTCGTTCAGGGTGATGGAGACGCCGTTCAGGGCCCGCTTCTCATTGACGGTCCCGGCGTTGAAGGTCTTATAGATGTTCTGAATCTCAAGCATGGGTGGCGTCTCCTCTCTTCACGGGCTTGGAGAAATACTTGCCCTTCCAGTAGGGGATGGCCAGGAAGACGGCCACAATGAGGGCGGTGATGAGCTTCATATCGTCTCCGCTCATACCCAGGCCGATGACCACCTGGTACACCACATAGTAGATGATGGAGCCGATGGCCACGCTGAGAAGCTTCAGCGCGAAGTTGCGGAAAATCTTGCCGAAGATGACCTCGCCGATGATGACGGCGGCCAGACCGATGACGATGGCGCCCCGGCCCATGCTCACGTCTGCGAAACCCTGATACTGGGCCAGCAGCGCGGAGGAGAGGGCCACCAGCCCGTTGGAGAGCATCAGCCCCAGCACCTTGGTGAAGTTGGTGTTGATGCCTTGGGCCCGGCTCATATTGGGGTTGGAGCCGGTGGCGCGAAGAGAGGAGCCCAGCTCCGTGCCGAAGAACCAGTACAGCACCGCGATGGTGAGCACCACCGCGATCCCCACCACGAAAATGGGGTTTTCAAGGCTCAGAACCTTCACGTTCCGCGAGGAGATGAGCAGGTCGTAATTGTTGGCGTTGATGGGCTGGTTGGACTTGCCCATGATGCGCAGGTTGACCGAGTACAGGGCCAGCTGGGTCAGGATACCGGCCAGGATGGCGGGAATGCCGCAGAAGGTGTGAAAGAGGCCCGTCATAAGGCCGGCGGCCATGCCGGCCAGGAAAGACAGCAGCAGAGCCGCCCAGATGGGCATGCCGGCCACCGTGGCCATGATGAACACGGCGCCGCCGGTGCACATGGTGCCGTCCACCGTCAGGTCGGCCACGTCCAGAATTTTGTAAGTAATGAATACGCCGATGGCCATGATGCCCCAGATCAGTCCCTGTGAGACCGCGCCGGGCATGGCGTTGAGCAGTGCTGCGGGATTCATAGCGTCTCCTTCTTCCTCTTAGCGTTCGATATGTATAAAAGGCTATATACGTCATTAGTCTAGCAAAAAACAGCGAGAAAGGGAAGCCCCTTTCTCGCTGTTTTACATTTTTATGTAGATGTTCTCACGCTCTGCACCTTCTGCAACGGGAGATAAGCCCAGACTCCGGGAAAAATGCCGCCGGGCCTCACGGGAGACGGCCCGCCCTGTTTTTTCATCTGCGTCTTGTCTTATCTCCCTGCTCCCGGGCGTACCGCGCTTCCCTCAGCCGATGGCCTCGTATCCCTCGGGAGGCGTCAGGCCCAGGTCGGCGCAGATATCCGCGTTGTACTTGGGCGTGAAGTTGGGGGCATACTCAACGGGCATGGTGGACACGTCGCTCTCGCCGGTGAGAATCTTGACGGCCATCTTGCCGGTGGTCTGGCCCAGGTCGTAGTAGCTGATGGACAGGGTGGCCACGCCGCAGCCCCGGGCGATGCCCTCCTCGCCGCAGATGACGGGGATCTTGGCGGGGCGGCAGATGTTGTCGATGATGCCGGTATTGGCGGCCACGGTGTTGTCGGTGGGGACGTAGATCACGTCGGAGGCGGCCACGGCGGACTCCGTCACGGCGGCCAGATCGTTGGAGTCGGAGAAGGAGTAGAGGGTGGCGGTGTAGCCCAGCGCCTCCAACTCGGTCTTCACCACGTCCACCTGATACTGGCTGTTGGGCTCGGCGGAGCAGTAGATGAGCCCAACGTTCCTGGCGTCGGGGAACCACTCCTGGACCATGGCGGCCTGGTCGGCCAGGGGGGCGAGGTCGGAGGTGCCGGAGACGTTGCCGCCCACGGTGCCGGTAAAGTCCTTGATGCCCATGGCCACGCCGTACTCAGTGACCGAGGTGCCCAGGATGGGAATGTCCACGGTGGCGGCGGTGGCGGCCTGGAGGGCGGGGGTGGCGTTGGCCAGGATGAGGTTTACGTTTGAGGCCACAAACTGGTTGATGATGGTGGAGCACATGGGAATGTCGTTGGAGGCGTTCTGCTCATCAAAGGTCACCTGGCCGGGCAGGGCCTCGTTGATGGCGTCGATGAAGCCCTTGGTGGCGGCGTCCAGCGCCTCGTGCTGGACCAGCTGGCAGATGCCCACGGTGTAGCTGGCGGCGGCGTCAGGCGTGTTTGCGGGGGCGGCGCTGTTCGACGGCTCCGCAGCGGACTGGGACGGCTCGGGGGAGGGGGAAGTGCCGCTCTCACCGCCGGTCGGATTGCCGCCGCAGGCGGCCAGGGACAGGAGCATGGCCCCGGCCATGAGAATGGATGTCAGCTTAGACAGTTTTTTCATTTCATTAACCTCCATATTTGGCTCTTTAGCGCTTTTAGGTGCTAAAGACACCGGGTACAAAAAAAGTGCCTCTCAGCTTGATTGTTCACATTATAATAACAGCAGGCGCGATTGTCAACCCTTAATTTTTGTCAAGCTGCCTCGGACCCTCCGCTGCCCGCCTTGAAACGACAGTGATATCGGCGTACCGCCCGCCGACGAGATCAAATGATGTTCACGGCTTAGTCATAGACTTTTTGCGGCGACTATGGTATTATCAAACGGAATATAGGCAAATAAAAGCAATGCAAACGGAGGCATTCCCATTGAGGATAGATGTATTGGGCGTCGGCTTTGACGACGTGACATTGGAGGAAGCGGCGGATATCGGCGGCGTGCTGGCCGGTTCGGAGGGCTTTTCCTATGTGGTGACCCCCAACCCGGAGTTCCTGCTCCAGGCGAAGAAGGACGAGGAATTCCGCGCGGTGCTGAACGGCGCGGGTCTGGTGCTGGCCGACGGCGTGGGCGTGGTGAAGGCGGCAGGCATTCTGGGCCGCCCGCTGAAGGGCAGGGTGCCCGGTATCGACTTCGCCGCCCGGCTCCTGGCGCATATGGCGAAGACGGGCAGGCGGCTCTTTCTGCTGGGGGCCAAGCCCGGCGTTGCGGAGACCGCCGCCGCCAACCTGCAAAAGCAGTACCCCGGCCTGATGGTCTGCGGCACCCACGACGGGTATTTTAAGGAGGACGGTCCCATTGTAGCCGAAATCCGGGAGGCCCATGCCGACGTGGTCTTCGTCTGCCTGGGCGCGCCCAGACAGGAGTTCTGGATGGCCCGCAACGGTAAGGACACCGGCGCCCACCTGATGGTGGGCCTGGGCGGAAGTCTGGACGTATTTTCCGGCGTGGTGGAGCGGGCTCCGGAGGCCTGGCAGAAGACAGGCATGGAGTGGCTCTACCGGCTGCTGAAGGAGCCAAGGCGCATCGGCCGGATGGCGAAGCTGCCCATGGTGCTGGTGGACGCGGCTGTTTGCCGCGTCAGCGGCAGGCGGAAATAGGAAATGAAAGAGGAAGGGTGAAAAAGCGGCGCGGGTATGGGTCCCGCAATGCCGGGTGCAGGTGAGGCGGCAGTCTTTCCACAGCCGCTCCTCCCCTTTGCGCAACTCACCTTTTGCTGTTTGGAGTGAATTCAGTGAACGGAAAGCTAATCGTCTTTGAGGGCACCGACGGATCGGGCAAGTCCACCCAGTTCGCCCGGCTGTGCGCCCGGCTGGAGGACGCGGGGAAGCCCTTTGAGCGGCTGATTTTTCCCCAGTATCAGGAGCCTTCGTCGGCCCTTTTGAAGATGTACCTGAACGGGGAGTTCGGCGCCCGGCCGGACGACGTGAACGCCTACGCGGCCTCCACCTTCTACGCGGTGGACCGCTATGCCGCCTGGAAAAAGGTGTGGGGGGAGTACTACCGGAGCGGGGGGCTGGTCCTGTCGGACCGGTACACCACCTCCAACGCAGTCCACCAGACCTGCAAGCTCCCCGAGGAGGAGTGGGAGGGGTTCCTCCGCTGGCTCTTCGATTTCGAGTGCGGCAAGCTGGGCCTGCCGGAGCCGGACCTGGTGGTCTACCTGGATATGCCCACGGACAGGGCTGTGGAGATGCTCCGTTCCCGGGAGAACGCCACCCACACCAAGGGGGACATCCACGAGGTGGACACCGCGTATCTTGCCAAGTGCCGGCGCACGGCCCATGCGGCGGCCGCGCTCTACGGCTGGCGGACCGTCTCCTGCGTGGACTGCGCGGGACGGGTGCGCGGCATTGAGGAAATCCATGAAGAGGTCTGGTCGATTGTCCGGGGGACAATCGGCTGAAAGAAAAAAGCGGAAAAAAGCGCGGATGAAGAGGGGCCGCACCGGAACGGGCGATTGGCCGATTCTTTTTTCCAGCTCTTTTCCATTTCATTTTGGGGGTGCTCTTATGGTATATATCCTTTTGGGCGAGGGCTTTGAGGAGTCCGAGGCGCTGGTGCCTGCGGACCTGCTGCGCCGCGCGGGCGCCGAGGTGGCGCTGGTGGGGCTGGACGGCGGCGAGGTCACCGGCGGCCACGGCATCACCGTGAAGGCCGACGTGACCCTGGACCAGGTGGACGCGGAGCAGATGCAGATGCTGGTGCTTCCCGGGGGAATGGGGGGCGTGGAGGCCATTCAGATGAACCTCTTTGCCATGGCTCTGGTGCAGCAGGCCTACGATAAGGGCTGCTGGCTCTGCGCCATCTGCGCGGCCCCCACCATTCTGGCCCACATGGGACTGCTGGACCGCCGCAAGGCGGTCTGCTATCCCGGACTGGAGGACGGGATGGGCTCCGCCGTGGTGAAAAAGGGCGAGCGGGTGGTGGCCGACGGGCGCATCATCACCGGCGAGGCCGCCGGCTCCGCCTTCGCCTTCGGCCTGAAGCTGGTGGAGGCCCTCAAGGGGCCCGACGCGGCCGGGCGGGTGCGCAAGTCCGTCCACTACCATGGCTGAGACCAAGGCGGAGGTCCGGGCGCGCGTCCGCGCCTGGATGAAGGGCGCCGACCCTGCGGCTCTGCGGGCGAGCGACGACGCCCTGTTTGAGCGCTTCCTCACCCTGCCCGAGTTGGCGCGGGCGGAGACGGTCCTGCTCTTCCACGGCATGGGGGCCGAGCCGGACACCGCCCGGCTGATCGCCCCTCTCCTTGACCTGGGCAAAACGGTGGCCCTGCCGCGCTGTATGCCGGAGCGGGCCATGGAGGCCCGGACCGTGACGGCCGCCGCTGTTCTGGTGCGCCACCGCTACGGGATGCTGGAGCCGGGGGAGGACTGCCCACTGCTGTCCAAGGACAAAATCGAGCTGATTTTGGTACCCGGCCTGGCTTTTGATAAAAATGGTTATCGACTGGGCCAGGGCGGGGGATACTATGACCGTTACCTGGAAAATTTCACCGGGCACACCGCGGCCCTCTGCCGGGACGCGCTCCTGATGGACGCGGTCCCGCGGGAGGCTCACGACCGGCCGGTGGAGCTGGTGGTGACGGAGAGGCGGATCCTGCGCAGAGTGTAAAGCGAAATGCGCGGAAGCCCTGCGGCGCTCAATGATTTTACACGGTTTAGCCTGTCCGACCGCTGCCCGCGCAGAGCGGGCCCTTCCGGGCCCGCCGCGCGCTCAAGGCAGGAGATTAAGTAGGGGAGCCGGGGTGTTTGGCTCAGCAGCAGCCGCAGCCGTCGTTGCACCCGCAGCCACAGCCGTTGTTGCACCCGCAGCCGTTGTTGCAGCCGCAGCCACAGCCGCAGGAGTTGCCGCCCCAACCGCCGCCGCAGCAGCAGCACAGGATGATGATGATCAGGATGATCCACAGGCAGCCGCTGCCGCCCCAGCCATTGTTACCACAACACATAAAACATTCACCTCACATAAGATTGAGGAATCGGGAGCGTTTCGCTCTCTTTCCTTCACGACCCATACTATGTCTGCCCCAGGAGGGTGGTTCCCGGGGGACAAAGACATTTCAAATTGTTTTCGGAAATCAGATTGGAGTTGTCGCAATGTCAGAGTACGAAGAGAGAAAGCCCGCTCACCAGGGGGGCTCCGGCGCCCGTCAGGGCGGCGGTTCCCGCGTGGCCGGGTCTCAGGGCGGCCAGCCGCCCCGGAAGAGGCGCCGTCGCCGCCGCCGCATGGGGGCGCTGGGCGCGCTGCTGTACGTGGTGCTGGTTATAGGCGTGTCCGCCCTCCTGGCCGGCCTGGGCTGGGTCTGGGCGGGGGACGTGCTGGCCCTCAACAAGGAGGAGCACGCCGCCGTCATCACCCTGCCGGAGGACATCTTCACCTATACCGAGGTGACGGACGGGGAGGGCAATCCCTCCAAGGTCTCCAGTGCCGACATGGGGTATGTGGCCGACGTGCTTTCTGAGAACGGCCTCATTGAGCAGAAGTGGCTCTTCCGCCTCTTCGCCGCCTTTACCCACGGGGACGAGGAGATCGCCCCCGGCACCTATAACCTGGACACCGATATGGACTACCGGGCCATCATCAAGAATATGAGCCTTAAATCGGCGTCCAAGACCGAGGTCACCGTGCTCATCCCCGAGGGCTCTACGGCGGAGCAGGTCTTCGCCCTCCTGGCGGAGAACGGCGTGTGCAGCGTGGACGAACTCCGTGAGACCGCCGCCAATTACGACTTTAAGTTCTCCTTCCTCAAGGGGGTGCTCCCCCTGGGCGATTCCAACCGGCTGGAGGGCTACCTCTTCCCGGACACCTACAATTTCTATAAGAACTCCAGCGCCGTGACGGTGCTGAACAAGATGCTCCTGCGCTTCGACGAGGTCTTCACCGAGGACATGCGGGAGAAGGCGGCGGCCAACGGCCAGACCGTCCACGACATCGTCACCATCGCCTCCCTCATTGAGAAGGAGACCACCGGCGACGACCAGACCAGCATCTCCGCGGTGATTTACAACCGCCTCTACAAGCAGAACTCCGAGACCAACGGCAGGCTGGACATCGACGCCACCATCCAGTATATCCTGCCCGAGCGGAAGGAGAAGCTCTCCGACGCGGACAAGACCATCGACAGCCCCTACAACACCTATCTATACGCCGGACTGCCCGCCGGTCCCATCGCCAACCCCGGACAAGCCTCCCTCCGCGCCGCCATGAATCCCGCCGACGCGGGCTACTACTTCTACGCCCTGGGCGACGACGGCGCGCACCACTTCTTCAAGACCTACGCCGAGCAGCGTGCCTTCATCGGCACGCAGGAGATCTACAACAATGGCTGAGGGAAACCGCGTGACCAATGAGCCCGCCTCCGGCCGGCATGCCCGGCCGGAGGTGCTGGCTCCGGCGGGCGACATGGAGCGGCTGCGCATGGCGGTGGCCTACGGGGCCGACGCAGTCTATCTGGCCGGAAACCAGTTTGGAATGCGCACCTTCGCGGGCAATTTCTCCCCGGCGGAGCTGGAGGAGGCCGTGAAGCTCTGTGCCGCCCGGGGCGTGCTGGTCAATGTGACCTGCAACACCATGCCCCGCAACGGCGAGGTGTCGCGTCTGCCCGAGTGGCTGGAGTACCTGGACAGCCTCCGGGTCAACGCCGTCATCGTGGCCGAGGTGGGCACCCTGGCCCTGGCGAAGAGGTACGCCCCCCATCTGGACGTCCACATCTCCACCCAGGCCAGCATCGTAAACTTCCAGTGCGCCTCCGCCTGGTACGACCTGGGCGCCAAGCGGGTCATTCTGGCCCGGGAGCTCTCTCTGGACGAGATCCGGGAGATCCGCGCCAGGACGCCCATGGACCTGGAGATCGAGTGCTTCGTCCACGGGGCCATGTGCGTCAGCTACTCGGGCCGCTGCCTCCTCTCCAACTATATGACCGGCCGGGACTCCAACCGGGGGGCCTGCGCCCAGCCCTGCCGCTACCGGTACGCCCTGGTGGAGGAGAAGCGCCCCGGCGAGTATTTCCCCGTCTGCGAGGACGGGGAAAATACCTACATTATGAACTCCCGCGACATGTGCATGATTGACCACATTCCCGAGCTCATCGACGCCGGGGTGGACAGCTTTAAAATTGAGGGCCGGGCCAAGAGCGCCTACTATGCCGCCGTCATCACACAGGCCTACCGAAGGGCGGCCGACGCCGCCCTGGCGGGAGTTCCCCTGGACGGCGTCTGGCGCGACGAGGTGGAGCATGTGAGCCACCGGCACTACTCCACCGGCTTCTACTTCGGCCAGCCGGGGCAGTACACCGAGGATTCCCGCTACATCCGGGACTGGCAGGTCTGCGCCCTGGTGGAGTCCTGCGGCGCAGACGGAGCCGCCGTGCTCTCCCTGCGCAACAAATTCGCCGTGGGGGACGAGCTGGAGCTGGTCGGCCCCGGCGTGCGGCCCACGGCCTTCACTGTGCCCGATATGACCGACGGCGGCGGGCTGCCCCTCCTTGAGGCCCGCAAGCCGGAGATGAAGCTGCACATGAGGCTCCCCGTCCCCGTGCCGCCCCTGTCCCTCCTGCGGAGAAGAGTACAGGCACAGGGCGCGGCCCAATAAGCCCCGCCTCCCGCGGCAATCCGCAATTTCCATTCCAACGGAGCCGCTGCGCTCCCCTTCGCCTCTCATTTCTAAAGGAGCGTGAACCGCCCTTGACCAAAACCCTTCCCACCCGCCGCCGGGACTTCGACCTGCTGCGGGTGTGCTCCATGGCGGCGGTGGTGTATCTGCACACCGCCGCGGGCGCCCTGCGCCAGAGTCCGGATACCGCCCTGTGGCACTTCTCCAATGTGTTCGCATCCCTGGGCACGGCGGCGGTGCCCCTCTTTTTCATGCTCTCCGGGTCGCTTCTCATGAGCTCGGAGAAAACCGCCGACCCGGCCTATGTCCTCCGCCGCCGGGTGCCCAGAGTGCTGGTGCCCGGCCTCGCCTGGTCCCTGCTCATTATCGCGTTTATCTGGGTGAGGGAGGGGGGCGCAGCGGCGCTGTCCAGGCTGCTGGCCCTGCCGTATACCACCGTGCTCACCCCCTACTGGTTCCTCTACGCGCTGGTGCCCATGTACCTTCTGTCCCCGCTTTTAAAGCGCATGGTGGACAATCTGGAGCGCAGGCACTGGAACTATCTTATGGGCCTGTGGGTGCTGGTCACGCTGGGCCTGCACACTCTGCGCTTTTTTATCCCCGAGCCCTGGAACGGCCTGGTGACGGAGAATATGACCCTGGGTGTGAGTCTGTTGGAGGGATATCTGGGCTACTTCCTCCTGGGCCCCTGGCTGGACGGAATCAGGAAGCTCCCCTCCCGTGGACTGCTGTGGGCCGTTTTCCTGGCCGACTGGGCGGTGATTGCCCTGGGAACCTGGGGCATGACCAGTGCCAAGGGCTGGTACGGCGAGTGGTTTTCAAGCTACCAGGGGCTCTTCGCCATGGTGCTGGCCGCCTCCATCTTCCTGCTGGTCAAGAGCTGCTGCGGGGGAGGACGGGGGAGCGGGCGGCGGCTGGTGCTCCTCTCAAGCTGCTCCTTCGGGGTCTATCTGGCGCACCCCCTTGCCATCAAGGTGGTGGAGTGGGCCTGGGTCCGTCTGACAGGCGGGCCCTCCACGGGCATTCCATCCCAGGTTTGCATCTGGCTCGCTGCCCTGGCCGCCTGTGTGCTGGGGGTTGTACTGGTATCCAGCGTCAAGCCGCTGTGCTACCTCGTCACCGGCCAAACGTTTTCCACGGCCTGTGCAGAGAGCAACCTGTTTTCCCTCTTCCGCCGTCGGTAGAATAAAAGGATGGGCGCCCCGCCGAACGGCGGGGCGCCCATCCTTTTATTCTATTAAGCGTGCGCAATTCCGGCGTACTTCGCGATCTCCCCGCTCACCGTACACAAATCCTCCGTGGACAGCTCGTGGATGTCCCCGTGTCCGGTGCACCGGGCAAAGGACCGCAGCTCCTCGGTGGAGGCGTTCAGGAAGTTGGCGACCCGCCTGGCCCCGGTCCCCACCACCAGCCGCCCGCGCAGCTCCGGGTCCTGGGTGGCGACGCCCATGGGGCAGCGGTCATTGTGGCAGACCCGGTAGCGCTGGCAGGCAAGGGCGATGAGGGCGGCGGAGGCCACCGCCACGGCGTCGGCCCCCATGGCCAGGGCCTTGACGAAGTCCCGGCTGGTGCGCAGTCCGCCGGTGATGACCAGCTGACAGTCCATGCCGTGCTCGTCCAGGAACCGGCGCGCCCGGGCAAGGGCGTATATCGTGGGCACGCTGGAGGCGTCCTTGAGGAATTTGGGTGAGGAGCCGGTGGCCCCGCCCCGGCCGTCGAAGGTGACAAAATCCGGGGCCGCGCTCATCAGAAATTCCAGGTCTTTTTCAATGTGCCCCGCCGCCAGCTTCACGCCGATGGGACGCCCGCCGCTGCGCTCACGCAGCTCGTCCACCAGTTCCTTCAAATCGGCGGGGGTCTTGAGGCGGGAGAAGTGGGAGGGGCTGATCACATCCTGTCCCTGGGGCTTGCCCCGGATGGCGGCAATTTCCGCCGTGACCTTGCCGCCGGGCAGATGGCCGCCCATGCCGGGCTTGGTGCCCTGGCCGATTTTAATCTCAATGGCGTCGGCGTTTTGAAGGTTCTCGTCGGTGACGCTATAGAGGTTGGGGACGTACTCAAAGATATACCTGAAGGCCTCCGCCCGCTCTTCGGGCAGGATGCCGCCCTCGCCGCTGCACATGGCGGTCTTCGCCAGGGCGCTGCCCCGGCTGAGGGCCACCTTGGTCTCTTTGGAGAGGGCGCCGAAGCTCATATGGGAGATGTAGACGGGCGTTTCCAGCACCATGGGCCTCCTGGCCCGCTTCCCGATGACGGTCCGGACGTTCACGGGCGCGCCGTCGTCCAGGGGCTGCCGGGCAAGCTGTGCGCCCAAAATCAGAATCTCGTCAAACCCGGGCACATGCATCAGGGTCTCCATGGGTTCGGTAACGCTCCGCCCGGTCTCGGCCAGGGCGTGTATCTCGTCAATCACGCCGCCGTCGTGCTTCACCAGCTCCTCCGGCCAGGCGAGAGGGTTCACATCCCTGGCCGCCGGGGCGGGAGCGCTTTCTCCGGCCTCCTCCACCTTCTCGTACAGAGCCTTGGGCGCATGGCACAGCGGGCAGGTCCAGTCCTCCGGGAGCGCGCTGAAGGGGACGCCCTCCTTGACGTCGTCGTAGACAAATCCGCAGATCTGACACTTGTATTTGGCCATAGGACACCTCCGTATTTTGTTGATAATTGCATTATAGCACAGGATTTTGGAAAAGGTCCCGGGATGGCGGAAAAAGATTTGACAAACGGAGGAATTGTGGTACAATGACTAAGCTAAAGGCCATGAAGGAGCCAAGTTTGTCACGCCGCGATGAGCGAGAGGGGATGGTGAGAGCCCTCGGCGATACGGACAGACGCGCCACTCCCGAGCTGTCTATGACGAGTAGAACGTCTCGCCCGCGTTACGGGCGTAATGAGATATACCAAAGCACGTTTTGGTATAATCAGGGTGGTACCGCGAAGTATGGCGCTTCGCCCCTGTACGCAGGGGCGGAGCGTTTTGTTTTGCCCCAAACCGGCCCACGCCCACCTGCGCGGGGGCCGCCGGATCTCCCATCCCTGCCGGGGCGGGTCAGGACCAAAATTCCGATACGATTTATTTAATGGAGGTAATACCCATGGAACCCAAAAACTACGGTCTCAACGAGCTGAGGGAACTGTTCCTCAAGTTCTTTGAGAGCAAGGGCCATCTGCGACTTGGCAGCTTCCCCCTCATCCCCCAGAACGACGCCAGCCTGCTGCTCATCAACTCCGGCATGGCCCCCATGAAGCCCTGGTTCACCGGCGAGCAGGAACCCCCCAGCCACCGCGTCTGTACCTGCCAGAAGTGCATCCGCACCGGCGACATTGAGAACATCGGCCACACCGCCCGCCACGGCACCTATTTCGAGATGCTGGGCAATTTCTCTTTCGGCGACTACTTCAAGCGGGACGCCATCCACTGGGCGTGGGAGTTCCTCACCAGCCCCGACTGGGTGGGCCTGGACCCGGAGCGGCTCTACCCCTCCGTCTTCGCCGGAAATGAGACCACCCCGGCCGACGACGACGCCTTTGAGATTTGGAACAAGGAGATCGGCATCCCCGCCGAGCGTATCTTCAAGTTCGGCAAGGAGGACAACTTCTGGGAGCACGGCTCCGGTCCCTGCGGCCCCTGCTCCGAGATCTACTACGACCGCGGCGAGCAGTGGGGCTGCGGCAAGCCGGGCTGCACCGTGGGCTGCGAGTGCGACCGCTATATCGAGGTATGGAACGTCGTCTTCTCCCAGTTCAACTCCGACGGCGAGGGGCACTACGCGGACCTCGCCCAGAAGAACATCGACACCGGCATGGGCCTGGAGCGTCTGGCCTGCGTGTGCCAGGGCGTGGCCTCTCTCTTTGATGTGGACACCGTGATGAACATCACCAACAAGGTCAGCGAAATCACCAAGGCCCACTACGGTGAGAGCGCCGGGACGGACGTGTCCCTGCGGGTCATCACCGACCATATCCGCTCCGCCACCTTTATGATCTCCGACGGCGTGCTCCCCTCCAACGAGGGCCGGGGCTATGTGCTTCGCCGCCTTCTCCGCCGGGCCGCCCGCCACGGCAAGCTCCTGGGCGTCAACGAGCCCTTCCTCTATGAGGTCTGCGACACCGTCATCCGCGAGAACGAGGGCCACTACCCCGAACTGCGGGAGAAGCAGGAGTATATCACCCGCGTCATCAAGGTGGAGGAGGAGAACTTCGCCAAGACCATCGACGGCGGCATGAGTATCCTCAGCGGCCTGATGGATGAGCACAAGGCCAAGAAGGAGCAGGTTTTTTCCGGCGCCGACGCCTTCAAGCTGTACGACACCTACGGCTTCCCCATCGACCTCACCCGCGAAATCGTGGAGGAGCAGGGCATGACTGTGGACGAGTCCGCCTTCAAGACCCTCATGGAGGAGCAGAAGGTCCGCGCCCGGGAGGCCCGCGCCGCGCTGGGCGACCTGGGCTGGGCCGGCATCGAGTTCGGCAAGGATATGCCCGCCACCGAGTTTGTGGGCTATGCCCGCCGTGAGGCCGAGGCCCGGGTGCTGGCTGTGGTGGCGGACGAGGAGCTCAGGGAGAGCGCCGGAGCCGGGGCCGAGGCCATCGTGGTCCTGGACCGCACCACCCTCTACGCGGAGATGGGCGGCCAGGTGGCCGACCACGGCACCCTGCGCTGCGGCAATATGCGCTTTGAGGTTACTGACGTACAGAAGAACAAGGGCGGCAAGTATATGCACTACGGCGTGGTCCTCGCCGGGGAGATCAAGGTGGGCGACACCGTTACCACTTCTTACGATATGACCCGCCGCCGCGCCATCGCGCGCGCCCACTCCGCCACCCACCTGCTGCACAAGGCTCTCAAGACCGTCCTGGGCGACCACGTCAACCAGGCAGGCAGCCTGGTGGAGCCCGACCGCCTGCGCTTCGACTTCACTCATTTTTCAGCCCTCACCGCCCAGGAGCTCTCCGAGGTGAACCGCCTGGTGAACGAGTCCGTGCTGGAGGGCTACAGCGTCCGCACCGACGTGATGAGCATAGAGGCAGCCAAGAAGACCGGGGCAATGGCCCTCTTCGGCGAGAAGTACGGCGACACCGTCCGCGTGGTCAACATGGGGGACTACTCCGTGGAGCTGTGCGGCGGCACCCACCTGGATAACACCGCCAAGGTGGGGCTTTTCCACATCGTCAGCGAGGGCAGCGTGGCCTCCGGCGTGCGCCGCATCGAGGCTACCACCGGCGAGGTCTCACTCAATGTGATGAGCCAGAACCAGGAGATGCTCTTCCAGGCTGCGGCTGTCTTCAAGACCAATCCCGGCGAGCTGCGGGAGAAAGCCGAGCAGACCCTTGGCGAGCTGCGGGATATGCGCCACGCCGTGGAGACCTTCAAGGCCAGGGAGGCCGTGGGCGAGGCGGGCCGCTTCCTCATGGGCGCCAAGGACGTGGGCGGGCTGAAGGTCCTCACCTCTACCGTGCCGGACGCCGACGCCGACCGCCTGCGCAAGATGGGCGACTTCCTCCGGGATAAGGACTCCTCCGTGGTGGGTGTGCTCTCCACCGTGAAGGACGGCAAGATTACCTTCCTGGCCGTCTGCGGCAAGGACGCGGTGGCAAAGGGCGTTAAGGCGGGCGACATCATCAAGGCCATCGCCCCCATCTGCGGCGGCAAGGGCGGCGGCAAGAGCGACTCCGCCATGGGCGGCGGCTCCGATGTGCTCAAGCTGGACGACGCCCTTGCGGCCGTGGACAACTTCGTTGCCGACAAGCTGGGGATTTGACTTAAACCCACTCCTGGGACAGCCGCCTCATCCCCGCTAAACCGATTACGGGAGAAAACCAATGCTACCACAAGATCCCTTTATCCTCCTCAGCTATGTCAATACTAAGCTGAGGGACTTTTACTCCAGCTTCCCGGACTTCTGCGCCGACAACGAGCTGGACGGCGCGGAGATTGAGGCGAAGCTGGCGGCGATCGGCTGCGCCTACGACCCGGCGCATAACCGCTTTGAATGATGCGCCGACCGCTGCGGCTGTGAAAAACGAAAGGAGGCCAACCATGTCCGACTGTTTATTCTGCAAGATCGCGGCGGGTGAGATCCCGTCCAAGAAGGTGTACGAGGATGATCAGGTCCTCGCGTTCTGTGACATTGATCCCCAGGCGCCCACCCATTTTTTGGTGATCCCGAAGACGCATATTGGCTCCTGCGGTGAGATTTCCTCTGAGAACTCCGCCGTTGTGGCCCATGCCTTTGAGGTCATCGCCAAGGTGGCGAGGGATTTGGGCGTTACCGACTTCAGGGTGGTTTCCAACTGCGGCCCGCAGGCGGGGCAGTCCGTGCCTCATCTGCATTTTCATGTACTCGCGGGCCGCGACATGACCTGGCCGCCCGGCTGAAGGCGCCTGTGGGCCGCGCCAAGCGTTTTGGCCCTCCCACGCAGGGCCAGAACCTTGATGCCGGGCGGATTCACTCCGCCCAGGCAGATAAAAAGGCGGGGTCCCCCACGGCCTGCCGTGGGGGATGAGCAGGCGGGGCAGTCCGTGCCTCATCTGCATTTTCATGTACTCGCGGGCCGCGACATGACCTGGCCGCCCGGCTGAAGGCGCCTGTGGGCTGCGCCAAGCGTTTTGGCCCTCCCACGCTTACCACACACCGCAGGGCGGCCGCTGGCCGCCCTTTGCATTTGTATATAATGAAGCCGAATGGGTGAAAGTACGCCCAGGGAATGTTGCCATTTGGTAGCATTTTTCTGAGGTGGTTTCATGCATTTTCAGAGAATTGAAGATCTGCGGATCGACCATGATAAGAGCCAGATTGAAATCGCAGCGTATCTGAACCTGAACCGAAACGTCTACTGGCGCTATGAGAAGGGAATCCGCGAGATTCCGGCCTGGGCCGTCATCAAGCTGGCGGAGCTGTACGAAACCTCCACAGACTATATTCTGGGCTGCACCGACGACCCTGCGCCGCCCCATGCGTAAGCTCTGCGCCTTCGCCGTCCCCTTCGCTGCCGCCGTATTGGCGTCGGCCTGTCTCCTGCCGCAGTCCGCCCGGCTCCCGGCGGCGCTGCTCTGTGCCCTGGCAGGCATGGTGTTCTGCCTTGCGCTGTGGGGGAAGGAGCGGCGGGACGGGCGGCTGCGCTCCGCGCTGCTGGCCCTGGGGCTGGCGGTTGGCTTTGCGTGGAGCTGGGGATACGACGCGGTATTTTTTGCTCCGGCCCGGGCCCTTGCGGGACAAACAGCCAGTCTGACCGCCACGGTGGCGGACTGGCCGGAGGCCACCCGGTACGGCGTATCGGCCAAGGTGCTGCTCCACCCGCCCGGCGCGCCCGATGTGAGGACAATCCTGTATTTTGACTCCGATGAGGCGCTTTTGCAGCTGAAACCGGGAGACAGGCTGTCCTTTACCGCCGAATTTCGCCTCGCGGATACCATCGCAGGGGAAAAGACCGGCTATTACCGCGCTAAGGGCGTCTTTTTGCTGGGGTACTGCGATAAAAATATGGAAATGACCCCGATAGGCGCCGTCCCGCCCCGCTTTTGGCCCCGATTATGGGCAAGGACATTGCAAGAGACGGTGGGAACCCTTTTTTCAGGAGAGACCGCAGGCCTGGTCGCCGCCCTGACCACCGGGGACAAGGACGCTCTGTCCGGGGGCTTCTACTCCGCACTCAAACGTTGCGGGATGGCCCATGTGGTGGCGGTTTCCGGGATGCATGTGGGGATGCTGGTGCTGCTGTTTACCGCCCTGACGGGTAAGAACCGCCGCCGCCGGGCCCGGGTATGCATCCCCGTTGTGCTGGCCTTTATGGCGCTGACCGGCTTCCCGCCGTCGGTGGTCCGGGCGGGGGTGATGCAGATACTGCTCCTGCTGGGCCCGGCGCTGGGCAGGGAGGGGGATACGCCCACCGCGCTCTCCTTCGCGCTGCTCCTCCTGCTCCTCCAGAACCCCAACGCCGCCATGGACATGGGCCTCCAGCTATCTTTCCTGTCGGTGGCGGGCATCCTGACCCTGGGCAGACGGATGACCGCCTGGTTTGAGAAGAGGCTGAGGCTGAAGCCGGGCAGGACCTTGCCCCGGAGGGTCTTCAACCGGGCGGTTCGTTTTTTGACGGGCTGCATCGTAATGACCATGGGCGCGGTGGCGTTTACCACGCCGCTCACCGTCTATTACTTCGGCGGAATTTCCCTGATTGCGCCCATTGCCAATCTACTCACCCTCTGGGCCGTGACCATGCTGTTTCTTCTGGCCCTTCCGGCGGCGGTGCTGGGGACGTTTCTCCCGCCCCTGGGGCTGCTGCTGGCCGGGATTGCCGCGCCGCTGGGGCGGTACATCGTGTGGGTAGTCACAAAGCTGGCGCGGCTGCCCTTCGCGTCGGCGTCGGCTTCGGGGAATCCGTACCTGATGCTTTGGCTGGGGTTTGCATATGCCGTCCTGATGCTTTGGCTCATATGGAGGGGGGAGAAAAAACGTGCCGTTCTGCCCGTCTGCTCCTGCGCCGTGACGCTGGCGGCGGCCCTCCTCCTCAACGCACTGAGCCTCTCGGGCGGGGGACTTGCCGTCTCCGTGCTGGACGTGGGCCAGGGACAGAGCGTGCTGTTCACCTCCGCCGGAGCCACGGTGCTGGTGGACTGCGGCGGCACGGGACCGAGCGACCCCGGGGACGTGGCCGCCGACGCCGTCCAGGCCATGGGGAAGAGCCGCCTCGATCTGCTGGTGCTCACCCACTGCCATGCCGACCACGCCTGCGGCGTGGCCCGGCTCTTCTCCCGGCTGGAGGTGGGGACCCTGGCCGTCCCCGACGTGGAGGAGAGCGACCCTCTGCGGGAGGAGATTCTGGCCTTGGCTCGGGCGGCCGGTACGGAGATTCTCCTGATTCGGGACGACGCCCGGATGACGTTCGGCGAATCGGCCCTGACGGTATACGCGCCCCTGGGGGACGGCGGCGCAAACGAGGAGGGACTCTCCGTCCTCGCCACCCACGGGGATTTCGACGTGCTCGTCACCGGGGACATGAACGCCGCGGTGGAGAAGCGGCTGGTGAAATACGGCTGCCTGCCCGATATTGAGGTGCTGGTGGCGGGCCACCACGGCTCCGCCGCCTCTACCTCAGAGGAGCTTCTTCTGGCGGCAAAGCCGGAGTATGCGATTATCTCCGTGGGCTATAATTCCTACGGACACCCGTCCATCGCGGCCATGGAGCGCATGGCCGCGGCGGGCTGCCGGATTTACCGCACCGACTGGATGGGGACGGTGACAATTAAAAGCGAAACATGAAAAAGGGAAAGCACGGGACGGTTTGCGGGAAATGCCCTTCACGCTTGGGGCGGCAAGCTCCGCCGTCACGGCCCGAACACGCCCTTCGCGGAGGGGGCGGGAAGGGCGTGTGAGCTTCGGCCAATTCAGCGCAGAGGCTGCTCCCTCGCTTTTTCACACCGACAGGGTACGGGTTTTTGAATCAACTTGAATTGGAGGTCCTCCCATGCCACCCAAACCAAAGGCGGACAACGCCGCCTACAAGCAGCTCAAGAAGGACATCGACCAGGGGAGTATCGGCAGACTCTACGTCTTCTGCGGTGAGGAGGCCTACCTCCGGGACTTCTATCTGGGGCGGATCAAGAAGAAGCTTCTGCCGCCGGGCATGGAGGAGTTTAACCTCCACACCCTCAGCGGCAAGGAGTTCGAGCTCAAGAAGCTGGAGCAGATGGTGGACTGCCTGCCCATGATGAGCGAGCGAACCCTCATTGTGGTCAGCGACTACGATATCTATAAGGGGGACAAGGAGGGGCTGGCCGCCCTCTTTGCCGATCTGCCCGAGTATGTATGCCTGGTCTTCGTCTACGATCTCATCGAGTACAAGGCCGACGCCCGCACCAAGCTGGCGGGGGCGCTGAAGGCCCACGGCAGTGTGGTGGCCTTCAACCGGCAGGAGCAGGGGGATTTGGTGGACTGGGTCAAGCGGCGGTTTAAGGCCGACGGCCATGACATCGACTCCGAGGAGGCGCGCTATCTCATCTTCCTCTGCGGGGATCTGATGAACGGCCTCATCTCCGAGATCGGCAAAATCAGCGCCTATGCCAAACACCACCGGGTCACCCGGGAGGACATCGACGCGGTGGCAACCCCTCAGCTGGATGCGGTGGTCTTCCAGATGACAGACGCCATCGCGCTCAAGGACTTCAACAGAGCCGCCTTAGTGCTGGGGGATCTCTTCCACATGCAGGAGGC
Organism: Lawsonibacter faecis; assembly: GCF_014287675.1. Lineage (GTDB taxonomy): Bacteria > Bacillota > Clostridia > Oscillospirales > Oscillospiraceae > Pseudoflavonifractor > Pseudoflavonifractor faecis. The sequence goes on along the minus strand of NZ_JACOPQ010000006.1, from coordinate 163,379 downwards.
GCCCATCAAGCTCCTATCCGTTCTGGGCCGCCAGCTCCGGCAGCTCTATGCCGCACGGCTGGCTTTGGAGGCGCGGAAGGGGACGGGCTACCTCATGGAGCTGTGGGGGATGCGTTCGGCCTACCCTGCGGAGAAGCTCATGCAATCGGCCCGCCGCTTCTCACTGGCCTGGTGCCGCCGGGCGGTCATCCGCTGCGGGGAGATTGACTTGGCCATGAAGTCTACCGGGGCGGACGGAGAGGAGCTGCTCACCCAGCTCCTGCTGGAACTGGCCGGACCGGGCGCAGCGTAGGCGGGGCAGGGAGAATATGCTGAAAATCAGAGAGGCCATCGTGGTGGAGGGGCGGTATGATAAAAACAAGCTCTCCCAGATGGTGGATGCCGTAATTGTGGAGACCTCCGGCTTCGCCGTCTTCAAGGACGGGGAACGACTCAGCCTGCTGCGCGCCCTGGCGGAAAAGCGTGGGATTATCGTCCTCACCGACGCGGACGGGGCGGGCTTCGTCATCCGCAACTACCTCAGGGGCGCGATTCCGGCCGGGCAGGTGAAGCACGCCTATATCCCCGACATTTACGGCAAGGAGCGCCGCAAGCGCGCCCCGGGGAAAGAGGGTAAGCTGGGCGTGGAGGGAATGCGCCCTGAGGTGCTGGAGGAGGCTCTGCGCAGGGCGGGTGCGACGTTTGAGGATACGAAACCGTGTGAAACATCGCGCGTCCGGTCCGGACGCGCCGTCACCAAGACGGACCTTTTTCTGGCCGGGCTCTCCGGCGGGCCCGACTCCGCCGCCCGGCGGCAGGCGCTGCTAAAAAAACTGGGCCTGCCCGAACACATGACGACCAACGCCATGCTGGAGGCGCTCAACGTCTTCTGCACCTTTGAAGAGTTTGAGGCCGCGACAGCGGAAGAATCAGATTAAGCGGAGCCCCCGGCCCCCGGAATAAACCGGGGGCCGGGGGCTCTCTGTCTGCGGCGGGGCGGAGATGCGGTCCCGGCGGGCATAAAGAATTTTGGAAATTTTCAAAAAAACCCTTTACATGTGGAAGGTACTGTGGTATTATAACTACGCAAACAAGAACTACTACTGATTAGGAGGCGAAGATGGAGCGCACGATACGATACAGCAAAAAACGCGAGGCCATTTTAGAGGCCATCCGCTCCACCGACACCCACCCCACGGCCGACTGGGTTTACCAGACGCTGAAGCCCACCCATCCGGATTTGAGCTTGGGCACGGTCTACCGCAACCTGAACTTTTTCCGGGAGCAGGGGACCATCCGCTGTGTGGGCGTGGTTAAGGGGCAGGAGCGGTTTGACGCGAACACCCATCCCCACACCCACTTCGTCTGCGACGGGTGCGGCGCGGTCATCGATCTGCATGAGATTCCCGCCGACACCGAGCTGGACCGGCAGGTGCAGGATCGGTACGGCCTCAAGGTGGACGGCCACGAGCTGATTTTCCACGGCGTCTGTAAAAAGTGTAAACCAGAGACCCTTCATTGAGAATTTATCACATATTATTTTTAGGAGGAATTAATTATGAAGAAGTTTGTATGCACCGTCTGCGGTTATGTCCATGAGGGCGATTCCGCCCCTGAGCTGTGCCCCATCTGCAAGGCTCCCGCCGATAAGTTCAAGGAGCAGTCCGGTGAGAAGAGCTGGGCCGCCGAGCACGTGGTTGGCGTCGCCAAGGGCGTGGACGAGGAGATCATCAAGGGCCTGCGCATGAACTTTGAGGGCGAGTGCTCCGAGGTCGGTATGTATCTGGCCATGGCCCGCGTTGCTCACCGCGAGGGCTATCCCGAGATCGGTCTGTATTGGGAGAAGGCCGCCTATGAGGAGGCCGAGCACGCCGCCAAGTTCGCCGAGCTGCTGGGCGAGGTGCTTACCGACTCCACCAAGAAGAACCTGGAGATGCGCGTGGACGCCGAGAACGGCGCCACCGCCGGCAAATTTGAGCTGGCCAAGAAGGCCAAGGAGCTGGGCCTGGATGCCATTCACGACACCGTGCACGAGATGGCCCGCGACGAGGCCCGCCACGGCAAGGCCTTCGAGGGTCTGCTGGCTCGTTATTTCGGCTAAAACCTGGATAAGCATAGATACGAATATATACAACTAAATACGCTGAAACCACTTTGTGATCAAGATAAAAAGATGCGGTTTTAGTACAAATCATGAAACACGGATAGCGACGATTCGCTATCCGTGTTTTTGTATCCAAATGAGTATCTAAAAATTTGGTGGGAAATTCGAACTGAAATATAGAGAAAATAGTTTATTAGTGAATTTTCCCACAAAATTACTTGTATTTGTTGGAGCATAGGCGATTAAAAAATTAAACGTGGGCAATGTGTGGGAAGAATATTGAATGGATATTTCGGTATGGGTGGCTGTGTGAACCGGCAAGTTAGAAGTGGATAGAAGCGCTCTCCAAACAGGCGCGTCTCCCGTTGTTGTATTATTTGGGAAAGTGAATTATAATTAATATATAATTTCAAGAATGGAGGAGTGTTCGGTGAATAGTAACTTTATGTTTTTGGACCAATCCTTCTCTGTGTTGTGCAGGTTAGGCCAAGCTGCGGAGAGCTACTTATACACTGACACGGACGCCTGCCTCTATAAGCTCGGGAAAATTGGCGAAGTGATTGTTCAGGATATGGTGCGCCTGGACGGGGTGCAGTTGACTGCGGAGGCGAGTACACACGCCGCCCGCATTAAAGTAATGAAGCGGCTGGGGATGCTGCCCAGGGACATCGACGACATCCTCTTCGCTCTGCGCACTGCCCGGAATAGAGCGGTACATACCACGGCGGAGGGCTTTGCCGACTGCCGCACTCTTCTGGAGATGGCCTACCACCTCTGCGGCTGGTTTATGCAGACCTACGGGGACTGGAGCTATTCCCCGGAACAGTTTGTACTGCCGGAGGACCCGTCTAAGGCCCCTGACTATAAGCGCTTGGCGCAGGAGCGCGAAGAGGAGATTCAGCGCCTGCTGCACAACAAAGCCCAGGATACTGCGGCAGCCCCGACAGTTCCGGCAGGTGAGCGGGCCAGACGATCCGCCGCAGCCGTCGGCCAGATGAAGCGCAGCGAGGCGGAGACCCGTTTTCTCATCGACCAGCAGTTGCGCCGGGTGGGCTGGGAGGCGGATACCGTGGTGCTCTGCTACTCGAAAGGTGTCCGGCCTCAGAAGGGCCGCTATATGGCCATTGCCGAATGGCCCACCGATTCCAGCACTGGTAACCATGGACGCGCGGATTACGTCCTTTTCGTGGGATTGCAGATGGTAGCCATTATTGAGGCCAAGGCGGAGCATCTGGACGTCTACTCCGTCATTGACGGCCAGTGCAAGGAGTACCCCAAGCACATACGCGCTGAGGACAGCCAATACCTCATGGGGCAATGGGGTGCCTACAAGGTCCCCTTTACCTTTGCAACCAACGGCCGCCCCTACTTAAAGCAATTGGAGACCAAGTCCGGCATCTGGTTTTTGGACTTGCGTGAAGCATCCAACATCCCACAAGCACAACAGGGCTGGATGAGCCCGGAGGGGATTATGGAGCGCCTTGAAAAAGATGTCTCCGAGGCGAATCGGAACCTGGGACAACTCTCCTTTGACCTGCTGCGGGACCCGGACGGCCTGAATCTGCGTGAATATCAGATCCGCGCCATTGAGGCGGCGGAAAGCGCCATAATGGGTGGCGCAAAAACCGCGCTGTTGTCCATGGCGACCGGCACGGGAAAGACCCGCACCATTCTGGGGATGATTTACCGCTTTTTGAAGACGGAGAGATTTCGCCGGGTACTGTTCCTGGTGGACCGCACCGCGCTGGGGGAGCAGGCCCAGGATGTGTTCCAGGAGGTCCGTCTGGAGGATTTGAGGCCCCTGAACGCCATATATAACATTCGGAACCTGGATGAAGCGGGCTTTGACCGGGAGACCCGCATTCAGGTGGCCACGGTTCAGAGCATGGTGAAGCGTATTCTCTGCCAAGAGGGCGAGACTATGCCCGCAGTCAGCGATTACGACCTCATCATCGTGGACGAGGCCCACCGGGGTTATATCCTGGACCGGGAGCTGGGGGACGACGAGCTGCTCTACCGGGACCAGCGTGACTATGTGAGCAAATACCGGGCCGTCATCGACTATTTTGACGCGGTCAAAGTGGCACTCACCGCCACCCCGGCCCTGCATACCACCGAGATATTTGGAAAACCCGTCTTTAACTATTCCTACCGCGAGGCGGTCATCGAGGGTTACCTGGTAGACCACGACGCGCCCCACAACATTAAAACCCAGCTTAACACCGAGGGCATCGTCTACCAGGCGGGGGAGACCATGGTGCTCTATGACCCGGTCACCGGGGAGATCACCAACAGCGATGAGTTGGAGGACGACGTCCGCTTTGACGTGGACAGCTTCAACCGCCAGGTGATTACGGAACCCTTTAACCGAACCGTGCTGACGGAAATTCTCCGTTCCATCGACCCGGAGGGTGAGGGAAAGACACTGATCTACGCGGTCAACGACGAGCACGCCGATTTAATCGTTAAAATACTGAAAGAGCTCTGCGCTAAGACCGGTGTGGACAACGATGCTATTATGAAAATCACGGGAAAGACCGGCGATAAAAAGAGAGTGCTGGAGACAATTCGCCGGTTTAAGAATGAACGCTATCCCAGCATTGCGGTAACGGTGGACCTGCTGACCACCGGCGTGGACGTGCCGGAGATCAGCAACTTGGTGTTCCTGCGCCGGGTACGCTCCCGCATCCTCTTCGAGCAGATGCTGGGCCGCGCGACTCGTCTCTGCCCGAAAATCCACAAGACCCACTTTGAAATCTATGACGCAGTAGGAGTTTATGACTCTCTGCTGCCAGTTACGAACATGAAGCCGGTGGCGGCCGCCCCCTCTACCTCTTTCCAACAGCTTTTGGATGGATTGAAAGTGCTGGAATCCGGGGAACAGGTGCGGCGGCAGATCGACCAGCTCTTGGCTAAGCTCCAGCGGAGAAACCGTTGCATGGGAGAGCGTACTCGTCAGCATTTTCTGGACATGACTGGCAGAATGGAACCCGCAGATCTGGTTCAAACCATCCGTGAGATGGAGCCGGAGGAGGCACGTGTGCGCCTGCTGGGGCTGGACAAGCTGTTTGCACTGCTGGATGAGGGGGAGAGCAAGGGCGGCCGCCCGGTGGTGATCTCCGATAAGGAGGACAAGCTGCTGGACCACACCCGCGGCTATGGTACTGGGCAGCGGCCGGAGGACTACTTGGACGCATTCTCTCAGTTTATCCACAACAATATGAACCAGGTAGCGGCGCTGAACATCGTGTGTACCCGCCCCAAGGAGCTGGATCGAGCTGCGCTCAAGAGCCTGAAACTAACTCTGGACCGGGAGGGCTTTACCGAACAGCAGCTCAACACCGCTATTCAGGAGACCACCAACGAGGAGCTGACGGCGGATATCATCAGCATTATTCGCCGCTATGCCCTGGGCTCTGCGCTCCTCAGCCATGAGGAGCGCATTGGCAGGGCAGTGGCGCGTCTCAAGAAGGCCCACAACTTTACCAAAGCAGAGGAAAACTGGCTCAAACGCATGGAAACGTATTTGCTCAACGAGTCGGTCATCAACGTCCAATCCTTTAATGAGGGGGCATTTCGCAACGACGGCGGCTTTACTCAGATCGACAAGCGCTTCGGCGGTAAGCTGGAGAGCATTATCCTGGAACTCAATGAGTATCTCTATGACGACGGAGGAAGACTTGCATGACCACTCAAGAGATCGTGTCCAAGCTGTGGAACCTGTGTAATGTGCTGCGGGACGACGGCATTACCTATCACCAGTATGTGACGGAGCTGACCTATATCCTGTTCCTGAAGATGGCCAAGGAGACCGAGACGGAGGGGCAGATTCCCGCTGAATACCGCTGGGACGTGCTGCGGAGTAAGAGCGGCATTGAGCTCAAGAAGTATTATAAAACACTGCTGGATAAATTGGGCGAGGAGTGCACGGGTCGGGTTAAGGAAATCTATCAGGGCGCGGCCTCCAACATTGACGAGCCAAAAAATCTGGAAAAAATTATTCAGAGTATTGACGCCTTGGACTGGTACTCCGCTAAGGAGGAGGGACTGGGCAACCTCTATGAGGGACTTTTGGAGAAGAACGCCAACGAGAAAAAGTCTGGCGCAGGCCAGTATTTTACCCCACGTGTGCTCATCGACGTTATGACCCGCCTCACCGCACCACAGGCCGGAGAGCGGTGCAACGATCCCGCCTGCGGCACCTTTGGTTTTATGATAGCCGCCGACCGCTTTGTAAAGGAACAGACGGACGACCTCCATGACCTGGAGGCCGACCAGCAGGAGTTCCAGCGCACCCAGGCCTTTACCGGCTGTGAGCTGGTGCCTGAGACCCACCGCCTGGCCCTGATGAACGCCATGCTCCACGACATCCACGGACATATCGCCCGGGCGGACACCCTCTCCGGCGCGGGGGAGCATATGACGGGATACGACGTGGTGCTCACCAACCCGCCCTTCGGCACAAAGAAGGGCGGCGAGCGGGCCACCCGCACCGACTTCACCTACTCCACCAGCAACAAGCAGCTCAACTTTTTGCAGCACATCTACCGCAGCCTAAACACCACGGGTAAAGCCCGTGCGGCGGTGGTGCTGCCGGACAACGTGCTCTTTGCCGACAACGATGGGGCCGACATCCGCCGGGACCTGATGGAAAAATGTAATTTACATACCGTTTTGCGCCTACCCACCGGAATTTTTTATGCCCAGGGGGTCAAGACCAACGTGCTCTTTTTTACCCGGGGACGGAACGACAAGGGCAACACCAAAGAGGTGTGGTTCTACGACCTGCGCACCAATATGCCCAGCCTGGGCAAGACCAATCCCCTCAAAAGTGAGCACTTCTCGGCCTTCGAGGCGGCCTATACCGCCCAGGACCGCCGCGCCGTGCAGGACGAGCGGTGGAGCGTGTTCACCCGGCAGGAGATCAAGGATAAGGGCGACAGCCTGGACCTGGGGCTGATTCGGGATGACTCGGTGATGGACTACGACGACCTGCCCGACCCCGCCGACAGCGCTGAGGAGTGCATTGCACAGTTAGAGGAGGCTGTGGACCTGCTCATGAGCGTGGTGAAAGAGCTGAGAACCCTGGAGGCGCTGGACTGATGGCGGGAAAGAGAAAAAAAGAGAGCGGGCTTACGCTGGAGGAGCGACTGAAGCGGGCACTGGTACCGGAGGAGGAACAGCCGTATCACGTCCCTGAAAATTGGGTGTGGACAAGGCTTGATGAGATTAATCATTTTTTTAGCCAAACGCTCAACCCGGCGACTAGGCCGGAGCAGATATTTGAACTTTATAGCGTTCCTAGCTGTGAAAATAACTTTCCAGAAATTGTTTTAGGAAGCGAAATAGGATCATCAAAACAGTACGTGCTCAAAAACGATATACTCTTATGTAAAATTAACCCCAGAATCAATCGTGTCTGGATTGTTACTGGCCATACCGATCACTCTTACTTGGCCTCATCCGAATGGATTGTTGTAAGAACAACTCGATGTAATCCACGCTATTTGCTATGGCTGTTTCAGGGACCATATTTTCGAGAGCAAATGCTTTCAAATGTATCGGGTGTAGGGGGCTCACTGATGCGCGCCCAGCCAAAGTGGGTTAACCGCTATATGCTTCCGATTCCACCAGGGCAAGAGCAAGAACGTATAGTTGACCGCATTGAAAGCCTATTTGCCAAGCTGGACGAGGCAAAGGAAAAAGCGCAGGCTGCGGTGGATGGTTTTGAGACTAGAAAAAGTGCAATTCTGCAAAAAGCATTTACAAGTATGCTTACAAAGAGTTGGAGAGAAAAGCATACTGCTACTACTTGGGTCAAAGTAAGACTAGAGACAATCGCGGCATTGCAAACGGGCCTTATGAAGGGAAAGCACTACGATACAGCCACTGTACAACGTCCCTATTTACGCGTCGCAAATGTACAGGACGGTTTCCTTGATTTAGGTGAAATTAAAATGATTGAAGTAGAAGAGACAAAAGTTAATAGATATATGCTACAGACTAATGATGTTCTCTTCACTGAAGGTGGGGATTTTGATAAGTTGGGCAGGGGGACGGTGTGGAAGGGAGAGATTAAAAATTGTCTCCATCAAAACCACATTTTTGCTGTCCGCCCTCAAAAGGACAGATTAGACCCTTATTTTCTCTCCTACCAAGCGGGTAGCCGCTATGGTAAACAATACTTCCTAAGTTGCTCAAAGCAAACGACAAATCTTGCATCCATTAATTCAAAACAGCTTAACAGTTTTCCGGTGCTGCTTCCCTGTATTTCTGAGCAGCAAGAAATTGTCCGCATTCTCGACGACCTCCTCGCCAAGGAGCAGAAAGCCAAGGAGGCCGCCGCTGCGGTGTTGGAGCGTATTGACCTCATTAAAAAATCTATCCTGGCCCGTGCTTTCCGTGGGGAGCTGGGTACCAACGACCCCAGCGAGGAAAGCGCCGTGGAACTCCTGAAACAATGTCTGGCAGAGGGAGAGGTCGTACCATGAATAAGATAGACAAAACGGACACGCTCAAAAAAATTTTGGCCGACCGCCGCTTTACGGTGGATTACTATCAGCGGGAGTACCGCTGGGGCAAGCATCAGGTGGAGCAGATGTTGGAGGACCTGACCAACACGTTCCGGGGATTCTACGATACGGGGGTCCACAGCACGGTACAGGAGGTCAAGGACTACGGCTATTACTATATGGGCAGCATTATCTGTACCAGCGGCCAGTCTCAGCAGATTATCGACGGTCAACAGCGCCTGACCACGCTGACCCTCCTGCTCATCTACTTAAACCGGCTCCAGTCACAGGCGACAGGCATCCCGGGTTTGCCCATTCATTTTGACAACATGATCTGTACGGTGGATTACGGGGTCCCGTGCTTCAACCTGGACATGGAGGAGCGCCGGGACTGCCTGCAGGCCCTTTTAAACAATGACGCCCAATACATCCCGGAAGGGGAAAGTAATCAAAATATCATAAATCGATATGGAGATATCGAGGAGCTGTTCCCAGAGGAGCTAAAGGGCGAGGCCCTACCCTACTTCATCTATTGGGTGACGGAAAAGGTGCTTTTACTGGAGATCGACACGCCCTCCGAAGACGAGGCCTATACCATCTTTGTGACCATGAACGACCGGGGCCTAAGCCTGAACAGCGCCGAGATGATGAAGGCCTTTGTCATTCAGCAGGTCTATGAGGCGGACCGAAAGCAGGTCAACGAGGCCTGGCAAAAGAATATTAACCAGATCAAGGCCGCCTCCTCCCAAGACAAAAGCGGTGTGACCAACGCGGAGGATGTGGAGTTTATCTCACTTTGGCTCCGGGCCAAATATGCCAAGACCCTGCGCGAAACCAAAAAAGGCGCGGTAGACCGGGATTATGAATTGCTGGGCGATCGTTTCCACACCTGGGTTCGCGCTTACGCCAGAACTGGAATGGGGTTGGAACAGTCCGACGACTATAAAAATCTCGTTCTCAAAGAGATGGCGCAGGTCACCGGGCTGTATCTGCGCTTGACGCAGTACTCAAAACGGCTGACTACAGGTTTTGAAGCGGTTTACTACAATGCAAACCGTGATCTCAATTATCAAAACCTTCTGATCATCGGCGCGGTAGGGCTTCAGGACAGCCCGGAAGAAGTGGATCGTAAAATCCGTCTGATCTCTACCTTTGTAGATATATTTGCATCCGTCCGTATCTTTAACTATAAAAAGATCAATTGGAACACAAATAAGACGGTGCTGTTTCGTATCCTTAACCAAATTCGCAATCAGGATTCGGTGAGCATCGGAATCTATCTGACCAAGATGCTCAGACGTATGAATGAGAAGCTGGACGGTGTGATGAGTTTTGAACTCAACCAGTATACGGGACGCTACATGCTCCATTTGCTGGCCCGGATTACCGATTTTGTCAACGTGAAGATGGGATACCCCTCCCAGTTTGAGCATTACATAGACCGAAAGAGCAAAACCCCCTATGATGTGGAACACATCCTGCCGGATGACTTCGAAACTTACCGAGCATACTTCCACGATGAGGAGGACTTTCAAAACAACCGGAGGAAATTTGGAAACCTGCTGCTGCTGACCCAGGATAAAAACCGCAGTTATAAAGATATGCCCTATGACGAGCGGGTCAAATGCTACCTGACAGATAATATTTTGGCGCAGGCCATGAATGAGGCGGCTTACCAGAATCATCCGCACTTCCTGACACTGGCTGAACGATATCCGTTTCAGCCCTTCGAGGTCTTTCAAAAGGAAGGCATTCACGCCCGCCAGGAGCTGTATCACGCCTTGGCGAAGGACATTTGGAATGTGGGCCTACTGAAGGAGATTGCCGGCGGCTGGTCGGATGAGGAGGAAGAACTGCTGCAAATCAGTACAGCGGGAAGTAATTATACCGTTGAATATGCCGGCCGCAGCTGGCCGGATGCGGTGCAGTATGGTTTTCTCTCTGCCGCGCAGGGGGGAAGTGGAAAGATGCTGTGTAATATTGCAGAAGGCGACCGGGTATTTTGCCACATCACAGGCAAAGGCTTTGTGGGAGTGGGTATCTGTACACAGACGGCAACACCTATGAAGAACTTTCAAGTTATGGCAGAGGGCGAACTGGTTTTGATACAAGATGCGCCCTGGATGGAGGCTGAATGCAAGGCGCAGTGCGATCCGGATGACGAGTGGTTTATCGGCGTTACCTGGCTGCGTACTGTGGCGCTGGACGAGGGATACTGGGAAAAGGGGCTCAAGACTGTGCCGCTGGTAGCTTACAAAGTGGACGGCGATACCCATGCTCGAATTCTGAGATACTTTAATATCAGGGAAAAATAAAGCATTGCTCGGCGTGAGCCAACAGCCTTTTGATGCCTTGAGCGTGATCGTACAGAGGCGGATTCATGTAATCAGCAAGTTCTGGATGTTATGGAAGGCCGTTTTTCCCACCGCCAAATTGTGGTGGGAAAAGTGTGGGAAAAAATAGAGCTGATATACTGTATCAGTACTGATGAATACAAATAGAAACAATATGTTGTGGATTGATACCAGTGATTCAAGACGAGGCCCGACATGGCAAGGCGTTCGAGGGTCTGCTGGCCCGTTACTTCGGTTAAGCTGACATAGATAGGGAGGACGGGGCGTATGCCCCGTCCTCTTTCGATGTGGCGGGCCTCGTCACCGAGCGTTTTGGCCCCCCGCGAGGCCAAAACCTCGATGCCGGGCGGATTCATTTCGCCCGTGCAGATAAAAATAAAAAGGGCTCCCACGGGGCTTGCCCCGTGGGAAGGCCCGGCATGGAAAGGCCTTTGAGGGTCTGCTGAAGCGTTATTTCGGCTAAGCTGACAGTTACATCAAGAGGGCAGGACGGAAGTCCTGCCCTCTTTCAGCTTGTCAAAGAAGCCTTTCGGGGCTTCTTTGACAGAAAGCTGCATGACGGATGGGGCTCGATTTCCTGAGAGAAAGTCGCCCCATCCGTCATGAGAAGCGCCATTTCTCAGGCGCATGTCCCCCCAAATGACGGATTTTAAATTTATTCCGCCGTCCGCGGACGGCGGAACTCTGCGAGGCGCCCCCGGCGAAGGGGTTTCCGACAGACTGAGGGGAGGCCGACACGGCCTCCCCTATTTTTATCATGACTCATCCTGCCCGGCAGCCTTAAGAACGCCCGCGTCCAGGCGGTCGGCGATATAGCGCTCCACCTGATCGTAGGGAATGCCCAGGACTACGGAGAACTCGCCGTAGATCAGTTCCTCAGCCTTTTTCTGATACCGCTGGTCGGTCATCCCCAGGGTCTTGCCCTGGAGACCGGAGGATTTGCCCTTGGCGTGGACCGCCTTCATCAGTTTGAGCAAATCCTCACACTGGTGGGACTGGAAGGCGGCGTGGTACTGCTCGGAGAGGAGACGGAGGTTCCGTTCGGTACAGATCTCTCCCTGAAGCTCGGGCAGTGTATCAATGAGGGCGTCCACCTCGTCCCGGGTGAGGATGGGCCGCATAAAGACCGAGGTGTCCACCGGGACAAAAATAGAACCCGAGCCGTTGACCATGGACAGGGAGTAGTACCGCCTGTCCCGGTCCGCGCCCCGGGCGCCGTCCAGAGGGCCGATGGACGCCACCCGGCAGACCCCTGTGTTGCCATAGACTATCAAATCGCCTGGCTGATACATTGTTTACCCCCATTATACCGCAGAACCGTTTGCTTTCATACTTTACAATTCCATTTTAGCATATTTTGGAGGGCAATGTAAGAAAAACTTTTCCGAAAGACGGCAAGAGCGGCCTGCACCGCAGACCGCTCTTGCTATTCATCAATCTCAATATAGCCCAAAATATCCCCGGCGGAGAAAACCTCCTCGTCCTCGATGCACCGCTCCGCCAGTACGCCGCCCACCGGTGCGGCGAACTCCAGAACCTGCTTGGCGGCCTCCCCCTCGCAGAGCGGCTCGCCCTCCGACACGGATTCACCCACCTCCTTGAGCCAGAAGAGTACGCCCTTTTTGACCGTCAGGTCCACGGGGCGCCCCTGACAGGGGCAGGGATTCACCGGGTCCTTCCGGGGAAGGTGGGACTGGGGCGCCACAATAGGGCACTTCACCGCACGCCACCTCCCTGGGCGGGGTAGAAGGGGCAGTCCCGCTCCAGGCAATCGGGGTTCTTATTGTGGAAATGGCAGGAGATCTCCTCATCCAGCGAGAGGGAGAGTCCGCAGACCTCGTTGAGGTAGGGGACGGCGGCCTGGGCGGCCAGGAAGGTGACCCGCTTGCAGCAGCGGGGGCCGGGACAGGAGGCAATTTTGTGGAGGCAGAGGCTGGTGACCTCGTTGGCCCACTGCCAGTTCTCCACTGACATAGGGCTGCCTCCGGTGAAGACGCTGACGAAGATGCCCGCGCCGATGGCCGCGCCGCAGGCCCCGCAGTTGCCGCAGAAGCCGCCGGGGACGGTCCGGGCCCGTTCCTCAGCCAGGGACAATTGGGCGGACAGGGTATCCGCGCCGGTCCCCCGCTCCATGGCCGCCAGAGTCAGCAGGGCGGCGGGGGTAATGAAGTGATGATACGGGTAGTGCATGGGCACGCCTGGAGTGTCCATCAGCCGGACCAGCAGGGCGGTGAGGGTGGTGGGCGCTTTGGCTGTATGCACGGACATGCAGGACGCCTTCAGGGCGGAGACGACAGCGTCGTCCCACGGACAGATTCCGGGCATTTCAGCACTCCTCCTCACGCGGCTTCAAAAATTCATGGTAGGACGTCTGGGGCGGGAAGGTGACGGCCCCGGCGGGACAGAGGGGGGCGCATTCCGAGCAGAGAATGACGCAGCGCTCCGGCCGCTTCACGCTGGAGAGGCCGTCCGCCATCTCATAGACCTGCTGGGGACAGAAGTCGAAGCACCTGCCGCAGCCTGTGCAGAGGGCGGCGTCCACGGTGGGGTGCCACACGATTTCCGAGCGGGGGTAGGAGAGGACGGTCCGCTCCGCCGCCCGGCGGCAGGCGCTGCGCAGCTCATAGGCGCTGGCCCCGGGGTTGCCCAGGAGAAACGTGACGCGCTCCCGGACATCCGGAGGCAGCTCATAGGCGAGCAGCTCGCGAAGGGCGTCGAGATAGGGCTGTTTGTCCGCCATGTTTCCGGCCTCCCGTGCTTTGATAGCCCCATGGTACCACCGGCGAGACCGGCTGTCTAGGAAGAGAAATGCGAATTTTGGTAAAATAATGGTCTCAAGGGCGGCGGAAATCAACGGCCCCGCCTCGGGGGAGGCGGGGCCGTTGACCTTAAATACCCTTGTTTTGGGGGATGTCAGGCAGGGTGTCGAAGCCCTTCTGCAGCTCTTCGTCCGTGGGCACATGGTCGCTCATGGTTCCGCTGAGGTAGGCCTCGTAGGCGGTCATGTCGAAGTAGCCGGTTCCGGTGAGACCGAAGAGGATGGTCTTCTCCTCGCCGGACTCTCTGCATTTCATAGCCTCGTCGATGGCGCCCTTGATGGCGTGGGCGGACTCGGGGGCGGGAAGGATGGTCTCCAGCTTGGCAAAGAGGACGGCGGCCTCGAAGACCTCGGTCTGCCTGTAGCTGACGGCCTCCATGAACTTGTCGTGGTAGAGCTTGGAGAGGATTGGGCTCATGCCGTGGTAGCGCAGGCCGCCGGCGTGATTGGCGGAGGGAATGAAGCCGCTGCCCAGGGTGTACATCCGGGCCATGGGGGTGACCTTGCCGGTGTCGCAGAAGTCGTAGGCGTACTTGCCCCGGGTGAGGGAGGGGCAGGAGGCGGGCTCCACCGCCACGATGCGGGGGTCGTGCTTCCCTGTCAGCTTATCCTGCATGAAGGGGGCGATGAGGCCGCCCAGGTTGGACCCGCCGCCGGCGCAGCCCACCACCACGTCGGGGTACTCACCCAGCTCCTCCATGGCGGCCTTGCTCTCCAGACCGATGATGGACTGGTGCAGCAGCACCTGGTTGAGGACGCTGCCCAGCACGTAGCGGGAGTTCCCGGCGGTCACCGCCGACTCCACCGCCTCGGAGATGGCGCAGCCCAGGCTGCCGGTGGTGCCGGGGTTCTCGGCCAGAATTTTGCGGCCCACCTCGGTGGTGGGGGAGGGGGAGGGGGTCACGTTGGCGTCGAACACGCCCATGACCGCCTTGCGGAAGGGCTTCTGCTCATAGGAGCACTTGACCATAAACACGTCCAGGTCAATGCCGAAGTAGGAGCAGGCCTCGCTGAGTGCGGTGCCCCACTGGCCTGCGCCGGTCTCGGTGGTAAGGCGGGTAATTCCCTGGGCCTTGGCGTAGTAGGCCTGGGCCACGGCGGAGTTTAGTTTGTGGGAGCCGGAGGTGTTGTTGCCCTCAAACTTGTAGTAGATTTTTGCCGGGGTGCCCAGGGCCTTCTCCAGGTTGAACGCCCGGATGAGGGGGGAGGGGCGGTACATCTTATAGACCTCCTGGACCTCCTCGGGGATGTCGTAGTAGCGCTTTGAGCCGTCCATCTCCTGCCGGGCCAGGGCCTCGCAGAAGATGGGGTAGAGCTCCTCTACGGCCAGGGGCCGGAGGGTGCCGGGATTCAGTAGGGGGTCGGGCTGCTCGGGCATGTCGGCGCGCAGGTTGTACCACTGGCGGGGCATCTGGTCCTCGGTCAGATAGAGGCGGTGGGGAATTTTTTTGGCAGACATATCGCATTTCTCCTTTTTACGGGACGAGACAGGCAACAAAAAAAGCCCCTCGTCCCCAAGATTAAATCTCTGGGACAAAGGACTGGCCTCTGCGGTACCACCCGGATTGACGCCCCGTGGAGCGCCCACTCACTTTCGCAGGTCAACCAACCCACGCTCCCCTGATAACGGGCGGAGTCCCCGTCTGGCTACTCGAAGAAAATCTTTCGCCCGCGCCCTCGGAAGTCCATTCACGCCGTCGTCCCCTGCCGCAATCCCACCACCTGCGGCTCTCTGAGAAGGTCCGGGTCGTCGCTACTTCTCTTCGTCATCGGTTTCTTGATTTGCTTTGCTACAGTATACGCACGGGGCGGAGGATTTGTCAAGAAAAATTTTTCAGAGGCCAGGCATTGTATGAATCGGTCAACACGGCCAATTGACGGTTCTTTTTCCGCATGGACGACGCAGTTTGTCCTTAAATCAGTCAATATTCCTGCAAAAAACTGCTTGAAAAATGAAAAAATCTCGCGCCGCCGGGCATACTCCCATTTGTTGAACAAGGCCTGATGGGGAGCGACAACAGGGCGGAGGATGGCGGGCGGCCGCCCCGCAGGGTGCGAGACGCCGCTGGAAGCACTCGCTTCCAGCGGCGTCTCTGATTTTTCTGCTGCGTCAGCCGTCCACGACCTCGCCCTTGAGCACCCGGCGGGCATCCACCGTGAGGTCCCCGTCCCGCAAGTCCACGGTGAGGGTGTCCCCCGCGTCCACGTCGCCGGCGATGATTCTCCTGCCGATGAGGGTCTCGACGGTGTGCTGGACGAAGCGGCGCAGGGGCCGCGCGCCGTACACCGGGTCGTAGGAGCTGTCGATGACGTACTCCTTGGCGGACTGAGTCAGCTCCACGGAGAGCTGCTTGTCGCTGAGGCGGCGGTTCAAATCCGCCACCAGCAGGTCGATGATGTGGGTGATGTTGGCCTTGGTGAGCGGCTTGTAGAAGACAATCTCATCCAGCCGGTTCAAAAACTCCGGCCGGAAGGAGCGCTTGAGAAGTTCCTCCACCTGGCTTCGGGCGGACTCGGTGATCTCGCCGTTCTCGCCGATACCGTCCAACAGGTACTGGCTGCCCAGGTTGGAGGTGAGGATGATGATGGTGTTCTTGAAGTCCACCGTCCGGCCCTGGGAGTCGGTAATGCGGCCGTCGTCCAGCACCTGGAGGAGGACGTTGAACACGTCGGGGTGGGCCTTCTCCACCTCGTCGAAGAGGATGACGGAGTAGGGGTGGCGGCGGACGGCCTCGGTGAGCTGGCCGCCCTCCTCATAGCCCACATAGCCCGGAGGCGCGCCGATGAGCCGGGAGACGGAGAACTTCTCCATGTATTCGCTCATATCGATGCGCACCAGGTTCTTCTCGCTGTCGAAGAGGGCCTCGGCCAGAGTCTTGGCAAGCTCGGTCTTGCCCACGCCGGTGGGACCCAGGAAGAGGAAGGAACCGATGGGCTTGTTGGGGTCGGCGATGCCCGCACGGCTTCTCAAAATGGCCTCGCTGACCAGGCGGACGGCCTCGTCCTGGCCGATGACCCGCTGGTGGAGAATATCCTCCAGGTGGAGGAGCTTGTCGCGTTCGCCCTCCATCAGCCTGGCCACGGGGATACCGGTCCAGCGCTCAATAATGCGCGCGATCTCCTCCTCGGTCACCTTGTCCCTCAGGAGGGAGCTGCGCCTGCCCTCCTGGGCGAGCTGCTCCTCCGCCTCCAGAGCGGCGCGCAGCTCGGGAATTTTGCCGTACTGGAGCTGGGCGGCCTTCTCCAGGTCGTACTCCCGCTGGGCCTTCTCCAGCTCGGCGTTGGCGTGTTCCAGGTCCTCACGCAGCTTCTGAACCTTGCCGATGGCGTTTTTCTCATTTTCCCACTGGGCCTTTTTGGCGTTAAACTCGTCCCGCATGTCGGAGAGCTCTCTCTGGATCTCGGATAGATGCTCCTGGGAGAGCTTGTCGGTCTCCTTTCTGAGGGCGGCCTCCTCGATCTCATGCTGGATGATCTTCCGCTGAATCACGTCCAGCTCGGTAGGCATGGAATCGATCTCCGTGCGGATCATGGCGCAGGCCTCGTCGATGAGGTCGATGGCCTTGTCGGGGAGAAAGCGGTCGGTGATATAGCGGTTACTCAGGGTGGCGGCGGCGATGATGGCGCCGTCGGTAATCTTCACGCCGTGATAGATCTCGTAGCGCTCCTTGAGGCCCCGCAGGATGGTGACGGAGTCCTCCACCGTGGGCTCGGCCACCAGCACGGGCTGGAACCGCCGCTCCAGGGCGGCGTCCTTCTCAATATACTGGCGGTACTCGTTGAGCGTGGTGGCGCCGATACAGTGCAGCTCCCCCCGGGCCAGCAGAGGCTTTAGAAGGTTGCCCGCGTCCATGGCGCCCTCGGTCTTGCCGGCGCCCACAATGGTGTGCAGCTCGTCGATGAAGAGGAGAATGCGGCCCTCGGACTTCTTCACCTCGTTGAGGACGGCCTTCAGCCGCTCCTCAAACTCGCCCCGGTACTTGGCTCCGGCAATCAGCGCGCCCATGTCCAGGGCGAAGATGGTCTTGTCCTTCAGGCTGACCGGAACGTCGCCCTTGACAATCCGCTGGGCCAGCCCCTCCGCGATGGCGGTTTTGCCCACGCCGGGCTCGCCGATGAGAACGGGGTTGTTTTTGGTCTTCCGGCTCAGAATCCGAATGACGTTGCGGATTTCGTCGTCCCGGCCGATTACCGGGTCCAGCTTGTTCTGCCGGGCCCGCTCCACCAGGTCGCTGCCGTATTTCTTGAGGGCGTCATAGGTGCTCTCAGGGCTGTCCGACGTGACCCGCTGGTTGCCCCGCACCCCGGTCAGGGCCTGGAGAATGCCCTCTCGGCTCACATTGTAGGTGCGAAACAGCTCCTTGAGGGTGGCGTTGGCGCTCTCCACCAGGCCCAGCAGGAGATGTTCCACCGAGATATACTCGTCCTTCATGCTCTCGGCAACCCTCTCGGCCTGGTTCAGGGCCTTGTCCACGTCGGCTGCCACGTAGACCTTCCCCTGCTCCCGCCCGGAGCCGGACACACGGGGCAGTCGGGCCACCTGGTCCTTGACCGCCGCCTCAAAGGAGGGGACGGTCAGGCCCATCCTGGTGAGGAGCTGGGGCACGAGGCCGTCCTCGGCGGCCACCAGGGCCAGGAGGAGGTGGGGCTGCTCAATCTGCTGGTTGCCGTAGTCCACGGCGATGGCCTGGGCCTCCTGGACGGCCTCCAGGGATTTTTGGGTATATTTGTTGGCGTTCATTTGACGTCACATCCTTTCAGGAAGAGAACCTGTCTCTATCAGTATTATATCTCATTATTGTTAAATAGTACATACTTAAATTACTAAAATTCGGTAGGAAAACATGGCGGGAGCCGGACAGCCTCAGCTGACCGGCTCCCGTTTACTGCTCCAGCTTACTCGATTGCAATCCGGCGTGCCTCAGGGATAACGGGCTGGCTCTTGGGGAGGGTCAGCTCCAGAACGCCGTTCTGATAGGCTGCGGTGATACCGCTCTCATCAATGCCGGTGATATCGAAGGACCGGGTGAAGGAGCCGTACCGGCGCTCCCGGCGGAGGTAATTACCCCTCTCGTCCTTCTCCTCGCGGTTCTCCCTGTGCTCGGCGGAGATGGTGAGGATGCCGTCCTTCACGTCCAGGCTGATGTCCTCTTTGCTGAAGCCGGGGAGCTCGGCCTCCAGTACGTACTTGCCGTCCAGCTCGCGGATATCGGTGCGGAAGGCGGGAAGGGAGGCGTTGCTGCTGCGGAAGAAATCCCGGGCAAAGTTGTCGAAGGTGTCGAACAGATTGTCGTTGCTGCGATCAAAAGGAAGCATACCAAACATAGAAAACTCTCCTTTTCGATAGTTGTTTTTGTGGGTGGCGTGATCTGGCAGTCGGACCTCGATTGTGCTAAACATGGCGTTCACACATAGCTGTCACTCTCTTTCCGGGGCCGTTTCGCCTGTTTCTTCCGGACCCTCATCTGTTTTTCTGGGTACAGTATACGGCTGGGCTGTGAACAAATATACAATAAATTATGTCTAAATTGTAAACATTAGCACTCGTGACAAGAGAGTGCTAAAAAGCGGGATGCCCCTTTACGAAGGCCGTCACATCGATTATAATAGGCCGGAATACCTCAAGGCCCTGTGCCCTGAGATTTGCCACTTAACTACGTCAACAGGAGCGAAACGGCATTGAAACATCAAAACGACCTGGGCAGCGACCCGGTTCTGCGCCTTATCCTGCGCCTCGCCATACCCACCATGCTGGCCCAGCTTGTGAGCGTGCTCTACAGCATTGTGGACCGTATGTACATCGGCAACATCCCGGACATCGGCACCGTGGCGCTGGCGGGGGTGGGCGTGTGCGGGCCCATCGTGACCCTCCTGTCCTCCTTTGCCTCCCTGGTGGGGCTGGGCGGCTCGCCCAACATGGCAATGCGCATGGGGGAGGGGAATGAAAAAGAGGCCCAGCGGGTGCTGAACAACGGCTTTCTGCTGCTGCTCATCCTCTCCGGTGCGCTGACCACCCTCTTTCTCCTCCTCCGGGAGCCGCTGCTGATGTGGTTTGGCGCCAGTGAGACCACCTTCCCCTATGCCAACAGCTACCTCACCATCTACACCGCGGGCACCTTCTTCGCCCTGATGGCCACGGGGATGAACAGCTTCCTCATCTGCCAGGGCCGCTCCGGCCTGGGCATGGCGACGGTGCTGGTGGGGGCGGTGCTGAACATCATCCTGGACCCCGTCTTCATCTATATTTTCCACCTGGACGTCGCCGGGGCGGCCATCGCCACCGTCCTCTCCCAGATGGCCTCCTGCGCGTTTGTACTCCTCTCCCTCCGGCAGAGATCCATGCCCATCCGCCTGGGCTGGGGGGGCTTCTCCTGGCGGGTTATGCGGCGGGTGATGGCCTTCGGTCTCTCGCCGTTTCTCATCATCGCATCGGACAGCGTGCTGCTCATCGTTCTCAATGCCATGCTCCAGAAGTACGGCGGGCCGGGGGAGGGGGACGTGCTGGTCACCTGTGCCACCATTGTCCAGAGCTATATGTGCATCATCACCATGCCCATGGGCGGCATCACCGGCGGCAGCCAGCCCGCCGTCAGCTTTAACTACGGCGCGGGCAGGACCGACCGGGTAAAAAGGGCCGTCCAGTGCGTGTGCGGCATCTGTCTGGTCTTTACCGTCCTCATGACCGTCTTTACCTATACCGCCTCGCCCCTCTTTGTGCGGCTTTTTACCTCCGACGCCGTGCTGGCCGCCCGGAGCGTGAAGTACATCAAGATATTTACCCTGGCGATTATCCCCCTGGCCGTCCAGTACGCCCTGGTGGACGAGACCACCGCCATGGGCCACCTGCGCCTGGCCCTCTTCTGCTCCATGTTCCGCAAGACCACCTTTCTGGTCTGCACCATCGCCCTGCCTATGCTGGTCGCCGCCGAGGCGGCCTTCTGGGCGGAGCCAATCTGCGACGTGATTTGCTCCGCCACCACCCTGATATTGTGCCTGCGTTTTTTCCCCCGCATTCTCCGCGGGCGGAGCATTGAGGTACGGGAGTGCGCGGAGAGCGCCGCGGGAAAGCGGTAACTTCTCAGCCTGTATCAGCGGGACAGAGCATAAAAAACAGCGTGAAACGCTATTTTTTATGCGCGCGTGGCCTTGGAAAGGCCACGCGCTGAAACTTTAAGTCCGTTGGCCGCACAGCGGCCAACATGGACGTTTTTTATTTCCGAGCTACGCTCGGAAATAAAAAATTCCCTCCGACATAGTCGGAGGGAATTTGTCTTACCGTCACTCCCGAAATTCCAGGAGCTTGCTGGGTGAGATATGAAGCGCATCGGCTAACTCAAAGAGGAGCTCCAGTGAAAAAGGGCGGAGCAAATTCGGCGCTTCAATGGCGGACAGGTGAGAACGGCTGATGCCGACCCGCTCCGCCAGCGCCTCCTGGGTCAGACCGCAGCGCTTGCGATAAAATGCAATATTCAGCCCCAACTCAAGATATTTCTCGCGGTTTTCAAAGGAAACTTCCCGTGAACTGGACATTTGATCTCCTCCTCTACATAATATTACAGAATGTGAGAGGAAACATACACAATGCAACAGGAAATATATGCTATTTGATATAAAGCGAGCAAGGGCAAAGGTGCGAAATGGCGCCTTTCCTGTGGAGAGATAAAAATGAGTGGACCGGGGGATAAAAATGCATGAAAGTCTTTACAGCCCCTACGGAAAAGGTGTAAACTAAAAAAGAACATGGGCAGGTTTGGATAAGTGACGAAAATGGGAGGGAGAGGCCGTGCCCCAAAAGGAAAGCGGAGGTTCAGAACTGCTGGAGTGGCTTGCAGCGGAGTGCGGCTGCGGGTATCTTTCCGATCTCAGAGTACCTGAGACGGCGCCCGCCCTCGCTCAGACCGTCAAGCGGATTCCACATGGAATTTGGTCCGGCGAGGCCTGGCGTGAGGTCGCCAGGTATATCACCGGAGAGAGCGATATAATCCCCGAGGAGGACGTGGCCCGGGCCGCGCTGTCCCGCTGGCTGCAAAAGAGATGACCCAATAAAAGACGCGCCGCAAAGCAATGCTTTGCGGCGCGTCTTTTATTGGGTCTGGAGGACGAAGAAGTCATTTCCCGGAGGGCAGCAGCACGGTGAAGGCGGTCCCCGCTCCGGGGGCGCTGGTCACGGTGATTTTACCCCTGTGGCCGTCCACGATGCTCTTGGCGATGGCGAGTCCCAGGCCGTATCCCCCCGCCTCACGGGTGCGCGCGCTGTCCGAGCGGTAAAACCGCTCGAAGAGGTGGGGCAGGTGTTCGGCGGGGATGGGCGCGCCCGAGTTGTGGACGGTCAGCCGGACCTTCTCCTGGGCCCGGCACAGCAGCAGCTCCACCGCGCCGCCCTCACCGGCGTACTTGCAGGCGTTGTCCAGCAGGATCAGCACCAGGCGGCGGAGCTGGCCCTCGTCTCCGGGGACCAGAAGGCCGGGCTGGATATCGCATGCCAGAGACACCCCGGCCTCGAAGGCCACGCTTTCAAAGGGGAGCAGGCAGCTCTCCGCGGTCTCGCTCATGTCCACGCCGATCCGGGAGACGGCGGTGCGGGCGGCGTCGCTCTTGGCGAGGAAGAGCATGTCCTCCACCAGCCCCTTCATCCGCTGGGCCTCCTCCCGGATGTATTCCACCCATTTGGCCTGGCGGGCCACTGTGTCGTCCCGGTGGGCCAGGAGAATGCCCGAGTTTGCAAGGATGACGGTGAGGGGGGTCTTAAGCTCGTGGGAGGCGTCCGCCACAAACTGGCGCTGCTGCTCCCATGCCTTTTCCACGGGGCGGGTGGCGATTTTGGAGAGGAGCAGGCTGATGAGGAAGAACCCCAGCAGCGCCCCCGCGCCGATGAGGAGGGAGGTGCCGATCAGGCTGTTCAGATTCGACCGCTCCCAGCTCCGGTCCGCGAAGGCGATGTGGGTAACCCCGTCGGCCGAGACCTCCACCATGTACCGCAGGTCCAGCCTGGGCAGGACGCCGGAGGGCGAACTTTTGGCCAGCGCCTGCGCCACGGCCTGCTCCAGCACCTCGTCGGAGACCTCCACGCTGTCCCGGAAGTGGAGGGCGGCCACCGAGCCGTCCTCGTTCAGCGCGGCGCAGAAGACGGGGATCATCATGAACTGCCGGTCCTCGCCCCGGTTCCTGCGGGCCTCCTGCCGGTAGGCGTCCTCCTCAAGGTCCGCGGGGGGCGGGCCGAACTCGAACCGGGGCGGATCGTCCAGCTCGCTCCACTCAAGGGCCAGGCGCATGGCGGACACGCTCTGGGCGCTCAGCCGCTGGGAGGTGGACCCGACCAGCACCCCGAAGACGATGACCAGCACCAGACTCACCAGAGCCATATTCGTGAGAATAAATTTGAAACGGAGCTTTTTGATCATGGCGGGCCTCCAGGGCGGAAATCAAAAGGGAAGAAACGAGAAAAGCGGGGCCGTTATCCGCCAAAATGGCGGGCTCCCACAGTGGCCGGGCCACCACGGCCGGGGTGGCCCACAGCGTGAGACCGGGGCAAAGACGAGCCTCCATCCGCCGCTTTTATGCCTGCGGAAACTCCAGAAAATACCCCACCTTGCGCACGGTGCGGATTTGGACGGCGGAATCCAGGTAGGAGAGCTTTTTGCGCAGAAAGGAGACGTAGACCTCCACGTTGTTGTCCTCGGTGTCGGAGTCCAGGCCCCACACCCGGGCGATGATGTCCTCCTTTGGCACCACGGCATTGGCGCCCCGCATCAAGAGCCGCATGACCTCAAACTCCTTGAAGCCCAGCCGGATGGACTTGTCCCCCCGGCGCAGACAGCGGGTGGAGAGGTCCAGCGCCAGGTCGGACACCGCCATGGTCTCCCCCTGCACCTCCCCCTGCCGCCGGGTGAGGGCCCGCACCCGGGCCAGCAGCTCCTCGGAGTCGAAGGGCTTGGTCATATAGTCGTCGGCCCCGTGGTCCAGGCCGGACACCTTGTCGGTGAGCTCGTCCTTGGCGGTGAGCATGAGCACGGGGGTGGAGATATGGGCGGCCCGGAGCCGACGGACCACCTCAAACCCGTCCAGTCCGGGGAGCATCACGTCCAGAACGATAACGTCGTACTGGCCCGTGAGGGCGTAGTCCAGACCGTCGACGCCGGTGGTCACCGCCTCCGCCTGGTAGCGCTGCTCCAGCATAATCTGCGTCAGGGCCTCCCCCAGACGCACCTCGTCCTCCACAATTAAAACGCGCATTGCCTCACGCCCTTTCTCACTTTGCCGCCATTCTAATACAGAAACCTGAAACTTCTCTGAAATTATATCAGACGGGTTAAAAAAAACCAGGATTTCTCAGATCATTTACGAAGTGTTCACATTTCGTATGCGGAACTTTCAGACTGATTTCAGCTTGGACCCGTATACTGGGCCCTGTCAATAAAACGCTGCGGGGAGGATTGCAAATGCAGCTGATGAAAACGAGGACGAGCGGAGACATACCGGCGGAAAAGCCAAAGAAGAAGCGCAGGCCCGGAAAAAAGGCGGCGGTCGTGACCGTCCTGGTGCTGGCCCTGCTGGTTGGTGCGGGGTTCGGGGCCAAGGCGCTGTTCTTCTCGGCGGAGGAGAAAATCGCCCTTACAGAGTTCACCACCTACGGCTCCCTGTCCAACGCCATCGAGGGCACGGGCACCACCTTGCCCAACAACTCCGTCACCGTCACCACCGCCTCCACCGCCGAGATTACCGGCGTCTATGTGGCCGCGGGGGATACGGTGGAGGAGGGCGACCTCCTCTACACCCAGGACGACTCCGAGCTGGACGACCAGATTGAGGAGTACCGGGACGAGATTACCGACCTGGAGGAGGAGCTGGAGCAGAGCTATGAGCAGCTCGCCGACCTGCAGGAGACCATGGCGGAGCTGACCGTGGCCGCGCCCTTCGCCGGGCGGCTCACCGAGGTGGACGCGGAGGAGGGGGACGCCGTTCAGAACGGCGCGAAGCTGGCCCTGCTGGTGGACGACACGAAGATGACCCTCACCCAGTACTTCAGCTACGCCTATGAGGACCAGGTATATGCAGGAATGACCGCCGGGGTGTCGGTGGCCGACCTGATGCAGAATTTCGAGGGCGTCGTGACCGACATCCAGAAGGTGGAGCGCATCACCACCGAGGGGACCCGCTGCTTCGCCGTCACCGTGACGGTGGAGAACCCCGGCGCCCTTACCGAGGGCATGACCGGGGCTGGCTGGCTCCTCTCGGACAGCGGGGAGAAGATCTACCCCGCCGTGGAGGGGGAGCTGAAGTACAGCGCCACGAAAACCCTGACCGCCGGGGCATCCGGCGAGATCTCCGCCGCCGCAGCCATGGCCTATCAGAAGGTGGGCGCGGGGGAGACCCTTTTCGTCATCGACGGCAGCGACTACGAGACTCAGATGACCTCCATCAACAAGAAAATCACCCAGACAGAGGACAAAATCGCCGCCTATGAGGATAAGATTGCGGAAACCGAGGAAAAACGCGCTGATTATGCCGTGACGGCCGAGATTCCCGGAAAAATCATCTCCGTGGGCGTCCGGGAGGGCGAAAAACCCCGCGCGGCGGGGCAAAACGCAGTGTCCATCTACAACCTGGACACCATGACCATCACCGCCAACATCGACGAGCTGGACATCGACAGCATCGAGATGGGCATGGACGTCACCATCGTCCGCTCCGGCGCGGAGAAAAACAGTACATACAAGGGCACCGTCACCGAAGTGAGCTACGAGGCCACCAATTCCAGCGGCGTGGCGTATTTTCCCATCACCGTTGAAATTGCCTCGAACGGCGAGCTCTCCGCAGGGGTGAACGTCTCCTACTACATCACCACAGGCGACGCGGAGGAGGGGGTTCTGGCGCCCCTGGCCGCCCTCAAGAGCACCAGCGAGGGGACCTGCCTCTTCATCAAGAGCGACGCCCGGCCCGAGAACGCGGTGGATTTGGACGAGGGCGTGGTGCCGGACGGGTTCTACGCCGTAAGCGTGGAGGTGGGCTCCACCAACAGCCGGTACGCCCGTATTCTCTCCGGCGTGGAGCGGGATACGGAGGTCTTTACCCGCTACCAGAACGCTGCCCCCTCCAATGGGGACACCACCAGCCAGGGGGACGGCTCCGACGAGATGCAGCAGGGCTTCCCCGGCGGGGACTTCTCCGGCCAGATGCCGGACTTCGGCGGCGGCAATATGCCCGATTTCTCCGGCGGCGGAAACCGGGGGGGCAGTATGGGCGGCGGATTCCCGGGATAAGGGAGACGGCGGCGCTTAGATAAACGCCCATCTACCACATGACCCGCACTATGAAAGGAGACGCTATGAGCCTGATTCGCCTGGACAACGTCTATAAAATCTACAACGAGGGTATGGACAACCAGGTCAACGCCCTGGACGGAGTGACCCTGGACATCGACGCGGGGGAATTCATCGCCATTATCGGCACCTCCGGCTCCGGCAAGTCCACCATGATGAACATTTTGGGCTGTCTGGACGTGCCCACCCGCGGGGAGTACTACCTGGACGGCGTGAGCGTGGGGGAGCGGAGGCCGCAGGAGCTGTCCGAGCTGCGCAGCCGGCGCATCGGCTTCATCTTTCAGGGGTACAACCTGATCCCCTCCCTCAACGTTTGGCAGAACGTGGCCCTGCCTCTGACCTACCAGCACGTCCGGGCGGACGAGCGCCGCCGCCGGGCGCTGGAGGCGCTGGATCAGGTGGAGATCGCCGACAAGGCGGAGAGCCGCCCGAACCAGCTCTCCGGCGGCCAGCAGCAGCGGGTCGCCATCGCCCGGGCCATGTGCACCGGCTCGCCCGTCCTCATGGCCGACGAGCCCACCGGCGCGCTGGACTCCAAGACCGGGGCCCAGGTCCTTGCCCTCATGCGGGAGCTGAACCGGGAGAAGGGGACCACCGTCATTCTCATCACCCACGACGTCGGCATCGCCGCCCAGGCGGACCGGACTGTCCGGGTCATGGACGGCAGAATCGTCCACGACAGCCTCTGGGACGGCATTCTGATCCCGGATTTGAAGGTGGCGGCCGCCAGATGATCGCACCCCGTCTCTGAGAGAGCTGGGACCCACGTTTATGAAATCCCCGGGCCGCGTGAGCTGGCCCTGCGGAAATTCTCCGCTGGGCTCCGAACCCGCCGCCGACGCGGCGGGCACTGAAAAAACGGAGCCATGGGAGGGAGATACGATGAATGCATTAATGATGGCGCTGGACTCCATACGGGAGAAGAAGGGCCGGTCCTTTCTCACCATGCTGGGCATCATCATCGGCGTTACCGCCGTGCTGGTGCTGGTGGCGCTGGTGAGCGGCTACAACGCCGACATCACCGCCTACTATGAGAAGCTGGGCGTCAATAAGGTTACGGTGGAGCTGACCTGGTACGACCAGAGCCGGGCGGAGGATGTGATGGGGCTGCTCTATGCGTACGGCAACGGCGAGCTGTCCGGCATGGTCACAGGGGTGTCCCCGGACCAGAAGACCTCCAAAACCGTGAAGTACCGCAGCGGCAGCGTGGACAGCTCCACAATTTACTTCGGCAGCGACCAGTGGGCGGACTGCAACAACTACACCCTGGACAGCGGCAGGGACATCCTGGACTACGACATTGAGGGCCGCAGCCGGGTCTGCGTCATCGGAGCCTACGTGGCGGACGCCCTCTTCCAGTACGCCGACCCCATCGGCGAGACCATCTACTTAAACGGCGACCCCTTTGTGGTGGTGGGCACGTACTACCAGAAGGACGGCAGCGGGGAGGACTCCATGGACAACGCCGTCGTGGTGCCCTACTCGCTCTCCCGCTCCCTCCTGGGCACCGGCTATCTCACCAGCTACACGGTGAAGGTGGGCAAGTCGGATGATGTGGACACGGTCATCGGCAAGCTGGACAGCTACCTCACCGGACAGATTGACTCCAGTGTGGGGACCTACACCCTTACCGACGGCAACGCCGCCATGACGGCCTCCAACGACGAGATGACCTCCATGAGCGTGGTCCTGGGCGGCATTGCGGGCATCGCGCTGCTGGTGGGCGGCATCGGCATCATGAATATCATGCTGGTCACCGTTACCGAGCGGACCCGGGAGATCGGCATCAAGAAGTCCATCGGCGCGCCGCGCCGGGAGATTGTCACACAATTCCTGGTGGAGGCCGCCATCCTCAGCGGCCTGGGGGGCCTCATCGGCATCGGCCTGGGGTTCCTCCTCTCGGCGGTGCTGGGGAAGGCCATGTACGGGCTGATACTGTTCCCGAGCACCCTCATCACCGTGGGCGCGGTGTGCTTCTCGGTGGTCATCGGCATCGTCTTCGGCATCTACCCCGCGGCCAAGGCATCCAACCTCCAGCCCGTAGACGCGCTGAGGGCGGATTAGAGCGGCGGGGCGCAGCCCTGCCGCCCTCCCCCGCGGGGGAAGGCTTTTCAAACGAAGGAGGCAAGAACCCATGAAAAACCGTATTCTGGCCATGCTGATGGCGGCCGCGCTCTGTCTGGGCGCGGCGGCCGTCACAGTCCCCGCGGGACAGGCCTTTTCCGACGTGTCCGGCGACGTGGCCGAGGCGGTGGAGGTCCTGTCCGGGCTGGGCATCGTCTCGGGCTATTCCGACGGGGGCTACCACCCCGGCGACTCCCTCACCAGAGCCCAGTTCTGCAAGCTGGCGGTGCTGGCCGAGGGCCACGGAGACCAGGTGAAAAACAGCGCCTACAAGACTCTATTCTCCGACGTGCCCGCCACAGGCTGGGCGGCCCCCTATGTGAACCTGGCCTATGAGGAGAGCATGGTGGCCGGCTACGGCAACGGCCTCTTCGGCCCGGACGACGCGGTGAGCTGCGGCCAGGCGGTGACCATCGTCCTGCGCCTACTGGGGTACACCACCGCCGATGTGGGGCCCTTCTGGCCTGAGGACTATATGGCCAAGGGGACCGAGCTGGGCCTGCTCAGCGGCATCGGCAAGTCCGCCGGGGAGGGCCTCACCCGGGGGGAGGCGGCCCTCCTCCTCTACCGTGCGCTGAAGGCGGACACCACCCAGGGCAGGGCCCTCTATGAGGGACTGGCAGCCGCCACCGTGGAAAATGCAGTCCTGCTGGATACCTCCGCCACCGCCGGCGACGGGACGGCCGACACCGTGAAAATTTACGCCGACGGGGCGGTCTCCTACTATGTAAAGGCGAACGAGCCCTCCGCCGCCCTGGCCGGAACGCGGGGGACCCTGCTGCTGAACAGATCGGGGGCGGCCGCCGGCTTCCTGCCGGAGGACGGCGCGGTAAGGACACTGACCGTGGCCGCGGTGGACGCAGCCGGGATTCAGGATGCGAACGGGAATACCTTTTCCCTCACCAACGGCCTGGCCGTCCTTCTGGACGACGAGAAGCAGACCTGGGCGGACTGCTGGTACGACATCAGAAAGGGGGATACCGTCACGGTGTTCTACAGCGCCGCGGGGACCGTGGACCTGCTCTGGGTCCGGGCGCGCGCGGCGGTGGCCGGCAGCACCATCACCGGCTACTATGAGGACGTAAGCCCGAATACCACGGCCCCCGGCACCATTACGGTGCTGGGGGCGGTCCTTACCGTGCCGGAGGACGGGGCGGAGGGACTGAGCGATGCGGCCCTGGGGGATAAAATCACCGTCACCCTGGACGGCAGTGGGGAGGTGGCCGCCGTCAGCCCGGCGTCGTCCGCGGCGCGGATGGTGGGTGTGCTCAAGAGCGGCGGGGCCAGCCCCCAGGTGGAACTGACCGGCGGCGTCACCGTCTCCGGCAAGAGCACGGGTGCGGTATCCGCCGAGCTGGTGGGCAGCCTGGTGAAGGTGGGCAGCTCCGCCGCGGGAAAAATCAGCGTCTCCGGGCTCTCCTACAGCGGCGCTTCGGCGGCGCTGGATGTGAAAAACGGGACCCTGGGGGACAGGGCGCTGGCGGAGCAGGTGAAGATTTACGAGCGTGTGGGAACTTCACCTGTGACGGAGATCACCCTGGACGACATTCTGGTGGACACCGTGGCCGCCGCCAGCATTGAGTACGTGGGGACCGGCGCGGACGGGGCGGTGGATTTGCTGGTGCTCTCCGACGTGACCGGGACCTGCTATGACTACGGCATCCTGGAGAAAGGGGAGCAGTCCGGCGGCAGCGGGGAGATGAAATATACCAATATCACGGTTCAGGTGGAGAACGGAAGCCAGGGCAATACAACCTATATTACCGGCATCTCCTTCAGGGACGGAGCGGTGGGCGGCGTGGCGGGCACGGCGGCGGGGAAGGCCGCCAAGGTAATGACCCTCACGGAGCTGGTGGGGATTACACGCGCCGATTTCGACGGCGGCGACAGCGTGGCGGGCATCCCCATCAGCGGGGACGTGCAGGTCTATAATGCCGCCACCGGGAAGTGGACGACCCTCTCGGCCGCCAAGGCGTTTACGGACGATTTTGCCGTCTATTACGACCGCACCCCGGAGACGGGCGGACAGGTGCGGGTGATTTTCGCGCTGTGAGGTACGGCGGCGGGGCGAGCCTGCGCCGTGCGCAGTGAGGTTTATCGCCGCCGAGAGAGTATATGCGCGCAGTAAGGAGGGCCTGGGGGGCGCGTTTCGCGCCCCCCAGGCCCTCCTAATGAATGCCTACTGGTGAATACCCCGGTTCTGGTCGCCCTCGGGGTTGACGCCGAACTCGTAGTCCTTGCCGGGGAGCACCGCGTTGAGGACGATGCCCGCGATGGCCGCGATGGCGAGGCCGGTGAGGGTCAGGGAGGCGGAGCCGATCTGGAAGGTGAGGCCGCTGCCGAAGCCCAGGCCGCACACCAAAATGACGGCGGCGATAATCAGGTTGCGGGATTTGGTGAAGTCCACCTTGTTCTCCACGATATTGCGCACGCCGATAGCGGAGATCATGCCGTAGAGGATGAAGCTGACGCCGCCGATGATGGACGCGGGGAGGGAGCCGATGACCTCCGCCATCTTGGGGATGAAGCTGAGGGCGATGGCGAAGCAGGCGGCGATGCGGATGACCCGGGGGTCGTGGACCTTGGACAGCTCCAGCACGCCGGTGTTCTCGCCGTAGGTGGTGTTGGCGGGTCCGCCCACAAGGCCGGCCAGGGCGGTGGCCACGCCGTCGCCGATAAGGGTGCGGTGGAGGCCGGGATTCTCAATGAAATTCTGTCCCACAGTGGCGGAGATGGCCGACATGTCGCCGATGTGCTCCATCATGGTGGCGATGGCGATAGGGGCCATGACCAGGATGGCGGTCAGGTCGAACTTGGCGAAGTGGAAGGGGGGCAGGCCCACCCAGGCGGCCTTGGCGGCTCCGGCAAAGGTGAGGATGGCGGTGCCGTCGGGATTGGTGAGTCCCGCAAAGTGCATGATGAGAGCCACCACGTAGGCCCCCACCACACCCAGCAGGATGGGGATAATCTTGACCATGCCCTTGCCCCAGATGTTGCAGACCACAATGATGACCAGGGCCACCAGGGCCAGCAGCCAGTTGGTGGAGGCGTTGGAAATGGCGCTGGGCGCCAGGGTCAGTCCGATGCAGACGATGACCGGGCCGGTAACCACCGGGGGCAGGAAGCGCATGACCTTCTTCACGCCCACCAGCTTAATGACCAGGGCGAGAATCAGGTAGAGGCAGCCGGCCACCACAATGCCGCCGCAGGCGTAGGGCAGGCGCTCAGACATGGGCATCCCCTTAAAAATACCCATCTGGAGATTGGCGATGGTCTGGAAGCCGCCCAGAAAGGCGAAGGAGGAGCCCAGAAAGGCGGGTACCTTCAGCTTGGCGCAGGCGTGGAAGAACAATGTACCCAGGCCCGCGCAGATCAGGGTCACCTGGATGGAGAGGCCGTAGGAGGTCCCGGTGGCCGGGTCCACAAAGTAAAGGTTGGTCAGGATGGGCACCAGAATGGTAGCCCCGAACATGGCGAACATATGCTGGAGCCCCAGGAGGAGCATCTTGGGGACGCCAAGGGTCCGGGCATCGCGGATGGGCTGCTGCTGATTCATGTGATTTCTCCCTTCATCTCGTTACACACACGCTTTTGCGCAAAAAAAAACAACCACTCCCGTGATTGTCATGCAAAAATAGAAAGGAAGGGGCAGTGATGACCGAAACAACGCTCCGAAACAGCATGACGCACCCTCCCTTTCGACTTTCGATTTATAATAGCAAAATTGCCGGTGGGTTGCAAGGGAAAATCACGACTTTTGTCCTTTTTTCTGAAATGGGCAAAGCGGGCCCGGAGGGGCGGAAAAGGCTTGGCGGTTTCGTTCATTGACTTTCGCACTATGATTCGGTAAAATATAATCTGAGTTTTTAGAAATAGGAGGGATTTCTCCATGAAGAAGCCCTTTGTCACCCTCGAACAGCTTGAAAAAATGACTGCCGAATACCCCACCCCCTTCCACCTCTACGACGAGAGGGGCATCCGGGAGAACGCACGGCGGATGAAGGCGGCCTTCGCCTGGAATCCAGGCTTTAAGGAGTACTTCGCCGTCAAGGCCACCCCCAACCCCGCCATTCTCAAAATCCTCCGGGAGGAGGGCTGCGGCACCGACTGCTCCTCTCTCACAGAGCTGATGATGTCCGACCGCTGCGGCTTCACCGGCAGCGAAATCATGTTTTCCTCCAACGACACGCCTCCCGAGGAGTTCGTCCTGGCCGCCGGGCTGGGGGCCACCATCAACCTGGACGATTTCACCCACATCGATTTCCTGAAGGACACCATCGGGTACATCCCCGAGACCATCTCCTGCCGCTTCAATCCCGGCGGCACCTTCTCCATCGGGGCCTCCAAGGAGGGCTTCCAGGTGATGGACAACCCCGGGGACGCCAAGTACGGCTTCACCCCCGCCCAGCTCAAGGAGGGCTTTATCAAGCTCAAGGCCATGGGGGCCAAGCGCTTCGGCATCCACGCCTTCCTGGCCTCCAACACCCTGTCCAACGAGTACTATCCCACACTGGCGGCCATTCTCTTCAAGACCGCCGTGGAGCTGCGCGACGAGACCGGGTGCGACATCAAATTCATCAACCTCTCCGGCGGCGTGGGCATCCCCTACCACCCCGACCAGCCCGCCAATGATATTGCCGTCATCGGCGAGGGTGTGCGGAAGGCCTTTGAGGAGATTTTGGTGCCCGCAGGTATGGGCGACGTGTCCATCTTTACCGAGCTGGGCCGCTTCATGCTGGGGCCCTACGGCTGCCTCGTCACCAGGGCCACCCACGAGAAGCACACTTATAAGGAGTATATCGGCGTGGACGCCTGCGCGGCCAACCTGATGCGCCCGGCCATGTACGGGGCCTACCACCACATCACCGTCATGGGCAAGGAGGACGCCAGGTGCGACCACCGCTACGATGTGACCGGATCCCTGTGTGAGAACAACGACAAGTTTGCCGTCGACCGGATGCTGCCCAGGATTGATATAGGGGATCTGCTGGTCATTCACGACACCGGCGCCCACGGCTTCTCCATGGGCTATAACTACAACGGACGCCTCCGCTCCGCCGAGATACTGCTGAAAGAGGACGGGAGCACCGCGCTCATCAGAAGGGCCGAGACGCCGGACGACTATTTTTCCACTTTGGTTTGGTAAGCGGCGGGGACATGCGCCCCGGAAATGACAAGCTGACGCGGCCCCACGGCAAAGCCGTGGGGCCGCGTCATTTTACGGACGGAGTGCGGAGCGGCGGCGGGAGAGCACGTCCTGGGCGGCGGTTTTCACAGTTATTCTTGCCTTTCCGTCCCGGACTCCCTATAATGATACATAGATATCAAAACTGGGCGGTGACAGCTGAAAGAGGCGAGATCAATGATACGATCGGGCGAAGCGACCGGCGCGGTCCGGGCTTTTTTTGACGCTTACCTGGTCCGGCGGGACCTAAAGGACACGCTGGGCCATTTGACAGAGGACGTGCAGTGGGTCGGGACGGGGAAATCCGAGATGGTCTCCGGGCGCGCCCAGGCGGAGCGCGCCCTGCGCGAGGAGTTCGCCCAGGCGCCGGAGCCGTGCAGGATTGAGTATGAGAGCATTGAGGAGTCCGCCTTCACAGACCGGTGCGCGGCGGTTCTGCTGACTGCCTGGGTCTACCCCGGCGAGGGGGCGGAGGCCCTTATCTGGTTCCGGGTGAGCGCCGTCTGTACCGTGGGGGAGGACGGCGTGTGCCGCATCGCCTCCATCCACGCCTCCACGCCCGACAGCGAGCAGGAGGAGGGGGAGTTTTTTCCGTCCAACACCGTGGGCCGCACCGAGCTGGAGCGGCAGCTGGGCGCCAAGGCCCTGGACATCCTGGGCAGAAGCATTCCCGGCGGCATGATGGGCGGCTATCTGGAGCCCGATTTCCCCCTCTACTATGTTAACGACTTCATGCTCAGCTACCTGGGCTATACCTACGAGGAATTTGTGGCGGCCATCGACGGGAAGGTCATCAACTGTATGCACCCCGACGACCGCGCCCGGGTGGACGCCCTGGTGGAGGCCGCCTTCGCCCAGGACCTTGACTACGAGGTCCAGTACCGCATCCGCAAGAAGGACGGCAGCTACATCTGGGTCAACGACATCGGGAAGAAGGGCGTTTCGGTGGACGGCCGGGCGGTCTGCATCAGCGTCGTGCGGGACATTACCGCCGAGATGGAGGCCAAGCGCCAGCTGGAGCGCCAGGCCGAGGAGCAGAGGATGCAGGCCGCCCAGTACAACAGTCTCTTTCAGACGGTGCTGTGCGGCATCGTGCAGTACCGTCTGTCCGACGGCGGGGTGGTCTTTCGGAAAGCAAACCAGGAGGCCATCCGCATTTTCGGCTATACCAGCGAGGAGTTCTGGGCAAAGGACGACTGGGATCTGGGCGCCCTCATTGCGGAGGAGGACCGGGGCCGCATCCTGGCGGAGGCGGGCGCCCTGCGCAAGCCCGGGGACAAGGGAAGCTACGAGTACCGCCTGCTCCGAAAGGACGGGACGCCGTGCTGGATCATCGGCAGCGCCGAGGTCATTCAGGACGCCGAGTGGGGCCAGCTCATCCAGAGCGTGTATCTGGACGTGGACAGCCGGAAAAAGGCGGAGCTGCGCAGCCGTCGCCTGGCGGAACAGGTTGAGGCCAGCAACGAGCTGCTGCGGCTGGCGCTGGAGCACACCACCACCTGCGAATTCTACTACTACCCACAGACCGGGGAGTGTATCGTGCCCGCGCGCACCCGGGACTACTACCACTGCGGGGAGCACTATGAGAATATGCCGAAATCCTTTGCGAAGGAGATGGTGGCCGAGCCGTACCATCAAGGCTTTTATGAGATGTACGAGCGGATACACCGGGGGGAGCGGACCGCCTCCTGCGAATTCTGCGGCCCGGACGGCGGCTTCTGGTGCCGGGAGACCCTGTCGGTGGTTCTCAGCGGGGAGGGCGGCGCGCCCCAGCTCGTGGTGGGCATCGTGGAGGACATCACCCGCCAGAAGGAGATGGAGGAGGCCCTGCTGGACGCGCGCTCCCGGGACAGCCTGACGGGGCTTTACAACAAGGAGTGCGGCGTCCGCCTGGCCAAGGAGTGCCTGGAGCGAAAAGCGCCGGGGGAGCACTGCGTGATGATGCTCCTGGACATGGACGATTTTGATAACATCAACCAGGAGGAGGGCAGCGTCTTCGCCGACGTGATCCTCCAGGAGATGGCCGATCTGCTCCGGGCGGAGACGGGGCCAGACAACCTTCAAATCCGCCTGGGCGGGGACGAGTTCATGCTCCTGCTCAAGCACTGCGACAAGACCCGGGCCACCATGATTGGCCCACGGATCGCCGCCCTGGCCCGGAACATCCTGATCAATGCCGAGAAGGACATCCACGTCAGCGTGAGCATCGGCATGTGCAGCACCGAGGTGGTGGAGGAGTACAACGCCCTCTACCGCTGCGCAGAGAGCACGCTGAAATACGTAAAGGAGCACGGCAAGGGCCAGGCGGCCTGCTACCTGGACACCTCCAACGAGCTGGGGGTCTTCCTGACCCAGGTCTATACCGAGGAGCACCCGGTCAACGTCATCAAGCCGGAGGCCGAGCACCGGGACAAGGACCTGGTATCCTTCGCCCTGGATCTGCTGGGCAAATCGAAGAACCTCAACGACGCGGTCTTCCTTCTCCTCTCCCGGATCGGGAGAACCTTCCGCTTCGACCGGGTGTCCATCATTGAGGCCAGCCGGGCCTACCTGAGCTGGCACTTCTCCTACCAGTGGGCCCGCAACCGAAACGACCTCCAGCTGGGACAGGACTTCTACGTCTCCGACGAGGATTTCGACGTCTGCGCCGCCATGTACGACGAGGACGGACTGGCCGACCGCAACGTGCGGGAGGGGATCTCCCACATCGCCTCCTGCCTCCACGCGGGGATTTGGAACTACGGCGAATACGTGGGCTCCATGAGCTTTGAGGTAAACAGGGAGAATTACCAGTGGTCCCAGGAGGAGCGCAAGCTGCTGAAGGAGCTGGTGAAGATTGTCCCGTCCTTCATCATGAAATCCAAGGCTGACGCGGTGAGCCAGGCCAAGACCGACTTCCTCTCCCGGATGTCCCACGAAATCCGCACCCCCATGAACGCCATCAGCGGCATGACCACCATCGCCAAGAGCGTGCTGGACGACAGGCACAAGGCAATGGAGTGCCTGGATAAAATTGAGGAGGCCAACACCTACCTGCTCAACCTTATCAACGATATCCTGGATATGTCCAGAATTGAGAGCGGAAAGATGGAACTCAACTGCGAGACCATGGAGCTCTCCCGGCTGCTGGGCAGCCTGGAGTCCCTGCTGCGGCCCCAGGCCACGGAAAAGGGCCTGACGCTGCGCTTTGAAAACGGCTGTGGGGATCTGCGGCCCATCCGGGCGGACGGGCTGAGGCTGAACCAGGTGCTGATCAACATCATCGGCAACGCCGTCAAATTCACCGACGAGGGCGGCGTCATAGTCCGGGTGGAGGCGCTGGAGACCCGGCCGCGGGCGGTGCTGCGCTTCTCCGTGGCGGATACCGGCATCGGCATTGAGGCCGCCGCGCTGACGCGGATTTTCAACTCCTTCGAGCAGGCGGAAAAAAGCACCGCCGCCCGCCGGGGCGGTACGGGGCTGGGGCTCTCCATCTCCAGCCGGCTGGTCCAGATGATGGGCGGCAGCCTGGAGGTGAGAAGCGAGGTGGGGGAGGGATCGGAATTCTTCTTTACCCTCTCCTTTGACTACGCGCCGGAGGCGGCGCGCCCGGCCGCCGCGAAGTCGCGCCCGGCGCTGCACGTGGATTTCCGGGGCCGCCGGATCCTCCTGGCCGAGGACAATGAGACCAACCGGGAGATCGCCCAGACCATTCTGGAGATGAACGGGTTTGCCGTCTCCTGTGCGGGCGACGGCAGAGAGGCCCTGGAGCGCTTCTGCAGCGGGGAGCCGGGGGAGTTCGACGCCATCTTGATGGATATCCGCATGCCGGTGATGGACGGGCTGGAGGCCACCCGGCGCATCCGCACCTCGGGAAGGCCGGACGCCCGGACCATCCCCATTATCGCCCTGTCCGCCAACGCCTTCGACGAGGACAGCAAAAAGTCCATTGCCAGCGGTATGGACGGACACCTCTCCAAGCCCATCCAGGTGGACCAGATGCTGGCCCTGCTGGGCGAGTGCATGGAGCGCTCCATCGGGAGCGGAGACTGAACACGCACCAAGTTGGAAAATGGATAGGAGCGCCCCCGGACGGTTGTCCGGGGGCGCTCGGCGTTAGGCGGAGAAACTGCTGCCTTCAGGAGGATACGAGGGCATAATTACGACAGACAGGGGTTTTGTTCCATCATTTTTGCTGCAATTCATACTTGATAACAGGGTTTTTCAGTGATATAATACTTCGACTGATTCACACAAAAAGGGGCGGAAATCGATGACTTATCAGGAAGAATTTATTACCTTCATGGTGCGTTCCGGCGTACTCACCTTCGGGGATTTCACCACCAAATCCGGGCGGAAAACACCCTATTTCATCAACACCGGCAACTACAAGACCGGTGCGCAGGCCGGCAAGCTGGGCGACTACTACGCCGCCTGCATCCAGGAGAACCTGCCCGAGGGCGTGGACTGCCTCTTCGGTCCCGCCTACAAGGGCATCCCCCTGGCCGTGGCGGCGGCGTCCAGCCTGTACCGCAATTACGGCCGGGACCTGCCCTACTGCTTCAACCGCAAGGAGGCTAAGGACCACGGCGAGGGCGGCTCCATGGTGGGCTACAAGCCCCAGGCCGGGGACCGGGTGGTCATTGTGGAGGACGTGGTCACAGCCGGTACTGCCGTGCGGGAGACCATTGAGCTCTTCAAGAGCGTGGCGGCGGTGGATTTGACCGCCCTCATCGTCTCCGTGGACCGCATGGAGCGGGGCACCGGCGACAAGACCACCCTGGACGAGCTGCGTGAGCAGCACGGCATCCGGGTGTTCCCCATCGTCACCGTCCGGGAGGTCATCGCCTTCCTCCACAATCATTCCATCGACGGCAAGGTGTATATCGACGACGAGATGAAGGGCCGGATGGAGGCCTATCTTGCGGAGTACGGGGCGAGAGCGTGAACAGTGAACCGTGAGGCTGGAGGGACGGCAGGGCCTGCGGTGGAAAGGCCCCATGCGCTCACGCATCGCTTCATTTCGAGCGGCAGCCCAATCTGTTTTTCCTGTTAGATTTTTACCCATTGGAGGTGAGCGCTATGGCCGACCATTCCGGCCACCGGGACCGGCTGCGGGGGGAGTTTCTGGCCCGGAGCGAGTCCTTCCCGGATCACAAGGTGCTGGAGCTGCTGCTTTTCTACGCCCTCCCCCGGCAGGACACCAACCCTATCGCCCACGACCTGCTGGAGCGGTTCGGCTCCCTGGAGGGAGTTCTTGACGCACCGCCGGAGGCCCTGGCCCAGGTAAAGGGTGTGGGGGACCGCTCCGCCGTCCTTTTCAAGGCCGTGAAGGAGCTGGCCCGGCGGTATGCCGCCGGGCGCAGCCGCATCGGGAACCTCATCACCACCAATTACGCCGCCTATGAAATTCTGCACCCGCTCTTTTTCGGAGCGCGGAACGAGAGGGTCTACCTCCTCTGCCTGGACGGCAAAAAGAAGCTCCTGGGCTGCGCAAAGCTGGGGGAGGGCAACGTGAACGCCGCCGAGGTCACGCCCAGGGGCGTGGTGGAGACCGCACTGAACCATAACGCCGCCCGGGTGATTCTGGCCCACAACCACGTCTCCGGGCTGGCGCTGCCCTCCGACGAGGACAAGGCCACCACCCTCTACCTGCAGACGCTCCTGTCCCAGGTAGGGGTACTATTGGACGACCATCTGATTTTTGTGGATGACGATATGGTCTCTTTGAAGGATAGCGGCCTCCTGCCGGAGGTAAAATAGAGCATGGAATGTTGTGCCATTTGTGAAAATAAAGGTTGCAATAGAACATACGTTTTGATAGAATGAATGTACGATTATTACAAGAAGCGCGGAGGATAGCCGCATAGGGGAGCTTGGAGCGGAGCGGCGGGTAAGCCCGAGGCGTCCGTCCCCCGCGCGGCAGGCCGGGCTTGCCCGGAGGCGGAGGGAAAGGTCCCCGGCCATGCGGCCAATCCGCAGCGTGACAAGAAGCGCGGAGGATAGCCGCATAGGGGAGCTTGGAGCGGAGCGGCGGGTAAGCCCGAGGCGTCCGCCGCGCTTACACGTCTACTATGGCATTGCATCAAGGAGGTGGGCCTATGCCTAAATTTGAAGTCGTATCTGAATACCAACCCGCAGGCGACCAGCCGGAGGCCATTGACGCCCTGGCAAAGGGCGTGGAGATGGGACTTCAGGAGCAGACCCTTATGGGCGTCACAGGCTCCGGCAAGACCTTTACCATGGCCAAGACCATTGAGCGCCTCCAGCGGCCCACCCTGGTGCTGGCCCACAACAAGACTCTGGCCGCGCAGCTCTGCGCCGAGTTTAAGGAATTTTTTCCAAACAATGCGGTGGAGTACTTCGTGTCCTACTACGATTACTACCAGCCCGAGGCGTACATCCCCCATACGGACACCTTCATCGAAAAGGACGCCTCCACCAACGACGAGATCGACCGCCTGCGGCTCTCCGCCACCTGCGCACTGCTGGAGCGGAGGGACGTGATTGTGGTCTCCTCCGTGTCCTGCATCTACGGACTGGGCGAGCCGGAGGATTTCGCCAAGATGATGATCTCACTCCGGGTGGGTATGACCTTGAAGCGGGACGATCTCCTCAAGCGTCTGGTGGAGATCCGTTACGAGCGCAACGACATCGCCTTTGAGCGCAATATGTTCCGGGTCCGGGGCGACACGGTGGAGGTTTACCCCGCCTACTGGAAGGACGCCGCTGTGCGAGTGGAGTTCTTTGGCGACGAGATCGACCGCATCAGCGAGGTCAACGTAGTCACAGGCACCCCCATCCGCAACCTGATTCATGTGCCCATCTGGCCCGCCACCCACTATGTCACCCCCAAGGAGAAAATGGACGCCGCCATCGGTGAAATCTACAAGGAGCTGGAGGAGCGGCTGAAATACTTTGAGGCGGAAAACAAGCTGGTGGAGGCCCAGCGCCTGAAACAGCGGGTTCTGTACGACATCGAGATGATGCAGGAGCTGGGCTACTGCTCCGGCATCGAGAACTACTCCCGGGTCATTGAGGGGCGGAGCGTCGGCTCTCCGCCCCACACCCTCATCGACTACTTCCCCAAGGATTTCGTTCTCTTTATCGACGAGAGCCACGTCACCCTCCCACAGGTCCGGGCCATGTACAACGGAGATCGGGCCCGGAAGGAGACTCTGGTGGAGTACGGCTTCCGCCTGCCCTGCGCTTTTGACAACCGCCCCCTCAAGTTCGACGAGTTCGAGAAGCGGGTCAATCAGGTGATCTACGTCTCGGCCACCCCGGCGGAGTACGAGCGCACCCGCTCCGGACAGATTGTGGAGCAGGTCATCCGGCCCACGGGCCTGCTGGACCCCCGCATTGAGGTCCGGCCCGTAGAGGGGCAGATTGACGACCTCATCGGCGAGATCAACGAGCGCACCGCCCGGAAGGAGCGGGTTCTGGTCACCACCCTCACCAAGCGGATGGCCGAGGATCTCACCGGCTACCTCAAGAATGCGGGCATCAAGGTCCGCTATATGCACCACGATATCGACACCATTGAGCGCCAGGAGATTATCCGGGATCTGCGCCTGGGGGTCTTCGACGTGCTGGTGGGCATCAACCTGCTGCGCGAGGGCCTGGATTTGCCTGAGGTCAGCCTCGTGGCCATTCTGGACGCGGACAAGGAGGGCTTCCTGCGCAGCGAGACCTCCCTCATCCAGACCATCGGCCGGGCCGCCCGGAACGCCGAGGGCCTGGTGGTGATGTACGCCGACAAGATGACCCCGTCCATGATGGCCGCCATCGGCGAGACCGAGCGCCGACGGAAGCTCCAGGACGAGTTCAACCAGGCCCACGGCATCGTGCCCAAAACCATTATCAAGAGCGTGCGCAACCTCATCGAGCTCTCCCAGGACGCCGACGGGGACAAGGAGTTCGACTTCGACGCCAGGCAGCTCACCAAGCTCCAGCGCATGGAGGCCATCGCCAAGCTGGAGAAGGAGATGCGCGAGGCGAGTAAATTGCTGGAATTCGAGTACGCCGCCGTCCTGCGGGATAGGATCATCAAGCTGAAAGGCGGGGGGTAAGCCTCGCGCAGCTCCTTCGGGGCCCCGCAAGGCGGGGCGGCGCTTGCGCCGTCCTAGGCTTCGGCCCGACAGGGCCGAAACCTTAATGCCGGACGGATTCATTCCGTCCGGGCAGATAAAGTGAAGCGGGGTCCCCGCCCGGCCCTGGCCGGGTGGGGCGATGCGCGAGGCGAGTAAATTGCTGGAATTCGAGTACGCCGCCGTCCTGCGGGATAGGATCATCAAGCTGAAAGGCGGGGGGTAAGCCTCCCGCAGCTCCTTCGGGGCCCCGCAAGGCGGGGCGGCGCTTGCGCCGTCCTAGGCTTCGGCCCGACAGGGCCGAAACCTTGATGCCGGACGGATTCATTCCGTCCGGGCAGATAAAGTGAAGCGGGGTCCCCGCCCGGCCCTGGCCGGGTGGGGCGATGCGCGAGGCGAGTAAATTGCTGGAATTCGAGTACGTCGCCGTCCTGCGGGATAGGATCATCAAGCTGAAAGGCGGAGGATAGATGGAGAACGGCTTCTGGGTGGCGCTGGATACGCTTGTGGCCCAGTCCAAGCTGGTGATAGACCGCCCCAGGGGAAGCGTTCATCCGCGGTACGCCCAAATTGTCTATCCGCTGGATTACGGCTACCTGGAACATACCGCCTCTATGGATGGAGAGGGAGTCGACGTCTGGCGTGGGAGCCGTCCATTGCCCACGATAGACGGCGTGATCTGTACGGTCGATCTGTTAAAGCGGGATTCGGAGATCAAGATTTTACTTGGCTGCACCCTTGAGGAACAGGAACTGGTTGTGCAATTTCACAATGATTCAGAATATATGAAGGGGCTGCTGATAGCCAGATAAGCTGGCCTCCGTTCAGCCAACTGCAACTTCGGCGCACCCTGCCTGTAGGGAGCGCATTTATGCGCTCCGCCGTCTCCTGTGAGAGGTGGGAAATATGATTTCTGACTATCCTCAACGGAAGAACACTCGTCTCAAAACCTATGATTACAGTCAGCCGGGCTACTACTTCATCACCCTATGTACACGAGACAGAGCACCGCTGCTGGGAAGCATTGTAGAGGGCGTGGTATGCCTATCGGCTCTTGGCAAAATGGTGAGGGAACAGACCGAATTGTTGCCTGGCCGTTATGACCGGCTGCTGCGGGACAAATATGTGATCATGCCGAACCACATCCACATGATCCTACGCATCGCGGAGCGGTTAAATCCGCTCCCTACAGGGGCGGCAGCGAAGGAAAAACACATCGACATTCCAAACGTGATTGGGAAGTGGAAAGCGGGGATCACACGCCAATCAGGCGGACACAGTATCTGGCAGGAAACCTATTACGACCGCGTGATACGCAGTGAAGCAGAGTATCTCCGCATCTGGAATTATATTGACACCAATCCCGTCAAATGGGCGGAAGATGTTTATTTCGCATAAAACAAAAGGAGAACCAAATCTATGCT
Organism: Lawsonibacter faecis; assembly: GCF_014287675.1. GTDB lineage: Bacteria > Bacillota > Clostridia > Oscillospirales > Oscillospiraceae > Pseudoflavonifractor > Pseudoflavonifractor faecis. The sequence goes on along the minus strand of NZ_JACOPQ010000006.1, from coordinate 120,490 downwards.
CGACCATATTTTCGTCAAGGGCGCGCGGGAGAACAATCTGAAAAACATCGACGTGGAGCTGCCCCGGGACAAGCTGGTGGTCCTCACCGGCGTGTCCGGCTCCGGCAAGTCCTCCCTGGCGTTTGAGACGATCTACGCCGAGGGACAGCGCCGCTATGTGGAATCCCTCAGCTCCTACGCCCGGATGTTCCTGGGCCAGATGGAGAAGCCCGACGTGGACTATATCGACGGCCTCTCCCCCGCCATCTCCATCGACCAGAAGACCACCTCCAAAAACCCCCGGTCCACCGTGGGCACCGTCACCGAGATCTACGACTATCTCCGCCTCCTCTGGGCCCGGGTGGGCACGCCCCACTGCCCCAAGTGCGGCAAGGAGATTCAGCAGCAGACCATCGACCAGATCATCGATCAGGTCCTGGCCCTGCCCGAGGCCACCCGCATCCAAATTCTCGCCCCGGTCATCCGGGGCAAGAAGGGCGAGCATCAGAAAATCTTTGAGGACGCCCGCAAGTCCGGCTATGTCCGCGTCCGGGCCGACGGGTCGCTCTACGATCTGACGGAGGAAATCAAGCTCGACAAGAACAAAAAGCACAACATCGAGGTGGTGGTGGACCGCTTGGTCATTAAAGAGGACATCGCCCAGCGGCTCACCGACTCGGTGGAGGTGGCCTCCGGCCTGGCGGGGGGTATCGTGGTCATTAACATCGTGGGGGAGGACCGGGACATTCTCTTCTCCCAGAACTACGCCTGCGAGGACTGCGGCATCTCCATAGAGGAGCTCACCCCCCGGATGTTCTCCTTTAACAACCCCTTCGGCGCCTGTCCCACCTGTACCGGCCTGGGGGCTCAGCTCAAGGTGGACCCCGAGCTCATCATCCCCAACAAGGAGCTCTCCATCCTGGAGGGGGCCATCGTGGCCTCCGGCTGGAACAACATCAAGGGGGACTCCATCTCCCGGATGTACTTCGAGGCGCTGGCGCAGAAATATAAGTTCAAGCTGAATACCCCCGTCAAGGATTTAAGCGCCGAGGTGGTGGACATCCTCCTCTACGGCACCAAGGGCGAGAAGCTCAAGCTCACCTATGACAGGGAGCGGGGGCAGGGGACGCTGTACCAGGCGTTTGAGGGCATCTGCAACAACATCGAGCGCCGCTACCGGGAGACCCAGTCCGACGCCATGCGCCGGGAGCTGGAGGACTGCATGAGCGAGCGCCCCTGCCCCGACTGCGGCGGCAAGCGGCTGCGCAGGGAGTCCCTGGCGGTCACCGTGGGGGACATCAATATCGACGACTTCTGCCACATGTCGGTGACCGACGCCCTGGCCTTCGTGGAGAAGCTGGAGCTCTCGCCCCAGAAGATGCTCATCGCCGAGCGAATTCTGAAGGAGATCAAGGCCCGGCTGGGCTTCCTCCAGAGCGTGGGTCTCCAGTATCTGACCCTGAGCCGGGCCGCCGCCACCCTCTCCGGCGGCGAGAGCCAGCGCATCCGCCTGGCCACCCAGATTGGCTCCTCCCTCATGGGGGTGCTCTACATCCTGGACGAGCCGTCCATCGGCCTGCACCAGCGGGACAACGACATGCTGCTGGAGACTATGAAGCATCTGCGGGATCTGGGCAACACCCTCCTGGTGGTGGAGCATGACGAGGACACCATGCGGTGCGCCGACTATATCGTGGACATCGGCCCCGGCGCGGGGGTCCACGGCGGGTACGTGATTGCCGCGGGCACCGCCGAGGAGATTATGAACACCCCCGGCTCCATCACCGGAGACTATCTCTCCGGCCGGAAGAAAATCCCCGTCCCCACCCAGCGGCGGAAGGGGAGCGGGAAGCTTCTCACCATCAAGGGCGCGGCGGAGAACAATCTGCGGCACATCGACGTGGAGTTCCCCCTGGGCACCTTCACCTGCGTCACCGGCGTATCCGGCTCCGGCAAGTCCAGTCTCGTCAATGAGATCCTCTATAAGAAGCTGGCCGCCGATTTGAACCGGGCAAAGACACGGGCCGGCAGGCATGACGCCATTCTGGGCGAGGAGCATCTGGACAAGATCATCGACATCGACCAGTCTCCCATCGGCCGGACCCCCCGCTCCAACCCCGCCACCTATACCGGCCTCTTCAACGATATCCGCGACCTGTTCGCCTCCACCCAGGACGCAAAGACCCGGGGCTACAACTCCGGGCGGTTCTCCTTCAACGTCCGGGGCGGGCGGTGCGAGGCGTGCCAGGGCGACGGCCTGCTGAAAATTGAGATGCACTTCCTGCCCGATATCTACGTGCCGTGCGAGGTCTGCAAGGGCAGGCGCTACAACCGGGAGACCCTGGAGGTCAGGTACAAGGGCAAGAACATCTACGAGGTGCTGGAGATGACGGTGGAGGAGGCCCTGCCCTTCTTTGAAAACCTGCCCCGCATCTACAATAAGCTCCAGACCCTCTATGAGGTGGGCCTCTCCTACGTGAAGCTGGGGCAGCCCTCCACCACCCTCTCCGGCGGCGAGGCCCAGCGGGTCAAGCTGGCCACCGAGCTCTCCAAGCGCTCCACCGGACAGACCATCTATATACTGGACGAGCCCACCACCGGCCTGCACTCCGCCGACGTCCACAAGCTCATCGAGGTCCTCCAGAAGCTGGTGGACACAGGCAACACCGTGGTGGTCATCGAGCACAATCTGGACGTCATCAAGACCGCCGACCATATTATTGACCTGGGTCCCGAGGGCGGCGACGGCGGCGGGTATGTGGTCTGCACCGGTACCCCTGAGGAGGTGGCGCAGTGCGCCGATTCCTACACGGGGAAGTATCTGAAGCGGATGCTGGAGTAAGATGGGTTCCCCCGCTGCGTGTGGAGGCAGACGCCCTGTCGCAGGCCGCCCCCCGGCGGCCGGGACGGGACGTTCGCCGCAGCAAGCGCAGGGGCGGAGAGCGCTCTTTGAAAACTTCATAAAAACTTTATTGCTAGACCCGGCCTGACAATGGTAGAATAGCCAATAGGCTATCCTGCCGGAGATGCGGCGCGGCCTGCCCACCTGACGGCGGGAGGGCGGACAGTGCCGTCTGCCGCAGACTTCAAGCGGATTTACGGCGGAAGGGCGCATATCAAAAAGTTAGGTCGGGTGATTCTCTTTGGATTTGATGCAATGGCTGACGGCCGCTCCCATTGGGGAGTTCGTCTTTACCATGCTGGTTTCGATGGTTCCGATTATAGAGCTGCGGGGCGGCATCCCCTTCGGCGTTGCCCAACTGGGCCTGCCCTATCCGGCGGCTTTTATCGCAGCGGTCATCGGCAACATCCTGCCGGCGCCCTTCATTGTGGTCTACATCCGGCGCATCTTCAAGTGGATGCGCCGCCGCCTGCCCGCCCTGGATGCTCTGGTGGACAAGATGGAGGCCAAGGCCCATCTTAAGGGCAAGAAGGTGACCAAGTACAAGTACCTGGGTCTCATGGTGTTCGTCGCCATTCCCCTGCCCGGCACAGGCGCCTGGACGGGCGCCCTGGCCGCGGCATTTCTGGACATGCCTCTGCGCAAGGCGCTCCCCAGCATCATCGCGGGGGTTATTCTGGCCGGGTGCATCATGACGGCCCTCACCTCCTTTGGCGTGAACCTCTTTTCCGCCGTCATGGGATAAGAGTGGCTGTTTTCGTGAAATAGGAAGAAATTTGCCGCGCTCACCGTCTTTTTATGACCTGCATAAGATGGAGGCATGGAGGTGAGCGCGTATGCATTTTGTATTGGAGGCGCTGGTGGCCCTTCTGGCGGCCTGCGGTCTGCTGGCGCTGGGCTGGATTGCTTTCGGACGGCTTATTGCCCCGGTGGGGGGAAAGGACGGCGGCGCGGTGTACGCCGTGGTACCCGCCGGCGGGGACGGGGAGACCCTGGAGCACGATGTGACCGGCCTGCTCTGGCTGCGGGGCGGCAATCTGGCGCGGTTTACCATCGTTATCGCCGACCGGGGCCTGACCGATCAGGGCCGGACCGTTGCGTCTATTCTGATGGAGCGGGATTCCGGCGTGGTGGTCTGCCCGGCGGAAAAGCTGGGGGAGCTGGTTGAGCGCTGAGCCTTGTATGAAAAAGGTCAACACGTCCAATCGGCGCGGGGTCCGGGAGTCTCTGAAAAGACGGGCCGTCCGCATGTGTCGGGGGCTCCGGGCGCCGCTATTTTGAGACAGAAGAGGTGAAGGCCCCATGGCCGACAGCGAGGAACTCAACCTCATAGAGGGCACTGTGGAGGCTGTCATCTACCAGAACCAGGAGAACGGCTACACAGTCCTCAAGCTGGACTGCGGGGAGCAGGGGGGCATAACCGTGGTGGGCTGTATGCCCGGCGCGGCCCCCGGCGAGGGACTCTCCGTCCGGGGAAGCTGGATGCGCCACGCCTCCTACGGGGAGCAATTCAAGGCCGAAACTGTAGACCGCCGAATGCCCGCAGGGGAGAAGGCGGTCTTCGACTATCTGGCCTCGGGCGCGGTGCGGGGCATCGGCGCGGCCACCGCCAAGCGGATGGTGGAGGAGTTCGGATCCGAAACGCTCAACATCCTGGAGGAGAACCCGGAGCTGCTGACCAAAATTCACGGCGTCACCCGGAAACGGGCCCTGGCCATGGGAGAGAACTTCCGCTCCCAGATGGGGATGCGCCGCCTGCTGGAGTTCCTGGCGGCCAACGGACTGCCCCTTCAGCTCGCCATGCCCCTCTACCGCCGGTACGGGGACCGGACCCTGGAGGTCCTGCGGAGCAACCCCTATCTGCTGGTGGACGAGGAGCTGGGGGTGAGCTTCTCCCTGGCCGACGAGCTGGCCCTCTCGGTGGGGCTGGACGGGGAGGACCCCCAGCGGCTGGAGGCCGGGCTCCTCTTCGAGCTGAGCCACAACCTCAATAACGGACACACTTTTCTCCCCAGGCACAAGCTCATCGGGGCCACCGCCCAGCTCCTGGGGGTGGAGGATACCGAGGCCCTGGAGGACGGGCTGGAGGCCCTCGTGGAGCGGGGCGAGGTCATCCAGGAGGATACCGCGAAACAGGAGGCGGTGTACCTATTCGATCTCTACGAGGCCGAATGCTTTGTGGCCCAGCGCATGGCGGACATGAGCGCCGGGGAGATGGTTGCGCCGGAGGGCCTGGACCGTATCCTGGAGAACATTCAGAAGGAGCAGGGCATCACCTATGCGCCTCAGCAGCGTGAGGCGGTGCGTCTGGCCGCCACCGCCCAGGTGATGCTGCTCACCGGCGGGCCGGGCACGGGCAAGACCACCTCCCTCCGGGGAGTGCTGGCCCTTTTCGAGGCCATGGGGCTGGAGACGGCGCTGGCTGCCCCCACGGGCCGGGCCGCCAAGCGGCTGGGCGAGCTGTGCGGGGTGGAGGCGTTTACCATCCACCGCCTGCTGGAGACCCAATTCGACAGCGCCAGCGGCAGGCTGGTCTTCGCCCACGACGAGTCCGATCCGCTGAAAGCCGACGCCGTGATTGTGGACGAGACCTCCATGGTGGACATCACGCTGATGCGGGCCCTGCTGGCCGCGCTCAGGGGCGAGTGCCGCCTGGTGCTGGTGGGCGATCCGGACCAGCTCCCCTCCGTGGGGCCGGGAAACCTGCTGGGGGACCTCATCCGCAGCGGTCGCATCCCCATGGTGCGCCTCACGGAGATTTTCCGCCAGGCGGCTGAGAGCGCCATCGTCATGAACGCCCACGCCGTCAACCGGGGCGAGCTGCCCGACCTACATAACGGAAGCGACAAGGACTTTTTCTTTCTGCGCCGGCGGGACGCGGCGGGTACGGCGGACACCATTGTGGAGCTTTGCAAGACCCGTCTGCCCCAGAAGATGGGCATCCCCGCCGACCAGATTCAGGTGCTGTCGCCCACCCGCCGGCACACCACCGGCACCGCCTCCCTCAACAGGGCGATCCAGGAGGCCCTGAACCCCGGTGGGGACGGACGGGCGGAGCGGCGCTTCGGGGAGTACGTCTTCCGGGAGGGCGACCGGGTGATGCAGGTGCGCAACAACTACGACATTCTCTGGCGTCAGCGCGACGGTATGGAGTCGGGCATGGGGGTCTTCAACGGGGACATCGGCGCCATCCTGAAGGTGGACAGCCGGGACGAGACCATCACCGTGGATTTCGACGGGCGCATTGTGGAGTACACCACCGACCTGCTGGGCGAGCTGGAGCCCGCCTACGCCGTCACGGTCCACAAGGCCCAGGGCAGCGAGTACCGGGCGGTCATTCTGGCCGTCTGCGACGGCGCGCCCATGCTGCTGGCCCGGGGCGTGCTCTATACCGCCATCACCCGGGCGCGGGAGCTCTTCATCATCGTGGGGGATGAGCAGAAGGTGGCCCAGATGGTGGCCAACGACCGCCAGCAGCGGCGGTACTCCGGCCTGCGGGCCAGGCTGGCAAAAATGGAGTAATTCATCCTGGAGGGACCGGCGCCGCCGGTCCCTCTTTCAGTGCAATAGCAGCGGGCGGCGTTTGCGCAGAGCAGGTGGGAGACGGAGAAATGTATGAACTTAAAATGCACGCACAATTCGATTGTGCGTGCACAAAATAGATAACATCTCCGTGAAGGTGGTGTTACGATGAAAAGAGACAAACACCTCGGCATCCGCATGGACAGTGAGATGCACAAAAAGCTGGTCTACATCGCGGAATATGAGGGCCGATCCCTGAACTGGCAGGTCATCCATCTGATTCAGGAGTGCGTCCGGAGCTTTGAGAAGGAGCACGGTCCCATTCGGGACGAGGATCTGAAATGAGCGGGCCGGTGTCGGTCCTGCTGGACCTGCTGTTTCCGCCCAGGTGCGTATTCTGCGGCAGAATTCTGGGCGCGGGCGAGCGGGACATCTGCGCCGCCTGCCAGCGGGGCCTGCCCTGGCTTATTGAGGGCGCGGCGGAGCAGAAGGGGGAATTTTTCTCCAGGTGCGTCTCGCCCCTGCGCTACGAGGGGGACGTGCGGGAATCCATCCACCGCTATAAGTTTAAGGGAATCAGCGCTTACGCCAGGGTGTACGGCTCCCTGGTGGCACAGTGCGTCCGGGACCACCTGGAGGGGGAGTACGATCTCATCACCTGGGTACCCCTCTCGTCCAGGCGGAAGAAGGAGCGGGGGTACGACCAGGCCTTCCTGCTGGCCCAGTCCGCCGCGATGGCGCTGGGCGACGTTGCGGCGGAAACCCTGCGCAAGACCAAACACAACAGCGCCCAGTCCGGGATGGAGCATGAGGCGGCCCGGAGGGCCAATGTGATGAATGCCTACCAGTGCATCGAGCCGGAGCTGGTGGCGGGCAGGCGGGTGCTGCTCATCGACGACGTGATTACCACCGGCGCCACGATCTCGGAGTGCGCCAGGGTGCTGCGCATCTCCGGGGCGTGCGACGTGCTTTGCGCCACGCTGGCCCGGGCCCGGTGACATGCTGCACTCTGAAACGGCCTCTCGGCGGGCGTTTCTTCCCGCGGCGGAGCAGCCCGGAAAATATCCCATTTTGCGATATGCTGTGATTTGCGCCGGACGGTTCTGCGCCGGGCGGCCTATCAAATGTGAAAAAGTTATAAAGTTTACGAAAAACGTTGAAATACATAGGACCAACACGTATAATGTAAAGGATTAAGGTATGGGATTCTGGGCTAAAATAAAAGAAAGCTTCAAAAGACTTCGAGGTGCAGGTATGTTCAGTAAAGACATCGGGATCGACCTGGGAACGGCGTCCATTTTGGTATATGTAAAGGGCAAAGGCGTGGTCCTGCGGGAGCCCTCCGTGGTGGCCATGGACAAGGACAGCGGAAAGATCCTCAAGGTGGGCACCGAGGCGCAGCAGATGCTGGGCCGTACCCCCGGCAACATCGTGGCGATCCGTCCCCTCCGGGAGGGTGTGATTTCCGACTTCGACATGACCGAGCGGATGCTCAAGGAGTTTATCCGCAAGGCGGCCTCCTTCCGCTTCTTCAAGCCCCGGGTGATGATCTGCGTCCCCTCCGGCATTACCGAGGTGGAGGAGCGCGCCGTCATCGACGCCGGTATTCAGGCCGGCGCCCGCAACGTGTACATCATTGAGGAGCCTCTGGCCGCCGCCATCGGCGCGGGCATCGACATCGCCAAGCCCGACGGCCATATGGTGGTGGATATCGGAGGCGGCACCACCGACATCGCCGTAATCTCCCTCAGCGGCATCGTGGAGTCCACCTCCATCAAGATCGCCGGCGACCAGTTTGATGAGGCCATTGTGAAGTATATCCGCCGCAAGCACAATGTACTCATCGGCGACCGCACCGCCGAGGAGATTAAGATGCAGATCGGCTGCGTCTTCCCCCGGCCCGAGGAGCAGAGCTTCGAGGTCAAGGGCCGCTGCCTGATGACCGGCCTGCCCCGGACCTTCACCGTCACCTCCAGCGAGATGATCGAGGCCTTTGAGGAGGTCTCCACCCGCATCCTGGAGGCCATCCACAGCGTCCTGGAGCGCACGCCCCCGGAGCTGGTGGCCGATATCTCCACCAACGGCATCGTTATGACCGGCGGCGGCAGCTTGGTCTGGGGCTTCGACAAGCTCATCGAGTCCCATACCGGCATTGAGACCCATATCGCCGACGACGCCATCTCCTGCGTGGCCTTCGGCACGGGCAAGGCGCTGGACTCCATGGGCGACATGGAGCCGGGCACCAAGAACCTCTCCCGGCGGAAACAGATGAATTAAAGAGACAAAAGCGCCCGGCCGACGGCCGGGCGCTTTTTTGTGGTGAGGAGCACAGAAGCATTGGAAACCTCTGCTTGACAGACTAACAGTTGTTAGCTATACTATAACTAACAATTGTTAGTTTGGAGGGAAACATATGAAACTCTATCTCGGTTCCCCCGTGAGAGTCCAGTCCCTGCTGCTGATGCTGGCGCTGGCGGGGTTTATCATCGCGTCCCTGGTCCGGCGGGAGACGGTGGAGCGCTGGGGCTGGCGCATCCTGGTGCTGGCGGCGGCGGGACTGGTGCTGTGCACCCTGGCCGCCGCCCGGGACGGCTACCATCTGTCGGTCCAGAATGCCATCGACGGCTCGGTGGCGGCGGGGCTGTTCAACGTCAAGAGCGTTCAGTCCGTTATCTGCTGTATCAGCGGCGGCGTCATTTTCCTGGCGGGCCTCTCGGCGCTTTTCGTACCTCACCAGACCTATCGCTTCTGGGTATTTGCGGTGCTGTCGGCGGCGTTTACCGTCAAGGTGTTGACCATCGAGGTCTCGCGGGTTATACTTCACCTACAGGGGTGAGGTCGTGACGACAAAAGAAAAGATCGCCCAGGCGGCGCTGGAGCTGTTTTCGGTCCGGGGATACGAGGCCGTATCTGTCCGGGACATCGCCGGGGCGGTGGGGATTAAGGAGAGCTCCATTTACAACCATTTCAAGTGCAAGCAGGCCATCTTCGACGCGCTGGTGGAGGAGAGCGGCCGGCAGATCGAGGCTATATTCGCGCCCTACCATCTGACGGGCCGGCCGGGCCCCGCGCTGGCGGAGATGGATTTCATGCGGGATACCGAGGCGCTGGCGGCGCTGACGGGGGATGTCTTTCTGCGCTTCATCACCGACGACGGCCTGCGGATGTTCCGGCAGATGCTCACCCTGGAGCAGTACCGGAACGGCGAAGCCGGGCGGTGCTACCGGGATATCTTCATCGAAGCGCCCATCCGCTTCCAGACCGCCCTCTTTGCCCAGATGATGCAGCGGGGGATTTTCCGCCCCGGCGACCCCGGCGCTGCGGCGGCGCAGTTCTACGGGCCGATTTTCCTCCTCTTCAGCCGCTGCGGCGGCAGTGCGGAGGAGGACACTGTCCGGAGCGCGCTTCGGGACCATGTGCTCCAATTTGCCAGTGTCTACGAGACGGAACCAAACCATTAAGCCAAGGCCCGCCCGGCGCCGCCGGGCGGGCCTTGGCGTTCCCGGATAAACGAAAATCTACATGGAAAAAGGGGGGGATTTCTCCGCGGCGGGCGTATGGTATGGGTGAAGGGGGGAGAGGCGATGGAGGACGCCGCAATCCTGTCGCTGCTGCGGCAGGGGAGGGATGAGGGCATGGAGGAGCGCGATTGGGCGCAGGCGCGCTGCCAGCCGGAGCGGCTGCCGTAGGACGGCCATAACGAGATGGAAAAGCGGGACATATGCAGCTGCATATGTCCCGCTTTTGATGTGGCTCAGATAACGTCCGCGACCAGGGCCTCGCCCACCGTGTAGATATCCCCCGCGCCGACGGTGAGAATCAGGTCGCCGGGCCGGGCGATCTCCTTCAGGTGCGCAGTCAGCTCGGGCAGAGTGGCGAAGTAACGCGAGCCCGGTATTTTATTGGCCAGATCCCGGGAGGAGATGCCGATGGTGTTGACCTCGCGGGCGGCAAAGATTTCTGCCAGAAGGGTGAGGTCGCTCTCCCTGAGAACCTCCACAAAATCGTCGAAGAGGGCCTTGGTCCGTGTGTAGGTGTGGGGCTGAAAGGCGCAGACCACCCGCTCGTACCCCAGGGTCTTGGCGGTGGAGAGGAGGGCGCGCAGCTCGCCGGGGTGGTGGGCGTAGTCGTCGTACACCTCAGCGCCGTTGCAGCTGCCCTTGTGCTCGAACCGGCGGCCCGCGCCACGGAAGGCGGCCAGCCCCTCCTCCACGGCCCGGGCGGGCATCCCCAGAGCGATGGCGGATGCGGCGGCGGCCAGGGCGTCCAGCACGTTGTGCGCGCCGGGGACCTTCAGAGACACATGGGCGAAGGCCTCTCCCCGGTAGACCACGTCGAAGGCGGGCAGGCCCTTTTCCCAGGTGAGATCCCCTGCGTGGACGTCCCCCTCACTGAGGCCGAAGGTGATCACGCGCCGCGTCTCCCCCTCCAGGGTCTTCATGGTGTTGGCGTCGTCCCGGTTGGCGATGATAAGACCGTTTTCAGGCACCAGATCTGCAAAGGTGCGGAAGGAGTGCTCCACGTCCTCCAGGTCTTGGAAGAAGTCCAGATGGTCGGCCTCAATGTTCAGGATCACCGCCACCGTGGGGAAGAAGGAGAGAAAGGAGTTGCAGTACTCGCAGCTCTCCAGGATGATGGTGTCCCCCTGGCCCACCCGGTGGCCCGCACCCAGGAGGGGCAGGGTGCCGCCGATCATCACCGTAGGGTCCGCCTGGGCGGCCATGGCGATGTGGGTGCACATGGAGGTGGTGGTGGTCTTCCCATGAGTGCCCGAGATGCACAGCGCGTTCTTGTAGCTGCGCATGATGGAGCCCCAGGCCTGGGCGCGTTCAAAGACCGGGATCCCCCGGCGGCGCGCCTCGGAGATCTCGGGATTGTCGTCGTGTACGGCGGCGGTGCGGACAATGAGGTCCACGTCGCCCACGTTGGCCGCTGTGTGGCCGATGGATATTTGGATGCCCAGGGAGCGCAGATGCTCCACGGTGGCGCTCTCACGCATATCCGATCCGGTGATGCGCATACCCATACCGGCGAGAACCTCGGCCAGAGGCGACATGGAGACGCCGCCGATGCCCACCAGATGTGCCCGCCCACCGGGGACAATATAGTCGTGGATGTTGTTTGACATAGGGAACACGCCCTTTTTTGTAAGTATTCGTTGCTCTTTTCAAGTTTACCATTATAATATGAAGTAGTAGAAATGGCAAGGCATTTCCAAGCTGATACCATTATAGACAGTGGACAAGAAAAAGATACCAGAGGGGGCGGAAGTATGGATAGGACGCAAATTCCCGGCGGCGTCGCCCGGGTGTGCCGGACGCTGCGGGCCGCGGGGTTCGGGGCCTATCCGGTGGGCGGCTGCGTCCGGGACCTGCTGCGGGGCGTGGACCCGGCGGACTGGGATGTGACCACCTCGGCCCTGCCGGAGACGGTCATGGCGCTCTTCGAGCGCACTGTCCCCACCGGCGTGAAACACGGCACCGTTACCGTCCTTACCGAGGACGGCGGCGTGGAGGTGACCACCTTCCGCCGGGAGGGGGGTTACGCCGACGGGCGGCACCCCGACGCAGTGCGCTTCGACGCGGGGCTCACCGAGGACCTGAGCCGGCGGGATTTTACCATCAACGCCATGGCCCTGGGGCCGGAGGGGGAAATTATCGACCCCTGCGGTGGGCAGAGCGATCTGCGTATGCGGCTTATCCGCTGCGTGGGGGATGCGGAGCGCCGCTTTCGGGAGGACGCCCTGCGGATGCTGCGGGCCGTGCGCTTCTCCGCTCAACTGGGCTTTGCCATTGAGAGCGGGACGGCCCAGGCGCTGCGCAAATGCGCCCGCCGGGCGGACGGACTCTCCGCCGAGCGGGTACGCACGGAGCTGGAGAAGACCCTCCTGTCTCCCTGGCCCGAGCGGGGGGAGCGGCTCTTTACCTGGGGGCTTATGGACAAATACCTGGCGGGCCCCGCCGACCCGGACCTCACCGTCCTCCACCGGACGGAGGCTGCGCCCCTGTCCCGGTGGGCGGCCCTGTGCGGCGCGCTGGCCGACTGGGGGAGCATCAGAAGCGTGGGAGACTTCCTGCGGGCCCTGCGGCTTGACAAAAAAACCATCTCCGCCTGCGAGGGGGGCGCGGCCCTCTGGCGGGACGGCCCGCCCTGGTCGGCGCGGGATTGGCGGCGGGCTCTGGCCGGCTACGGAAAGGACGCCTGCATAGCCGCCGCAGCCATTGGGGATGCCCTCACCGCCGGCGCATACACCGCCGCGCTCCTGGAGATACTGGAGGAGCGGCCCTGCTGCCGGGTCTCGGACCTGGCGCTCCGGGGCCGGGATTTGACGGCCCTGGGCTACTCCGGCACGGAGATTGGCGCCGCCCAGGCGCGGCTTTTGAGCCATGTGCTGGACCATCCGGAGGACAACCGGCGGGAGGTCCTGCTGGACATCCTGAAGCGGGAAGAGGCGGAGGATTGAACGAAAGGGTCTATATATTCGACGCGGTGATCCGCAAGGTTCCGGATATCGACGGGGCCTATGTGGAGTTTCCCTACGACGTGCGCGCGGAATTCGGGAGAGGGCGCGTGAAGGTCCGCGCCAGCTTTGACGGCGAGGCCTATGAAGGGAGCCTCGTGCGTATGGGTACGCAGGGCCATATCCTGGGCCTGCGCAAGGACATCCGAGCCAGGGTTGGGAAAGGCCCGGGCGATGTGGTGCGGGTGACCGTTCAGGAGCGGGAATAGTGTTTACAAACCGGGGGCGCGGCCTAGGCCGCGCCCCCGGTTTGCGCTGTGCGGAGGTGAGAAAATGGCCGCCGCCGCCCGCCGGGCGCGGACGCTCTTTTTCTCTGGGACAGGCAAGCCCGGAGTATTTTTATCATATGGATAGCAGGACGAGGAGGGGGCGGAATGGAAAAGCGAGGAAAACGGGAGGGCATCCTGGAGAGGACGGCACAGGTCTTCGATCTGCCCGGCGACGTGGTGGCCGGGCTGCCCCGCATTGAGCTCACCGGGAACCGGGAGCTGCGGATGGAAAACCACAAGGGGATTCTGGCCTACGGCACCGAGGAGATTCACGTCTCCGGCGGAAAGCTGGTGGTAAAGGTCCGGGGCGACGGCCTGGAGCTGAGGGCGATGAACGCCAGCGAGCTGCTGATTACCGGGACCATTTTGGGTGTGGAGCTGACATAGAAAAAGAAGAAGGAAAAATGTAAGATGAGGGCCGGCGCGAAGAACCTCGTTTCTTTTTTATCTTCCCAGGGGGTGTGTTATGCAAAAAATCATCAATTTCCTCCGGGGAAGCGTGCGCCTGGAGGTCTCCGGAGCCTTTCCGGAGCGCTTTTTGAACCTCTGCGCCCAGAACGGCGTGAGCTTCTGGGCTGTGGAGTGGCTGGATGCGGGAAACCTGCGCATCACCGTGGCCCGGAAGGATTTGAAGCGCTCCCGGGCCTTGGGGGAGAAGGTCATGTGCGAGGTCAAGACCCAGCTCAGCCGGGGGGCCCCCGCCTTTCTCGCGCGGTTTAAAAAGCGGTACGCCCTGCTGGCCGGGCTGACGCTCTCCCTGATGGCGGTGTGCGTCCTGTCCCAGTTCGTGCTGACGGTGGAGGTTTCGGGCAACGAGACTGTCTCCACGGCGGAGATCGTGAGCCAACTGCGCCGCCTGGGGGTCCGCCCCGGAGTCTACGGCCCCGGCATCGACCCGGCCGCCACAGCCCAGGAGCTGCTGCTGCGGGTGGACGGCCTGTCCTGGTGCGCGGTCAATATGCGGGGCACGGTGGCCGAGGTACTGGTGCGGGAGAAGGTGGAGAAGCCCGAACTGGTGGACGACAAAGTCCTGGGGGACGTGGTGGCCCGCGCCCCCGGGCTGGTGACGGATTTGTCGGTCCTGGAGGGGGAGGCCGCCGTCAAGGAGGGGGACACCGTCCTGGCGGGAGAGCTTTTAATTGCCGGGAATATTCACATCGAGGGCCCGGAGTACGGCGAGGTGGATTTGGGCTGGCGGAGGGTGAAGGCCAACGGGCTGATCTACGCCCGGACCTGGCGGACGCTGGAGGCGGAAATCCCCCTGGAGGCCCGGGTCAAATCCTATACCGGGGAGGAGATAGCCCTCTGGTCCCTGAATTTGTTGGGCCGACGCATCAATTTTTACGGAAACAGTGGAATTTCCTTTGCCGAGTATGATAAAATAACCAACGTATGGACCGCCAGCCTCCCCGGCGGACAGGAGATGCCCCTGTCCCTGACCAGGGAGACCGTCCGGGCCTACGATACCACCCCCGCCCCGGTGGACATCGCCGCCGCGGAGGAGCTGCTCCGCGCCCGGCTGGACGAGGCCCTCCGGCAGCAGCTAGGCTCCGGCGAGGTTATCAGCGCGGACTACACGTCCCGCGCGGCGGACGGGAAGCTGACCGTCCGGCTTCAGGCGGAATGCAAAGAGGAAATCGGAAAATTCGTGCCCTTCGCCGATCAGGCGCAGGACACGCAGCCGTAAGGCGGGAGCGTGCCCCGCCGAAGAGTGATACTAAGGAGCGTAACGACTTGACTGAACAGACAATCAGTATGGAGCGCATGGAGGAGGCCGTCAATATCTTCGGCACCTTCGATGAGAATATCCGCATCATCGAGCGGGAGCTCTCGGTCACGGTGGTGAGCCGGGACGGGGAGCTGAAGGTCTCCGGCGAGGCGGAGAACGTCATGTACGGCGTGAAGGCCATCGAGGGCCTCATGTCCCTCTCCGCCCGGGGCGAGGCCATTAACGAGCAGAACGTGCGGTACATCGTGTCCCTGGTGCGCTCCGGGAACGAGGACCGCATCGGGGATTTGGCCCGGGACGTCCTGTGCGTCACCGCCAAGGGCAAACCCATCAAGGCCAAGACCATTGGACAAAAGAAGTATGTGGAGGCCATTAAGAAAAACACCGTCACCCTTGGCATCGGTCCGGCGGGCACCGGCAAGACCTACCTGGCCGTGGCCGCCGCCGTGGCCGCCTTCCGGGACAAGCAGGTCAACCGCATCATCCTCACCCGGCCCGCCGTGGAGGCGGGGGAGCGGCTGGGCTTTCTGCCGGGCGACCTCCAGAGTAAGGTGGACCCCTACCTGCGGCCCCTCTACGACGCGCTTTTCGAGATGCTCGGCCCCGAGACCTACCAGAAGTACCTGGAGCGGGGCAACATCGAGGTGGCGCCCCTGGCCTATATGCGCGGTCGCACCCTGGACGACAGCTTTATCATTCTGGACGAGGCGCAGAACACCTCCCGGGAGCAGATGAAGATGTTCCTCACCCGCATGGGCTTCGGATCCAAAATCGTCATCACCGGCGATGTGACCCAGATTGACCTGCCCACCGACAAGGTGAGCGGCCTTAAGGAGGCCATGCGGGTTCTGGGCGGCGTGGAGGACATCGCCATCTGCCGCCTGAATCAGGCGGACGTGGTGCGCCATATTATCGTCCAGCGGATCATTAAGGCCTATGAGGACGACGAGAACCGGAGGGCCAGGCGGGACGGCAGACGGCGGCCGGCCGGAGATGAGAAATAGACTGCTTAAAAAGTCGGGAACCCACGAGCGTGGGTTCCCGACTTTTATGATTTCTTCCGCGTTTCAAACTCCTTTTGGAATGCGGCCAGATCCTGGCCCCGGAAGGCACGTTCCAGCAGCTGGGGCAGCCGCTCCGGGCTGCAGGCGAAGCAGGGGATGCCCAGGCCCGCCACCCGCTGAGCCATCTGGGCGTCGTAGTAGGGGCGGCCGCCGTCGGCCAGGGCCAGCAGACAGACGACCGTGACGCCGGAGCCCTTCAGCTCCTCCAGCCGCCGCAGGAGGGCCGCACGGTTGCCTCCCTCCTCCAGATCGGTGATGAGGAAGAAGAGGGTTTTGGACGGGTTCTCCACAAATTGCTGGCAGTAGGCCACCGATTTGTCGATATCGGTGCCGCCGCCCAGTTGGAAGCCGAAGAGCAGGTCCACCGGGTCCCCGCATCTCTCGGTGAGGTCCACCACATTGGTGTCGAAGGCCACCACCCGGGTCTGCAGGCTGGACATGCTGGCCAGGATGCAGCTCATCACCGAGGAGTAGATGACCGACTCCCCCATGGAGCCGCTCTGGTCAATGTCCAGAATGACCGTCCAGCGGTTGGCGGCGGAGGTGGTGGTCCTGTCAAAGAACCAGAAGCGCTCCGGGACGATGGTCTTCAGCCGGGGATTATAGTTTTTGAGGTTGCGGGCAATGGTAGTCCTGTAGTCCAGCGCCGCAGCGGAGGGGATGGGGGAGTGCCTTCGGCGGTTCACCGCGGCGGTGACCGCCCGGCGGATATCCTGTTCCAGGAGCTTGTTAATCTCCTCCACAATCCTTCGGATAAAGGCCCGGACGCTGTCCTTGCTGCGCTTGGGAATCTGCTCCTTCAGGGTCAGAATGGCCGAGGCGAGGGACAAGTCAGGCTCCAGGTTCTCCAGCAGCTCCGGCTCGAAGATGAGCTGCCGGAGGCCGCAGCGGTTCATGGCGTCCCCCTGGATGACGGTGACCAGGTCCTTATCGAAGAGAGAGCGCACATCTCCCAGCCATCGGGTGATCTGGGGATTGGAGGGGCCGTGCCCCGCCCCCCGGCCGGGGGAGCCGAAGCCGCCGGCGTCGGAGCGGTTATAGATGGCGGCCAGGGCCTGGTCCATCAGGTCCAGCTCACCGGTGAGGGATGCCCCGCCCATGCCGGTAAAGCGCTCCTGACTCTCCTGACCCAGGATGAGCCGCCAGCGCTGGATGCGCGTCGCGTCGTCCATCTCTCCGCCTCCTTAAATATCATCGAAATCAAAGCTGTCAAGCCCCTCCAACAGAACCTGGGACTCGTGGGGCAGGGCGGCGTTCACCGCCTCGCTGACCTGCCGGCTGTTGAGTCCCCACAGCTCTCCCAGGTTTTCCGCAATGTCGTCCTTCTCTCCGGCGGAGAAGTCTGCGAAGGCCCGGCGGAGGAAGACCAGGGCCCGCTTGAACTCCTCGTCATCCAGACCGTCCAGGTATTCCGACAGACTGCGCCAGAGGGGGAGACGGGCGATGAGGGCGTACCGGTTTTTCATGGCGAGTCCCTCGAACCACCCGGCGCCCAGATCCGCCGGGACGCCCCTTGAGAGCCGCCGCCGCACCTCCAGATCCAGGCTCTGCGCATCCATGGCCCCCCGCTCCAGCAGAATGGCGGCGGCAAAGCCGGAGAGCTTGGTGTTCAAATCGTCCCGCCGGGCAACCTGGGTGAGGGCGTCCAGCCAGGGCTGGTTGTCCAGAAAATCGTGGGCCAGAGCGGCGGCGTTCACGCGCTCTATCGACTGGGCCACCACCTTGGCGCCCGTATCGTCGCAGGCGCAGGCGGTGCTGAGGATGAGACAGCAGCGCAGGTAAATCTGCCTGAGAATGGGCTCCAGCGGGGCGCTGTCCAGCCGGCGGACGCCGCCGTACTGGACGACCACTGAGAGCCGGTGGGCGGTGGCGGCCAAATCGTCCAGCCCGGCCGCGTCCACCGCCATGGCCTGGAGGGCGGCGGTGGCGCAGGTAACCGCACCGGCCATGCCGCAGGTGAAGGCGTCCTCAATGACGGCGGCGATGTCCGCCATGCCTGCGGCGGCCTCCACCCGCTCCCCGAGCTGGAAGGAGGCGGCCTGGGCCACAGTGTCCCCCTTGAGAGCGGACTCCACCAGCTCGATCTCCGCCTCCGGGGCCCAGCGGAGGACCCAGCGCTCCGCCCAGGTGGCGTTGTCCTGCTCCACCTCCCGGCGCTGGCCGAAGGAGACCCCCAGCACCCGCAGCCGGTGGAGAAAGGCGGAGCGCTCCAGGTCCAGAAAGGCGGAGCGCGCCGTCTTCACATTCCGGTTCTCCCGCAGATCCAGAGGCAGATCCTGGGCGGTGAGGTCCCGGTACTTCTCCAGCTTCAGGTCCTTGAGCTGGCGGTAGAAATCAGCCTGGATGCTGGTGCGGCTCACCCCGTCGGGCAGCATGCCGATGGCGGAGCCGATCTCGGCGCTGGCCACCGCCCGGGAGACGGCCGCGAAGCTGCCGCCGCCCAGACAGGTCACCGCCGCGTCCCGCAGATCCCGGAGGGCGGGGCGGCCGGAGCCGCGCAGGGCGGCAAGGGACCCGGCCAGCCGCACCGCCTCGATGACCTCGGCGGAGGAGACGCTGGTACCGCTCTCCCGCTGGTACAGGGCGATGCGGGCGAGATAGCTCTCGGCGGCCCAGCTGCCCGAGCCCTTCTGCAGACCCTGCCACAGCAGGGAGTAATAGGCGGGCGCCCTGTTGCCCGCGCCGTAGCCCGACCGGGTTGAGAGACGGTAGTAGGAGTAGGGCATGAGGGTATGGCTGGAGGGCTCCCGGGGGAGGGCGGCAATCTCGGCGTCGGTCATGGGCGCGGCGGTTTTGAGGCCCTCCACATGGTAAGCCCCTGTCACCGCCACAATCTCGCCGGGGGCGTATCCGCCGGACAGGGCGTCCTCAATGACGCGGCGCATATAGGCCTCCCGCACCACCGTCTCCGCCCAGTCCCCCTCGCGGCCCGCGGTCAGGTCGCGAAGCTGGGCGCCGAATTCCGCCGCCCCCAGCCGGTAGGCGTCCGGGTCGGTGGCGTGCTCCAGCGTACGCTCCCAGAAGGTCTCATGGCCGTCCTCCCCCGCCTGGGCGTCCAGGGCGGCATAGGCGTCGAAGCGGGCCTCTCCCTCCTGCTGGTCCACGGGCGGGCGGGCCGAACCCAGGGCCAGGAATACGTCGGAGGGGAGGTCCATAAAGCGGCACTCCGCGCCGTGCTCGTGGGCCCAGGCGATGGCCTGATACTCGGGGGAGTACTCGGCGAAGGGGTAGAGAATGGAGCGCACCGGTGCCGCCTGGGTATAGGCCAGAATGGCGATGGGGGGCGCGGTCTCCGGCCGGGTGATGTCCGGGAGCTGTCCGCTCAGATCGGAGGGCCCCTCCACCAGCACCAGCCGGGGCCGGACAGTGTCCAGCAGCCGCCGCAGATGGAAGGCCCCGGCGGGGGACAGATGCCGCACGCCGAACAGGATGGGCAGCTCCATCAGGCGTTCAGCTCCTTGCACTCCCTGTAGAGGCCGGCCCATTTGCCGCCCCGCTTTTTCATAATATGTTCAAGGTATTCCTTCCAGGCCAGGCCGTCCTTGTCCTCATCCTTGACCACGGCCCCCTGGAGACCGGCGGCCAGGTCGCCGTCGGTGATGCGCCCGTCACCGAAGCTGCCCGCCAGGGCCATGGAGTTGGCCAGGAGGGAGATGGCCTCGGCGGTGGAGAGGACTCCCGTGGGCGGCTTGAGCTTCTGCGCTCCATCCAGCGTCTGGCCGGAGCGCAGCTCCCGGAAGATGGTACAGACCTTTTCCACCACCTCGCCGGCGGGGAGTGCGGCGTTCAAATCCAGACTGCCGGCGAGCTGCTCCACCCGGGTGCGGACGATGTCCATCTCAGCCTCCAGGCTGGCCGGGGCGGGGAGTACCACAATGTTGAACCGCCGCTTGAGGGCTGCCGACATCTCGTTGACCCCCTTGTCCCGGGTGTTGGCGGTGGCGATAAGTGAAAAGCCCTTCTGCGCCGGGACCTCCACCCCCAGCTCGGGCACGGAGATGCGCTTCTCCGAGAGAATGGAGATCAGCGCGTCCTGGACCTCGCTGGCGCAGCGGGAGATCTCCTCCAGCCGGGCCACGGTGCCGGTCTCCATGGCACGGTAGACCGGGCTTTTCAGCATGGCGGCGGGGGAGGGGCCCTGGGCGATGAGCATGGCGTAGTTCCAGGAGTAGCGGATCTGCTCCTCGGTGGTGCCCGCCGTGCCCTGGACCACCTTGGTGGAGTCTCCGTTGATGGCGGCGCAGAGGTGCTCGGAGAGCCAGCTCTTGGCCGTGCCCGGCTCGCCGATGAGGAGGAGGGCCCGGTCGGTCACCAGGGTTGAGATGGCGATCTCCACCAGGCGCTCGCTGCCGATGTACTTGGGGGTGATGGGGGTGCTCCCCGCCCTGCCGCCGCAAATATAGGTCCGCACCGAGCGCGGCGACATACGCCAGCCGGTGGGGACGGCGTCCCGCTCTGCGGCAATGAGGGCGTCCAGCTCGTGCTGGAAGAGCTGCTCGGCGGGCAGGCGCTGTACCTTCTGATGGTCCATTAAGCGTTTCCTCCTGTCAGTTGGATGGGGGCGGCGTTCCTTAAGTCGGTGAGCCACTGCTGGATGGTCGTTGGATTCCACGATCCCACGGCAATCCGTTTTTCCCGGATCAGGGCGAGGACCCGCTCCGCCTCGGCGGCCAGCTCCTCCTCCGTGCCCGGCATCTGTGAGAGGTAGGAGCGCACGTCCCAGGTGTTGACCTTGTGCCGCTTGCAGTAGGCCTCCAGCAGGCCCTGGCATTTGTTCCAGCCGCACGCGCGCAGCCAGGGGAGATAGCGGCGGTTGTTGTCGGTGTGCAGGGCCCGCTGGTAGAAGTAGGCCCCAATCCGGGCGCGCAGCGCCGCATCAGCCTGGGGAATCAGGCGGGCCAGCACGCCGTCCAGTGCGTCGTCCAAATTCAGCGCGGTGAGCCGGTCGTACCAGCGGCCGTCCAGAGGCTCATGGAGGGGCAGGACGGAGGCGATGCTCCGTCCGGCGGCGGGATCGGTATAGGTGACGCGGTACACCGGCGTGCCGTGAGCCTCGTCCCAGCGCAAGCCGTCCAGCGCGGCGCGGAGGACGCCGACGCCCGATTTCGGACGTTTGTTTTTCAGAAGCCCCGCGGGCTTGAGGAAGGGCTCCGCCAGGGCGTAGGCCTCCGCCGCCGGGCGGGAGAGAAGGGCCGCGGTGAGGGCGGGGACGGCATAGGAGGCCTCTCCCACCCTCTCCAGCTCTCCGGGCAGGGCCAGCAGGTCGGGGGTGGGGCGCAGCAGGATGGAACGCCGCAGCACCAGGGGCAGCACCTCGCTGAAGGGCAGCGCGTCCCTGGAGAAATCGTCCTGGGCGGCCCGCAGGCGCAGGGCCGTCTCCTGGCCGCCGGCGCCGGGGAAGCTCTTCCAGTCCAGGGCCGTACCCAGCGCGGCCATGCGGCGGTAGCAGGCGCAGATGTCCGGACCGGCTTTGCCCGGAAGGGCGAAGAGCAGGGTCTGGAGGCGGTTGGCATCCTCCGCGGTGGGCGCGTCTCCCATGCCGTCGAGGAGGCGGTCCAGGGCCTCCGCCACCAGAACACCGGCCCTGGACGAGGCGGAGAGGACCATGTACTCCGCCGCCTGATCCGGCTTTTTGGTGGCCAGTCTGCTCCAGTAGTCCCAGGCGGCGGGGGCGTCCAGCTTGGCCAGGGCCCAGTGGGCCGCCTTTTTGCAGGCGCCCTTCTCGGTTTTGCACAGTTCGACCAGCTTGTCGGCATTCCCCTCGCTGTGGCGCAGGGCGTAGATAAGGGCGGCGCGGACGTCCTTCTCGGCCTCGGGCAGCTGGGAGAGATAGAAATCGTTGGCCTCCGCCCCGGCCAGCGCCTCCATCACCCGGACACGGCGGACCATGTCCTTCTTCCCGCATGGGTCGAAGCCGCTGCGCAGCAGGGGGAGGAGGGTCTCGTCCTCGCTGGAGAGCCACGACTCAGCCCGGTCGGCCAGCTCCGCGTAGGCCGCGCCCAGAGCCTGGACCAGGGCGTCCTTCACCCGCCAGTCCCGGAAGAGCTCGGGCCGCTGGTCGTGGGTGTCCACCACGAAGCTGTACCGCCCGCCGCCGGAGGTGGTCAGGGCCTCCAGCAGGGGGGCGAGCACCGAGTAGGGCGCGTTGGACAGGGCGCTGCCCCGCCGGGGCAGTCCCAGGGACTCCACCCCGCCTGGGACGGCCACAGCCCCCTGGGTACAGAGCACCGCGTCGGCCAGGGTGAGGGCGTCCAGGAGGGCGCCGGCGCGGTCGGGACAGTCCGGGGCCAGCAGATTCCGGGTGAGCTGGCCGAGCCTGGCAAAGACGGGAGCGGCCTTTTCCAGCGGCTCCAGGGCGTCGAGGGCCCGCCGCAGACGGAAGTCGTCGGCGGCCAGGGCAGCCCCGGCGATGGCCCCGGAGCGCAGCCGGTCCCGCAGTTCGTATAGGCATGTCAAATCCATGTCTGTCCCTCCCTCAGTACAGCAGCCGGACCACCTGGTCCGCCGTCACAATGCTCAGCGGCTGGAGCTTCATGCGCCGCTCCGCCCCGTCATACCAGAAGGCCCCCAGCAGGACCTGGCTCTCCAGCAGGGATGGGTCGGGCAGCAGCGTCAGCCGGGCCGTGGTGGGCTCCATGCCGGGGAGGTCCCCCAGGGCGATGGTGCCGCCCACCGTATCCTGGAGCGCCAGGACGTCCCCGGCCCTGCCGATGCGGGCGAATCGCAGCAGGCGGTAGACCGCCGGGCCTGACAGGGTGTTCTTCAGCAGGTTCTTGGCCGCTTTGACCTCGGCGGCCAGGTCGGATGCTGCGCAGCGGCGCAGGCCGTCCAAGTCCCCCGGCTCAAGGGGAAGCAGCTCGGCGGACTCCCAGCGCACCCGGCGGCTGCCCTCGCCGGGGTAGTAGGCCAGGGCGGGGATGCGGGCCGCGCCGAAGAAGGTGTCCTCCTGCTTGACATACTTGAGGGCCTTCACCGGGCGGTAGTGATAGGTAAGGCTCACCTCGCCGGTGTCCAGGTCGGCCCAGCAGCCGGTGTCGATATACTCGCCCCGGGCGGCGTCAAAGGCCACCCAGAAGGAGAGCTGGGCCAGCCGGGCGTTCTGCTTGGCAAGGCCCAGAGCCTCCAGCTCAGAGAGCTTCCATACGCCGCCCAGCTCCTCGAACAGCAGGCTGGCGTCCTGCTCCACCCGACCGCTCTCCACCTTCTCCGTCAGGTACTGCCGGGACTTCTTCACCAGGGCCCAGAGCTTTTCCAGCACGTCTATGGCGCTCTCGTAGTGGGCGTCGTCCCCGTCCTTCTGAAAGGCGGAGATCTCCAAAATGAGCCGGTTTAAAAGCCGCTGGGGTCCGGGCAGGTAGTAGTCCCCGAGCTGCTTGGCGAGGGTCCGGTAGGTGGCCAGGGCGGTGCCGCCCATGGTGCCCAGGCCCGCGTTCATCAAATCCTGCACCAGCCTGGCGGTGAGCTCCAGCCCCTCCAGCTGCCTTTGCAGCTTCTTGGTGCGGGCGGCCCTGTTGACCTTGGGCGGCGCTTTCGGGGCTTCGGCGCCGTCCCCATCCGACTCGGATTTGGCGGCCCTGGCCGCCTTTTTGGCCCGCTTCTGGAGAATATCGTCCGGAATATCGCAGACGGCGAAGGGCTTGCCCGCCATCATCTCGCACAGCAGAGCCAGGCTGTGCTTGCAGGGGAACTGATGGCTTGGGCAGGAGCAGCGGAACACCGGGACCGCGGGGTCCAGGAAATCGGCGGAGGTGATGTAGCGGCTGGCGCCGCTGCCGGTGCACTCCCCGAGGTAAAAGGTCTCATCGGCGGAGCGCTCCAGCCGGATGAAGCCCCCCTTCTGGGAGATCTTGCGGGCATTTGACGACGCGGCCGGGTTAGGGGCCAGGGCGTCGATCATCTGCTGGGTGATCTGTATCATGGAAATCATCCTTTCCTGACTGAGAGGTGATTGTCGGCCGGAGGTGGATACAGGCAACATTATACACCAATCCCACGGATAGCTGTAGAGGGTTTATAAGGATTTCGGCTCTTTTCGCCGTACTGATCCTAGCAGAAAAACTGTACCATAAACCGGACTGATTGCGGCCGGGGCCCCGAGCTCCGACAGAGGGAATGAATTGGCGGCAGAGCGCTTATCATATTAAGAGATCGCCTATGGACCCGGCTTCCAATCGCACATTGCACTTCAGGCCGAACTTGTGTATAATAAAGCGCGACAACAGCGCCGGACAGCCGGCATGCCGCAGCCGGGAGCAGCCCGCAGGGGCAGAGGGGAAGATGGAAATGAACCACGAGATTATCATCGAATCCGAGCTGGACGGGGGGACAGGCCCCTGGGAGGCGCTTTTGCAGCGGGTCATCCCTGCCGCATTGGAGGCGGAAGGAGTGTGCGTCCCCTGCGAGGTGGACGTGCTCCTTACGGACGACAGGGGCATTCATGAGATCAATCTGGAGCAGCGGGGGGTGGACCGCCCCACCGACGTGCTCAGCTTTCCCATGTTTGAATTTACGCCCGGCATCCCCCCCAAGGCGGAGACCGCCGAGAAAGACCCGGACACCGGGCTGCTGCCGCTGGGGGACATGGTCCTCTCGGTGGAGCGGGCGGCGGCCCAGGGCGAGGAGTACGGCCACGGAGCGGAGCGGGAGATGGCCTATCTGGCCGTACACTCCATCCTCCACCTGCTGGGCTACGACCATATGGACGACGGCCCGCAGAGAGCACGGATGCGCGGCAGGGAAGAGGCGATTTTAAACGCGCTGGGCATTACCAGGGGATAAGGGCATGCTGCGCCAAGCCAGGATAAAACTATGCAGGGCTTTGATGATGCTTGAGGCGGCGGTCTGCGCCCTCACTTTGATGGCCTTGCCGCTGCTTCCGGCGGCGGTGATCGGATGGGTTTCATCCCTCCCCACGGCGGGCATACAATAAAAAAGACAAGAGGAATTAATTAAATGAGTATTACGAAATCCGGCATCATCACCATTGCGGGGCGGCCCAACGTGGGTAAATCCACCCTGACCAACGCCCTGGTGGGGGAGAAGGTGGCCATCGTCTCCAACAAGCCCCAGACCACCCGCAACCGCATCTGCGCCATTCTGAACCGGGGCGACGCCCAGTTCGTCTTCATGGACACCCCGGGACTCCACAAAGCCAGGACCCGGCTGGGGGACTATATGGTCAAGGTCGTGAAAGAGAGCGTGTGCGATGTGGACGCCGTGATGCTGCTGGTGGAGCCCATCCCCCACGTGGGCGGCCCCGAGGCGGAGCTGATCGGACGCATCAAGGAGCTTGGCGTGCCCTCCGTGCTGGTTATCAACAAAATTGATACCGTGAAAAAGGATGAGCTTCTGGAGGTCATTAAGGTCTACGGCGAGGCCCATGATTTCAGCGCCATCGTGCCCATCTCCGCCAAAAACCGGGAGGGGCTGGACGACCTGCTGGGCGTCCTCTCGGGCTTCATCCCCGAGGGACCCCAGCTCTTCCCGGAGGACATGGTCACGGACCAGCCCGAGCGGCAGGTCTGCGCCGAGATTATTCGGGAGAAGCTGCTCCTCTGTCTGGATAAGGAGATCCCCCACGGCACCGCCGTGGAGGTGACCAGGTTCTCCGAGCGGGACGATGAGATTATCGACCTGGACGCGACCATTTACTGCGAAAAGGACAGTCACAAGGGTATTATTATCGGCAAAAACGGCGCCATGCTCAAGAAAATTTCCACTTTGGCACGTCAGGATGTGGAAAAGTTTATGGGCACCAAGGTCTTTTTGCAGACGTGGGTCAAAGTAAAAGAAAATTGGCGGGATAATGCCAATCTGATTCGAAATTTTGGTTATCGGGACGAGTAAAAGTTCAAATGGGGGCCGAACGCCAATTTTCTGCGAGCACGGGCGAGCCGCCGCGTGTGCGGCGGAGCCCGGCGGAATTCATTTTCGCCGGGCGATACAATGCAAAAATACGGGGTCCCCGCGGGAGCCCGGCCCGCGGGGATACATTGGCGGGATAATGCCAATCTGATTCGGAATTTTGGTTATCGGGACGAGTAACAGATCAAATGGGGGCCGAACGCCAATTTTCTGCGGGCACGGGCGAGCCGCCCATTATGGAAAACGGCAGACAGCATAAGCTGTCCACAAATTTTACCGCTAATAAAGCGCCGTGCGAAAGCCACCCTAACATTTATAAGGGGGCTGGTTTATGGACTCCGAAACCGCATGGCGCTTGTTCCTTGCCACCGGGCTGCCCGAGGCCTATTCCCTCTTCTCCCTGCTGCGGGAAGAGGAAGAGACGCCGGAAAGCCACAAAACCGCGTAACACGGGCGGCCTGCGCCGCCCCTACATAGATGAAAGATGTGAGACGCGATGCACATCGTGACCCAGGGGCTGGTCCTTCGGGAGGTCAGCTATAAGGAATCGGATAAGATCCTCACCGTCCTCACCCGGGACGGGGGTAAGCGGACCGTCAAGGCCCGGGGCTGCCGGAAGAAGAACAGCCCCCTTGCCGCCGCCGCCCAGCTGCTGGTCTATTCGGAGATGACCCTCTTTGAGTACCGGGACTTCTGGTCCATGGACGAGGCGGAGTCCCGGGAACAGTTTTGGGGCGTCAAGGGCGATGTGGAGAAACTGGCCCTGGGCTCCTATTTTGCTGAGACCATGGAGTCCGTGGCCGAGGAGGACCAGGACGGGAGCGCCATGCTCTCGCTCATTCTCAACTCCCTCTACGCACTGGACAAACTGAACAAGCCCCAGGCGCTGGTGAAGGCGGCCTACGAATTGAAGCTGATGAGTCTGGCGGGGTACGAGCCCATGCTGGACGCCTGTGCCGTCTGCGGCGCGCCCTCGCCCGAGGAGCCGCGGCTTCATCTGCGGGAGGGCGTGCTCCACTGCGCCCACTGCCGGGGCGGTGTGGGGGACGGCGTGTCCATGCCCCTGGACGGCGCGGTTCTGGCCGCCATGCGGCACGTCCTCTACGGCGATCCCAAGCGCCTCTTCTCCTTCGCGCTGGACGCGCCCGGATTGACCCGGATGGCCGATGTGTGCGAGGCGTACCTCCTGACCCAGCTGGAGCGGGGCTTCCGCACACTGGACTTTTATAAGAGCCTGAAAATTGAGCTGCCCGCCAGATAGGCACATGCCGAACCACTGATTTGGAGATTACCATATGACCGATTTATTTGAAAAATCCATGCGCACTCTGGAACTGCCCAGGGTGCTGGAGCTCCTGTCCGAGCAGGCGGTGACCGAGGAGGGTAAGGAGAAGGCCCTGGCCCTCCGGCCTCTCACCGACGTGGACGACGTGCGCCGCCGCCTGGCGGAGACCACCGCCGCGGTGGGGATGGTCACCCTGCGGGGCACCCCGTCCTTCTCCGGCGTGAAGCCGGTGTCCGCCAGCCTCCAGCGGGCGGATATGGGGGGCGCGCTGAACACCCGGGAGCTGCTGGACATCGCCGCCGTCCTCCGGGCGGCCCGGTCTGCCCGGGAGTACGCCACCGGCGAGGGCGCCGCCAAGACCTGCATTGACCACCTCTTCGCCTCCCTCACCGCAAACCGGTTCCTGGAGGAGAAGATCACCGGCTCCATCGTAGGCGAGGATGAGATCGCCGACTCGGCCAGCCCTGAGCTGGCCTCCATCCGCCGGCATATCCGGGCCACCTCCTCCAAGGTGCGGGATATCCTCCAAAAACTCATCTCCTCCAACCAGTCCCGGTATCTGCAGGAGTCTATCATCACCATGCGGTCCGACCGCTACGTTGTGCCCGTCAAGTCCGAGCACAAAAACGAGATACCAGGCCTGGTCCACGACGTTTCCTCCTCCGGAGGCACCTTCTTCATTGAGCCCATGGGGGTGGTGAAGGCCAACAACGAGCTGCGGGAGCTCCAGGCCGATGAGAAGAAGGAGATTGAGCGCATACTGGCCGAGCTCTCCGCCGACTGCGCCGCTCATCGGGTGGATATCCAGCAGGATTACGATCTGCTGGTCATGCTGGACGTCATCTTCGCCCGGGCCAAGCTGTCCTACCGGATGCGGGCCTGCGAGCCGAAAATCACGGGCCGCGGGCTGTATCTGCGCAAGGCACGGCACCCCCTGCTGGACCAGGACAGGGCGGTGGCCAACGACCTGATGCTGGGGGAGGACTTTGACACCCTGGTCATCACCGGTCCCAACACCGGCGGCAAGACGGTGACCCTCAAGACCATCGGCCTTCTGACCCTGATGGCCCAGTGCGGGCTGCACATCCCCGTGGCGGATGACAGCTCTGTGAGCGTGTTCAGCCGGGTCCTGGCCGATGTGGGGGACGAGCAGTCCATCGCCCAGAATTTGTCCACATTCTCCTCCCATATGGTGAACATTGTGGGGATACTGAATGAGGCGGACGACGAGACCCTCATCCTCTTTGACGAGCTGGGGGCAGGCACCGACCCGGTGGAGGGCGCGGCCCTGGCCGCCGCCATTATTGAGAGCGCCCGGGGCCTTGGGGCCCTGGTGGCAGCCACCACCCACTATGCGGAGCTGAAGGTCTATGCCATGACCACGCCGGGTGTGGAGAACGCCTCCTGCGAGTTTAATGTGGAGACCCTGGGCCCCACCTACCGGCTGCTCATCGGCATCCCCGGCAAGTCCAACGCCTTCGCTATCTCCGAGCGGCTTGGCCTGCCCCATGAGATTATCCAAAAGGCGGCGGAGCGGATTGACGCGGAGAACGTCCGCTTTGAGGATGTGCTCACCCGGCTGGACGAGCAGCGCCAGGCCATGGAGAAGGAGCGGGACGAGGCCCGGAAGCTCCGCCGGGAGATGGAGGACTCCGCCAAGGTGGCCCGGGAGTACCGGGAGAAGCTGGAGAAGGAGCGGGCCAGGGCGGTGGAGAAGGCCCAGGCGGAGGCCCGCGCCATCCTGGACGAGGCCCGCGACACGGCGGACCGGGTCTTCCGGGAGCTGAACGAGATGAAGCGCCGCCAGAGGAAGGAAGAGGACTGGCAGACCGTCAACGACGAGCGCGCCGCCCTCAAGCGGAGCCTGAACGAGGCCGAGGGCAAGCTGGGGCGGCGGCCCGAGGAGCCTGCGCCGCCGCCCACCCGGCCCGCCCGGGCCGGGGACACGGTGGAGCTGGTCAAGATGGGAGGCACCCAGGCCGCGGTCCTGACCGTCAACAAGGACGGCTCCCTCCAGCTCCAGGCCGGTATTTTAAAGATTTCCGCCAGGCAGGAGGAGGTCCGCGTGGTGGAGGAGGCGGGGGCGACCGCCAGGAAGCAGGCTGTCAACATCGCCCAGCGTGCGGAGCACCAGCTCAGAAGTCTGGGGGCCTCGCCCGAGGTGGACCTCCGGGGCATGATGACCGACGAGGCCATCGGCGCGCTGGACATCTTCCTCGATAACGCCGTGATGGGCAAACTGAATCAGGTTACCGTCATCCATGGCAAGGGCACCGGCGCGGTGCGCAAGGCGGTGCGGGAGCATCTCAGGCGCAGCCGGTATGTCAAGACCTTCCGCCCCGGCCGGTACGGCGAGGGCGAGGACGGCGTGACCGTGGTGGAGCTGAAATAAAAGTGAAGAATGAGATGTGAAAAGTGATAGCGGACAAAGGCGTGCGCCCGGCCTGCGCCGACCGGTTCCGGCAGCGCCTGTATCACGCGGGGGTTGCAGCGGCCTGTCCGTCAATTAAAACAGTTTGATTTTCCGTTTTTGTGTAAAATGTCATTGACGGTTTGGGACAAATTTGCTAGACTATATGTGAAGTATGCGAGTCCATAAACGCATCTTAGGGGGAAAACGCTTATGTATATGAAAGAAGCAGTCGTCAACAATCAGGTCGGCCTGCATGCACGTCCGGCCACGTTCTTCATTCAGAAGGCCAATGAATTCAAGAGTTCCATCTGGGTGGAGAAGGACGAGCGCAGAGTCAATGCGAAGAGCCTGCTGGGTGTGCTCTCCCTCGGCATCGTGAAGGGGACCTCCATCAACCTCATCGCGGACGGCCCCGATGAGAAAGAGGCTGTTGAAGCTCTGGTGGACCTCATCGCTTCCAATTTCTCCGAATAATCCTTTCCGAAAAAAGCGCCGTGTGAACGGCGCTTTTTTTGATGATTGGGCAGACGGGGGCGGGCCGCGGCAGTTGCAGTGCGTTCCGGGCCGCGCCATTTTATCCTGCCGCATCCCGCAGGGACGATTCATAATTTGCCTGCGGACGCCCTGTTTTCCACCCGGACAACGATTTCGGCTGAGGAGAGTGCCGGCTGCCGCCGCTCCAGGCGGCGGGGCGTACCGGTCATATGATTAGAGGGAGGGTGCTGAGCACTTCCATGACCTTCGACGAACTGAAAGAGAAAGCGCACGCCCTGCCGCTGAAGCCGGGCGTCTATATCATGCAGGACAAGCAGAACACGGTGATCTACGTGGGCAAGGCCAAGGCCCTCAAGAACCGTGTGAGCCAATATTTTGCGGACCTCGCCTCCCACACGGAGAAGACCCGCGCCATGGTCAGCCAGATCGACCACTTCGACGTGATTGTAGCCGACAGCGAGTTCGAGGCCCTGGTGCTGGAGAGCTCCCTCATCAAGCGCCACCAGCCCCACTACAACATCCTCCTCAAGGACGACAAGGGCTACCCCTACATCCGCCTCACCGTCAACGAGGACTATCCCAGGTTCTCGCTGGCAAACAGAGTGGCGGAGGACGGGGCCCGGTACTTCGGCCCCTACGGCAGCCGGGGGAGCACCCAGGGGATCATCGACGCTCTGCGGGTGGCCCTCAAGCTGCCCTCCTGCAGCCGGAAATTCCCACGGGACGTCGGCAGGGAGCGGCCCTGCCTCAACTACCACATGGGCCAGTGCGACGGCTACTGCCGCCCCGGTATGCCCCAGGAGCGCTACCGGGAGGCCATCGACCAGGCGGTCCGCCTGCTGGAGGGAAAGTTTCAGGAGGTGGGGGAGGAGCTGGAGGCCGAAATGGCCCGGGCGGCGGAAGAGCTGCGCTTTGAAAAGGCCGCCGAGCTGCGGGACCGCTACCGCGCCATCGAGCTGCTGGGCAAGCGGCAGAAGGTGATGGCCGGGAGCCTCAGCGACACCGACGTGGTGGGCTTCCACCGGGGCACTGCCAAGAGCTGCTTCGTGGTGCTGCACTATGTGGACGGCGAGCTGGCCGCCAAGGACTGGGACCTGATGGAGACCCCCATGGAGGAGGAGCGCTCCGACGTGGTGTCCGCTCTGGTGCGGGAGTACTACGGCGGCCGGGGCAACCTGCCCAGGCAGATCCTCTTGCCCTGCGAGATCGACGACGAGGTGCCCCTGACCCGGATGCTCTCGGAGAGCGCCGGGCGGCGGGTGAACATCGTCACCCCCCAGCGGGGAGCGAAGGTGGACCTCATCCGCCTGGCGAACAAGAACGCGGCGGAGGAGGTGGAGCGCTGGACCACCAAGGAGGAGCGCACCTCCAAGCTGCTGGAGCTGCTGGCCAGGATGCTGAACCTGGAGAAGCCCCCCATGCGGATGGAGAGCTACGACATCTCCAACCAGGGCAGCGACGACATCGTGGCCTCCATGGTGGTGTACCAGAACGCCCGGCCCCTCAAGCGGGACTACCGGCGCTTCAAGCTCAAGGACATGGACGCACCCGACGACTACGCCTCCATGGAGCAGGTGCTCACACGCCGTTTCCGGCGGTATCTGGACGGGGACGAGAAGTTCAAGGACCTGCCCGACCTCCTCCTCATCGACGGCGGCGTGAACCACGCCAACGTGGCGGTGCGTGTGCTGGAGGAGCTGAACCTGCGCATCCCGGTTTTCGGTATGGTAAAGGACGACCGGCACCGCACCCGCGCCTTGGTCACCCCCGACGGACGGGAGATCGGCATTCAGGCCAACCAGGCGATCTTCTCCCTCATCGGCCAGATCCAGGAGGAGACCCACCGCTTTGCCATTGAGTTCCACCGCCAGCAGCAGAACCAGCGGGTGAAGGGCTCGGTGCTGGACAAGATCTCCGGCGTGGGGGACAAGCGCCGCGCCGATCTGCTGAAGCACTTTAAGAGCGTCAAGAACATCAAGGCGGCCCCTCTGACGGAGCTGGAGGAGGTCGTGGACAAGCGGACGGCTAGGGCGGTGTACGCCTACTTCTCTGAGAATAAGACCTAGGCCCTGTTTAAAAAATGTCAACACGCCCAATCGGCGGGTCTTTTCCCGCCTGGACGGCGCAGTTATTCCTTGAAATCCGTCAGGATTCCCGCGAGAAAACTGCTTGCCGGACGAAAAAATTCCGCGCCGCCGGGCGTATTGCAAGTTATCAAACAAGGCCCAGCGGACAGACTCTAGAATAAAAAACGCAATTTGACTGGGAGAGGGATACGGATATGAGAGTGATCACCGGTACGGCCAGAGGCCGGCGTTTGAAGGAGCTGGAGGGCATGGAGACCCGCCCCACCACCGACCGGGTGAAGGAGGGCCTGTTCAGTGCCATCCAGTTCGATATTGAGGGCAGGAATATCCTGGATCTCTTTGCGGGTACGGGCCAGCTGGGCATTGAGTGCCTCTCCCGGGGCGCGGAGAGATGCACGTTTGTGGATCTGCGCAAGGACGCCGCCGCCCTGGTGCGGGAGAATGTGGCCTACTGCGGGTTTGAGAGCCGGGCGCGGGTGGTCCAGGGCGACTATCTGGCCTTCCTCAGCAGCTGCCGGGAGAAATTCGACCTGGTTTTCCTGGACCCCCCCTATTCCTCGGGCGCGCTGGATCGGGCGCTGGAGACCATCGCCAAGATTGACATTGTGTCGGAGAATGGTATAATAGTCTGCGAAAGTGCGGTGGAACACGTTCTGCCCGCCCTTTCCCACCCCTATGTGACAGCGAAAGATTACCGCTACGGTAAAATCAAGGTGACCCTGTGCCGCCGCGAAGCACAGTAATTCCCTTCCACGGCGGACAAGGAGTGTTGCCCTATGAAAACTGCCGTCTATCCCGGTAGCTTCGACCCCATTACCCTGGGACATCTCAACATCATCAAGCGGGCGGCGGTCTGCTTCGACAAGCTCATCGTCTGCGTGATGGCCAATTCCGAGAAGGAAAACCGGGGCCTCTTTACCCCGGACGAGCGGGTGGAGCTGATTCATAAGGTGGTGGACCAGCTCCCCAATGTAGAGGTGGACCGCTCCAGCGGCCTGCTGGCCGAGTACGCCCGCGAGAAGCACGCCTGCGTGGTCATCAAGGGCCTGCGGGCGGTCTCAGACTACGAGAAAGAGGTCCAGATGGCCCTCATCAACCGCAAGCTCAACCCCAGGCTGGACACCATGTTTCTGCCCTCCAGCGCCAAGTATACCTACCTCAGCTCCAGCGTGGTAAAGGAGCTGGCCTGGTACGGAGCGGATTTGAGCGATTTCCTGCCGAGAGAGATTCTGGGCGACATGGAAGAAAAGATGAAAAGCAGGAGGAACACATAATGGCGACAGGTGTGGAAGAATTACTGGATATGCTCTATGAGCTGATTGACGAGGCCAAAAGCGTTCCTCTCTCCAACGAGAAGTGCATCATCGAGCGGGACAAGGCGCTGGATCTGCTGGATGATATCAAGGCCCAGTTCCCCATGGAGCTGAGCGAGGCCAAGAAGCTCATCGCAGCCCGGTCGGACTACATCGCCTCCGCCAAGCGGGAGGCCGACCTGATGAAGAAGCAGGCGGAGGAGCAGGCCCGCCAGATGGTGGACGAGGATGAGCTGATGGCCAAGGCCCGGCAGAAGGCCAACGAGCTGATCCGGCAGACAGAGGAGCGCTGCCGCGAGCTGCGCAGGTCTGCCAACGAGTACTGCGAGGACGCCCTCCGCCGGACGGAGGAGGCCGTGGCCGAGGCCCACGAGGAGATCAAGGTTTCCCGGGGGCGGTTCCGGGCGGCGGCCAACGCCGCCAATACCGCCGGGCAGCGGCCGGCCTACGACGTGGCTGTGGAAAGTGAATAGAGGAAGCTGAAGACCCCGGCCGTGCGCTGCAGCGCACGGCCGGGGTCTTCAGTTCGTCAAAGAACCCCTGCGGGGGTTCTTTGACAGAAAGCTGCATGACGGATGGGGCGCTGTTTTTGGACAAAACCGCCCCATCCGTCATGAGAATTGCCGTAGGCTGACAATGCCCAGGGAACCCGGCAGATCAGACCTCCAAAACGAAAAGTATTCCACCGATGTGTCATATCCGGTGGAAAACCCGCGAAAGCACCAGACACAAGATATGGGGGGTGGATGCGGGCAGAACCCCAATTCCTGTGATTGGGCGACATAACATAGTAACAAAGCGGTAAATAATTTTGGATACCCTGTAATCGAACGTACGTTTCTTGTGCCAAAAGTCCTTGATTTTGCTCGAAATAAACGGTGTTATCGGGTAAAAAAGAGTGAAAAAACTATTGCAATTTGGTTACATAACATTTATACTAAAAGCATTGGTGGGGCAAAGTGGAGTAAAATGGCGCCCAAGTGAGGAAAAGTGGGGAGTGAAGAGCGGTGATGAGCGCGACTGGCACGTACGAGCACAGCCTCGACGCGAAAGGCCGTCTGTTCATCCCTGCCCAGCTGCGCAAGGAGCTGGGGGATACCCTCTACGTCACCATGGGCCTGGACGGCTGTCTGGCCGTCTATCCTCAGGAGACCTGGGATACCTTCACAGAGAAATTTGCCTCCCTGCCCATGAGCCAGTCCAAGGCCATGCGCCCCCTCTTCGCCAACGCCGCCAAGTGCGAGCCGGACAGCCAGGGGCGCATCGTGGTCCCCCAGAGCCTGCGGAAATTCGCGATGCTGGAGAAGGACGCGGTGATCATCGGCGTCCACAACCGGGCCGAGATTTGGAGCGCCGAGCGCTGGAAGACCGAGGAAGAGGAAGAGATGACGCCGGAGAAGATGAACGAAATCCTCAACGGCCTTGGGTTATAAGCATGAGTGAGATGGAATTTTCCCATGCCCCGGTGCTCTTGACGGAGTGCATCGAGGGGCTTGATATCAAGCCGGACGGCGTCTATGTGGACGGCACTCTGGGCCGGGCGGGCCATTCCCGGGAGATTGCGAAGCGGCTCACCACCGGGCGGCTGGTGTGCATCGACCGGGATCAGGCGGCTCTTGACGCGGCCCCCGCCCGCCTGGAGGGGCAGATGGACAAGGTCACCCTGGTCCACGGCAACTTCGGCGATCTGGCGGAGCTTCTGGACGCTCTGGGCCTGAACGCCGTGGACGGCATGCTCTTTGACCTGGGCGTCTCCTCCCCCCAGCTGGACGACGCATCCCGGGGCTTTTCCTACATGAACGACGCGCCCCTGGATATGCGTATGGACCGGACCGACCCAATTACCGCCTACACGGTGGTCAATGAGTGGCCGCAGGAGGAGTTAAAGCGCATCCTCTACCAGTACGGCGAGGAGCGCTACGCCCCCGCCATTGCCGGGGCCATCTGCCGCAGCAGGGGACTGACCCCCATTGAGACCACCCTCCAGCTGGTGGACGTCATCAAGTCGGCCATGCCCGCGTCCGCCCTGCGGGAGAAGCAGCATCCGGCCAAGCGCTCCTTCCAGGCCGTCCGCATTGCCGTCAACGACGAGCTGGGGGCCGTGGACCGAATGATCCAGGCGGCCGTACCCCGGCTGACAACCGGCGGGCGTCTGGCGGTTATCTCCTTCCACTCTCTGGAGGATCGGATCGTAAAAAACGGCTTCGCCGCCTTTGCCAAGGGCTGCACCTGCCCGCCGGATTTCCCGGTGTGCGTCTGCGGGAAGAAGCCCGTGGTCAGGCTGGTCAACAGGAAGCCCATCGTCTCGGGTGAGACGGAGCTCAATGAAAACCCCCGCGCCCGCAGCGCTAAGCTGAGGGTGGCGGAAAAGCTGTAATCCCGGGTCCCTCCGGAGAGCGGAGGGGATCGGAGAAGCGGCAGCGCGCGATGTGTGTGCGTTGATTTGTTGAAAGAAACGGAGTGACTTTCCATGGCGACAGCCGTAGCGGCCAGGAAAAAAACCAGATATGCCGCCCCCAGAGCCACCTACGGCAACGTAGCCTATGATCTGGACTACGCCCAGACCGCCGCCCGCCCCCTGCACGGCGGTGAGGAGGTCCTCCAGCCCCGGCCCCTTGTCCGGCCCCGGGAGCAGACGGTGGCCCGTCCCAAGGTGCGTACCCGCGAGGCGGGCAGGGTGTCCCCCTTCGCGGTGGTGGGCTTTCTGGCTGTGGGCGTGTTCGCGATCCTGGTGCTGATGAGCTATATTCAGATTACCGTTCTGTCCGATGATATCGCCGGGCTGAAGACCGAGCTGACGGCTCTGCAGAATCAGGAGACAAAGCTGCGGGTCCAGTATGAGCTGGCCTTTGATCTGGCCAGCATTGAGGCGAAGGTGACTTCCGACGGCTCCATGGTGAAGCCCCAGAGCGGGCAGATTCTCTACCTGGATCTGTCCGAGCCGGACAGCGTGACGCTCTTTAACGACAAGGAGAAGCCGCTGGAGGGCGTGGAGGGCGCGCTGGCGGGCATCCGCGAAGTATTTGAGAATGTGGTGGAATATTTCAAGTAAGTGACCCCATATAGTAAACAGGACCCTGAAAAAGAGAACAAGGGCCGGCAGGCCCGCTATAGAGAAAGGGCGTAAGAAAATATTTGTTTTCTTACGCCCTTGTATTTTCCGGTTGAAAAAAGTCTTCGGGAGACGGGTCCCCCAAACGGCGGCCGCCCGGCCCCGGTACGAGGCTGCCGTCTGCCCCGCAGCCCCAGACCCGCCTTTCGGATGCGTTCTGATACGTCCCTATCCGTTTTCTGCTCATTTTTAGAGGTGTACTTATGGCGATTGAAAAGAAAAAGAACAATCAACAGCCGGACCGGCGGGGGAACCGGACCATCCTCGGCAGGACCATCGCCCTGATGGTCCTCTTTGGTATTGTCATTTTTATCCCGCTGCTGATGAAGCTCTACGACATCCAGATTGTCAACCACGAGCACTACGAGGAGCTGGCCATCGACCAGCAGACCCGGGATGTGGCCGTGGCGGCCAACCGGGGCACGATTTATGACAGCAAGGGCACGCCGCTGGCTCAGAGCGCCACGGCCTACGATATTATCGTCTCCCCCCGGGACCTGAACACCGTCCAGGAGAACTACCGGAAAAAGGCGGAGGACTACGCAAGCGGCAAGCGCAAGGAGCCGCCCGGCCCCGAGCCGACCGACGAGGCGGTGGCCGCGAAGCTGGCCGAGATTCTGGGGATGGATAAGGACACCATCCTCCTCCGCCTCCAGAAGGACACCTCCTACGTGAAGCTGGCGGGCAAGGTGGAGGATGAGGTTAACGACCAGATCCTGGCCTTTAAGCTGGAGTACAGCCTCTCCAACGCCCTCTACTCCACCCCCACCAGCAAGCGCTACTACCCCTACAACAGTCTGGCCGCCCAGGTCATCGGCTTCGTCAACTCCGAAAATCAGGGCGCCTACGGCATGGAGGCCATCTATAACGACGAGCTGGCCGGTGAGACCGGCCGGGTGGTCACCGCCAAAAACGGCAAGGGCACCGAGATGCTCTCCCGCTACGAGAACTACTATGACGCCACCAACGGCAACAACCTGAACCTGACCATCGACGCCAGCATCCAGTACTACTGCGAGCGGATTCTGGATAAGGGCATTGAGATGTTCGACGTGCAAAACGGCGGCTTTGCCATCGCCATGGACCCCAAGACCGGGGCCATTCTGGCCTGGGCCAACTCCCCGACCTATGATTTGAACAGTCCCAGCGCCGTCAACAGCGAAAAGACGCTGGCCGAGCTGGAGACGATTAAGAATACCTACGGCGCGGACAGCGATGAGTACAAGGAGGCCCTTGGTAACGCCCGGCTGAGCCAGTGGCGCAACAAGGCCATCAACGACACCTACGAGCCGGGCTCTACCTTTAAATCCATCGTCCTGGCCGCCGCCCTGGAGGAGGGCGTGGTCAGCGAAAGCGACCACTTCAACTGCACCGGATCCGTCACCGTGCCGGGCCTCACCAAGCCCATCCGCTGCTCACGGCGGGATGGCCACGGGGACCAGGACCTGGCCAAGGCGGTGGCAAACTCCTGCAACCCGGCCTTTATGGCCATCGGCGAGCGGCTGGGCGCGGAGAAGTTCTACGACTATATGGAGGACTTCGGCTTCCTGGATAAGACCGGCATCGATATGCAGGGCGAGCAGGACACCAGTGTGCTGATCTGGCCCAGGGAGAATTTTACCGGCCCTTACGGCTACACCTCCCTGCTGACGGCCTCCTTTGGCCAGCGCTTCCAGGTGACTCCGATTCAGCTCATCACGGCCGCCTCCGCCGTGGTCAACGGCGGCCACCTGATGAAGCCCTATGTGCTCCAGTCCATCACCGACGCCGACGGCAACGTCCTCAAGAGTACCGAGAGCACCGAGGTCCGCCAGGTGATCAGCGAGGAGACCAGCGAGCGCTGCCGCAAGATTCTGGAGGGTGTTGTGGACGGCGGCACCGGCCACAACGCCTATCAGGCGGGCTATCACATCGGCGGCAAGACCGGCTCCTCCGAGACGCTGGAGGATGACCACACCATCGTCTCCTTCCTGGGCTTCGCCCCGGCGGAGGATCCCCAGGTGGTCATCCTTCTGGCCTACGACAACCCCAAGCCCACCGGCCCCAACTCCAACTACACCGCCGGCGGCTGGTACATCAGCGGCGGCGTGATGGCAGCGCGGATGGCCGGCGAGCTGCTGGGCAATATCCTGGACCACCTGGGCATTGAGAAGCAGTACACCGCGGAGGAGCTGTCCCGGGCAGACGTGCTGGTCCCCAACGCGGTGGGCCTGCCCGCCGCCGACGCCCAGAAGGCGGTGGAGGCCCAGGGCCTCACGGTGCGTACCGTGGGCAGCGGCGAGACCGTTACCGGCCAGATCCCCGTCCAGGGCGCCTCCATTCCCGGCGGCAGCCAGGTGGTGCTCTACCTGGGCGAGGAGAAGCCCACCGACCAGGTGGAGGTTCCCAACGTGCAGGGCAAGACGCCTGCGGCCGCCAAGCAGGCCCTTGTGGACGCGGGACTCTACCTCAAGGCCGGAGGCGTGGCCGACTATACAGAGAATACCCGCGCCGCCGGCCAGTCCATCGCCGCCGGCACCCTGGTGGAGCGGGGCACCGTTGTGGAGGTGCAGTTTACCGACAACACGGCCAGCACGGCCGGCGCCGGCTTCTGAGGCGCGCCGCCTCTCCGCGCAAAAGGGGCCCGCTTCGCTCACCATATACGCCTGCCGCGATGACCAGTCCCGTGGCATCGGGGGGCGGAGCGGGGAACAATCAGTATGGCAATCGGAAAGATGGGTGATTGTGTATGCGGCTTGAAAAATTACTGTCCGGCGTGGCCCTTACGGGCCGGACGCTGGACGGGGACGTTGAACTGTCAGGCATCAGCTACGACACCCGAGACATCGCCCCCGGCGCGCTCTTCGTGGCGCTGCCCGGCTACAAGACGGACGGACACAAATTCATACGCGAGGCCCTGGAGAAGGGGGCCGCCGCCGTGGTCTGCGAGCGCGCCCCGGAGGAGCCGGGGCCCTGGCTCACGGTGGCGGACGCCCGGGCGGCCCTGGCCGCCCTCTCCGCCAACTGGTTCGGCCACCCGGCGCGGGAGATGACCGTGCTGGGCGTAACCGGCACCAACGGCAAGACCACCACCACATACCTACTGAAGGCTATGCTGGAGGGGGTCTTGGGAGCGAGGGTGGGGCTCATCGGCACCAACCAGAATATGATTGGCGAAAAAAGCCTCCCCGCCCACCGCACCACGCCCGAGTCCTACGAGGTGCAAAAGCTCCTGCGGGAAATGGCGGACGCGGGCTGCACCCACGCCGTGATGGAGGTCTCCTCCCACGCGCTGGTCCTCCACCGGGTGGACGGCATCCCCTTCCGCACGGGCGTATTCACCAACCTCACCCAGGACCATCTGGATTTCCACAAGACCATGGAGAACTACCGCGCGGCCAAGGGCCTGCTGTTCCGCCAGACCGCCACGGCGGTGCTCAATCTGGACGACGAGGCGGGACGATTTTACGCGGAGTGCGTCGACTGTCCCACGTTTACCTACTCTGAAAACAAGGATGAGGCGGACCTGACCGCCAAGAATATCCGCCTCTTCCCCGACCGGGTGGAGTTTGAGGCGGTGACGCTGGGGGCCATTTCCCGGGTAAAGCTGCCGATTCCCGGCGGCTTCACCATCTATAATGCCCTGGGCGTCATCGCCTGCGGCCTGACCCTGGGCCTGCCGCTGCCGGACATTGTCCGGGCCCTGGGGACCGCCCGGGGGGTCAAGGGCCGCATTGAGGTGGTGCCCACCCCCACGGACTACACGGTTATCATCGACTACGCCCACACCCCCGACGCACTGGAGAACATCCTCACCACGGTCCGGGGGTTTACACCCGGAAGGGTTGTCTGCCTCTTCGGCTGCGGAGGAGACCGGGACCGGAGCAAGCGGCCCATCATGGGCGGCATTGCCGCAGACCTGGCGGATTTTGTGGTCTTCACCTCCGATAACCCCCGCACGGAGGACCCCCGGGCCATTCTGGAGGACATTCTGGCCGGTGTGGGGGAGAGCGGCACGCCCAATGTGGTGATCTCCGACCGCCGGGAGGCCATCCGGTGGGCCCTCGCCAACGCAAGGGCCGGGGATGTGCTGGTCCTGGCGGGGAAGGGGCACGAGACCTACCAGGAGATTGACGGCGTACAGCACCACCTGGACGAGCGGGAAGAGGTGGCGGCATACTTTCAGGAGCCGGGGAATAGGTAATAGGGGATGCCTCGGAGGGGGCTTTACCGTGCTGGACGCCCCTCCGGTTCCTTTCACCCATTGACCATGGCCCGGCGTCCGAACAGCTCCCTTTTTGTTACTTTTTCAGTGGAAATACGCGGACGGATTATGGTACAATACCATCTCGTGAAAAGAGAATACCCGGCCGGGAGTGTGTGCCCGGAACGGCGTTGGAGGTTCAAAAGATGAGGCTAGTCATCAGTTTTGTAGTGGCGTTCGCAGTGGCGTTCGGGACCGGCTGGTTCCTGATTCCCTTCCTGCGCAGGATGAAGGCGGGACAGGGCGTCAAGGAGTACGGCCCGGCGTGGCACAACTCCAAGCAGGACACCCCCACCATGGGCGGGCTGATGTTCATTGTGGGCATTGCCGCGGCGGTGCTGGCGGCGGGCTGGGAGGATTTGGCGTCGGGCAATTTCGGCGCGGGGTTTGTCTTCCTCTTCGCGCTGGTCTTCGGCATCATCGGCTATATCGACGACTATGTGAAGGTGAAGCACCACCACGGAGACGGTCTCTCGGCGGGGATGAAATTCCTGCTCCAGCTGGCGGCGGCCATTGCGTTTACCTTCCTGCTGCGAAAGTTCGGCTATTTGAGCTTTGATATCTACATTCCCTTTATCAATGTGACCCTCCATCCCCAGCCCTGGCTCTATACCGTCTTCGCGGCCTTCGTCATGGTGGGGACGGTGAACGCCGTCAACCTGACCGACGGCATCGACGGCCTGGCCACCGGCGTGACCATGCCGGTCTCCCTCTTCTTCCTGTCCGTGTCGGTGCTGTGGGGCAAGGAGGATTTAAGCATTTTCTCCGCCGCCCTCTTCGGCGGGCTGTGCGCCTTCCTCATCTATAATTTCCACCCCGCCAAGGTCTTCATGGGCGACACCGGCTCCCTCTTCCTGGGCGGCGCGGTGTGCGGCCTGGCCTTCGCGCTGGATATCCCCGTGGCGCTGATCCTGGTGGGCGTCATCTACATCGCCGAGACCCTCTCGGACATCATCCAGGTGACCTACTTTAAGCTCTCCCACGGAAAACGCATCTTCCGAATGGCCCCCCTCCACCACCACCTGGAGATGGGGGGCTGGACCGAGGTGAAGCTCTTCATGGTCTTCACCCTCATCACCCTGGCCGCCTGCCTGCTGGCCTACTTCGGAGTGATGAACCGATTCCCCATTTGACGCCTGTGCCAAATGGGTCTCCCGGGGCTTTCAGCTGCGGCGTGGAAAGTGATTCCACCGTCCTTCGGCGCACCCGCGCCGCCCCACCGTGGGGCCCCGGAACAAGGCAGGGGCGGCCGATGGCCGCCCGATAAAAAGGAGGTGATGGACCGTGGCCAAGAAAATGAAGCGGGATCTGACGGTCGAGGAACAGCTGGCCCGGGGACCCATGGATCTGCCGTTTTTGATGCTGGTGCTCATGCTCACCGGCATCGGCCTGGTAATGGTGTTCTCCGCCTCCTATGCCTCGGCCTATTACGATCCCACCGTCGCCAAGCACGACCCCACCTTCTACTTTGTGCGCCAGGCTATCTTCGCGGCGGCGGGCGTGGTCATCATGTACATCACCTCCAAGATGAACTACCAGCAGTTCCGCTGGATGTCGGTCTTCGCCCTGATTGCGGCCTTCGTGCTGCTGGTGCTGGTCTTCCCCTTCGGCTACGGCAAGTCCACTGTCGGCGCCCAGCGCTGGATTCGCGTGCCCGGTATCGGCAGTCTCCAGCCCTCGGAGGTCGCCAAGCTGGGGGTCATCCTCTTCTTTGCGGCGCGTCTGTCCAAGCGGGACACGGAGAAAAAGAAGAAGTATGACCGCCGCAAGCTCTCCGGGCGCCTCTTCGACGCGATGGACCGCATCGGCCTGCTGGAGCTCATCCCCTACGGGGTGGTCCTGGTGGCGGTGGCCGGCCTGATGCTGATGGAGCCCCATATGTCGGGCACCATCCTCATTCTGGTGGCAGGGGCGTCTATCCTCTTCGCCGCGGGCATCAAGATGTACTGGTTCATCGGCGGCGGCACCGCGGCGGGCCTGGGTCTCTGGTTCATCATGAATAATACCGACTACATGGCGAGCCGCCTGGCCATCTGGAAGGACCCCTGGAGCGACTACCTGGGCAAGGGCTACCAGACCATTCAGTCCCTCTACGCCGTTGGATCCGGCGGACTGCTGGGCGTGGGCCTGGGCAACTCCCGGCAGAAGTTCCTCTATCTCCCGGAGCCCGAAAACGACTACATCTTCTCCATCGCCTGCGAGGAGCTGGGCTATATCGGCGCGGCCATTATTCTCATCCTCTTTGCCCTGCTCATCATCCGGGGCTACTGGATTGCCATCCACTCCCGGGATCGCTTCGGCGCGCTGCTGGTGGTGGGCATCACCACGCTGATGGCGGTGCAGGTCTTCCTCAACATCGCGGTTATCACCAACCTGATCCCCGTCACCGGCATCTCGCTGCCCTTCTTCAGCTATGGCGGGTCGGCGCTGATGATACAGCTTTTGGAGATGGGCATCGTGCTGAGCGTTTCAAGACAGATACCCGCGCCCAGGCAGGGGTAGAAGAAAAAAGAAGGCAAAGAAAAAGGCGCGCCGCACGGGTGGGATGCTCCCACGGTGAACAAATGCGGAGGGGTCGGCTTTTTGCCTTTTTCTCTCATGAAGGGACAACGATTATGAAGATACTATTTACCTGCGGCGGTACCGCGGGCCATATCAACCCCGCCGTGGCCCTGGCGCGGCTCTTCCAGCAGCGGGAGGAGGGGTGCCAGGTGCTCTTCGTGGGGGCGGACGGCGGCATGGAGACCCGGCTGGTGCCCAAAGAGGGCTACGAGATCCGGACCGTCACCATCACCAACTTCCAGCGCTCCCTGAGCCCCGCCGCCGTCGGGCACAATGTCAAGACCGTCCTGAATATGAACAAGTCCAAGAAGCAGGCGAACGCCATTCTGGACGACTTCCAGCCGGACCTGGTGGTGGGCACCGGGGGATACGCCTCCTACCCCGTGGTAAACGCCGCGGCGCGCCGGGGCATCCCCACCGCCGTCCACGAGTCCAACGCCGTCCCCGGCCTTACCACCAAGACGCTCTCCAAGGTAGTGGACGCCGTAATGGTGGGCTTTGAGGAGAGCAGGAGCTACTATGACTGCCCCGAGAAGGTGGTGGTCACCGGCACCCCCGTCCGGGGCGATTTCTTCCAGTATACCAGGAGGGAGGCCCGTTCCCGCCTGGGACTCTCCGACGAGCGGCCCATGGTCCTCTCCTATTGGGGCAGCCTGGGGGCGCAGGTCATGAACGGGATGATGACCGAGTTCATCCGCATGGAGTGCGACGCGGGGGAGCCCTTCCACCACCTCCACGGCGCGGGCCGGGACTTCTCCCGCCTCACCAAGGAGCTGGGGGGCAAGGGCGTGAGCCTCAGCGCCCACCCGGCGGTGGAGGTGCGGGAGTATATCTACGATATGCCGGTCGCCATGGCGGCCGCCGATCTGGTCATCTGCCGCTCCGGCGCGTCGACCATCTCAGAGCTGGCGGCCATCGCCAAGCCATCCATTCTGGTGCCCTCGCCCAATGTCACCGCCGACCACCAGACCAAAAACGCGAAGGTGCTGGCCGGG
The DNA here is from genome assembly GCF_014287675.1 of Lawsonibacter faecis. Taxonomy (GTDB): domain Bacteria; phylum Bacillota; class Clostridia; order Oscillospirales; family Oscillospiraceae; genus Pseudoflavonifractor; species Pseudoflavonifractor faecis. The sequence goes on along the minus strand of NZ_JACOPQ010000006.1, from coordinate 76,136 downwards.
GCGGGGGGCGCCGTGCTCCTCCCCGAGAGCGAGTGCACCCCGCAGCGGCTCTACGGGACGGCGGCGGATTTGCTGGGCGACAAAGCCAGGCGCTCCGCCATGAGCCGGGCCCTCACAGAGATGGCGGTCCCCGACGCGGCGGAGAAAATCTACGAGACGCTGATGAGGCTGGAGAAAAGGGAAAAATGAAAAAGCGAGACAGCCCGAGTAAGTCAAAGAGCGGAATCCCGTCATTATGATGCGTTTTAGAAGCATTTTCCGGCAAAAGCCTTTTCCCTTTTCATTTTTCATGTTTCACTTGCACTGTCCTCAGCGCATAGTATGGCCTGAGTGAACCAAGACCAACTATGCGGAGGACGGACGATATGAGTGCTTTTCTGGTGGAGGGCGGGAACCGTTTGACGGGTTCCGTCCGGGTACATGGGGCAAAGAACAGCGTTCTGCCCATACTGGCGGCGGCCATCCTGGGGGAGGGGGAGAGCGTAATCCACAACTGCCCCGACCTGTCCGACGTGGCCGCCTCGTTGGAAATTCTGAGACATCTGGGCTGTAAGGCGGTCCGGGAGGGGGACACCATCACGGTGGACGCCTCCCACCTGACGCGCTGCGACGTGCCCGACGAACTGATGCGGGAGATGCGATCCTCGGTGATCTTCCTGGGGGCCATTCTGGGCCGCATGGGGGAGGCGACCCTCTGCACCCCCGGCGGCTGTGAGCTGGGCCCCCGGCCCATCGACCTGCATCTGGCGGCCATCCGCACCCTGGGGGCCGGGATTGAGGAGCGGGGGAGCGCCCTGCACTGCACCGGCGCCCTGACTGGCGGGGATATCGTGCTCTCCATCCCCAGTGTGGGGGCCACCGAGAACGCCATGCTGGCGGCCGCCGCGGCAGACGGGACCACGACCATCACCAACGCCGCCCGGGAGCCGGAGATTGTGGACCTGCAGAATTTTCTTTTGGCCATGGGCGCGAAGATCCGGGGCGCAGGCAGCTCGGTGATCACCATTGAGGGCGCCGGGCGGCTCCACGGCGGGGAGCATACTGTCATGGCCGACCGCATTGTGGCCGCTACTTACCTCACCGCCGTCGCAGCGGCCGGGGGCGACGTGGACGTGACCGGCTGCGACTATGCCTATCTGTCCACCGTCACGGCGGCGCTGGCCGAATCAGGCTGCGCCGTGAAGAGCGGCAGGGACCACATCCGCATCCGCTGCGACGGACCCCTCAAGGGCGTGCGGCCGGTGCGGACAGCGCCCTATCCCGGATTTCCCACCGACGCCCAGGCCCCCCTGATGGCGGCGCTGTGCAAGGGGACGGGAACCTCGGTCTTCGTGGAGAATATCTTTGAGAGCCGCTACCGCCATGTGGATGAACTCTCCCGCATGGGGGCGGACATCCGGGTGGAGGGCAAGGTGGCCGTGGTCTGCGGCGTGCCCAGGCTCCACGGCGCGGCGGTCAAATCCTCCGATCTGCGGGGCGGCGCGGCCCTGGTGGTGGCCGCCCTGGGGGCGGAGGGGCGCAGCGAGATCACGGGCCTGCACCACATCGACCGGGGATACCACGACCTGGAGCTTGCCCTGCGCAGTCTGGGCGCTGAAATTGTCCGGACCGCGTGACGGTGGCGGAGACCGGCGCGGGCCGGAGAACCGCCCGGCGCCGGGTCCGTAAAAATTAAGAAATTCCTTACACATTATTTCGGTTTATCCGATATACTAGAATCTGCTTTAAAATGTGCGGAATGACGAATGGGCGGCGGCTTTTGCCGTCGGGCAGACCAATTTTATGCAGGAATCCTGACGGACTGCAAGATAAACTGGGGCCGCAAGGCGGCAAAATGGTCGTTCATTCGGTGTTTTGCGGGTTTTAAAACAGACACCAGAAAGAAAAATCCGGCGGGGCGTGGACTCCGCCGGAAATGGGAGCGGAGCAAATGGCGGCGAGAAGAAGTAATCGCGGACGGCGGCGGAACAGGGGACGCTTCGGCTTCCTCTATAAACTGCTGTCCGTGGTGGTCATTCTCGCCGCCATTATTGTCGGCTGCGTGGTCTTTTTCCGGGTGGACAATATCGAGGTGGAGGGAAACTCCCGCTATTCCGCGGGGCAGATTATCGAGGCCGCCGAGGTGGAGAAGGGGGACAACCTCTTCGCCCTCAACAGGGTCGGGACCTATCGGCAGATCCTGGAGCGGCTGCCCTATGTGGAGGAGGTGGCGATTTCCTGCCGCCTGCCTGACACGCTGGTGATCCGGGTCACGGAGCGCACCGCCGTGGCCGCCATACAGGGGGACGGCGCATGGTGGATTCTGGATGAGAAGATTCAGATTCTGGAGCGCACCGATCAGGCCGGCATTGCCGGCTATCCCCAGGTGACCGGCCTCAGCCCCGCGGCGCCTGCCGTGGGAAGGAAGCTGGGGGTGGCGGAGGAGCAGCAGCACAAGCTGGAAAGTCTCGCCCAGCTCCTGCAGGCCCTGTCCCGCCACGCCGTGGCGGGACAGGCGGAGAGCTTCGACCTGACCGCCCTCAATGCCATTGAGATGAAGTACGGCGGCCGTTTTACCGTGCGCCTGCCCATGACCACCGACTTTGACCGCTCGGTCCGCGCGGTGATTGAGGCGGCAAAGACGCTGCCTGAGAATGACACGGGTATCCTGGATTTTACGCTGGATGAGAACGAGATCCATTTGATACCCTATTCGTAGCGAGGGACGGGACAGTCTCTTCACGTCACGACGGACAACAGGCAAGGAGAACCAAATGGAAAAAGCAAAGACGAAGAAGAACCGGGGCGAACTGGCCATCGGCGCGGTCTGCGTGGTGCTGGGGATTCTGCTGGCGGTCCAGCTGCGCAGCGTCAAGGTGAACTCGGCGGCGGACGCCGCCGGGGCAGGGCGGCTGGAGACCCTCCAGAATCTCTACAACGACGAGGTGGACAAGTCCGAGAAGCTCCAGGCCCAGCTGGACCAGACCGAGGCGGAGCTCCAGACCTACCGGGACGCCGCCGCCTCGGGCAGCAGCCAGAGCGAGGCGCTGAAGGCGGAGCTCTCAAAGCTTCAGATGGAGGCCGGACTGGTGGACGTGGAGGGCCCCGGCGTAATGGTCAGCCTGCGGGACTCCACCGTCGCCAACATCACCGGCGAGGAGGCCGACTACATCATCCACGACAACGACCTGCTCAGTGTGGTCAACGAGCTGCGCGACGCCGGGGCGGAGGCCATCTCACTCAACGGCGAGCGGCTGCTGGCCACCAGCGAAATCCGCTGCGCCGGATCGGTGGTCATCGTCAACGGCCGCCGCTATACCGCCCCCTTTGTGTTCAACGCCGTCGGGGACCCGACCACCCTCTATAACGCGCTCACCATGCGGGGCGGCGTGGTGGACGTGCTGGGCCAGTGGAAGATCGAGGTGAAGGTCACTGCCAGCGAGAAGCTGCTGGTGCCCAAGTACTCCGGAGTGATTGAGTTCCGGTACGCCGCGCCTGCCACGGCCGGGAACGCGGGCACAGAGGAGGGCGTGGGATGATTGAGCTTATCGGCCTGATTGTCGGCCTGGTCATCGGCTGCTTCCTGCCCTGGCATGTGCCCAGCCATTTAAGCCTCTATGTGGCCACCGGCCTGCTGGCCGCCCTGGACTCCGCGCTGGGCGGCATGAACGCCCGGATCAAGAAAACCTTCAAACTCTCCATCTTCCTCTCTGGCTTTTTCGGCAACGCCGTTATCGCCGTCTTCCTGGCCTGGCTGGGGGACAAGCTGGGCCTGCCCCTCTACCTGGCTGCGGTTTTGGTTTTTGGCACAAGATTGTTCCAAAACTTTGCGGAAATCCGCAGGGAACTCTTGACCTCGCGCCCAAAGGGGGCTAAAATAGAACAAGATATAGTCCAAGAGTAGAATCTGGAGATACCATAATTTGTAGAAAAAGAAAAATTTCACTTTCTTTTACATAGGGGGAGCAGTCTTATGGCATTTGGTTTGGACGCCGGTCCCGATACTGTCGTCACCATTAAGGTGATCGGCGTCGGCGGCGGCGGCAACAACGTGGTCAACCGGATGGTAAAAGCCGGTATGAAGGGCGTCGATTTTATTGCAGTCAACACGGACAAGCAGGCGCTGTCCGTTTCCAGTGCAACCCAGAAAATTCAAATTGGTGAGAAGCTGACCGGCGGCCAGGGCGCGGGCAGCAATCCTGAGGTGGGCCGCAAGTCCGCCGAGGAGAGCCGCAACCAGATCTCCAAGGCCCTGGAGGACGCGGACATGGTCTTCATCACCGCGGGCATGGGCGGCGGCACCGGCACCGGCGCGGCCCCCATTGTGGCGGATATCGCCAAGGAGATGGGCCTTTTGACCGTGGGCGTGGTTACCAAGCCCTTTACCTTTGAGGGCCGCCGCCGTATGGAGCAGGCGGAGAAGGGCATTGAGGAGTTGCGCACCCGGGTGGACAGCCTGGTCATCATTCCCAACGAGCGCCTCAAGTTTGCCACCGACCAGAAAATTACCTTCCAGAACGCATTTGAGATCGCCGACGACGTGCTCCGCCAGGCGGTGCAGTCCATCTCCGACCTCATCAGCAATACCGGATTCATCAACCTGGACTTCGCCGACGTGACCGCCGTCATGAAGAACGCCGGCATGGCCCACATGGGCGTGGGCCGGGCCGCCGGGAAGAACAAGGCGGAGGAGGCGGCCAAGATGGCCATCTCCAGCCCCTTGCTGGAGACCTCCATCAACGGCGCCCGGGGCGTTCTGGTCAATGTGACCGGCTCTATGGACATCGGCCTGGAGGAGGTGGAGACCGCCGCCAATCTGGTCCAGCAGGCGGCCCATATGGATGCCAACATCATCTTCGGCGCCGCCTTCGATAACGACCTGGAGGACGAAATCCGCGTTACCGTCATCGCCACAGGCTTCGAGGAGGCGGGCAGCAGCCTGTCCAGCCAGCCCTTCTCCGCCGCTGGGGAGAAGCAGGCGACCGGCCAGGCCCAGCAGCAGGGCGGAGGCGTCAAGGCCCCCATCCCCCTGGCGCCCGAGGCGGAGGACCCCGATAACGACCCCTTTACCGACATCTTCAAGATCTTTAACAAGGGGAAGTAAGACCGTGGACAAGCCCGGCCCGCGAATGCGGGCCGGGCTTTTTGCAGCGTCCCCCGGCGAGGCCGTGCGGGAGCCGGCTTTGCGCCGGGCTCAGCCGTCTGCGCAAAGAAATCCGCCGACCCCATATTCTTGTCCTTGCAATCCGTGCGGGACGGGCTTATAATACTACTGTTATCTGAAGCCCAAAAGGAGTGATATGCGCCGTGAGCAGCGACCCGTTGAGTCGAGAATGTGTTTATCCCTTAACCACCGCGGCGCATAGGAGCTGACGGGGGACGTTTCTGCGTCTCCGCGCCCGCACGCCCATGTCGCCGCATTGCGGCGCGGACAGAGGGTATCATGCAACCATCCAAGCACCGTCCTCATGTGCGGGGTTTGGATGATGGTATGATGCTTAAAAATCCGCGCGGCAGCAAAGACTATAGGCGCGCGGGGATTTTTATGCCCATTTTTGGGTCCCGACGCGCCGGGAAAGGCGTGATTTTGAATGCTTACCATCCATAAGACCATTAACGGCAAGATGACCAAGCTGGACCAGGTGGAGGACGGCTGCTGGGTCAACCTCACCTACCCCAGCGAGGACGAATTGAACACCGTGGCCGCTACCCTGAACGTGGAGCCCACCTTCCTCCGGGCCGCCCTGGACGAGGAGGAGACCTCCCGCATCGACACCGAGGACGGCCAGACCATGATCATCATCGATGTGCCCGCTGTGGAGAAGGACGACGCCGTGGTCTACTCCACCCTCCCTCTGGGCATCATCGTCACCGAGCGGCACATCATCACCGTCTGCCTGAAGGAGTCCTCCATCATCAAGGACTTTCAGGACGGACTTGTGAAGAACGCCGAGACTCAGAAGCGCACCCGCTTTATCCTCTATATGCTCCTCCAGGTGGCCAAGCGCTTCCTCCAGTACCTCAAGCAGATCGACAAGATCTACAACTACATGGAGCGCCAGCTCTATAAATCCCAGCGCAACAAGGAGCTGATTCAGCTCCTGGATTTGGAGAAGTCCCTGGTCTACTTCAACACCTCCCTCAAGGCCAATGAGGTAACCCTGGAAAAAATTCTCCGCGGGCGCATCATCACCCTCTATGAGGACGACCACGATCTGCTGGAGGACGTGCTCATCGAGGTCCGCCAGGCCATTGAGATGGCGAATATCTACTCCTCCATCATCTCCGGTATGATGGACGCTTTCGCCAGCGTCATCTCCAACAACCTGAATGTCATTATGAAGGTCCTGACCTCCATCACCATCCTGCTCACCATCCCCAACATCATTTTTGGGTTCTATGGCATGAATATCACCGGCGGCCTCCCGCTGGAGCAGTTCTGGTGGATTCCCCTGATTATCGCCGCGGTCATCATCGGCATTGCGGCCATCATTCTGAAAAAGCGGGATTTATTCTAAAATATCGGTTTCTGTCGAACGCCCATCCCGTCCGGGATGGGCGTTCTTCTGTCCGCAATAAGAATACAAAATGAATAAAAATGTAGTTTAACTATTGACAAATCACCGTATTGACATATAATTAACAAGGATACTGCCGACCGTCCCGGCCCGTCCGGAACAGACTCCGGCGCGAATGGGATGCGCGTATGACGAAGCAGGGCGTGCGGCGGAAAATAAGGAAATGAGAGGAAGAAACGAGATGAAAAACAACAAACGCGTACTGTCTCTGCTGGCAGCGGGCGCCCTGATTCTGACGGCCGCCTGTTCCAACACCCCCGCGGCGGAAAGTCCCACGCCCTCCGCATCCGTCCAGCCCTCCGAGAGTCAGCCCCAGGTGACGGCTCCTGTCACCGCCGCCGCCAACGGCGTGTTCGAGGGCAAGGGCAGCGGCTACGGCGGCGAGCTCTCCGTCCTGGTAACCGTTGAGGACGGCAAGATGACCGATCTGCGCCTGCTGGACAATCATGAGTCCGAGCCCGTCTCCAAGCGCGCGTTCCCCATCCTGAAGGACCGCATTCTGGAGGCCCAGACCCCCGTGGTGGACAGTGTGTCCAGCGCCACCTTCACATCCTATGCCGTGAAGACCGCCGTGGCTGATGCCGCCAGCCAGTTCGGTCAGGACTTCGGCAAGATTACCATGGCCACCGTGAGCGCCGAGGCCCCCGCCGCGCCCGAGGACGCCGCCACTCAGCTGGTGGTCGTGGGCGGCGGCCCCGCCGGCCTCGCCGCCGCCATCGCTGCCAAGCAGAGCGGCGTGGAGGATGTCATTCTCATCGAGAAGCTGGGCATTCTGTCCGGCAACGGCAAATTCGACATGAACTTCTTCGACCTCATCAACTCCAAGGCCATGAACAAGGCCGGTATCGAGTATACCGTGGAGGACTTCATTGAGGACAAGAAGGACAACGGCGACACCCCCGAGCGTCTGCGCGCCTGGGCCGAGGGCGAGTGGACCCTGGACGCCTGGCTGCGGGATATGGACATCCTGCTCAACCAGTCTAACGGCGGCACCAACCACATGGCTGAGAGCGACGTGTACGCCGGCGACCACATCCAGACCGGTCTGGAGAAGAGGGCCTACGAGCTGGGCGTGGACATCCGCCTGGAGAACAAGGGCACAGACCTTATCATGACCGACGGCGTCTGCACCGGCGTGGTCGTGGAGACCAAGGGCGGCACCTACAACATCACTGCCGACGCCGTGGTCGTCGCCACCGGCGGCTTCTGCAACAACAAGGAGCTGCTCGCCAAATACACCGACGGCAACGAGGTCCTGGAGACCTCCAACTCCATGGGCACCACCGGCGACTTCGTCCCTGTGTTCGAGAAGAACGGCATGGGCCTGGAGAACATGGGCAAGATGTCCGTCTTCTCCTACATCCTGAACCCCCGCCGGGACCTGACCGGCGGCGGCTCCGGCTTCCTGCTGGTGAACAAGAACGGCGAGCGCTTCCTCGACGAGAAGACCACCTCCGGCCTGAAGCTGGGCACCGCCATTCTGGAGCAGCCCGACGGCGCGGCCTTCTACCTGGCCGACCGCACTCTGTACGAGGACAACTTCCGTACCCGCAAGCACGTGACCGCCGGCTACTATCAGCAGGGCGAGACCCTGGAGGAGCTGGCTGAGAAGCTGGGCATCGACGCCGCGGGGCTCAAGGCCGCCGTCGAGGATTACAACGCCAACCTGCCCGAGGGCGCCCGTCCCTTCGACGCCGAGGGCCCCTACTACGGCTCCAAGGTACAGACTGCCAACCACATGACCAAGGGCGGCGTCACCGCCAACGAGCGCACCCAGGTCCTCTTTGAGGACGGCACCGTGGTGCCCGGCCTGTACGCCGCGGGCGAGGTCACCTGGGTCAGCGGCGCCTACAGCGCCGCTGTCACCTTCGGCCGCATCGCCGGCCAGTGCGTGGCTGAGGACATCCTGTAAGCTGAGCAACTTCAGGCTTTCACTCCCTCCGCAGAGAGAGCCTTGCAGAGCTCCGCCGTCCGCAGACGACGGAATCAAATGAGTATCCGTCATGCAGCATTCTGTCAAAGAAGCCGGGCCCCTAAAAAGGGGCCCGGCTTTCGCATCGGGTATGGGTAAGAATTCCCGGCCCGTCACATGCCGCCGCCGGTAAATCAGGAGGGAGGCCGCATGTATTTCAACCTGCGAAATTACTATTTTTTTGAAAATAGTAATTGGCATTCATAAATTAGAAACATTTTCGTGCTATAATAATTAGCAATCAACTTATAAGTATCCGTGTACCGGCGGGCGCCGCCCGCCCTGTCTGAGAAAAGGAGGCCCTAACAATGGCGAGCAATCCGAACTATAACGAGATCACGGCCGAGGTGGAGGCGCTGGCCCGGCTGGCCCTTTCCAACAGCTGCATCGACCCCGCCGACTATGTGAAATACGACGTGAAGCGCGGCCTGCGCGACTTGAACGGCAAAGGCGTGGTAGCCGGGCTTACCGAGATCTCCGAAATCGTGGCCAAAAAGGTGGTGGACGGCAAGGAGCTCCCCTGCGACGGCAAGCTCTACTACCGCGGCTATGATGTGGAGCAGCTTGTGGGCGGCACCCTGCACGAGAAGCGCTTCGGCTTCGAGGAGGTGGCCTATCTGCTGCTGGTGGGCCGTCTGCCCACCGCCGCCGAGCTCCAGGACTTCCGTAGTCAGCTCGCCAATTACCGCTCCCTGCCCACCAATTTCGTCCGGGACGTGGTCCTCAAGGCGCCCAGCCAGGACATTATGAACTCCCTGGCCCGGAGCGTGCTGAACCTGGCCTCCTACGACGACAAGGCCGACGACACCAGCCTGCCCAACGTCATGCGCCAGTGTCTGCAGATGATTGCCGTCTTCCCCCTGCTGTCGGTCTACGGCTACCAGGCCCACAATTACCGGGAGGGGAACAGCCTCTACATCCATGCCCCCAAGCCTGAGCTCTCCACGGCGGAGAATCTGCTGGCCCTCCTGCGGCCCGACTCCTCCTACTCTTTTTGGGAGGCCCACGTGCTGGACGTGTGCCTGATGCTTCACGCCGAGCACGGCGGCGGCAACAACTCCACCTTTACCACCCACGTGGTCACCTCCTCCGGCACCGATACATACTCCTGTATGGCGGCCGCCCTGGCCTCCCTCAAGGGTCCCAAGCACGGCGGCGCGAACATCAAGGTCATCCGCATGTTTGAGGACATGAAGGAGAAGGTGAAGGACTGGAAGGACGAGGACGAGGTCAAGGCCTACCTCCAGGCCCTGCTGGATAAGAAGGCCTTCGACAAGGCCGGTCTTATCTACGGTATGGGCCATGCGGTCTACTCCCTGTCCGACCCCCGTGCCAACATCCTGCGCTCCTTCGTGGAGAAGCTCTCCAAGGAGAAGGGCCGCACAGAGGAGTACGATCTCTACTCCATGGTGGAGCGGCTGGGGCCGGAGGTCATCTCCGGCGAGCGGAGGATGTACAAGGGCGTCAGCGCCAACGTGGACTTCTACTCCGGCTTCGTCTACCATATGCTGGACCTGCCGCTGGAGCTCTATACCCCCATCTTTGCCGTGGCCCGTGTGGCCGGCTGGAGCGCCCACCGCATTGAGGAGCTTATCAACATGGGCAAGATTATCCGCCCGGCCTATCAGTACGTGGGCCACCGTGGCGAGTACAGGCCTCTGGCGGAGCGGTAGTCTGAGGCATAGAATTATGACAAAGTCCGGCACGGGAGACTGTGCATAAAGACGTTTTCCAATCAAGGGAGCGCCGCAGAATGAAACTCTGCGGCGCTCCTTTCTGCTGTTGCCGCCCGGTCAGGAGAGCGTTATGATACAATGCAAACTTTTCTTTTATTTCCATAAAATATAGTACTTGATAAACCGGGACTAGATTTTTTGCCGGATAAATGGATGACGCCGAGAATAATTTGGAGTCTTTAAGTTCTTCTTCCCCGGCCAGCATAACCGCATACCACGACTAGAAAACTCAAATGTTAATATGCGTTGCTTGCAGCAACGGGTAATTTCTCATACAATGGCGTCAACGACTGAAAGAAAGGAGGGTATCCCGAGTGTTAAGCGAAAACATGAAAGCAATCAGAAAATCAAGAGGACTTTCGCAAGAAGAGCTTGCCGTCAAGCTGAATGTGGTACGACAGACAATCTCCAAATGGGAGCAGGGATTGTCGGTTCCTGATTCCGACATGTTGATTTCCATATCAGAGGTGCTTGAGACATCCGTAAGCACCCTGCTTGGTGAAACTGTTATTGAGTCGAGGGTTGATGACTTAAAAGTCATTTCCGAAAAGCTGGAGATTATAAACTTGCAGCTCGCACAGAGGAAGACTACGAGACGAAAAACGTTCCATTGGCTGCTGCTCTCATTGTGTGCGGTCATAGTAATCATTTCTGCGGTCTTAATAGCATTAAACAGCCCTTACTTAGGCTGGAATTACAGTGACCCAGAAACCGCCATTGCCGGAGTCGTTTTTCACGCATTTGAGTGGCTGTTTATCAGGTTAACGCCGATAATCCTTATAGGGGCAATCGTTGGAGTTATCTTGACACGGAAGAAGGTATGATACCGCCCTGCCTTTTTAGGTGTGGTTCAGACTTCAAAAATCCCGTTTATCTGTCAGTGTCGCCGCCGGCATGGCATCTGGCGGTCGAAATTCCGCCGTTCAGGGGTGCGGTCCCACAGACTGGTGCCATCAGAGTGGTCTTTTGCCCCTGCGGGACAATTCACCTCCAGGAATTCCGTTCTATGGGAGTATCAGCCCCCCCCGAATGCGGGATTCTTTGCCCGGTGTACAGGGGTACGCGGCATCACTAAGGCGGCAAAGCCGCCGACGGCTGCGCTGTGCGCACCGGCTCTGGATGACAGCTTTCGGGTAAAAGGCACGCTGAATACCTTTACTGAATGCCTTTGCTCAGTTCAAGATATATTCAGGAGGTTGCCCCGCACAGTTTGTGCGGGGCAACCTCCTGATAATTTGAAACGGGCGTGTGTGCAGCATAGCGGCTCACAGACCTTGATGACAGCTTTCGGTTCATACGCTTCAGGGCTTTGGGGGCGCAGCCGCGAATCAGTGACATTTTGCTGACAAACTTACCCTGTGGGACTGCCGGGACAATTTTGATTTTTCGCATCTTTATCAGCCCCCCCTAATGCGGGCCCGGGCTTTTGTCAATCAGGCGATTGAGTCTGTGCAATTGCCTCGGCCACGCGGATGCCGTCCACTGCGGCACTCATAATTCCACCCGCACAGCCTGCCCCATCCCATGGAGCGCGCTCCATGGGAGCCCTGGTTCTTTTATCTGCCTGGGCGGAGTGAATCCGCCCGGCATCAAGGTTTTGACCACGCGGGGGGTCAAAACGCTTGGAGGCGCGGGCGCGGGCTACTCGGCCTGTGCAATCGCCTCGGCCACGCGGATGCCGTCGACAGCGGCGCTCATAATTCCACCCGCACAGCCTGCCCCACTCCCATGGAGCGCGCTCCATGGGAACCCTGGTTCTTTAATCTGCCAGGGCGGAGTGAATCCGCCCGGCATCAAGGTTTTGACCACGCGGGGGGTCAAAATGCTTGGAGGCGCGGGCGCGGGCTACTCGGCCTGTGCAATCGCCTCGGCCACGCGGATGCCGTCCACTGCGGCGCTCATAATACCTCCTGCATAGCCCGCCCCCTCGCCGCAGGGGTACAGCCCCCGGATGGGCGAGCGGCAGCCCTCGTCACGCAGGACGCGGACGGGGGAGGAGGAGCGGGTCTCCACGCCGGTGAGCAGGGCGTCCGGGCTTGCGAAGCCCCGCAGCCTGCGGTCGAAGAGCGGCAGGGCGGCGCGGAGGGTGTCCGTGACAAAGGCGGGCAGGCATTGGGATAGATCACCGGGGGTCACGCCGGGCCGGTAGGTGGGCTGGACGGCACCCAGCTTTCTGGAGGGCGTTCCGGCCAGGAAATCCCCCACCGTCTGGGCGGGAGCGCGGAAATCCCCGCCCCCCAGGGCAAAGGCGGCCTCCTCCCACCGGGACTGGAAGGCGGCGCCCGCCAAGGGATGGTCCGATGCGTAGTCGGCGGGGGAGACCCCCACCAGGAAGCCGCCGTTGATGTTGGCCCCGTCCCTTGCCCGGCAGCTCATGCCGTTGGTTACCAGCCGCCCCGGCTCAGAGGCGGCGGCCACCACCTCACCCCCGGGGCAGACGCAGAAGGTAAAGGCGCTGCGGCCGTCGGGCAGATGGCAGGAGAGCTTGTAGTCGGCGGCGGGCAGCCGCTCCCAGGCCGGGCCGAATTGGGCCTGGGACACCGCAGACTGGCTGTGCTCAATGCGTACGCCCACGGCGAAGGGCTTGGGGGCCATGGGCACCCCCGCGTCAAACAGCATTTGAAAGGTGTCCCGGGCCGAATGGCCGGGGGCCAGCACCAGTGCGTCGCAGGGCAGGTCATAGGGACCCTGGGGTCCCTCCGCCCGGATGGAGGAGAGGTTGCCGTCACGCACATCCAGCCCGGTGAGCTTATGACCGAAGCGTACGTCACACCCCAGGCGGAGAAGCTCCTCCCGGATATGTTTTACCACCGTACGGAGCACGTCGGTGCCGATGTGGGGCTTGTGCTGGTATTGGATGTCCTCCGGCGCGCCCGCGGCGGCCAGGGACTCCAGCACCGTGGCGATGCGGGGGTCATGGATGCCGGTGGTCAGCTTGCCGTCGGAGAAGGTGCCCGCGCCTCCCTCGCCGAACTGGACGTTGGAGGCGGCGCAGATCTCCCCAGTGCGCCAGAAGTGCTCCACGTCCCCCGTCCGCTCCTCCACAGGCCGGCCCCGCTCCAGTACGACGGAGGGGACGCCGTTCCTGGCCAGATAGAGAGCGGCGAAGAGCCCCGCCGGGCCCATTCCCACCACCACCGGCGGCAGCCTGGAGTCCCGCCGCACCGGGGGAAAGACGTAGGGCCGGGGCTCAGCCAGGGTCACACTGCCGCTCTTGGCGCGGCGCACCAGGGCGGGCTCATCGTCCGCAGTCACGTTCACCGTGCAGACATAGTGCACGTCGTTCTTCTTCCGCGCGTCGATGGACTGCCGCACCAGGGAGAGCTTCCGGATGGTGTCCGGGGAGACCCCGAGAACCCGCGCGGCGCGTTTTTTCAGTTGTTCCATCCCGCCGCCGATAGGGAGGGGGATATTCTGAATCCGTATCATTTTGATCACCTGGGAAACAGTGTACCACGGCTGAGCGGAATGCACAACGGGAATTGTGGGGAACAGGGCGGCTCTCGCGGGAACTGAAAGCCCTGAGGGCCCGCCGTCGGAGGGATGACAGGAAGGCGACACGCTGATGGTCAGGCATGGAAGAGGTCCGGCGGCCCGATACCAAATAATAAAGCGGACCGGATGCCGAAGCACCCGGTCCGCTCAGGCGAACACTCTTACAGCTTGGAGACGCTCTCGGCGGTATCGGAAGCGATCATGAGCTCCTCATCGGTGGGGATGCGCCCCAAAATCTCTGTTTTGGGGACCCCCGGTTTTCTTTATCTGCCTGGGCGGAATGAATCCGCCCGGCATCAAGGTTTTGGCCGCGCGGGGGGGCCAAAACGCTTGGTATGGTCATCCCCACCCGGTATCAGGCCGGCTTACAGCTTGGAGACAATCTCCGCAGTATCGGAAGCGATCATGAGCTCCTCATCGGTGGGGATGCGCCCCAAAACCAGAGATTTTGGGGACCCCCGGTTTCCTTTATCTGCCTGGGCGGAGTGAATCCGCCCGGCATCAAGGTTTTGGCCGCGCGGGGGGGGCCAAAACGCTTGGTATGGTCATCCCCACCCGGTATCAGGCCGGCTTACAGCTTGGAGACAATCTCGGCGGTATCGGAAGCGATCATGAGCTCCTCACCGGTGGGGATGCGCCCCAAAACCAAAGATTTTGGGGACCCCCGGTTTCCTTTATCTGCCTGGGCGGAGTGAATCCGCCCGGCATCAAGGTTTTGGCCGCGCGGGGGGACCAAAACGCTTGGTATGGTCATCCCCACCCGGTATCAGGCCGGCTTACAGCTTGGAGACAATCTCCGCAGTATCGGAAGCGATCATGAGCTCCTCATCGGTGGGGATGACCATGACCGTGACCTTGGAGTCGTCGGCGGAGATGACGGCCTCCTTGCCGCGGGTATTGTTCTTCTCCGCGTCCATCTTCACGCCCATATACTCAAGGCCGGAGGCGATGGCCATACGGGTGGAGGCGGCGTTCTCGCCCACGCCGGCGGTGAAGATGATGCCGTCCACGCCGCCCATGGCGGCGGCATAGGAGCCGATGAACTTCTTCACGTCATAGTAGAAGACGTCCAGGGCCAGCTGAGCGCGGTGATTGCCCTGGGCGGCGGCGCTCTCCAGGTCGCGGAAGTCGGAGGACACGCCGGAGATGCCCAGCACGCCGGACTTCTTGTTGAGGATGGTCAGCATCTCCTTGATGGAGTAGCCGTACTTATCCATCAGGTACTCCATGATGGTGGCGTCGATATCGCCCGCGCGGGTGCCCATGGGTACGCCGGCCAGAGGGCCCAGGCCCATTGTGGTGTCCACGCACTTGCCGTCCACGATGGCGGCCAGGGAGGAGCCGTTGCCGAGGTGGCAGGAGATGAGCTTCAGCCCCTTGGGGTCGCGGCCCATGACGGCGGCGGCCCGGGCGGACACATAGCGGTGGGAGGTGCCGTGGAAGCCGTAGCGGCGGACCTTGTCCTTCTCGTAATACTCGTAGGGGATGGCATAGGTATAGGCCTTCTCGGGCATGGTCATGTGGAAGGCGGTGTCGAACACGGCCACCTGAGGGGTCTTGGGCATGACCTTTTGGCAGGCCTCGATGCCCATCAGGTTGGCGGGATTGTGCAGGGGACCCAGGGGGATGCACTCCTTGATGGCCTCAATGCAGGCGTCGTCGATGATGCAGCTCTCCGTGAACGCCATGCCGCCGTGGAGCACGCGGTGGCCCACCGCATCGATCTCATCCATGCTGGCGATTACGCCGTGATCGCTGCTGAGCAGGGCGGACAGGACGGACTGGATCGCCTCGGCGTGGGTGGGCATGGCGATCTCGGCCTCAAACTTCTGGTCCTTGGCGGGGACCTTATGGGTCAGGCGGCCGTCGATGCCGATGCGCTCGCACAGACCCTTCGCCAGTACATCCCGTGTGGCGGGGTCCATCAGCTGATACTTCAGGGAAGAGCTGCCTGCGTTGATGACGAGTACCTTCATGTATGCTGTCTCTCCTTTTTTTCACTCACAAAATTTCGTCCGGCTTGCGGGCCGGACGGTTCTGTAGTAGAATAGCAGATATATTTTAGCCTCTTTTCCCGGAAAGAACAACCTTTTTTTGAAATTTAAGCGGAAATCTTGTCTGGAGGTGCTCTCTATGCGCGTCGCGGGGGTCGTGGCGGAGTATAATCCCTTCCATCTGGGCCATGCCTTTCATCTGGCCGAGACCCGGCGGCGGCTGGGGGCGGAGGGTGCGGTGGTCTGCGTCATGAGCGGCAATTTCGTCCAGAGGGGAGAGGCCGCCGTCCTGGACAAATGGGCGCGGGCGGAGTGCGCCCTCCTGGGCGGGGCCGACCTTGTGCTGGAACTGCCCACCCCCTGGGCCGTCTCGTCGGCGGAGGGGTTCGCCCGGGGCGCGGTGGAGGTACTAAGCGCCACGGGTGTGGTGGACGCCCTCTCCTTCGGCTGTGAGGACGGACATATCGAGGACCTGACCGCGGCTGCGGATTGTCTGCTCACCCCGGCGTATCGGGAGGCCCTGGGACGGGAGGCGGGCAGGAACACCTCCTTTGCCGCCGCCCGGCAGCGGGCGGCGGCCAGCCTGATTGGAGAGGCGGCCGGTTGCCTCTCCGGGCCAAACAATAACCTGGCCGTGGAGTACCTCAAAGCCCTGCGCACCCTGAACGCTCCGCTGGAGCCCATGGCGGTCTCACGCCGGGGCGCCCGCCACGACGCTGCCAGCCCCGAAGGGGGCTTTGCCTCGGCCACGGCGGTGCGGGAACTGATTTATGCCGGTGACATGGAGGGGGCGGCGGCCTGGGTGCCCCAGTCCACGGCGGAGGTTCTTACCCGCGGGACGGCTTTCGCCCATGCTCCGGCCAGCCTCATGAACTGCGAGCGGGCCGTCCTGGCCAAGCTGCGGACCATGAGCGAGGCCGACTTTGCCGCCCTGCCCGACGGCGGCGCCTCGGAGGGCCTCTCCCACCGCATGGCGGAGGCGGCCCGCCGGGGCTGCTCCCTGGCCGAGGTCTATGCTCTGGCCAAGACCAAGCGGTACGCCCATGCCCGCATCCGGCGGTTGGTCCTCCGGGCCTGGCTGGAACTGCGGCGGGACGTGATTCCCAGCCGGGTGCCCTACGTGCGTGTACTGGGCATGAACGGCGCGGGGCGGCTCCTCCTGCGGCGGATGGAGAAGACCTGCCGTCTGCCTGTCGTCGTCAAGCCCGCCCACGCGAAAAAGCTGGGGGAGGAGGGGCGGAAGCTCTTTGAGCTGGAGAGCCGCTGCACGGACCTCTACGCCCTCTGTTCCCCCGGCGTCCGCCCCTGCGGCCTGGAGTGGACCAGCGGCCCGGTGGTGCTGTAGACGCGCATGGTGAATCGCCCGCGCATCCCTTCAAACCAGCAAGCGGTGCGGACTTTTGTCCGCACCGCTTGCTGGTTTGCCTTAATCATCGCTGAGCCGGACCATATGGATGTGGTCCTCCCAGACGCCGTTGATGTTGAGATACTTTCGGGCCAAGCCCTCGCTGGAAAAGCCAGCTTTCTCCGCCACGCGGAGGGAGGGGAGGTTCCGGGGCATGATGTTGGCCTCCAGCCGATGGAGCCCCAGCTCCGTGAAGGCAATCCGGCATACCGCGCGCACGGCTTCGGTCATATACCCGCGGCCCTGCAGACTGCCGTCCAGTTTATAGCCCAGGAAGGAGGACTGGAACGCCCCCCGGACCACGTTGTTGAGGGCCGCCATGCCGACGATTGCGCCGGGTCTGTCCCTCAGGGAGAGGTAGAGACGGTATCCCCGGTCCTCCCGGGCCGCGTCCGCCTCCTGTTCCAGCAGTAACCGCTGTCCACCGGCGGTAAAGAAGGATGTTTCCCGCTCGGGCTCGAAGGGCCGCAGAAATGTCCGGTTGCGGACATAGTACTCCGCGAGAGCCGGGGCCAGAGCAGGGGAGGCGGGAGAAAGAATCAGACGCGCGGTTTCGTAACACTCGGCCATGGCGGTCTCACTCAATGTGGATGTGGTTGTGGATATGCTCGGAGCAGTAGCAGTAGTAGCCGTTGCACTTGGAGCAGTAGCGGAACTCCTCGTCGGGGTAGTCGGTGTCGGTCTTGCCGCAGACGGCGCACTTGTGGAGGTAGCCCTTCTGCTGCTTGGCCTCCTTGGTGGCCTGCTTGAAGTTCACCGTCTGCCGGGAATTCTGGTGCTTGGCCCGGCGGAAGGTCCGGGCGCAGAACGTGCGAATCTCCGACCAGAAGAAAATGGCGTAGTTTGCCAGGGCGGCGATGTCGCCGGGAAGAATCATGGGCAGCATCAATGCCATCATGTAGCCGGGGATGCTGATGATGTCCCAGGCCATGAGACCCACGTAGAGCACCGCAAGCCACTTGGCCTTGATGGGAATGACGAAGTAAAACCGCAGCGGCGCTTCGGGGTAGAGCGTGGCGAAGGCCAGGAAGAGGGACAGGTTCACCTGATACATGGTAATGGTGGGCGCTGCGATGGCATAGCCCATCGTTCCCATAAAGAAGCCGCCTATGAACCCCGCGATCAGGGTGAGCAGCGCGCCGCAGAGGTAGAAGAGGGTGAATTTGGCCGCGCCCCACTCCCGCTCCATCAGGTTGCCCAGGAAGTAGTAGAAGAACATGGACACCACAAACCAGATGGGCTTCTGGGTCTCGGGCACGAGGATAAAGGTGACGAGCCGCCACACCTCTCCCTGGAGTATGGCCATGGGCTGGAAGCCCAGCAGGGATGAGACGCTCAGCCCGTTGGAAAACAGATCCAGCAGGAAGATGGCGGAGTTGGCGATGATGATGTAGGTCATCAGGTGCGGGATGCCGAACCTGGGATGCTTGTAGGCAAAGCGGTCTAGCCAGGAATCGATGGAGCGCAAAGCGACCCCTCCTCAGTCAGATTCAGTCGTCAACGTTTCTTGGACAACATACCAATTCTACCCGCTTTCCATCGCAAAGTAAATAAAAAATCTGTGAACAATCTTTCCGGGGGCGGGAAAGTATGATAGACTGATGAAAACCGGCGGCGCGTCCGGCGGACGCGCCCTGTATCATATTTGTGAGGTGGCCCAGTATGAGCATTGTAAAGGATATGTCCCTGGCCGAGTGCGGCCGCAGAAAGATCGCGTGGGTACGGGACTTTATGCCCGCCCTCTCCGGCATTGAGGAGCGGTTTGAGCGGGAGAAGCCCTTTGCCGGGCTGAGGGTTACCGTATCCGTCCACCTGGAGGCCAAAACCGCCAACCTGGGTCTGGTCCTTCAGAAGGGCGGGGCGGAGGTGCGCCTCACCGGGTCCAACCCACTCTCCACCCAGGACGACGTGGCCGCGGGCCTCGCCTCTATGGGCGTGGAGACCTTCGGCATCCACGGCGTGGGCCCGGAGGAGTACGAGGCCCATCTGGCGGAGGCCCTCTCCCACAGGCCACACCTCATCGTGGACGACGGCGGGGACCTGGTCCACCTGCTGGGCGGGAGCCACGCCCACCTGGGCGGGAACCTTCTGGGCGGCTGCGAGGAGACCACCACCGGCATTCTGCGCCTGCGCGCACGCGAGCGGGAGGGGATTCTGCCCTGCCCCATGATGGCCGTGAACGACGCCAAGGCCAAGCACTACTATGACAATAAATACGGCACCGGCCAGTCCGTCTGGGACGCCATTATGCACACCACCAACCTCATCGTGGCGGGCAAGACCGTCGTGGTGGCGGGGTACGGCTGGTGCGGCCAGGGCGTGGCCCTGCGGGCGAAGGGCATGGGGGCCGACGTGGTGGTCTGCGAGGTGGACCCCTTCAAGGCCCTGGACGCCACCATGCAGGGCTTCCGGGTGATGAAGATGGACGACGCGGCGAGAATTGGAGACGTGTTCGTCACCGTTACCGGCTGCAAGGGGGTCATCACCCCCGCCCATTTCGCCGGGATGAAGCACAACGCCCTGCTCTGCAACGCGGGCCACTTCGACTGCGAGGTGGACGTGGCCGGCCTTGCGGCCATGGCGGTGAAGAGGGAGCTGCGCCGGGAGAACATCGAGGGCTATATCCTGCCTGACGGGCGGGTCCTCAATGTCATCGGCGAGGGCAGGCTGGTCAATCTGGCGGCAGGCAACGGACACCCGGCGGAGATTATGGATATGTCCTTCGCCGTACAGGCCCTGGCGCTGGAGTGGCTGGTGAGACACGGCGGCGGCCTGGAGAAGAGGGTCTACAACGTGCCCGATGAGATTGACGACCAGATCGGCCGGGTGAAGCTGGCCGCCCTGGGGCTCTCCATCGACGCCCTCACATCCGAACAGGTGGAGTACCTCAACGGCTGGAAGGCTTGAGTTGAAACGGGCGTGGAAGTGGGCTGCGCTGGCGGCTGCGTCGGCGCTTGTCCTCCTTTTGGGGCTGTACATGGAGAAAGGATGAGATAAAACCCAGGCCTTGTATAAAAAGGTCAACACGGCCAATGGCGGGAATTTTTCCGTTTGGACGGCGCGGATATTCCCTGTAATCCGTGCGGATTCCTGCAAAAAAACTGCCTGCCGGACGAAAAAATACCGCGCCGCCGGGCGTATTGCCGTTTACCAGACAAGGCCTGTACATTTCGTGCAATCTGTCTAGTCTCATCCCGTTGACAAAGACGAAAAATCTGATAAAATAGGTCCAGAACAATTGAATAGCCCCATTATCAAGAGTGAGCGAGAGAGTTAGCTCCATGACCTCACACCAACCTGCGTCAAGGCGCAAGGTGGTTCTGCTAACAGCGATAAGGCGGTAATCGTAACAAGCTGTGCGGTCCTCCCTTATCGGAGGGCCGCATTTTATTGTGCGCGCTCCGCCCCAAAAGAAAGGAATGGAAAAACATGGCACACAGACTCTTTACCTCTGAATCCGTCACCGAGGGCCATCCCGACAAGATTTGCGACCAGATCTCCGACGCCGTTCTGGACGCGATTCTGGAGAAGGACCCCACCGCCCGCGTGGCCTGCGAGACCACCGTCACCACCGGCCTCATCCACGTGATGGGCGAGATTACCACCCACTGTTATGTGGACATCCCCCACATCGCCCGCAGCGTGGTCCGGGACATCGGCTATGACCGGGCCAAGTTCGGCTTCGACTGCGACACGTGCGCTGTTATCACGTCTATCGACGAGCAGTCCCCCGACATCGCCATGGGCGTGGACAAGTCCCTGGAGGCCAAAGAGGGAGGCGCCGACGCCGAGCTGGAGAACGGCGCCGGGGACCAGGGCATGATGTTCGGCTACGCCTGCGACGAGACCCCCGAGCTGATGCCCGTCGCCATCTCGCTGTCCCACCGGCTGGCCCAGCGGCTCACCCGGGTCCGCAAGGAGGGCAGGGTGGACTACCTCCGGCCCGACGGCAAGAGCCAGGTCACCGTGGAGTACGACGAGGCGGGCGTACCCGTCCGGGTGGATACGGTGGTCATCTCCACCCAGCACGGCCCGGAGGTGAGCCTGGAGCAGATTAGAAAGGACATGGTGGAGCTGGTCATCAAGCCCACCATTCCCGCCGCGCTGCTGGATGAGAACACCAAGTTCTACGTCAACCCCACCGGCCGCTTCGTGGTGGGCGGGCCCCAGGGCGACTCCGGCCTCACTGGGCGGAAGATCATTGTGGATACTTACGGCGGCAGCGCCCCCCACGGCGGCGGCTGCTTCTCCGGCAAGGACCCCACCAAGGTGGACCGCTCCGCCGCCTATATGTCCCGGTACGTGGCCAAGAACATCGTGGCCGCGGGCCTTGCAAAGAGGTGTCAGATCGAGCTGGCCTACGCCATCGGCGTGGCGCGTCCCGTCTCTGTGCTGATTGATACCTTCGGCACCGGCGCCGTCTCCGACGAGGCGCTCTCCGCCGCCGTAGAGAAGGTCTTCGACCTGCGCCCCACCGCCATCATCCGCAAGCTGGACCTGCGCCGGCCCATCTACCGCCAGACCGCCGCCTACGGCCATTTCGGCCGCACGGACATCGATCTGCCCTGGGAGCGCACGGACATGACGCAGGCGCTGAAGGCCGCGCTGTAATGGGGGAAAAAATTTGCGCTTTATAAAATTGAATCACGGTTGGAATGCCGAACCAAATGTGCCGGACGTCAAAATTGCTGTCGATGATACCGATGTCATTGTGCGCTTTCGGCTAAATCCATTTCAATTCAAGGAATTTGTTTATGGCGATGAAGGACTTTTGACTTTTCACAACTGCTGTCAATATCGGGTTGGCGTGCCGAATGATGAAGGCTTTTATCAATATGGCCAATCGAGATTTAAGCAGTACGGTATCGCTTGGGGAGAATTTTACCAATTGGAGGATTCCGGCTGGGAAAGCGAATTTCCGGACTCGATTCAGGTAAGCGGACAGGCGACAGAAAACTGCAAGCACTATCTGTTTTATTTTCGGGACGATACATTTGAGTGTATTGCGGATTCTTTTAATTTTCAGGTGATACATGCGTGAGGTGCCTGAAGGCTATGTCGTAAATTTCAAGGTGGACAATCGTCCCTCTTTGGGGTAAAATAGAAAAACGGCGGGCGGCCACTGGCCGCCCGCTTTGCTTTTGATGAAAACGTAGGAGGGAGCTCTCTATGCTGAACGTCCTCTACCTTCTCAACCACGCCGGAAAGGCGGGGACCGAGCGTTACGTGGAGACGCTGGTGAAGTACCTGAACGGCACGAAGGTCAACGCCTGCTTCGCCTATCACGAGGCGGGGCTTCTGGTGGAGCGGATGGAGGAGGCCCACGTGCCCTGCCGCCAGATCGAGATGACCAGCCGGTTTGACTTCAAGGCCGCCAGGGCCCTGGCCCGGCTCTGTGAGGAGTGGGACATCGACGTGGTCCACTGCCACTACCTCCGGGAGCACTATACCGCCCTGCTGGCCAAGAAGTACAACAGGCATATCCGGGTGGTGTATACCAACCACTTCGTCCTCGCCAACAATGCCGTCACCCGCCTGTCCAACAGGTGGATGGACAGGCGTCAGGACCAGATGATCGCCGTGTGCAACCTGGGCAAGCGCCAGCTCATTCAAAACGGCTGGAGCGGCGACCGCATCCAGGTCATCTTCAACGCCGTGGACCCTGCCGCCTGGGCGGGGGAACGGAGCGAGTCCACCCTGCGCGCCGAGCTGGGCATCCCCGAGGACCGCTTCGTCATGCTCTGCGCCTCCCGCTTTGCCGACGACAAGGGCCACCACTATCTGCTCAGCTCCGTCAAGCGGCTGCGGGAGATCTCCGACGTACCCTTCACCCTGGTCCTGGCCGGGGACGGCCCCCTGCTGGAGTCCCGGAAGGCCCAGGCAGAGGAGCTGGGGCTGGAGGACTGTGTGAAGTTCATCGGCTTTCGCAAGGACATCAAGAACCTCTATAAGGCCAGCGATCTCTATGTGAATTCCTCCCAGCACGAGGCCCTCTCCTTCCTCATCGTGGAGGCCATGGCCGCGGGCCTGCCCGTGGTGGCCACCGACATGGCCGGCAACCCGGATATCGTCAACGACGAGACGAAATGCGGCCTTGCCGTAAAGTATGAGGACCCGGACTCCATGGCCGCAGCCCTCAAGCGGATGATGGAGGAGCCGGACTTCCGCGCCCAGTGCGCCCGGAACGCCCTGAAGGCCGTGGAGGACCGCTTCGAGGTCCACAAGATGGCCCAGGCCACCTATCAGGTATACGAGAAGGCGGCGGGCCGCTGACGGAGCGCCCGCTTCCCGTGCTTTGAAACACCCTAAAGGAGCTTTGCCTATGTCTATCGCACAAAACAGCGCCCTCGTGCGCTTCTTTGCCGCGCTCTGGGCCGTCCTGCGCAGCGGCTGGGACGAGAGCGTACCGGGGAAACTCTTCGCCCGGATCGGACTGGCCGTCCGCCGGGGGGTGGCGGGCAGCCGGATCTGCCAGTTCGCATGGCGGGAGGGGAACCTTCCGAAGTCCTGGCCCGTCAGCATCACCTGCCGGGTCCTGACCACAATCATCAACCTGCCCGTTCTTTTCGTCCAGTGGATCTACAGGCTGGGGAAAAACCTCTTTGACGGCAGCATCGCCTTCCGCTTCGCCTCCGCGGTAGGCGGCGCGGGCTTCCTCTTTGTGGGCTTCACCATGCTCATCATGCTCATTGTCCCCCACGGGAGCTGGGACAACGGCTATGCCCTGCGGTGCATGATTCTGGTGTTTCTCCTCTTCCTGGCGGGGGCCATGGCCCGCCCGAAGCATCGGCTGGAGCTTACAAAGCTGGGGCCCTACTTCACCCTCTTCATGGGCTTCATTGTGTACGGCTTTTTCAGCAGCCTGGGTACCGACTTCTCCGAGGGCGTCCTTTACGGCCTCACCAGCGAGGCCAAGAACATCTCCCTGCGCTTCCTGGTCTTCTACGTCATCGCCTTCCTCATCACCCTTATGGCGGTCAGTACGGTCCAGAAGACCGAGCAGCTTCAGCTGATGCTGGCCGTCGTCGTGGCCGGCCTGGTGGTGGCCGCCCTCTACGGGTGCTACCAGGGCTATGTGGGTGTGGAGGTGGTGCCCTCCCAGCAGGATATGCGCCTCAACCCCGATATGCCCGGGCGCGTCTACTCCTACTTCGATAACCCCAACAATTTCGCGGAAATCCTGGTTATGCTCATGCCCTTCCAGGCGGCGCTGCTCCTCAACGCCAGGACCTGGCGGGGGAGGGTGCTGGCCCTGGGCTCCATCGTGCCCTGTCTGGTGGCCATCGGCCTCACGCTGTCCCGATCCTGCTGGATCGGACTGGTTATCGCCCTGGGTGTGTTCCTGATCCTGATCAACTGGCGGTTCCTGCCCCTCTTCCTGGTGCTGGGCCTGGCCGCCCTGCCCATCCTGCCTGAGAGCATCATAAACCGCATTCTCACCATCGGCAACCTGAAGGACAGCTCCACCCAGTACCGCTTCGCCATCTACCAGGACACCACCTACCTCATCCGGGACTACGGCCTGCGGGGCGTGGGCCTGGGAACCGACGTGATGAAGCAGGTCTTTCAGGTCTATCCTACGATGTACGACGGCAATTACCCCATCCACACCCACAACAATTACCTCCAGATGTGGGGCGAGCTGGGCGTGTTCGGGGCCATTACCTACCTCGCCATGGTGCTTCACCAGATCAAGGCGGGCGTCAAGAGCTTCTACTCCAGCACCAACCGGGCGGCCAAAAATATCCTGGCCGCCGGCGTGGGCGCTTTCTGCGGTATCTCGGTCATAGGCGTGGCGGAGTACACCTGGTTCTATCCCCGGAATATGTTTGTCTACTTTTTCCTCTTCGGCGTCATCGCCGCGGCGATCAAGCTCTCCAAGAGGAAAACGGCATAATCAGAAGACGAAAGAGCGGCGGCCCATAGGGCCGCCGCTCTTTTTTGGAATCCATATCTGTTTTATGTCCTGTGCTTCCGGCCGGTATCCGGATGTCACATCAGCCCCGGGATGAGCAGATAGACGGCCGCGCCCAGCACACCGCAGCCCAGCATGACCAGGATGGGGTCGGTCCTGCGCCATTTCCGCAGGACAAAGAACCCGCCCAGGAAGAGGACGGCCGCGGCGACGTCCGGCATGGCGAGGGCAAAGCCCCCCTCGCCCCACAGGGCGGTGAGGAGAATGGACAGCCCCGCCGAGGCAATGAGGGCCACCACCGCGGGCCGCAGGCCGTAAAGGGCGCCCTGAATGGCGGTGAGGCTGCGGTAGCGGTAGTACAGGAAGGCCAGCAGGGAGACGATGACGCAGGAGGGGAGGACGCATCCCAGCGTGGCCACAACCGCCCCTGGCAGTCCGCCGATCTGGGTCCCCACAAAGGTAGCGGCGTTGATGGCGATGGGGCCGGGAGTCATCTGTGAGATGGTCACCAAATCGGTGAGCTCCGACATGGTGAGCCAGCTGTGGATGCCCACCACCTGCTGCTGGATGAGGGGAAGGGCGGCGTATCCGCCGCCAAAGCTGAACAGGCCAATCTGAAAAAAGGACCAGAAGAGCTGGAGATAGATCATGTCTGCGCCTCCTCTCCGCCCCGGCGATTGTGCCGGAAGGTGTAGATTATGCCTGTGAGGGCGCAGACCAGGATAATCCAGGCCACGTTTACCCCAAAGAACCAGGTGGCGAGGAAGGCGGCGGCCATGATGAGGTCGGGCAGGAGCTTCTTCTCCTTGAGGATATTTCCCGCCATGTCGCAGACCACGCTGGCGATGACGGCGGCCACGCCCGCCTGCATCCCCTTCAGCAGAGCGGCCACCACCCGGTTGGAGCGGAAGGCGGCGTAGAAGAGGGAGAGGACCGAGAGAATGATCAGCGGCGGCAGAACGGTGCCCAGAATGGCCACCGCAGACCCCAGCGGCCCCGCCACCCGCCAGCCCACCAGGATGGAGGCGTTGACGGCGATGGGGCCGGGGGCGGACTGGGCGATTGCCGTGAGATCCAGCATCTCCTGTTCCTCCAGCCAGTGGAGGTCGTCCACAAAGCGACCCTTCATCAGAGGCACGATGACATACCCTCCGCCGAAGGTGAAGGCGGAGAGCAGAAAGGTGGCGGTGAAGAGCTTCCAATAGAGCTTGAAGCCGCGTTTTTGCATCAGGACTCCCCCCTGAAATGGATAGTAAGACAACAATAGGTATCCTACCACGTTGCGCGCTGGGAGTCCAGTAAAAAATTGAGTCCCCGGCTTGCTTCCGTACAGGCAGCGGCTTGCGCGATTATTGCATCTCAAAGAAGCAGCGTTCAATTTTGGGGTCTGCGAGGTAAGTAATGCCGTGATCGGAGTCCTGGAGCAGCTCCAGATTGGTGCTTATCACACTTCTGGAGCCATCTGGGATGATCTGCACCTGAAATTGTTCCGGGACAACGCTGCTTCCCAGCGCCGGGGAGAAGTCGAAGCCCAGAACGGCGTCCTCCGGCCCCTCCAGCCCTCTTCCGTCGTGGCTGCCGTGGTGGAAGACGCTTTTCACCGTCACCGAGTCCCCAGCCGGGATGGAGACATGGTCGTAATAGTAGAGCACCCGCCCGGAGAGGAACACGTCGTCCAAAATGGTCTCCAGCCGCCCGGAGGCATAACGGGGATCGACAAATACCTCGCCGCCCAGGCTGGCGCCGTAGCCGCTGTCCACCATGCCCCGGCCCCGGACGGAGGTGGTGAGCAGGATGGCAGCCGCATCAATGAAAACCGACCTGTCCAGCTCTCCGCTCATATCCAGAATGGTGGTATAATTGCTGCTGTTCAAATAGGCGTCCACAATGTGGTACATCGCCGCGCCCAGGGTGCCCTCCGCCACGGCGGTGGCGGGAGCGGGGGACAGGCGGGCGGTGAGGCTGCTCACCTCGTCGCCGGGGGTGCAGGCGCCGTCCTGATAGCCGGTGACGCTGAAGCTTTCCAGATCGCCCCCCACGAGGATGACGTACTGAACAGGCTTTCGGTCGGCGCTCAGATAGAAATCGAAGTGGGGATTGTCGCTCCCCACCTGGCCGGAGTCGTCGATGCCGTAGGTGAGGATTTGAGTGTGCTCCGGGTCGGCCAGAACCAGGTCGAAGGCCAGGGTGGCCGACGCTGGGTCCCGGAGGTCTGGGTTGTCCCCAAGGCCCTGGATATCCCGCACGATGTAGGTATGGGCGGGTAGGTCCCGGATCAGCATCTGGGCGGGGGAGAGACAGTCCCGGAGGTAGGCGCTGCCGCCGTCCAGCGCGGCGGCATACTCCTCCCAGGTGGGGATGCTCCAGTTCTCGCCGTGGCTGAGAACAGCGCCGGCCTTCAGGTTGGTCCGGGGGACGGCCGCGCCGTCCACGGTGACCGTGGGGATGAAGCTGTTCTCCCCACGCTGGAAGCTGCCGGCGAAGGGGTAGAAGAGGGTAAGACTCTGGTCCCGCCCGGTGGTATTGCGCAGGACGTAGCGGTCTGTGACGAGAGGGCAGCTGCCGGGCGTATAGTTCGGGAACGTTTCGGTGAAGTCGAAGGTGAGCACCCGCTCCACCGCAATATCTTCGGGGGAGCCGCCGCCGGAGGGCTCCACGGTCAGCGCCAGCAGGGGGGAGCCGGTGTAGGACTCAAAGCCCTCGCCGGGCTGAGGGAGCTCCACAGGGACGGTAGCAGTGTCATCCATCGGCGTGCCCAGGGGGAGGTAGCAGTCAAAAATCCACGCATCGTCGCTGTAGAACCCCTTTTCCGGGTCCCGGTGGTAGATATCCAGGCCTGCGCCGTTGACCACGCCCTTGTGGTCCGCCCAAAAGTCGGCGTTTATTTCATCGTCGAACATGGTTTCAGCACCGTCAGGAAGGTCTGCGCCTGATTCCAGCGCTATTTCGGGCAGCTTGCGGACGGTGCCCAGCTGACTGCCGTTAAAGGTGAAGAGGGCGGCGGTACAGTCCTGCCATCCCTGCGCCTCGTAGATGGAGGTGCACAGAATATAGAACTGAAGCGTTTGGGCGTCGTTCCAGGCGAAGATTGTTCCGCGATCGCCCCGCAGAAATTTGACCGGCTCGGAGAGGGTACGAGTTTCATTGTCGAATATTCCGATCAGTAGGTTTCCGTATCCGCCGGCGTGGTATGCGGAGGCGTAGCGCAATACACCGAGAGTACGCCCGTCGCCGGGCCGGGAGAGAAGCAGCTCCCAGGAATCCTGCGCCTCGGATTCGGGGAACTCCGCCGCCAAAAGGGCGGTCAGCTCCTCGTCGGGGATGGGGGCTTGCTGCGGGTCTTGGCTCATGACGGGGTCGGTTGCCACGGGAGGCGGGTCCAGCTGTCCGCCCAGATTGAGCTGACGCAGGATCGTTGGCAGGCTGGCGGCCGCGCCCACCAGCAGCACCAGACAGGCTGCCAAGGAGAGCCAGCGGCCCCAGCGGCGGGGCTTGGGCGCGCGGGCGCTTTGCAGGGCGGCGATGCGCGCGCGCAGCTCGGGAGGGGCGTGGAGGGCGTCCACTTCCGCTATGTAGTCGTGTCTATTCATCCTCAAAGCCTCCGATCATCCGTTTCCGCAGTTCCTCCCGGCCCCGCCGGAGCCGGGAGAGGGCGGTATTCACCGTGCCGCCCATCATTTCCGCGATCTCGGCGGCGGTGTATCCCTCGAAGTAGTGGAGATAGATGGCGTTGCGGTAGCGCTCCGGCAGGCGGCGCACCTCGTCCAGCACCGAGCCGTCCGCCCCTTCCGGGGCGGGCAGATCCTCGGTGAGAGCCACCTCCCGCCGGTCCCTGCGGAGATTTTTGCACAGGTTCAGCGTGACCCGAATGAGCCAGGCCTTCAGATGCTCCTCATTTTGAAAGGGCTTGCGGCAGAGGAGCAGCTTCTCAAAGACATCCTGGGTCACGTCCTCGGCATCGTGGGCGTCGCGGGTGTTGTGGACGGCCACGCGGTAAACGGTGTCCGTGTAGTGATCAAATGCATAGGAGAAAGGCGAATCCTTCTGAAATTGACCGGTCATGGCTTCCTCTCCCTTCTATCCATAACACACATGTGCGGCCCGGATTATTGCACCCATCATACGATTTATTTTTCACGAATGCAAGGCGTCAGGCAGGGGCATGACGTGCCGCGTCCGTCCCCACGCCCCGCCAGTCAGCCTCATTTCAGCGCGTTTGCCACCCGCGCCAGCGTCGCCTCATGATTCTGGTCCAGCAGATGGGTGTAGATGCGCCCGGTGGTGGAGGGGGTGGAGTGCCCCAGGGCCTTGCCGATGTCGAAGAGGGGCGCGCCCTGGGCGGAGGCCACGGTGGCGAAGGTATGCCGCAGGCCGTGGAGGGTGATCTTGGGCAGGCCGTTTTTGCTGATGAACCGGGTGAAGGCCAGGGAGACCGCGTTGGGGGAGAGGGGGCGGCCGAAGCGGTCCGCCGCCACCATGCCGGAGTCCTCATACCGTTCCCCCAGCGCCAGGCGGTTTTCCGCCTGCCTGGCCCGCTCCCGCTTGAGGAGGCGCACCAGCTCGTCTGTCAGGTGGAGAATGCGGTTGGAGGAGCGGTTCTTGGTCTCCTTCTGGATGATGCGGGCCCCTGCGGCGGTGCGGGCCTCGCAGACGTGGAGCTTGCGCTGGACGAAGTCCACGCTGCACCAGCGCAGCCCACAGATCTCCTCCCGCCGCAGGCCCAGCATTCCCGCCAGCTTTACGATGAGCTCCAGCCAGGTCCCCTCTGCCAGGGCGTAGAGCCGCTTGAGCTCCTCCGGACCGTAGTATTTGGCCTCGTGGGGGATTACACGGGGCGGCTCCACCCGCTCCGTGGGGCAGCGGAGAATCATGTCCTGCCGCATGGCCATATGGAGGGCGGCGGAGAGCAGATCGTGGTGCCGCCGCACCGTGTTGGCCGAGAGGCCCTTGTCCCGCATGAGGGCGGTATAGTAGGTCTGCAGATGCTGGGGCGTCAGCTTCTGTATGGGGACATCCCCCAGGGCGTCGGAGAGATGGTTTTCAATGATTTTGCGGTATCCGTATACCGTGGTCTCCGCACGGTTGGGCAGGATGACCTGCTCCATCCAGTACTCCAGCCACTGGTCCAGGGTGACGGCCCGGGGGGCAACCTGGCGGTGATTGTCCAGCTCCGCCCGGAACTCCCGCAGGAGCCGCCGGGCCGTGGAGAGACTGGGGCAGGTGCGGTACTGCTTGATCCGGTGCCCGCCCTCATCGCTGCCGTAGTCCATATAGACGTAGTAAAGACCTCTCACATCGTCGTAGGAGATGTTGCGTTCCACTGTTTTCCTTGCCATACCATTTACCTCTTTCTTCAACAGAATACGACAAAAGATATCACATTCCGCCAAACTCTTGTAGAACACGAAATAGTAGGGCAGGAAAAAACTACCGCCCGGACCATTAGGATGTGGTCCGGGCGGTAGTTTTATACAATATCCAGAGGAAGTACGGAAAAAGGTTCAGGGAAACGTCGCTTTTCAGCCGGGCTGGAACCGGACGTTTACCCCAGGGTGCTGTCGCCGACGCCGGAAAAGCTGTGGGAGCCGGCGGAGAGGCTGAACTCCGCGGAGGGGTCCAGGGTTTCGCCCCGGTCTCCCCGTCCGCCGCCGCGGCCAGAGCCGTCAGGCGCGCCGCCGGGCGGGGTCCTGTCCCCGTCGTCCGCCGGGGCGGTACCCCGGGGCATGCCGGTCCCATCGTGCTGCTGTCCGGGCTCGAAGTCCTCGGGCGGCTCCATGCCCTCTGGCAGATCTGGCCGCTCGCCCTCCTGGCCGTGCTCGAAGCCCTCGGGTGGCTCCTGGCCGCCCATCATCCCGCCGCCCATGCCGAAGCTGTGGCCGGTGAACTGCTGCTGCACCCCATCCAGATAGACGTGGTAGACAGCGTCGTCCCGGAGGGCGGGGGCGGTGTAGGTGAGGGTGGCGAACTCCTTCTCGGCAGTATAGCTTACCAGTTCGTTCCCCTCCGCGTCGGTGATGGAGACGACGCTCCCGGTGGGCAGGGTGGAGCTGAACGCCAATTCCATATATGCCTGGGCGGAGTCGGTGCTGGCGGCGTCGTTGCGGCTGCCCAGGGCCAGAACCGAGCCGCCGTTCAGGTAGATGCCCTGGTCGGCGTCCAATCCGCCGTCGCCGCTCCTGCCGTTGGCCAGGGTGACGATCTCGCCGCCGTTGATGACCAGGTAGCCGTTGGAGTCGATGCCGTCGCCCTCATCACCCAGGCCGGCGTTGATGTAGAGCCTGCCGCCGTTGACGGTGGTGACGGATACCCCGTCCTCGTTGGTGTTAATGCCGTCGTTTTGGGCGGTAATGGAGATATTGCCGCCGTTGATGGTAAGGTGGAGCTCGCTGTCAAGCCCCTCGTTGGCGGCGGTGATGTACAGCTCGCCGTCGCCAGCGGCCTCACCTTGGACGTTCATGCTCATTTTGGAGTAGAAGGCCCCGTCGTACTTGTGGAGCTTCTTTTCCGTGCCCTCCTGATAAATCTTGGCAACATAGGAGCCGTCCACATGATTGACTGAACCGTCGGCGATGATGACGTTGGCCCCGGCGGCAGAGGTGTCCACCGTGGCCGCGGCGGTCTCGGTATCGGCGCTGCCGCACTCGTAGACGCTGTAGAAGATGACGGCGGGAGCCACCGCACAGGTGATGTCCATGTTGTCCAGAATCAGCGTCACCACCGCGTCGGGATCGCTCTGGGCATCCTCGCCCAGGTCGACGGCAAGCTGGCCCGCGGACAGCGTGCCCGACACCCGGTAGGTCCCCGGCTGGGTGATGGTCACCACGGTTTGCTCCGCGGCCTCCCCGGCGGTATGCCCGTCGGCCTCGGCGCCCGCGCCGTAGGACTCGTCACGGCCTGCCTCGTAGTATATGATCTCCGCGCCCACATAGACGGCGCTGCCGGCGTCGGTGGAGGCGGCGGCGCCGTCCACCGTCACCCCGCCGTCGGAGAGGACAATGGACGTCTCGCCGGCCGCCGGGGCGGATGAGGGGGAGGCGCTGGGGGTGGAGGACGGAGAAGCCGTGCCGCCGGCGGTTTCCCCGCAGGCGGCGCAGGAGAGGAGCAGCCCCAGCGTCAGCGCCAGGGGAATCAGCTTTCGTTTCAGCATGGTAACCCTTCCTTTCAATGGGAGAACAGACCGGGAATGGCGCCCGTCTGTTTCCGTTGGAACAAAAGAAGTATACCAGAAAAAGCTGAAAGTAGCCTGAAAAACCTGTGAACAGCCTGTAAATCCCGCCTGAATGGGAACTACTCCTCTTCTTCCCCGGCGTAAAATGCGTAGAACGCGGGCCGTCCCACCAGCGAGAACCCGATCCCGCCGCCGTCCTCGCTCACCACCACGCCGCCCAGGGTCTTGGAGCAGTGGAGCACCCGCAGGCCGCCGGACGGCCCCCAGCCCAAGACGATTCCCACATGGCTCAGGTCGGGGAAAAAGGCCAAATCCCCCGGCTGGGCCTCGCTCCACGCGGCGGCCTCGCACTTCCCGTACTGGTCCCGCACCCCGTTGCCGATGGCCTCTACAGCGTCGGCGGTCCCGGCGGCGTTCACCGCCGCCCAGGTGACGAGACCGGAGCAGTCCAACCCGAAGGGAACACTATCCCCGGTGGTATCGCTCCCCTCCGCCGTGACAACCGTCGGCACGCCCCAGCGGGCATCCCAGCCCAGGGCCAGCGACTTGCCGCCCCAGAAGTACCCTACACGCCCCTCCAGGGCCGCGGCGTTCAGCACCAGCGCCCGCCGCAGGCCGTCCAGCCCGTCGGGCAGGAGCAGCTCCGCTCTGGGCGGCGGGGGCTTCTCCTCCTCTTCTTGGGGAAGAAGGAAAGGCAGGAGCAGCGCGAAGAGGAGGAGCACCAGCCCCAGGGGCAGCCAGGGCCGCTCCCGGCGGCGGCTATTCCCCCTTCCGTACCGGCGCTTCATAGCCCGTCCGCTCCATCCAGTCCGCCAGCCGCTCCAGGTTGCGCACCGTCTCCTCGCTGACAAAGTGCTCCACCTGCTCCACCTGCTCCAGCTCCTCCGGGGCGCCGTTGAGCAGGCGGAAGAAGCGGTGGAGCACGTCGTGGCGGTAGAGAAGGTAGCTCCCCAGCCGCGCCCCCTCCTCCGTGGGACGGATGAGTCCGTACTTCTCAAACTCCACCAGCTCCAGGTCCCGCAGATGGTATACCATCTTAGAGGCGGAGGAGGGCCGCACATTTAAGAGTCCGGCCAGGAAATTGATGCGGACATACCCCTCGTTTTTAGCCTGGCGGCAGATCATTTCCAGATAATCCTCCATTGCCCCGGTTATCGGCTGCTGATTGCGCAATTGATACCCCTTCTGGGTGTAAAACTCCATGCTCTCCTGTCCCGCCACCGGCTCCACGCCCCTTTCCGCCGTCACCCTTCGGCGCAATGCGCAATATGATAGGGTGCGGAAACAAAGTTTCCTTAGAGCAACTTCAATCGCTGCTGTGAACTAAATCATATGCGAGGAGCTTTGATATATATGAACTGTACCACTGAGCTTTTTTCTCTCTGTACCCTGAAAGAGGGGCAGAGCGCCTACGTTGCCGACGTGGAGGCGGACAGCGCCATGCGGCGGCGTCTTCTGGATATCGGACTGATTCCCGGCACCCGCGTCACCTGCATGGCCAAGAGCCCGGCGGGGGACCCCGCGGCCTACCGCATCCGGGGCGCGGTCATCGCCCTCCGGGGCACAGACGCCCGGGGCGTCCATCTGGAGGGCCCGCTCACCGAGCGGCTGCCGCTCCGCCGGACGGCGCTGGCGTAAAAACCACATCATATAGGAGGATAGATCAAATGGGTTTAACCAAAGCCTCGACAGGGGCGGGCGCGGCAGACAGCGGCCTGACCATCGTGAGAAGCAGCCCGGAGGACGCCGTGATTGCCCTGGCGGGCAACCCCAATGTGGGCAAATCCACGGTGTTCAATGCGCTGACGGGAATGCGTCAGCACACGGGCAACTGGCCCGGCAAGACGGTGGGCAGCGCCCAGGGCCAGTGTGAGCACGGCGGCAGGGGGTACGTTCTGGTGGACCTGCCGGGGACCTACTCTCTCATGGCACACTCCACCGAGGAGGAGGTGGCCCGGGACTTTCTGTGCTTCGGCGGGGCGGACGGGGCCGTGGTGGTGTGCGACGCCACCTGCCTGGAGCGGAACCTCAACCTGGTACTCCAGACCCTGGAGCTGGAGCCGCGGACGGTGGTCTGCGTGAACCTGCTGGACGAGGCGGAGAAAAAGGGGATCCGGGTAGACTTGAAGGCCCTCTCCGCCCGGTTGGGCGTCCCCGTGGTGGGCGCGGCCGCCGCCCGCGGGGAGGGGCTGGACGCCCTGATGGACGCGGTGGCCACTCTCACGGCGGACCCGGAGCCGCCCGCGCCGATGGAGGTGCGCTATCTGGCCTCTATTGAGCGTGCCGCCGCCGTGCTGGTGCCGCTGCTTCGGGAGCGGCTCGGCGGGCGCCTGCCCGAGCGCTGGGTGGCCCTGCGTCTTTTGGACGACGACCCGTCCCTCCTGGACGCCCTTGCGGACACTCTCGACTGCGACCTGCGCGCCGACGAGGCCGTCCAGGCCGCTGTCGCCTCCGCGCTGGCGGAGCTGGAGGCGGCGGGTGTCGGACGGGAGGCCCTCAAGGACCGCATCGTCTCCTGTCTGGTGCTGGCGGCGGAGGACGTGTGCAACGACGTGGTGACCTACCAGCGCGAGGACTACGAGCGCCGGGACCGGCGGCTGGATAAAATTCTCACCAGCCGGGCCACGGGCATTCCCGTGATGCTGCTCCTGCTGGCGGGGGTCTTCTGGCTCACCATCACAGGCGCCAACTATCCCTCCCAGCTTCTGTCCGACGGCCTCTTCTGGGTCCAGGACCGGCTCACCGACCTGTTTACATACTTCAACGCCCCGGACTGGCTCCACGGCGCCCTGGTCCTGGGGGTCTACCGGGTCCTGGCCTGGGTGGTGAGCGTCATGCTGCCCCCCATGGCGATATTCTTCCCCATCTTCACCCTGCTGGAGGACTTCGGCTATCTCCCGCGCGTGGCCTTTGTCCTGGACCACGCCTTCCAGAAGGCCAAGGCCTGCGGCAAGCAAGCGCTGACCATGTGCTTGGTTGATATATGCACCCATTGAAATGCCGGGGCGATGAGTGCATATGGCATATGCCGGGCCTCCGTCTCCATGAAAAGAGGCTGCTGGACCGGGTACCGCTCTTGGCGGTACCCGGTTACATTTTGACTGTTTCAGAGCCTGACGTACAAAATATGTAGAATCGATTTATTATAACTTAATGATTTGTAAATAGTGCACATAAAAAGAAAAATTTTTTTATAAATAAAATGGAATGAAAATTTTTACCAAAGATGATACAATAGCTTATCCGTTTTACCGGCGGGTAGGGGGAGGTGGCGGTACGCACCGGAAGACAAATAAGCAAAGATGACAACGAAAGGATGATTGTTATGAGAGCACGGTTGAAAAAGGCTGCCGCATTGCTGCTGTGTGGATGTATGCTGTCTGCGCTTCTGCCTGGGGCCCAGGCAGAAGCAGGCGCGTCATCTGACGCGCCTGCTATTCCCGGCTATACGCAATACACGGCGTCCACGCTGGACACAGCGCGGGATTATCTGGTCGTAACACGGGACAGCGACGGCAACGTCTATGCCCTCTACGCCAGCGAAAACGGAGCCGGAGTGAGTCCCGGCGCCCTGACCGGAGCCAACGGCGCATGCACGGCCGTCCTTAACCTCGATGGCGCCGAACCCTCTGCGGTATATCTCAAAGATAATTCTAAGCTGGAGATGTCCGCGCTGCATTTCAGGGCGGAGGAAACAGAGGGGGGGATTGCGCTCTTTTCCAACAATTATTACCTGGCGCTGGGAAATAGTATGTTTACCGATAATGCGGCTGAACTAATGCTTACTGTGCTCAACGGAAGCTATACTCTTTCCTCCCCTGCCTCGTCGCGTATACTGAACTTTAATCGCGTCAATGACAGTGCCTCATTGTATCCCAACCATATTACGGACTTTTGGGGGCCAAGGGGGGATTATAAATTCCCCATCTATCTCTACGTTAGAGGCGAGTGGACAGCGCCTGAGCCGGAGCCGCCGGAGTACGCTGAGGGCGCCCCGGCCGGCGGCGTTACGGTGGGCCAGCCCTTTGCCAGGGGGACCGGCGGCAGCGACAATTTCCGCATCCCCGCGCTGATAACCCTGAGCGACGGCACCCTCCTGGCTGCCGTCGACGCACGTTGGGACCATGCCGGCGACGCCTGCGCCCTGGATACCATCGTCAGCTACTCCACGGATAACGGCGAGACCTGGAATTACAGTTTCGCAAATTTCTTTAACGACAGCACCAACGCCAAAAATTTAAATGCCACCGCCTTTATCGACCCTGTGATGATAGCGGGTAATGACGATACCGTCTATCTACTGGTAGACCTGTTCCCCGGCGGAATCGGCCTGAATACCGCCCCTGCCGCCCCTGCCGCCTCCACGGGCTACACGGAGATTGACGGCGTGCAGCGTTTGATGCTCTATACCCGCACGAGTGGTCAGACGGACAGCGGGTACGACTATTATGTGGGGGACTTTGTTGACGGCTTCGCGCCCGTCTATGCCGCGGACAGCTCCACCGGCGCGGTGTATTACGTGGACGCCCATTATTACCTTTATAACGCTGAAAAAGAGAAACTGTACTGCCGGCAGCTCGGCAGCGATAAGCTGGTGCATCAGAACGTGTTCTTCTACAATGCGGACCTGCATGTGCGCGCAGCCACCTATCTATGGCTGGTGAAGTCTGAAGACGGCGGAAAAACCTGGTCTGATCCCACGATTCTGAACCCCCAGATTAGAAAAACCACCGGAACGCATCAGTTCTACGGCGTAGGGCCCGGGGCGGGGCTTTGCCTGGAAGACGGGACCATTGTTCTGCCCTGCTATACATTTACCGGAGGCACTGCGAACAGCTCGCAGATTGCCAGCTTTATCTACTCCTCCGACGGCGGCGAGACCTGGCACCGCTCTGACGACGCCACCAGCGGCGGCCACTGGTCCAGCGAGAGCGCCCTGGTCCAAATCGACGCCGCCACCCTCCGGCACTTCTATCGGGACGGCTATGCCACCCTGTACTATACCGACCATACCTGGAGCGCGGAAGAGGAGAAGTGGGTGGCGGGCTCTCCCGTGAACACCGGCGCAATCAAGACCTCCAACAACCAGCTGTCCGCCATCAAATACTCCAAGACCATCGATGGCAAGACCGCGATATTGGTCTCCACCGCCGCCACAGGCACCGGGACCCGTAGTAACGGCAAAATCTATACCTTTACGCTGAACGAAGATAATACCATGGACCTGGCCTATACCTACTCCGTCACCGAAGGGAGCTACAGCTACTCCAGCCTGACCGAGCTGAAAGACGGATCCATCGGCCTGCTCTATGAGGGAAATGGGGTTGAGTACCATCGCTTTGCCATAGAGGACATTGCCGATGGAAGCATCATTGACGGCAGACGCACAGTGACCGTCCCGCTGTATGGCACGCGCACAGAGAGGGTTGCGGCGCCAGGGCCCTCTGCCGAGGAATTGGCGGCGGTCGACCCCAACGTCGTAGCGGTAAGTACGAAAACAATGGAAGACACGACATTCATTACATACACCGGCCTGAAGGAGGGGGAGACCAGCTTTACCAGCGGCGGAATTATCTGCGCCATCCGTGTCGAACCGGAAAACATGGTGAGTGTAGAGCTGGCAGTGGGGGAGACGAAGTCTTTCCCCGTGGAGAGCGATCGGATCAGCAGGGAAGCGGATCCCCTCATTGCTGCTGCGGAGATTGAAACCGATGATCAGAGCTTTACCGTAACCGGCGCTCAGGGCAATCTGGGAACAGACGCAAGCTATAACGGCACTGAAATCTCCCTCAGCAAAGCGCTATACCTCTTCACCGGTAACAACACCGACGGGTTCACCATCTCGGCAAAGACAGCGGACGGCACGGTGGTATATTTGAAGCCTTCCAACGGGGATGCAGGGTATCCATCCTGTACAACAGCGGCGACGGTTAAGTGTTCCGTTGGATCGGCTGAAAACAGTTTTTACCTGTTGGACAACGGAAACAAATATCTTCATTTTTACCGTGATGGAAAAAACGTTTTCGACCGGGTTGGCACTACGGCGGGGTTCCAGGCCGCATGCTCTTTCCTGCTCTATCGCCCTGCATCCGCCGGGGAAGAATCCAGCGCTGAAATTCCAGGCTATGTTCAGGCGGCGAATCTGGAGGATATCGTAGACGGCGGATATTACCTCATTGTGGCGAAGTATAACGATACCTACTTTGCACTGTACCCCTCCAACAGCACCAGCAGTAAGTATTCGCACGTGGTTAAGATTAATGCTCAGAGCGAACAGACCACAGAGACCGTCTCGGTAGTCAGCCACAGTCTGGTGGTCACCGGCGTTGCAGGGGGCACGACGGATGTTGTGGTAGACGGGAACATATATCGTCTAGCAGTAACAGACAACAGCGTCATTATTACCGGAGGAAGTTCCACGACCCATCAGACTGTTAAAAACCCCGACGGATCTACTACTACCACTGTTACAAACAAGAGAACCGGCGCCGTCACCGCCACCACGAAGTACCCGGACGGCACCGTCGCGGTGGTTGAAACCAAGAAGGACGGCTCCGTGTCCGCCAGCGAGAAGCGGCCCGACGGCACCCAGGGCGCCACCACCGTGTCCGCCGGCGGTGTGTTCAAGGCCGAGGCGACATTGTCCCAAAAGGCCGTCGAGGCTGCGGCCGAGGCGGGCGGAGCGATTCCCCTTCCGATAATGACCGTGCAGGCCGGAACCGGAGCCGGCGCCGCCCCTGAAATCAAGGTCAGCCTGCCCAAGGCAGATTCCGCCGTCACGGTGGAGGTCCCTGCTGAAAACGCGACCCCCGGCACGGTTCTGCTCCTGGTGAAGGAGGACGGCGGCGAGGCGCTTTTGAAGACCACCGCCCTCACTGAAAACGGCGTCGCCGTGGCCCTGGAGGGTTCCGCCACCCTGAAGGTGGCGGACAACACGAAATCCTTTGCGGACACAGCGGCGGTACAGGGCTGGGCAGGAGACGCCATCGCCTTCGTCACCGCGCGTGAGCTCTTTGGCGGTGTCGGCGGAGACCGCTTCGCCCCCGTCGAGAACATGAACCGCGCCATGCTGGTCACCGTCCTGGCCCGTCTGGACGGACAGGACACCGACGGCGGCGAGACCTGGTACGCAAAATCTGTGGCCTGGAGTGTGGAGCAGGGAATCAGCGACGGCACAAATATGGAGGACGCCGTCAGCCGGGAACAGCTCGTCACGATTCTCTACCGCTATGCGGGCTCACCCGCCCTGGCCGAAGCGGAGCTGAATGGCTATACCGACGCCGATCAGGTCAGCGGCTGGGCGCGCTCGGCCATGCAGTGGGCGGTGGAACAGGGCATTCTGACCGGTAAGAGCGGAAATCTGCTGGACCCGGCCGCCACCGCCACCCGCGCCGAGGTCTCCGCCATTCTGATGCGTTTTATCAATCAAATATAACCGATCATAATCAATGGCAAAGGGAGCGTCCGTTCTAATCGGACGCTCCCCTTTTTTTGAAGGGATCACCCCGCTTCAACTCATAACCGCCCGGTCTTTTTAATACGAGTGTAGATGAGGTGATCAATAAGCTATGAATCAGAGCAGACCGGATACAACCTAC
Organism: Lawsonibacter faecis; assembly: GCF_014287675.1. Lineage (GTDB taxonomy): Bacteria > Bacillota > Clostridia > Oscillospirales > Oscillospiraceae > Pseudoflavonifractor > Pseudoflavonifractor faecis. Next base: position 36,296 of record NZ_JACOPQ010000006.1, on the reverse strand, counting down.
GAGACGCCGCGCTGTACCGTGACGATAGAGCGCCGGTATGTCGGCGGGCAGCCCATTCAGGAGCTCCTGAGGGAGCTCCTTTCGGCGCAGATTGAGCGCCCGCCCCTCTGAGCGTCCCCGTGAAGGAAACTGCAATTGTCCGGCCGGACTGCGGGCTTGAGGAGGGGAGCGGGGCTTGAAAACCGTCAAGCGCACTGAGATGATGGCCGCGCTCTATCTGCGCCTCTCCAGGGATGACGAGGGCGAGGAGGAGAGCGCCAGCATTAAAAACCAGCGCAAGCTCTTACGGGCTTACTGCGCGGAGCAAGGTTATTTTGTTTACGGCGAATACGTGGACGACGGTTACAGCGGCACCAGTTTCGACCGCCCCGCGTTCAGGCGGATGATTGCCGATATTGAGGCGGGGCTTGTCAACCTGGTCATTACCAAGGACCTCTCCCGGCTGGGCCGGGACTACATCACGGCGGGCGAATATACCGAACGGTTTTTCCCGGAGCACGGCGTCCGGTACATCGCCCTGAACGACGGGTACGACTCCGACAGCCCCTATACGGATATCGCCCCGTTCAAGAACATCATCAACGAGATGTACGCGCGGGACGCCTCAAAGAAAATTCGGTCCGCCTTCGAGACCAAGATGAGGGAGGGCAGCTATATCGGGAATTTTGCCCCGTACGGCTATGAAAAGGACCCTCTGAACAGAAACCGCCTGGTCGTCGACTACGAGGCCGCGCCGGTCGTGCAGGAGATATTTCGGCGTCTGCGCGGCGGGGAGCGCTTAAGCGAGGTCGCCAGGGACCTGAACCGCAGAGGGGTGGAGTCTCCCATCGTCTACCGCTGCAGAAAGCATGGCCTGGATGCGGGAAAATACTCCGGGCGGGGAGAGTGGACCAGCCAGAGCATCTATAAAATGGTGCGGAATATGGTCTACCTGGGCCATACCGCCCAAGGCAAGACGACGAAGGTGTCGTTCAAGAGCGACAAGATGATCCGCAATGGCCAGGAGGACTGGTATACGGTCCGCGGCACCCATGAGCCGCTGATAGATAAGGAGACCTTTGAGATTGTCACCCGGCAGAGCTGCCGCCGACGCTGTGAGCACAGGACGGACTTTCAAAACATTTTTTCCGGCGTCGCCAGGTGTGCCGACTGCGGGCGCAATATGTCCACCACCGGGAGCCGCTCCAGGGATGAGCGGTACAACCTGGTCTGCGGGCAGTATAAGCTCCGCGGGAGCGGTGCGTGCTCCAACCACTTCATCGGCTACAACGTCCTCTATCACGCTGTGCTGGAGGATATCCGGCGGCAGATTCGGCTCTCCCGTGAGGACCGCGAGGCTATCGCGGCCGCCCTGGCGGAGCCGGAACAGCAGGGCGGCCCGGACGCGGAACGCCGCACCCGGGCCGCGGCGGAGATGCAGCGGCGGCACGCCGAAATCGACCGCCTGCTGATGAAGCTGTACGAGGATAACGCCGATGGAAAAATCAGTGATGACCGGTACGCTAAAATGACCGCGGCCTACGAGTCCGAGCAGGCGGAGCTCGCCGGAAAACTGGAGGCTGTCGAGCGCTCTGCCCCGGAAAAGCGCCCGGGGGGCGGGGACCGCCGGGAACGGCTTTACGCGCTCCTGGACGGCGTCACGGAGGTCAGGGAGCTGACCCGGGAGCTGGTTTTCAAGCTCATCGACCATATTGAGGTGGAGCAGGGCTGTTTTGAGGAGACGGAGCACGGCAGAGAGAAGCGGCAGACCATCCGCATTTTCTACCGGTTTGCCGGTCCTGAAGAAGGGCAAGCCGGGTAGCATAAATCGACCATCCATGTGCATGGGCTTTGGCTGCAACGCCGCCGGGGTGGTGGGCTGCCGCATCATCGACAGCCCCAGGGAGCGGCTGATCGCCATCATCACCAACAACTTTGTCCCCTGCAACGGACGCTTCCCGACCCTGATCGCCATCATCACCATGTTCTTCGTGGGAACAGCCCCGGGACCGGGGAAATCACTGCTCTCCGCGCTGCTTCTCACGGGGGTGATTCTCCTGGGCGTCCTGCTCACCTTCTGGGTCTCCCGCCTGCTCTCCGCCACGATTCTGAAGGGAATCCCCTCCTCCTTCACCCTGGAGCTGCCGCCCTACCGCAAGCCCCGGATCGGCCAGGTCATCGTCCGCTCTGTGCTGGACCGAACCCTTTTCGTCCTGGGCCGGGCGGTGGCGGTGGCGGCCCCGGCGGGTCTCCTGATCTGGATCTTCGCCAACGTCAGGGTGGGCGATCTGAGCATACTGGCCCACTGCACCGGCTTTCTGGACCCCTTCGCCCGGCTTCTGGGACTGGACGGCACTATCCTTATGGCCTTCATCCTGGGCTTTCCCGCCAATGAGATCGTCATCCCCATCATCATCATGTCCTACCTGGCCACCGGCACCCTTACCGACTTCACCAGCCTGGACGCCCTGCGGGCCCTCCTGGTACAAAACGGGTGGACCTGGCTCACTGCGGTGTGCACCATGCTTTTCTCCCTGATACACTGGCCCTGTTCCACCACCTGCATGACCATCGGTAAGGAGACCAAGAGCGTCAAATGGACCCTGATTTCCTTCGCCGTGCCCACGGTCATCGGCATGGCGGTCTGCTTCCTGGTGGCCTCGCTCGCCCGGCTCTCCGGCCTGGTGTGACCGTGACCGTCCGGTCTTCTCTCCCATCATCCCGCAAAAGGGCCCCGGCGTCTCACAGCGAGACGCCGGGGCCCTTTTGCCCGGAAACGCCGCTCAGGCAGGCGCCGGGGACAAGCACTCCCGCGTCCTGCGGCCCAGCCCGGCTTGCCGCCGCCGCATCCATGGACCGCCCGCCCCCTGTGTTCCGCACCGACGCTCCGTCGCGGCAAAATTTATCTTGACACTTCACCTACAAAGCGTTAATATAAATTACACCTACAGACTGTAGTTGAAAATAGGAGGCTTCTCTATGGAAAAACGACAACCCATTTCAGATTCCGAGCTGGAGCTGATGCGCATTGTCTGGGCCAGAGGCGGGCGGGCCCGCTTTGCCGAGGTCATGGAGGCGCTGGCGGCCCAGGAGAAGGAGTGGAAAGCCAATACCGTCCTCACGTTCCTCTCCCGCCTGGTGGAGAAGGAGATGCTGGCGGTGGAGAAGCGCGGCCGGCTCAATATCTATGTGGCCCTCCTCAGGGAGGAGGACTACGCCGACAGCCAGACCCGCTCCTTCCTGGACAGGATCTATGGCGGCAACGCCGGGCGGCTGGTGTCCTCCCTCCTGAAGCAGGACTGCCTGACCGCCGACGACCTGGAGGAGCTGAGGGCCTTTTGGGAGAAGGGCGGGCAGGGGTGATGACGGCGGCGATGAAGACCCTCGTTTCCCTGTCCCTCTCCGGCTCGGTGCTGATTGCGCTCCTGCTGGCTCTGAGGCCCCTGCTGCGCCGGCGGCTCAGCCGCCGCTGGCAGTACTATATCTGGCTGGTGCCCCTGCTGCGCCTGCTCGTCCCCTTCACGCCCAGGGCGAGCCTCAGCGGCGCCCTGGTGGTGGAGCTTCCCGCGGCGGGCATAGCGGCTGGGGTCTGGATGGGGGCGCCCGACATGGCCGCCCCCGGCGGGATGCCCCCCGGAATTACACCTGCCGCCGCCCCGGCGCCGACTCCGGGCGAGCTGGCCGCACTGATCTGGGCCGCGGTGGCCGCCGTTCTGCTGCTGCGTGCGGCGCTGGGCTACCGGCGCTACCTGCGGGAACTGCGCATGGGGAGCCGCCCGGCCGGCGATGGGGCGCAGACCCTCTTCCGGGAGGTATGCGCCGCCCTGGGCCTGCGCCGCATACCCACCCTGCTGGTGAACCCGGCCCTTGCCTCCCCGGTCCAGGCGGGCGTCCTGCGCCCCATGGTGGTCCTGTCCGGCGACGCGCAGAGCGGGAAAGAGCTGCGTGCGGTCCTCCTCCATGAGCTGACGCACTGCCGGCGGCTGGACGCCCTCTATAAATGGCTGCTGGAGGCGGCGGTCTGCCTCCACTGGTTCAACCCCCTGGTGCGCCTGCTCCGGCGGGAGATCGGACGGGACTGCGAGCTATCCTGCGACGAGGCGGTGCTCGCCAGACTGGACGGCCCTGCACGCAGGGCATACGGCAGCGCCCTCCTGGCCGCGGCCCGGCCCGCCGGAATCAGCCGCCCCCGTGCGCTTACCCTCTCCATGAGCGATGACGGTAAGCAGCTCAAACAGAGATTGGAGTTTATCATGAATTTTAAAAAGAAGACGGCGGGCGCGATTGCCGCCGGGGTGTTCCTCACGGCGGTCCTCTGTGTGGGCGCCGTCCTGCTGGGGGCCTATACCGAGGACCTGCCTGCTCCGGGCGAATCGATGGTGGTGGTCTCCGAGCCCATGCTGCCCTCCCGGGAGCCCGCGGGCCCGGACGAGACCCCCAGCACCCCTCCCGACGGGCCGGCGGACCCTTCCGCTGAGTCTGCCGCCCTCTCCGGCGTGGTGACGGAGCCTGAGCCCACTGTGGAAATTACGGACTCCGACCCGTCCGAACCTCCCGCCGGGAACGGCGGGGAGAGTGCGGAGCAGGCTGCAGTGTCCACTCTGATCGCCGAAAAATCTGCAGAGATCGACTGGGACGCCCTGTCCATAGCGGACGAGGCGCCAGCCTACCCCCTGGACAGCGCCTACCGCACCGTTTCCAACGCCTATGGCAGCCGGATTCACCCCATCACCGGCCTGATTCACAGCCACCCCGGCATCGACATCCGGGCGGACAGCGGCGCTGCGGTCTGCGCCACACGCAGCGGGGTGGTGCTTCTCTCGGCCTACGGAACGGAGTACGGCAACTATGTGGTGGTGGGCTACGGCGATGGGGATTCCGTGCTCTATGCCCAGATGACCGCCAATACTGTCTCCGAGGGCGACAGCGTGACCCAGGGCCAGGTGGTGGGCTATGTGGGTAAAACCGGCATGGCCACCGGCGATCACCTCCATCTGGAGCTGCGGGAAGGCGGCGCTCGCGTGGACCCCGAGACCCGCTTCTCTGATATCAGCTTCACCCACGAGTACAGTGGGGAGTAGCCCCCGGTCCCGCCGGCATAAATATGTTCTAAGCCAATCAAAATGGGCTGTGGATACTCCACAGCCCATTTTGATTGGCTTTATCCGTCTTTAGCGGGTAGCGTTGCGGATGCCGTTGCCCAGGTCCTCAACACCCCGGCCAACGCCCTTGACCACGTCGCCGACGCCGTCCACGGCGCCCTTGGCCACGTCGCCGACACCCTCAGCGCCCTCGCGCACCGCGTTGCCCACCCGGCCGGCGCCGTCGGAGCGGTAGGTGCCGTTGTCGTACGCACCGTTGCGGGTGTTCACGTTGGGACGGGCGGCAGCGCCCATGTTGGTGCTGCCCACGCCGTCGGTGGCGGGAGTGGTGGTGGGTTCGGTGCCCGGGGTCGTGGTGGGAGTCGTGGTGGGCGCGGTACTGGGGGCCACGCTGGTACTGGGGGAGGTGGTGGGCTTGGGGGTCACAGTGGGGGCCTTGTCGTTGGTGCAGCCGGTGATGCTGAAGGTGAGGGCCAGCGCCATGGCAAGGAGCGTCAGGTTGCGTTTCATTCCGTATCCTCCTGCAAAACAATGATTTTTGGATTGTTAGGTTCTCTCTCCGCATATTATTATGTGCCGTGCCCGGCGCAATAAAAGCGGTAAAATTTTTTTAAAAAGGGCTTGCATTTTGAGGAAGACTCTGGTATTCTATTAACAGGAACTATTACTGATAGAAGGCCGGACACATTTTACGGATTGTTCATTGCATCTTCCGCCAAAATGTGATACCGTACATTCAAAGGAGGAATTGACTATGGAACTGAAGCTTTACCGCTGCGCCCACTGCGGAAACATCGTCTATAAGGTTGTGGATAAGGGCGTCCCCGTCTTCTGCTGCGGCGAGAAGATGGAGGAGCTGGTCCCCAACACCACCGACGGGGCGCTGGAGAAGCACGTCCCCGTGGTGGAGAAGACCGCCCACGGCTCGGGCTATTCCGTGTCCGTCAAGGTGGGCTCCGTGGAACACCCCATGCTTCCCGAGCATTTCATTCAGCTTATCGCCGCTGCGAGCGGCGACACCGTGGTACTGAAGTTCCCCAAACCCGGTGACAAGCCCGAGCTGCGCGCCTTCAGCGCTGATGGGGACGTGAACGCGTACGAGTACTGCAACCTCCACGGCTTCTGGAAGAACGCCGACTGATGGGGCAAAACATATTTTACATAGAGAAAAATTTTGAAGGGAGATCATTTACATGGAACTGAAGGGCAGCAAGACGGAAGCCAATCTCTGGAAAGCATTTGCCGGTGAGAGCATGGCCCGCAACAAGTACACCTATTTTGCCAGCAAGGCCAAGAAGGAGGGCTTCGAGCAGATCTCCGCAATTTTCACCGAAACCGCCGGCAACGAGAAGGAGCACGCGGAGCTGTGGTTCAAGGAGCTGGGCGGCATCGGCGACACCGCCGCCAACCTGAAGGCCGCCGCCGCCGGCGAGAACGAAGAGTGGACCCAGATGTATAAGGAGATGGCCGAGACCGCCCAGGAGGAGGGCTTTACCAAGCTGGCCTTCCTGTTCGAGGGCGTGGGCAAGATTGAGAAGGAGCACGAGGAGCGCTACCTGAAGCTGCTGAAGAACCTGGAAGAGGGCATGGTCTTCAAGCGCGGCGACGAGTATATGTGGAAGTGCCGCAACTGCGGCCACATCCATGTGGGCAAGGAGGCTCCCGGCGTGTGCCCTGTCTGCGCGCATCCCCAGGCCTATTTTGAGCTCCGGGGCCAGAACTATTAATGATAAAAAAGCTCCGGCCTTCGGGCCGGAGCTTTTTTATGCGCCGGGAGCCGTTCACAAGGGTTTTAGTCAAAAAGGGGCGAAAACCCTTGATGCCGGGACAATTCACTCGTCCCAGGCAGATAAAAAGATACGGGGTCCCCACCCGGCGTGTGTCCTGTCTGCGCGCATCCCCAGGCCTATTTTGAGCTCCGGGGCCGGAATTATGAATGATAAAAAGGGGCTGTTGCAGAAAGAGATCTGCAACAGCCCCTTTTTCGATAGGCTCTGGTGTGCCGCCCATACAGGGGGCACACCAGGAAGGGCGGTTTTACCAGGTGACGCCCAGGTCGGGACGAACGTCCAGGTCGATAATGTCCTTGGGATCGTAGAACTGGAGGTAGTGCTCCCGGGCTTTGCCGCTGCGCAGGGTGGTGCCGTCCGGGTGGAGGCGGTCGCAGATGACCGCGGAAATGGTGGTCTTAATCTGAGAGTAGGAGCTGATGCCTACGCTGGCGAAAATGCGGAAGCCCTGCTCCTGAAGCCAGACGAACTGGGGGCCGTAGGTCTCGCCCTGATCGTGGTCGCCGTCGGGCCGGCCGCCGTGGGGGTAAAAGAGGATATTGGTGGGGCCGACCAGACTGCCCACCTCCTCCTGCCAGCGGAGGGTGTCCCGCTTCAGGCGGGCGTCGGCCTTCTCGCCCTCGGCGGCCAGACGGATATGGCCCCAGGTGTGGGAGCCGAAGGTCCAGCCGGTCTCCTTCAGACGGGCGATAACGGGCTTCACCGCGTCAATTTCAGCCTGGCGCTTGGCGTCGAAGGCGGGCCGCTCGGGGCTGTCGGCGGCGATGTCGATATCATTCTGGGTCCGGTAGCCCAGGATGCCCTGGTAGCCGGTAAGGGAGAAGCAGCCCTTGGCTCCGTTGAGAGAGAAGTCGGGGTGCTCCCGGACGAATTTGTCCAGGATTGTGGTGGCGTCCAGATCCTGGGTCACGACTTCCTCGCCGGTAAAGGGGTCCACGCCATAGGCCCAGATGTCCCCGTCCTCGCCGACGATCAGCTTGGACATAAAGCCCTCGGAGAGCATATAGTCGTAATAATTTACGTCGTCAAAGGACATGATCAGGGGCTTTTTCCCCTCGGGGAGCATGAGGGTGTTGCGCTGCATCCGCTGCTCGCCGTTCTCATTGGTGTACTCGCTCCACACATCGCACATATTGACCAGGATGTAGCCCTTCTCGTAGACGCTTTGAAGAATTTTATTGAACTCGTCCACGGTGACCATCCAGTCGTCCAGGCCCTCCTGGCGGTCCTGGGGTACGGCGCTGGAAAAAGCGAACTCCGGGTAGGCGATGACGGGGTGGAAGAAGAGATGCTCCACCACCTGCCCGGGACCCCAGGCCTGGGTGAGCTGGTCCTCGGACCAGTAGCTGCGCACCGCATCCTCCGGGTCCGCCGTGGGGACGGGCTCCTGGCTGGGCTCGGCGGTGGGGTCCGGCGTGTCGCTGGGCTGGTCCACGGTGGGGGAGTTGGTGGGGGCCGGGTTGGGGTTGGGCGTATCCTTTTTGCCGCAGGCCGCCAGCGGCAGCGCCATGGCAAGGACAAGGCAGAAGGCCAGTAGCTTTGTCAGATGCTTTCTCATGGATGTCGGTTCCTCCCGATTTTCTGTATTCTCTGCTGAATCGCTTCCCATTATACGACAGGCGGAGATGAAATGCATGACAAATAGATTACAATTCCTTAACTTATTTTAAGAAATCCCGGTTATAGGGGTGGATTCATGTAACTATCCGGTTAGACGGGGGAAAGAGTGGAAAAGTTTGCGGCTTAGACAAATAAAATTATGTTGGGGTGGGGACATACACCTCTCCGGCCGCTCCACGGCCGCCGCTGCCCAAGGGGAGGCATCATCCGCCTCTCTGGTCCTCACGGTAACCCCGCTCCGCCTTTCCGTCCTCTCTTTTTCTTTGCTGCTCCTATACAGATTGACGTTGAGTCCCTGCGGCGGCCCTTGACACCGATCCGCCCCCGTGATAATATACTGTAACAATGGGAGAGACCCTGAACTGAATATCGCGTTGAACGGAAAGAATAGCGCGGGCCTGAACGGCCAGAGAGGGAACGTCGCCGGCTGAGAGCGGTCCCACGGGAACCCCGCGTGAAGTGCGTCCGGGAGCGAGAGGAGTGTGGAAATCCTCCGGTTTGCCGCCGTTACCGGGCTTTGAGTGATAAACGAGAGTGGAACCGCGATGCAAGTCGCCTCTTGTGCCATTGGCACGGGGGGCGTTTTTTGTTGGACGGAAAACCCCATGTGACTGCGTATAACCGTCCGTAAGGAGGTATCCTATGACCAGATTAGGCGAGACCCTGCGGGCCTACCAGGCCCGCGACCCTGCGGCCCGGAGCCGCGTTGAGATTTTTTTGCTCTATCCCGGCGTACACGCCATCCTGTACCACCGCCTGGCCCACTGGCTCTACCGGCGCTCCCTTCTGTTTCTGGCCCGTCTGGTCTCCCAATGGAGCCGCTTCTGGACCGGCATTGAGATCCATCCCGGCGCCACCATCGGCCGCCGCTTCGTCATCGACCACGGCATGGGCATCGTCATCGGCGAGACCGCCGAGATAGGGGACGACTGCCTCATCTACCACGGCGTCACCCTGGGCGGCACCGGCAAGGACCAGGGCAAGCGCCACCCCACGCTGGGCAATAACGTGATGGTCTCCACCGGGGCCAAGGTCCTGGGCCCCTTCAAGGTGGGGGACGGCGCGCGCATTGCCGCCAACGCGGTGGTTCTGAGCGAGATTCCCCCCGACGCCACCGCGGTGGGCGTGCCCGCCCGGGTGGTGCGCATCGCGGGCGAAAAGGTGGACTACGCCTCCAGTGTGGACCAGATTCACGTCACCGACCCCGTGCAGAAGGAGCTGCAGGCCCTCTCCTCCCGGCTGGAGTGGCTGGAGCAGTATATCGATGAACAGGCCCGGGGCAAAAACGTATAAAATTAGGTAAAGGACGGTTTGACATGAAACTCTACAATTCCCTCTCCCGCACCAAGGAGGACTTTGTCCCCCATGAGAGCGGCAAGGTGTCCATGTACACCTGCGGCCCCACGGTCTACCACTTCGCCCACATCGGCAACCTGCGCAGCTATATTATGGAGGATGTGCTGGAGAAATTTCTCCGCTATGACGGGTACGACGTCACCCGGGTCATGAACATCACGGACGTGGGCCATCTGGCCTCCGACGCGGACACCGGTGAGGACAAGATGCTCAAGGGCGCCCAGCGGGAGCACAAGAGCGTCATGGAGATAGCTAAGTTTTATACCGACGCCTTCTTCTCCGACTGCGAGAAGCTGAACATCAAATACCCCGACGTGGTCCAGCCCGCCACCGGCATGATTGAGGACTATATCAAGGTCATCGAGAGCCTGCTGGAGAAGGGCTACGCCTACCACGCCGGCGGCAACATCTACTTTGACACCTCCAGGCTGAAGCAGTACTATGTCTTCAACGACCACGACGAGGAGAATTTGGCCGTGGGCGTCCGGGACAGCGTGGAGGAGGACCAGAACAAGCGCAGCAAGGCCGATTTCGTATTGTGGTTCACCAAGTCCAAGTTTGAGGATCAGGCCCTCAAGTGGGACTCCCCCTGGGGCGTGGGCTATCCCGGCTGGCACATCGAGTGCTCCTGCATCTCCATGAAATATCTGGGCGAGCGGCTGGACATCCACTGCGGCGGCATCGACAACGCCTTCCCCCACCACACCAACGAGATAGCCCAGTCCGAGGCCTACCTGGGCCACCCCTGGTGCAAGTACTGGATGCACGTCCACCATCTGAACACCGCCGGCGGAAAAATGAGCAAATCCAAGGGGGAGTTCCTCACCGTCTCCCTCCTGGAGGAGAAGGGGTATGACCCCCTGGTCTACCGGCTCTTCTGCCTCCAGTCCCACTACCGCAAGGGCCTCACCTTCTCCTGGGAGAACCTGGACAACGCCAAGGCCGCCTATGAGAAGCTGGTGGCCCGGGTGGCGGCGCTGGGAGAGGCGGGCGCTGTGGACGAGGACGCGGCTGCCGGGTTCAAAGCGGCCTTCATCGACGCCGTGGGCAACGACCTGAACACCTCCCTGGGCGTCACCGCCCTCTACGACGTGCTGAAGGCCGATGTGAACGACGCCACCAAGCGCAGCCTCATCGCCAGCTTCGACGAGGTGCTGGGCCTGGACCTGCTGGGCCGGGCCGCCGCGCTGAAGGAGAAGGAGGCGGAGGCAGCGGCCGGCGAGGACGCCGGGGAGGTCGAGGCCCTGATTTCCGCCCGGACCGAGGCCAAGAAGGCCAAAAACTGGGCCGAGGCCGACCGCATCCGCGACGAGCTGAAGGCTATGGGCATCGAGATCAAGGACACCCCGGGCGGCGTGGAGTGGAAGCGGATTTAAGCTCAGCGAAGAATACAGGACCGACGTGGGGATGGAAGGCCATCCCCACGTTTTTCACGCCATCCCCTCTTTGTGCTTGACAATGGCGGAAAAGCCTGTTATTATGTTAGCTACCTAACAAGAGGGAGGCGCTTATCCATGGAGCTGGGCAAGCGGCATATCGGCAGGGAGATCAAAGCCGCAGCCAATCTGCTGGACCGGCGGATGCAGGCCGTCCTGCACGGTGCCGCCGGCGGCGCCACTCCCATGCAGGGGCGCATCATTGAGTTCCTCTACGACCACCGGGAGGAGGGGGACTTCTTCCAGCGGGACCTGGAGGAGTTTTTCTCCATCCGCCGTTCCACGGCCTCCGGCATCCTGGGCCTGATGGAGCGCGACGGCCTTCTGCGGCGGGAGAGCGTGGACTACGACGCCAGGCTCAAAAAGCTGGTGCTCACCGAGGCGGGCATGAAACACCACCAGCGCTTCAGCGGCTATATCGCGGAGACCGAGGCGCAGATGTCCCGGGGGTTGACGGAGGAGGAACTGGATACGTTTTTCTGCATCATGGAGAGGATACGAAAGAACCTGGAATAGGACCGCCTTAGAGGCGTATCTGAAAAGCCCGAAGCGCATGGCTTTTCAGATGCTCTGTGGGCGGTCCTGATTGACTCCCATATTGTTAGGTACAGAACTGTAAGCAAAACAAGAAAGAAGGTCATTTATGCTGAAAACACTCATGGGGAGCATCCGCGGCTACCAGAAAAGCTCCCTGCTGGCCCCCTTCTTCGTGGCACTGGAGGTGGTCATGGAGACTCTGATCCCCCTGCTGATGGCCCGCCTCATCGACGAGGGCATCGACGGCGCGGATATGACGAAGATATGGACATACGGACTGATTCTGGTGGCGATGGCCATGCTGGCGCTGCTGTTCGGCGCGGCGTCCGGCCACTATGCCGCCGTGGCCTCGGCGGGTTACGCGAAAAACCTGCGCAAGGATATGTACGATAGAATTCAGGACTTCTCGTTTACCAACATCGACAAATTTTCCGCCGCCAGCCTGGTTACCCGGCTGACCACCGACGTGTCCAACGTCCAGAACGCGTACCAGATGCTCGTCCGCGTGGCGGTGCGCGCGCCCTTCATGCTCATCTGCGCGCTGGTATTCTCCATCACCCTCAGCCCCGCCCTCTCCACGGTCTTCCTCTTCGCCGTTCCCATTCTGGGCGTGGGCCTCTGGTTCATCATGACCCGCGCCCACCCCATTTTCGAGCGGGTGTTCCGCACCTACGATAAGCTGAACAATGTGGTGCGGGAGAATCTGCGGGGCATCCGGGTGGTGAAGAGCTTTGTGCGGGAGGACTTCGAGGTGGAGAAGTTCGGACAGGTCTCCACCTCCATCTATCGCGACTTCACCAAGGCGGAAAAGCTGCTGGCCTTTAACTCGCCGCTGATGCAGTTCTCCGTCTACGGCTGTATGGTGCTCATCTCCTGGTTCGGGGCCCGGCTGGTGGTGGGCGGCGGCCTCAGCACCGGCGACCTGACCAGCTTCTTTACCTATACCATGCAGATTCTGATGAGCCTGATGATGCTCTCCATGGTGTTCGTAATGATTGTCATGGCCCGCGCCTCCGCCGAGCGTATCGTGGAGGTGCTGCGGGAGGAGCCGGACCTCCACGACCCGGCGGACCCGGTGGAGACCGTGGCGGACGGGAGCATCGTATTTGAGGACGTGCGCTTCCGCTACAGCGCCCAGGCCCAGCGGGACGCCCTGAGCGGGGTGAGTCTCACCATCCGCTCCGGCGAGACGGTGGGGATTCTGGGCGGGACAGGCTCCGCAAAGTCGAGCCTGGTCCAGCTCATTCCCCGCCTGTACGACGTGACCGGGGGCCGGGTGTCGGTGGGCGGCCGGGACGTGCGGGAATACGCCGTGGCCGCCCTGCGCGACCAGGTGGCCATGGTTCTCCAGAAAAATGTCCTCTTCTCGGGCACCATCAAGGAAAACCTGCGCTGGGGCAGCGAGCACGCAACCGACGAGGAGCTGGTCCACGCCTGTAAGCTGGCCCAGGCCGACGGGTTTATCCGCGAGCTGCCCGACGGGTACGACACCTACATCGAGCAGGGAGGCTCCAACGTCTCCGGCGGGCAGAAGCAGCGGCTGTGTATCGCCCGGGCCCTGCTGAAGAACCCGAAAATTCTAATCCTGGACGACAGCACCTCCGCCGTGGACACCGCGACCGACGCGTCCATCCGCCGGGCCTTCCGGGAGGAGATTCCCGGGACCACCAAAATTATTATCGCCCAGCGTGTGTCCTCCGTGCAGGACGCGGACAAGATTATTATAATGAACAACGGCCGGGTGGACGCGGTGGGCACCCACGACCAGCTTCTGGCGTCCAGCGCCATCTACCGGGAGGTCTATTCCTCCCAGACGAAAGGGGGCGGGGCGGATGAATAAGACCCAAACGCCCTCCACAGGCAAAACGGTCAAACGGCTCATGGGCTATGTCCTGGGAGATAAGCCGTGGCGCTTCGTCGTGGTCATCCTCTGTATCCTTCTCTCGGCGGTGGCCAGCGTGGGCTCCTCGCTTTTTATCCAGCGCCTGATCGACGACTATATCGCGCCCCTGCTCCTCCGGAGCGCCCCGGTCTTCACCCCGCTGCTCAAGGCGCTGGCATTGATGGCGTGCCTGTACCTGGCCGGCGTGCTGGCCACCCTCATCTATAACCGGGTGATGGCGGTCATCTCCCAGAGCGCCCTGAAGACCATTCGGGACGAGATGTTTTCCCATATGGAGACCCTCCCCATCGGATACTTCGACACCCACACCTACGGCGACGTGATGAGCTACTATACCAACGACACCGATACCCTCCGCCAGATGCTCTCCCAGAGCATCCCCCAGGTCCTCTCCATGCTGGTGACCATCACGGGGGTCTTTCTGGCCATGCTCTTCACAAGCTGGCTGCTCACGCTGGTGGTGTTGCTGGGGGTGGCGGTGATGCTGCTCTCCGCCAGGCACCTCACCGCCCGCTCCGGCAAGTATTTCATCGCCCAGCAGCAGTCCCTGGGGCGCGCCAACGGCTACATTGAGGAGATGATCTCCGGGCAGAAGGTCATCAAGGTCTTCTGCCACGAGGCCCAGGCCAGGGCGGGCTTCGACGCGCTCAACGAGGAGCTGTGCGGGAACGCCACCCAGGCCAACCGCTTTTCCAACATTCTCATGCCCGTCATGAGCAACATCGGCAACCTGCTCTACGTGGTCATCGCCATCGTGGGCGGCGCCATCGCCCTGGGCGGGGTGGGCGGCGGCCTCAGCCTGGGGGCCATCGCATCCTTCCTCCAGCTCACCCGCAGCTTTACCAACCCCGTGAGCCAGATCTCCTCCCAGCTCAACAGCGTGGTCATGGCCCTGGCGGGCGCGGGGCGCATTTTCTCCCTGCTGGACCAGACGCCGGAGAGCGACGGCGGCTACGTCACGCTGGTCAACGCCCGGTACGACCACGGCGGAAACCTGACGGAGGCCGACGGCCGCACGGGCATCTGGGCCTGGAAGCATCCCCACAGCGACGGCACCATCACCTACACCAAGCTCACCGGGGACGTGCGCCTGGCGGACGTGGACTTCGGCTACGAGCCGGGCAAGACGGTCCTCCACGATGTCACCCTCTACGCCGAACCCGGGCAAAAGGTGGCCTTTGTGGGCGCCACCGGCGCGGGCAAGACCACCATTACAAACCTCATCAACCGCTTCTATGACATTGCCGACGGTAAAATCCGCTACGACGGCATCAACATCAACAAGATCAGAAAGAGCGACCTGCGCCGCAGCCTGGGCATCGTCCTCCAGGACGTAAATCTCTTTACGGGGACCATACTGGAGAACATCCGCTACGGCAATCTGGACGCCACCGACGAGGAGTGCGTGGAGGCCGCCAAGCTGGCTGGGGCCGACGACTTTATCCGCCGGCTTCCCCAGGGGTACGAGACCCGGGTGGACGGTTCGGGGGGCAGCCTCTCCCAGGGACAGATGCAGCTTTTGTCCATCGCGCGCTGCGCCGTGGCCGACCCGCCGGTGATGATCCTGGACGAGGCGACCAGTTCCATCGATACCCGCACCGAGGCCATCGTCCAGGCGGGGATGGACAATCTCATGTACGGCCGCACGGTCTTCGTCATCGCCCACCGGCTTTCCACCGTGCGCAATTCCGACGCCATTATGGTGCTGGAGCACGGCAGGATTATCGAGCGGGGCAGCCACGACGGTCTAATCGCCCAGAAGGGCAAGTACTATCAGCTCTATACCGGTGCGTTCGAGTTGGAATAGCGCGCCTCAATCAGCGGGCCCTGGGGCCGTGCCAAGGATGCACGGCCCCAGGGCTCAATTTTTGTGCAAAATATGGTTGACACAGGGACTGCAACAGCGTATTATATCATAACGCTGATAATTAATAACGACGTTAATAGTTAGCAACGAAAGATGGTGAGAACCCTGTGGAGAACAAGGAGATACAGGAGGAGCTGATCCGTGCCCTGCACCGCTTTGGCCGGCTCAACACCGGACAGGTTATGGAGATGGAGGGCCTCACCCAGGGGGAGTTCTTCAGCCTGGGGATGCTCCGCAAGCACATGGAGGACCATCCCGAGGGGATGTATGTCTGGGAGCTGGCCCGCTATATGCGGGTGTCGCCCCCGGGCGCGTCCCGGATGCTGCGGGGGATGGAGCGCAAGGGATTCATCGAGCGGAGCGTGGACCGGTCCGACCGCCGCAACACCTACATTATCGTCACCGTCCAGGGTCATGCCGCCTGGGAGCGGACGGCGAAGCGGGTGGAGCAGTTCATGGACCGGGTGACGGGCCGGATGGGCGGGGAGGACCTGCGCACCCTGGTGGATCTGTGGAACCGGCTTTCCGACATCATTGAAGACGAACAGGCAAAGGAGAGTATGCCGTGCTAAAGCTATTTCGCTATTTAAAAGAATGTAAGTTGTCCGTGCTTGCGATTATACTGCTGCTGGTGATTCAGGCCATGTGCGACCTGGGCCTGCCGCAGTACACGTCGGACATCGTGGATGTGGGCATCCAGCAGGGGGGCATCGAGCGGGTGACGCCCGACCGGATCCGCTCCGACACACTGGAGGATTTGGAGCTCTTCATGAGCGACGCCGACGCCGCCCTGGTGGACGCCGCCTATACCCTGGACGCGGACGGCACCTATGTCCTCACTGAGAGGGACAAGGACGCTGTCGCCGCCCTGGACGAGGCCTTCGGCATGCCCATGCTGCTGCTCGACATGAAGAGAGGCCGGAGTGAGACGGACGCCGGGCAGACGTCCGCCATGCCTGCGGGCGGAACGCTGACGGAGGAGCAGATGGAACAGTTCCGCCGGTTCAGCGCCATGGACATGGACCAGCTCCGCGCCGCGGTGGCCGGGGGAGTGATTACCAGGGAACAGATCAACGAGATGGCCGGGCAGTTTCTGGCTCAGTACGGCGGCCAGTCCGAGCTCATTGTAGAGCAGAAGGCCCTGCTCTTCGTGAAGAACGAGTACGCCGCCATGGGCCTGGACCTGAACCGGATCCAGATGAACTACCTCCTCCTCACCGGAGCCAAGATGCTGGGCATCTCCCTGCTGATGGTGGCCGCCGCCATTCTGGTGGGCCTGCTGGCCTCCCGCACCGCCGCTAAGATCGGCATGAACCTGCGCGGCGACGTGTTTAAAAAGGTGGTTTCCTTCTCCAGCGCGGAGATCGACCGCTTCTCCACCGCCTCCCTCATCACCCGCTCCACCAATGATATCCAGCAGGTGCAGATGGTGGTGGTCATGCTGCTGCGCATCGTGCTCTACGCGCCCATCATCGGCATCGGCGGCATTATCAAGGTCTCCCACACCCGCACCGGCATGGGCTGGATCATCGGCGTGGCCGTGGGCTCCGCCCTGGCGCTGGTGGCCGTCCTTATGTGCCTGGCCATGCCCAAGTTCAAGAAGATGCAGACTCTGGTGGATAAGCTGAACCTGGTCTCCCGCGAGATCCTCACCGGTATCCCCGTCATCCGCGCCTTCTCCCGGGAAAAGCACGAGGAGAAGCGTTTCGACCTTGCCAACCTGGACCTCAAGAAGACCCAGCTCTTCACCAACCGGGTCATGACATTCATGATGCCGTGTATGATGCTGCTGATGAACGGCGTCTCCATCCTCATCGTCTGGAACGGCGGCCACGGCATCGACGCGGGCACCATGCAGGTGGGCGACATGATCGCCTTCATCACCTACACCATGCAGATTGTAATGGCCTTCCTGATGATCGCCATGATCTCCATCATGCTGCCCCGGGCCGGCGTGGCGGCCAACCGCATCAACGAGGTGCTGGAGACGGCGCCCACCATCCGCGACAAGCGGAAGGTGAAGGACAACGAGAAGGAGAGCTGGAAGGGAGTAGTGTCCTTCGAGGACGTGTCCTTCCGCTATCCAGACGCGGGGGCCGACGTGCTGGAGCATATCAGCTTCACCGCCAAGCCCGGCGAGACCACCGCCATCATCGGCTCCACGGGCTCGGGCAAGTCCACCCTTTTGAATCTTATTCCGCGGTTCTTCGACGTGAGCTACGGACGCATCACCATGGACGGCGTGGACATCCGGGACCTCTCCCAGCACAAGCTCCATGAGCTGCTGGGCTACGTGCCCCAAAAGGGCATTCTCTTCTCCGGCGACATCGAGTCCAACCTGAAGTTCGGCGGATCGGACATCACCGACGACGCCATGCGGGAGGCGGCCGCCATTGCCCAAGCCTGCGAGTTTATCGACTCCAAGAGCGAGGGCTACCAGAGCCCCATCGCCCAGGGCGGCACCAACGTCTCCGGCGGACAGAAGCAGCGCCTGAGCATCGCCCGGGCCATCGCGAAAAACCCCAAGGTGTTCCTCTTCGACGACTCCTTCTCCGCTCTGGACTATAAGACCGACGTGGTCCTGCGCCGGGCGCTGAACGAGAAGGTGAAGGACGCCACCGTCATCATTGTGGCGCAGCGTATCTCCACCATCCTCCACGCCGACCAGATCGTGGTCCTCAACGAGGGTAAAATCGCGGGCATCGGCACCCACGGCGCGCTGATGCAGACCTGCGCAACCTATCAGGAAATAGCCAGAAGCCAGCTCTCCGAGGCTGAGTTGGGAGGTGAGGGCGCATGAGTGAGAGCAAGACCAATACCGCCCAGCGCCGCCACGGCCCCATGGGCGGCCCCGGCCGGGGCATGATGCCCGGCGAGAAGGCCAAGGACTTCAAGGGTACCGTGGGCAAGCTCCTCAAGTATATGGGCAAGTTTAAGGTAGCGCTGATTTTCGTCCTCCTCTTCGCCATCGGCTCCACGGTATTCAACATCTTCGGGCCCAAGATTCTCGGCACCGCCACCAGCGAGCTCTTCGCCGGCCTCACAGCTAAAATCGCCGGCACCGGCGGCATCGACTTCGCCCGCCTGGCCCAGATTCTCCTGTTCCTCCTGGGTCTCTACGCCCTGGCATCCGTCTTCTCCTTCGTCCAGGGCTGGCTGATGAGCGGCATCTCCCAGAAAATGGCCTACCGGATGCGCAGGGACATCTCTGAAAAAATCAACCGCATGCCCATGAAGTATTTTGAGTCCCGCACCGTGGGCGAGGTCCTCTCCCGCATCACCAACGACGTGGACACCATGGGCCAGAGCCTGAACCAGAGCGTCACCCAGCTCATCACCTCCGTGACCATGGTCATCGGCGTCTTTATCATGATGCTCACCATCAGTCCCATCATGACGCTGATTGCGGTGGTGATTCTGCCCGTCTCCATGCTCCTCATCAGCATCGTCGTGAAGCACTCTCAAAAGTACTTCAAAGCCCAGCAGGAGTACCTGGGGCATATCAACGGCCAGGTGGAGGAGGTCTACTCCGGCCACAACGTGGTCCGGGCCTTCAACCGGGAGGAGGCCGTCAAGGAGGAGTTCGACGCCACCAACAAGGTCCTCTTCAACTCCGCCTGGAAGTCCCAGTTCCTCTCCGGCATGATGCAGCCCATTATGAACTTTGTGGGCAACCTGGGCTACGTGGCCGTGGCCATTTCGGGCAGTGTGCTGGCCGTGTCCGGGGTCATCCTGGTGGGCGATATCCAGGCCTTCATTCAGTACGTGAAGAACTTCACCCAGCCCATTACCCAGCTGGCCCAGGTGTCCAATATGCTCCAGTCCATGGCCGCCGCCGCCGAGCGGGTATTTGAGTTCCTGGACGAGGAGGAGGAGGACCAGACCTGCGAGAATCCCGCCTCCCTGGAGCGCCTGGAGGGGGCTGTTGAGTTTGAACACGTCCGCTTCGGCTACAACCCGGATAAAATCATCATCAACGACTTCTCCGCCCATGTAACTCCCGGGCAGATGGTGGCCATCGTCGGCCCCACCGGCGCGGGCAAGACCACCATGGTGAAGCTCCTCATGCGGTTCTACGACGTGAATTCCGGCGCCATTTTGGTGGACGGCCACAACGTCAAGGACTTCAACCGCTCCGAGCTCCGTGAGGCCTTCGGCATGGTCCTTCAGGATACCTGGCTCTTCAAGGGCACCATTATGGAGAACATCCGCTATGGCCGTCTGGACGCCAGCGATGAGGAGGTAATGGCCGCCGCCAAGGCCGCCCACGTCCACCACTTCATCCAGACCCTCCCCGGCGGCTACCAGATGGAGCTGAACGAAGACGCCTCCAACATCTCCCAGGGACAGAAGCAGCTGCTCACCATCGCCCGGGCCATTCTGGCCGACAACAAGATTTTGATTCTGGACGAGGCCACCTCCTCCGTGGATACCCGCACCGAGCACCTCATCCAGGAGGCCATGGCCAATCTGATGAAAGGCCGCACCAGCTTCGTCATCGCCCACCGCCTCTCCACCATTAAGGACGCGGATTTGATTCTCGTCATGCGGGACGGCGACATTGTGGAGCAGGGCAGCCACGATCAGCTCCTCGCCCAGGGCGGCTTCTACGCCGACCTCTATAATTCTCAGTTCGAGGACGCGGGCTGAGAAAAAAGCAGAAAAGAGAGCGAGGCGGAACTGCACTGCAGTCCCGCCTCGCTTATTTTATAGGTGTTTTCGCATCCACAGGGGCGGCCCTTGCGGCCGCCCCGCCGGCGGTTACTCCCTCAAAAAGGCCTCCACCGCCCGGTTGAACGCCTCCGGGTTTTTGTCCGCCACAAAGTGGTCCCCCTCCACGAAGACCAGCTCCGCGTCGGGCAGGCTCTCGTAAAGAAGCCTCGTATGCGCCCGGAGAATCATGTCCCTTGTCCCCGCGATAACCAGCGTCCTGACATGGAGCGCCGCCAGCTCCTCCGGGTCGATGTTCGGGTCGTTGACCATCAGCCCCAGCATCTCGGCGTTCTTCCGCCCGGCGGCGCTCCACCTGGCGGCGAGGGATGCCATACGGTAGCCCAGCGCAATGGGAATCTGAACCGAGGGCTTCACGCCGCCCGCGTTCAGATTGGCCCCGTTGAGCACCAGCCGCGCCACCCGCTCCGGGTGGCGCAGGGCGAAGACCAGTGCGGTGTTCCCGCCGTCCGAGAAGCCCAGCAGGCGGACCCTTTCGATGCCCAGGCCGTCCAAAAATTCCAGCAGGTCGTCTGCAAACTGCCGGATGGTGAAGGGGGCATCCCCTCTGGGGGACTGCCCATGACCCCGGGTGTCCACCGCAATTACCCGGCAGAACCGGGAGAAATAGTCCATTTGGTGGGAGAAGTAATTCCCGCTCTCCCCATTTCCGTGGAGCAGGACCAGCGGCTCTCCCGCGCCTTGCTCAGTGTAGTGCAGACGTATGTCCATAGCGCCTCCCAGTTCCCATACCGCTCAACGGCACAGCTCCTCCAACACCCTCACCAGAAGGGCCACCGATCCCACGCGGTACCCGCAGTCGGCGTAAGCCGCGCCGCCGCCGTCCCAGGCCACAGCCAGGGGCGGTCGGTCCGGGTCCTGCCCCAGAAAACGGGAGAGGCTCTCCGCGTCGTAGGCCCAGTCGTCAAAGTACAGCCCGATTCCCGGCCAATCCCTCAGAAGCTCCTTCAGGGTCCGCTGCTCCAGCGCTCCCCGCCCCCGGAGAAAGAAGACGATATCCGCCGGGAGGGCGCAGAGCGCAGTCTGGTGCTCCCGCAGCTCGTTCAGCACATGCTCCGTCGGCTCCGCCCCGTCCTCCAGCCAGAAGAGGAGCGCGGGCCGCTCCAGCTCATTCAGCGCGTTTCCTGTCCGATTTCCGTCCATCCGCTCCGCCGGGACGGGCGGCAGGGCGCGGCGGTAGAGCATTTCGGCCAGGGCGTACTCCCTCAGCCGCAGGGGGATGACGGCCTCTTCCCCCGCCCGGAGGGGAAACTCCCGCATGGAGGCAAGCTGATCTCCCACCGGCAGCCGCGCCGAGGTGATCACCCGGTACTCGCCCGCCGGCAGGTCCGCCCCGCCGCGGGTGGCCGCCGTCCCCCTGTCCAAATCCAGGAGCTTCCAGCCCCCGGCCGTTTTCCGGGCGAGGGACCAGTTGAGCCGGTAGGTGAGCTGCTGACCGGGAGCCGCGGTAAATGTGACCCGCCCCATCTCCTCCGGCTCCAGCGCGTGGAACCCGTCCTCCCGCCAGACCTCCGGCACGCCGTCAGGCCGGCGCAGCCGCGCGGGGATACCCGCCGCACGCAGCCGGGCCACGGCCAGCACGTCACGGCTCTTCTCATTGCACCGCCCGGCCCGTACGGCTGCGTCCGGCGGCCAGTAGAGGTTCCCGTAATTATCCGTTTCTCCGGCGGGAATGCCGCCGTTCCCCCGTGCCAATATCCCCCGCCACGCCGTCAGCGGCTCGTCGGCCACTCTGGGACACAGGACATAGGGGAGAAACGTTTTTTCCGGCCACCGCGCGGCGAAGGGCGCGGCCCCTTGGAGATGGTCTTCCAAAACCGCCGCCGTCACGTCCCTCAAATCCTTCCGGGAGAGGGTGCGCAGCAGCTTTTCCCGCAGGGGATTTGCGTCCCGGCTGAGAAAGCGGAAAATTTCCTCGAAGTTTCCCCGGGCCTCCCGCATCAGATCATCACAGCCGGGGCAGGCGGCGGCCCTGCCAGCGTCGTACATGCCCTGAAGCCGGGCCTGCCGCCGGGCGTCGCCCAAGGCGCGGTCCTCCGCACGTAATTTTTTCTGCGCCTCATTCAGGGGCGCGGGATTCACCGGAAAATCCGCCGGGGCGCGAAAGTCGAAGTCGGTCCATGCCTGCCGGTCCACCCGTGCGTCCAGCTCCAGGTGAAGCGCGTTCAGCCCCTCGGCGGTTTGTCCGTCCAGCTCCGCCCGAACCCACACGTCCCCCAGCCCCAGCCGGGCGGCGGCGCGGCCGTCGCTCCCGGCGGTCAGCACAGCGATGGGATAAAGCGCCGACTCATTGAGTACATAGAGGCGGATTTTCGCCCCGGCGGCGGGCGCAGCGCCCCGCGTCACCGTAAAGACCCGTTCCTCCGTCCTGGCGTACCGCGCCGTCTGATTATACCGGGCCACGCCGTTTTCCACGCCCAGCGGCTCCCCGTGGAGGGGGCTTGTCCCCGCGCCGAAGGTCCGGGAGTGGATGAGAAGCGCCCGGCTGGCTGCGGTGTTGAACCAGCCCCGGTCCAGGACCGGCTCCGGCTCGCAGGCCCCCAGGAAGCGCCATTTCCCCGCCGCCAGGACCTCCGCCCAGGCGTGGTTGTCGTCACAGTGGCTCCAGCGGGGGGCGTAGACCTGCCGGGCGGGCAGTCCCACGCTCCGCAGTGCGGCGACCAGAAAGGCCGACTCCTCTCCGCAGCGGCCGCTGCCTGAGCGGAATACCGTGAGAGGAGAGGCGGTGCGGTCGTCCTGGGCCTGGTAGGAGGCGTGGGAGTGGCACCAGCGGTTTACCGCCAAAACTGCGTTTTCCATGTCCAGACCGGCGACCTCGGGCCAGATTTCACCATAAAAGAGGGCGCGGTGAAAGGAGAGATCCTCGTCGTTCACCCGGGGACAGAGGACATAGTGGAGAAAAAGCTCCTCGTCCAATTCCGCGCACCAGGACACGCTTTCCCGCAGAAACAGGGCGTGATCGATAAATTGTAAAAAAAGCCCGGCCGGATAGGTGTCCAAATCGCTCTTCGGGAGCGTTTTTTGCAGAAATTTCATGCAGAACCGCTGCTGTGCGGTCAGATCGGATAAAGAATCGGTCCACTCGTCCATAAAAGCGCCTCGTTTGCATTTTGATTGCTCACATGGTAGGATGATACCACAAAACCACAGGGAAGGGAAAGATCGAAATGGACGAAATTACCCTGGAAATCTGCTGCGGCTCCGCCGGGGACGCCGTGGAGGCGAAAAAGGCGGGCGCGCCCCGGGTGGAGCTCTGCTCCGCCCTCTTCCTGGGCGGGCTGACCCCCAGCATCGGGGAGGTATTGGTGGCGAAGAAGTGCGGCGTATCGGTAATGGCCATGGTGCGGCCCCGGGAGGGCGGCTTCTGTTATACGGATGTGGAGTTCGAGACCATGCTGGCCGACGCCCGGGCCATGCTGGACGCGGGAGCGGACGGCATTGTCTTTGGGGTGCTCCGCCCGGACGGCACGGTGGACGAAGCGCGGTGCCGGGCGCTGGTGGAGCTGGCGGGGGAGCGGGAGACCGTCTTCCACCGGGCCGTCGATGTGACGCCGGACTGGCGGGCGGCCATGGACACCCTGATGGAGCTGGGGGTGACGCGCATCCTCACCAGCGGGCAGCAGGCCAGCGTGCCCCTGGGGCTGGAGACGGTGAAAGCCATGCGGGAGTATGGCGCGGGGCGGATTCAAGTCATGCCCGGCGGGGGCGTGAAGCTCCGCAACGCCCGGGAGATTCTGGCGTACACCGGCTGCAGCCAGGTCCACGCCTCCCTGAAAAAAACCTGCCTGGACCGCTCCGCCGCAGGCAATCCGGATATTCACTTCGGCGGGGCCCTCTATCCCCCGGAGGACTGCTACACCCTGGCCGACGGAGAGAAAATCGCCGCCTTGCTGGCGCGGCTGGGCGATGAAAGCCCGGATTTGCGTCAATAATGATTGCACGGGAAAGATATTTTTGCTATGATGCTGTCAGGGTGCATCTGACAGCGGTCTAAAGGCCGGCTTTCAAGGACAGTTATCAGATACGCCCCACGGAACAAAAGCGTCCGTCCGGCAGACCCGGCACCGGCGGCGAGTCGCCGCCGGGCGGCAGATACCCTATCGTATTCGCTTCGCTCAGCCGAAGCAGCACAGCGGTATTCCTGCACACTGCATGTGCATCAAAATACCGCTGAGCCGTTCGCCATACATCTTGTTTTGTTCCGTAGTCAGAGGGGAGGGGCCTCATCAAATGATAGTCTACCGTGAGGCCCCTACTCTGGCCAGAGATCTGGGCGTGGGCCTGCACACCCTATATGCTCTGAGCAACCGCCTCTCCGCCCATTACCATACGGTGGAGCTTACCAAGCCGAACGGCGGCGTCCGGCGCCTCACCGTGCCGGATGAGGCCCTGAAGGGGGTCCAGCGGTCCATCGCGCGGAATCTGCTGGCCTGCCGGGAGCTCTCCCCCTATGCCACGGCCTACCGCTACGGGGCGGGGACTGTGCGCAACGCCTCCGCCCACGTGGGGAAGGCGCGGCTGCTCAAGATGGATATCTACCATTTTTTTGACAGCGTCAACTATTCCGCGGTG
The DNA here is from genome assembly GCF_014287675.1 of Lawsonibacter faecis. Classification (GTDB taxonomy): domain Bacteria; phylum Bacillota; class Clostridia; order Oscillospirales; family Oscillospiraceae; genus Pseudoflavonifractor; species Pseudoflavonifractor faecis. The sequence continues at coordinate 11,403 of NZ_JACOPQ010000006.1, read as the reverse complement.
AAGGATGCGGTGTTTCCGGCGGAGGTTTTCTCCGAGCCGCTGCGGATTCTGCTGACCATGCTGTGTTACTATCAGGACGCGCTGCCCCAGGGCGCGCCCACCTCCCCCGCCGTCGCCAACATCCTGATGCGGGACTTCGACGAGGATGTGGGCGGCTGGTGCGCCCGGCGGGGGATCGCCTATACCAGGTACTGCGACGATCTGACCTTCTCGGGGGATGCCGGGCTGGCGGGGGCGTACCGCTATGCGGAGGCCCGGCTGCGGGAGAAGGGTTTTTTGGTGAACAGGAGAAAGACCCTGTATCTGGACGCTGGCCGGCGTCAGTGCGTCACCGGGCTGGTGGTCAATGAAAAGGTGGACGTGCCTGCGGAGTACCGGCGCGCACTGCGGCAGGAGCTTTACTACTGTAAAAAGTTCGGTCTGGAGGAGCATTTGCGCTCGGTGGGCTGGGAAGGGGACCCGACGGCGTATGCCCGCCGTCTGCTGGGGCGCTTCAGCTATGCCCTGCAGGTCCGTCCGGAGGACAGAGCTCTGCTGGAGGGGAAGGCCTGGCTGGTGGAGGAATTGAACAGAAGAGCGGGAAAATAAGAACGCCCCGGGGCCGCTTATCGGCCCCGGGGTGTATTGGCTGTGAAAAAACCCTCCGCAGAGAAAGCCTCGCAGAGTTCCGCCGTCCGCAGACGGCGGAACTAATTTAAAATCCGTCATTTCTGGGGACATGCGCCTCAGAAATGACACTTCTCATGACGGATGAGGCGGCTTTTTCTCTAGAAATCGAGCCCCATCCGTCATGCAGCCTGCTGTCAAAGAAGCCCCGAGGGGCTTCTTTGACATGCTGAACGCCCCGGGGCCGCTTATCGGCCCCGGGGTGTAGTGATAGTGCGTTGCGAGCGATGGTGCTAGTGCGAGTGCTCCGGGGAGGTGTAGAGGTTCATGCGGTCGCGGCGTGCAAAGCCGATGACGGTGAGGCCCCATCTGGCGGCGAGCTGCACAGCGGCGTCTGTGGGTGCGGCGCGGGAGACCACCACGGGGATACCCGCCCGAATGACCTGCTCCGCCACGCTGAGCGGGAGGCGTCCGCTGGTGTAGAGCACGGACTCGCCCATGGGCGCGCCCATGCGGAGCGCGCCGCCCACGGCCTTATTGACGGCGTTGTGCCGCCCGATGTCCTCCCGGCGGCACTGGCCGCCCGGCCAGGTAAGCAGGGCGCTGTGGACGCCGCCGGTGGAGTGGAAGAGGGGCGAGCCCTCCAGAAACCGCCCTGCGGCCTCCATGAGAATCTCCGGCTCCCACGCGAGGCCGGGGAGGGGCGCGAAGGGCCTGGGTATGCGCTGCGCCTCCGCCTCCACCCGGAGCGTGCCGTCCGCCCCGGCGCTGAGGGAACGGACGGCGGCCGTTCCGCTGAGCAGCCCGGCGGTGTAGAGCCGGCCCAGTGCCAGGTCCTCCCAGCCGCCGGGGGAGCAGGCGCCCCGCTCCAGCAGGGTGCCGTTCAGCCAGAGGGAGTAGGGCGCCTCACGCACCACGTCGTCCTCCGCCGGGCGGGCGCCGCCCCCCTCCCAGCGGAGAATGCCAAAGCGAACCGACTCACCCAAGCTTACTCACCCGCACGGCGCAGACCTTGTACTCGGGGATGTGGGCGATGTCGTCTGTGACGGCGTTGGTGACCTTGTTCACATTGCCGTCGGGGAAGTGGAAGGTCATGAAGACCTCGCCGTCGCCCACTTTGTCGCCCACCCTGGCGGTGGTCTCCAGCTCGCCCCTGCGGGAGGAGACCTTTACCCGGTCGCCGTGGGCGACGCCCAGGGCGGCGGCGTCCCGGGAGCTGATTTCGATGTAGGACTCATTGACCACCTGGCAGATGCCCTCCGCCCTGCCGGTCATGGCCCTGGTATTGTAATGGTAGAGCATCCTGCCCGTGACCATCATGAGGGGGTAATCCCCGTCGGGCAGCTCGGCGGAGGGGCGGTACCTGGCGGGGTAGAACCAGCCCAGGCCCCTGGCGAATTTGCCCACATGGAGGATGGGCGTGCCGGGGTGGTCTTTGGCGGGGCAGGGCCAGGCCAGGTCCTCACCCGCGTCGAGGCGGGCGTGGCTCAGGCCGCCGAAGGAGGGGGTGAGCGAGGCAATCTCGTCATAGATGGCGGCTGCGCTCTCATAGCGGCAGGGGTGGCCCAGACGGGTCTCCACCTCGGCGAAGATGTCGTAGTCCTGGCGCATCTCCCCCTCCAGGGAAACCGCCTTGCGCACCCGCATCTGTCGGCGCTCGGTGTTGGTGAAGGTGCCTTCCTTCTCGGCATAGCTCACGCCTGGGAGCACCACGTCGGCCAGCTGGGCCGTCTCGGTCATGAAGAGCTCGTCGACCACCAGGAAGTCCAAATTCTCCAGAGCCCGGCGGACATGGGCGGTGTCCGGGTCGGAGACCATGGGGTCCTCGCCGAAGATGAACAGGCCGTGGATGCGCTCGCCCCTGGCGGAGAGGGCCAGCATCTCGGTGGAGGTGAGACCGTCATTGGGGGAGAGGGGCAGGCCCCAGGCCTTCTCGAACTTCTCCCGGACGGCGGGGTCTGTGACCTTCTGATATCCGGGGTACTGGTAGGGAAGAGCGCCCATGTCGCAGGCGCCCTGGACGTTGTTCTGGCCCCGGAGGGGATTCACGCCGCAGCCGGAGCGGCCCAGCTTGCCCACGGCCATGGCCAGGTTGGACAGGGCCATGACTCCCTCGGTGCCGGTGGAGTGCTCGGTGACGCCCAGGCAGTAGATGATGGGCGCCTTCCTGGCTGCGGCGTACATCCTGGCTGCGGCGCGGAGGCCGTCCGGGTCAATGTGGCAGATTTCGCCCACACGCTCCGGGGTGTACTCCGCCACAATCTCCCGCAGGGCCTCGAAGCCCTCGGTGCGGTTTTGGATGAAGTCCCTGTCCTCCAGACCCTCGGAGAGGATGACGTTGAGCATCCCGTTGGCGAAGGCCACGTTGGTGCCGGGCTTGATCTGGAGGTGGAGTGCGCAGCCCTCGGTCAGGTCGATTTTCCGGGGGTCCACCACGATGAGTTTGGTCCCCCGGCGTACCGCCCGGCGGATGCGGGCGCCCATGACGGGGTGTGCCTCGGTGGGGTTGGAGCCCACCAGGAGAATGACGTCCACATCCTCGGTGATGTCCGCCATGGGGTTGGTCATGGCCCCGGAGCCCAAGGTGGTGGCCAGACCGTGAACGCTGGCGCTGTGGCAGACCCGGGCGCAGTTGTCCACATTGTTGGTGCCCAGGCCCGCACGCATCAGCTTCTGGAAGGCATAGTTGTCCTCGTTGGTGGCCCGGGAGCAGGAGAAGCCGCCCACGGAGTCCCTGCCGTACTGTTCCTGGATGCCCTTCATCCGGGACGCCACCAAATCCAGAGCCTCGTCCCAGGAGGCGCGTCGGAACGCGCCGTTCTCCTTGATGAGGGGGTGCCTGAGCCGGTCCCCGGAGTGGACGAACTGGTAGGAGCCGAAGCGGCCCTTGACGCAGAGCAGGCCCTCGTTGGTGGGGGAGCCGGGGGCGGCGTCCACGCCCACGATGCGGTTCTCCTTCACCAGCAGGTCGTACTGGCAGCCCACGGCGCAGTGGGGGCAGGTGGTGCGGACCCGCTTGACCTCCCAGGGGCGGAACTTTTTCGCGCCCTTGGCGGTGAGGGCCCCGGTGGGGCAGGCGGCCACGCAGTTGCCGCAGCCCTCGCAGGAGGAATCCTTCCACCGCCGCCCGAAGGGGATGGTCATCTTCGTGTCGAAGCCCCGGCCCTGGATGGAGATGGTCTCCCGGCACTGGAGGGACTCGCAGGTGCGCTCGCATTTGCGGCACATAATGCAGAGGTTGGGGTCGTAATTGAAGAAGGGGCTGGATACGTCCTTGGGAGCGTCCACCCGCTTACCCTGATAGCTGGTGTGCTCCACACCATACTCCCAGCAGTAGTCCTGGAGCCGGCACGCGCCGTTCTGGGGGCAGGTGAAGCAGTCGGTGCAGTGGTTGGAGAGCAGGAGGTCCAGGATGAACCGCCGGGCCTGGGCCGTCTTCTCCGTATGGGTTTGGACCGCCATGCCCTCCCGGACCTCCTCGGTGCAGGAGGCGGGCAGGCCCCGACGGCCCTCCACCTCCACCACGCACATCCGGCAGGAGGCGTCGGGAGTGAGGTGCTTGAGGTAGCAGAGGGTGGGGATGTTGATTCCCGCGGCGGAGGCCGCCTGGAGGATGGTGGAGCCGGGGACGGCCTCCACGGCCACGCCGTCGATGGTGAGATGGATCAGGTTGTTTTCCATGATTTAAGATACCCCTCCCTTCAGGACGATATGGGCCTCGAAAGCGGCGCGGCGGTGCTTCAGGCAGCTCTTGACCGCCTTGTCGGCGGACTGGCCCAGGCCGCAGGAGGAGAGCATGGCGATGTTGTCGGCCAGACTCTCCAGCCTCTCCACGTCGCCGGGGACGGCCCGGTCCTCCACAAAGGCGGTGAGCAGCTCCAGCATCCGGGTAGTGCCAAGGCGGCAGGGGGTGCACTTGCCGCAGGACTCGTGGACGAAGAACTCCATGACCTTTTGGAGGTAGGCCACCGGGTCCACGTCCTCGTCCATCACCACGATGGAGCCGGAGCCGATGCCCAGCCCCGCGTCCTTGGCGGCTTTGTAGCAGTAGGGGGTGTCGAGCTGCTCGGGGAAGCCGATGGGGCCGGAGTGGCCGCCCAGCTGGCAGAAGCCCACGGCCCGGCCGCTGTCGGTCCCGCCGCCCCAGTCCTCGATGATGGCGCGGATGGGGGTGCCCAGGGGCACCTCATAGGTGCCGGGGCGCTTTACGTGCCCGCAGAGGGAGACCAGCTTGGTGCCGCCGGAAAATTCGGTGCCCAGGGCGTGGTAGGCGTCGCCGCCCATGTTGAGGATGGGCACCACGGCGGCGAAGGACTCCACGTTATTGACCAGGGTGGGCTTGCCGTAGAGTCCCACCTCGGCCAGGTGGGGGGGCTTCACCCGGGGGCGGCCCACCTTGCCCTCGATGGAGTTGAGCATGGCGGAGTTCTCGCCGCAGATGTAGGCGCCGCCGCCGGCGACCACGGTGATGTCGAAGTCGAAGCCCTCCACGCCCAGGATGTTCTTTCCCAGGTAGCCGAAGCGGTGGGCGTGCTTCACGGCCCGCTCAAAGAGGGGCTGGAGGTCCCGGTATTCGCCCCTGATGTAGATGAAGCCCCGGGGGGAGCCGAAGAGGTAGCCCGCGATGGTCATGCCCTCGATGACGGAGAGGGGGTCCTGCTCCAGGAGCACACGGTCCTTGAAGGTGCCCGGCTCCCCCTCGTCTGCGTTGCAGACGACGTACTTGGGCCCGCCCTCCACGCCGTAGAGGTGACGCCACTTCTTGTCCACAGGGTATCCCGCCCCGCCCCGGCCCATCAGGCGGGCCGCCGTCAGCTCCTTCAGGATCTCCTCCCCCGTCATCGTTACCGCCTTCTCCAATGCTGAATACCCGCCGTGGGAGATATACTCCGACACGGAGAAGGGAGTGGTATGGCCCGCCCGGGTGAGCAGGACAGGTGTGAAATCCGCCATTTATTCCGCCTCCTTGTACTGGGCCAGCACGGCGCGCAGCCCGGCCTCGTCCAGGGGACCGTAGACATGCCCGTCAATCTTGACCGCCGGGGCTTTGTCGCACGCGCCGAAGCAGGGGACGGCCCGCAGGGCGAAGAGACCGTCCGGGGTGTCCTCACCCACCCTCACGCCCAGCGCCCGCTCCGCCAAATCGGCGGCGCGGCCGGCGTGGGAAAAGTGGCAGGGCGCGCTCTCGCAGACCTCCACGGTGAAACGGGCCTGGGGCGCGGGAGAGAGCATGGCGTAGAAAGAGACCGCGTCATACACGCGGGCGGGGGCGACGCCGAGCTCCGCCCCCACCAGGACGGCGGTTTCCTCGTCGATACAGTGCGACGGCTCCGCCGCCTGCAAATCCAGCAGGACGGAGAGCAGGCGGTCCTTCCCGCCGGGCCGGGAGCGGATCAGCTCCAGCTTTTCCGCCCGGCTCAGATGTGTTTCCATTGCCCGATTCCCCCTCAAAATTTGATTGGATACCTAACTTTATTTAACTATAGTCGAGTTGAGAAGAGAGTTCAAGAGATTTCCAATAGTTAGTTATTTAACAACGATTGGTACCGGTTTCATTGTATGTTTGGACAAAAAATGGTACGAAACGCAAAATTTGAGGGAGCCGCGGAAACCGCTGAAACAGAGAGGCGCAGGAGGAAAGCGGGGAGACGGCATTGCCGTCTCCCCGCTTTCAGCGCCGTTATGTAAGTTTGATGCCGCGCAAGCACCGTCAGCCGGTCTCCGCCAGCGTCCGGCAGATCTCCACCGCCGCGTCTGCGGCGGTGGTGGCGTCCGGCGTGTAGCGGTCCGCGCCGATCTGGGCGCAGAACGTCTCAGTGACGGGCGCGCCGCCGATCATCACCTTCACGCGGTCATGGATGCCGGCCTGGCGGACCTTGGCGACCACCTCGGCCATGACGGACATGGTGGTGGTCAGCAGGGCGGAGCAGCAGATGATCCGGCAGTCCTGCTCCACGGCGGCGCGGACATAGGTCTCCGGCTCCACGTCGGTACCCAGGTCCACCACCTCCAGGCCCTTGCCCTCCATCATCATCTTCACCAGGTTTTTGCCGATGTCGTGGAGGTCGCCCCTAACGGTACCGATGCAGACCTTTCCGCAGGACTTCACGTCGGAAGAGGCCAGGAGGGGTTTGAGGAGGGCGGCGCCCTGGTTCATCGCCCGCGCGGCCACCAGGACCTCAGGTACGAAAATTTCAGTGCGCTTGAAGCGCTCGCCCACCACGGACATGCCGCCGAGCAGTCCGTCGTTTAGAATGCACTCCACCGGAACGCCCGCGTCAATCGCCTGCTGCACCAGCTCTCTGACGGCTCTGGCGTTTCCGCGCTGAAGCTGCGCGGAGATCTCCTGCAAGATGGTAAGACTCATTTCGGCTGTGCTCCTTTTTCCGCATGAGCGGCTTCGCGTCAGCGGGTGTAGTTTTGACAGGCCTCCACATAGGCCCGAATGTTTTCCCAGGGCACCTCCGGCTCCAGCAGGTGGGTGGGAGCCACGAAGAGGCCGCCCTTGTCGCCGGCGAGGTCGAGATTGCGCTTCACATTCGCCCGGACCTCCTCCGGCGTACCGAAGGGCATGACGCTCTGGGTGCCGATGGTCCCGTGGAAGGAAAGGCGGTCGCCGTACTCCCGAAAAATCTTTTCCACGTCCATGCACTCCGGCTGGATTGGGTTGAGCACGTCCACGCCGACCTCGATGAGGTGGGGGATAAAGGGTTCGATGTACCCGCAGGAGTGGTAGAAGACCAGCAGATCCGGCTTGACGGCCTTGGCCGCGCCGATGATTTTCTTCAGCCTGGGCTTAATCCAGGTGGTGTACATCTCCTCGCTCATCATGATGGTCTGCTGCATCCCGATATCGTCGCCGAGGAAGAGGATATCCACATCCGCCTGGGCGTAGAGCTTGGCGCGGCTGAGGGACATCTCGGTGACCCGGTCCAGGAGGATCTCGGCCATCGGGTCCTCGGACATGATGTCCATCATCAGGTTTTCCATTCCACGGATGTACCAGGCGGTTTCCCAGATGGTGCACTGCATATTGCCCACGGGGGAGACGCCCCGCTGCTTCAGCGCCTCGACCTCAGCACTGAGGCCGGGGTTTTGCGCTGCGGAATAGGTGGGCAGCGGGTAGGCCTGTATCTCCTCCTCGCTGTCGGCGTCCCGGAGCGGACAGAACATCTGGGTCATGTGCATGGAGGTCGGCGTGGCACGGTGGCCCACACCCCACTCGTCTATCTCGCCGGCGGCGTCCAGCCCGGCGGCGGCGTGGTAGTGGGCGAACCGGGTGCGGTCGTCGTTGTCCGGACGCAGATCCGCAATCCGCTTCCAGGGCATCTGAAAATACTCGTTGTAGGGGAGGTCGCTGTGCTCATATGCCTGATAAACCTCTTCCAGATGAGGACAAAGCGCAAATTCCAGCGGGACCGTATCATAGCCCTGGCGGTGCAGCAGGCGCAGCAGGTTGTCTCTCGGCGTATCCAAATTGCCTTCCTCCTTATAGTGTGATACCCCCAATTTAGAGACGGAGGGGATCCTATACCCGTACTATAGCGGATATATTTGGATTGCGCTTTCACCGTTGAGCACTGGATTCGTGTTTTTTATAAAAATGTGCACTATTTTATTTCCGGCGTATAAAAAAGCGGGCGCTTCCCCTGCCGCTTTGCAGGGGAAGCGCCCGCCCAGGCCGTCAAAAAAACCTCCGCCAGAGAAAGCCACGCAGTCAAATGAATATCCGTCATGCGGCCTTCTGCCAAAGAAGCTCCTTGGGGCTTCTTTGGCAGGCTGAGCGCGGGGTCTTCTTAATACTCCACCGTTTGAATGGAGAAATAGCGCTTGGGGGATACGCCCATTTTTTCCTTAAAGACCTTGGAAAAATGCTGCAGGCTCCCAAAACCCATATCCAGCGCCAGGTCGGTCAGCGGATACTGGCTGTTGAGATACTTGAAGTCGATGGACTTGCTGATGCGGACATAGGTAATGTAGGTGGACACGCCCATATTGAGGTGCTCGTGAAAGAGCTTGGTGAGGTAGCGCGGGGAGACGCCCACCGTCAGGGCTACCTCGTTGACGGTCAGCTTTTCCATATAGTGCTCGTTGATAAAGGTGGTGGCGTTGACCAGATAGCGGTTTTCGTAGATGGCTGCGTTGCTGGTGTGGGCGCTCAAATCCCGGGAGAGGAGAATGTTGAGCTGGGTGAGGTAGAGCTGGAGCATCTTCTGGGCGTTTTTCTGCGCAATGTAGAGCTCGCTGCGCAGCCCCTCCAGGCAGGCCACCAGCTGGGGCGAGCTCTTGCTGTGGAAAAACTTGCGCTTTTCCAGAGAGAGCTCGAAGGAGAACACCAGCTCGCTCATGGGGAACTGCCGGTCCACCAGCTCGGAGAAGGAGCTGCTGTGGAAGTGGGTCTGCAGGATGGAGCAGGGCGCGTCGCAGGGCACGTCCGCCCGGTGGGGGATGTCGGGGAAGATGACCATGTACTCCCCGGCGGAGACCTGATGGTGATTGCCGTGAATGGTAATCACCAGGCTTCCGCTGAGGCAGATCAGCAGTTCCACAGTGCGGTGCATGTGGGTTTCAAAATGAAAATCCGCAGGCATATCCTGGACGACCACGTTGTCCACCAGCAGCTGCGTGTCCGGGGACTGGGGAGCGGGAGATTTTTTATCTTTCATGGGACGGCCCCTCCCTTTTTGTCAGGTTCTTTCCTGTATCCGTGCGGCGCGGACTGTGTGTAATCTGATTATAGCATACTCAAAAATCTGCAACAAGAAAAATGTCGGCGGCGCTTGGAAAGGGCGTTTTGCGGACGTTCTCGGAAGCGCTTTTGTAGGAATTGACAAGGCGGCGCAAAATGGCGGGTCCTGGTTGTGGAAAATGATAAATTGAGTGCTGGAATATATAAATTTGAAAAAAACTGTGTACTTTCCTGGAAGACTCCCAAGAGAAGAAACGATATACTAAAGGCAAGAAAAACAGGATAATGGTCCCGGACAACGGGAACATACGGCAAAGAAGAAACGCATTTCCCCATCGGTTCGACTGCAGGGCAAGGAGGCGCGCAGGGTGCGCAATAGCGCACCCGTCCCGCGCGCGGAAGGCCGCTGTATGAGATAACGGGCAAAATCGAACACATCAAAATTTCAGGAGGTAACGGAAATGAAACTGAAGAAGATCCTGGCCCTGGGGCTGTCTCTTGCCCTGTCCGCGTCCCTGCTCGCCGGCTGCGCCAACAACGGCGGCGAGACTTCCCCCACTCCCGGCGCCAGCACCCCTGTGACCGAGCCCAGCAAGACCCCTGAGACCACCCCCGACAACACCGCCAGCGACGTGACCATCAGCGTGGCCGCCCTGGCCTCCGGCTACGAGGATACCTATCCCGGCATGTGGCAGGAGGTCTGTGACGCCTTCACCGCCCAGACCGGCATCAAGGTGGAGCTCACCTCCGACAAGAGTCTGGAGGACGTCATCGGGCCCGCCATGCAGGGCGGAGAGTATCCCGACGTGGTCCATCTGGCCACCGGCCGTGAGAAGGGCCTGACCGACCAGTTCATCAAGGACAACCAGATCGCCGAAATCACCGACGTGCTGAGCATGACCGTGCCCGGCGAGGACGTGAAGGTCTCCGACAAGATCGCCGGCGGTTTTACCGACACCGCCCTCACCAACCCCTACGGCGACGGCAAGACCTATCTGGCCCCCATGTTCTACTCCCCCTGCGGCCTGTTCTACAACGCCGGCCTCTTTGAGCAGAAGGGGTGGGAGGTTCCCACCACCTGGGACGAGATGTGGGAGCTGGGCGACAAGGCCATGGCCGAGGGCATCTACCTCTTTACTTATCCCACCACCGGCTATTTCCAGGAGTTCTTCTACGCGCTGATGTACTGCGTGGGCGGTCCCGAGTTCTTCAACCAGGCCACCACCTACGCCGAGGGCGTTTGGGACACCCCCGAGGCCCAGACCTGCTTTGACATCATCGCCAAGATGGCCACCTATACCAACCCCGTGACCCCCGCCCAGGCCAACGACCAGGACTTCAAGCAGAATCAGCAGCTCGTTCTGGACAACAAGGCCCTCTTCATGCCCAACGGCACATGGATCGTGGGCGAGATGGCCGACTCCCCCCGCGCCGACGGCTTTGAGTGGGGCATGACCGCCATTCCCGCCGTGGAGCAGGGCGGCGATCAGTACAGCGTGTCCTGGTTCGAGCAGGCCTGGATTCCCGCCGGCGCCGAGCATCAGGACGCCGCCAAGCAGTTCATCGCCTTCCTTTACAGTGACACCGCCTGTGAGATCTTCGCCAAGGGCGGCGCCATCCAGCCCGTGCTGGACATCGCCGACAAGCTTGAGGGCGACAACAAGCTCTTCTACTCCATCTACGACAACGGCGCCAAGGCGGCCCTGGGCGGCTTCGCCGCTTACGACTCCGTCGCCGGTCTGGCCAGCATCCGCGAGGTCTTCTTCGACCCCATGAACGGCATGGTCAGCGGCAATATCACTGAGGCTGAGTGGGTTGACGGCATCAAGGCCGCCAGCGACCAGATGCGCGCCAACCTGAAGTAACCGCTCCCCCTCAACCGTATAGAGACTGGCAGTAGGCGGGCGGCGGTGAGTAGTGACCTACTCACCGCCGCCCGTTCCTTTCTGCGCAGGGGTCCGTTTAAATTGAGAGAAGGGGGCGGCAAATATGGAGAGGCATAAAGGACGCAACCGGTTTTTGGTGTTATGCATCCTGCCTGCAACAGTACTGTTTTTCATATTCATGATAGTGCCGACGCTGAATGTGTTCCGGATGTCGCTGTTTGA
>NZ_JACOPQ010000005.1 GCF_014287675.1 Lawsonibacter faecis | reverse complement strand
GTTGGTGTTGATTGCGGTGAGGGTCCACCCGTTCCCATCCCGAACACGGCAGTTAAGCTCACCTGCGCCGACAATACTTGGCTGGAGACGGCCTGGGAAGATAGGTAACGCCAACACAAGTGAGGGTCTGGTCTGACCGGACCAGACCCTTCTATATTCCTCCTTAGCTCAGTTGGTAGAGCATGCGGCTGTTAACCGCAGGGTCGTTGGTTCGAGTCCAACAGGGGGAGCCATAAAGAGCGGCTTGCCGCCACGTCTGCCGTGACGGCAAGCTCTTTTTATCTTCCCTTGGCTAGGGAACGGTGTATGGGCCTTTAGCTCAGTTGGTTAGAGCAGCCGGCTCATAACCGGCCGGTCCCGGGTTCGAGTCCCCGAAGGCCCACCACATAGGGGTATAGCTCAGCTGGTAGAGCATCGGTCTCCAAAACCGAGTGCCGAGGGTTCGAATCCTTCTGCCCCTGCCAGAAATCATTACAGCGACCGCTGTCTTTGATACAAAAGATGGCGCGGTAGTTCAGTTGGTTAGAACGCCGGCCTGTCACGCCGGAGGTCGAGGGTTCAAGTCCCTTCCGCGTCGCCATTGTTGGGTGCAATCGCGCCTGACACGCTGCTGTAGCTCAGGCGGTAGAGCGCATCCTTGGTAAGGATGAGGTCTCCAGTTCGAGTCTGGATAGCAGCTCCAAAAGCACCTGGAAACTAATGTTTCCAGGTGCTTTCTGTTTATGAAATTGAAAAGAATATTGGGCGGAATTATTTGACCCATACCGTGACCCACAATGCGGGAAAAGGGTCGGATACGGACAAAGACCACCGGGGCAGGAACTCCTGCCCCGGTGGTCTTTGATGGTTACATGACCTGGGACATAATGCTGCCCATGGCATGCGCAGCGGAGCGCAGGGCCTGCCGGGTGGCGTGGGAGGTGCGCAGGGTGAAGCCCGCGTCGTGGTGCCCCAGCGTAGCGGAGACCGTTTTGAATTGCTGCTGCAATACTCCTGTAAGAAAAAACAGACGGCGCAGTAGTCTTCGAGCAGGAGAAGCTGAACGCCGTCTGGGTTCGACCCTCGCGGCGCCACTCTACCGTGACCTCTGGCATGGACTTGGACAAGGAAGACCTCCGCCTCAGCTCAAAAAAGCTGGTTTTGCCGCTGTTGAGTAGGTTGATTGAAAAAAGCGTTCGTATTTACAGAAGGACTCTTTATGTGGTAGAGTAAAAAAACAAGAGGGGAGTGAGGGCTATGATCAAGCCCAGAGAAGCTTTGCGCACCAGCGAGCTGCTGCGCCGTCTGTTCCGCACGACCTCCTTTGACCGATTTTTGCAGGAGGAGGGGGACAGCGTGTCCATGCCGCCCTTCCACGAGTACCTCTGCAGGCTCTGCGGGGAGCGGGGAGAGGTGCGGGAGCACGTCATCCGCAGGGCCGACATTGAGCGCACTTACGGGCATCAGATCTTCCGCGGCATCCGCCAGCCCTCCCGGGATAAGGTCCTTCAGCTGGCCTTCGGCTTCCGGCTCAATCCGGAGGAGGCCCAGCGGCTGCTGACCGCCGCCCGGAAGCGGCAGCTCTACCCGAAGCTCCGCCGGGACGCCGCCATCCTCTACGGCCTCTCCCATAGGCTCGCCATCACCGAGGTGCAGGAGCTGCTGGAGCGGCAGGGCCTCACAATTCTGGGGGGCCTCGGCAATGACTGACCACCTCTCGGACTTCCTGGACGGCTTCTCCGGGGAGGACTACCCCGCCGGATTTCTCCAGCGCTATGAGCTCCTGGAGTACATGGGCCGGGGGCAGGACGGCGAAACCCTGCTGGTCCGGGACCGGACAGACGGCTCCCTGGCAGTGGCCCGGTGCGTCAGGGGCGGGGAGGCGGCTGCCGCCGGGGACGAGGGGGAGGTGCTCTCCCGGCTCTCCCACCCCGCCATCCCCCGCTTCCTGGGCCGGTTCGAGCAGGACGGCGTCCGCTGCATGGTGCGGGAGTACATGGAGGGGGCGCCCCTGGACGAGCTCACCAGGAACAGCCCCCTGGGCCGGGAGAAGGCGGTCTCCATCGCGGTGCAGCTCTGTGAGATCCTCACCTATCTGCACGGGCAGGAGCCGCCGGTCATCCACCGGGACATCAAGCCGCAGAACGTCATTCTCGCCCCCGGGGGCGGGGTCAGGCTCATCGACTTCGGTATCTCCCGCCAATACAGGGGGGATGCCGGGAGCGACACCGTCTGCCTGGGTACCCGGAGCTTCGCCCCGCCCGAGCAGTACGGCTACGCCGAGACCGACCAGCGGGCCGATATCTACGCCCTGGGGGTCCTGCTGCGCTATCTTCTCACCGGGTCCACCCGGGAGGGGGAGGGCGGCACGGGGGACCGGCGGCTGGACCGGGTCATCAGCAGGTGCACCGCCTTCGCCCCCCAGGATCGCTACCCCGCCGCCGGGGCGGTGGGGCATGCGCTCCGTCGGTGCGCCGGCGCTCACCGAAAGCGCTTTCGCGTCCTGGCCGGCCTGGTCCTGGCGGCGGTCTGCGGGCTGTTCCTCGGCTTTGCCGCAGGGCGGTACACCGACTTCGGCATGCCCCTGCTGAGCCGCCCCGGCGTGGCCTTCTCCGAGCCGCTCATCGAGGGGGCCGTCCGGGCCTCCCTGGGGGTGGACGAGTCCTTTCGGCTCACGCCGGAGCTGGTGGGCGGCGTGGAGCTGCTCTACCTGGCGGGGAACACGCCCTGCGCGAATATCGACACTTTCTTGCAGGAGGTGGACGCCTGGCAGGGGGACCCGGCGGAGGAAGTGCGGGGACACGTCTCCGACCTCTCGGACCTGGCGATGATGCCCCGGCTGCGGCATCTGGGCATCGCGGGGAACGACCTTGCCGACGTGGGCGCCGTGGCCGGCCTGAAAGACCTGGACTGGCTGGAGCTGATTCAAAACCACATCTCCGTTCTCCCGGACCTCTCCGGCCTGGAGCACCTGACCTACGTGGGGCTGGACAGCAATCCCCTGGGGGACATCACTCCCCTTGCGCAGCTCCCCGCTCTCACGTCCGTCAACCTGAACGGCCTCACGGCGGAGGTGGACGGCGCTCAGCTGGAGGTCCTTCGGGACGAGGGCTGGGAGGGGCTCTTCCTGAACGGCGACAACGACTTTTACCGTCATCTTGCCGTCAAGACCGTCAAGACCCTCCACCTCTACAACTCCCCCATGACCGACCTCTCCGTCCTGGCGGGGGTGAGCGGCCTGCGGGAGCTGAACCTCTGCGGCAGCCGGTTGACGACGCTGGAGGGGATCGGCGTCCACAGCGGCCTTGAAATTCTGGACCTGCGGGACACCCTGGTGTCCGACCTCACCCCCCTGCTGGACCTGCCCAACCTACAGACCCTCTGGCTGGAGGAGCGGCAGGAGCCCCTCGCCGCCGTCCTGGCGGACAAGCCGGGGCTTACCATCCAATACGGCTGATCCACTGAAGGGAATGCGGAATGTGTGCTGCGCGGCACACCTATTCCGCATTCCCGTTTGTTATAATTTGATTCTGAGCAGTCCCGTGCTTTTGCCGGAAGTGACCTTTTCGGGGACACACAATGGCAGAAATGTGAAAGGGGAATTTTATCATGCGCAGAATCAAGAAATGTCTCGCTTCCCTTATGGCGGCCTGTCTCCTGCTGGGCCTGGCCGTCCTCCCGGCCAGCGGCGCGGCGGCGGACTACCCCGATCTCCCGCCGGCAGGGGTCTGGTCCCACGACGCTCTGACGGCCGCGGTGGACAACGGCCTCCTCCGGGGGACGGACGGAAAGCTGCTGCCAGACGGCCTCCTGACCCGCTCCCAGATGGCGGCGGTGATCAACCGGGCCTTCGGCGCGGTGGAGAAGGCCGGCCTATCCGGCTATACCGACGTGGCCGCCGGCGCCTGGTACCGGGAGGACATGGCACTGGCCGTGGGCATGAAGACCCTCTCCGGCGACGGGGCGGGCAGGCTCTCCCCCGAGGCCCTGGCCACCCGTGAGGCCGTCTTCACCGTGCTGGCCCGGGCCATACGCCTGCCGAACGGGGACGGCGCGGCCCTGGCGGGCTATGCCGATGCCTCCCAGGTCTCCTCCTGGGCCAGGGGCCCCGTGGCCGCCATGGTGGCCGGGGGGTACGTACAGGGCTCCGGGAACCTCCTGAATCCCCAGGGCAATATGACCCGGGCGGAGTATGCCCAGGTGCTCTACAACCTGCTGGGCGGCTATATCGGCGCGGCGGGCGTCTACACCGAGATCCCCGAGGGCAACGTGATGGTCAACGTCCCGGGGGTCACCCTCAAGGGGGTCACCGTTGCCGGCGACCTCATCGTGGGCGACGGCGTGGCAGACGGCGACCTGGTGCTGGACGGCGTCACCGTCCAGGGCCGGCTGGTGGTCCGGGGCGGGGGCGGGCACTCCATCCGCATCGTGAACAAGAGCAGCGTGGGCAGCGTGGTGGTGGGCAAGACCTCCTCCGGCGGCGTGCGGGTCCTGGCTGAGCGGGGCTGCCGGGTGGAGCTGGTCCAGGTGGACGACGGGAAGGACGACGTCATCCTGGAGGGCGCGTTCAACGCCGTCGCCGTGGAGAGCGCCGTCCCCGTGGTGCTCCAGGACGCGGTGGTCACCGAGCTGGCCGTGAAGGCCGCCGGGGCCGAGGTGTCCCTGGAGGGCAAGAGCACTGTCGCCACCGCCAGGGTGGAGGAGAAGGCCGAGGGCGCGGCCCTGACCGTGGCCAGAGAATCCGTGGTGGCCAAGGTGGAGAGCGCGGCCCCCAAGGCGGCCATTACCGGCGAGGGCAAGGTCACCGAAGCGGTGGTCAGCGGCAGCGGCACCAAGGTGGACACCGCCGGCACCACCCTCACTGTGGACAAGAACGCCACCGGCGTCACCGCCGGGGACAAGGCGGTCTCCGGCGGCACCACTACCGTGACGGCCCCCAAGGAGGACAACAAGCCCTCCGGCGGCGGGAGCAGCGGCCCCTCCTACTATACCGCCACCGTCAACGACGCCGACGGCTTCATCGCCGCCGCGGAGGACGCGTACTGCAACGGTATGGTGGTGGACGGCATCTTTACCCTCAGTGAGTACAACGCGGAGCTGACCAAGCCCCTCACCGTCAACACGGGCAAAAACCTCACCCTGAATCATGGCGCGGCCCTCTTCCTCTCCGGGAACACCCTCACCGTCAACGGCGCCCTGACCCTCGGGGAGGGCGGCTATCTCCGCCTGGGCTCCGTCTGGGACGCCGCCGGCGTGACCCTGGTAAACAAGGGAACCATTTCCATTGCGGCAAACGGCGAGCTGGAGGTCAGCCCCTTCTGCACCGTGGCGGAGCAGGGGACCGTCGCCGTCGCGGACGGCGGCATCCTGAACGGCGTGGATGTTTACCCCATGGGCGGGGAGGAGGCGCCCCAGACCTGCCCTGGACTTACCACCGGCTATACCCGCTACTCCGCCATGGCAAACGTGATGGCGGGGATTAAGAAGGCTGTCGGGACAGAGATCGGCAGTAAGGCCAAGTACAGTTCCTACTACCTGTTCCACAACTACAGCGAAGAGGGCAGGTGGACGGTGGAGCTGACCGAGGATTTCTCCATCCCCGCGGGCGCCCGCTTCTACGTGACCGACAATATCATCCTGCCCATCCCCAGCGGCAGGACCTTCACCATCCCGTCGGGGGCCCACCTGGATATCGCGGGTACCATGGAGATCCAGAGCGGCGGCAAGCTGATCAACAACGGCACCTACCGGCTGGCCTCCATTGGCAAACTGATAAACGACGGAACCATCGAAGGCAGCGGCACCCACTCCGCCGCCTACACTGTCCACGACCAGGCCGAGTGGGAGAAGGCAGCGGCGGATATTGCCAACTGCACGCTCATCGTCGTGGACGCGGGCCAGAACACCATTGAGGTCAAGAATAACCTCACCAAGAGCGGCCAGTACCAGCTCTTCATCAACTCCGGCACCCTGACCGTGCCCAACAGCGTCACCCTCACCCTCACCGACTGGGCCGAGGTGCGGGAGGGCGGAACCCTCACCGTGGAGAAGGGCGGAGCACTGGTCTTGAGTGCGGTTACGGACGGCCTGACCAGCGGCCTCAAGGTGGACGGCGCACTGAACAACGCCGGGACTCTCACCGTCGGCGCGGAAGGCGGCCTGCTCATCTTTGGGGACGGGGCCCTGAGCAACACCGGGACCCTCACCCTCTCCTCGCCGGACGCCTACCTCGGGCTGGACGGTCACATGGAAAACGGGGGCGCCCTGGCTATTCAGGCCAACGCCGGCATGGATATCAACGAGGGCGGCGTCCTCCACAACAGCGGCGCCGTCAGTCTCGCGGCGGGGGACGAAGATGGGGGGAACAGAGGCTTCCTGTTCCTAAAAAACGGCAGCATTACCGGCACGAAGATCGACGGCATTGAAATCGTGGACCGCTACGACGACCAGACGCGCACCCCAGGTCAGTTCCCCCACGGAACCGCTTACGGCGACTACCGCGCCGAGGTATGGACCGAGGCGGGCCTCAAGGCCGCCATGGCCTCCAACAAGGACTACACCCACTGCGAGGTGGGCCGGGACTGGAGCGAAGACGGGTCGCCCATGCCCACAACCCTCATCCTCAGTTCCCCCACCACGCTTGAAAAGCCCCTGGACGTGGGCGCGGGCGTCACCCTGACGGCAAACGGCAACCTCACAGTGGAGAAACACCTGGGCGTCAGCGACGGCGGCAAGCTGGTGCTGGGCGCAAACGCCAACCTGCTCCTGACGACAGAGGGCTGCGACCTTTATATCGGCCCGGACGGCACCCTGGACGCCGACGGGATGGTTACCGTGGGCGACTCGGAGAACCACGCCAACGTTAGAGTGGAGGGTACGGGTGCTCTCACCCTCACCGGGAGGCTGGACATTGCCCAGGAGAGCAGCCTGGAGGTCTGCGGCGGCACCCTCGCGCTGAAGGGCACGGCTGTCCTCAAAAACAACGGTTACTTCGGCCTCCTCCGGGGCGCGGCCCTTACCAAGTCGGAGGGCGCGGCCATCCACAACGCCGACTATATGCAGGTGGTGGACGAGTACGGCCCGGATAGCGGGAACAAGACGGTCTCGCTCCCGGCGGGGAAGTTTTTCACCAATGACTCCAACTGGTACGAGCACAACGCCTATATCTACAGTGGCGCGGGCATGACCGCCGCCTTCGAAAGCGGCACGGTCTACGACTACTACCACCTCCGCGCCGACATTACCCTGAACTCCAATCTTGAACTGAAGGGCAGACAGCTGCGCATCGACCGCACCGACTACGACCCGGAGATGAACGGCGATGCGCCCGTGACCCTCACCGTTCCCCAGAACCTGACCCTCACCCTCAACAGCGGCAAGTTCACGCCCCGCGGCGGGAATGAATATGACCGCGGCGGCCTCATCGAGGTTAACGGCGGCGGCAGTGCCCTGGTGGTTAACGGGACCCTGAACTTTGACGGCCCGGACGACACCGTGATCGTCTGGGAGGGCTCCAGCCTGAGCGGCGCGGGGACCATTACGCCGAACGCCGAGGAAGAAAATCACAACCCAACCCCCATCTGTGCCCGGGACATGATGAACGGCAATGGCAGTGCGAATGAAGATGCAAAGGCGGCCGTCGCCGAGAAATTTAACACGCTGGTCCGCCGGGAGGCCCTGGCCGTCAGCGGGGCCGATTTCGCCGCCGCGAACGAAGCGAACAGCGGCTATGACGCCATTATCATTCTCAACGATAAGACGTGCGACCTGAACGATCTCACGGAAAAGGCGGCACTCACCCTAAACAGGGACGTGGAGATCTACTGGGGCGGCAAGCTCGTCATACCGGAGGGGATGACCTTCACCATTGCCGAGGACCACTATTTCTACCTCGCCGGCGACCTCTGGGTAAATGGTGCGCTGGTCAACCGCGGCAGCTTCAACCAGGACGGGGAGGGGAACATCTCCGGCAGCGGTACCCTCACGAACACGGAGGGGGGAATCGTGGAGGGCGCCTTCTCTCCCGATCAGTGGACGGGACTGCCGGAGCGGGCGCTTGCCACAGGGTTTTAATCAGCAAATTATTCAGCACTTCATATTCTCCTGCTGAGCTGCCATGAAGCATAACGACAACAACCGCCGCATCAAAGCAAAGGGCTTGCTGCCTGCAATACGCAGGCAGCAAGCCCTTTTGAGTGTCAATACCCGGGGTGGTCTGCTTTCAGCCCCTTATACCAATCGGTCCGCAATCTTCTTCGGGGAGCTTTGAATGGGGCGCTCCTTCAGCGACTGCCCGGCATGCTGGAGTTCTTTGCCGGGGCGGCGGCCGCGGCGGTATCCACACGGGTGCTCCAGACGCTCCACGACCGGTATAATCCGCCGGATGACATTTTCCTAAATGGATAATGAGCATAGAAACGCCCTGCGGCCGCGGCTCAGAGCAGATTTTGTACCAACAGCCCGAAGACAAAGGTAACGGCGGCGGTAATAACGGTAGTGACAACCACCTCCCACCGCTTAACGGGCCGTTCCTCAAGCTTGGTCACTTTAGCGTCCAGCCGCTCCACGGTCTCAGTGAGCTGCCCCTGTTTGGCCGCCATCACCTCAATGGAGGTGGCCAAGCGGGTCAGGGCCTCGTTGCTCTGCTCAAGCTTGTCAATGCGGCGGGTATTGCTCCTGGCACGCTGATCGACCTCCGCTACTTTAATTGCGACCTCCTCCAAGTTTAGCCCTCCTTGGTAAGCTGCTTATACACCTGATTGATACCCGTGGCCGCGAGGCCGGAGACGATGCCCACGGCAGCGGCGGTCATGTAGTCCGTGGCCGGGAACTCCGGCATGACGAACATGCCCAGCACGCCCAGCGCGCCGCCCGCCACGCCCACGATGACGGGGATATACTTGTTGTCCAGCCCGGTCGCCTTGACGAGCTGCCCCACCAGAAAGCAGATGACCGTGATGACGGCCACCCCGCCGATGCCCAGAGAAGAAATATCCATACTATGTACCTCCTTTAATCCAGCAGTCCCAGCCGGTCCAGCACCACGGCCAGCTCCTGCCGGGTAACGCCGTCTGCGGGCCTCGTGCCGTCCATCACGCCCTTGCCCATGGCCTTCCGCCACGCCTCAGCGGCCCAATCTGCCGCGGGGGTGTCCGTGGTCCCGGCAGGCTTTTCAGCCACCCAGGGGAGGCCCAGGAAGTCCAGAATGCCCCTTGCGTCGGCCTCAGCCAGCTTCACCCGGTAGTCGCCGGTTTTCATCAGCGCCGTGTCCTCCCGGCTGGTGTGGAATCCGTGCTCAATTATCATTGCGGGCGCGGTTGTTCCTTTGAGCACCGCATAGGCCGCGTTGTGCTCCAGCCCGCCGCCACGGATGGCTATCCCGGCCTCCCGAACCCGCTTGAGCACCGCTCTGGCCGCAACGTTCCGCGCGGCCGTCTCAGGCCCGGCGCTGGTGTAGATAAGATACCCGCTTGGGCTGGTCCAGTTCTTCCCGTCTCCGCTGGCGTTGGAGTGGAGGGACACGAACAGGTCCGCCCCCGCCCTGTTGGAGATGCCGCACCGCTCCGTCAGCGAGGGGTAGCCCGCCCCGTCACGGGTCATGACCACCGTCACCCCGCACCGCTCCAGGTGGGCCCTCACCCTCTGACTCATGTCCCACGCAAATTCATGCTCTTTGTAGCTCCCATCCGGGGAGCCGTTCACGCATCCCGGACCGTGGCCGGGGTCCAGGCACACTTTCTTATTCACGGGCTTGTCCTCCTCTTTCTGCGGCTTGAGCCACACGCACAGATAACTGTATACCTTCCGCGAGGAGCGGGTGGCCTCCCCGCCCCCAAAGTCGCATTGGGAGCTGCCGCCGCCGTCCACATAAATAGCCGTCTCGGCTCCCAGCCGCCGCAGCTCGCCCTGCACCTCCTCCAGCGTGGCCGCGTCCCTCGTGCCGTCCCCGGAGCAGTAGAGGATGAGCTTGTCCCCCGTGTGCGCAATAGCCGTCCTGCCGCGGGTGCCGCCCAGTTCCCCCTTCGGGTCATAGGGGATGCTCCCAGTGTCGCTCACCATGGGGCTGAGTAGCTCCACCCCGGCGATATAATTCAGCCGGGTATCGGCGGGCAGAGCCTCCATGCGGATATCCGCACCGTTGTTCCAGGCGAAGCCCCAGCACCCCCAGGGCGCACGCGCCAGCACCTTCCCGTCCGCCTTCAGGTGATGGGTGGGCTTGCCGTTCCCGCCGTAGAACCCGGCGTTCATGGCGTAGTCGCATCCGGTGTCCCGCTTTACCTGGGAGACCAGCCGCCCGCCACCCTGCACGATGGATATCCGCTCTATCTGAGTAAGCGGGATGGTCTTGATGTGTTTGCTCATCGCCTTGTCTCCTTGTGTCATTCTGTCTCATACGCCGTGATATATAGGCAATCGTTGGTCATATAATAATCGACCGCGCAAGGCATACCTGTATTCAGCTCTATTGTTAAAAGTTCAGTTAAGTCTGCGTCTATGCTCGATATTAAAAAACGTCGTAGGACCGCGCTATCCCTAATTCCATTTAAATTTTGAAAGCGCACAACGGCATCGAAAGAGGTCTGGTTTTCAACTTCGACAACCATTGCGCTTAAATCCGGGCCTTTCAATCCGGGACTCGCATTCGTCTTTCCTATCATCTCTCACGCCCCCTTTACACAAACGATGCTGGGAATGGTAATCGTGGCTGTCGGTTTGGTCTTGCAGTAGATGTACACCCCGCCCGCGTAGCTATCACAAAACGGCGCGAAGTTGCCACCAACTGAATCAGCCGCCCCGAAGGCCACGTCAGGCCGGTGGGAAGCCGTCACGCCCGTACAGGCCACAGAAGCCCGGAATCCGTACCCCTGGGCGCTGTAGGTGCTGTTTGCAGCCCATGCGGAGACGGCTACAGTTTTGTCGACGAAGACCAATTGGTTTTCGCCCGTCAGCCCTACAAATGTGCAGTTTGAATATAGCGCCGTAGTTGATGCAGTAGTCCCCTGTTTGCAGCCGTTTAAGTATTTACAGCTATGGAAGCCGTAGCCTCGGCTGCTGCTACTACTGGTACCCGTCCCAGCGCAGTTTGTTAGTTGAGTGCAGCTGCGGAAGCCGCAGGCATCCGTGTCGCTGCCGTACCCGTCTGTGCTGGCAGTTCCAATGCAGTTTGCGAGACAGGTACAGTACCCAAAACCGTTGCAATAGGTGGCGCCGGTACTTTTTCCGGTGCAGTTAGTCAGTTGGGTGCAATTGCAGAAGCAATAGGAAGAACCATCGCCGCTGCTGCCGGTGGCGATTCCAATGCAGTTTGTGAGATGGGTGCAGTTATCGAAGCCGTATGCAGATTCGCCGCTGCTGGCGCCGCATCCGGTGCAGTTAGTCAACTGGGTGCAATCACAGAAGCCGTACGATTCGGCGCCGCTGCTGCTGGTGCCGGTGCAGTTTATTAATTGGGTACAGTTGCAGAAGCTACATCCGGATCCAGCGCTGGTACTGGAGCAATTCACTAGCAAATCTCTAATCCAGTAATCGTCTGCATCCGGCAATATCTCATACCACAGCGCAGCCTTGTTGATAGTACTAGTACTCGAAAAATTAGTCACCTCAATAATGGCCCCGTTCATGCCCTGGATCTGCTTGACCGTCTGCGGTATCTTGACGCCCTGCCCGTCGCTTCGGGTAAATTTCAGTGTACCACCGTCCCCCACGAAGCACACGCTCACCGCCCCCAGCCAGTCCGGGGAGGCTATCAGCTTTTCAAACTCCGCCTGGGTGCGGATGACCACATCATAGACGGATAGACTGTCCACGTACTCCTTGTTGGCGGCGTCGCGGGCGGCGACAGGCGCAATAAGTTCGTGTATCGCGCAGTCTCCCACGATAATTCCGTTCCCGCCTTCGGCCAATATTCGGACGAGCTCATTCTCAGCGGAAATACTAGCCCCGGAATCCAACATGATTAGGTTCCCCGCCATATTCAAGTCACCCGTCATCGTCCCGCCCGCCAGCGGCAGGCACTTGGCTGTCTCGGCGTCCACATAGGATTTTGGGGCCGCGTCGGTTGGCTCAGTGGGGTCGGCAACCCCTCTCAACCTACACGAGGCATCAGAGGGACCATCCATGAGTTGGATAATCGCATTTGAGCCGTCTGCATCAAAGGATGCTTCCATTCCGGGGCAAACAAACCCATCGCTTGCCCCGATATTTATCCTGTTCGGCACCCATACGCCGCCATCCCGCAGCGACAGAAACGGCGCATCCTTCAGCGTTACCAGCGCCGCGTAAAACGCCGCCTCGGTCCCTGTGTAGCCCGCGTCCACCGCCTGCTGATAAAGCGCCTTATCCGCATACTCCGTAAAGTACGCCGCGTGGTGGCCGTCCAGGAGGTCCGCGTTGAGCTTCGGTACGGCAGTGGACGAACTCACCACCAGCGGCGGCGTCCCCTCCGCAGCCCGCGATATGAGCTGTTCGCCGCTTATGGACTTCTCAAAGATTGCGGTGAGGTCGGCGTCCCACTTGTACAGGCGGTTGTATTTGACCATATTGTATGGAGAACTCCATACGGCATCACCGTAAAACCTAATATCATATACGCGTGCGACACCATCTGTGCTTCCCATCACGGTGTTTCTGTAGGTCACGCGGTATGCGTAGTTGTTTAATGTCTGGTTAGCTCCTCCACCGAAGCTGCCGATGGGGAAATAGATGATATTATCTCCTGTCCATCCTTCTACGCGTGTCCAGTCTTTGACTGCGGTAAATGTAGTCTTGTCCCCAATGGTGGTCCGCTCAATTTTGGCTTCGCATCGGTTCCCGTTTGCGCCAAACCAACAATACATTGCATTGAGCCTTGTATATCGGTCGGTTGGAATAATTGTGACCCGCAGCATTGATTCTGTAGTCTGTGCATTTGCCGGGTCAGCGGCTACGGTGGCGGAGCGTTTGCCGAGATAGAATGGCGTGTTTCGCAGCTCTGCAAACAAACCGAATTTAGCTGTATCCGATGCTCCGTAGTCCTCCCACGTAGCGCCCCCATCGTTGCTGTACTCAACTGTGATAGCTTCAGCAGGCAGTCCGAACGTCTTGTTGCTGGCCGCAGACCCTACCATCGCTGCTGCAATCGGGTCAAGCCCGGCTGCGGTGTACCCCTCGCGCACGATGTCTGACGGTGTGGGTTTCCATGTGCTGGGCCTGCTCGCCGCCTTTGCTTCTACAGCAGCATCGTCCGCATACTTAAATATGTCTCGGGACTTCCCGGCGGGGTCGTACACGCTGGCTGCCATGTCGCCGCTGCCCTCTCCGTCCCTGCCGTTGTACACCGCAAAGGTGGACGTGCTCCCGTCGCTCAGGGTAATGGTGTAGGTGTCCGTGGTCCCCGCTGCTCCGTTGCCGGCAGTCCGCTGGATGGACGAGATGGACACGCCCCGGTCGCCCGTGCTGCCCTTGTCACCCTTCGCGCCCTGCGGGATTGAGAATTTCAGCGTCACCGTTCCGTCTGACGCGACGACCTTTTCCACCGCCACCTGACTGCCTGCCGCCAGCGTTACACCCTGCACGCCCAGCGCCTCGATAGCCTGTCGGGCCTGTTCCGCAGCGTCCGCGCTCAGCCCTGCCGCCGTCTCGCTCTTCTTGGCGTTGGTCTCGGAGGTCTTGGCCGCTCCTGCGGATGTGGATGCTTCCCCTGCCTTTGCAATGGCGGTTTGAGCGCTGGCGGCGGCTGTTGTGGCGCTGGTACCGGCAGCGGTGGAGGAATCCGCGGCGTCTGCCGCGCTAACCCCTGCCGCATCCCGTGCGGCCTCCGCTTTACCTTGCGCAGTCTGCGCGGCGGTCTTGGCCGTCTCACTGGCTGTCCTTGCCGACTCAGCTTCGGTCTTTGCTGTCTGCGCCGCTGTCTTCGCGGCCTCTGCGTCTGTTTTGGACTTCGCCGCCGCCGCCGCAGACCCTGCCGCCGCCGTAGCAGAATTGCCCGCTTCTGTTGCTTTTTGGCCGGCCTCTGCGGCCTTGCCCCCGGCAAGGGTGGCCGAGGACTCGGCAGCCGTTTTTGCCGACTCTGCGGCCCGCTGCGCGGCCTGGGCGTCAGTCTTGGACTTGTCCGCAGCCGTGGCGGACCCGGCGGCATTGGTCTCGGATTTTCCTGCCGCCGTCTTGCTGGCCTGGGCGTCTGCCGCTGACTTCTGCGCTGCTGTAGCGCTCCCGGCGGCGGCAGTCTTGGACGCATCTGCGGCAGTTGCCGCACCCTGGGCAGTTGCCGCGTTCCCTGCTGACTGAGTGGCCGACTGCCCCGCCTGCTCCGCGTAAGCCTCCACGCCCTCGCGGGCTGCCTTCGCTGCGGCGGCGCTGACAGCCGCCTCATCAGCTGACTGTTTCGCCCCATCCACATACTGCCTTACGGAATCCTTAGCGTACTGCTTGATAAGCGCGCCCTCGATGCTCTTGGTCTCGCCGCCCTGATACACCGGCAGCAGCGCGTCGTCGGTCATCTGCTGAGCGATGCCGAGTTCAACAATCGATTTGTCCGCCATCTTCCTCCTCCTTCCCCGCCTCTGCGATAATCTGACTGGCTGTGCGGTAAATGCCGCTGAGCTGGACCCGGTTGTGCTCACCGGCCACGGTGATGCTCTCCGATGCCAGCATAATTTGCGTGGCTAACTGAGTAATTTTCTGCTTGTCCATAGTTCCTCCTTACGGGACGCTGTTCAAAAAGTCTTTCAGGCTGTTGAAATAGTCCGCTGTGATGGGGTCGCCGGGGTTGATGTACTTGGGCCGGGCGGCTGTCGTTATCGGCCCGATCGCCGCCCGCACCTCGTTTACGATTGCCGCAGATATCACCGTACCCTTGGAGACAGGCTTGTACAGCCCCCAGGCCCCTTGACCGGCGTAGATGCGGAATGCGTCGATACGGTCATAGAACGCCTTCCACTCATCCGCGCTGATGCTGATGGGCTTCCCTGCGGCTACCGCAGACCACCAGGACCAGTCTGCGGGCCTTGACTTGCCGCCCGTGGTAAATGTCTTTGCGCCGGCCCATTTGTCGGAGGTATTTCCAATCACGCCGCAGACATTGACCGTGTATTCCGTCTTTGGCTCAAGGCTGTCCATCTCGGCTGTAAATGCGGTGGTTTCGCTAAATGTCCAGTCATAGGACACATCATCCGGGTCGCTAGTCAACCGCGCAAACACCCGGTATCTGGTGTAGCCCGTGCCAGGACTTACATTGATATCGGCTCCGGTCTCCGTGATGTTGGTAATGGTGAATGTCGGGGCGGTGTAAACCGTCTGAGAGGATGACTCGCAGGAACCGCACTGAGAGCATCCCTGGGAACAGCTCTGCTTGCATTCAGACACTGTGCACTGACTGCCGCATGACTGCCCGCAGGTTTGCCCGCATTCCATATCGGCGGTCTCGCAGGCTACCTCCGCGCAGAAGTCGCACATCGGCATAATGCCGTAATCGCCCGTCTCCTCCGCCAGGAATGCCGGTATTCTTATCAGTTCATCGGACATATCCGGCCCACCTCGCTTTGAAACGCTCGTTCTCTTCCCCACCAAGGGTCTCCATGATGTAGACCGCCTCTCCAAACAGCATCCGGCTCCACTCGCAATAGATGCCGGGCACCTTGTGGACATCTCCGTTCAGAAGGTAGTTGTTCGCCACACACCCGCCGTCGCAGATACGGTCCAAGGGGCAGGACGCGCAGTCATCCCCTACCGCCGGGGCGCTGTCGTACTCCGATGCCAGCTTGACGCGGAGGTCATCGCGCACGCCGGTGTAGATGCTGCCAATGGCAGAGAATCCGTCACAGTGGGAAAACAGCTCCTGGCAGGCCACGATATCCCCATTGATGTTGATGCCCGCATACTTCCCGGCTCCCAGGCCGCACTTGCCGCAGGCGGCGCAGCTCGCGGATACCCGCCGTTCCTCCCGCTGGATTGCGGTATTGCGCAGAAGTATCTTGCGAAAATACTTTTCAAGCTGGGAGAAATAGATAGGGTCCCGTTCCCGCCGCATGAAATCTATGTAGTGCTCCGAGTACCGCCGAAGCTGTTCCCGCAAGGTGCTGGTATCCGTCCAGGGTTCAAAGCAATTCGGCATGGTGAAGAACTCTTTAAAGCCCTTCTCTTCCGCATACAGGATGTCGTGATAGAGGCTCTGGGCCGTGTCCTCCGTCACCGTGGAGCGGAACATCACGCCGGGGAAATACTCAAGGATGACAGGTATCTTCTCCTCCAGCGCATCGAAGCTGGACGCGCCGCTTCTCATGGGCCTGTTGTGCTCCTGGGTGGCCCTGCCGCCGTCCATGGAGAACAGCAGACCGATTCCATTGCCGCGCATAAACTCCGCTCTCTCGCGGTCCAGAAGTGTGCCGTTGCTGGTCATGGAGAGCTGAAACCCATCGCCGTATTTCTCATGGACATAGAGCGTCAGCGGAACAATAATTTCGTCCCACATCAGCATCGGTTCCCCGCCGAAGAAGTTGATGGAGGCTTGTCCATTCCCGGCCAGGAAGTCCGCCGCGTCCTTCGCGGTCTGGAGTGTCATAAACTCCGGCTTCTGCTCCACGAAGCAGTACCGGCAGGTGAGATTGCAGGAGTTGGTCAGGTTGAGAAATGCAGATGTGATTTTAGGCAGTTCCATGCGGAGTTCCTTTCATTGTGAAATGGGAAATTGTGTGTTATACTCTGCTCAAAGATAATAAGGAGGTCTCCCAATGAAACGGATTCCAACCTTCGTCGCGGGTATGCTCACCGCCGCAGTAATCGGCGGGCTCGGTGTCGGCGCCCTCGCCGCCTCCGGCGCTGTCACCTTCAACGCCTCGAACCTCATGTTCAACGGTACTCAGATATCCGCCAAGGGTGAGGGCTACACCCTCGATAACGGGTGTCAGGCCCCCGCCAGCATCACCTATACCGATGAGAAGGGCGGTGGTACCACCTACCTCCCCGTGCGCCGCATTTCGGAACTGCTGGACGTAGAGACCGGATGGGATGGGGCTACCGGGTCCGTGACAGTGGGTAAGACCGCTGATACCACCGCTGTCCCCGCAGGAAACTCTGAGTTAAATGTCAGTGATTATCAAACACCAGCCTTTGTCGGAGACATCTACACTTCCTATGTAAATCCACAAGCCTCTTTTGACGGGGAGAAAATTGTAGTTAATGAATACGACGCGAAGTATGACGCTGGCATGATTACAAGCAAGTCTGGAAAATACTCTAATATGGGTACAAATTATCTATTATCAGATATGATATTTACAGAGTTTCCCCAGTTCAAAGATGAGCTGATTTCGGAAATAAAAAATGGGTATATTAGTTGCATCAGCTACAACGGTTCAGTGTATATTGATGCAGTGAACGCTATCCAATTTTTTAGAAGCAAAGATATTGAAATATATGGTTCTGGAGGATATTTCTACGAGGTCCCAAACAACTAATTTATTTGAACACAGCCGTCAATCCATTTGTCTCAACGCCTGTAAAGTCCCAAATTCCCTTCGGCTTCACCGTACCGCGTCCATCGTAGAAGAGTACAGTATCTCCTGTACAAACAACCTCTACTTCTCCCAATCCATTGTCTGAAACTGAAAAGTAAGGGACATCCCCATAAAACAAGTTGTACAGGCGGAATACTCCGTACCTTCCGGCACTCCCCATCTCCATCCGATGTGTCTGGTCCGTATTCCAATATTCACCGCCGAAAATCTTCGACCCATACAGGTTCATGGTCACCATCCACTCGTCCGTGACAAGAGAATTGAACTTCGCGGAATCCGTATACGCCTTTACCCATGCGGGAACATTGGCCGCGCTCCCCTGTGGGCCGGTCTCTCCCTGTGCCCCGTCCTTGCCCTGGGCAAGCATGGGCTGTGTCCAGTTCTGACCGCCGTTGTAGGAATAGATAACCCACACCTGGGTTGAAGTATTGTCCCACGCGCTGTCCCACGCCTCCTGCCATTGACTTGGTATGGAGGCGTTTTTATTTGTGGAATACCGTGTTTGGAGCCAATTGGCGGAACCGTTCATAATCAGGCTGCCATTGATGGTCATACTGCCATTGGAGACCACATTCCCCAGCTTATCCACGATGAAGTTATCATTGACGTTCAGCGCCCCCCGGAACTTATAGACGCCCTCCGCCGGGTCGAAGTAAAGCTGTTCCTGCCCGGACCCGTCGTAGAACGCCAGCTTCTCGGCGTTCAGGACCACCCTGGCCTCCACGCTGTCCCCGTCGGTCTTCTCGATGACCAGCCCTTCCCGCCGGGAGATTTTGGTGCCGTAGTACTTCTGCTCCAGGCTCACCTTACGCCTGAGCTCCCGGCCCTGGGGGCTTTGGTAGGGGTACTCGTGGTCGACCTCCTCGTCGGCGGGCGCCGAAATATCGGAGAGGCACAGCGCGTCGAAATTGGTATCCATAGTTGCGAGCATGGAGTATACGCCGTTGACGGTGACGGCGTCGCCCAGCTCCGCCGCCGGGTCCAGCAAGGCCCCGGTACCGCTGAACGGCCGGTACACAAACCCGGAAACCGACGCCAGGATATTTTCCGCCATGGCCTGGGTCGCCCAGGGACAGGTGAGCTCCAGCACGCGCCCGCCGTCGTCGCCTGCGGCATAGGAACTCTCGTCGTCATACCAAAGGATTACCTTGGTGACCGGCTCGAAGGCCGGGCTGCTCTCAAACTCACCCAGCTTTCGGCCCACGTATACTCTGTCAGACAAGAAGCCTCACCTCCCCCAATAAAATAGCGCCGCCTGTTTCGCTCTCCACCAGAAAATTTGTCTCCGCCGGGAGCGCCGCGGTGGTGTGCAGCAGCAGCCTGCCCGCGTCGGTGATAATAAAGTTGCCGCCGTGTGCCGCCGCGATGAAGCCCAGCGCCTCCCGCATGGTGTAGTCGTTGGGGTACTCAACCGTATACGGGAGGATGGAGGTGCGCGGGTCCACCTCCACCCCCATGCGCGCGGCAATCCGGTTCACGGCGGTGCGCATGGCCATAGGCCACTCACCCGCGTCCTGAGTCGGGTCCAGCCAGACGGCCTCGGCCTTCAGCATGGCGTCGTAGCCGTGCAGCGTCAGCATATGGCTGACCGCCTCCTCGGCCCGGGTGTCGATGTAGAAGACGCCCGCAGGCAGCCATTCGCTTGCCCGCCCGCTCAGGGTCAGCCGCAGATACAGCCGTATTTCGCCCATGCGGGGGATATCTCCCAGCGGCGCCAGCTTGAGCTGAAGCTCCCGCGCCACGGCTCCGCCGATGGACCATCCGCTCTCCGCGAACAGTCCCCCGGTGACGCAGCAGGACGCGATCCGATCCTGGCCGTACTCCCTGCCCGCGATGACCGCCTTGATTTCCGTTGCATGGTTTTTGTCGGCCAGCAGGGATTTGTATAGTGCCGATGTGGCTTTCATACCGTCACCTCTCGATTAGGTCAAAGGCGGTGGACGACCAGTGGGTCTCACCGTCGATATAGACCAGCGTGGCCGCCTCCACGGCGGAGCCGTAGAAGGTTCTGGTGGTTACGCCGTCGATTGCGTCCAGGTATTTCACCTGGATAAAGGCCGGGAGCAGAGCGGCGTTCAGCGTCATCAGCTGCTCCGTCGTCATGCGCAGGCACGTGACAGACAGCTTCCGTTTGATTCCGATGCGGCTGCGCTGCATGGCTCCGTCCAGGGTGCGGCCGCTCTTGTCCGAGTCCAGGTCGTTTCTGGACCACTTGATGCCGCCCTCTTCGATGAGCCACGAAAAGTCCTTCCCGTCAATTTCAAAAACAGGTCTCATTTGTTCCTCCTATCATACGGGAATGACCGCCGCGCCTCTGGCCCGGGACTGGCTGGTCATGGCTCTGGAAACCACCCTGGCCAGGGTCTGCTCGCCCACCATCATCACCTTGCCCTCCCGGACGGCGGCCAGGATTTCCCGCAGTTCGGCGACGATCTCGTAGGAGCCTGCCTCCTCACGGGCTATTTGCCGCAGCAGGCGCTCCGGCGCCTCAATGTTGTTTCCGTGCCGCTGGTCGCCCAACACCGCCATGAATTCCCGGTTGGGCGGGATCACCGCGCCGGCGGCAAGACGGGGCAGTGAAATCTCCGAAATCTGAGGGATATGAAAGCCGACATGTGCCCCGCCCAAAACGTCCGGCAGTTTAAAGCCGATACTGTTAATTCCGCTGATAATGGAGTTGATGCCGCGAATGAAGAAGTTAATAAAGGATTCAACGCCCCTTATGAGGCCATTGATAAAGTCCTTGAAACCCGTCCTGACGGGGGAAATCACGTGCTCGTCAAACCAGGCTGCAACGGCCTGAAAGGTCTCCTTGATTCCGTCCCAGGCGCCGCTGGCGGCATTGCCGATATCCTCCCATAAGCCGGAGAAAAATGTGGCCACCGGCTGAACAACGTTAAGGTCAAACCATTCCGATACCGTTTCCCATACCCCGCAGATCGTGTCCCACACTGAGGATGCCGCGCTGCTGATGCCGTCCCAGAGATCGGAGAAAAAGGTGGATACCGGCTGGATCACGTTTGTATCAAACCATTCGGACACGGCCGCCCATACTCCGCAGATAGCGTCCCAGACCGAGGATGCCGCGCCGCTGATTCCCTCCCAGAGCCCGGAGAAGAACGTGGTCAACGGCTGAATAACATTGAGATCAAACCACTCGGATACGGCTGTCCACACCCCGCAGACTGTCTCCCAGGCAAGGCCTGCTGCGCCGCTGATGGTCTCCCACAGCCCGGTAAAAAAATCAACAATCGGTGCGATGACATTTTCGCTGAACCATTGGCTTACCACACCCCAAACCTCAACAATTTTATCCCAGCAGGCGAGAGCTGCGGCTTTGATTTCTTCCCAGTGGGTGACTAAAAGGACTACGATTGCAATAAGCGCTCCAATCGCGAGGAGCACGATGCCGATTGGCGAGGTCAAAAATGCAACAGCCGCACCAAAGGCAGTCGTGACTGCAGACGCAACCGTACAGACCACATTCCACGCAGCCGTTGCGGCGGTCATCGCTGCCTGTGCTACAGTATTGGCGATTTTTGCCGCAGTAGATGCAATCCATGCGGCGGCTTCTTTCGCTAGATTTACAATATTTTTGGCAAGGGACACCGCAAAGTCTTTGGCATACATGGCAACAAGCTTCACTGTCTCAGCGTTGTCCTTGAGTTTGGCCAAAGTTGCGTCATTGATGCTTTTGGTAAGAGACTTGAGCATGGAGGCAACGCCGCCTGCATTGATTACGAATTTGCCAAGCTCCACCGCAGCCCAAGCTGCTGCGAATACGCCCACGGCGATTGCCATCGCCCGGACGGCAGGCTCGTTTTTGCTGCACCAGTCTGCAACGTTGTCTAACACGTCAATAAGGCCCTCCAGCACGCTGATGACCACGCCGCCGGTCCATTCCACAATGGGCTCAAAGAAATTATCCCATAGCCAAATCAGGCCCGGCTGTATTTTGTCGACCACTTCAGCGAGTTTAGTCAGTGCCTGAATAACGGTGTCCACACAGGGCAAGGCCTCTCCCAGTGCAGGAATCAGGGCATTGCCGAACGTAGTCTGAAGCCCGAGAAAAGCGGTATTTAAATCAGCAATCTGAGTGGCGTATACGTCAGCGGCCCCCGCCGCAGTCAGCGATTCTTTTCCGAAGTCAACGAGATTTTTCCATGAAAAAGCGGAGCTGATGGACTTACCTAAGCTCTTTACGACCTTCTCCAGGCCGCCCAATGCGCCGGAGGCCTCTTTGGACTGCTTTTTTGCCGTATCTGCATTTACTTTTGTATCAACATTGATTGATCCATCTGCCATACTTCATCTTCTCTCTTTGTGCTTATTCGCCCAAACGCCGCTTCAGCCGCTCCTGCTCCTCCCGCTCCTCGTCGGTATACCTCTTTTTAAAATCCACCATTTCCCGGTGCTCCTGATAGAATTCCCGCTCCCATGCCTCCAGCTTTTTACCCCTTCTGCGCTTTTCCCGGATGGAGACCACCGTGGAGAGCTGCCCCTCCCCGATCCCCTGGAACCACGCAAGGAAGGTCCACCAGTGACAAAACTGCAGCGAGCGCACCTCGCACCCGGCCACCCGATTCACGTCCGCCACGATGAGACTGCCGTCCTGCTCCCAGTCGATGACCTTGGGCTGCGGACGGGCGGGGGCCTCGTCCCTGCCCCCGTTGATAAACCAGAACATCCGCCGGACAGCCTCCCCGTAGTCCTCCTGCGGCATCTGCGCCAAATCCTCGTAAAAGAGGGCCAGCGCGATATAGAGGCGGGTGCGTTCGTCCTCCTCCGGGCCGTTCAGCCGGGCCATCAGGTCCAGAATATCCCGGTAGTCGGCATTGACGCGGTATGCCCGCCCTCCGACTTCAAGCGAGAGCGGCAGATCCCACGCGGTCAAGTATGTTCCCCGCGCTGAACCCGGCGGGCCTTGGCCTCTGCCACCGCGCGATCCGCGGCCTCCTTGCGGTGCTGCGCCACGCCCTCCTCCAGGATGGGCTGCAGGGCGGTGATGACATTGGTCACGATACGCTCCCCGTTTTTACCCACGGCCATCAGGTTCACGCCGCCGACAATGCGGTCAAAGTCGTTTTCCGCCCCGAATACATAGGACAGCCGCTCCTTAATTTTCGCGTCGAAGGCGCGCATAACCCTCAGCGCCTCGCCCGCGCCGGCAAAGCCGTCCTCGCCCACCGGCCCGGGCGTCTCCCTTGTGGCCGCCATATACTCCCGCTCCAGGGCGGGCAGTTCCTCGGCGACCTCAAAAAATCGGTGGTACACGTTGAGATCGGTGGGATTAAAACGCAGCAGCTCCCGGCCGTTTACCTCGAATTCTTTTACGCCGTCGTCAAATACCAGTTTTTCCGCCATGATAAACCTCCTGTTTTAATTGGCGCGGGGGGCTTGCCCCCGCGCCGCTGTGTGCCGCGCCCGGGCGCGGCCTTACTTGGCGGGACTGACGGCCGCGGTAAAGGCCTTGGTGCTGGGATTGAAGGTGCCGTTTTCCTTCTCGCCGGTGTAGTGGATGTTGAAGGGAATTTGATAGCCGGTGTTGTCGCCGCCGTAGCTGGAGACCTCAATGACGGCCTTCTCCCGGGTGGCGGGAAATGCGCCGGAGGTCTCGGCCTCCCAGAGCTTGACCTCCACAACGTCGGTATTGCAGTCGTCCAGGACCAGCCCGCCGTCAATGATGGCCTGGAGCCGCTCAAAGAGGGGGTCGCCCTTCTCGGCGTAGTAGGGCTCCACGGTGCCGCTCTTCTCGTACTTGGTCACCAGGACCGAGGTCTCGCCCAGGATGTTGCCCTTCTTCTCCACGTTTGCGGCCAGCTCGGGGCTGTACTCCTCCAGATCCCTGCCCAGCCGCACGTAGGCGGCCTCGCCGTCAGTGGATGCGTTGATGTAGTGCGCCAGATACTTTCTCTCGATTTTTGCCATAATTACACCTCATACCTTTTTTTGAATTTTATGGTGAGCGCCACCTCGTAGGTAGCGGTCCCATCCTCCGAATTCTGGGACAGCGCGCCCTTCTCAGCCCTTGCCGTCCCCTGCTGCGTTCCCTCGCCGCCGAGCTGCGCCGCCGTCCCCCGGGCGCTCTGTTCCTGCACCCAGTCCTGAAACGCCAGCACCCACTGCGCATTCGCCTCCGCGCCGCCGCCATCCGGCGTCCTGCCGAATACGCAGCGGAGGGAAAATCGGTACTCGTTCAGGACCTCCACATTTCCCAGAATGTCCTCTCTGCGCTCCACCTCGGTCAGCCCCTGGGGAAACAGCCCCCCGCAGTCCGCCGCCGTCCCCAGCTCGTCCACCTCAAAGCCGGACAGCCGCGCCATCCCCGGATAGGTCTCCAGCCACTCCCGGACCCGTTCCAACATTGCCATCGCTT
Source organism: Lawsonibacter faecis (assembly GCF_014287675.1). Taxonomy (GTDB): domain Bacteria; phylum Bacillota; class Clostridia; order Oscillospirales; family Oscillospiraceae; genus Pseudoflavonifractor; species Pseudoflavonifractor faecis. The sequence goes on along the minus strand of NZ_JACOPQ010000005.1, from coordinate 271,344 downwards.
ATCTCCGTTTCTGCTTTTCCAGCATCCCCATTCCGGTCCCATCTGGCCGCGTAATGCTCCCAATTTGGGATGCTGATGGGCAAAAAACTAACCTCCTTCAATATAATAGTTGACTTTAGTTAGCTATCGGGGTACAATGGGTGTACAACAAGAGGAGAGCCCGACTGCTGGTAAAGCCGGTAGACAGACCGGATAAGATAACTTGGGTTAGCCACAAATACAGTATAGCGTATTATAGTTAGTTGTGCAAGGGGAAAAGATAACTAAAGTTAGAATACATGTTTTGTACAAAAAGGAGAGTGGGTAATTGTGTTCTTTGACGTCTTTAAGACGCTGTGCGAGAAGAAGGGCGTCAGCTGCAAGCGGGCTGCGGAGGACATGGGCCTGAGCAATTCGATTGCAACAAAGTGGAAGAAGACAGGGGCTATGCCCCAGGGAGAGACCCTCAACAAAATCGCAGCCTATTTCGGCGTCAGTGTGGACTATCTGCTCGGCGACGAGCAGGCGGGCCTCTATGATGAGCGCGGGATTGAAAATACCGATATCCGCATGATTGCCCGGGCCGGCAGGAAGATGACCCCCGAGCAGGCGGAAAATCTGCGAAAATATGCCCAGTATATGTTTCCCGAGGCCTTCGGCAATGACGACGCCTGAGCGCCGGCAGCAGCTCTACTCGGAGATGCTCCGCTTCATGCGGGCCAACCGGGTGAACACGGTCCCCCTGGACATTGGGGCGCTGTGCGCCAGGGCGGGGGTGGAGCTTGTGCCCCTCTCCCAAATCGTACGGGAGACCGGCCTTACGGAGCAGGAGGTCTTTTCCATCTGGGGCAACAGGGACGGCGCGGTGAATGCCCACGGAGACCGCCACCGCATCGCTTATCACGACGGACTCCCCGCGGGCCGCGTCCGCTTCACTATCTGCGAGGAGCTGGCGCACATGGTCTACGGCCATACCGCCGACGCGGCTTTTAATATCTTCTCCCAGGCCTATGACGCGGAGAAATACGCCCAATATGACGAGGAGGCCCGCCTGGGCGCGGGCCTTCTCGTCTGCCCCCCCAAATTTTACTATACCTACGAGCGGTTTCTGACGCCCCGGAGTCTGGCTGAGATCTGCCAAATCACGCTGCCCTGCGCCAGGGTGCGGCAGGAGGTATTCATCAAATACCGGGATGAGATTGAGCGGAATATGGCCTATCAATTCGCCCCCCTGCCACAGTCCCGGACCAATCTGCGCGCCTATGAGGCGGCCTGGCGGCGCGGACAGAAGGCCGCAACGTCCCGGCAGGACGGATAATGGGTCAATCCTTAAAAGAGCGCGGAGAGAGTGGACGTCCACTCTCTCCGCGCTCTTGTTTATGAACCGATTAACAATTTTCAAACAAATCTTTAACAATCGCCCAACAAAGACCCTGTATAATATCGGTAAAAACGAAGCGGGGGATTGGGGACGTGGACGGGGGAAAGCGGCTTCCGGGGGCGGCAAGGCACATGAGCCGCAGGGCGGCAGAGCGGGCGGGCCGGTCCATCCACATCACCGGCGCTGCCTGCCTGGGGAACACGGCTGTGGGCGTGGGAAAGCTGGCCATGGGGCTCTCGTCCCTGTCCCTGTTCCCCTGTGTCAGCGCGCTTTATACCTTCGGGATGGTGACGGCCAAATGCGTCGCCCTGGCCGGCATTGTAAAATCGGAGTCGGACCGGGAGCAGTACCGGTACTACAAGGCTTCGGGCGTCATTCTCATTGTGTCCAGCGTGCTGTATGCAGTCTACTCGGCCCGGCTCTTTTTTTATCCCGAGTCCGGCAGCTACCACGCGTATATCGCGCTGGGGATCGCCGCGGTTACCTTTGCCGAATTGACGCTGAACATCCGGGGCGTTATCATAGAGAGGAAAAACCACACGCAGTTGGTCCACGCGATCAAAATGCTCAACCTGGCCTCGTCCCTCATCTGCCTTGTGCTGACGCAGACGGCAATCCTATCCTTCGCATCGGGACGGGCGAAGATCCATCCGGCGGCCAACGGCCTGCTGGGCGTGCTGATGGGTGGGGCGGCCACGCTTCTGGGCGCGGCGATGATTGTCCGGATTCTGCGGATTGAAAAGAAGGGGGCGCGAGCATGACTCACATTCTCGTCGTGGAGGATGACGCCGGGCTCAACCGGAGCGTCTGTACCTACCTAAACGACTGCGGCTTCCACGCCAAAGGCTGCCTCAACGCCAACGCAGCCTATGATGAGATGTATAACCACCTTTACGAGCTGATTATCTCCGACATTATGATGCCGGAGATTGACGGCTTTGAATTTGCCCGGACCGTGCGGCAGATGAACCGGCAAATCCCGATCCTGTTTATGTCCGCCCGGGACGACCTGCCCGCCAAGCAGAAGGGCTTCCGCCTGGGGATTGACGACTACATGGTCAAGCCCGTGGAGCTGGACGAGCTGCTGCTGCGGGTCCGGGCCCTGCTGCGCCGGGCCAATATCGAATCGGAGCGGAAGCTCGCCGTGGGCAGTCTGGTGCTGGACGCCGACGCCATGACGGCTGCGGCGGACGGGGCGGAGATCCCCGTGACCACCCGGGAGTTCAATATTCTCTATAAGCTTCTCTCCTACCCGAACAAGACCTTCTCCCGGGCCCAGCTCATGGACGAGTTCTGGGGCGTGGAGAGCGATACCGGCCTGCGGGCGGTGGACGTCTATGTCACAAAGCTGCGGGACAAGTTCTCCGCCTGCCGGGGATTCCAAATCGTGACCGTCCGGGGTCTGGGGTACAAGGCGGTGCTGCTGTGAGAAGGAAGGCCGTCTCCGGGGACCAGCGGATCAAGACCGGGGTTTTCCCCCTGTCCGTCTTCGCCATCACGTTCGTGGTCTTTGCCCTTTGCACTACTCTCCAGATGCAGCTCGTCGGCGACTACGTGGATATCGCAGCCCTGCCTGCGGGGCTGTACGTGGGGGTGGTGGTGTTCTGGGGCGCGGTCTCCGCCGCGTTTACCCTGTGGACGCGCTACCAGATTAACAGCCGCTACCAAAAACCGATGGAGATGTTCGCCCAGGCGGCGCACAGGGTGGCCAACGGCGATTTTTCCGTCTATGTGCCGCCCCGCCACACCGCGGACCGGATGGACCATCTGGACGTCATACTGACCGACTTCAACAAGATGGTGGAGGAGCTGGGCAGCATTGAGACCCTGAAGACCGACTTTTTCTCCAACGTATCCCATGAGATCAAGACCCCCCTGGCGGTCATCCAGAATTACGCGGAGCTGCTGCAGCAAGAGAACCTCCCCGGAGAACGGCGGAGGGAGTACGCGGATGCCATTTTACAGTCCTCCCGGCGGCTCTCCAGCCTCATTACCAACATGCTCAAGCTGAACAAGCTGGAAAAGCAGGCGATTCAGCCCGTGCCGGAGCCCTTTGACCTGTGCCGCCAGCTCTGCGAGTGCGCGCTGCAGTTTGAGGAGGCTTGGGAGAAGAAGGGGATCACGTTCGCGGCGGAGATCGAGGACCGGGCGGTCATCGACGCCGACCCCGGCCTGCTGGAGCTGGTGTGGACCAATCTGCTCTCCAATGCGGTGAAATTCACGCCCACCGGCGGGACCGTCACCCTCACCCAGACCTCTGCGGAAGACGAGGTGACGGTGACCGTGGCCGATACCGGCTGCGGCATGGGCGAGGGGACCCTGACGCATATTTTCGACCAGTTCTACCAGGGGGACACCTCCCACGCCGCCGAGGGCAACGGGCTGGGCCTGGCCCTGGTACGGCGCATCCTGGAGCTCTCCGAGGGGACCATTACCGTCCGCAGCGCCGCCGGGGCGGGGAGCTCCTTTACCGTCCAGCTCCCGATCCGTCGGCGGGGGGAGGGGGAGCTGCCGTGAGTGAATTGAAAAAATCCGCCGCCGGCTTCGTGGGCTGTGAATACCTGGAGGTGGCTGCCGGGGGCGAGGCGTCCCGGTACCTGGACTGCTACCGGAGCTTCGGCTGGGTCCCGGACGAAAACCGCTCCTCAGCGGAGGTGCGCCAGGGGAAACTCCACCTCAAGCGGGATCGGAAGATCGCCAACAAGGCGGAGCTGACCCGCCTCCAGCGGCATTTTGAGGCCTGCGCCGGGGAGATTCGGGCGCTGGAGCGGGCCAAGACCGCCTCCGCCTCTGCCTGGGCGCTGGGGGTGGGGCTGGCGGGCACCGCTTTCATGGCGGGCTCCACCTTTGCCGTCACCCACGAGCCGCCGGTTGTCTGGCTGTGCGTCCTGCTGGCCGTACCCGGTCTTTTGGGGTGGATTCTCCCCTATTTTCTCCATCGGCGGCTGGTTGCGCGGGAAACGGCCCGTATAACGCCCCTGATTGAGGTAAAATACGATGAAATCTACGAAATCTGCGAAAAAGGCGTAAAGCTGCTCTGAAAACACGGGCATAAAGACCCGGCGGCCTTCATAGGCCGCCGGGTTTTTATACCCCCGCCGTCTCAGGCGGTTTTATGAGTTATTAAATTAATATGGCGGAAACACAACCCAAGCAATCCGCAAACAAAGACGCGGTAGAATCACATCATGAACCGGGGCAAACGCTCCAAACAGAGAATAAAGGAGAATCTATAATGAACGATTGTAACGCCGCCGCCCAGGACCAAAAAAGGGCGGAGAGCATCCGCCGCCAGTACATCCGCCGGGAGGACAACAAGATTGATAAGCTGCGCAGGCTGGACAGCAAGGTAAAGGCGCCCGGCAAGATAACTGCCAGCGTCCTGGGCGTTGTGGGTGCGCTGGTGATGGGTGCGGGTATGGCCCAGGTCATGGTGTGGGGCAATATGGCCCCGGGGCTGGCCCTGGGCATCCCCGGCCTGGCCGCGGCCCTGCTCGCGTACCCCGTCTACGCCCTGATCACCAATGCACGCAAAAAGAAGTACGCCGCCGAAATTATGCGCCTGAGCGGCGATTTGATGAGAGAATAAGGAGGAAGACGCGATGAGTGAGCATTTTGTGGGCTATGAGTATCAGGACATTACAGTCAAGCGCAGCATGGCGGCGGTCTATATCGACGGCTATGAAAACTTTGGGTGGAAGCTGGACGGCACCCGTGATCCGGCGGGCAAGCCGGACGCGGTGACGCTGAGCTTCAAGCGGGACCGCAAGTTCCGCGGCAAGGCGGAACTGACCCGCCTGCAGGGCCAGTTCGACGCCTGCATGAGCGAAATCCTGTCCCTGGAGGCGTCGAAGGTCGTCAAGGCCTCCGCGGCGGCCTATACGGTGGGCGTGGCCGGCACTGCGTTCATGGCTGCGTCCGTGTTTGCCTATACCGCCGGCCTGCTGCCGCTGAGCATCGTCCTGGCCGTTCCGGGCCTGGCGGGCTGGGTAATCCCCTACCTGCTCTTCTCCAAAATCCGCAGGGACAGGAGCGCCCGGGCCGCGCCGCTGATCGACGGGAAGTACGACGAGGCCTACGCCGTCTGCGAGCGGGCCAGCGGCCTGCTGGCCGGATGAGGGGGCCGCGGAAGATTCTCCCGGCCGCCGCCCTCCTGCGGCGTTCCCGCCCAGGCAGAGCGCATTTGCTGAAGAATGGATGAAAGGAGAGGGAGAATGCTCAAGCTGCTGATTCTGGCCGCCCTGGCCGCCGCCGCTGTTTTCGGTGTGGCCGCCGCGGAATCCAAAAAGTACGATTCCCGGCCTTAATACCGTATTTCAGGCCTTTCCGGCGCCGAATGCCCGCGGCTGAGCTGAGCCGCGGGCACTTTTGCGCTTGCCCGCTCCGCCGGAATGGGGTATACTTCTTGAGACAGTCATTCACGACCACGGTGGGAGGCGGACAGCATGGCCGAGACGGCCCCCATGAAAATCATTGCCCGGATTCATACGGACTTCTCCACCAAATTCGGTATTCCCCGGCAGAGCGGCCTGGTGGACGAGCTGGAGGGGACCGTGGTCTTCGCCCCGGAGTACCGCGTGCCCGAGGCCCTGCGGGGGCTGGAGGGCTTCTCCCACATCTGGCTTCTGTGGCAGTTCTCCCGTGCCGTCCGGGAGGACTGGTCCCCCACGGTCCGCCCGCCCCGCCTGGGCGGGAACGAGCGGATGGGGGTCTTCGCCACCCGCTCCCCCTTCCGGCCCAACGCCATCGGCCTCTCCTGCGTGCGCCTGGCGGGCGTCGACCTCCGCACGCCCCGGGGGCCGGTGCTCCGGGTGGCCGGGGCGGATTTGATGGACGGCACCCCTATTTTCGACATTAAGCCCTACCTGCCCTACGCCGACTGCCGTCCGGACGCCGTGGGCGGCTTCGCCTCCGCCCCGGCGGGAGAGCGGCTGCGGGTGGTCTTCGCCCCCGGCTGCCTGGAGCGGGTGCCCGCGGGGCGGGGGGAGGCCCTGCGGGGGGTTCTGGCATGCGACCCCAGACCCGGCTACCAAAGCGATCCCGGACGGGTCTACGGCCTGAGCTTCGGCGGCGTGGACGTCCGCTTCACCGTGGCGGGGGAGACCCTCACCGTGGTGGACGTGGTCCCCGGCGGCGGAGAAATGAGATAGGAGGAGGCAGAACAGATGCAGACGCTGAGTATCCGGCCCATTGGGGCCATCCGAATTGGGGAGGAGGGGCCCTATGTGGAGCTGGAGCCCCCCTATCTGCCCGCGCTCAAGGGGCTGGAGTACTACAGCCATGTCCATATCCTCTGGTGGTTCAGCCGCCGGGACAACCCCGCGGACCGGGGCGTGACCCAGGTGCATCCCGCCCACGGCGCCGCGCCGGGACCCATGGGGGTCTTCGCCAGCCGCTCCCCCTGCAGGCCAAACCCCATCGCCCTCTCCACCGCGGAGATCACCTTTGTCGACGCCGGCCGGGGCCGCATCGGCCTGGACTGGACCGACGCGGAGGACGGCACGCCGGTGGTGGATATCAAGCCCTATTCCCCCGGCCTGGACCGGGTGGAGGACTGCCGCGAGCCCGCGTGGCATGGGGATTGGCCCGGGAGTTACGAGGCGTCCCGGGCGGCTGGAAACAAGTACTAAGCCGCCCGGACCCCTTGCCCTCCGGGCGCTCTACCGCTGGTTTACCGCCGGAAGCGCAGCGGTTCCTTGCCTTTCGTCCCCTGCCAAGGTACAATGAGCTGGAAAGGACGTGGCAGTGTGGACCAACAGAAGACCGGCTCCTTCATCTGCGGGATGCGGAAGGAACGGGGCCTGACCCAGCGGGAGCTGGCGGAGCAGTTGAACGTGACGGATAAGGCCGTCTCCAAATGGGAGCGGGGGCTGAGCTACCCGGATATTACCATCCTGTCGGACCTGGCCCGGGCGCTGGGCGTCACCGAGCGGGAGCTGCTGACCGGGGCGCGGGAAAGCGCGGCCGGGGCGGAGTGTCCGGCCCCCGAGCGGGTGGTGCAGGACACCCTGGAATATGCACAGAAGGCGGAGAAGCAGCGGCGCTTCCGGGCCGCCTCGGTGGTGATGGCGATCTACACGGCTGCGCTGGCAGTGGCGGTCTTCGTCTGTGCGCTTTGCGATGGCATTCTCAGCGGCGGCTTTACCTGGTCCCTTATCGTGCTGGTGAGCTGTCTGCTGGGCTGGGGCGTGGGCTTCTCCTTCCTCTGCCTCAAAAGGCGGCGGGTGTTCTGGGCCGCGGCGGCCGCCACCGTACTGACGCCCCTGCTGCTGTGGACCATCCAGGCGGTGATCCCGGACAGCGCGCTCTGGTACCCCGCGCCCGCCATGCCCATACTGGGCGTGGCTCTGACCTGGGTCTGGGTGCCGACGCTGCTGCACACCTTTACCCGGATGAGCAAGTGGTTTGTGGGCGCAGCGGCCGCCATCCTCGGCGCACCGCTGAATATTCTGATCAACGGCCTGTCCAGCAATCTGCCCATCCCCCTAATCTATCCCGACTACTGGATTCCCAAGAACGATGCGATTCAGGCGGTCAGCAACGTGAGCAGCTGCGCGGCGCTGCTGGCTCTGGGCGTCCTCTTCCTCTGGCTGGGCCGGCGCAGCGGGAAAAAACACAAAATGTCCCTGGAGCAGGGGGCTGAAGCCCTTTTGGGCGAGGCATGGGACCATGGCAACGATGCGGTGTTATAATAACCGCGGCAGAAAAAATCCGGTGGAACACAGTGTTCCACCGGATTTTCATATTTTAGAGGCCCATGCCCGCCTTGATTGCCAGAATGACCTCCAGGGGGAACGTGGTGCGCTCCGCCGTCTCCTCGGGGGTCATGCCCTGGGCCAGGAAACGGCCGGCCACATAGTCCATAGCCTCGCTCAGCTCAATGATATGGCCGTCGGGGTCGTAGAAGCGGAAGACCCGCTGGCCCCAGGGGTACTCCCGGATCTCGTGGAGCACCTCCACCCCGGCGTCCTTGATGCGCGCCGCGTCCTCGTCCAGTGCGTTGGTCTCGAAATAGAGCTCCGTATTGTGGGCGCGGTAGACGGTCTGCTCCTCAGGAAAGCCCGCCAGCTCGAAAAAGCGCTCCTGAAGGGTGGGGCCGCCCTCAAACACCAGGTTCGCGCCCAGGTCCATGGCCACCTTGCGGCCCATTACGGTCTCATAAAAATTGCGGGAGACAGCCATGTCCCGCACAGCGAACAGTACGCCTTCAAATTTCATAGGGTAAATCTCCTTTGTGATTTGTGTTACGCCTTCTGACTGCAGAAGGCCAGCTCCCGGGTCAGAAGGGCTTCAATGGTTGGGTTGTTCTCCTCGCACACCGGGATTAGGAAGGCGCTGTAGCGGCACTTCTGCAGGCGCTGGTCCTGTAGGATGAAATCGTAGCCCATGGCGCACTTGGAGTTGCAGGCTGCGGTGTTCAAAAGCCGCTTGCAGTCCGGCGCCGCCCGCAGCTGAGCGGTCAGAGCGACGGGCAGCGACTCCAAAAGCTCCATGTATCCGGCGATGTGGCCGGCGTAGATGCGCGCCAGCAGGCCCTTTCTGCGGAACACGTAGTTCATCACCGTCTTCCTGTTGAGAAGATAGGAGACCACGTAGCCGCTTTTTGCCTCCTTGATTTCAAGCTTGCATCCGTGCTCCGTGAAGATGCCGTGCAGCGCCCGGACGAAGTCCCTGGAGCCGCTGTCCACCGTGCCGATAAAGTCCTCAAAACCGGGTTTTTGCTGCGCCATAGCACATAAGCCTCCTGTATCTGACGATATGGAACAGATTAACTCAAAATTTCAGCGGCTCATTGTAAAAACCGGCCATACGCTCCAGATAGGCCGAGGGGGGTACACCGCAGACCGCGCGGAAATCGTGAATGAAGTGGGGCTGGTCGTAGTACCCCAGATCCTGGGCCAGGGCGGTCAGGCTGGGGGCCGCGGGCAGGCGGCGCACCGCCTCGTTGATGCGCAGAACCCGGGAGAAGGCCTTTGCGGAGAGGCCGGAGCCCTCCCGGAACAGGCGGCTCAGGTGCCGCTGGCTGTACCCGGCGTCCGCCGCAAGGTCCGCCGCCGAGGCGGGAGCAAAATGCCCCGCCAGGTGCCGCAGCATGGGCAGAATGGGAGCCGGCCCGGTGTGAAGGGCGGCCAGACGGAGGTCCACCCCCCGGACGAACTCGTCCAGATCGGCTTCGTGCCCGAAGAGGGAGCGGACCAGCGCCAGGAGGGGCGGGGCAGCATCCTCCAAAAGACAGACCTTGTCGGCCAGTTCGTGCTGGGGGATGGGGGTAAAGGAACTCAGCCCGCCGGGCCGGAACTCCACGAAAAAGCGGAAGGGGCAGCTCTCAAAGTCGGCTTCCACCGTCACCACCTTCGTGGTGGGGCCGTACATCCGGCCGTCCAGCTCCCCGCCGGGGAGCAGGGTGTAGACCAGGCAGCCCGCCGCGTCGGGAATCAGGTCCAGCGCGCCCGCGTCGGCGGCGCCCGGCGCGGGGAGGCAGAGCGTGTAGTGGGCCACCACGTCCCGGAGGGCGGGGTGGGGGAGCAGGTAGATGTGGGTGGGCGTCCGGGCGACCTGGACCCCATACCGGTTTTTAAAGTGCAGTCGCAAGCTCCCACCTCCCAAATAGCGCCCCTTAAAAAAGGAAAACGCCCGTAAATGCGGCTGTTCCCGCCGAAATCCGCCGATAATTCTACGCTCCGCCCGAAACCAGCGCGCACCCGGGCGAAAACAGCCTGCGCCTATCTGCGCTTTACCGCTTGTCAGAGACGCCCGCGCCTTTTTCTATCCTACCACGGACAGGAAAAGACAGCAAGCGCGTTGCGCTTTTTGGATGCATCTGGTATAGTGGGTGCGTGTGGGACAAGGCCGGTCTGCTCCGGCTGCCCTCCCGCCGCAGATACGTGACCAAAGGAGGCGGCAAGATGAACCGCTATGAATGGCTGGACCGATTTTTGCTCTCGCAGCCGGGAGCGGAAAAGGACTTCAAACTGGAGTGGCAGTGGCACCGCTACCTTGTGGCGGGCAAGATGTTTGCCGCAACCTGCCAGCCAGACCCCAAATACCGGCCCCACGCCGGGCGGGAGATGGTGCTGCTCAAGTGCGACCCCCGTCTGGCGGAGGCATTCCGGGAGACCTACCCCGACGTGGTGCCCGGTTTCTATTGCGATAAGCGCAGCTGGAACAGCGTCTACCTGGACGGCGCGGTCCCCGACGACGTGCTGCGGGAGATGTGCGCCCAGTCCTATGAGCTGATCTTCTCCAAGCTGACCAGGAAGGCCCAGCGGGAGATTCTGGGGGATGAGGGGTGAACGAGAGGTGAACGAGATCATTGAGAGCCTGCACGCCCGCAAGTCCGTCCGGGCCTTTACCGGCGCCGCCGTGCCCCCGGAGCTGAAGCGGGCCATCCTGGAGGCCGCCGCCCAGGCCCCGTCCGCGGGCTGCCAGCAGCTATACACCATTCTGGATATCACCGATCCGGCCCTGAAGGACAGGCTGGCCGAGACCTGTGACCACCAGCCCTTCATCGCCGGGGCGGAAATGGTGCTCATCTTCTGCGCCGACTGCCGCCGGTGGTTCGACGCATATGTGGAGGCGGGGTGCACGCCCCGCCGTCCCGGCGCGGGGGACCTGCTGCTGGCTGTGGACGACGCGGTTATCGCCGCCCAGAACGCGGTGACCGCCGCCGAGAGCCTGGGGCTGGGCTCCTGCTATATCGGAGACATTATGGAGCAGTATGAGGAGCACCGGCGCCTCCTGAATCTGCCGGACTGGGTCTTTCCCGCGGCCATGCTGGTCATCGGCTGGCCCACGCAGCAGCAGAAGGACCGAAAGAAGCCGGAGCGCTTCGACATGAGGCATATCGTCCACGAGAATGGCTACCGCCGCGGGGACGGGGCCGAGCTGCGGGAGATGTTTGCCGGACGCACGGGGGCGCGGAGCTTTGAGGACTATCTAAAGGCTTTCTGCGCCCGGAAGTACAACTCGGACTTTTCCAGGGAAATGACGCGCTCCGTAGAGGCGTATCTGCGGGACTTTGAGGAGGAATCCATATGATCCATATCTATTGCGGCGACGGAAAAGGAAAGACCACCTGCGCCTTCGGACTGGCCCTCCGGGCGGCAGGACGGGGGAACCGGGTGATTATCGCCCAGTTTCTCAAGGGCGCGGACAGCGGGGAGCGCCTTTCCATCGCCAAAGTCCCCGGTGTGACGCTGCTGGAGGTGCCCGAAGAGGTCAAGTTCTCCTTCATGATGAACGACGAGGAGAAGGCCCGGGCCAGCTCCCGTTTCGAGCGGGAGCTGGACGAGGCGGCCCGGGCCGCCAGGGCGGGGGAGTGCGAGCTGGTGGTGCTGGACGAGTGCTGTGCCGCCGTGTCCACGGGCCTGCTGCCCATCAAGAGGGTCACCGACTTTCTGGACGGCTGCCCCCGGGAGCTGGAGGTGGTCTTGACCGGGCGGGACCCCGCACCGGAGCTGGTGGAGCGGGCAGACTACATCACCGAGATGAGGAAGGTCAAGCACCCCTTCGATCAGGGCGTCCCCGCCCGGAAGGGCATTGAGTGGTAAAAGGGCCGCGCGCAGGCCGCCCCCTCCAAACCGGTTTTTCGGCGGGGCAAAGGACAAATTTGCCGCTAAACCGCGCATTAATCTTTTATAAGCGGACTTTTGACCGAAAATAAAGATGGAATTTCATCAATTGCCGGGGTTATATCTGCCTTACCCGCCGCTAAGGACCTCATGACGATAAAAAAGATGCCCAATTGCGTACAGAAACCTTGCAATGCAGGGTGAAAATGATATAATGGATTCCATAATGGGACAGTTTGGTCGACAAACTGCCCGCCCGTCTTTAAAAGGCGGGCGAGTGTTCCCCACAAGGGGACACGTCAATGTGCTGCACATCCCAAACCTTTTAAGGAGGAAGTATACACATGGCTAATGCACACAAGTACGTCTACCTGTTTTCCGAGGGCAACGGCTCCATGAAGGAACTGCTGGGCGGCAAGGGCGCCAATCTGGCCGAGATGAGCAATCTGGGCATGCCCGTGCCCCAGGGCTTCACCGTCAGCACCGAGGCCTGCACCCAGTACTACAACGACGGCCGCGCCATCAACGCCGACATCCAGGCCGAGATCATGGAGTACCTGACCAAGCTGGAGGAGATCACCGGCAAGAAGTTCGGCGATCCCAAGAACCCCCTGCTGGTCTCCGTCCGCTCCGGCGCCCGGGCCTCCATGCCCGGCATGATGGACACCATTTTGAACCTGGGCCTGAACGACACCGTGGTGGAGGGCTTTGCGGAGATCACCAACAACCCCCGCTTTGCTTACGACTCCTACCGCCGCTTTATCCAGATGTTCTCCGACGTGGTCATGGAGCTCTCCAAGAAGCGTTTTGAGGAGATCATCGACGCCAAGAAGGCCGAGCGGGGCATCAAGCTGGACACCGAGATGACCACCGAGGATCTGAAGGACCTGGTGATCCGCTTCAAGAAGTTTTATAAGGATGAGAAGGGCGTGGACTTCCCCACCGACCCCAAGACCCAGCTCATGGAGGCCGTTAAGGCCGTGTTCCGCTCCTGGGACAATCCCCGCGCCAACGTCTACCGCCGCATGAACGAGATCCCCTACGACTGGGGCACCGCCGTCAACGTCCAGTCCATGGTCTTCGGCAACTCCGGCGACAATTCCGGCACCGGCGTGGCGTTTACCCGCAACCCCGCCACCGGTGAGAAGGCCCTCTTCGGCGAGTACCTCATCAACGCCCAGGGCGAGGACGTGGTCGCCGGCGTGCGCACTCCCTCCCCCATCTCCAAGCTCCACGAGGAGATGCCCGAGGTGTACGACCAGTTTGCCGCAATCGCCACCAAGCTGGAGCAGCACTATAAGGACATGCAGGACATGGAGTTCACCATTGAGAACGGCAAGCTCTACATGCTCCAGACCCGCAACGGCAAGCGAACCGCCGCCGCCGCCCTGAAGGTGGCCGTGGACCTGGTGGACGAGGGTATGATCTCCGAGAAGGAGGCCGTCCTGCGCGTGGAGCCCAAGCAGCTGGACTCTCTGCTCCATCCCCAGTTCGACCCCGCCGCCCTGAAGAAGGCCGAGGTCATCGGCAAGGGCCTGGCCGCCTCCCCCGGCGCCGCCTGCGGCAAGGTGGTCTTCACCGCCGAGGACGCCAAGGCCTGGCATGAGCGGGGCGAGAAGGTCGTCTTGGTCCGCCTGGAGACCTCTCCCGAGGATATCGAGGGCATGCAGGTCGCCCAGGGCATCCTGACCGTCCGCGGCGGCATGACCTCCCACGCCGCCGTCGTGGCCCGCGGCATGGGCACCTGCTGCGTCTCCGGCTGCGGCGACATCGTGGTGGACTATGCCGCCAAGAAGTTCTCCCTCTCCGGCAAGGACTACCATGAGGGCGACTTTATCTCCATCGACGGCTCCACCGGCAACATCTACGGCGAGGCCATCGCCACCGTGCCCGCCGACGTGGGCAGCGGCGACTTCGGCCGCCTGATGGCCTGGGCCGACGAGTACCGTCAGCTGGAGGTCTACACCAACGCCGACACCCCCAAGGACGCCGCCCAGGGCCGCTCCTTCGGCGCCCAGGGCATCGGCCTGTGCCGCACCGAGCATATGTTCTTCGAGGGCGAGCGCATCAAGGCCATGCGCGAGATGATCGTGGCCGACAATGTGGATGACCGCAAGAAGGCCCTTGCCAAGATTATGCCCTATCAGCAGGGCGACTTCGAGGGGCTCTATGAGGCCATGGAGGGCCACCCTGTGGTCATCCGTTTCCTCGATCCCCCGCTGCATGAGTTCCTGCCCACCAAGGAGGAGGACATCAAGGAGATCGCCGGCGAGATCGGCGTCACCGTGGAGAAGCTGAAGAACGTCATCGAGTCCCTCCACGAGTTCAACCCCATGATGGGCCACCGCGGCTGCCGCCTGGCAGTCTCCTACCCCGAGATCGCCGAGATGCAGACCACCGCTGTCATCAACGCCGCCATCGCCGTCACCAAGCGCGGCAGGTACAGCATTGAGCCCAATATCATGATCCCCCTGGTGGGCGAGGTGAAGGAGCTCAAATACGTCAAGGACGTGGTCACCGCCACCGCCGATAAGATCATCGCCGAGTCCGGCGTCTCCATGAAGTACCAGGTCGGCACCATGATCGAGATCCCCCGCGCCGCCCTGACCGCCGACGAGATCGCCAAGGAGGCCGAGTTCTTCTCCTTCGGCACCAACGACCTGACTCAGATGACCTTTGGCTTCTCCCGCGACGACGCCGGGAAGTTCCTGGACTATTACTACGAGAAGAAGATCTACGAGTCCGACCCCTTCGCCCATCTGGATCAGACCGGCGTGGGCAAGCTGGTGGAGATGGCCGTCACCCTGGGCCGCAAGACCCGGCCCGAGATCCATCTGGGCATCTGCGGCGAGCACGGCGGAGACCCCTCCAGCGTGGAGTTCTGCCACAAGGTGGGCCTGGACTATGTGTCCTGCTCCCCCTTCCGTGTGCCCATTGCCCGCCTGGCCGCCGCTCAGGCCGCCATTAAGAACCCCCGCTAACCGGCACTGAATCAAATAGGCCGCCCCCGGTTCCGGCAGGAGCCGGGGGCGGCTATTCCATAGAGAGAAGGTGAATCCACGGGACAGATTATGAAGCGCTTCTCCGACGGCTCCTTTCTGGAATACGACGAGGGGAGCTTTGACCGCTGGTGCGTCTACCTGACCCGGCCGGGCGGCCCCACAAAGCTGGCGGTAAAGGACGCCCAGTATTTCAAAGCGCTGCGCCGGGACAGCGCCCTCTTCGGCGCCGATAGGCTGTACGCCGATTTCGTCACGGTCTACGACATGGTGGATGAGACCTTCCGGGAGCCGGACATGGAGCGCATCACTGCGCTGACCCAAAAGTACGGGGAGCGGGACCCCGACAAAGCCGTGGATTTGGATATTATTTTTTCCATCCTCTATATGGGCATGGTGGCCGAGGAGCGGAAAGAGCACGCCGTTTTGAAAAAGCGGGTGAAACGGCTGGGTGTTTATCAGGTGCTGATGTTGGGCATGGACCCGGAGGAGGCCGCCGGATTCTCCAGGGGCAAGCCCTGGCGGGAGCTGAATGAGCTCTGCGCTCAGTACGGCTTCGGCCTGGAGAGATAGCAAGACAGCCCGCCGATAGGCGGGCTGTCTTGCTGTTTATCCCTCTCTGTCATTCCTGGGCGCCGCCGGGCGGTGAGAGGGGCGCCCGCATGGCCCGGAGAAACTGGAGGAGAAACCCCAGCCCCGCCCCCATGAGAGAGGCGCCGAGCCCGGCGTAAAAGGTCCCCAGCCAGAGAGGCGGAACGAGACGGGAGGAGCGCAGGAGGATGCCGAAGGTCATCATAAAGGCCATGAGGAGGTAGCTCTTTTTGTCAAAGAAATATAGGACCATCACCCGCCGCGCCTCATAGGCAAGAATCCGGGCGGTGTGCTTCGTGACAAGCCGCCGGAAAATTGCCAGGAAGAAAATCAGGAAAACCGCCAGGGCACAGAGGAGGGGGAGCAGGGGACTTCCCCAGTGGGAAGCCATGTCCGGCGCGCCCAGACGAAAAATATTGACGCCCGCTGCCAGCCACACCAGGCCGGCAGCCAGCAGAAGGCCCCGTGGGGGCACCGTCGGCAGCTTCCCGCCGACGGTGCGGAAAAAGGCCGTTAACCGCTCCATGCGCATTCAGCCCTTCCGGTTTCCGCGGTACTCGGAGAAGCCCATCCACACCACCCATACATAGGCCAGGGTCTTGGGTATCATCAGCATCCCAATGAGGGGGATGGCGTCGGCAAAGAGGACCACGGGGATATAGAACCCAAAGGAGAGGACGATGGCGAGCCACATCCAGCGGAACGCAGAATCTCCGGTCCGTCTGGCCTCCTGAAAGAAGAGCACAATGATAATCAGGCCCATGACGGCAAAGGGGATGTTGCGCAGCACGCCCCAGAACAGGGGCTGGCGATAGCTGAGCCAGGCGTTCTGGGGGAAGAGACAGAGAATAATGCGGGCGGCGGCCAACAGGTATACGGCGGCCGTCAGGCCGGTTCTGCCCGCGACACGGTAGCGCCGGCGCCAGATATGGTAGAGAAGCACGTAGAAGAGCGTCATGGTGATGGAGGTGATGAATTTTCCCACGCCCAGGGCTGCGGCGTGGGCTTCCAGTCCGGTGGTGCAGAGGGCGAAGGCCCGGGGAACCAGATGGAACGCGTCGCCGCAGCCCAGAAGCACCGCCATCAGGCCGAAGAGGGTAAACTGCCTGTTCACTCCGGCCCCGCGGAGCATCAGAACGCCCAGTGTGATAACGGTGCAGAGGTATACCGCGTCAAAAATTGTTTCAACCATTGCCTGTGCCATAAAATCAATCTCCTTTTCAATATGAACTATGTTCAGTTAAAGGGAAAAGGGATTCCGCCCCGCCGCCCCTTCCTATGGACAAGATATCGTACCGGCAAGATTCTTCCAATAAAGCCTCTCGCCTGTCCGGCACCTCGCCCGGATAAAGACACGCCTGGCGGATTACCCGTTTCTGCTGTAATGCGGGAGCGTGGGCGCTATACCTTGTATGAAAAAGATCAGCACGGCCAATCGGCGGGCCTTTTTCCGCCCGGACGGCCCAGTTTTTCCTTGAAATCCGTCGGGATTCCTGCAAAGGAACTGCTTGCCCGGACGAAAAAAACCCACGCCGCTGGGCATATCGCCATGTATCAGACAAGGCCTAAAGCAGCGCCTCCAGAATCTGCTGAAAGTAGGTGCAGTCACTATCGCCCCGGCGGAGCAGGAGGAGCAGATTGCGAAAGACGAAGTCCACGAAGGCGCTCCGGCCTTCCGCATCCGCCAGCAGGGGGGAGGCGGAGGGGCAGCCCTCCAGCGCGTGGAGCAGACCGCGCTTAATGTGCTCAAAGCATTTTTCCTCCAGCGCCCGGCCCTTCTGCCGCTCGTCGGCCCCCAGGGCGGCGATCTGGGACAGCCACCCGGACTGAAACGCGGACAAATTCCGGCGCAGCTCGCTGTAAAGCCGCCCGACGTAGGCGGGAAAGGGCTCCCCAGGACCGGGTACGCAGGACTCCATATGGGCGGCCTGGCGCCAGAAGTCCTCTATCACCGCGGCGATGAGGTCCGCCTTGGTGGGGAAGTAGTTGTAGATGGACCCCACCGCAACGCCGCATTTGGACGCCACGGCACGGATATTCACCTGTGAGAGTCCCTGGCCGTAGGCAATCTCCTTGGCGGCGGCCAGGAGCTGCTCGCGGCTGGTGACGGTTCGGTTCATACGTCGCCCTCCAATCTGAACAATGTTCATTATAGCGCTATTAAAATTTTTGTCAAGGGGGTAGCGGCAGAAAAAGCCGGTGCAGGACGCGCCAGTCTGCACCGCTCCGAAACCTGGACGGCCAATGTCAGTAAATCACTCAGAATCGCTTTACGGAGGAGATATTATGAATCGGGAAAAAACTTCGCTGGATGTTCTGTATGAGTCGTGCACGCCGTTTGATGAGGGAGAGATCGCCAAGACCCAGGCCTACCGCAAGCTTCTCGCGCGGATCGCGGATTTGGAGGTTCAGCTCGCCCAGTGTGTGGATCCCGCGCAGGTGGATTTTGACGAATATCAGGACTGCACCTCCTGCGATATTGAGTGCGAGCGGCGGCATTACTTTATGCAGGGCTTCCGTATGGGGTACGAGGCGGGCAGGGGGGAGATCCACAGCCTCCTGGAGAACACAGAACTTCCGGGGATATGAGGGGTTTTTTCTGGCTTTCCGCATGGACCGCCGCCGGCGAAGGGCGCACGGTGTCCGCCGGGGCAGGGCTGAATGGATGGCGCGGAGAGGGGCGCGGGCGGCAAAACTGCCGCCCGCGCCCTTTTGCCGCCCAAGAAGGTGAAAACGTCACATAATTCTGTTATGTGACTGAAAACGGCTGATTTCAAGACCTTTTGCTCTTTACAGCTTTTCTTTCTATGTGGTATAATAGTTTTAAAATTTTATGTCATCATTTTTAAAACTATGAGAGGAGCGCGCCATGGAAGAAATTGCGGAACTCAAACGCCGTCTGGCCGAAGAACGGCCCCAGGCGTGGGACGCCTTTCCCGATATTGGCCTGTACATGGACCAGATCATCTCCTATATGCCCCGCCAGCTCATCCACTTCGACGAGGGGGAGAGCCTCACATCAGCCATGGTGAACAATTACATTAAGGACGGTATGCTCCCCCGGGCCGAGGGCAAGCGCTACCACCGCACCCACCTGGCTTACCTCACCGCTATCTGCGCGCTGAAGCAGGTTCTCTCCGTGAAGGATGCCAGCAGCCTCATCGCCGCAGGCACCAGCGTCCCGGACAAGGACGCTGAGGCCCTCTACGCCCACTTCTGCCGTGAGCTGGACGCGGCGCTCAACGAGACCGCCCAGAGCCTCGCTGAGGACGTGGGGGAGGAGGAACTGCCCAGGCTGGCCCTGGCCCTCGCCCTGCGCAGCTATGCGGACAAGCTGGCCTGCCAGCGGGTGCTGGAGATTCTCCAGGAGCGCCGCCCCCTGCTGGAGAAGAGTAAGGAAAAGACCAAGAAATGCCCCAAGAGCGAAAACGAATAGAAATATTCGGATAAAATAATACCGTGCGTTGTGGACAAAAACCCGGCGCATGACCAATGGAGGTTCCACATGAGCGAATTTGTCATCGTCACCGACTCGTCCGCCGACCTGCCCGCAGCCCTGGTGAAGGAGCTTGGGGTGGAGGTCCTGCCCCTCTCCTTTACGCTCCAGGGCATCACCCGCCACAACTATCCCGACGACAGGGAGATGGACCCCAAGGAGTTTTACAGGGTGCTCCGCGCCGGTGAGATGGCCACCACCGCCGCCGTCAACGTGGCGGACTACACCGATCTCATCGACCCCATCCTTGCCGCGGGGAAGGATGTGCTGGTCCTTGCTTTCTCCTCCGGCCTCTCCGCCACCTACCAGTCCTCCACCATGGCCGTGGCCGAGCTGCGTGAGAAGTACCCGGAGCGAAAGATCTTCACCGTGGACACCCTCTGCGCCTCTCTGGGTCAGGGCCTCCTGATCTGGCACGCCGCGGAGCAGAAGAAGGCGGGCAAGAGCATTGAGGAGGTCCGGGACTGGACCGAGCAGAACAAGCTTCACCTCTGCCACTGGTTCACCGTGGACGACCTCCACTTCCTCAAGCGGGGCGGCCGGGTCAGCGCCGCCACCGCCGTTCTGGGCTCCATGCTCCATATCAAGCCCGTGCTCCATGTGGATGACGAGGGCCATCTCATCAACGTGGGCAAGGCCCGGGGCCGCGCCGCCTCCCTCACCGCCCTGGTGGACCATATGGAGGAGACCGCCATCGATCCCGGCAGCCAGATTGTCTTCATCAGCCACGGCGACTGCCTGGCGGAGGCCGAGCAGGTGGCCGCCGATGTGAAGAAGCGCTTTGGTGTGAAAAAGGTCGTCATCAACAACGTGGGCCCCGTCATCGGCGCCCACTCCGGCCCCGGCACCATGGCGCTGTTTTTCCTGGGGACAAAGCGGTAAAACTGTGATACAATCATACCGCCCCGCCTGAATGGGCGGGGCGGTACCTCTATCCTGAAAGGAACATTCAATATGGACGATAAATGGCTGGAAGTATCCATCGACACCACCGATGCCGGGCTGGACGAGCTGTCCGCCTATCTCACCCGCTTCGATACGGGCGGCCTGGTGATCGAGGGCGAGGCGGAGTTTCAGGCCTTTCTGGAACAGAACCGGCAGTACTGGGACTACGTGGACGAGGACCTGCTGGAGCGGATGCGGGGCGTGGCCCGGGTGAAGTTCTATGTCACCGACGACTCCAACGGGCACGGGAAGCTGGCGCAGATTACCGATGGTCTTGAGGCGTTCCGTACACGGGCTAAGGCCCCCGGCACCCTGCAGGTGCGCACAGCCTCCCTCTGTGAGGAGGACTGGGCCAACAACTGGAAGCAGTACTACAAGCCCCTCAGCGTGGGAGAGCGGCTTTACATCGTCCCCGAGTGGGAAAAGGAAAGCGGGGAGGTTCCGGCGGGCCGCACCGCCCTCTACCTGAACCCCGGCCTGATTTTCGGCACCGGGTCCCACGCCTCCACCCAGCTCTGCCTGGAGGGCGTGGAGGCGTGCACCAGGCCCGGCGACGCCGTGCTGGATCTGGGCTGCGGCAGCGGTATCCTCTCCATCGCCGCCCTCCGCCTGGGCGGCGTGTCCGCCGTGGGGGTGGACATCGACCCCAAGGCCGTGGGCGTGGCCTACGAGAACGCAGGGATGAACGGCATCGGCCGGGACAGATACACCGTCCGGGCCGGGGACGTGCTGTCCGACAAGGCCCTGGCCGCAGAGCTGGCCGAGCGGAGATATGAGCTGGTCCTGGCCAATATTGTGGCTGACGTCATCATCCCCCTCTCCGCCCAGGTGCCCGGCCTGCTGGCTGAGGGCGGCACCTTTATCTGCTCCGGCATCATCGACAGCCGGGCCGACGAGGTCCGAGCCGCCATCGAGAGCCGGGGACTGTCCGTCGTGGAGAAGAAAGAGAAAAACGGCTGGGTGGCGTTTGTGGCAAAGGGCCGGTAATCGCACGGGTCAACACAAGCGCGGCGAGTACCGCGGAGCCTGGCGGAATTGACTTCCGTCAGGCGATAAATAAAAAATGAGGGGTCCCCACAAAAGACTCGTCTTTCGTGGGGCGAAAAACGGCTGGGTGGCGTTTGTGGCAAAGGGCCGGTAATCGTATGGATAAACGCGAGCGGGGCATTGAGGAGGAAAAATACGATGCTGATTGACTTTGACAGCATGGAGGAGACCGTGATTCCCCATTTTAAAGGCGGGGAAAGGGAGCTTGCGGCCCGGATGTATATGGACGGGCGGAATAAAATTTTGCGCGGCAGACTGGTTTCCGGTGCGTCCATCGGCGGGCACACCCACGATACCAGCAGCGAAATTATCTTTGTTCTCTCCGGCACGGGCCGGGTGCTGTACGACGGCGGGGAGGAGACCGTGACAGCGGGGCAGTGTCATTACTGCCCCAAGGGCCACACCCACAGCCTCATCAACGACGGCCCGGAGGACCTGACGTTCTTTGCCGTGGTGCCCGAGCAATAATTTCTCCCGGCACATAAGAGCACCGGTAGAAAGCCGGCCGCGCTTTTGCGCGGCCGGCTTTTACTTTTAACCCTATCTGTGATAGAATAGGCCATCAATCACGAAAATAGAGCGAGGTCACGACCATGCTGAAAGCCAAAGTCATACGAATGAACCTGCCCGCCGACCGGCGCGTCCTGGCGGTGAGCGATATCCACGGCACCCCGGACTACCTCAAGGCCGTGCTGGCCAAGGCGGGCTTCTGCCGGGACGATATCCTCTTTGTCCTGGGCGATATGCTGGAGAAGGGGGAACGGAGCCTGGAGACCCTGCGCCTCCTGATGGACCTGAGCGCCACCCACACCGTCCACACCCTCTGCGGCAACTGCGACGACCTGGTGGTGGGCTTCGTGGACGGCCGGGAGGAGCTGAGCTGGGAATTCTTTGACTACTATTTGCGCCACTTTGGCCGCCGCTGCACCTTGGTGCAGATGGGGATGGAGGCGGGCCTCACCGAGGAGGCGTGCATGGACCAGGAGCGGCTGCGCGCCGCCGTCGCCGGGCCGTTCGAGCGGGAGTTTCGTTTTCTGCGGGAGCTTCCCACCATCATAGACACCCAGGATATCATCTTTGTCCACGGCGGCGTACCCTCCGCGGAGCATATGGAGGAGCTGGAGTCCTGGCGCTGCATGAAAAACGACGATTTTCTCTCCCAGGACACCCACCTGGAGAAGTGGTGCGTGGTGGGCCACTGGCCCGTCACACTCTACCGGGAGAAAATCCCCTGCGCCAACCCGCTTATCAGCCGGGAGAAGCACATTATCAGTATCGACGGCGGCTGTGCCCTCAAGCGGGACTGCCAGCTCAATCTGCTGATCATCCCCGGCGGACCCGGCGGGGACTTCTCGTTCATCTCCTATGATGACCTGCCCGCCGTCACCGCTCTGGACGGCCAGGCCGGGAGCACGGACTCCATCAATATCCGCTGGGGCAAAAACGCGCTGGAGGTTCTGGAGCGGGGAGAGGAGTTCTCACGCTGCCGCCACCTGGAGAGCGGCCGGGTGCTGGACGTGCTGACCGCCTACCTCTGGGAGGACCGGGGGGAGGTGCGCTGCGAGGACTCCACCGACTACCGCCTTCCCGTGGAGCCAGGGGACGTGCTCAAGGTGGTGGAGCGTACCTCGCGCGGCATCCTGGCCAAAAAGGACGGAGTCACCGGCTGGTATTTTGGCCGGGTACGGGATTAAAGGAGGGGCCTATGCGCCTTGGAGCCTATCAGTTTCCGGGCGGCGGAGATCTGGAGCGAAATTTTGCCCATATCCTGCGGGGTCAAAAGGCGGTCCCTCCGTCTGCTCCTGCCGCGTCCACGCGCCGCCACAGGCCGCAAGACCCTGCGTTTCGGAGCGAACCGCAAAAAATACGGAAAAGTAAGGCGGTATCCCTTGACTTTCCACTTTTTCGCTGATATACTACTAAAGCCGCTTTGAATGGGCCATAAATGAAGTAGTGGGCGTGTTTCACGCTCCGAAGCCTCTGCGACGGACCATAAAGGCTCCACTCCGCCGAAAACACCGCCAGTCTGCGCACTGGCCCGCTTTCCGGTCTGTGTGGTCCCTTTTGCCGCTGCTCCCGGCTTCTCCGCGCTTCTGCCCCCGACAGCGAGCCCGTAATGAAGGAGTGAAACAGAATGCACGCAATTATTGAGACCGGCGGCAAGCAGTTCAAGGTGGCCGAGGGCGATACCCTCTTCATCGAGAAGCTGCCCGTGGAGGCCGGCGACAACGTGACCTTCGACAAGGTCCTCGCCATCCTGGACGGCGACAAGGCCACTTTCGGCGCTCCCGTCGTGGACGGCGCCAAGGTTGAGGCCAGCGTCGTGAAGAACGGCAAGGGCAAGAAGATCCGCATCTTCAAGTATAACCCCAAGAAGGGCTACCGGAAGCGTCAGGGTCACCGTCAGCCGTACACCAAAGTGACCATCGGCAAGATCTCCGTGTAATGACGACCGTTGCGTTCCATATGGACGCGGGCCGCATTGTGGGCTTCACCGTGAAGGGACACAGCGGTTACGCGGAAGAGGGCAGCGACATCGTCTGCGCCGCCGTTACCAGCGCCGTCCGGCTCTGCGAGTGCACCGTCAACGACGTGCTCGGGCTGGAGGCCTCGGTCAGGGTGAAGGGCGATACCATCTCCCTCAAGCTCCCCGGCGCTCTGGGCCAGACCAATGAGAGCACCTGTCAGGCGCTTCTGACGGCGCTTATGGTCTATTTTGCCGAACTCCACGAGGAGTACCCCGAAAATATCATCGTTGTGGAGGAGGATTGAATCCTCTCCACTCAAACTTATTGCACACTGTTTGGAGGTGTACGACAATGCTGAAAATCGGTCTTCAGTTCTTCGCCCACAAGAAGGGTGTCGGCTCCACCCGCAACGGCCGCGACTCCGAGTCCAAGCGCCTTGGCGTGAAGCGTGGCGACGGCCAGTTCGTCCTGGCCGGCAATATTCTGGTCCGTCAGCGCGGGACCCATATTCATCCCGGCGTTAACGTGGGCAAGGGCAGCGACGATACCCTGTTCGCCCTCAAGGACGGCAAGGTCAAGTTCGAGCGGCTCGGCAAGGACCGCAAGCAGGTCTCTATTGTGGAGATCGCGCAGTAAGCCAATTTATTGGTTATACTAAAGGCCTCGGACGGAAACCCGTTCGGGGCCTTTTCTTTCCATGCGGTCTGATGCCAAGTGAAGCGGCGGAGCGCATGAATGCGCTCCCTACAGGAATGTGGGCTGTAGGGAGCGGATTCATCCGCTCCGCACGGCTCAATTGTAGGGGCGGCCATTGCCCGCCCATGTACCCAGGAGGTAAAAATGCCTAATTTTATTGATACAGCCAGAATCACCGTCAAATCCGGCGCGGGCGGCAACGGCGTGGTCTCGTTCCACCGGGAGAAGTACGTGGCCGCCGGCGGCCCGGACGGCGGCGACGGCGGCCGCGGCGGCGACGTGATCATCAGGGTGGACCGCCACATGTCCACCCTGATGGACTTTCGCTACAAGCGTAAATACGTGGCTGAGAACGGCGCGGACGGTCAGGGCAAGCGCTGCTCCGGCCGGGACGGTCAGCCCCTGGTCATCAAGGTGCCTCTGGGCACCGTGGTCCGGGATGCCGAGACGAGGGAGATCATCTGCGATATGTCCGGGGACGAGCCTTTCGTCCTCTGCCGGGGCGGCAACGGCGGCTGGGGCAACAAGCATTTCGCCACGCCCACCCGCCAGGTGCCACGCTTTGCTAAGGCAGGCCTGCCCGGCCAGGAGCGCTCTGTGTTGCTGGAGCTGAAGCTCCTGGCCGACGTGGGCCTGGTGGGCTTCCCCAACGTGGGCAAATCCACCCTGCTGAGCGTGGTGTCCAAGGCCCAGCCCAAAATCGCCAACTACCACTTCACCACGCTCTACCCCAACCTGGGCGTGGTTTATGTGGAGGAGGGCGTCTCCTTCGTCCTGGCCGACATCCCCGGCATTATCGAGGGGGCCAGCGAGGGCGTGGGCCTGGGCCACGACTTCCTGCGCCATGTGGACCGCTGCCGCCTGCTGATCCATGTGGTGGATGTCTCCGGCAGCGAGGGCCGGGACCCGGTGGCAGACTTCGAGGCCATCAACGAGGAGCTGAAGCAGTACTCACCCGAGCTGGCCTCCCGGCCCATGCTGGTGGCGGGCAACAAGGTGGATATCGCTGAGGACCGCACCCTGGTGGAAACCCTTAAGGCCCATGTGGAGGCCGAGGGGATGCCCTTTTTCGAGCTCTCCGCCGCGGCCCATCTGGGCACCCGTGAACTGATGCTCGCCGCCGCCGGAAAGCTGCGGGAGCTGCCCCCCGTCACGGTCTACGAGCCCACCTACGTCCAGCGCCCCCCACAGGTGGACACCTCCGAGCCCCTCACCATCACCCACGAGGACGACGTCTGGATTGTGGAGGGACCCTGGCTCCAGAAGACCATGGCCAACGTCAATTTTGGGGATTACGAGTCCCGCAACTGGTTTGACAGGATGCTTCGGGAGTCCGGCCTCTTCGACCAGCTGGAGGAGATGGGCATTCAGGACGGGGATACCGTCTCTCTCTACAATCTGGAATTTGAGTATCAAAAATAAGCCAAAGCGCCGCCGGCTCTCACCGGCGGCGCTTTTTGCCGCCCCGGAAACTATGTTTGTGCAACAATTCCTTCCGCTGCGGGGTATTATGGTCAGAGAGACGAAAGAGGGTGAGGAATCATGCAGGAATCGGCTGACTGGGTGGTGGATACCTATGCCGCCATGGTGTACAGGCTCGCCGTCGCACAGATGCACTCGCGCAGCGACGCGGACGACGTGTTCCAGGAGGTGTTTTTGCGCTATGCACGCAAGGCCCCGGCGTTTGAGAGTGAGGAGCACCGCAGGGCCTGGCTGCTCCGGGTGACCGTCAACTGCTGCCGAAAGGCGCACACATCCCCCTGGAGAAAGCGCACTGAACCGCTGTCGGAGACAATGCCTTACAGTCAGCCGGACGGCGACAGCGGTTTCTTCGAGCTGCTCCGCCTGCTCCCGGCAAAGTACCGGGCGGTCATTCACCTCTTCTATTACGAGGGGTATTCCGCCCAGGAGATAGGCGCCATGCTCCGCCGCAAGCCCGCCACGGTGCGCAGCCAGTTGGCCAGGGGCAGGGATATTCTGCGCAGACAATTGGAGGATTGAAAGGAGCGGATAAGAGATGAATGATACTGAGTACACCCGCGGCTTCGATCGGATTGTACCCGCCCCGGAGCTGTTGGAGCGGACAAAGCAGACGATGCATGAAAAGAACCGTCCGGCGCGGCCTGCGGGACGGCGCTGGCTGGAGCGGACGGCGCTGGCATGTGCAATCCTGTGCGCCCTGAGCGTCGGCGCGCTGGCGGCCGTCGTGGCGGAGCGGAGAATCGATCCCGACCAGGTACGACTCACTCAGCGCGGATCGGCGGCAAACGCAGTGCCGGTCGGAGCTTCCGACTCCAGCCTGGGATGGACGATTACGGTGGATGAGGTATATGGAGACCGGTGGTACGCGGGGCTGAACTGCACGCTGTCCCGGGATGACGGCAAGGTGCTCACCCAGGGTGAATACGGCTTTCGGGGCTGGGACTTTGGCCTGGAAGAGCTGAACTGGAGCGGCGGCATCTTATGGTTTGCCGACGACAATGTACTGGACAATCAAATTCAGTTCGGCTTTACGATTGCCAACGACCACGGGTGGGACTTGGCGGGGCGCACCCTGCATTTGGAGATCCAGGGCCTGAACAGCGCCAATTACGACGAGAGCCTGGGTCTCTTTCTGCGCGGCGGCGGGGCATGGTCGCTGGACGTGCCCCTCAATTACGCCCCGGCGGAGATGACGGAGTATGCGCCCAAGCTGTCCCTGAGCATCGACGGCAGGCAGGGGACGCTGGACACCCTCTATTTCTCCCCCACAACCATATGGGGGGAGGGGAGCAGCGGAGAGGGCGCCTTTAACGCATTGAACGGAACCCTGGAGGGCTATGATCCCGCCGACAGCACGGCCTGGCTCATCCTGACGGACGGTACCCGGATTAAGGGCGGCGCCGGCGGCGGAAGCGGGGACGGAAGCCGCATCATTGTTGAGTTTTACCTGGAAGAGCACGGTCCAATCACGCCGGGAGAAGTCTGCGGCATCGTGATAGCCCAGGAGGAGTATCCGCTGGCACTGGAAGAGCAGCGATGAATGGAACAGGCCCCGGCGGTTTGCCGCCGGGGCCTGTTCCATAATAATACGGTCACGGAAAAATACAAAAAAACGACTGACACAAAATAATTTTACAAATATTGTAACCCATATTGCTATCCAACAAAGAATGTGGTATAAGAAGTAGTATCAGAAGTGTGCAGAATGCGTACGCATTCTGTGCGTTTTGCTGTACAGCAAAACGCAATAACACTTTAATACAGGAGGAAGAGAAATGAAGCGGGTGTGGAAAAAGTGGATATCCCTGACCCTGGCGGCAGCCCTGACCGTGGGGCTGTGTATGATTCCGGCGGCGGCAGACGCCCCTGAATTTGCGGGAGGGGAGGGGACCGAGGCGGCGCCCTATGTCATCGAAAACGCTGAGCAGCTCAAGGCGGTGGCCAATCATCTGAATGCATATTTTGTCCTGAACGCGGACATTGCACTCACCGGGGAGAACTGGACGCCCCTGGGGAGCGGCGTCCGTTCCGGCAACAAACTGGCTGACGGCGCAGCGCCGTTTACCGGCAGCTTTGACGGCGGCGGACATACCGTCAGTGGACTTAAAATCTCCTCTACCGACTCGGCCGATGCCGCCGTGGGTCTGTTTGGGGCCGTCAGCGGCGGTGCGGTTTCAAATGTCAAGCTCACCGGCGTGGAAATCAATGTGCCGGACAGTGAATTGGTCGGCGCGGTGTGCGGCGTTTTGCTGGAAAACGGTCTGGTAGAGGACTGTGAGGTGTCCGGCGTTATGACGGTGGGCGACGGCGGCGGCATTGCCGGCCGTATTCTGGCGTCGGGCACCATCAGCGGCTGTTCCAATCACGCATCCGTCACCAGTGGGAACGGCAAGGCCGCAGTGGCGGGAATCGTCAGCAAGGCCTACTATACCGAGCCCGGCAAAGAGATGAATATTATCGGCTGTTCCAATGACGGAGCAATCTCCGGGGTGTACTGCGCCGGCGGCATTGCGGGCCTCTCCGCGGCCAACGTGGCCGACAACACCAATTCCGGCGCCGTTACCGCCAGTGGGAACGAGGCCGGCGGCATTGTGGGCGAACAGACCAACTGGGGGACACTATCCGGCAACACCAACGCGGCAAACGTGACGGCCGGCGAAATTGCCGGCGGAATTGTCGGCTGGGTACGTTATCAGAAAAACGCCAGCTATACCAATAATGCGCCGGTTGTGATTCAAAACAATCAGAATTCCGGCGCAATTGCAGCCACCGGCGACGCGGGCCTCGGCTCCGGGGGCATTGTGGGAAACATCTACAATGCTGCTGTGGTAACGGGCAATGAGAACCGTGGAGCTTCTATCAAGGGAGGAACATTTGCCGCCGGCGTGGTGGGCGCGCTG
Organism: Lawsonibacter faecis; assembly: GCF_014287675.1. GTDB lineage: Bacteria > Bacillota > Clostridia > Oscillospirales > Oscillospiraceae > Pseudoflavonifractor > Pseudoflavonifractor faecis. Next base: position 242,789 of record NZ_JACOPQ010000005.1, on the reverse strand, counting down.
CAGGCCTCGAATGAGAACTGTTTCTATGACGAGCGGGCCGTGGAGGTGAGGGACAATGTCTCCACCACCGACCGGGCGCAGATAACTGCGAAATGCACCGACCTGTATGCCTATAATAACGACAGCGTTAAATTTGTGGTCCGGGACAACGGCGGCGCCTGGGCGGCGGGCATTGGCGAGAACCGCTATACCAGCCTGTCCAGCGCCCTGTCTGCCGCAAAAACCGGGGAAACCGTCACCCTCCTGCAGAATGTGGATTTGAGCGCGGCGGAGAATCTGACCATCGACAAGAACATCACCATTGCAGGCGCCAACGCGGGCAAGGCTTGGGACGCGGAGGACCGCGGCGAGGAGACCGTCATTACCGTGTACGCCGGTCAGGATAAGGGCAACGAGGGCGGCAGGATCGTCATCGCGGACGGCGCGGAGGTGACCTTTGACGGCGTATCCCTTGAGGCGACCTATGCTGCGGACGTGGCGGCGCCCATGATCTGCACCAGAGGGACCGCGCAGCTCTCCCTGCTCAACTCCAAAGTGGCCAATCAGGGAACGCGGTTTGCCTCCGGCTATGGTCTGATTAACACCATGGCCGCCACCCAGGGCGGCAGGCTCACCATCCATAACAGCAAGCTCATCGGCATGCTCGGCAGCGAGGAGGGGGCGGCTCCCGCCACCTACTACATCCTGGGCGGCGGAGGCACCGTTGAGCTGGATGTGACCGACAACTGCTTTGAAAACGGGCGCTGGGCGCTGTTCGAGACGGCGGCCAGCGGTACCTTCAGCCGCAACATTCTCGCCCGGAACGCGGAGGCCCTCACCGGCGGCGTCATCAACAGCACCAATCTGAAGGGACTGATCATTGAGGGTAACGTATTTAAGTCCAACCTGTCGGGCACCAGATTTGTCATCGGCGGGTCCTACACCATTCGGGACAATCTGTTTGAGGATCTGAAAAACGACCTGGCCCTCTATATCTGCACCGAAGGCGCCGCGGAGATTACGGGCAATACCTTTGAAATGGGCGAGGGATCCTATGGCATCCGTCTGGTCGGAAAGGACTCCGTCAGCTGGTGCCAAAACGGAGACGCCTCCAAAGTCCATGTGACCGGCAACCATTTTACCGGCCAGGGCGTCTGTGCCATCCGGAATAACGACGGCTGGACAGGCAGCGTCCGGGCCGAGAAAAACTACTATGGCGGCGGCCCCCTCCGTACCGACTACGTGTACGAGGGAAAGACCTACGAGATCGGCGAGGTGACAGCGCAGCCCTATCTCATCAAGGTGACGCTGGACACTGCGGGCGGAGCGACCGAGAGCGAAACCACGCTTTACGCCGATACAGAGAACGGCATCACCCTTCCCTCTGCGGCGCAGTCCGGCTACAGCTTCCTGGGCTGGAGCGACGGCGTAACTACTCATCCGGCCGGGGCTGTGTTTAAGGGCGCGGCGGACGTGACCCTCACCGCCGGCTGGCAGTCCAACTATGTGCCCCCCTCCACGCCGTCCAAGCCCAGCACCGATACGCAGACAAAGACGGAGGGCGACACGACCACCACAACCACCACGACCACCACCAAGAACCCGGACGGGTCCATCACCACCGGCACGACTGAGACCGCAGTTAATAGCTCCACCGGTGAAAAGACCGAGACCAAGGTCACCGAAACCGTGGCCAAGGACGGATCCGTGACCAAGGAGGAGGTCAAGTCCTCCACCGCGGCGGACGGGACCAAGACCGAGGAGAAGAACGTGTCCATCAGCGATAAGGCCACAGGTACGTCCACCACCGCGCAGGTGGTGACCGACGGGAACGGCCGGTGCACCGCTGCCGCGGTCACGGAGACCAGGACGGAGGCCGCAGTGAAGGACGGCGCGGCCACCGCCGCCGTGGACGCGAAGACGGCGGATAAGCTGGTAGAGCAGGCCAAGGCGGCGGCCAAGGCAGCCGCCGGAGCGGACAGCGTGAAGGCGGAGGTCGTGATTGCCGCCCAGGTCCCGGCGGGGCAGGACGTGACCTCCGCGGCTGTGGAGCTGCCGAAGAGCGCCGTGGGGGCGCTGGCCGGCGAGACCGCAGCGGACGTGACGGTGAGCACCCCGGTGGCAGAAGTGACCCTGCCCAATGCCGCGCTGGCGCAGCTGGCGGATCAGCCGGGTAAGACCGTGGCGGTCAGGGCCGGGCGGACGGCGGACGGCGCCGTCACGGTTGCCGTCACCGTGGATGGCGCCGCGGCGGAGAACCTGCCCGGCGGGCTCAAGGCGTCCATCCCCGTGGAGAAAGCGGCCCCCGGCATCGTGGCCGTACTGGTACGCCCGGACGGAAGCGAAGAGCTGATCCGCAAGACCGTGATGGCCGGCGGCGCAGCCCTGATGCCGCTGGACGGCTGCGCCACCGTGAAGCTGGTGGACAACAGCAGGCGGTTTGAAGACACCGCCCAGGCCGGATGGGCCGCGGAGGCGATGACGTTCGTCGCTGCCAGGGAGCTCTTCCAGGGCGTGAGCGAGACCAGCTTCGCCCCGTCGCTGCCCATGAACCGGGGCATGCTGGTGACGGTGCTCAGCCGGCTGGAGAACGAGCCGGAGGGGACGAAGGCCGGCAGCTTTGCCGACGTGCCCGGCGACGCCTATTTTGCAGGCGCGGTGGACTGGGCCGCCGGGCAGGGGATTGTGACGGGCACGGGCGATGGCTTCGCCCCCGACGCAAATGTCACCCGCGAGCAGCTTGCGGTCTTCCTGTGCCGCTACCTGAAGGCTGTGGGTGTGGAGACCGGTACGGCCTCCGGCGGCATCGGCGGCTACGCCGACGGCGCGGCCGTGTCCAACTGGGCAAGGGAGAGCATGGAGTGGGCCGTGGGCGCGGGGATTATCACCGGCCGCGACAGCGGCGCTCTGGACCCCGCCGGAACGGCCACCCGGGCCGAGGTAGCCGTCATGCTCCAGCGGCTGGTGGAGTATATGGCGTAGCATAGAGTCAAAAAGAGGGTTCCTCCCGACGGGAGAAACCCTCTTTTTGACTCAGCTTGTCAAAGAAGTCCCGAGGGTCTTCTTTGACGGAGCACTGTATGCCGGAAGGGGCTGGATCTCTTGGAAAAACGTCGCCCCGTCCGTCATGAGAAGTGTCATATCTCAGGCACATGTCCCCGGGAATGACGGATGTTCATTTGATTTCGTCGTCTGCGGACGGCGGAACTCTGGGAGGCCTGCGCTGCGGAGGGTTTTTGACTGTAACGGTCCGCAGGACGGCACACATTGCCGTTATCGGGCGATCTCAAACTCCTGGGTGCCCATATATCCGGGGGCAATCTCGTACTTCTCAAAGAGCACCACGGGGTTGCCGCCCTCGTTGATATAGAAGAGCTGGCCGTCGGTGACGGACTGGAAGCCCTCCACGCCGTCGGTGCCGTCGAAGTAGCCCGCGCCCTCCTCCCGGATCCGGCGGTCAATCTCCGTGCGGACGGCGGCGTTGGCGATCTCCCGATAGCCGGGGCCCAGTACGTCCTGGAGGGTCAGTTCCTTTCCGGTCTCCAGGTCGATGTTATAGCAGTAGATCTCCGTGTAGGCGCTGGCGATGGTCTCGGTCTTGGTGAGGATAAAGGAGAGGCAGCGTTCGTTCTGGCATTTGATCTCGTAGTCCACCGAGATGATGATGGGGATAAAGTCCTCCTCCACGCCGCCGGTGGCCATATAGGCCTCCCGGGTCTGCCTGGCGCGATCCTCGGCCTCGGCCAGCACGCCGTTGATTCGGGTCTGGATCTCCAGGTTGATCCGCTGCTCCAGGTCAGTGTTTCCCGTGTTTTCCAGGGCGGGCAGGCGCACGTCGATCAGGTGGTCCTTGTCCTCGATGGCGTACTGCGTCACAGTGACCACCCGGGCCAGGCTGCCCAGCACGGGCATCTCGTACACGGCTCGGGCGAAGACGGGACTCACGTTCACCAGCAGCACAAAGCAGGCGCAGCAGGAGGCCAGTGTGGCCAGGGAGCGGCGGACCACCCTGCGGCGCTTCCGCTCCCGCCCCCCGGCCCGGACGGCGGCGGCCACGGCGAAATTGAGCTCCTCCGGTACGGGGGCCGCCTCATAGCGGGCTCTGGCCCCGCTCCATTTCTCATTCATCATCGTACAGCTCCTCTCCGGTCAGATCCCTGAGCTTTTTCAGGGATTTGTAAAGACGGGATTTCACAGTGTTCAGGTTGGTGCCGGTGGCCCGGGCGATCTCCTCCAGCTTCAAATCCTCAAAGAAGCGCAGCCGGATGACGGTCTGCTCCTGGGGGCTGAGGCGCTCAATGGCGTCGTACAGATCCAGCCGCTCCCCCGGGTCCGGGCAGGGGGCGGGGCGGTCGTCCAGCGCCTCGTCGAAGGAGAGAAGGCCCCGGCTCCTTCGGAAATAATTCATGCTCTCATTGAGAAGAATGCGGTAAAACCAGGTTTTCAGATAGGCCGGCTCCCGCAGGGAGTCGGCCTTGGAGAGCGCCTTGACCACGGCCTCCTGCACCACATCCAGCGCCGCGTCCCGGTTTTTGACATAGCTGAACGCCAGGCGATAAAAATCGGCCTGGCCCGAGACGATATGGTCTACCAGCAGCTGGTAGGTGCTCCGGGTCGGTTTCTCCAAAGAGGACAATCTCCTTGTCTCAGCTTTAATGTGGGGGGATAAGATACCCCGCCCCGTCACGCCGCGGCATGGGTGGTCAGATACTCCAGCCAGAGGGCGTAACGGCTCTTGGTCAGGTGGATGCCGTCGGTGCTCCATAATTCGTCCAGGGCCCCGTCCTCCCCCGCAAAGACACTGTAGGGGTCCAGCAGGTAGACCCGCTTCTCCGCCGCCAGCCGGGCGATAAGGCCGTTAAAGCGCACAATTCCGTCGTTGGTGACATAGCCGCCGCTCTCCGACTTCTCCGTCGTCACGGGCAGGAGGGTCTGCAGGTAAATGTCCGCCTCCGGCTGGAGGGAGCGCACCGTGTCAATCAGGGCGGCATAGTGGTCAAAATACTTGTCGTCGTCGTACCAGCCCAGCTCGTTGACGCCCAGGGAGAGGTAGACCTTCCCATAGCTTCGCCCCTCCAGCGCCTCCACCGGGGTGAGCTTTTCCCCGTCCCGGCTGAGGACCTTTTTGGTGGAGACCGTCAGCACGTTGAGGGCGCGGTAGGCCAGGCAGTCCGCCCCCCGGGCACGCAGGTCGGTGTAGAGCAGCAGCCCCTCCGTAAGGGAGTCACCCAGAAAGGCGGCGTCGGAAAACCAGCCCTCCTCCACGCCGGAGCAGAGTGGGACGGGGGCGCCGTAGTCGTACCCCGGGTCATAGTCCTCGGGGTCGCCGCCGGGGGGCGGGACCACCTCGGGCACCCAGGCCGCCGGGCCAGCCGGCGGCCCGGGAGGCGCGGAGGCGCAGGCCGGGGCGGCCGCCCCGGGACGGGCGAAGACGATGGCGGTCAGGGCCAGCAGGGCCATGAATACGAGGGCGGACAGCGCTTGAAGCAGCCTGGCGGCCCGGGCGCGGGCGCGGGAAGCGGTCTGGCGCATGGGGGATACCTGCCTTTTTCTCTTTCTCTCTGCCTGTTAGACGCGCAGGGGCGCCGAAAAGTTGGAGGGTGATTTAAGCAATTGAAAAAACCTCAGGCGCTTATTTCAACCTGAGCTCCAGCATGGCGGCATAGTGCTTAATGAGGAATTCTTCGGGGGCGACTGCCTCCAGCATCAGCCGGTGCTCCCGCTCCCAGGCTGCAATCTCTCCGGGGGAAAGGGACGCGCCCACACCCCGGCAGGCCTTCATCCTCCCGTTCCAGGTCTCCCTTGTAAAGGGCACGGAGACCTCGTACTCCTCGTGGTATACGGGCTTAAACGCGTCATAGACGCAGTCGGGCACAGCGATAGGGTGCTTTTTTTCCCCGGCGCCCGACCAGCCCGGACTGTATTTCAGCACCAGTTTCTCGCTGGCTCCGGCAATTTCGTCCTCATAGGGCAGCCAGGCCATATACAAGACCAGCAGCGTCCCGCCCTCCTTCAGCATCCGGGCCAGCCTGGGCATTACCCGGGCGTGGTCAAAGTACCAGAAGCACTGGCAGGCGGTGACGACGTCAAACGTGCGGCCGGGGAAGTCAATCTCCTCCGTAGCCGCCGCAATGTATCGGATCTTCTGGCCCAATTCCTCCGCCAGCCGTCTGGCCTGGTCAATCTGGGGCCGGGCGATATCGACGCCGGTCCAATCGGCGCCGAACCGGTACATATTTCTGGGCAGCACACCTGTCCCCGTGCCCAGATCCAGGATTCTCTGCCCGGCTGTACACAGGCCCCGGGCCGCAATTTTTTCATAGAAGACCGGGGGATAGATATCCCGGTATCGCGCATAGTCGGCGGAGGTCTTTCCCCAGTCAAACGCCTTTCCGGCGTCTATCCTCCGGTCTGTGATGTCCATCTCAAACAGCTCCCCCTGTCAGTGCGCCGCGCTGCCCCACGCCGGCTGGCGCGGCGGTCTTTCCATCCTAAATTCTAGAGTCTGCCCGCATAAATGTCAAACGGATCAGGGCGCATGACGGCCGTTTGCCTGCGCTTTTGCGTAAAGCAGCCGCAAAATTGCGAAAAGAGGCCGGAAAGCCTGTCCAGCAGACGTTCCCGGCCTCTTTTCACACGGTCAGAATGTACACAAATTAGCCCAGGCCGTCCACGGCGCTCTGGGCCTTGGCTGCGTCATTGGGGACCACCAGCAGCACGGACGCGCCCCGCTGCTCCAGGATGGCGGCGTCCAGCTTGGGCACCTCGGCGGGGGCGTAGTCCTTGTAGGAGTCCTTCATGTCGGAAAGGTACTGCTCCAGGAAGGCCTTCACCTGTCCGGCGGCATCCTCATCCTTGCACACCAGGACAGCCACCTGCTCGGTAAAGCCTGAGGCGGAGTACGCCTTGGAGGCGGTCACCGCGCCGTCGTCCACGCCGTAGCCCTGGAAATCGTAGAGCAGGGAGGCGTCCAGCTCGTCCAGCTCCACCGAGAAGCACCCCGAGTCCAGAACGGCCCTGGCGGCGTTCTCCGGATCGAAGGCCTTGGCGGAGTCTCCGCCGCAGGCGGAAAGCAGCAGACAGAGGGCGGCCAACAGGGGAAGCAGCTTCATTTGCTTATTCATCATCCATTCTCTCCTTCTTCGGTCGTCTGGGCCGCCCAATAGAGGTCCGGATCGACGGTATGGCTGAGCAGATATTCGTGCCATTTCACGCAGTAGGCTTTGGAGAAGTGGACGCCGTCGCCGGTGCCCTCCCGGGGCAGGACGCCGGTCTCGTCGATGAGGCCCGCGTTCACATCCACCAGAAATACCTTTTTATCCTCGGCAATCTGGGCGATATACTCGTTGTACCGGTCGATGGTCTCGTTGGTCACATAGTAGGGGATGTCGTTGGCCTTGGCCCGCTCCGGATTGATGCGCACCAGGGTCTGGAGGTAGATGACAGCCCCGGGCTGAATCTCCCGAATACGGTCCACCATGGCGGCGTAGGCCACCTGGAAGGCCTTGTCGTTAAAGTAGCCCAGCTCGTTGACGCCCAGCATCACGTAGACCTTGCCGTACTGCTTCAGGCCCAGGGCCTCCATTACCGTGTAGCTCTTGCCGCCGGACTTGATGACCTTCTTGGCCGCGTCGTCCACCTCGAAGACCATGATACCCGTGTGCTGAATGAAGTCCGCGCCCTCGATCCCGCCGTAGAGCCGCAGACCGTCGGTGCGGGAGTCGCCGATGAAGACAGCGTCCGAGAACCACGCCTCCTCCGCGCCCTCCGACTCGGGCACACACTGGCTGAAGTCGTAGGCATCGGCCTCCGGAGCTTGGGGGGCGCTCTCCGTGGGCAGGGCGGGGGGCACCAGGGCTATGTCGTCCGGCGGGGCGACGTCCTCACCCTGGTCCCCGGCCTCCGACTGCGTGGGGGTCGATGTCGGGGTAGGGTTCGGAGCCGGGGTGGACGGTACCGCCTGAGACTGGGAGGGCGTGGGCGAGGGAGTAGACGCCGGGGCGGGGCTGTTCAAACGCACCAAAACCAGTGCGGCGAGAATGACGGCCAGGACAAATAAGGCAGCGGCCAGAAGGGGGCCGCGGTAATCGGGCCTGCGGCGGCGCCTATTGCGCTGGACGCGCGCGCCGCCCGGGCGGTTTCCGGGGGTTTCGGTGGACATGGGTGAAAGCTCCTCTATTTTTAAAAATTAGGTACCCTGATCTTACCAAATTCGACTCTGCGGGGAAAAAAGAAAGGCCTTAGCCCAAAATCAGGGAGGCCACCTGCTCATAGCTGTGGGCCTCGTAGGTGGGCGCTGCGTCCGGATGCCCGGGGAGGGCGCCTGGGTTATACCAAATGGAATCCAGGCCGGCATTGATTGCTCCGAGTATATCCGCCGCAAGGCTGTCGCCCACCACGACGGCCCGGCCGGGGTCGGGGATGGACATCTCCCGCAGGACCTCGTCGAAGAACTCCCGCTGGGGCTTCTGATAGCCCAACTCCTCCGAGATGAAGAGAAAGGGGAAACAGTCGCGCACCGCTGAGCGGTGAAAGCGGCCCCGCTGGGCCATGGCGACTCCATTGGTGACAATGGCAAGCGTGCAGCTTGGGACCAGCAACCGGCACAGCGCCTCCGCGCCGGGGAGCAGATAGGCCCCCTCGCCCAGGCGGGAGAGGTAGAAGTGATTCATCTCCTCGGGGACATTGTTGCCGCCCAGCTCCCGCTGAAGGGCGGCAAAGCGCTCCACCACCAGCCACTCACGGCGCACCTCGCCCCGGTCGAAACGGGCCCAGAGATCCCGGTTGATGGCGAGATAGCGCTCGCGGACCGCCCGGGTCACGGGGAGGCTGTAGTGCTCCAGAGTCTTCCGGAGGGCCTCCTCCTCCGCGCGGTCAAAGTCGAAGAGGGTGTTGTCCGCGTCAAAGAGGACATAGTCGTATCTGGGCATATCGAACTTCCTTTCGGGAAAAACCGTAGTCTCAAAGACAGCCGTGGGGCGCCGCCGCGGCCGGCGCCCTCACCGCGCCGCATTCCGCCGGACATGTCGTCTCCGCTGGGCGATGTTCAAAAGCCGCACCACGGAGGACACCAGCAGCACGCCCACGGCCAGGGAACCGGCCACTCCCAGCGTGTGGAGCAGCACGTCGAGAAAGAGCTCGGTTTCGCCGTTGATGGCGTGTTCCATGGCATAGTAGATGCCCCCGCCGGGGACCAGCGGGAAGAATGCCACCAGCAGATAGCCCGTCACCGGACACTTGCGGATGCGGGCCATGGTCTCCGAGTAGGCGGAGATAAAGAGAGCGGCCACAAAGGACTGCAGAATATCGCTCTGGAAGACGGGGCCGCAGAACAGATAGACCAGCCAGCCCAGCGCGCCGCCCAGGGCGCAGATGAGAATGCCCGTATGAATGTTGAAGAGCACACAGAAGGCGATACAGGCCACGAAGGAGTAAAAGCAGGGCAGAAAATACTGGAGAAAAGCATCCATCAGACCACACCTCCCCAGATGAGCCGCGCCAGCCACAGCGCCACGCCGGTACCCAGGGCGATGGCCGCGCCGATGAGCAGGGCCTCGGCGGTCTTGGTGATGCCCGACATGGTGTCCCCGGCCATAATGTCCCGCATGGCGTTGGTAAAGATGAGGCCGGGCACCAGCAGCATCAGCGCGCCGATGGTGATAAAATCCACGTTTTTTCCCAGCCCGATCAGAGAGAGGCCCAGGGCCAGCAGGGCCGATACCGCGCCGCCCGCGACCGTCTTGAAGAAGAGGTTGGTCCTCAGCCGGGTCAGGAAGGTGAGGCAGAGCGCAATGGACAGGCCGCAAAGCCCGCCGCACAGGGCGTCCAGCACCGTCCCGCCGAAGAAGAGGGTAAAGAAGGCCGCGCCCAGGAAGTAGGCGCCCAGCTCCACCCAGAAGGGGTAGGCCCTCCGCCTGCCCCGGATGGCGCCGCACCGGGCCTCCGCCTCGTCCATGGAGGGGGTCTCCACGCAGAGGTGGCGGCACAGGTCGTTGTACAGCTCCAGAAGGTCGATATCCGTACCGTGGGTGGGCATCCGCCGCACACGGGTCAGGGCCTTGCCCTCAGGTGTCACCAGGCTGACGGTGATGCAGTTGGGGATGGCGAACACCTCGCCGGTGGTGAGGCCGTAGGCCAGAAGAATGCGCTGGATGGACTCCTCCACCCGGTAGATCTCCGCGCCGCTCTCCAAAAGGCCGTAACCGATCTCGGTGGAGAGGTTTAAAAGACGGTCGTATTCCAAAGGCGTCCCCTCGTTCGTCGGAAGATGTGGAACAGTCCCGGCTCCGGACGGCGGCGTTTCGACAATTGGACGCGGCCGGACGCCGGAAAGTTTTCGGGATAAAAAATTTATCTGCCGCCCATGGCCTCGTGCTCGCGCTCCAGCTCCGCGCAGAGGTCGCGGAAGGTCCAGGAGACGTTGGTGGGGGTGAGGACGGCCTTCCAGCCAATTTTGGGTACGCCCGCCTTGCGTAGGGCGGTCAGCAGCGCGTCCAGCCGGGCGTTGGTGAAGCCGGAGAGAACCAGCACCGGTTGGGCCGGCGCCGGTGCGGGGGCCGCGCCCGGGGTCTCGTCAAAGCCCCTGATGCCGAAGAGACAGCCAACGGTCTGGCCCGTCCGGGCCGGGTCCACGGCCTTGATTTTAATACCCATGGTGAGAAAGACCTTTTTTGCGGCGGCGCTCATCGCGCTGTCGGGACAGTACCAGAGGACGGCTTCGTTGGAGGCGGGCATGGGCGATCATCCTTTTTTCAGCATTTAAAGCGCACCCTGCGGGCTTTTGTCCGTCCGCCTGCGGCGCTCGTTTTCATAGCTTGTCCAAAAGTAAATAAACCATGAAAAGCCCCCCGATTCCGCACTTGGGGACCAATTACGAATTAAGTGTAATCGGTCTCACGGCAATTGTCAATCGAAGGGGGTGCAAATGGCAAAGACTTTTAGAAACGCCATAAAGCACGGGCTAAAACCGGCCTGAGATGTCAAAAATGACTGCCTTTTGCAAGACAAAAAGCGGCGCTCCGCGGGGAGCGCCGCTTTGGCTTCGGGATCGGCGGACGGGGATAATAACCACTCAGTCGCCCCCGGAGGAGCATTTGGCGGCGTCGATGGCCAGGACGATCATCAAGCAGAGCAGAGCGTCCTCCTCCCGGGCGATGTCCAGCACGTAGGTATCCGCCCAGTGGAACAGCTCCTTTCCCGCGTGCATCACGTATCCGCCGGAGGAATCCGTCACGTCGTAATCCCACTCCAGCCAATCGCCCCGCACCTCCCAGCCGTTGCAGTCCAGGTGAAACACGGGCGTAAAGAAGGAAAACTCCTTCTTAATCTGACCGATGTAAGCTTCGCCCGCATAGAGGGCGAAGCGGGGCAGGAGGGTGAGGAGCTCCTCTTTCACGGTGCCCACATTTTCGCCCCCGGGGCCAAAAATCTCCAGACAGTGCCCCCAGGAGAGCCTGCCCTGGACGGTGAAGACGGTCTCACCGTCCTCGCCGTAGATATCGTAGCTGTCAAACCAGGAAAACACCCGCTGCTTGAATAGGAGCTTCATAAATTCCTCCCCTCCGCCGCGCTGCTGCGGACCGCCCCGTCTGTCCGGGGTAAAAAATAAAACTGGTTCTTCCCCTGCTTTTTTGCGGCGTAGAGCGCCGCATCCGCCTGCTCATAGAGCTGGCGGTAGGTGGTATCCGTCCGCACCTTTGCCGCAGCGCCTACCGAGTAGCCATATATCCGGCCCTTTAAAATCTCCCTGGCGCCCGCCCGGTAGTCCTCGTACATCCGCGTCAGGCGGGCCTCGGTCTCCGTCCTGCCGCCGCAGTCATTCTGGCACACGGCAAACTCATCGCCGCCGAGTCGCCCGATCACCGCATGGTCGGGGAAGTGCTTTCGCAGTATGTCGGCCATAAACTTCAAAAGCGTGTCCCCGGTCCCATGGCCGTAGGTGTCGTTGACGGACTTAAAGTCATCCAAGTCGATGATATAGAGGTAGAGGGCCTCCCGCTCCGCCAGCATCTTTTCCACCATGCGCTGGAAGGAGGCGTGATTGAGAACGCCGGTCATCAGGTCCATCTCGGACTTCTTTTTGAAGACGGCTACCAGCTCCAGGGCCTCTTTCACCTTGGCGGAGAGCTCCTTGGGGTAGTACTCCCCCGCACCCTGGTCGAAATAGGGCATGGAGTGGTGGATATGCACCATTTTCCACTCCCCTGAGGCCTCCCGCTCATAGACGATGCTGAACCGGGTATCCATCTCCACCAGCGCATCGGCAGGGTGCGCCGCCTTTTCCCGCACCCAGACGCCCCCGAAGACAATGCCGATGTCCGCGCGGATCATCCGCGCCTCGTACCACTCGTCCAGAATCTCGAACCGGATGCTGGTCGCTTCCCTCTGGTTTTCGGCCATGCTTTGAATCGCGGTCTCCGCGCAGCCGTATATCTCGTGCTTTCCTGTCCCTATCAGGCTGAACGGCTCCGCCCAGGAGGAGACGATCTTGCTGTAGTTCTCTTCTGTCGGCTCGATTAGGTAGCGGTAGAACATCTGCTTGGTCAGGTCACACAAATACTGCTCAGTTTCCATGTTGACGTGCTCAGCACCTTCCTGTTGTTCTCACTGGCGCGGAAGCGGCCTCTATTTCGTCCGAGTCAGGAGACAGACGGTCTCCACGTGGGCGGTACGGGGGAAGAGGTCCACCGCCTCAGCTTTCCGGAGCGCGTAGCCTTGGGCGGCAAAGAGCTTCACATCCCGGGCCAGGGTGCCGGGATCGCAGGAGACGTAGACCACACGGTCCGGGGCCATGGCGGCGATGATGTCGATCACGCCGCCGGCCAGTCCCTTCCGGGGCGGGTCCACACAGACTGCGTCAATTTTCACGCCGCTCTCGGCCAGGCTGCGGGCGGCCTCTCCAGCGTCGGCGCAGAGGAATTCCGCGTTTGCTATGCCGTTGCGCGCCGCGTTGCCCCTGGCATCCTCCACCGCCTGGGGAACCACCTCGGCGCCGATGACCCGCAGCGCCCGCCGGGCCATGACCAGGCTGATGGTGCCGATGCCGCAGTAGAGGTCCAGCACGGTCTCGCTCCCCGTGAGGCCTGCCAAGTCCAGCGCGCGGCGGTAGAGCACCTCAGCTTGGGGGGCGTTGACCTGATAGAAGGAGGGGACAGAGAGGCGGAAGGAGAGACCGCAGAGAACGTCCTCCAGATAATCCCGGCCCCAGAGGGTGCGGTAGCGGTCTCCCAGGATGACGTTGTTCCTCTTCTCGTTGACGCCCAGCACCACGCCCGCCAGCCCCGGCTCGGCGGCGCGGAGGGCGGCGGCCAGCTCGGCCTCATGGGGAACCTGCCTGCCGTTGACCAGCAGACAGAAGAGGGAATCCCCCGCCCGGTTCACCCGGACATAGAAGTGCCGCACCAGGCCGCTGCCGGTGCGCTCGTCGTAGGCGGGGACCTTGTACTGCTCCATCCACTTCAGCGCCGCGGCCCGGAGTCTGCCTGCCGGCTCGGGCTGGAGGAGGCAGTCCTCCACATCGATGACGCTGTGGGTCCGCTGCCGGTAGAACCCGGCCAGCGGGCCGTCCTGTCCCGCCTGGACGGGGAACTGGACCTTGTTGCGGTAGCGGCGGGTGTCCTGCGCGCCGTGGATGACATCCACCCGCACGTCCGCCCCGCCGATACGGCGCAGGGAGTCCTCCACCCGGATGCGTTTGGCCTCCAGTTCCTCGGCGTAGTTCATATGGCGCAGCTGGCAGCCGCCGCACTTGGTATAGTGCAGGCACTGGGGCACAATGCGGGCGGGGGAGGGGACCACCGCCCGGGTTACCCGGCCCCAGACGGCGCTTCGGCCCACCTTCTCAATGAGCACATCGCACTCCTCGCCCCGGACGCCGCCCTTGGCGAAGACCACCACGCCGTCCAGCCGGGCCACGCCCGCGCCGTCGGCGGCATAGCCCTCGATGAGCAGGCGGTAGGTCTGGTTTTCTCTGATAGTTATCTTGGTCATCTAGCCAATCAGTCCTTTGACGGTTCGTGTTTTGAATTTAATTCCAGTCCACCAGCAGGCCGCCCAGAGCGGTAAAGGAGACGGAACCCTCCGCCGCGCCGGCGGCGTGAGGGGTGTCCTGGTCGGGCTGGGTAAAGAAGACCATGGCGTCGTCCGTGAGATAGAAGTTCTCCCGCTTGAAGGATGTCAACAGGGCATTCAGCCGGACGGCCTCATCGTCGTCCACACCGTGGTCGGCTGCGGTCTGGAGCGTGGAACGGATCAGCGTTTCCGCCTGATCGGGGTCGGTGAAGAAGTCGGCAAAGGTCAGTTTCTCCCCGGTGGTGAGGTCAAAATTATCCGAGAGATAGAGGAGGGTGGGATAGACTCCGCCTGTATAGCCGTAGTGGGTGCGCAGAACGCTCACCATGCGGGAGGTCTCCCGCTTGATTTCAAAGGTCTCCTCGTCGGAGTAGGGGGAGAAGGGGTAATCCATGGCCTTGGAGAGGGTGTAGTCCTCGGCGGCCTGGGGGGCGTTTGCCAGCGTGTCGCTGCGCAGCCCGGCGGAGAGGTCCAGATAGTAGTTGTTGATGGCCTCGTAGGCTGCCACGCCGCCGGCATTCTCAATGAGGGGCAGGCTGAACTTGCCCGAGACCAGGAGCACATCGCCCTCGGTCTCGTCGTAGCGGGAGCACTCGCTCACCTGCTCACCCCAGACGGGGGCGGGGGCTTGGGTGGGCGTGGGTGTGGGTTCCGGCGTCTGGGAGACGGTGGGGGCGGGGGTGACGCTGGGCGTGGGGGAAACGGTGGGCGCCGGGTCCTTGGGGGAGCAGGCGGCGAGCAGGAACAAAAGGGCCCCCAGCAGGGGGAGCATACGGCGTTTCATAGGTACCTCCATTTATCACTGGGCGGTAAGGACTCGTCAGTACAGGTCATATTTTAACACCTTGAGGTCCCGGCGTAAATGGTTTGCGCCAAATCGTAAAGGAATCGATAGAATTGTTGTTTTTTTGTAACTGCGGCCGAAAACTTGTGGTACAATATCCGCAAAGCGGATCGGACCCGCGTCTGTGTCAGGCACTATAGGGAGTCGGAGACAGGGGAATTTTTGCAGCTCGCCCTGACGTACGGCCTCAATGCCAAGGGCGCGCATGTCTTCCGCGCCCTTGGCATTGAGGCCGCGTTCGACTTTTGCGCGCTCCAGCGCTCTTTCGGCCGCTTTTGTTCATAATTTCTACTTTTTTATTCGGACGCTTTATGTTATACTGCTAACTTAGGAAATTATGGACGGAGAGACACCGCCCTCCGAGCCTTTGCCAGGAGCATTCGGTTTGATGAGAGAAATGCTTGAGAAGGTACAGAAGAAAGGTGAACGAACGACATGGGTAACATTTTGAAGAAGATCTTCGGCACCAGTTCCCAGAAGGAACTGAAAGCCATCGAGCCGCTGGTGAAGAAGATCGAGGCCCTGGAGGAGCCCTATAAGGCCCTCACCGACGCGGAGCTGCGGGCCAAAACCGATGAATTTAAGGAGCGCCTGGGGCACGGGGAGACGCTGGACGACATCCTGCCCGAGGCATTCGCCGTCTGCCGGGAGGCTTCCTGGCGCGTGCTGGGCATGCGCCCCTACCGGGTGCAGCTCATCGGCGGCATTATCCTGCACCAGGGCCGCATCGCCGAGATGAAGACCGGCGAGGGCAAGACCCTGGTGGCTACCCTGCCCGCCTACCTCAACGCCCTGGCGGGTGAGGGCGTGCACATTGTCACCGTCAACGACTACCTGGCCAAGCGCGACAGCGAGTGGATGGGCAAGGTCTACCGCTTCCTGGGCCTCACCGTGGGTCTTGTCATCCACGAGGTGGAGCCGGGCCGCCGCCGCGCCTCCTACGAGGCGGACATTACCTATGGCACCAACAACGAGTTCGGCTTCGACTACCTCCGGGACAACATGGCCATCTATAAGCAGGAGATGGTTCAGCGGGGCCACTCCTTCGCCATCGTGGACGAGGTGGACTCCATTCTCATCGACGAGGCCCGCACCCCCCTCATCATCTCCGGCCAGGGGGACAAGTCCACCCAGCTTTACCAGGTGGTGGATGCCTTCGTCTCCCGCCTGAAGGCCAAGAAGGTGGCCAGCGTGGATACCAAGGAGGAGGAGGACGAGAGCATCGACGCCGACTATGTGGTCGACGAGAAGGCCCGCACCGTCACCCTCACCGCCCGGGGCATTGAGAAGGCCGAGAAGGCCTTCAACATCGAGAACCTTGCCGACCCCGAGAACACCACCCTCTCCCACCACATCAACCAGGCCATTCGCGCCTGGGGCCTGATGCGCCGTGACAAGGACTACGTGGTTAAGGATGGCGAGGTCATCATCGTCGACGAATTTACCGGCCGCCTGATGTACGGCCGCCGCTACTCCGAGGGCCTCCACCAGGCCATTGAGGCCAAGGAGAAGGTGGAGGTGGCCCGGGAGTCCAAAACCCTGGCCACCATTACCTTCCAGAATTACTTCCGCCTCTACACCAAGCTCTCCGGCATGACCGGTACCGCCATGACCGAGGAGGAGGAGTTCAACAGCATCTACGAGCTGGACATTGTGGAGATCCCCACCAACAAGCCCCTGGCACGTGTGGACAACCCCGACGTGGTCTATAAAAATGAGCCGGGCAAGCTCCGCGCCGTGGTGGCCCAAATCGAGGAGTGCCACGCCAAGGGACAGCCTGTGCTGGTGGGCACCGTCTCCATCGAGAAGTCCGAGGAGCTCTCCGATATGCTCCGCCGCAAGGGCATCAAGCACAACGTTCTGAACGCCAAGTTCCACGAGAAGGAAGCCGAGATCGTGGCCCAGGCCGGTAAGTACGGCGCCGTCACCGTCGCCACCAACATGGCCGGCCGCGGTACCGATATCATGCTGGGCGGCAACGCCGAGTTCCTGGCCAAGAACGATCTGCGCAAGGCGGGCCTCTCCGATGAGCTCATCGCGGAGTCCACCGGCTATGCCGACACCGACGATGAGGAGATTCTGAACGCCCGTAAACTGTTCGCCGAGGCGGAGGCCAAGTATAAGGAGGAGATCAAGGAGGAGGCCGAGAAGGTCCGCGCCGCGGGCGGCCTCTTCATTCTGGGCACTGAGCGCCACGAATCCCGGCGTATCGACAACCAGCTCCGCGGCCGCGCCGGACGCCAGGGCGACCCCGGCGAGAGCCGCTTTTATCTCTCCCTGGAGGACGACATCATGCGCCTGTTCGGCTCCGAGCGGGTGATGAATATGATGGAGTCCCTGGGTGTGGACGAGGATACCCCCATTGAGCAGAAGATGCTCTCCAACGCCATCGAGTCCGCACAGAAGCGGGTGGAGTCCAAGAACTTCCAGACCCGTAAGACGGTGCTGGAGTACGATGACGTGATGAACACCCAGCGTAAGGTGATTTACGAGCAGCGCCGCAAGGTGCTGGACGGCGACAATCTGAAGGACTCCGTCCAGAATATGATAGCCACCGTTATCTCCGACGCCGTCCACGGCCACATGGGAGAGCAGAAGCACCTCTCCGCCGAGGACTTCAGGGCCGCTACCGCCCCGTTCCGGGGCGTCTTCCTGGCCCCCAACGATCTGGCGCTCACCGACAGCGAGCTGGAGCAGTACTCGGCCGACGATCTGGCCGATATGGTGAAGCAGCGCGCAGCCGACCTCTACGCCCGCAAGGAAAAGGAGCTGGGCGAGCCCCTTATGCGGGAGCTGGAGCGGGTGATCATGCTCCGGGTTGTGGACGAGTACTGGATGGACAACATTGACGCCATGACCGAGCTGCGCCAGGGCATCGGCCTGCGGGCTTACGGCCAGAACGACCCTGTGGTGGAGTACAAGCGCGAGGGCTACGAGATGTTTGAAAACATGATCGCGGCCATTCAGGAGGAGACCGTCCGGCGGCTGTTCCTGGCCCGGGTCCAGGTGGGCGGCGAGGTGAAGCGCGAGCGGGTGGCGAAGGTCACCGGCGAGAGCGGCGCGGCCGACGGCACCGTCAAGAAGCAGCCCGTCAAGAAGGCCGACAAGATTGGCCGCAACGACCCGTGCCCCTGCGGCAGCGGCCTGAAGTGGAAGAAATGCACCTGTGCGGAGTACCACTCCGAGGAGAACTGAGCGCCACTAAAATGGATGGTTCCTGTGAAGGCGTGCTTTCGCGGGGCGCAATCACGGCAGAGCAATAGGGAATAGGAAATCAGGGATAGGTGAAGGAATGGAGCGCTTATTCCCTGTTGCCTATTCCCTATTCCGTTTATATCCGTTCATAAAGGAGAGCTTATGGAGTTCAAAGAGACGACTGTCAATGGCGTGACCTACTCCCATGTCCCTGAACTGGGGGCCGCCCACGGCTTTTCCACCCGGCTGGGCGGTGTGAGCGAGGGGATCTTTGCCACGCTCAACCTGGGCGCCAATCGCGGGGACGACCGGGAGAAGGTCCGGGAGAATTACCGCCGCTTCTGCGCCGCTGTGGGCACGGACGCGGACCATATGGTTTTCTCCAGCCAGGTCCACGGCGACGTGGTGCGCGTCTGTACCGCCGCCGACGGCGGCCTGGGCCTCAGCCGGATGGAGGACTACGAGGCCGACGGCCTCGTGACCGACGTGCCCGGCCTCTGCCTGGTGGTATTTTCCGCCGACTGCCTGCCCCTCCTGCTCCACGACCCGGTGCGCCGGGTGGCCGCCGCCGTCCATGCGGGCTGGCGGGGCACCGCGCTGGGCATCGCCGAGCGGGCGGTGGAGAAGATGCGGGACCTCTACGGCTGCGACCCGGGGAATATCCGGGCGGCCATCGGCCCCTGTATCTCCAAGTGCTGCTTTGAGACGGACGAGGATGTGCCCAATGCCATGACCGCCGCCCTGGGCGCGGGGGCGCTCAAATTTATTGAGATGCGGGAGGGCGCCAAGTTCCGGGTGGATCTGAAGGGGCTGAACGCCCTGCGGCTGGAGCGGGCGGGCCTCGACCCGGAGCGCATTGCCGTCTCGCCGGAGTGCACCGCCTGCCGGAGCGACAAATACTGGTCCCACCGCGTCACCGGGGGCGAGCGGGGGAGCCAGGCGGCAGTCATACAGTTGTAGAGAAACAAGTAAGTATAAAACGGGGATTTGCGGGACAGGGTCTCAGCGGGCCGCCCGTTTATGCGGCGATTGGGAGGCGCTCTCACCTTCCGCCGGGCCGCCCTGCCCGGCCGGCATTTTTCTTTCTGCATTTCCATCATTTTAAAGGGGGTACTTTTATGAAAAAGCTCTTGGTTAATCCCGGCATCTGCGGATTCAAGACCCTGGTGGAGGCCAGCGCCGACAAGGAGACGGGGGACGTCACCGTCAAGGTGGCCTCGGGCTGCCCTGCCGTGCAGAAGATGATGGACGAGGTGGGGGACACCTTCGACAGCTACGCCCTCTGCCTCACACCGCCGGGCGCCGGCCCCCTGTACGAGTATGCCGCCGCCCATTTCCCCGCCCATGCAGCCTGCCCTGTCATCTCGGGCATTATCAAATGCGCCGAGGCGGAGAGCGTCCTGGCCCTGCCCGCGGAAGTGAGCTTTACCTTTCAGGAGTAAGCATGAAAAAAAGCAAAATGATATGCCTTGTTCTCACCCTGGCGCTTCTATGTTCCCTGTCCGCCTGCGGCGGGGAGGGGGAGCCCTCTCCCTCGCCCACCGCGGCGCCCACCGAGAGCGCCGCACCCTCGCCCGCACCCACCGAGGCCCCCGGCACGGCGGAGTTTGTGCTCTCCTGCTACCCGTCGGCGGGCTTTCACCCCATCACGGGCCAGAACCGCACCAATCTGACGTTGGCCCCCCTGATGTATGAGGGCCTCTTTGAGCTGGACGAGACCTTCGCGCCCCACAATGTCCTCTGCGAGAGTCATGCCGTCAGCGAGGACGGCCTCACCTGGACGTTCACCCTCAAGGCCGCGGCCTTCTCCGACGGCAGCGCCCTGACCGCCGCCGACGTGGTCCACTCCCTTCAGCGCGCTCAGGGGGAGGACTCGGTCTACGCCGGGCGGCTGTCCGGCGTGCGGAGCATCCGGGAGGCGGAGGCGGGGGTGGAAGTGGTTTTGTCCGCCCCCAACGGAAATTTGCCAGCCCTGCTGGACATCCCAATTGTCAAGGAAAACGGGGAGGCGCCCCTCGGCACCGGCCCCTACGTGCTCACGGGGGAGGGGGAGGAGCTGTCCCTCACGGCGGTGGACGGCTGGTGGCAGAACAAGGCCCTGCCCCTCACCTCCATCCGGCTCTGCAGCGTCCAGGGGGCTGACGGCCTCATCCATGCCTTCGACACCCGGGAGGTCTCCCTGGTGACTGCCGACATCACCGGTTCCAACGCCCTGGGTTATTCGGGCAGTTACGAGGTCTGGGACTACCCCACCTCCATCATGCTCTACGTGGGCTACAACACCCAATCCGGTCCCTGCAGGGATTCCGAGGTCCGCCGGGCCCTCTCCTACGGCTATGAGCGCACGGCGGTGGCAAAGAGCCTTTTCGCCCAGCACGCGGCGGCGGCCTGTCTGCCCGTCTCCCCAGCCTCGCCCCTCTACAGCCAGGCCCTGGCCGATACGCTTGCCTACTCGCCCCAGCGGGTGGAGGAGCTGCTGGAGGGGGCCGGCTGGCTGCTGTCCGACGGCGTGCGGACCAAGGGACGGGAGGCGCTGACGCTGACCTTTGTGGTGAATACGGACAACTCCTATAAGGTATCCGCCGCCGAGTATCTGACCGAGCTGCTCTCCCGGGAGGGGATCGCCGTGGAGCTGAAGAAGCTCCCCTGGGAGGACTATGTGGCCGCCCTGGAGGGCGGGGAGTTCGACCTCTACCTGGGGGAGGTGAAGCTCACCGCCGACTTTGACCTGACGGCCCTCCTGGCCCCCGGCGGGACGCTCAACTACGGGGCGTTTGCCGACGGGGAGACTCAGGATCTGTTGGCCGCCTATCTGGCGGCGGACGCCGCCGGGCGGAGCGAGGCGGCTCAGGCCCTCTACCGGCAGATTGCCCGCACCGCGCCCTTCACGCCCATCTGCTTTAAAAGCTGGTCCGTCCTCACCCACTGGGGGAAGATTGCCGGGCTGAACCCCACCCAGCAGAATGTGTTTTATGGATTTTCAAACTGGAAGCCGGGGAGGTGAAAAGCGCAGGAACGCAATCGCCCCTGCCCCACTGCGGGGCCCCTCGCCGTCCGCTTCCAGGCCCTTTGATTTCGGTATCACGCCCTATTGGAGGCCCCCTCGGGGGCCTCTTGTTGATAAAACCGACAATTGTCCGAACCGCCACTGGACAAGCCGCTCCGGATGGGGTAAATTGTAGGTGCGAAAGGTACGGCCGACAGACAGAGACTATATTTTGGAGGAATGGAAATGGGACAGGTCTTCCGCTGCTATGTGGAAAAACGCCCGGGCTTTGACGTGGAGGCGGTGGCACTGCTGCGGGAGCTGCGGGAACAGCTTCAGCTGCCCGCGCTCACCGGCGTGCGAATCTTTAACCGCTACGACGTGGATTTGCTGGACGAGGCTGCCTACCGCCCCGCGCGGGACACGGTCTTCTCAGAGCCCCAGTGCGACGCCGTTTACGACGAGGCCATGCCCGACCTGGGCGGCGCCCACATTCTGCTGGCGGTGGAGGCCCTGCCCGGTCAGTACGACCAGCGCTCCGACTCGGCCCGTCAGTGCATCCAGCTCCTCACCGGCGGAGAACGCCCCAGGGTCCAGACCGCCAAGGTCTACGTTCTCATGGGAGATCTGACCGGAGCCGACCTCAAAAAGATTAAGAGCTACCTCATCAACCCCGTGGAGAGCCGTGAGGCGGGCCTCGGCAAGCCCGAGACCCTGGCCCAGGATTACCCCGCGCCGCCCCCGGTAAAGTCCATTGAGGGCTTTATTGCCATGGACGAGGCGGCCCTCAGGGATATGCTGAATGAGTATGGTCTCGCCATGGATCTGGGAGACCTCCGGTACATGCAGGACTATTTCCGCGACGAGGAGCGCCGGGACCCCACCGTCACCGAGCTGCGGCTGGTGGACACCTACTGGTCCGACCACTGCCGGCACACCACCTTCTCCACCCACATCGACTCCGTGGAGATTCTGGACAGCGAGGTGAGAGGGGTCTATGAGCAGTACCTCGCGGCCCGGGAGGAGGTCTACGGCGCGGAGAAGGCCGCCTGCCGCCCCCAGACGCTCATGGACATCGCCACCATCGGCGCAAAGGTCCTCAAAAAGCGGGGGCTGCTTCCCAACCTGGACGAGAGCGAGGAGATCAACGCCTGCTCCATCCGTGTCACCGCCACTGTGGACGGGGCAAAAGAGGACTGGCTCCTCATGTTCAAGAACGAGACCCATAACCACCCCACTGAAATTGAGCCCTTCGGCGGCGCGGCCACCTGCATCGGCGGCGCCATCCGGGATCCCCTGTCCGGCCGGTCCTACGTCTATCAGGCCATGCGGGTCACCGGCTGCGGCGACCCCCGCACACCGCTCAGCGAGACCATGGAGGGCAAGCTGCCCCAGCGTAAGCTCTGCACCACCGCGGCGGCGGGCTACTCATCCTACGGCAATCAGATTGGCCTGGCCACCGGCCAGGTGAGCGAGATCTACCACCCCGGCTATGTGGCAAAGCACCTGGAGCTGGGCGCGGTGGTGGGAGCAGCCCCCGCCGCCAACGTGGTCCGGGAGCGGCCCGCTCCCGGCGACGTGGTAATCCTCCTGGGCGGCCGCACCGGCCGGGACGGCATCGGCGGGGCCACCGGCTCCTCCAAGAGCCACAATATGGACTCTCTGGACACCATGGCCAGCGAGGTTCAGAAGGGCAACGCCCCCGAGGAGCGGAAAATCCAGCGGCTCTTCCGCAATGGGGACGTGACCCGTCTCATCAAACGCTGCAACGACTTCGGCGCAGGCGGCGTGAGCGTCGCCATCGGTGAGCTTGCCGACGGCCTCTCCATCGACCTGGACGCCGTGCGCAAGAAATACGACGGTCTGGACGGTACGGAGATTGCCATTTCCGAGAGCCAGGAGCGCATGGCCGTAGTGGTGGCCCCGGCGGATGTGGATGCCTTTATCGCCCATGCCGAGGCGGAAAACCTGGAGGCCTACGTGGTGGCGACCGTCACTGAGAGTCCCCGCATGGTCATGCGCTGGAACGGCCAGACCGTGGCCGACCTCTCCCGCGCGTTCCTCTCCTCCAACGGCGCGGACAAGCACATCGACGTGGAGGTCCCCGCGGTGGACCGGGGGAAGACCGCGCTGCGCGCCTCCCGCCTGCGGGACTTGGCCGCCTCCCTGGAGAACGCCCTCCAGAGGGGCCTGGTGGAGCGGTTTGACTCCACCATCGGCGCGGCCTCTGTGCTGGTGCCCTTCGGCGGCGCGGCTCAGACCACGCCCACCCAGGTCATGGCCGCGCTGCTGCCCGTGGGGCCGGGACGGAAGACTGACGACTGCTCCGTCATGGCCTGGGGCTTCGAGCCCCGGCGCATGGAGCGGGACCCCTTCCGGGGGGCGGCCGTATCCGTGGTGGATTCGGTGGCCAAGCTGGTGGCCGCCGGATGCGACGCATCCAAGGCCTACCTCTCCCTTCAGGAGTATTTTGAAAAGCTCCGCACCGATAAGCGCCGCTGGGGCAAGCCCTTCTCCGCCCTCCTGGGGGCCCTGTCCGCCCAGTTGGGTCTGGGTGTGGCCGCCATCGGCGGCAAGGACTCCATGTCGGGCTCCTTCCTGGACCTGGACGTGCCCCCCACGCTGGTCTCCTTCGCCGTGGCGCCGGCCAGGGCGGGCGATATCATCTCCCCCGAGTTCAAGGGCCCGGACCACCCGGTCTGTCTCTTCGCCCCCCTCTACCGGGGGGACTACGAGAGCCAGAAGAACCTCTGGCGGGACTTCCATAAGCTCTGCAGGGCGGGCAAGATCCTCTCCGCCTGGGCGGTGGACGAGGGCGGCTGCGCCGCCGGGGTCATGAAGATGTCCTTTGGCAACCGGGTGGGCTTCCGCGCCTGCGACTGTATGGACAGCGCCCTCTGGTATGCCTCCATCCCCGGGGCCATCATCGCCGAGTGCGCATGTGAAATCCCCGGCGCCACACTCCTGGGCCGCACCGTCGCCGCCCCTAGCGTCACCCTCGCTGGGGAGACCGCCTTTATCGACGAGCTGCTCTACCTCAGCGAGCAGGCCCTGGAGGAGGTCTATCCCACCCGGGCAGGCGGCAGCGCGGCGGTGGAAAGCGTTTCATGGGAGGGGCGCTCCCCGGCGGTGTGCAAAGCCAAGGTTGCGCGGCCCAAGGCGGTCATCCCCGTTTTCCCCGGCACAAACTGCGAGTATGATACGGCGGCCGCCTGCCTGAAGGCTGGCATTGAGCCGGAGATTCTGGTGGTGCGCAACGGCGGCTCCGCCCAGCTCCGGGACTCCGCCCAGGCGCTGGAGGCGGCCATCCGTGGGAGTCAGATGGTGGTGCTGCCCGGCGGCTTCTCCGGCGGAGACGAGCCCGACGGCTCCGCCAAGTTTATCTGCTCCTTCTTCCGCAACGCCAGGATAACAGACGCGGTGCACGACCTCCTCAGGAACCGGGACGGCCTGATGCTGGGCATCTGCAACGGGTTCCAGGCCCTGGTCAAGCTGGGACTGGTGCCCTACGGCGAGATTCGACCCATGGACGCCGGCTGCGCCACACTGACCTATAACCTCATCGGCCGCCACCAGAGCCGCTATGTCACCACCAGGGTGGCCTCGGTCCGGTCCCCCTGGATGCTCAAGTCTCAGGTGGGCGACCTCCACACCATTCCCGTCTCTCACGGAGAGGGCCGCTTTGTGGCCCCGGCAGAGCTGATGGCGGGCCTCATCGCAAACGGCCAGGTGGCGACCCAGTATGTGGACGCCGCCGGGAAGCCGTCTATGGATATCAGCGTCAACCCCAACGGCTCCCTGGAAGCGGTGGAGGGAATCTTCTCCCCCGACGGCCGCGTCTTTGGTAAGATGGGCCACAGCGAGCGGTACGGCGAGTTTATCGCCAAAAATATCCCGGGGAATAAACACCAGCCTCTCTTCGAGAGCGGTGCGGAGTACTTTAAATAATCACTTTATTTTAAAAGCGGGAGCTGCCCCTCAGGGGCCGCTCCCGCTTTCTGCCGCACAAACCCGGCCGCTCAGAGGCGTGAGACAAGAAAGCCGTCCCGCAGGTATCATACCTGCGGGACGGCCCAAAACTTTAAACAGATTTTAATCTCTCCTTTATAGCCGTTTTAGACACCCGTGGTAAGATTAGGTCAATCAAAAAGGAGGTATCCAGTTATGGTTACTATTATTACGCTGGGCGTCATCGGTGTGGTCATCGCCGCGGTGGTCGGCATCATCCTGTTCCTGGTCGGCATTCCCCTGATGATTATCGGCAGCATTCTCCCCTGGGTCCTGACCCTGGTCGGTGTCGTCATGCTGATTAAGGCCGCCCTGGACAAACCCTTCCGCTGGGAGAACTTTATCCCCGGCCTGGTGGCCCTCCTGGCCTCCGGACTGCTCCGCTGGCTCTTCTGAGAGTTTTAACTTTTTCTTACCTTTTCCCCCAGCTCTTGACTTGCCTGTTCGCGGCTGGATATAATCTAGGTAACCCCTGATTCAATCGCTATGAGCAAATGGGCGGGATTACCTGGGAAGAGGTGAGCGAGATGAACGCCAACATTCTCGTCGTGGATGACGAGCCTGAGATTGCCGACCTGGTGGAAGTATATCTGAAAAGCGAGGGCTTCACCGTCTTCAAGTGCGGGACGGGCACCGAAGCCCTCGCTTGTGTGCGCCGGGAGCGGCTGGATCTCGCCATTCTGGACGTGATGCTGCCCGATATCTCCGGATTTACCCTCTGCGGCGAGATCCGTAAGGATTTTCACTTCCTAGTCCTCATGCTCACCGCCAAGGCGGAGGATATGGACAAAATTACCGGCCTCACCATCGGGGCCGACGACTATCTCACCAAGCCCTTCAACCCCCTGGAACTGGTGGCCCGGGTCAAGGCCCAGTTGCGGCGTTACACCCGCTACAACGAGGCGGAGAAAGCCGCCGCCGGGGATGTCATCGACTTCAACGGCCTGGTCATCAACCGCGCCACCCATGAGTGCACCCTCTACGAGCAGCCGCTGGGCCTCACCCCTATTGAGTTTGACATCCTCTGGATGCTCTGCGAGAACCGGGGGCAGGTCATCTCCGCCGAGCGGCTTTTCGAGACTGTGTGGGGAGAGAAGTATCTGGACCGCAACAATACGGTCATGGTCCACATCCGCCGTCTGCGCGAGAAAATGGGGGAACCCAGCCGAAACCCGCGGTTTATCAAGACGGTATGGGGCGTGGGGTATAAAGTTGACTGAAACTGGGCAAAAAAATGTTGACAAATCGGCGTTAATCGGGTATACTAACTCTTGCCCTGTTCCGAATGGGGCCGCTATGGCGGCGTAGCTCAGTTGGCTAGAGCATCCGGTTCATACCCGGCAGGTCACAGGTTCAAATCCCGTCGCCGCTACCATGCAGCGCAACGCTGCACATGGCCCGTTGGTCAAGTGGTTAAGACACCGCCCTTTCACGGCGGTAACACGAGTTCGAGTCTCGTACGGGTCACCAAACCCCATACGGGGTCGATGCCAATGTAGCCACTCCATATGGAGGCATAGCTCAGCTGGTAGAGCGTCCGCCTCACACGCGGAAGGTCACAGATTCGAGTTCTGTTGTCTCCACCAGAAGAAACCACTTTAGGATGTTTCCTAGAGTGGTTTTTTCTTGCCAAAATGGCCTGTTTTTAAGGCTTTACGTGTTTTGAAAGCAAAATGGGGTTAAGTTACAACAGGCAAAACCAGGCAAAGATAAGCATATCAAAAATGGGAAAAAGTATGGGTAAATTTTTCTCCCCCCTTAACAGAACGCGCCCCGGATTCTCCTTAGAAAAGGATGGGTCCGGGGCGTTCTTTATATTCCGTTGGGGGTCACTTCGTGGCGGCCGCTCCGGTTTTTAACTGGATGCGCTCATGGTTGTAAAAGTAGATGAAGCGGGCAAACATGTCGTTGGCTTCCTCAAGGGAAGCGGGCTTGTGTCGATAGATGCATTCCGTTTTGAGAATGGAGAAGAAATTCTCTGCTATAGCGTTGCCGTGACAGCTACCCCGCCTTGACATGGAGGGCGTAATGACGTATTTTTGAGCCGCTTGCGTCCACATGTAAGACATCCCCGTCGGTATATCTCCGCGCCAAGTGCCGCCGCTGTGCGCGGCTGAGCCCCGAATGATGCCTGCCGGCGTAGTCATTCACACGATTTTTTCTCTTCGCTCACTTGGGATAACATGGTCGTGACGGCCTAAGCGCATATTCTGGGGGGATTTATTTTTTCCCGGCTCCAGACCATGTGTAGACTGAACCCCGGTACTGCTCCCTGATCGCCTCTTCCGCCTGCTGCTTCAGCTCCCCCTGCAGAGTGACGGCCGGGTGAAAGCATCCCCCCATGCGCAGGAGGGGCAGCGTTACCTGCAGCTTTCCCTTCTCCTCCTTGACCAGGATATTGGAGATGGTCAGAATGCCTTGGCCGCCAAGCGCCAGATGTATGCTGGCCTTACCGCTGACAGGAGAGGTGCGGCTGAGACGAACCTCGATATCAAAGGGAACCGGCCGCGGCCCATCTCCCGACATCAGCGCCGCGCCGCACGGGTCGAGCCTCTGCCCGCAATCCGGGAAGACCTGATGTCCTGCGCCGTCGGGGGCGTCAGTTGCCCCGCAGCGGGCTGCTGCGTCCGCCGTTTGTAGCTCCATTGGATTTACCTCGCTTTCCTAATATATTACCTCAGTTTTGCGTCTGATCCGCCGACAAAGAAAGCGGCATTTGCAGAAGCCCTCTTTACCACAGACTATTTACGCCCTGTCTGCGACTTCCAGCCAATGGTCCCTCCAATAGTCCAGATGGCGGAACATGGCGTTTAGATGAGCGCGATCCGGCGCGGGTGCGAGATAGGCAGCATACTGGAGGGTATTGATGCCCCACGCGGCCAGATCGTCGTCACGCGTTCCGATTAAAACACCTCGCCGCCATGCGGGGAGCAATTGGCTGGAAAAACGCTCAATTTCTCTCCGCGGCAGCTCCGTACTGACGGCGAACAGGGTGGACAAGCACTGGTTTACAAGACCTGCCGCGCGTTCAATATCGCAGCCGCAGTCAGTGATGGTACTGATTTCCGGTCGCTCCGAGAAAACTGCGTTCAGCGCGGTGGAATCTTGAAAACCCAAAAGTACAATAGCATAGCTCATGTTGACCTGCTCTCTTGTATGGATTTCTTCTTCTCCAAGCCCTCCCTCGCCGCGACGGAAGGCTTGGAGAAGAAGGGGGGACAGCCCCCTCTTCTCCCTACTGTGACAGGCCCCGGATCTGCGCTTTACTGACGCAGCTTCGTCCAGGTCTCAGCGCCGTTTGATTTCGTGTAGTCGTGGGCGTTTGTGGCCTCCATGATCTGGTAATAGGCCCAGGAGCTGTCCGTCAGGTCGCTGAACGGATGCATACTGTCCGCATGGTCGTCCACGTAATCCTCATCGGCCGCGCGGCCTAGCATCCGGTTGACAATCACCGTTACCTCGGCGCGGGTAATCGCTTCGTTGGGGCGGAAGGTGCCGTCGGTATAACCGCTGATCCACCCGTACTTTACGGAGCCAACAATATAGTCGAAGAACCAGTCGTCCTCAGTGATATCGCTGAAAATATTTTCACCGTCAGTATCCAGCTTTGCAAAGCGCATGGCCATCACTGTAAACTCAGCGCGGGTCAGGGGCCGCATCGGGTCGAAGCGGCTGTTGCCAACACCGGCGATGACCTCGATGGAAGCCAGCGCGTTGACCGCCCCGGCATACCAAGCGTCGGCGGGCACGTCGCTGAAACTGACGGTAACAGCGATGTCCTTGTCCAGCAGCAGGTTATAGAACATCTGCGCCGCCTCGGCGCGGGTCATCTTGTCGTTGGGGCCGAAAGCGCCGTTTGCGTAGCCCCGCAGATAGCTGGAATGCTCCTCGGTGTTCAGCCACTTGGAGACGCCGGTATCGCCGGGATCGGCCGCGGAGAATTTCTCCTCAAAGATCGCCTCGATTGTATGGCCGGCCCGAATATTCTCGAAGGTGTAGCTTTCCACGGCGCCAATGCTTTTTCCATCCACCAGAACATCCTTCACGGCATATCCGTCTCCGGGCCTGACGGTAAATGTTTTATTCCCGCCTCGGGCCACGGATACTCTGCCGGAGGGGCTGATGGAGCCTCCGTCTCCCGCGGAGGCGGTGATGGCGTAGGTCGTGACGCCGCCGCCGCTCCACGTCCACCGGGCATACAGAACCAGATCGGCCGTCACGGTATCCTCGGCAAAGTTCCATGCCGTCTGGAAGGTCTCCTCCTGATACCAGCCGCCGAAAACATACCCGCTGCGCTCGGGTGCTGCGGGCTGGGTCACGGCGGTGCCGTGGACCACCGTCTGCGGCTCTACGGCGCTGCCGCCCTGGCTGTCAAAGGTGACGGTATGCTGAACGGTTTTGATGTTGGCGGTGACGGAGACAAAGCCGCCGTTCTCGTCCTCCACAAACAGGTCGGCGAGAGAGAACTCCGCCGCGTCGGGGTCCCAGCGCGCCGGCTGCGCGCCGCTGACGTTCCAGCCGTCCAGAAGATAGCCCTCGTCGACGCTCAGCGCCGGAAATGCCATGGCGTCTGCGCGGTTCTCCCAGGGCACAATTTGGGTCCAGGCGGGGGTATCCGCGTGGTCATCCCACCGGGCATGCTCG
Organism: Lawsonibacter faecis; assembly: GCF_014287675.1. Taxonomy (GTDB): domain Bacteria; phylum Bacillota; class Clostridia; order Oscillospirales; family Oscillospiraceae; genus Pseudoflavonifractor; species Pseudoflavonifractor faecis. The sequence goes on along the minus strand of NZ_JACOPQ010000005.1, from coordinate 213,063 downwards.
TAATTATCGATGCCCCAGTAGATTCTCAGCGTCTTCTCCACAGGAATTTCCGCAGAGACAATATTGGCGGTGATGGAGACAAAGCCGCCGTTTTCGTCCTCCACAATCAGGTCGGCGAGAGAAAACTCCGCCGCGTCGGGGTCCCAGCGTGCCGGCTGCGCGCCGCTGACGTTCCAGCCGTCCAGAAGATAGCCCTCGTCTACGCTCAGCGCCGGAAACGCTATGGCGTCTGCGCGGTTCTCCCAGGGCACAATTTGGGTCCAGGCGGGGGTATCCGCGTGGTCGTCCCACCGGGCATGCCCGTAATTATCGATGCCCCAGTAGATTTTCAGCGTCTTCTCCACGGGGACGTCCTCAAAAACAGGAGTGAAGCCAATATATGCCTCGCGGGCGTCAAAATTGGCAACACCTGCGGCTTCTAGGGAAGCAAAAGAGAAGGAATCCCCCGCGCGCAAGGTCAGCCCCGCGATGCCGAGGTTATTGACCCAGTGAGAGAGGACCTTGCCCTCCGGGGCCACCACGGTCGGTACGGTCATCGAAGCATCCGCGCTTGTGGAGTAGAGGTCAAACTGCTTGGGGTCTGTATCGGCGGTTTCATCGCCCCAGCTTCCTTCAAACAGATTGAAAGAGACATGAATGACAGTTTCGTTCTTCTCCCACACCGCATAGAGGTGAACCTTGCCGTCGGTGATGCCGGAGAACGGGAAAACCACTTTCTGGCCGCCCTGATATTCTGCCGCGGCGGCGTCCGGAGCAGCGGCCCAGCCCAGGAACGTATGGCCGTCCCGGGTAAAGGTCCGGTCATTTTTGAGCGTAACCTCGCTGCCGTAGGTAAAATGGGACGCGCTTTGCTCCTTGTCCGGATCGCTGGCCAATGAGCCGCCGTTTCCATGGTAAATAGCGGTGTAGGAATTGGTGTCCCAGTTTGCAATCAGGTTTGTCCAGCCGCTGACCGTCTGCCCGGCGACATCAATGCCGGCCTGACCCTCTCTGGACCAGAACCTGAAGGTATAGCCCTCCCTTGTGGGGGCCGGCGCGTCGGCGGTCGGGAGCTGGGAGCCGTACGCAGCCTTTGTGCCGTGCAGCGCTTTACCCGCGGTATAATCCGCGTCGCTCTGGAAATAGACCACGTTCTCCATGATAATGTCGTAGCGCGCCGTCAGCGTGTGGTTCCCGGCGATCTTGACAATCGTCTGCGCGGTTATTTCCGCATCCCCCAGGTACCAGCCCGCAAACGTATAGCCGACGGGCGGTGTGGGGACGGGCAGCTCGCCGTATGCGGCGTCATAGGTCACCTTTTTGCTGACGGTGGCCGATGAACCGCTGCCTGCGTCAAAGGCCACGTCATAGGAGTTTGCGGCATAGGCCCCGTACAGCTCGTATTTCTTGAGCGCCAGCGGCGTATGTACGTTCTTCCCGGCAGTCCCGATATCGGTCTTTTTCTCGTACCAGCCGTCAAACGTATACCCTTCCCTGGCTTCCGGCTGGAAGAGTACGAAGTCTGCCCGGCTCTTTTCCGTCATCACGCCGGAGGGAATCGCCAGATCGTCCACATGATAGTTCACCCTGTATTGGTCGTAGACCACGCACATGATACGGTTCCAGTCGCTCTTCAGCACCGTGCTGGTCTGGTCGAGCCGCCACACCGGCGCTGCGTTGTCCTTGTACCATACCCCGTCGAATTCATATCCGAACGCCCCTTTTGCAGGGGCGTAATACATATCCAGGTCGATGCCGGCTGCAATTTCCCGCATATCGCTGCCAACGGGGAAGGTGCCGACCACAACGTCGCCCAGACTGCGGTCGGCCGTGGTCCCGTTTCTGAAAATACGGAGTACGACGCGCCCGGTCTGCTCAACCGGGGTGGTCGGACAAGACACGGCAAAGGTGACCGGCAGGCTGCTGTCCTCCGCAAGCGTCCACCCGGCTGATGTGTAGCACAGGGCAACGGTCTGCCGCTCCGGGGCGCCCTCGTTCAGCGTATGTGTCACGCCGGGGACGTCCCTGCAATACTGCTGCACATAGGGGGCGGCCTGAATGGTTACGTCGCAGGTCCAGCCGGATTCCGCGTCGCCGGACACGCCGCCCAGCGCATAGGAGCCGTCCAGCAGCGGGTAGTGCGCAGTGTCGTGGTCCGCGCCCGCTGTGGTGCAGTCGACGCTCACCCAGTCCTCCGCCAGACGGCTGAGGGCGTCGGCCGTGGGAGCGGCCGGCGCGGTGACGCCCACGTCGGTATCCACATCTCCGGAGGAATCTCCCCCTGTGGTCGGGGCCTCGCCCGCCGCCGACGCGGAATTGGTCAGCTTGCCGTTCGCCGCATCGGCCTTTGTGAAGGTTTTGATGACGTAGAGAACGGCGGCGGAGGCAGTGTCCGCAATGGTGCCGGTGATGACGCCGTCCGCGGCCTGTACCGCGCCGCAGTCGCTGCCCACCAGTACCGCGCCCTCGTCGGTGACGGCAAAGGCGGCGCCCCCGGTTCCTGTGACGGCAATCTGATAGAGCAGGGTCACCTCAGCGGTGTCCGGCGCATCGGCGGGGAAGGATACGGGGCCGTACTCCACGGTGATTCCATCCGGCAGATTGAGCACGGCGCCGCCTGGCACGGCTGTCAGCCGCTCCTTCTGGATGTCGGTAATCTCCGGAGCCGGGGCCGGCTGCGTCTCCCACGCAAAAATGGGGTAGTTATGATTCTTGCCTTGCTCATAAGCCCATACACCGTTAAAGTCAAGGCCGGTATGCTGGCCCACATAGGCCTGATCAGCAAGATTGGCATATGTGATGTACTGGGCGCCGATTGCACTGCCGCCTGTTCCCGAAACCCAGGTGTCCGAGACTGAGCCGGCGTTTAAGCCGATAAATACGGAAACGTCCCGCACAGGGGTGCTGGGCCCGGTCTTAGAGTTCACTTTATCATTATGGGCGGCGTAGCAATGCTCAATCTTACCCTTGTCGGATTGCCAACCGACAAAGCCGCCAAGCCGCTGGGTACCAATGACCCAGTTATCCAGGTTCACGTAGCAGTCTTTGACAGTACCCACGTTGCCGCCAACCAGCCCACCCACATAATAGGTTGCGTAGGAAGGCTGCGTCGTATAAAAGCGCGCGTTAAGTCCGCCCTTTGCGTAGCACTGCTCAACGGTCCCCCAGTTCCCGCCTGCGATTCCACCGGCGTAGTTATAGGCGTTTACCGTACCGATGTTGGTGCCGCACTGATAAATGGTTCCGCGGTTTTGCCCGGCGATACCGCCCGCGTATCCGCCGCTGCTCCCGGTATTCAGCGCGGCGACGCCCACGGCGGATGAGTAGGGAGACTGCGTTACGATAACGTTTTGGATTGTGTTTTTGTTGACTCCTGCCACGGAGCCGACAAATTGTGAGCCGCCTACCCTCACAATATCCAGGTTAAAGTTTTGGATGATGCCCTCGTTAATCGCAAACAGGCCCACATTGGTTGCACCGTCATAAGAGCAGGTCAGGCCGCTGATGGTATGCCCGTTGCCGTCGAATATACCCGTAAACGGTACATCCGCATCGTCCGTCCAGCCCAGCGCCAGCCAGTCACCGCTCAAGGCGATATCCTTGGTCAAATAATACTTCCCGCTTAAGTCCTCTGCAATTGCCTCAAGCCCCGCCTGGTCGGAGATCGCGGTATACCCCTCCCACGGTTGGCCGGATGCAAACACTGCCGTTGGCAGCAGGGACAACAGCAGGCACAGGCATAGAATGGTTGACAAGACTCTCTTTTTCACAGTTTCACGCCTCCTTTTTTACTCCGTTAGACCAATAGACCAATGGTGAATCAACTTGACCGCCTTTGGGCAGCGCTCCGCCAGCTCTGCCGAAGCTGGACGGCGCACCAGGCACATCAAAAGCTCTTTTGAAATCGCGCATGCACCGCTCCCTCCTCTCCCGCTTGCGCCAAACGGGACGAAATCAATATTTTGTCTCAGGCGGCAGCGTTCCCCGCCGCAATTTAGGTAAAAAATGAATATAAAAGCTCCCCGCGCCTGGGCGCGGGGAGCTAAAAAGCACACGCAAAGCTGGGCCGCTCAGGATATCACCTGACCGGCCTGGCTTGTTATGTCTAAAAGAGTGGAAAGCTCTTGCTAAACGCAAAAGATCGTGCTAAAATAATTCCATAATTATGTAGGAGGTATCAGACTTTACGGTGCGTTCAGGACAAAATATTGATTTTGTCTCAGCTGACGAGACCCAGGCGCTCCAGCTGCCTGGAGTGTTCCGCTCCGGTGGAAATCAGGTAGATTCGGGTGGTCTCGATAGAGCTGTGGCCCAGCACATCGGCCAGCTTGGCGATATCCATGCAGGAGCGGTAGAACGCCCTGGCGAACAAGTGCCTCAGATTGTGGGGGAACACCTTGGTCGCCTCTACGCCTGCCCGCCTGCACAGGGCTTTCATCTCCGCCCAAATTTGTTTTCTGGATAAACTGCCGCCGTCTTTGGTGAGAAATATCTCGCCGGAGGCGATTTTTTTGCGCCTGGCGTACTTCAGCAGCTTTCTGCACAGCTTGCCGGGCAGAAGAATGGTGCGTATCTTGCCTTTGAGGGAGATCTCCGCCCTCCCCGTCCGGGCAGCCTCCACTGTGATATATTTTACCTCGCTGACCCGGATGCCGGCGGCCCCCATGGCCTCCATCACAAGAAGCAGCCGCTCACGGCCCAGCGAGCGGGCCGTGCCCAGCAGGCGCTGATACTCCTCCCGCGTCAAATCCCGGCAGTCGTCCCGGAACAGCCGCCGCTGGAGCTTTAAATATCTTACCCGGCACTCGTCCCAGCCGGCGTACCGGAGGAAGGCGTGAACGGAGGCCAGCATGGAGTTGATGGTCACCGGGGCGTACCGCTCCGCCGACAGATGCTCCTTCCACGCCGATACGGCCTCCTTCGTGACGTCCAGACCATCCAGCCACGCGGCGAAGGTCCGTAAATCCCGGGAGTACTTTTCCTGTGTGCCAGGGCTTTGCTCCTCCTCACGCAGATGCCGGCAGAAGGCGGCGAGATGCTCCTGTGTCAATTTATGCCCTTTCATGTCGAAAACCTCCCGATAAATAGAGTGTCCTTATTTTACCTTGACGGAGATTTCCTATGCGGATTAAATAAAAAGACCCCGTGCAGTCCGGCGAAAAGCCGGACTGCACGGGGTCAATTCAGATTTCGCCCTGTCTTGCATGCAGGATTTGGAAGCGTTGGAGCAAAAAGTTATAATTTTTATATTATAAAAATTTTTTTGGATATTTTGTAACGTTTTGCAGAGCCGGCACGTTACAAGACAAGATGAGCGTATAGCGCCGGGGGCGTGGTACCCCATCCAGTGTGTGGACAACGGCGTCCAAGCTTTCAGAGAGGAGGTAGGCTTATATGACGCAATTCCGATTTGTATCTTTTGAGCAGAACCTTGTCACCGACGAACTTGGCCCCTACAGGACCTTTGGTATCCGTGCCCTGCGCAGTTCCCGGGGCGGCTGGGTGGAGGCGGGCAGCGTATCCGACGTGGCCTGCGGCGGTGATTTTGTCGCCGATCTCGCGGACTGCTGCACACGGCTGCAGCTCGACGCATGCCATCTGCGGGACGTGGTCCTGGACGCTATCAGCTGATGCAATGTCAAATCCGTGAAACAGGCCGCCGCCCCAATCCAGATTGGGGCGGCGGCCTCAGTTCCCTGCCGGCTTGCGGTCAGTCGGTAAGCTGGTCGATGCTCAGTGCGTCGATGGTGTACCCCAGCTCCCGGATTTTTTTCTCCAGCTGCGAGACGTTCACGCCGGTGCCGTCGTAATCCACCGCCATCCTGCCCTCCGCCTCGTTTACGCTGACCGAGGACACGCCGGGCAGGGTATCCAGCCCCTTTTTCAGGGCTTTGACGGCGTGGGCGCCGCTGATGCTCCCCAACCGAAAATAAGCGCTCTCCTGTGACATGCTGATCACCTCCGCCCTAGTTTGCCCGGCGGCGGCGCGCTCCATGTGTGGGAACCAATGGAGGAAAGAAACCTTTTCAAACAGGGCAGAATAGAGTATAATCATCCCAGCCCCACACGAAAGTTTGAGTGGGCAAAGGAGTGTTTGTCATGAATGATAACGATTTTTACGCCAGTGAACGCGCCAGGGAGCGATACGGCGAGATTGAGACCGTGGGCAAGTATACCGCCCGGACCTTCCTGTGGATGTTTGTGGGCCTGGCGGTGACTTTCGGGGTGGCTATTATGGGCGCCGCGACCGGCCTCATCTATGTGATGCTGAGCATTCCCTTCTTCCAGTTGGGCCTGCTGATTGCGGAGCTGGTGGTGGTGCTGGTGCTGGCCTCCCGGATTCAGAGCCTATCGATTACAGGCGCGCGGGCCCTCTTCATCGGCTACTCCGTGCTCAACGGCTTTGTGTTCTCGTTCTACTTCATCTACTTCCGGCTGGACAGCCTCATTCTGGTCTTCGGGGCCACCGCCATTTACTTCGGCGCCCTGGCCGTCTTCGGCTACTTCACCAACGCCGACCTCTCCCGCCTGCGCAATATCCTGGTGGGCGGTCTCTTTTTCCTCATCATTTTCGGCGTGCTGTCTGTGTTCATCCCCGGCCTGTACGCGATGGAGCGTATCTACTGCCTCGTCGGCATCGCGATTTTCCTGGGCTTCACCGCCTATGATACCCAGAAGATCAAGTACTACCACGACGTCTACGGCTGCGATCCTGAGATGGCCAGAAAGGCGTCCATCTACGCGGCCCTCCAGCTCTATCTGGATTTTATCAATCTGTTCTTGTACCTGCTGCGCTTCCTGGGCAGACGGAAAAATTGAAAAATGGTAAAAAAGGCCGTCTCCGGCAGTTCGGAGACGGCCTTTTTGCGCTATTTCAGTGAAAAGAGGGCTTTTTCATAGCCCTGGACGTAATATTTAATGTTTGTACGGCCCCTTTGCAGAATGATATGGCCCTCGGCCTCCAATCTGGCCCGCTGGGCCTCCACTCCGCCGGGGAATTTGGGGTTCAGCTCGCCGCCGGCCTTGAGGGTGCGCCAGTAGGGGGTCTTGTTGTCGGCGCGCTGCTCGCTGGCCCAGGCGGCGATGGAGACGAAGATGCCCGCCGTGATGGGGTCGGTGAAATCGGCGCCGTTTTTCCAGGCGAAAAAGGCCCGAAGCTCCCCAACGGTGGTGAGCTTCCCACGGGGGATGGTCCGCATCACGGCGTCGTAGTCCGCGGGAGGCGCGAAATACATCCGTGTGCCGCCGTATTTCTCAATGGTTTTTTCGTCGGTGACGATTTGAATTTTGGGCATCCCGTTGTCCCTGTGCAGCATTGCATTGAAGTCTTTCTGTTCCTCGTTTGCCATATTCAGCACCTCCTTGTCAAAAAGAGCATACACGAATCGAACCGGGGGTGCAATGAGACGGTTTTAAAAATTTTACGGCTCCCCGTCCCGGCAGGCGCAGCGCAGGACCTCCTCCCATACGGTGCGGAAGGGGAGCCCCAGGCGGCGGGCGGCGGCGGCCGCGTCCTCATACTCGGGCTTGCTGTGGGACGCGCCGTAGCCCTCCGCGCGCTTGATGCGGATGGGGCCGTAGGGGGTCTGCGCCGTCTCCGTCCGGGGACGGAGAAAATACTTGGCGCAGCGGCGCGCGCGCAGGCCGTTGGTGGTGGTGTGGGCAAAAATTGCGCGGATGAGCGCGTCCTTCCGCTCCGGGGCGCAGAGGACGGTGAGCACCTGGCCGGGGCGGCCCTTCTTCATGGTGCCGGGAACGGCGTAGGCGTCCAGCGCGCCCGCATCCAGAAGCTGCCCGCAGGCGAAGGCCAGGGCCTCGCCGGTCATGTCGTCGATGTTGCACACCAGCTCCAGAATTTCGCCGTCGGCCCCGTCCTGCGCATCCCCCAGGAAAGCCCGGACGCAGTTGGCGGCGGGAAATTCCTTCTTGCCCACTCCGTAGCCGATGTTCTCCGCCGCCATCACCGGCATGGGTCCGAAGCGCGCGGCAAAATGGGCCAGCAGGGCGGCCCCGGTGGGTGTGCACAGCTCCCCCTGGATATCGCCGCTGTAGGACGGAATGCCCCTGAGGAGGGCGGCGGTGGCCGGGGCGGGCACGGGGACCACACCGTGGGCGCAGCGGACCTGTCCGGCGCCCACGTGGACGGGGGAGGCGGTGATTTTGTCCGGCCCAAGCAGATGGATGGCGTAGCACACCCCTGTGACGTCGGCCACCGCGTCCAGCGCGCCCACCTCGTGGAAGTGCACCTGCTCCACCGGGCAGCCGTGGGCCTCGGCCTCGGCGGCGGCGATGGCGTCGTAAACGCCGCGGGCGTGGCTGCGCACCTCCTCCGGGAGGGAGAGGGAATCGATGAGCGAGGCGATGTGCCCTGGGGCGGAGTGACTGTGGGAGTGAGCATGGCAGTCATGGGCGTGCTTATGGCCGTGAGGGAGGTCCGTGCCCTCCTCTGTGCCGTGAACGGTCACCTGCATCCGGGTGCCTACGATGCCGCAGGTCCTGGCGCTCAGGGGAGTCAGCTCCACGCCGCCCAGACCCAGGCCGTTCATGGTGCGGAGAAATTGCGCCTTCTGCCCGTGGTCCAGCAGCTCGTAGAGCGCCGACATGAGCATATCACCCGCCGCGCCCATATTGCACTCCAAATAGAGTAGTTTCATTCCTGCGCGCCCTCCATCTGATTGATCATGCTTGCCAGATACCCCGCCCCGAAGCCGTTGTCGATGTTCACCACGCTGACGCCGGAGGCGCAGGAGTTGAGCATGGAGAGGAGGGCGGAGAGTCCGCCGAAGTTGGCCCCGTACCCCACGCTGGTGGGCACGGCGATGACGGGGCAGTCCACCAGACCGCCCACCACGCTGGCCAGTGCGCCCTCCATGCCGGCCACGGCCACCACGCACCGGGCGCTCATCAGCACGTCCAGATTGCTCAAAAGCCGGTGGAGTCCCGCCACGCCTACGTCGTAGAGCCGGGTGACGCGGTTGCCCATGGCCTCGGCGGTGAGGGCCGCCTCCTCCGATACCGCCATATCGCTGGTGCCGCCGGAGGCCACCACGATATGGCCCAGGGCCGGAGTGTCCGCCCGGGGCCAGGCCACCGCCAGCCGGGCGGTGGGGGAGTAGTCCAACACCGCGGTCTTACCCACTTTTTCCGCCGCGGCAGGGTCCAGGCGGGTCACCAGAATATTGCCGCAGCAGCGCTCATGCATGGCGGAGAGGATGCCGGAGATCTGCTCCGGCGTTTTGCCCGCGCCGTAAATTACCTCGCAATTGCCCTGGCGGACCGGGCGGTGAAAGTCCACCTTGGCGTAGCCCAAATCCTCGAAGGGGGACTGCTTCAGCTCCAGCAGGGCGTCCTCCGGGGCGGCGTCCCCGGCGGCCACGGCGCGGAGCAGGGCCAAAATATCACGTTTGTTGTCCATTGATATCAGCCTCCCGTCCGGGTCTCAAAATCCAGCAGGACCGTATCGAAATAGGGCTCCAGCGCAGACAAAAGTTCATCCTTCCGGGCTGCGGCCTCCCGCCACTGGGCGGGGGTGAACTGGAGCCGGGCCGCGCCGTGAAAGAGGCGGACCCGGAAATCGGAAAAGCCCAGGGCCATAAGGGCGTTCTCTGCCCCCTCCACCTTGGAGAGTGCCTCTGCCGTGATGGGCGTGCCCGTGGGAATCCGGGTGGCGAGGCAGGCATAGGCGCTCTTATTCCAGGTGAAGAGCCCCGCCTCCCGCGAGCGGGCGCGGACCTCCGCCTTGGAAATGCCGCACTCCCGCAGGGGGGAGCGGACCGCGAGCTCTCTGAGCGCCCGCATACCCGGCCGGTCCCCCGCGTCGTCCGAGGCGTTGGTGCCGTCCAGAAGGAGGGGATACCCGTCCCGGGCCGCAGCGGCGCGCAGGAGGGGAAAAAGGGCGGTCTTGCAGTGGTAGCAGCGGTCCGGCCCGTTGGCGGCCGCCGGCGGGACGGACAGGATGTCCGCCTCCAGCACCGTCATGGGCGCTTTCAGCTCCTCCGCCAGCCGCTCAGCGTCCTTTAGCTCGAAGGCGGGCTGAAAGGCGGAGTGGACGTAATAGGCCCGTACGTCGCAGCCGTATGTCCTGGCCGCCCAGAGGAGGAAGGCGGAGTCCACGCCGCCGGAAAAGGCCAGGGCGGCCTTCGGGTGGGCCGCAAAAAAGTCGGACAGGGTCATATCTATCACCTCGGTATAACAGAAAAGACATACCCGCCTGGGTATGTCTTCTGACATTAAACGCGGCTATTGCCGCGCGGTGGATATAAATCCGGGGAAAAAGAGGGGGCCTTCGGCCCTGCGCCGCGCCTCTTGGAGCGGCGGTTTCCGCCTATTCAGTATAGTGGAGAATGGGAGGGCCGTCAAGAGGGGTATCCATTATTTGTGTTTACATAATCTTCATAACTTGTTTAAAAACCGTCCAACATTTGCCTTGGGTCGTGTGGTATCTTATAGTCACAGCAAAGAAAACACCAGCCACACCGCCTCTGGGCTGTCAGCGGGGGCCGGACCTTGGATGCCAGCGGAAAAGCCGCGTGCGGATTCACGCGCAGCGGTTTGCCCGGCGCCAGCCGGGGCCGGATTTGCGGAGCGGTCACGCTCCGCAGGTACTCTCCTCCCGTATCAGGCGGACCAAAGATAACATGGGGTTTCCTGTGTTTCGATATAAATGAACATCTTTCCTCCCTCCATACTCCTCTCTTCTCTTTCCTTCATCAAAGGCCCGCCGTATATACGGCGGGCCTTTGATATTGCGGGGGCTTTCGCCGGAGAGCGCCCGCTCCCATTGCTTTTTCAAATAGCGGCTATTCAAGATGCGTATTTTACAAGGCGCCGGCTCAGGTGGTAGGATTGGTAAAGATTTCATCTGGAGTTGGGAGCGTGTCTACATGGCAGAGGTAAAAGAGAAAAGGGGCGCGGCAGGGCTTTTGCCCGGCCTGGGGGCCTGCGTGGTCATCGGGGCCGCCGCCTGGTGCATGGCGAAGTACATCCCCGTGGCGGGCAAGCTGATCGGCGGCCCGGTGTTCGCCATTTTGCTGGGTATGATCCTTGCCTTCGTGAAGCGCCCGGCGTGGTTTCAGGCGGGCATCACCTTTTCCGGCAAGAAGATTTTGCAGTACTCGATTATTTTCCTGGGCTTCGGCATGGACATCATGACTGTCCTCAAGACGGGCGGGCAGTCCCTGGCGGTGATGCTGTGCACCATCGCCGCGTCCCTGCTGACCGCCTTCCTGGTGGGCCGGGCTCTGAAGGTGGACGGCAACACCTCCATCCTTATCGGCGTGGGCACCTCCATCTGCGGCGGCTCCGCCATCGCCGCCACCGCCCCGGTCATCGACGCGGACGACAAGGAGGTGGCCTACTCCATCTCCACCATCTTCCTCTTCAACATCCTGGCGGTCTTCATCTTCCCGGCCCTGGGCCGGGTCTTCGGCATGAGCGACACGGGCTTCGGCGTCTGGGCGGGCACCGCCATCAACGACACCTCTTCCGTGGTGGCGGCGGGCTTCTCCTTCTCCGACGCAGCGGGGGAGATGGCCACCATCGTCAAGCTCACCCGAACCCTGATGATCATCCCCATCACCCTGATTTTGGCCCTCTGGCGAACCAGAAAGGTGGAGAAGACCGACGAGGCCCAGGGAATCAACTACTCCCTGGCCAAAATATTCCCATGGTTTGTGCTGGGCTTCCTGGCCACCGCCATCTTCAATTCCGTGGGCATCCTGCCCCCGGCGGCCAGCAATTTCCTCAACGAATTCGGTAAGTTCGGCATCATGGTGGCCATGGCGGGCATTGGACTGAACACCAACGTAAAGAGCCTCTTCAAAAACGGGATGCGGCCCATCGCCCTGGGTCTGTGCTGCTGGTTCGCCGTGGCGGTGGTATCCCTCCTGGTTCAGCGGTTCGTGGGGCTGGTGTAAGAGCGTCCGGGGGACCCTGTCCCCCGTATCCGCCCCGGGTGCAGACCCTGGAGCAAATATAAGTCCACTCAGCTTTCCGCCTTGGCGGGAACGCTGCGAGGCTTGGGATAACGACGGCACGGCAAACAAGGAAGCAGTGGACGCAGCCCTCCGTCCACTGCTTCTTTCACAGCCGGGTGAGCTGCCGCTCAGCGGTCCCCGGAATCGGAGAAAAATGCGGAAAACAGCCCGTCCTGCTCCCTTTTATGGATACAGAAGCCGACGGCGACCTGGTTGCGGGTCAGCTCAATCAGCGCCTGGGCGTTTTCCTCGCTGAACGCGCCGCACAGTTCGATGGCCCCCACGCCGTCGGCGGCCAGGGCGAGGGCCTTGTCCCGGGCCTCGTCGAGGCTGCGGACGGTGCAGATGCAGGTTGTCTGCCCACCTGTCTCAAAGACGGCGCAGTGGCGCTCCGGGTCGTAGTGGGAGCCCATCAACAAAAAGGCGTATTTCTTTTTCATTCCGTCCTCTCCCTGGAGTAGGCCCCGATCTCCGCCAGCCGGCCGGGGATGTCGATGTGCTGGGGACAGCTGCTCACACAGGCGTTGCAGCCCACGCAGGCGTCCGGACGGGCGGACTCGGGCAGGAGCCGCCAGGAACCGTCGAAGTCTTCCCGGCTGTCCTTTATCCGGGCCTGGTTGTAGATGGAGAAGACCCGGGGAATGTCCACTCCCGCTGGGCAGTCCATGCAGTAGCGGCAGCCGGTGCAGGGGATGGTGGCGGCGGAGCGGTAGAGGGCCAGGGCCTCGTCCAGCACAGCGCGCTCGCTGTCCGACAGGGGGCGGAAGGGGGTCATGGTATTGAGGTTGTCCTCCACCTGGTCCATGGCGGTCATGCCTGAGAGGACGGTCATCACCCCCGGCAGGGACGCGGCGAAGCGGACCGCCCAGGAGGCGACGCTGGACTCCGGGTCGGCTTTGTTCAGTACGGCACGGGCCTGTTCGGACAGCGTGGCCAGCGCCCCGCCCCGGACGGGCTCCATCACCACCACCGGCAGGCCGTGGGCGGCGGCGATCTCGTACTGCCTCTTGGCGTCCTGCAGGTCCCAGTCCAGGTAGTTGAGCTGGAGCTGGACGAAGTCCCAATCGTGCTCAGTGAGCATCCGCTCCAGAAGCTCCGGCCGGTCGTGGAAGGAGAAGCCCAGACGGCGGATTTTTCCCTCGGCCTTCTGTCGGGCCAGGTAGTCGCAGGCTCCGGTGGCGTTCAGAATTTCATAGTTCTTTTCGGTGATGCTGTGGGCCAGGTAAAAGTCGAAGTAGTCCACCCTGCAGCGCTCCAGCTGCCGGGAAAAGAAGCGCTCCGGGTCGTCCGGGTCCTTGAGCAGCCAGCAGGGGAGCTTGGTGGCGAGGAAGTAGCTGGAGCGGTCCCATTTGGACAGGACGGTGCCCAGAAAGGGCTCGCTCTCACCGCCGTGGTAGCCCCAGCCGGTGTCAAAATAATTCACGCCCGCGCCATGGGCGCGGGTTAAAAGCCGCTCGGACTCCGCGCGGTCGATTTTGCCGTCGGGCAGGGTGGGAAAGCGCATACAGCCGTAGCCCAGCAGGGAAAGCTCCGCCCCAATGGACGGAAAAAGTCTCGTTTCCATGGTGGTCCCTCCTTATGTATTGAACATATTATAGCGCGTGCGCAGGAGAAAGAGCAACAGGAAATCCCGCGCCCCGGCGGATGGAGACTGCGCTTATATCAGCTGTGAAATTGAAATCAGCGAGAGAAGAAAGCATGTGAAAGAAAACCGTGCGTGTTTTTGGCGCGATACGTGCGCCGGAAAGCCCGCCCATGGGCGACAGCCGAGCAAGATTGCACGGCTGCACGGCGCGTGGGATAAGTCCAAAGGGACTTTTCCCATGCGTTCGCCATAAACTGGGTGGGAGGGAATCGCATGAAATTGACAGAGCATATTTTAACCGGCAATGACTGCTGGAAGGCGGGGCGGACCATTGTCCCCAAGGGGGTCATGGTCCACTCGCCCGGGGTGGCCCAGGACGACGTGAACGTCTTTCTCAAGGCCTGGGACCAACCCGGTGCGGAGCGCTGTGTTCACGCCTTCGTCACCCGGGAGGGCGCGGTGCAGACTCTGCCCTGGAACTGGCGGGGCTGGCACGCGGGCGTGCCAGCCGAGGGCGGCGTCTCCGCCAACAACACCCATATCTCCTTTGAGATGCTGGAGCCAGACGGCCACGCCTATCAGGGCGCGGTTATGGTGGGGTACGATGTGAAGAAGAACGCCGAGTATTTCGCCGCCGTCTACCGCAACGCGGTGGAACTGACTGCCATGCTGTGCGCAGCCTACCATCTGGACCCCGCTGCCCCCGGCGTGGTCATCAGCCACGCGGAGGGGCACGTTCTGGGCGTGGCCTCCAACCACGCCGATGTGGGGCAGTGGTTTCCCAAGCACGGCAAGAGTATGGATGACTTCCGCGCCGATGTGGCACGGGTGATGGAGGGAGGCTCGGCAGAGTTGACGCAGGCGGAGTTTGGCCGGATGTTCCGTGCCGCCCTGGCGGACTGGGAGAGCGAGCAGGGGGCCGGAAAAGCCAGCCCCTGGGCCGTAGAAGCGTGGGAAAAGGCGGTGCGCGCCGGAGTGTTCGACGGCGCCCGGCCCCGGTCGCCCCTGTCCCGGGAGCAGGCGGCCCTGGTGCTGGACCGGCTGGGGCTGCTGGAGAAATAGGCCTGGAGCGGGACGCCGTATTAGGGCCGTACCCATAAGGAAGGGCCTCATACGTCCTAATGGGTACTGCGCTTTTGTGCGGCGGCCCGCTGTGATTGATCCGCAAGCGCCGCCCCGCAATGCGCGGGGCGGCGCTTCATCTTGTCTAAGAAGCCGCGTGGGGCTTCCTTGACAGAAGGCGGCATGACGGCAGGGACTCAATTTTTTGCAGAAAGTCGACCAGCCGTCATGAGAAGTGTCATTTCTGAGGCGCATGTTCCTAGAAATAACGGATATTTATTTGACTGCGTCGTCTGTGGGCGGCGGAACTCTGCGAGGCTTTCTCTGCGGAGGGGCTTTTGACAGCCAGAGCGCCGCCCCGCAATGTGCGGGGCGGCGCTCTGATGGGGGATACCCGGCTGCTAAGTACGCCGCCCGGATGGGCGGCGGATGGGTCAGCCGCGGGCGAAGGGACAGCCGGAGTCCAGGTCCACGGCGGCCCGCAGGTTCGCGGAGCCGCGGGTCATATAGGCGGGCAGGGAGACGTACACAGGGTAGTCGGGCGTGGCGGAGCCGGAGCCTGCGCCGTCCCAGACAGGGAAGTCGGGGAAGGAGGGGAGGGTAACGGCGCCGCCGTTCCCGCCGCAGCCGCAGCCGTTACTGGAGCCGCACCCACAGCCACAGGAGTTCCAGCTCTCGCCGCAGCCACAGCCGCAGCCGCAGGAAGACCAGTTGTTCGAATTACCACAGCAACACATAATGAGTATCCCCCAATATCAAATTGGCGGGACGCGGGGCGGCGCGTACCGCTTCGCGCCCCACAAGTCAGTATATGCACAATGTGCCGCAGCCGGAACCGACAAAAAAGCGCCGCCTCAATTTTGAGGCGGCGCTTTTTGCCCACAACTTACTGGGGGATGACGTTGACAGCGCGGAGCTTGCCGGCATCCTTGGGATCGGGCTCGGTCTCATAGGAGACCTTCTGGCCCTCGTAGAGGGTCTTGAAGCCGTCGGTCTGGATGGCGGAGAAGTGCACGAACACGTCGTCGCCGCCCTCGTCGTTGGAGATGAAGCCGAAGCCCTTGGTCTCGTTGAACCATTTGACAGTACCGTTCATGATGGTACCTCCTAAAAAGTTTTGACTCTAAATACAGGCAAACAAAAAAACCCACTCTTTTTGTGCCTCATCCAACGAACAGACGATGACTTACAAAAATGTGAGTTCAGGTCGTGCATTTAGAAGAACGTACCTAGGATACCATGCCCGTGCGAAATTGTCAAGCACGGCGCGAAAAACAAGAGGTCATCCCTTAAAAGACCTCTTTTTCGCCGTTGTTTTCCAGCAGGGTGCGCACGGTCTCATCTCCGTAGGACAGGAGGCGGCCGTATTCCCGGGCGATTTGAGTGCGGTTGCCGCCGAAATAGGCCCCGGACTCCACCAGAGCGGCCTTGCGCTCCTTCAGACGGAGGTACTCCGCCAGTGTGTGGTCGGCCTTGTAGAAGAGGTAGAGAAACTTGCCCCGACAGGCGGAGACGGGGAAGAGATCGGTGACGAAGGGCTCGTTCTCCGGGTAGCAGCGCACGCCGTAATGCCGGGCGATCTGATCGGCAAAGGAGGCCAGTTCATCCCACTCGGCCCGGGAGTCCACCGGATGGCTGAGCGCCAGGGATTTTACGCCCGCGCGGACCATCTCGCAGAAGCAGTCCATCACGCCGCAGCGGTAAGAGTATGTATCAATCTCATGCATAGAGCAGGCCTCCTTATGTAACTTCCTGATTTTACCACAAAAATTGGACAAGGGCAAGCGGGGAATTTAGATTTTTTAAAAAGTCGGCAGAGCCCTGACGACGCGGCGCCCCGGCGAGGGGTGGAGACGGGAGCCCCCCGCCTCCGCGCACTGGGGGGAGTCCCTCGTGAGGGAGGCAGAGGCGGCGGCAACATGAAGAGCGCAGACAGGCGGGGCCTGTGCCCCGCCTGTCAAAAAGCCGGCGACTATTTTGCCCAGCCCCGGCTGCGCTCCACGGCCCGGTGCCAGTCGCCCAGCAGCGCCTCCCGGCGCGGCGCCTCCATTTTGGGCTCATAGGTGGTGTCGCACACCCAGAGGTGCTGAATCTCGTCTGTATCCCGCCAGACCCCGGTGGCGAGGCCCGCCAGATAGGCGCATCCCAGGGCGGTGGTCTCCCGGATCATGGGCCTGCGGACCGAACGCCCCAGGATATCGGACTGAAACTGCATGAGGAAGCGGTCCCGGCTGGCGCCGCCGTCGGCCTTGAGCTGGGAGAGGGGGAGGCCGGTGTCCTTCTCCATGGCCCGCACCAGGTCGGCCACCTGGTAGGCGATGGACTCCTGAGCCGCCCGGATGATATGCTCCCGCTTGGTGCCCCGCGTCAGCCCTACGATACAGCCCCGGGCGTACATATCCCAGTAGGGGGCCCCCAGGCCGGTGAAGGCGGGGACCAGATACACGCCTCCGGTGTCGTTCACCTTCTGGGCGTAGTACTCCGCGTCCCGACTCTCGGTGAGAAAGCGCATCTCGTCCCGTAGCCACTGGATTACCGCCCCGCCCACGAAGACGCTGCCCTCCAGGGCGTACTGCACGGTTCCGTTGAGTCCGATGGCGATGGTGGTGATAAGGCCGTTCTCACTCCGACAGGGGGCGTCCCCGGTGTTCATCAACAGGAAGCAGCCGGTGCCGTAGGTGTTCTTGGCATCCCCGGGCTGGAAGCAGGTCTGGCCGAAGAGAGCGGCCTGCTGGTCCCCGGCGATGCCCGCGATGGGCACCCTCACGCCCTGAATCTCGGTGTGGCCGTAAATTTCGCTGGAGCTGTGTACCTCGGGCAGCATGGAGCGGGGGATGTCCAGGGCGTCCAGCATTTTTTGGTCCCAATCCAGCTTGTGGATGTCGTAGAGCATGGTGCGGGAGGCGTTGGTGTAGTCGGTGACGTGAACCTCGCCCCCGGTGAGCTTCCAGAGGAGCCAGGTATCCACCGTGCCGAAGAGGATATCCCCCGCCCTGGCCCTCTCCCTGGCACCCTCCACATGGTCCAGAATCCACTTGATTTTCGTCCCGGAGAAGTAGGCGTCGGGCACCAGGCCGGTGGCGTCCTTAATGTGGTCCCCCAGCCCGTCGGCCAGAAGGCTGTCCACGATGTCGGCGGTGCGGCGGCACTGCCAGACGATGGCGTTGTGGATGGGGCGGCCGGTGCGGCGGTCCCAGAGGATGGTGGTCTCCCGCTGGTTGGTGATGCCGATGCCCGCGATGTCGGCGGCGTCCACCCCGGACTGGGCCACCACCTCCATCATCACCGCGTACTGGGAGGACCAGATCTCCATGGCGTCGTGCTCCACCCAACCCTCCCGGGGATAGATCTGGGTAAACTCCTTCTGTGAGATGCCCAGGATATTCTGCTCGCAGTCGAAGAGGATGGCGCGGGAGCTGGTGGTGCCCTGGTCCAGGGCTAAAATATACTTGCCCATTCAAATACGCCTCCTGTAAAATGAATCGAGAAAACCATGTCACAAATCCCGCGTGGCCACGAAATTGGCCCCGGTGCCGCAGACGTCCCTCACCACCACCTGCCCTGTGCGGACGGGGGCGGTCAAATTCACGGCCTCCAGGGCTGCCATGGCGGCAAAGATCAGGCCCCTGGGGATGGGGCGGTCGGTCTTCACCGGGCAGCGGGGGTGGGCCGCCCGGCTGATGCGGACCGTGGATGTGACCACCCGTGTGGGGTTGGTCAATTCTATTTTACCATATTCCGCGCCTCTTGGACAGCCGTTTCCCGTGACGGCGCAACCGTGGGCCTCGTCCACGCGGAGGCGGCAGCCCTTGGGACAGACGATACAGATAAGCTCTCTCATGTTGCCGCCACCTCCCGGATGGAAACCGTGATTTCTTCCTCCGCCCGGTCCAGCAGAACCCGGGGCAGGATGATGTGCTCCATCTCTCCGGGGGCCAGGTGCTCCCTGGGAAACCGGGCGATTTGGCTCTCGCCGGAGGTCACCAGAACCTCGCTGCCGCCGCAGACCCGGTTGACCCGGAAGAACAGCTCGGCGGCCCGCTCAACCCCCGCCGGCCGGATGCGCTGAGGGACGGTATAGGTCACGCCGTCCCCTCCGCGGACGGTGAGAACCGGTCCTTCCGCCGCGCCTGCGTCCAGGACATACCGGGCGGCAGCCCGGCCCGCCCGCTGGCTCTCGGCGGTGACGAAGTCCACCAGATCGTGGACGTGGGCCACGTTGCCGCAGGCAAACACGCCGCGGAGGCTGGTCTCCATATTCTCGCAGACCACCGCGCCGCCGGTGCGCGGGTCAATCTCGATGCCCGCCTGCCGGGTCAGCTCGTTCTCGGGGACGAGGCCCACCGAGAGGAGAAGGGTGTCGCAGTCGAAGACCATCTCCGTGCCGGGGATGGGATTGCGCCCTTTGTCCACCTGGGCCACGGCCACCTGCTCCAAGCGGTCACGGCCACGGATCTCCGTTACGGTATGAGAGAGGTAGAGGGGGATGCCGTAGTCGTGGAGGCACTGGACAATGTTGCGGTTCAGCCCCCCGGAGTAGGGCATCAGTTCCACACAGGCCAGGACCTGCGCTCCCTCCAGGGTCATGCGGCGGGCCATGATGAGACCGATGTCCCCGCTGCCGAGAATCACCACCCGGCGGCCCGGCATACGGCCCTCCATGTTCACGTACCGCTGGGCGGCCCCGGCGGTATATACCCCTGCGGGGCGGGTGCCGGGGATGGCGATGGCCCCCCGGGTACGCTCCCGGCAGCCCATGGCCAGGATGACGCTCCTGGCCTCCTCCACCCGGTAGCCGGCGGCCTTGCCGACCATATGTACCCGGCGCTCAGGCGTAACCTCCAGCACCATGGTGTCCAGCCGGACCTCCACGCCCGTCTCACCCAGCAATTTGACAAACCGCCCGGCATACTCCGGACCGGTCAGTTCTTCTTTGAAATAATGCAGCCCAAAGCCGTTGTGGATGCACTGGTTCAGAATACCGCCCAGCTCCCTGTCCCGCTCCACGATGAGGATGCGCCTCAGTCCGCCGTCCCAGGCCGCGCAGGCGGCGGCCAGGCCCGCGGGCCCGCCGCCGACCACAATGAGATCATACATGGGCGCCGCCTCCTTTCGTCTCCTCAAAGAGCATCTGTGTTCCGGCCCGGTCCTGGACGATCTGCTCCGGGGAGAGGCCCAGCTCCCGGCACAGAAGCTCCACCACCCGGGGGCCGCAGAAGCCGCCTTGGCAGCGGCCCATGCCGGGGCCGCACCGGCGCTTAACGGCGTCCACCGAGCGGGGGGGAATGGGGGAGTGAAGGGCATCCAGAATTTCGCCCTCGGAAATGGTCTCACAGCGGCAGACGATACGTCCATAGGCGGGATTTTGCTCCACCAATGCGGCTTTCTCCGCATTATCGAGCTCATGAAAGCGGATTCTGCGCCTCTGGCAGATAAAATCGGCCTTTTTCTCCAGCTCCAGCCCCTTTTCCCCCAATAATTCCACCAGATACTCCGCCATGGCCGGGGCGGCGGAGAGGCCGGGAGAGCAGATGCCCGCCAGGTCGAAGAAGCCGGACGCCCCCGCCGCCTCGCCGATGATGAAGTCATCCCCGTCCGCATGGGCCCGGACCCCTGCGAAATTGCGGATGGACTGGCGGAAATCAATGGCGGGGACGGATTTTTCCGCCGTCTCCCGGACAAAGCGAAGGCCGTCGGCGGTGGTGGCTGTGTCCTCCCTCTCCACCGGCTCGGCGTTGGGGCCCACGATGAGGTTGCCGTGGACGGTGGGGGCCACCAGGACCCCTTTGCCGGCCGGGCCGGGGCACTGGAAGATCACCCGGCCCACCCGGTCTCCCTCCGCCTTATCCAGCAGGAAGTACTGCCCCCGGCTGGGGTGGATGGCGTAGGCGTGGGGGGCGGCCAGGTCGTGGATCCGGTCTGCAAAGACCCCCGCCGCGTTGATGACGAAGCGGGACTCAAAGACCCCCCGCCTGCCGGAGACCTGCCAGCCGCCGGGGGTTTTGGCGATGGCGTCCACCCCGGCGTCCAGGTACACCTCCGCACCGTTGCGCACTGCGGTCTCCGCCAGGGCGAGGCAGTACTCCCAGGGGGAGGTGACGGCGGCCGTGGGGGCGTGAAGGGCGCAGGTGACGGAGGGGGAGAGGCCGCCCTCCAGTGCGCGGGCCTGGTCTCCGGTGAGGAGGGCCAGACCGGGCACTCCGTTGGCGCGGCCGCGCTGCCAGAGGGCCTGCAGGGAGGCGCGGTCTGCCTCGGAAAAGCCCAGGACCAGGCTGCCGCAGGGGCGGTAGGGGATGTCCAGCGCGGGGCAAAGCGTCCGCGCCAGGGCGGAACCCCGGACGTTCAGCCGGGCCATAAGGGTGCCCGGTTCCGGGTCGTACCCCGCGTGGAGGATGGCGGAATTGGCCTTGGTGGTGCCGGTGGAAACGTCGTTTTCCTTCTCCAGCACGGCCACCTTCAGCCGGTATTTCGACAGCTCAAAGGCCGCCGCCGCGCCCGAAATCCCGCAGCCGATGATGAGTACGTCGTACATAGTGGTTCCCTCCTCAAAACAACAAAAAGAGCACAACTACAAGGGGCCCGAAGGGCCTTGTCGTTGCGCTCTCAAATGCTCAAGCGAATATTCTCTTTTTCTGTATCCAGCATAGCAGAATACGCCGGAGAATGCAAGGGGGAAATGGTGGGAGTGAAGGGGAAAAGTCAAACGTGAAAAAGCGGGGCCGCAGCCCTGGAGGACGTAATCTCCGGCCCTTACCGGACAGCGCCTCTCCGAGGGCGACAAGGGGAGGCATGGAGCGGCGGGACCCTACAAAAACCACACATCCTCACTGGTGGAGGACACGGCAACGGCCCCGGCGGCCAGGGCGCCGGTGACATCCTCCTTGTCGCAGATGAGGCCCCCGGCGATTACGGGCTTTCGAATACTCGCGGTGAGGCCCCGCAGCACCTTGGGCATCGCCCCGGGCAGGACCTCAATGAGGTCGCAGCCGTCCTGCTCCAGGGTCTTGCGCATATTCTCCACCGCCATGGAGTCCAGAAGGAAAAAACGCTGGAGGGAGATGAGTCCCAGGCCCTTGGCGTGGCGGGCCAGTTGGGGCCGCGTGGTGATCACCCCGTCGGCCCGGGTGTCCCGGGCCAGGAAATCCACCGATACATCCCGCTGGGCCAGTCCCTCCACCAGGTCCAGGTGGACCAGGGCCAGCTTGCCGGCCCCCTTCACCCGGTCCACCAGGGCGGCGATGTTGAGCACGCTCCCGAAGAGCAGGAAGACCACCCGGCACTGGGAGGCCAGGGCCCGCTCCAGCCCCGCCTCGTCCTTTACCGAGGCCACCACGGGGCAGTCGTACAGCGCATCCAGAAAGACTGAGAGGGCCACGGCGTCCGCCTCCTTACGATTTTATGAAACTCAGGATAGAGGATTCCGCTGGGGTTGTCAAGTGGTGTATAATGACCTTTAAGATAAAGAAAATAGGAAGTGTACCTATGGACGTGGACAAGCTGCTCGCGCAGGTCTGCGGCGAGGCGCGGGCGCTGGGCATCCCCCTGGCGGCGGACATTCTGCCCCAGGTGCGGCTTAATTTCCGCGCGGTTGCCCGGTTTGGCTGCTGCGTGAAGACCCGCGAGGGGCATATTATCGAGGTCTCCGCCCGGCTGAGCGCGGCGGGGGAGCGGGCCGTCCGGGAGACCCTGGCCCACGAGGTGCTCCACACCTGCCGGGGCTGCAAGGACCACGGGCCGCGCTGGAAGGGCTATGCCGACAAGATGAACGCCGCCTACGGCTACCATATCTCCCGCACCGGCACATGGGAAGCCCTGGGCCTGCCGGACCAGAAGCCTGTGAACCACCTGGTGGTCTGCGAGCGCTGCGGGCAGGAGTTCAAGCGGGCGAGGGCGTCCAACCTGGTGCAGCACCCGGAGCGCTACCGGTGCAGATGCGGGGGACGGCTGAGTCTGAGATATTAGAGCGTGTCTTCAAATCGTCAGGCCGCCCCGTGCATCCGGCAGCCCGCCAATTTGCAGACAAGCGCTAGAGCATATCCGCATTTAAAAAGGAGGGGGCCGCCGTGGCGGGGAAAGAGCCGAAGAAAAAATGGAGCTGGGTATTCTCAGCCGTGGGTCTCGCCATCGGTGGGGGCATCCTGGTGTGGCTCCTCTTTTACATCCGGGACAACGTGGACGTGGGCGCGGTGCTCTCCGCAATCCGCCCGATCTGGCTGGTGGCGGCGCTGTGCTGCATACCGGTCTTCGAGCTGCTGGACGCCCGGGTTTACTACATCATGGGCCGTGGAATGGGCTGCCGGGCGTCCGCCCTGGGCTGCCTGGACGCAGTGGCCATCGGCGAGTTCTACTACCGCCTGGGGCCGGTGGGCGCGCCGGTGCAGCTGGGGCTGCTCCTCTCCGCGGGGTATACGGGGAGCGCCGCCGCCACGGTCTACACCTGGAAGGCGGTGGCGAATACGGTGGTATACACCGTCTACGCCGTCGCAGCCCTGCTGGCGCGGCTCTTCCTGTTCCGGCAGGAGACCGCCGCGTGGGCCATTTGGGCCGTGGGGGCGCTGGTGTGCGCCTATGTGGCGCTCTGCGCCGCCGTCTTCCTGCTGGCGGCCCGGCCGGGACCGGTGAAGCGGCTGTGCGCCCGGCTGCTGCATTTTTTGGCACGGCATATCCGGCCCCTGGCTCAGGAGGGGCGGGTGGAATTCCTCCTCGCCAAGCTGGACGAGTTCTGCGCCGACATGAACGCCCTGCGCAGCAGCCGGGCCCTGCTGCTGCGGGTATTGGGTCTGATGGCTCTGGAGATGACCGCCCTGTTCGCCATCCCCGCCTTCCTCTACCTGGGGCTGGGGCTGGAGGGGGTGACCTTCGGCGAGCTGCTGCTGACCCAGTGCCTGGTGATGGTCCTCTCCCGGGTGGTGGCCATCCCCGGCAACGCCGGGGGCGCGGAGGGGAGCTTTTACCTCTTCATGGCCCCCCTCTTCGGGGAGACCCTGGCGGTGGCGGTGGTGCTCTGGCGCTTTGCGGCCTTTTTGGAGGTTCTGCTCCTGGGAGGACTCTGGTCGGTTGCGCGGTTTCTGCGCAGGGCGGGGGGACGGCCCCGGCGGACGGCGTGAGCCGGGGAGACGCTGTAATGTGGAAACCCACTGCGGAAGACGGCCCGAAAACGGACGGCGGCGCGGCATCCGGCGCTTTTCTGAACTAACCCGCGCCGCCGCCTGCCTGAAATGGGACGGGACGACGTGATAACGGCGGGAAAAGGGGGTAACACCTTGAAAAAACGGTATACACGGCTCAAGCTGAAGATGCTGCTCCTGGTGGTGGTTGGGACAATCATCGCCTGGGGGGTGGGCATCTTTCTGCTGGAGGTGGTGGTGGACGGCGTCCTCCAGGACCCCTTCGCCCGGTTTTTCGTCTGGGCGGCCCAGGCGCTCTTCGGCGAGAGCCGCCAGGGCGCGCTGGAGCTGTACCAGATCTATATCCGGGGCAACAAGCCTGAGATTTTAATGCTGGGCATGGTAATCCTCATGCTCATCGCCTTTTACCTTGCAATGGGCCGCTTCACCGGCTGGCTGGACCAGATTGGCGGCGCCACCCGGCAGGTGATCAGCGAGAGCGGCGAGGCCATCTGCCTGCCCAAGGAGCTGGGGCCGCTGCAGGAGGATCTGAAGGCCATCCAGACCCAGCTGACCCGGCGGGAGGAGGCGGCCCGGGAGAGTGAGCAGCGCAAGCAGGACCTCATCGCCTTCCTGGCCCACGATTTGAAGACCCCCCTCACCTCCGTGGTGGGGTATCTGACCCTCCTGCGGGACAAGCCCGATATGGACAGCGTCCAGCGCGCCAAGTACACCGGCATCGCCCTGGACAAGGCGGAGCGGCTGGAGGAGCTGCTGGGGGAGTTTTTCGACATCACCCGCATGGACCTCAAGAGCATGGAGAAGGACATGACGCCCATTCAGCTCACGGTGCTGCTGGAGCAGCTGGCCGACGAGTTTTACCCCCTTTTTGTGGAGAAGGACCTGACCTGCGAGACCAATATTGAACACCATCTGTCCGTCCGCGGAGATCCGGACAAGCTGGCCCGGGTCTTCGACAACGTGCTGCGAAACGCGGTGAGCTACTCCACGCCCGGCGGCCAGGTGGCCATCCAGGCGGGGAGGAGCGGCAGCGCGGTGGAGGTGGTCGTCTCCAATGAGGGGCTGGAGATTCCCGAGGGTGAGCTGGCCCGGATTTTTCAAAAATTCTATCGGCTTGACGCCGCCCGCTCCTCCCGGACGGGCGGGGCCGGACTGGGGCTGGCCATTGCCAAGGAGATTGTGGAGCTCCACGGCGGCAGCATCCGGGCCGAGAGCACGGGCAAGGTGACCAGCTTTGTGATCACCCTGCCCCAATACGGGGAGGAGGGTGGAACGCATGAATGATTCAGGGGCCGCAGCGGCCTATTTAAATCAAAATCCCCTCTTTTTTATGGATATGCGGGAGATTCTGCGCCGGGGGAGCGGAACGCTGCTGTTTTCCAACCCGCAGGGGGTGCTTTTGCACGATACGGGCAGCGGGGCCTATTTCATGAGCGCCCGGTCGGAAGACGTGCTGGACAAGATGCTGCCCGGCATCCCGGAGCGCCCCGAGCTGCTGGTGGGCCATGAAAAGTGGTACCTGGATCGGCTGAAGGGGCAATTTGGCTTCGAGCGGGCGGATTTCTGCGTCCAGTCCGCCTGGATGGAGGAAACTCCACCTGACCTGCCCGATTTTGACGGGGAGCTGCGATTTCTGGGCCCCGAGTGGGCCGAGACGGTCTATCATGCGTACAGCCATGCCTTTGGCGGCGTGGCGTACATACGGGGGGCCATTGAGCGGGGGATGCTGGGCCTCTTCGCGGATGGGGCGCTGGCGGGCTTCGTGGGCTTCCACGACGAGGGGGCCATCGGTATGCTGGAGGTCCTGCCGCCCTACCGACGCCGGGGGTACGGCGAGGTGCTCCTCCGGGCGGCGGTGCGGCTGGCGATGAAGCAGAAAAAGTACCCCTTCGGGCAGATTTTCGACGGCAATACGGCCTCGCTGGCCCTCCAGAGAAAAATGGGCATGACCGTATCGGAGGAGCGGCTCTTCTGGTTGACGAGGGAGTAAGCGCGGCGGGCGACACATGAGTGGCCTCCTGGGGCGCCGAGGACTATACAGGCAAGAACGCAAAAAGGGACGGCCCCCGGGTGGGGCCGCCCCTTATCAATCCGGAAGGAGGGGGATATCTATGGAGCTTGAGCGCTTTATGCGGCGGATAGGTCTGCCGGGAGAGGCGAGGGCCGTGGTGAGCGATCACCCCATCCCGCCGCAGGAGTACCGGCAATGGAGGGAGCTCTTTTACACGGATGCCGGGGCCTTCCTGGAGGCGTGGAGACGGCGGGAGGACAGGCTCGCCTGGGCGCTGTGCTTCTTCACCGCCGTTGCGGCGGAGGCGTACGAGCGCTATCAGGCGCTGGAAATACCGGAAAAGGTCTATTGGGAGACCTTTTCCGATATCGCCATATGGTGTGAGGACTGCCGTCAGAGGCACGGCGTTTACGGGCTGAGCCAGGCGGAGTGGATTGGAAAATCGGTCAAGCTGGAGCTCTTCCGCCTAGGCCGGCTGCAGTTTGAGCCGGTGGCGCTGAGGGAGGCCGTAACGCTGGGCGGAGAGATCTTTTCCGCCGGAACGCAGGCGCTGGCGGTCCATATCCCTGCGGGAGAGCCGCTGGACATCGCGCGCTGTGAGCAGTCGTTCCAGCGTGCGGCGGCATTTTTCGGGCGGGATCGCCGGGTGTGCAGCTGTGAGTCCTGGCTTCTCGCTCCGGGACTGGGGGAGCTGCTGGCGCCCGGGAGCCGCATTATGCAGTTTCAGTCCCTGTTTGAAGTGATCGGGACCGATGAGCGCAATCCCCAGGCGGAGGAGCGGATCTTCGGGAATGTTGAGGCCGACAAGAGCCGGTATCCGGAGCGGTCGACGCTGCAAAGGCGGGCGAAGGCCCACCTGCTGTCCGGCGGGCGGCTCGGCGTGGGGACCGGAGTACGGATGCTGGCTGAGGTGGGGGACAGGGTCTAATTTTCGTCCATCCGGGCCACGGTCACGCCGGTGTAGTACCACTTTATGATGTCCTGATAGGTCTTGCCCTCCTTGGCCAGGGCGTTGGCCCCGTATTGGCTCATACCCACGCCGTGACCATACCCGGTGACGGAGAAGGTGAGGTTCTCGCTGTCGGCGGTCACGGTGAAATTGGCCGAGCGCAGGCCGAAGAGGGTGCGGACCGTCCCGCCGCTCATCGTGACGCCGCCTACATCTACTTTTTCCACACCGCCGGCGCTGTTGTGGACAATGTTGGAGAGCCAGCCGGAGGCATCTCCGGAGAGATCGGCGTCCGGGGCCTCGGCCAGGATGGTGCTTTTGAAGGTCTCCAGGGGGACGGAGACCGTGCTGTGGTAGCCCGGCACCTCGTCCCCCTCGGGACTCTCCACGCTGGTGAGGTAGGGCACACTGTTGCCCCAGACCTCCACGGCGTCCACCGTGCGGCCCGCCGCGGAGGAAAAGAAGACGGCCTGGATGGGCGCGCCGTCGTAGAGGGCGACCATGCCGTCGGTCCCGGAGACGGCGGCCTTAATCTTTTCCGTGTAGGCGTCGGCATTCTCACCCCAGTTGGCGGCGGCGGACGCAGGCTCGATATAGGCCTGGCAGCAGTTGATGTCGGTACACACGTCGGCGTCCGGGTGGTTGGCCACCTTGGCGGCCATCTTTACCTCGGCATAGGTCCGGGCGGCCACGGCCTGGGCCTTGAGGGCCTCGCTCTCGAAGGAGGCGGGCATCTCCGCCGCCACCACACGCCAGAGGTAGTCGGCCATGGTCATTTCACTCACCGTGCCGTCGGAGAGCTTGACCCTCACGGCGGCGGTCTCGTCCGCGCCGGCGGCGGGGGGCGGTGAGACGACGGTGCGGTCCAGGGGCAGGGTGCCGGTGGGGGCGTCGTCCGGCTGGTCCGCAGGACTGCCGCCCCGGATTAGGAGGAGGGGCAGCAGGAAGAACAGCAGCAGCAGTATCAGCGCCGTGGCCACGACTTGTTTCATTGGGGACCCTCCGTTCTTTTGCAATGCCGCCACCCTCCGTGTTTCATGAATTTCGTCTTGTTTAACGTTGACGCTACGCCCTAAAAAAGGTAAAATAAACTACAAATTGAAAGGGGAAGGAGGCCGGAGAGATGCAGTGTCAGCACTCCGACACCTCCATGGACTTCATTAAAAGTCTATGCGGGGAGTTCCAGAAGCATAACCAAATCGACCCCGCCTACTACGAGAAATACGACGTGAAGCGAGGCCTGCGCAACGCCGACGGCACCGGCGTCATGGCGGGGGTGACCCAAATCGGCAACGTGCTGGGTTACTACGTCCAGGACGGTGAGCGCAACCCCATGGAGGGCAGGCTCATCTACCGGGGGATCGACGTGAACGATCTGGTGGACGGCTTCATGAGCGAGGACCGCTTCGGCTTCGAGGAGACGGCCTACCTCCTTCTCTTCGGCGCTCTGCCCACCCGGGAGCAGCTGGCGCTTTTCAAGGGGGCGCTCTCCGCCCACCAGGCCCTGCCCAATATGTTTACCGAGGATATGATTTTAAAGGCCCCCAGCGCCGACGTGATGAACAAGCTGGCCCGGGCCGTGCTGGCGCTCTACTCCTACGATGACGCGCCCGAGGACCGTTCCCTGGAGAGTGAGCTGCGCAAGGCCATCGCCCTCACCGCCCGGGTGCCTACCATCGCCGCCCACGCCTTCGCCGCCAAGCGGCACTACTATGACCAGGAGAGTCTGTACTTACACCGCCCCCAGGAGGGGCTGAGCGTGGCGGAGAACTTCCTCTGGTCCGTCCGGCACGACAACCAGTTCACCCAGGAGGAGGCGAAGCTGCTGGACCTGTGCCTGGTGCTCCA
Organism: Lawsonibacter faecis; assembly: GCF_014287675.1. Classification (GTDB taxonomy): domain Bacteria; phylum Bacillota; class Clostridia; order Oscillospirales; family Oscillospiraceae; genus Pseudoflavonifractor; species Pseudoflavonifractor faecis. The sequence continues at coordinate 184,526 of NZ_JACOPQ010000005.1, read as the reverse complement.
CGCCGAGCACGGCGGCGGCAACAACTCCGCCTTCGCCTGCCGGGTGCTCTCCTCCTCCGGGACCGATATCTACTCCGCCATCTCCGCCGCCATCGGCTCCCTCAAGGGCCCCCGCCACGGCGGCGCCAACAAGAAGGTCATGGAGATGTTCGGCTATATTGAGGAGGGGGTCTGGGACTGGAAGGACGAGGAGGAAATCCGCGCTTTTCTGGGGAAACTTTTGACGAGAGAGGCGGGGGACGGCTCGGGGCTCATCTACGGCATGGGCCACGCCATCTATACGCTGTCCGATCCCCGCGCCGTCCTGCTCAAGAAGTTCGCCCGGAATCTGGCCGCCTCCAAGGGAATGCTGGACGAGTTCCAGCTCTACGAGGCGGTGGAGCGGCTCACGCCCGAGGTCTTCCACGGCGTGAAGGGGGAGAGCAAGGTGGTCTGCGCCAACGTGGACCTCTACTCCGGGCTGGTGTATAAGATGATGGGCATTCCCCAGGAGCTGTATACGCCTCTGTTCGCCGTGGCCCGCATGGTGGGCTGGTGCGCCCACCGCATCGAGGAGGTCTGCAACCCCGGCAATAAGATTATCCGTCCGGCTTACAAGGCCGTGGCGCCGCTGCGCCCCTTCATTCCCCTGGACCAGCGGGGTTAAGAGGAAGTGGAACGCCCCCGGTATCCATCAGGATACCGGGGGCGTTTTGTGAATCACTCCGGGGCAGCGTCTACTCGATATGCAGGCCGGAGCGGCGGTCGATGGCCGCCTGGACGCTCCGGCGGGCGTTCTGACCGTTGCCGAAGAGGACGGAGAGCCTGCCGGGATTGGGCGCCATGCCCGGCCAGGGGGTGAGCTGGATCTGTGGACCCACGCAATCCACCAGGAAGAGCCCCTCGGCCAGGGGGGCAAAGCCCTTGATGCGGTAGGTATCCCCGGCGAAGAGGGAGAGCAGGGACTCCAGCGCGGCGGCAGAGAGGATCTCGTCCAGAACCAGGGTAAATTTCTGGAGCGTGATGTCCTTGACGTGGGGGACGGCCGCGGAGGTCCGGGCGGGCGGGGCGCTCAGAGCGGAGAGCCAGGACGCCTCCAGCTGGCCGAAGGTGGTCTCGTGGACCTGACAGCCGGGACGCTGGGCCAGAACCTCGGCCCGGACCCGGGCCACGGCCTCCGGTGCGGCAAGGTCCGTCTTGTTGATGAGCACCAGGTCGGACACCGCCAGCTGGAGCGCGCAGACCCGGGTGGTGGCAAAGACCTTGTGGAACTGGCCTGCGTCCACCAGACAGATTGCCCCTGCATAGACAAGGCCGGGGAACCGCGCCGGCTGGTCGAGAACCTTGCGGACGCTGGTGGGGTCGGCCAGGCCGGAGGCCTCCACCAAAATCACATCGGGGCCCTGGGCAAGGGTGCCCGCCAGGGCGGACTCGAACTGGTCCAGACGGCAGGAACAGAAGATGGAGCCGTTGTCGATCTCGGTCATGGCCACGCCCAGCTTGGAGAGCAGTGCGCCGTCCACCCCCTCCCGGCCGAACTCGTTGACAATCAGGGCCAGCTTCCGGCCGGGAAAGCAGCGGACCATGTTTTTTAGGAAGGTGGTCTTTCCCGCTCCGAGAAAGCCGGTAATGAGATAGAGGCTGGACATAGGGCACCCCCATGAGATAAAAATGAATCATAAAAGTGGAAAATGGGTGCTAGAGCGTGTCTTCAAACTGGCGGGCTGCCGGCGGGAGCCGACGCGTACCGCCCGGGCCGGGGCCGCGCCGTTTTCGGGCGGCACGCCATAGGGTATGTCGCAGCCGGTGGCGAGAATCAGGCCGGTCCTGTCCGGGACGGCGTCCAGCAGGGCCGCGGTATGGTCCAGAACGGCCTGGGGCGTGCCCCGGAGGAGGAGACTGTTCAGCGGAAGGTTGCCGCCGATACAGACATTGTACCGGTCCGCGACAGACTTGGCAAGGGGCAGGTCCACGTCCTCCCCCACGAAGACGGCGTCCGGCCCTGTGCGGCACATGGCGGGGAGAAGCCCGATGACGTCCCCGCAGACCGAGAGGGCGGAGAAGAGCCCGGCGGCCCGGAGCCCGTCGAAGACCATGCGCAGGGGCGGGGTTAAAAAGGCGCTGAAGCAGTCGGGGGAGAGCTGGACGGCCAGCGGGTCGGCCACCAGAATCACGTCCGCCCCAGCCCCGCCCAGGAGTCCGCCCAAGCGCAGGGCGGACTTGGCGCAGTAGTCCAGCAGATCGCGAACGTAGCGGGGGTCGTCGTACAGGTCTGAGAAGAGGGCCCCGCCCCGGAGGTGGGAGGCCAAGGTAAAGGGGCCGCAGACCACCCCGATGAGGGCGGTGAAGCCGCCCACAGCGGACTTCAGCCGGGCCGTCACGTCCAGCACCAGGGGCAGCCGCCCGTCCTCCGGCCCGGGGAGGGTGCACTCGCAGGGGACAATCATATTGTCCGCCAGGGGGTGGGAGAAGACCGAGGGCGGGCGGCTGGGATGCCAGCGGAGATCGCAGCCAAGACACTCGGCCTCCAGGGAGAGATCGTAGGTCACGGCCTGGCCGTCGGGACGGTAGAGACGGTTGACCGCCAGCAGGGCGGTGAGGAGCCTGCCGCCGTCGGTGAGCAGCTCGTCTGCGGGGCAGCGCGTCAGCGCCCCGGCGTGGACGCCGGCCAGAGGGACCCAAGGGGTCCGCTCAGGGGACTCCCGGCGGAGGGTGGAGAACAGGATTTCCTTGGGCGTCACGGCGAGGCCTCCCCTTACCAATGCATGATACTGATTTTATCTCCAAGGAGCGCGGATGGCAACCTATTTCCAGCGGACGGCCTTTTTTTCTATCAGGGACACCGCGCCGTTGAGGGCGGTGACCACCAGAGCCACCAGAAAAATACCGGCGATGACGTTGGTGTAGTTGGCATAATCGGCAAAGTTCTTGATGAAGTACCCCAGGCCGCTGCTGGAGCCCATCATCTCGGCCAGAGTCAGCAGCATGAAGGAGGTGGACAGGCTCACCCGCAGGCCGGAGATGAGGCCGGGCAGGAGGTAGGGCAGAAAAATCTGAAAGACCATCTCCCGGCCGGAGAGGCAGAGGGCCCGGGCGCTGTCCAGAATGTGGGGGTCGATGCCCCCCACCCGGCCTACGGTCTGGAGGAAGGTGGGCCAGAAGATGCCCAGCATGATGACCAGGGCCGAGGCGGAGCGGAAGGTGGGCATGAGGGCGATGAGGTAGGGCGCGTAGATGATGGCGGGGATGGGGGCCAGGATGCGGGCGATGGGGACCAGGCTGTCTCTCAGGCGTGGGCTCCACCCGGCCAGCATCCCCAGCAGCGCCCCCAGGGGGAGGGCCAGGCCGAAGCCGACGCCCAGCAGGGAGAGGGAGGAGCCTATGCCCCGGAGCATCAGCCGCCACTGACTGCCGAAGACGGCGAAGACCGCCTCCGGCGTGGGTGCGAGAACCGGGTGGCCCACCCCCAGCACGGTGGTGCATAGCTCCCACACCGCGAAGACAAGGAGGATAAACGCGCCGATATCCCCCGCGGCCCGGGCTTTTTTCCCGCGCAGGATACGGTATAGACAGAGCCCCTCCACCAGTGTGGCGGCGCAGAGGAAGAGGAGGGGGGAGGCCTTCTCATTTCTGCCCGGCAGGGCCACCAGCACCAGGAGCAGGAGGAAGAGCAGATGGACCAGGATGGGGGGAAGCCGCTTTTTCTCTCGGTTCATGCCGCGCTACACCGCCTCTCCGTACTCATAGAAGAGGCCGATGAGCCGCTTGCGGATGGCGCAGCCCGCGGCGGAGGTGAGGAGGGCGGCCGGGACCCGGGGCCTGGGGAAGTCCACCGGCAAAGTCAGCCGCAGCCCGCCGGGGCGGAAGAAGGCGATGCGGTCGGAGAGGATGATGGCTTCGTCGATGTCGTGGGTGACCAGGACCACCGTCTTCCGCTCGGACTCCCAGAGGTCCAGCAGAAGCTGCTGAAGGGCCTGGCGGTTTTTGGGGTCCAGGGCGCCGAAGGGCTCGTCCAGCAGCAGCAGGTCGCCCCCCATGGTGAGGGCCCGGGCGATGGCCACCCGCTGGGCCATGCCGCCGGAGAGCTCCCCGGGGTAGCGGTGGAGGTCGTCCCCCAGGCCCACCCGGACCAGGGCGGCGGCGGCGCGGTCGTTGGCCTGCTGCCGGGTGAGGGACGCGTCCGCCTTCCGCAGGGCAAAGGCCACGTTGCCCCGGACGGTGAGCCAGGGGAAAAGGCCGCCCTGCTGGAAGACGATGGCCCGGCCGGGGCCGGGGCCGGTCACCGGCTGGCCGCCGATGGTCACGCAGCCCCCGTCCGGCAGGGAGAGACCCGAGATGAGCCGCAGCAGGGTGGACTTGCCGCAGCCCGAGGGGCCGATGACGCTCAGAAAAGCGCCGTCCTCCACTGTGAGGGACAGGTGATCCAGCACCGGGCGCGAGTCCCCCGGATACCGGAAGGTCAGGTTTTGAATATCAATGGCGGGCATGGGACGGCCTCCTCATGAAATATGAACGGCAGAGGACGGACGGGCTTACCGTGAATGTGATGGCCGGGGGTTTCACAGCCGGGGCGGGCGGAGCCCGCCGACACGGACCCGGCGGCGTAGCAGGCTGGGGGGAGCTGTCCCCTGGTTAGACGCAGGCTACTCGTTGTTGACGGAGTACTGGGACATCATATCCTGGAGGTGGGCGTCGTCAGGGTAGCGTTCCAGGACGATGGAGAGTGCGTCCAAATAGATGGATGGGTCCACATGCCCGTCCATATTGTCGGGGGCGGAGGCGTCGATGTCGCCGTTGGCCTTCATAACGTTATAGAAGTCCACCACCCGGTTCAGGGAGGGGTCCATAGATATCTTCATGCAGCCGTCGTAGATGCAGTAGCGCACATAGTCCTCGCTCTGACCGGAGAAGGCGGCCAGCTTGGCGATGGTGGTGTCCGGGTCGTCGTACATCAGCTTCATGGCCCGGAGGTTGGCGATTTCAAAGCGGACCAGGGCGGGGCGCTTCTCGGCGATGACCGCGCCGGAGGTGGTCTGGCGGCAGCAAACGGCGTTGGGGGCGTAATCCCCCACAAAGAAGGGGACGACCAGGCCCTGGGTCTCGGCGTTCTGCTCAAAGCCGCTGTTGACAAAGCCCACGTCGGCCGCGCCCTTGAGGACGGCCTCCACCACGCTCTGGAAGCCGTCCAGCTCGGTGAAGGTGACCGTGTCCATATCCACGCCGGCCCGGCGCATCTGGTCCTTCATGATCATGTGGCCGGTCTCGGGGCGGACGCAGGCCACGGTCTTGCCCTCGAAGCCCTTTAGCTCCTGGAACTCCGCCTCACGCTCCGGCAGGGCCACGCAGGCGCTGCCCTCGGCAATGGTGCCGCCGATGACCGTCAGGTCCGCCCCCTGGGAGACGAAGGTGCAGGTGGGAATGACCCCGAAGGGGAGTACGTCCAGCTTGCCCAGGGTGATGGCGGTGAGGCCGTCGTTCAGGTTGGAGATCTGCGAAAGCTCCACACTGAGCCCCTCCTCCTCATAGTAGCCCATTTCATGGGCCAGGACCACCATGGCGGCCTTGATGCCCGTGCCCATCTGGCCCACGGTGAGGGTGTAGGTCTCGGCGCTGTCGCCCGCGGCGGAAGCGGTATTCTGCGGCCTCTCAAGTCCATACTTTTCGTTCAGGGCGTCAATCTCCTCCTGGGAAGGCGTGGAGGCAGTGGAGGGGGACGGGTCGGGGGAGGCGGTCTGAGGGTCCCCGGCGCAGGCGGCCAGGGACAGGATCAGCATCAGGGCGAGGGCAAGAGAGAGCATACGTTTCATATTCGGATACCTCCTGAATTGAGTGGGGGATGGGAACAGGCCGGGAGTGAAAGGTGCAGGGGCCGGTCCGGCCCCTTATTTCGTACGCGGCGTCCCTTCCCGGCTGTACCACTATTGTAATCGGGCGGACATGGTCCTGTAAGAGAGAAAGCCGGAGTTCTTGGTACTTTTTTATGTTTTTTCGTGGCAATTCCTTGACAGCCTATGGTATACTTATCATGGACCGGTATGGCCCGCAATTTATGATAAAAGGGATAGATGCACATGAATTCACGCTATGACGTTGCCATCCTCGGCTGCGGCGAGGCCGGTATTTTCGCCGGATACGAGCTGATGCGCCGCTGCCCCGGCCTTAAGGTGGTCGCCATCGACCAGGGCGCCGACATTTACAGCCGCAGCTGCCCCATCGTGGCGGGTAAGGTGAAGGAGTGCATCCACTGCAAGATTTGCGATACCATGTGCGGCTTCGGCGGCGCGGGAGCCTTCTCCGACGGCAAGTACAACTTCACCACCGAGTTTGGCGGCTGGCTCACCGACTTCATGCCCAAGGAGGAGGTTATGGACCTTATCAGCTACGTGGACTCCATCAACATGGAGCACGGGGCCACCGACAAGGTCTATTCCACCTCCACCCCCGAGGCGCAGGCTCTGGAGAAAAAGGCGCTGGAGTTCGACCTCCACCTCCTCCAGGCCCGGTGTAAGCATCTGGGCACGGAGAACAACCTAAAAATCCTCCAGAGCATTTACGAGACGGCCAGGCAGGGCGTGGAGTTCCGGTTCCGCACCGCCGTGACCAGAATTGAGGCCATCGGGGAGAAGGGCTACCGCCTGACCACCGAGAAGGGGGACACGGTGGAGTGCACCTACTTCATCGCTGCGCCCGGGCGCTCCGGCGCGGAGTGGTTTGCCAACCAGTGCAAGGGGCTGGGTATTGAGCTTATCAACAACCAGGTGGATATCGGCGTCCGGGTGGAGGTGCCCGCCAAGGTGTTCGAGCACATCACCGACGTGGTGTACGAGTCCAAGCTGGTCTACCGCACCAAGGGCTACGGCGACCAGGTGCGCACCTTCTGTATGAACCCCTACGGCCATGTGGTGGCGGAGAACGTGGAGGGCATTAACACCGTCAACGGCCACTCCTACTCCGACCCCGCCCTCCAGAGCGAGAACACCAACTTCGCCCTGCTGGTGAGCAACCGCTTTACCTCCCCCTTCAACGAGCCCTACCGCTACGGCAAGCACATCGCCTCCCTCTCCAACATGCTGGCGGGGGGCGTGCTGGTCCAGCGGTTTGGTGACCTGGTGGCGGGCATCCGCACCAACGAGCACCGGATGAGCAAGTCCTTTGTCCGGCCCACGCTCACCGCCGCCGTGCCCGGCGACCTGTCCCTGGCCCTGCCCAAACGGCAGCTGGACGACATCATCGAGATGATCTATCAGCTGGACAAGCTGGCCCCCGGCACCGCCAATTACGATACCCTGCTCTACGGCGCGGAGGTGAAGTTCTACTCCTCCCGGCTGGCCCTCTCCGGCGAGCTGGAGACCGCCATGGACAATTTCTTCGCCATCGGCGACGGCGCGGGCGTGACGAGGGGGCTGGCCCAGGCGGGCGCGTCTGGGGTCAAGGTGGCGCAGGTGATCGCAGCGCGGCTGAGATAGCCCGGGGCGTCGCCGATCCATTCACAGCGCAGCGGAGAATTGCCGCAGGCGGGATTTACTCCCGCCGTCGCGGATGAAATAAAAAAGGCTCCCCCGGGGCCTTGGCCCCGGGGGAAACGACGGCGCGGGCGTGACGAGGGGGCTGGCCCAGGCGGGCGCGTCTGGGGTCAAGGTGGCGCAGGTGATTGCAGCGCGGCTGAAATAGCCCGGGGCGCCGCCGGCACCATTTGCATTGCTGCGGCACGCCGATCGAACTCAAAAAATATAGGCGGCATCGTTATTGTAACGATGCCGCCTATATTTTTTTACGGCTGCAGCGTGTCCTGAACGGCGGCGATAAACGCGGTCGGATGGACGATATTGCTGCCGTTTGTCCCTGTGGAGCAGGTATCAAAGAGAAGCTGAACGATTTGCTCGTTGCTCAGGTCGGGATTTACCTGCCAGCCCAGAGCCAACACGCCTGCCGCGTAAGGTATGCCCCAGCTCAGACCGCCCTGCCCGGTATACTGGTAGGACGGCGAACCCTTTGAGTATTCTTCGGCTACCGTCCTGTAAGAGGTGGGAGCGCCGATTTGGGCAGCGGGAATCTGATACGTTGAGCTCGGAAAACCGCCGACGCACATGGCAGGGTCCTCGCGGTGGGCACGGTCATAGTAGGCGGGAGCGATGATGCCTGTCTCCGCATCGGAGCGGCAGTCCAAAACAAGAATCCCCTCGTCTTTCGCGGCGGCAAGGGCTTCGTCCCACATATCCAGGTTTTCAGTAAACGGAGAGCCAGGGCCGGAGGGGGCAGCCGAAACCGAGACGACCCGTATTTTTTCGCCCTCAGGCAGCTTTTTGTTTTCCTCAATGATCCAATAAAGCCCCTCTGCGTAATACTGGCTGTCACATTTCCATGAGGGCGCTGCGGCATAGTAGACGTCGGCTCCGGGGGCGACGCCGAGGGTCTCGCCCACCAGAATGCTTGTTACCGCGGGGCCGTGCATGGAGCCGCGGTTTTCGTCCGTTTCACAGCCGGTATCATGATAGGCAGCGATTTTACCGGCAAATTCGGGGTGATCCGTCAAGAGGTTTTGATCGATAATTGCCACATGGACGCCTGCCCCGGTGATCCCCTGCTCATGAATGGACCGGACTCCCAGGCCGGGGTCTTTGCCCTCCTCCATCATCTGGGCCTGAAGGTCCTCGCTGCCTTTTAAGACAGTTCCTTCATTAAACGTAAAAGTAAAAATATCATCTCTGCTGTAGTCACTCTCTTCATAGACGCTTTTATTGTCGCCCGACCAGGTTGAAGCGCGGATATCGTCATATGGGTTCACAGTTAAGGCGGGCGCTTCTTTTTCAGACTCACAAGCAGTCAGCAGCAACAGCACCAAAGGCACACACAGCAATATCTTCTTGTGTTCCATCTGCAGGCCGTCCTTTCTTCATCCGTATCAAAATGTTCCTCAGGATACCAAGCATTATATAGCTCCATTCCCGTGCTGTCAAATGGGCCAGCCTGACGGGGTGAGTGGGGGACAGATAACGGACTTTGTACGCTCTGTATACAGTCCCATATCCATTAAAAAGGGGCTGTAAAAATTTTGTAAAGTGAGAAAGTACGGGGTTTTCCACATTGTCCACAGGGTTTTCCACAGTGGATAACAGGCAGGTGAAAACCTGCCCTATGCAGTCTGGGTTGACATAAAAGCGTGTCAAGAATAAAAACTGTGTCGGAGTGCACAAAGATTTTGGAGGACAGAATCCGGACGTTCGGGCCGGGGGCGGAGGACACCGATACCGATGCAGCAACCCCGCCGAAATCGACGGCTGGCAGACCAAATGGGAACGTGGAGGCGTGGTTCCAGAGCCATACCGGCAAGAACGGTTGCCCCCTGAAGACCGAAAACAAGGACGCGGCGGATCAGCGGAAGTACGTCGCGCTGAGCAGGGAGGAGAAGGAGATGCTGGTGGATGTGGCGTCCGGCGCCGCCATCTCCCTCCGGGACGCCCATGGCGATATCCTGCAGGCCATCCGCAACAGCCTGACCAATCGTTCGGTGGACATCACTGTGGAGTAAGCAAAGACAGGGCACGGCGGCGGGAAACGTTTCCCGCCGTCGCTTTTTGATTTCATTACTTTGACAATTTAAATTATAAAAACGACTCGAGGATTGGAAATAAAATGCATTGCGCCCCGGGACGGCGGCCCGTATAATTGCTTCATCGTGCCAAAAGGCACGAAATCGGAAATTAAAGGAGATCGAGAGATGAAAAAAGCAGTCACTCTGGCACTGACCTTGGCGCTGGCGCTCGGCCTGACGGCCGGGTGCGCGGAAAACGGCGGAGGGACGCAGTCGCCCGGGGCGGCCCAAACATCCCCTGAGGATGCCAATCCGACAAACATCCAAACAGCCGAAAACTTCACCGACGAGATGAAGATTCCCCACGCCGCCGACATCTCCCCCGAGGACGGGGCGGACAGCGTGGAGCGGGCGGGAGACCATGAGGACTCCCCCTACTTCAGGCACCCTGATTTCTACCGCATGGAGTCCACCGATACCCTGACCATCCTCACCGGCTTCAGGACCATCCAGCAGAGCAGCGAGTGGAGCTGCGGCGTGGCCTGCGCCCTCATGGTGCTGGACTGGTACGGCAGGACCGGGGACTGGAACGAGGAGACCCTGGCCGGTCTGCGGCACGAGCTCACCGGCGAACTGGCCGACTACCCGGGGACCACCCTGCGGCAGGCCATGGACATCTTCGACGGAGTGGGCGGCTTTACCTATAAGACGACTCTGGACGAGCCGGAGATCTGGATGGAGGACGTCCGGTCGTATCTGGCCCAGGGACAGCCCGTTATGGTGGCATGGAACGACTGGGGCGGCCACTGGCAAATTATCATCGGCTACGACGACATGGGCACTGAGACCGAGCAGGACGACGTGTTCATCGTGGCCGACCCCTATGACACCACCGACCACAATCAGGACGGCTACGGCATTTACCCCGCCGAGCGGTTCCTCTACAATTTCAGCATGTACGGCGCGTTTCCGGAGGCGGAGGGCGGCAGCGATATGCTGTATCTGGCGGCCTGGCCGGCGGCGTAAGAGGCGGCGCTGGCGCAAAGCGCGAGGGCGCCTTCCTAAAGAGGGCGCCCTCACACGGCTGCTGGCCGGATACGGCCCGCACGGGCCGTATCCGGTGAAAATAAGAGAAAGAGAGACGCCCGGCCGGGCGTCTCTCTTTCTTACTCTATCATTCCGAAATGCCCGAAGGGCAGGGCGACAAAGAACGCCCGGCCGATGACGTACCGCTCGTCCACCGTGCCCAGCTCCAGGAAGCGGCTGTCGGAGGAGTTGTTGCGGTTGTCGCCCATGACGAAGACCGAGCCCTCGGGCACCACCACATGCTCATTGCCCATGCGGGAGTCAAAGGGCTGCTGCATGGGCTCCTTGATATAGGGCTCGCTGAGCTTTACGCCGTCCACGGTGACGGTGCCGGCGTCGTAGTCGATGTCCACGGTCTGTCCGCCCACGGCGATAACCCGTTTGACGATGGGACCGCGGACGTTGGCAAAGTATTTGGTAAGGACCACCACATCCCCCTGGGCCGGGGTGTACCCCAGGGTCTGGACCACCATCATGTCCTTGTCCCAGAGGGTGGGGTTCATGGAGTCGCCGTCCACATAGATGAAGCGGCCGACAAATACGAAGATGAGGATGATGCAGACCAGCGCCACGGCCAGGGCCTGAAGCCAGTCGTAAAGGGCACGGGCGAAGCCGGAATCCTCTTCCTCCTGCGCCGGGTTGTTCAGGGTCTCGTCCACGATAGGCAGCCTCCAAAAGTTAAATCTTGCCGAAATTCCCAAAGGGAAAAAGGACCAGCCGGGCGCAGCCCAGCACATAGCGCTCGTCCACCGTGCCCAGGGTCAGGTCCCGGCTGTCCGCCGAGTGGTTGCGGTTATCTCCCATGACGAAGATGGAACCCTCGGGCACCACCACATGCTCGTTGCCCATGCGGGAGTCGGTGGGGGCGAGCATGAACTCGTTGATATAGGGCTCGCTGAGCTTTACGCCGTCCACGGTGACGGTGCCGGCGGCGTAGTCGATATCCACGGTCTGGCCGCCCACGGCAATGACACGCTTGACGATTGGGGCCTGGGCGGCGTCGAAATGCTTGTTGAGGACCACCACGTCCCCCTGGGTGGGAGTATAGCCCAGGCTCTGGAGAACCAGCTTGTCCCCGTCGTGCAGGGTGGGCACCATGGAGCTGCCGTCCACGCCGATGAGACGGCCCACAAAGGTGAACACCAGAATCAGAGTCACCAGAATAAAGGTGAAGGTCTGGAGCCAGAAGTAGAGATCCAACTGGAAGGACTGGGCGCCGGTGATGTCCTTACGCTCCGCCTCAGGCCGCAGCTCCCGCTTGCCTCTCGCCATGGCGTTCCACCTCCGCTGAAATACATAGACATGTATTATACCCCTTTTTTTCCACAAATGCAAGGCGGGCGCTGTGCCCGGGGGCGGGGACGCTGGGCGAGGAGGGCGGGGAAACGGAGCGAAGACCCCGCAGGCTTTGCAAAGCGCGGCGGAGCAGAAGTCCGGGGACCCCGTCAGGCGAAGCGCGGGCGCACGGCTCAGGAGCCGCCGCAGAGGGTGTGAAGCGTAACGGCGGCGTCGTCCGCGCCGGAGAGGTACGCGGCCTCCCGGCTGTGACAGGTGAAGAGAAGGACCTGGCGCTCCCGGCCCAGGGCGCGGAGATAGTCCAGAGCCAGGGCCATGCGGGCGTCGTCGAAGGCATCCAGCGCGTCGTCCAGCACGATAGGGGCGCACTCGTCCCCGGGGAGGGCCAGCCGGCACACCGCCAGCCGGACGGCCAGGTAGACCTGCTCCGCCGTGCCCTGACTCAGCAGCAGGGTCCTGCGGGGCAGAGGGCTGTCCGCCTCCTCCGCCATGGCCTCGAACTCCCGGTTCAGGGTGACTTTGCCATACTTGCCTCCGGTGAGGACGGAGAGGATGTCCCCGGCCTCGGCATTGAGGGCGGGAGAGAAGCGGGCCTGGAGATCGGAGTTGGCATCGGCGAGGCCCTCAAGCGCCAGGGTCAGGGCGTCGTACTCCTCCCGGCGGCGGGAGAGCTCCTCGGTGAGCTCCTCCCGGCGGGCCTGGAAGAGGGCTGGATCCCCCAGGGTGTTCAGCTCGCCTCTGGCCATGGCCAGGGTGCTGCGCAGGCGGCTCAGCTCCCCCTCCGCGGCGGAGAGGGAGGCGGAGACGGCCTGAGGGTCGAAATGCTCGTCCGGGGCCCCGCCGTCGGCAGCCCCTGCGGCGCAGTCACCGGCCTCGTCCGGTCTGGGGAGGCTCTCGGCCAGCTTTCTGGCCCCCTCCAGCCGGACCCGGGCGGTGGCGAGACGCTCGTCCAGGCTCAGGGCCCGGGAGATCGCGGCGGAGACCCCGAAGGTATCGGTTACACCGGGCTCAAAGGTGTGGACCAGGTCCAAAAGGCATCCGGCGAGCTCCTCTCGCTGTGCGGTAAGCTGGAGACGGGAGTCCTCCACCGCCTGGGCCTTGCGCTCCGCCTCGGAGGCCAGGACGCACTTCTCCCGAAAGGCGTTGGCGTTGGAGAGAATATCGTCGGGGTACTCGGCGGCGTAGCGGGCGAGAAGACCATCCGCCGTCCGCTCAAGGCTCTTGGCGCGGCTGCTGCTGACGGCCACGCACAAGACCTCCGTCAGGACGAGGAGGCCAGCTCCCGCGCCTGCGAAAACAAAAATGGAATTGGGTTGGAGCAGCAGTCCCAGGCCCGCGACCGCGCCGCCCAGGATAAGGCCGATGAGAAGGCCCAGCCAGCGCCATTTTTTCTGCTTATCCGCCCCCGAGCGGCAGGCGGCCACCGCCGACGCGTCCGCGCTGGCCCTGCGCCACGCCTCGTCGGCGGAGAGGCCGGGGAAGAGGGGATCCACTGCGTCGGCCCGGGCCTTGTCGGCTTTGGCCCGGGCCTCCTCCACCTGGCCCTCGGCCAGCTTCAGGTTGGCGTTCACAGTCTTCAGGTAGGCCAGGTCCTCCTGGGCCTGGCGCAGGGTCTCCCGGTCGGGGGGCGCGCCGTGCTTGGTGAGGTCGGCGGTAATGGCGTCCACCGCGGCCTGGGCGGCCTCCAAATCAGCCTGGGCGGCCTCGTACTGCCGGATACGCGCCTGGTTGGCCTGGCTGCGCCAGGCGCTCAGGGCGGCGGCCAGGGCGTCCCGCCGGGCGGTGAGGGCGGCGATTTCCCGCTGGGCGTCCTCAGCTTGATTCCTGGCCTGGGCCTGCCGGGCCAGGGTGTCGTTCAGAACGGCAAGCTCATTTTCCAGCTTGGGGATGAGGCCGCTCTTGTTGTGCCTGCGGCGGCGCAGCCACTCCCGGAGACGGGCGTCCACCTCGCTGTAAGATACATCCTCCTCTCCGGAGGAGACCAGTGCGGCGATGCGCCGCTCCAGCTCGGCGCTCTCGCCGATGGACGCGCCCCCCTGGCCCACAAAGGCGGAGCGCTCGAAGACCTCACGGGAGACCCCCAGAAGCGTCTCACCGCAGTTCTCGGCGGTGAGGCCGGCCACGGCCTCGCCGGTGTCGGTATAGACGGCGGAAAAGCTGCCGAAAGGGGTGCTCCCCTTGGGCCCCCGGCGCAGGGTGATATGCTTCCCCTGCCAGCTCAGCTCCATGGCGCCCTCCATGGCTCCGCCGGACCAGGGCTGGTAACGGTTTTTTTCGGCGATGCTGGTTTTGGTGTCCCGCTCACGGGTGGGGATGCCGTAGAGCATGGCACGGATAAAGGCGCACCAGGTGGACTTGCCCCCCTCGTTGGGGGCCTCAATGAGGTTGAGGCCGGGGGAGAGCTCCAGCGCGGCATTTTGCAGACGCCCGAAGCTGGCGGTCATTCGGATGATTCTCATGGGCAGCAGTCCTCCCCGTTTTCCAGCGCGGCCAGACCGAAGCGGACGGCCTTCTCTACCAGGGCGCGGTCCCCGCCGTTCTCCGGAGCGTCCAGGTTAGCGCGCATCCGGCGGAGAAAGAGGCCGGTAAGCGTATCCTCGTCGGCCCGGCTCCACAGGTCACGGCGGACCCTGGTCTGGTCCCGGAGGGTCACGCTGTAAAAGCGGGGGGCGGCCACTGCCTCCAGCGCGTCCAGGTCCAGGCCGTCAATGCCGCTCTCGCCGGTGAGGAGGATGCGGTAGATATCACGGCGGGCGTCCCCGGGGAGGGCGGCCTCCAGCGCGGCCTGGGGGGTGGCCCCCCGGGATACGTCCACAGTCAGAATTTCATAGCGGCGGGAGCACAGGGGCACAAAGTCCATCAGGGCCGCGCCCGGCTCCACGCCGCCGGACAGCACGCCCTTGTCCCCCAGCTCGTCAAAGCCCCGGCCCTCGGGACAGCCGGGGTAGGCCCAGTAGGTATCTCCGGCCTTCTGGAGGCCTGAGCAGGTGTGGATATGGCCCAGGGCCAGGTAGCTAAGGCCGCTCGCGGCGATGTCGGAGGAGGTGATGGAGCCGTACCTCCCGTTTCCGTCCACGTCCCCATGGAGAACCATCAGGTGGACGGCGCCGTCGTCGGGGGCGCGGAAACCCCTGAGGGGGGGCTGGTCGCAGTAGGGCGCAGTGAAGGCCGCACCGTGGACCACACAGCCCAGGCCGGGCAACTCCACCGACTCAATTTCAGCGCTTGAAAAGATATGTACGTTCTCCGGCCAGGCCAGGGAGGCCCAGGCTGAGCGGGGAGAATAGAAGTCGTGGTTGCCGGGGGCGATGAAGACGCGGGCCTTCATGGCGCCCAGCGTCCGGGCCAGGGCCTGGGTGGTCTCGTAATAGGGGCGGTCGCTGTCGAAGAGGTCGCCGGAGAGGAGCACGAGGTCGGCCTGGGTCCGCTCACACAGGTCGGCCAGCCGCTCCAGCAGGGACCGCTGCTCCTCCCGCCGCTCCGAACCGCGCTCCGTGGAGAGGGCGGCAAAGGGGGCGTCCAGGTGGAGGTCGGCGGCGTGGATGAGTCGTATCATAAGTGCCTCCGAGAAAGTAGAGTAAAGGAAAACATAAAGGCAAGCCGGCGGCTGTCTTGAGCTCCGCTGCTGGCGGACTGCCCGGGAAGCGCGGAGAAAATGGAGAGGAGCAGCTTAAATGCGTGCTCCCACGGACCTCTGTCTATCCGTTTTCATTGATATCAAGCCGTTCTGCGGCCACGCATTTCTTCGCTGCCGTGTCGATGGAGAAGAGGACGCTCTCCAGCTTTCGGGGACCTTTGGCGGCGTCGTACCGGGCGGGCAGGCCGCCCAGGAAGCGGTTGATGGACTGCTGCGGCGGGATGCCCAGCACCCCCTGGGCCGGGCCGGTCATACCCAGGTCCGTGACGAAGCCGGTGCCCTTGGGGAGAATCTGTACGTCGGCGGTGGGGACGTGGGTGTGGGTGCCCCACACGGCCTGGACCCTGCCGTCCAGATAGTAACCCATGGCTCCCTTTTCGCTGGTGGCCTCGGCGTGGAAGTCCACCAGGACGATATCCGCGTCGGACCCGGCCAAAATGCCGTCGGCCACGGTAAAGGGGTTGTCGAAATTGGGGTCCATCTCGCACCGGCCGATGAGATTCAGCACGCCGATGCGCATTCCCCGGGGGCCGTCGTACACCCCCCAGCCCTTGCCAGGCACCCGGGAGGTATAGTTGGCGGGGCGGAGGATATAAGGGCATTCGTCCAGGTAGGGGGCGATTTGGATACGGTTCCAGGTGTGGTTGCCCAGGGTGATAACGTCGGCCCCGGCGGCAAAGATATCCTCCGCCTGGCGGGGCAGAATACCCACCCCTGAGGCGTTTTCTCCGTTGACCACCGTAAAGTGGACGTCCTTAAGCTTTTTCAGGGCCCGGAGATGGCCGGTCAGAAAGTCGAGCCCCGCGTCGGCCACCACATCGCCCACGGCCAGAATGTTTATAATCATGGCGTATCCTCCAGAATGACCAGCTCGTCATAGCCGGTATCCTCGTCATATTCCGCATCAAAGCGGACGCCGTCAAGCTCCAGCAGCACGATTTCCGCCGTGGTGTTCACAATGCATCCCTCCCTGAGGTGGCCGCCCACGGTGGAGAGGTCCTCCCTGGAGAAGGAGATGTGCAGATGGGTCCGCGCTTCGGAGAGGGTGCCCATGAGGGAGACGATCTCCAGCGGCTCACATAGTGCGCGGATATTCACGCCCGAGGCGTCCCGCACCACGGCGGCGCTGACGCAGCCCACCGCGCAGACCACGGACGCGGCCTTCAGATGCTGGGTTTTGGAATAATCCTCCAGGCTGGTGAGCAGGTCGGCCCCCCGGCGAAGGCGAAAGCAGTGGGTTTTCACAAGGCATGTCCCCCTTTTTTTCACAGGACTTATTATATGTGATTTCACGCAAAAGGGCAAAGAAATTTTCTGGACGGAGAGGCGGCGCTTCAGCCTGTCGAAGAACCCTCCGCAGAGCAAGCCCCGCAGGGCTGCGTCGTCCGCAGACGACGGAATAAAGTTTAAATCCGTCATTTCCGGGGACACGGGCCTCAGAAATGACACCGCTCATGACGGAGCGGGCGACTATTTCTCAAGAAATCGAGTCCTATCCGTCATGCAGCCTTCTGTCAAAAAAGACCCGAGGGGCATCTTTGACAAGCTGAAGAGCCGCCGGCGCCCGGCGGGCGCTGGCGGCTCTTTTTAGACCTTACTTCGCGTACTCGATGACCTTGGTCTCACGGAGCATATTGATTTTAATCTGTCCGGGGTACTCCAGCTCGTCCTCGATCTTCTTTGCGATCTCCCGGGCGAGGAGAACCATCTGGTCCTCGCTGACCTTGTCGGGGGCGACCATGATGCGGACCTCGCGGCCGGCCTGGATGGCAAAGGACTTCTCCACGCCGGGGAAGGAGGAGGTGACCTCCTCCAGCTTCTCCAGGCGTTTGATATAGTTCTCCAGATTCTCGCGCCTTGCGCCGGGGCGGGCGGCGGAGATGGCGTCGGCCGCCTGGACGAGGCAGGCCACGATGGTGCGGGGCTCCACGTCGTTGTGATGGGCCTCGATGGCGTGGACGATCTCCTCGTTCTCCTTGTACTTCCGGGCCAGCTCCACGCCGATCTGGACGTGGGAACCCTCGACCTCGTGGTCGATGGACTTGCCCAGGTCATGGAGCAGGCCGGCACGCTTGGCCTGGGTCACGTCGGCGCCGATCTCGGCGGCCAGCAGGCCCGCCAGGTGAGAGACCTCGATGGAGTGGTTGAGGACATTCTGCCCGTAGCTGGTGCGGTATTTCATGCGGCCCAGGAGCTTGATAAGCTCGGGGTGCAGGCCGTGGACATTGGTCTCAAAGACGGCGCGCTCGCCCTCGGCCTTAATGGTGGCGTCCACCTCGCGCTTGGCCTTCTCCACCATCTCCTCAATGCGGGCGGGGTGGATGCGGCCGTCCTGAATCAGCTTCTCCAGGGCGATGCGGGCGATCTCCCGGCGGACGGGGTCGAAGCAGGAGACCGTGATGGCCTCCGGGGTGTCGTCAATAATGAGATCCACGCCCGTCATGGTCTCCAGGGTGCGGATGTTGCGGCCCTCGCGGCCGATGATGCGGCCCTTCATCTCGTCATTGGGCAGGGGAACCACAGAGACGGTGGCTTCGGCCACATGGTCGGCGGCGCAGCGCTGGATGGCGAGAGAGAGGATCTCCTTGGCCTTGGTGTCCGCCTCGTCCTTAAACTGGGCCTCGATCTCGCGGATCTTCATTGCGGACTCGTGGGTGACCTCCACCTCAAGCTGATTGATGAGATAGGCCTTGGCCTCCTCGGCGGTAAAGCCGGAGATCCGCTCCAGAACCTCCATCTGGGTCTTCTTCACCGTGGAGACCTCCTCGCGGGCCTCCTCCAGCTCATTGAGCTTCCTCTGGAGATTCTCTTCCTTCTTCTCGATGTTCTCGGTCTTTTTGTCCAGGTTCTCTTCCTTTTGCTGGAGCCGGCGCTCCTGCTTCTGCAGGTCGGAGCGATGCTCCTTCATCTCGCGTTCGAAATCGTTGCGGGCTTTGAGAATCTCTTCCTTCGCCTCCACCAGGGCCTCGCGCTTCTTGCTCTCGGCGCTCTTGATGGACTCGTTGATGATACGCTTGGCTTCCTCTTCTGCGCTGGTAATCTCTTTTTCGGCGGTCTGCTTGCGGACCTGAATGCCTACTGGTATACCAATCAGCAGGATGCCCACCAACAGGCAGATGATGCCTGTAAGAATATACGGTAGCATGAGCTCTGAACACACCTCCATCTTTCTTAGATTTTCAAGTTTCATATTAGTCGGTACGCACAAAAATGAAAAGCAACCCCTCTTGCTTTTCAAAAACTATACCTAATCTATTTTAAGTCTACGGCGCTTTTCTGTCAAGAACATTCGCATTCGATAGAAAACGAGGCGGGGAGTACTCCCCGCCTCGCGGCCCAATGCATTAAAGAATATGCGCGTCCGCCTCCCGGAGCGCGGCTGCGGCACTGGGGTGCCGGGCGCTGTCGAAAACCGCCCAGCCTGTCGTCAGGCCGATGCCCAGCTCCTGAAAACGCTGGGGCAGCGCGTCGGAAAAGTCCGCCTCCAGCTTGCGGGCCAGAGCGGGAAGAGATTTGGCCCCGCCGTCGGCGGACAGCAGAACAAAGCGGGCCCCGGAGGCGCGGAAGGCCGAATCCGCAGGGAGAAGGGCGGCTGTCAGGGCCAGCAGCTCGTCCCCTGCCCGATAGCCCAGGGTGCCGTTAACCTGATTCAGCCCCGCGACGCGGACCAGCAGGACCCCCGCGCCCGGCGCCAGCGACGCCAGCGCGGCCTGCAGGGTCTCCCGGTTGCCCAGGCCGGTCAACCAGTCCCGCCCTGCCGCAGTTTGCTGCTCCATCCCGTCACCCCCCTCTTATCAAATCCTGATGGTGTTAATTATAGTTTCATTTTGTCTCCTAGTCAATAATTTATTGTAGTTGAGGATACAATAAAGAGACGTTTTGAAACGTACACTGTTTATTGAACGGGCCACCCGTTATAATTTCAGCAAAGGCAAGGGGGTGGAGAGTTTGCTCTGTCATCGGCTGAAGGAACTGAGAATTTCTCATGGGAAGACCCAGCAGGACGTGGCTGCAGTGCTGAATATCTCGCGCTCAGCCTACGCGCTCTATGAGACGGGCAAGCGGGAGCTCAACTACGGCTCTCTGGCCGCCCTGGCCGAATTCTATGGCGTCAGCCTGGACTACCTCTTCTGCCGGAGCGAGGTGCCCGAGCCGCTGGGCAGCTTCAGCCCCGAGGAGCGGCTGCTGCTGGAGCGCTACAGGGAGATGGACCCCCGGGGCAGACGGCTTCTCTCGGCCATGGCCGATCTGGAGTGCGAGCTGGAGTCGGACCGGCACTGAGCGGTGATTGAAACATTAAAAAAGCCCCCTAGGGGGCTTTTTTGACAGAGAGCTGCATGACGGATATTCATTTGAGCGCGTCGCCTGCGGACGGCGGAACTCTTTGAGGCTTCCCCTGCGAGGGCTTGCGTCTCAGGCCTGTTCGGGCGCCGGCGGGTCGGCGGGGAGGGAGTCGTCGTCCCGAATCCAGTCCTCCACGTGGACCACGGAGAACTCGCTCTTGCTGTTGCGGATGACCACCCGGGCGATGCCCGCGTTGATGATGAGCCTGCGGCACATGGCGCAGGAGGTGGAGCCGGGGATCAGCGCGCCGGTGGAGGGGTCCACGCAGGCCATGTAGAGGGTGGAGCCGATGGTCTCGCTACGGGCGGCGGAGATGATGGCGTTGGCCTCCGCGTGGACGCTGCGACAAAGCTCATACCGCTGGCCGGAAGGAATTTTCAGTGCCGCCCGGGTGCAGTGGTTCAGGTCCACACAGTTTTTCCGGCCGCGGGGCGCGCCGTTGTAGCCGGTGGCGATGATCTCGTCGTTACGGACGATGATGGCCCCGTAGCAGCGGCGCAGGCAGGTGGCCCGTTCCGCCACGGTCTCCGCAATGTCGAGATAGTAGTTTTCCTTGTCGATTCGATTCATAATGGGGCACCTCCGGCGTTTTTTCACAGTATAACGGCTTTTTGGCCCCAACGCAAGGCAAAAATGTCCGTACACCGGGGATTATTCACATATTGTTTACGACTGGTCCCTTGACGGAAAACCTTCAAAACGCTATCATAAGCAGTAGTTAAGAAAATATTAAGTTCCTACCGTGCGGGCCCGTTCAGGGCCCGGCGATTTTTTCAGCAGAAGGAGACGCGACCTTTGATGAATTGGCTAAGAAAGGTTATGTACGGCCGATACGGAGTCGATCAGTTCTCCCTGTTCTTGATGGGCCTTTACCTGGTCCTCTATTTGGCCGCCAATATCTCCCGGCTCGGGGTGCTGGGCTGGCTGGCCATGCTGCCCGCCATTTTTGCCATCTTCCGCATGTTTTCCAGGAATCTGGCCAAGCGGCGGGCGGAAAACGCCAAATTTATGGAGCTGGCCGGCCCCCTCATCCGCTGGGTGCGGATGCGCCGGACCATCCATCGGGACAAGGACCACTGCTACTTCAAGTGCCCCAACTGCGGACAGCACCTGCGGGTGCCCAAGGGGAAGGGGAAAATTACCGTCACCTGCCGCAACTGCGGCGTGAGCTTTGAGGAAAAAAGCTGAGACAAAAGTGCCTGGACTGCAAAGTCCAGGCACTTTCATATTGTTGGGCGGGCCATAAATACTTTGCGTCATGCGGCGTTGCCTGGACAGAACCCTGTCCAGGCAACGTCTCTTTTTGCCGTCCGCTTACTTGCCGTAGTAGGCGCGCAGGTACAGCTCCTTGATCTCGCTCATCAGGGGATAGCGGGGATTGGCGGCGGTACACTGGTCGTCGAAGGCCTGCTCCACCATGGCGTCCAGGGTGTCCAGGAATTGCTTCTCGTCCACGCCATAGTCCGCGATGGTCTTCTTGATGCCCACGGCGGCTTTCAGGTCCTCGATCTTGGCAATCAGCTTCTGGACGGCCTCGGCGTCGTCCCCGGCCTGGATGCCGCAGAACCGGGCGCACTCGGCGTACCGGGCCATGGTGTGGGGGTACTGGTACTGGGGGAAGGTGCCCATCTTGGGAGGACACTCGGCGGAGTTATAGTCCACCACCAGGCTGATAAGCAGCGCGTTTGCCACGCCGTGGGGCAGGTGGTGGAAGGCGCCCAGCTTGTGGGCCATGGAGTGGCAGACGCCCAGGAAGGCGTTGGCGAAGGCCATGCCCGCCATACAGGATGCGTCGGCCATCTTGCTGCGGGCCTCCGCATTGGTGCCGTCGGCGTAGGCCGCGGGGAGGTAGTCGAAGACATTCTTCATGGCCTTGAGGGCCAGGCCGTCGGTGTAGTCGGTGGCCATCAGCGAGGCGTAGGCCTCCAGCGCGTGGGTCAGCACATCCACGCCGGAGGCGCTGGTGAGGCCCTTGGGCTGGCTCATCATATTGTCCGTGTCGATGATGGCCATGTTGGGCATGAGCTGGTAGTCGGCCAGGGGGTACTTCACGCCGGTGTCCTGATCGGTGATAACAGCGAAGGGGGTCACCTCGCTGCCGGTACCGGAGGAGGTGGGGACGGCCACGAAGTAGGCTTTCTCCCCCATCTTGGGAAAGGTGTAAACCCGCTTGCGGATGTCCATGAAGCGCATGGCCAGGTCCTGGAAGTCCACCTCCGGGTGCTCGTACATGACCCACATGATTTTGCCCGCGTCCATGGCGGAGCCGCCGCCCAGTGCGATGATGCAGTCGGGCTGGAAGGCCGTCATGGCCGCCGCGCCCTCCTGAGCGTTTTTCAGGGTGGGGTCGGGCTGGACGTTGGAGAAGACGGTGTAGACGATGCCCATCTCATTGAGCTTGTCGGTGATGGGTTTGGTGTAGCCGTTCTGATAGAGGAAGGAATCGGTGACGAGGAAGGCCCGCTTCTTGTCCATCACGTGGCGCAGCTCATCCAGGGCCACGCTCAGGCAGCCCTTCTTGAAGTAGACCTTTTCCGGTGCCCGGAACCAGAGCATATTCTCACGCCTCTCCGCCACAGTCTTAATATTGAGCAAGTGCTTCACCCCCACGTTTTCCGATACCGAGTTGCCGCCCCAGGAGCCGCACCCCAGGGTCAGGGAGGGGGTCATTTTGAAGTTGTAGAGGTCGCCGATGCCGCCCTGGGAGGCGGGGGTGTTGACCAGGATGCGGCAGGTCTTCATCACGTCGGCGTGGCGGGCCATCTTCTCCTTCTCCCTGAGGTCGATGTAGAGGGAGGAGGTGTGGCCGTATCCGCCGTCAGCCACCAGCCGCTCCGCCTTTCGGAGGGCCTCGTCGAAATCGGCGGCCTTGTACATGGACAGGACCGTGGAGAGCTTCTCGTGGGCGAAGGGCTCGGAGGGGTCGGTGCTCTCGATCTCGCCGATAAGCACCTTGGCCTCCACGGGGACCTCCACGCCGGCCAGGGCGGCGATGGTATGGGCGCTCTGACCCACAATCTTGGCGTTCAGCGCGCCGTTTAAGAGAATAATGCCCCGCACTTTGTCCAGCTCGTCGCCCTTGAGGAAATAGGCCCCTCTGGCCGCAAACTCCTCCTTTACCGCGTCGTAGATGGGGGCGAGGACGGTGACGGACTGCTCGCTGGCACAGATCATGCCGTTGTCAAAGGTCTTAGAGTGGAGGATGGAGCTGACCGCCATTTTGATGTCGGCGGAGGTGTCGATGATGACGGGGGTGTTGCCGGGGCCGACGCCCAGGGCGGGCTTGCCGGAGGAGTAGGCCGCCTTGACCATTCCGGGGCCGCCGGTGGCCAGAATCAGATCGGCATTCTGCATGACGGCGTTGGTCAGCTCCAGGCTGGGGGCGTCAATCCACCCGATGATCCCCTCCGGCGCACCGGCAGCCACGGCGGCGTCCAGGACGATTTTCGCCGCCGCGACGGTACAGCCCTTGGCCCGGGGGTGGGGGGAGATTATAATGGCGTTGCGGGTCTTCAGGGCCAGCAGGGTCTTGAAGATGGCGGTGGAGGTGGGGTTGGTGGTGGGGATGACGGCGGCGATAAGGCCCACCGGCTCGGCAATCCTCTTGATGCCGAAGGCCGTGTCCTCCTCAATGACGCCGCAGGTCCTGGTGTACTTATAGGCGTTGTAGATGTACTCGGCGGCATAGTGATTTTTGATGACCTTGTCCTCCACCACGCCCATGCCGGTCTCCTGGACCGCCATTTTCGCCAGGGGGATTCGGGCCTGGTTGGCGGCGGTGGCTGCCGCCAGGAAGATGGCGTCCACCTGCTCCTGGGTGTAGGCGGCAAATATCTTCTGGGCCTTTCGCATCGCTTCCATTTTCGCGAGCAGGGCCTCGGATGTATCAATGTATTCGGCGGTCTGTGTCTTCTTGGCCATTTGGATAACCTCCTAAATAGATAAGCATCGTCAAGATGGGAACTGTAATTGATAAAGTTTTAACAATGTGCATTATAATTATTTGTTAAAAGATTGTCAATGTATAATTTGCACCATCTTTTTTGCTTAAGCAGGAAAAAAGGAGTTTGTCCCAGAAGGACAGTCAAGATTGATCACAATTTTAACGTAAATTTTCAATATCGTTAAAAGTTTATCAAACTGAGGCGACAATTTTTCATTTGTCTTTTTGACGAATGGGGAGGGGGGAACGGAGTCCGGCGCCGCCGCATAGAAGCGGCAGCCCCCGGAGAGACCGGCGCCCGTATCGGGCCGGTGCATGGAAAGGCGGAGCAGTATCCGCTGACCCGCCTCGGTCATTCGTCATCGGGATTCCGGATGCAGATATCAAAATGAAAACACCGTACACGCCTCTATGGGCGCGTACGGTGTTTTGAATCAAGCATTATTTCCCCACGCAAAACCGCTCAAAGATGCGGCTGGTCACATCCTCACAGACGGAGCGGCCGGTAAGCTCGCCCAGAGCCGCCATGGCGGCCTCCACGTCGGAGAGCACTGCGTCGGCGGGCATACCGCCCAGCAGGGCGGCACAGGCGGCCTCCACGGCCTCCAGCGCCCGGCCCGCCGCCTCGGCCTGGCGGGCGTTTGTAAGCATATCGGTCTCCTCGGCCCCCTGGGGAAAGAGTTTGGACACGGCGTCGGCCAGCGCGTCCAGCCCCTGGCCGGTCTTGGCGCTGACGGACACCAGGGGCGGGGGATTCTCGCCGTGGAGAGCCACGGCAGCGCCGCCCCCCCCGGCCAAATCGGCCTTGGTGAGCACCAGGATGACGCGGCCCGCCTTCTCCTCGGCCTCCCGCAGGATATAGGCGTCCTCCTCGTCGGCCCCGGCCCGGGGGTCCACCAGCACCAGGGCCAGCTCAGCCTCCTCCAGGGCGGCGCGGCTGCGCGCCACGCCCAGCCGCTCCACTGTATCGTCGGTCTCCCGCAGGCCCGCCGTGTCGATGAGCCGCAGGAGCACGCCGCCCAGCTCCACCTTCTCCTCAATGGTGTCCCGGGTGGTGCCGGGGATCTCGGTGACGATGGCCCGCTCGTACCCCAGCAGGGCGTTCAGCAGGGAGGATTTGCCCGCGTTGGGCCGCCCCACGATGGCGCAGGGCACGCCCCGCACCAGCCCGCGGCCCCGCCGGTAGGTATCCAGCAGGGCGCGGAGAGCGGAGCGGGCCTCATCCAGGGTGCGCTCCATGGTCTCCGCACGGAAAGGGTCCAGGTCCTCGTCCGGGTAGTCCAGTACGGCGCAGAAGTGGGCTGTCAGGTCGGCCAGAAGGGAATAGACCGCCTCCACCCGGCGGGAGAGGGCCCCGGAGAGCTGGAGCGCCGCCACCCGGGCGGCTGCGGGAGTCTCCGCGTCGATGAGGTCGGCCACCGCTTCGGCCTGGGTCAGGTCCAGCTTTCCGTTGAGAAAAGCTCTGCGGGTGAACTCTCCCGGCCCGGCCTGCCGCGCGCCCTGGGCGAAGAGGGCCTCCAGCCCCAGGGCCAGCACCGCCGGGGAGCCGTGGCACTGGAGCTCCGCCGTGTCCTCGCCGGTATAGCTGTCCGGCGCGCGGGAGAAGGTGGCGAGAGCCTGGTCGATGGGCCTGCCGGCCGCGTCGAAGAGGGTGCCGTATACCAGGCGGTGAGGGCCGCAGCCCGCGAGGGGCCTGCCGTTTTTGGGCTGAAACACCGCCGAGACGGCCTCCACCGCCCCCGGCCCGGACAGCCGCAGAATGCCGATGGCGCTGCGGGCCATGGGGGTGGCGGCGGCGGCGATGGTGTCGTTTAAAAAGCCGCTCATATCAGGCCAGCTCTTTGTACATGGCCGGGGCGTCGTTTTTCCTGACCTGCTCGGAGACCGAGAGGACCTCCACCCGGACGGCCCTTTCGCCGAAGCGGATTTCCAGCACGTCGCCCTCCTTCACTTCGTAGGAGGCCTTGACTGCCCGTCCGTTGGCGGTCACGCGGGCGTTGTCGCAGGCCTCGTTGGCCACCGTCCGGCGCTTGATGAGCCGGGAGACCTTGAGCCATTTGTCTAAGCGCATATTGTTACTGTCCTTTCATGGGTGATGTGTGCGGCAAGACGGCGGGCGGAGAAATGCAGGGCGCGCCGTTCGCAGGCCACGCGGCGCCGGCGCCTGGGGGGAAAGGCGAGGCCGCCGAATCAAAAGGCGGCCCCGGTTGCCCCGGAGCCGCCTTTCAGCGCAAACTTACTTCGCCACCGCGTCCTTCAGGGCCTTGCCGGGCTTAAAGACGGGCACCTTGGAGGCGGGGATTTCGATGCTCTCCTTCGTCTTGGGGTTGCGGCCGATGCGGGCGGCGCGGCTCTTGACCTCGAAAGCGCCGAAGCCCACCAGCTGGACCTTGTCGCCGTCGGCGAGGCACTCGGAGATGGCCTCCAAGGCGGCGTTGAGGACGCTCTCGGTGTCCTTCTTGGAGAGACCGGCCTTCTCGGCGGCGGCATTGACGAGCTCTGCTTTATTCATTTTAGTACTCCTCCTGCATTCTTCATTTGTTTCGGCGGCGGTTGTCCTTCCGCGCGTCTATCACTTAAAGCAGCGGCCTGCTTTTAAGTTCTCTTTGCCTCGTCCCAGAGCTTGTCCAGCGCGGGAAGGTCCATCCCGGTCATGTCCAGGCCCTTCTCGGCGGCCAGGGCCTCCACCTTGCGGAAGCGGGCGATAAACTTGTCGGTGGCCTTCTGGAGGGCCTCCTCCGGGTCCGCCTTCACAAAGCGGGCGGCGTTGACGGCGGAGAAAAGCAGATCGCCCAGCTCCTCCTCCACGTTGGTGCCCTCCCGGACGGCGGCCTGGAATTCGTCCAGCTCTTCGTGGAGCTTGTCCAACGCGCCGGAGATATCCGGCCAGTCGAACCCCGCTTTTTTTGCCTTTTTCTGGACCTTTTCAGCCCGCCAGAGGGCGGGGAGGGAGCGGGCCACGGCGCTGAGCGCGTCGGTGTGGGTGGCCTGGTGCTTCTCCTCACGCTTGAGGTCCTCCCAGTTGGAGAGGACCTCGCCCGTGCCGGACACCTTCACGTCCCCAAAGACGTGGGGGTGGCGGAAAATGAGCTTCTTACAGATGCCGTCTGCCACGCCGTCCAGATCGAAGGAGCCGTTTTCCTCCTCCATCCGGGCGTGGAGGCACACCTGGAGGAGCACGTCGCCCAGTTCCTCTTTCAGGTGGTCCGGGCTTTTCTCGTCGATGGCCTCCACAGCCTCGTAGGCCTCCTCCAGGAAGTTGCGGCGGATGCTTTCGTGGGTCTGCTCCGCGTCCCAGGGACAGCCGCCGGGCGCCCGGAGGATACGGACGATCTCCTCCAGATCCTGTACGCCATAAAATTCCTTATACTCAAAATCTATCATAATCTCAGGCCCCTCGCAAGCGCTTTTTATCAGGTAATTATCGAATATGCAGGATTTTCGCAATTTTGTCCCCCTTGGGCATGAGGGCGAGATCCTCCTTGGAGATGACCCGCAGAGCCAGCACCAGGACGACGTAGACCACGCCGCCCACGCAGATGGCGCCGATGGTGGCCAGGGTGTTGCCCAGGTGCAGGAAGTTGGTCAGCAGACCGTAGGCCCCCCAGGCCGCGCCGCCCATGAGTGCAGAGGCGATCAGGGGCTTGAGGAAGACCTTGGAGTAGCTGGGAGGCGCGGGGATCACGCGGTAAATGATGATAAGGTCCATTACGGCCACAATGGCGAAACAGCAGAGGGTACCGACGGGAGCGCCGAAAATCATGATGTCGGTGTTGCCCACCAGCGTCCAGTTGACAATCAGCTTTACAATCCCGCCCACCACAACTGTGAGGATGGGCAGGTTCACCATGCCGTGGGCTTGGAGAATGGAGTTGCAGATCAGCATGACGCAGACGAAAATGGCGGCCAGACCCAGCGTGGAGAGGAGAGGCCCGGCGATAGAGGCGTCCAAATCGCGGAACAGGAGCTTGACGATGGGAGTGCCCAGAGAGAAGAGACCGACGCCCATGGGCAGGCAGAGCAGCGTACCCACCCGCAGCGCAGACTCGGAGATGCGGCTGGCGCCCAGCCGGTCATGCCGCGCCCGGCAGCCGGAAACCGCCGGAATGACGCTGGCGGTGATGGGTACCATCAAGGCGGAGGGCAGATTGTAGACCGTCATGGTGGAGCTGTAAGTGCCGTACAGGTTCCGCGCCGCGTTTTCAATCACGTCGATAACGGCGGTGGGGTCCTTCAGCAGAGTCTCCTGGGCGGTCTGCTGGGCCGCGTGGAAGATGTCCACAGACTGGGCCAGAATCCCGCTGCCGCCGACGGCGGTCAGCGTGCCCGCGTCAATCTGGCTGAAGATGTTCTTGAGCTGGGACATGACCAGATTGGTATCGATCAGCGTGACGATGGAGACGGCGGCTGATCCGAGGGTAATGGGGATGCCCAGCTTCAGCAGCCGGATCAGGATATCTCTGGTATCGTCCGGCTCGTCTGCGGTGCGGTGTATTTTACCGCGCCGCGCGCGGATGTACTGAAAGATGAGGTAGAGAAGGGCGACGATGGTGCCGACCGAGACGCCTGCCGCGGCGCCCGCGGCGGCGATGTTCCGGGGCAGAACCAGATAGACCAGCAGAGTGGCCAGCCCCAGGCCCACGACCAGCTTGAGGAAGGACTCGATGATCTGGGAGACGGTGGTGGGCACCATGTTGGAGTGGCCCTGGGCATATCCCCGGAAAGCCGACATAACGCACACGCAGAAAACTGCTGGGGAGAGGGCCATCACACAATAGACCGCGCTGGAGTTGTTGATGATGATGTTGGACATGGGGCCCGCCAGCACGGACATACACAGGAAACTGACCGTGCCCAGGACCAGGAAGGTAATCAGAGCCACGCGCAGAATCTTCTGCACTTGATTCCGGCGGTCCAGGGCGCTGGCCTCAGAGATCATCTTGGAGAGGGCCACCGGCAGCCCCGCGGTGGAGATGGTCAGAAAGAAATTGTATACATTATAGGCGGCGTTGAAGTCGCCGTAGGCGGACTCACCCAGAATGTTGACCAGCGGAATTTTGTAGAGGGCGCCGATAATCTTGACCAAAATCGTGCCGACCGTCAAAATGGCCACGCCGCCAAAGAAGGTGTTCTTTTTCTTTGCACTAGACAAAAGCTACAGTCCTTTCAGGATGGGGCCGCCGGAGCGGACGGCCAAACGGTGTTGATCGGAGGGGCCGGAGCGCCCCGGCCGGTCAGCCGAACAGCAGGGGCAGGGCGTAGTCGGCGACCTCCCGCTTCACCCGCTCAATGTCGATGGTGAGGAAGTCCCCATTCCTGTATATGACCTTGCCGCGGCACATATTCATTACCACGTCGCAGCCGTGGGCCGCGTAGACCAGATTGGACACCACGTCGTGACAGGGGATCAGGTTCAGCCGGCCGAAATCCACCAGAATGAGGTCGGCGTCGCACCCGGGGGCAATCCGCCCTGTGTTCCGGCCCAGGGCCCTGGCGCCGTTCACCGTGGCCATGCGCAGGGCGTCCATGGGCAGGAGGGCCAAGGGGTCCTGCTGTGCGCCGTTTTGGAGCATGGCGGCAATCTTCATGTCCTCAAAGAGGTCGGTGGTGTTGTTGGAGGACACGCCGTCGGTCCCCAATGCCACGTTGACCCCGGCCTTGCGCAGGCCGATGACGGGGGCGATGCCGCTGCCCAGCTTCAGGTTGGAGCAGGGATTGTGGACGGCGGAGACGCCGTGCTCGGCCAGGATGGCCCAGTCGTCGGGAGTGGTCCAGACGCAGTGGGCGGCGATGGCCCGCACGTCCCACACGCCGTGCTTCTCCAGCACCTGCACAGGGGTCATGCCCCAGCGGCCGACGCAGTCCTCGTGCTCCGAGCGGGTCTCGGAGATATGGACGTGCATCCCCAGGCCCTTCTCCCTGGCGTATTCGGCCAGGCCGTCCCACACGGCGGGGGAGGCGAAGGAGGTATACTCGCCGTGGAGGCAGGCGTCGATTTTGATCTGCCCGCCGTTGTGGCCGTGCCAGCGGTCCGCCAGCGCCCGGGTCTCCACGCAGGAGGGGTGGGTGTCGAAGGAGACGCCCTCGGCAAAGGCGGTGACGCCCCGGGCGATGTTGGCGTTGATGCCCGCCGCGGCCACCTCCTGGCAGATCTCGTCGCAGAACATATACATGTCGGCAAGGCAGGTGGTGCCGGAGGCGATCATCTCGCACAGGCCCAGAGCCGCGGCGGCCCGGATGGCCCGGGCGTCCCACTTGTCCTCCACGGGGAAGATGAAGTTCTGGAGCCAGTCGTGGAGGTCGTGGCCGTCCCCGTAGCCCCGCATCATGGTCATGGGCACGTGGGTGTGGGCGTTCACCAGGCCGGGCATCAGGACCTTGCCCGCGCCGTCGACCACCTCGTCAAAGGCGCCCTCCGGGCGCTGCGCGCCGACGGAGAGAATCTTGTCCCCCTCCACGGCGACAAAGGCGCCCTTGAGAACGGTGCCCGCGTCGTCCATGAGGACGGCGGTGACATTTTGAAAAAGTATAGCCATAAACGACTCCTTTTATTTTGCGTCCGCATCAGGCGGCGGGCGCGTGTTCATCAGATGAATACCTCTCGGCGGGTAAGGGGGCAGGGTTGCTTGGGAACCCAAACGCGCCTTGCCCGCTGAGGACAGCATGGAACGGACATGGCAGGGCCCCGCTCCCGCCCGGCGGGCGGGGGCGCGGCCTGTCATGTCCGTCATCGGCGCTTACAGCTTATTCAGACACTTGAGGACCAGCCTGGAAAACTTGTCCTTGCAGGCCTCGGCGGCGTCCAGCACCTCCTGCTCGCTGAGGGGCTGATCCAGAATGCCGGCGGCCATATTGGTGCACAGGGTAAAGCCCAGCACCTGCATCCCGCAGTGGCCGGCCACGATGGCCTCCGGCGCGGTGGACATACCCACCGCGTCGCCGCCCAGGATGCGGGCGGCCCGCACCTCGGCGGGGGTCTCGTACTGGGGGCCGTAGCAGTAGAAATAGACGCCCTCCCGCAGAGTGATGCCCAGCTCGCCTGCGGCGGCGCGGGCCACATCCCGCAGGGCGGGAGTGTAGACGGTGGAGGCGTCAGGGAAGCGGACCCCGAACTCCGGGAGATTCTCGCCCCGGAGGGGGGACTCGGAGAACATCTTGATGTGGTCGGTGATGAGCATCAGGTCGCCGGCCTTCCAGTCGGTGCGCACGCAGCCGGCGGCGTTGGTGACGATGAGGGTGTCCGCGCCCAGGAGATGCAGCACCCGGACGGCATAGGAGACCTCCTCGTAGGAGTAGCCCTCATAGTGGTGCATCCGCCCCTGCATGACAGCCACCTTCTGGCCGCCCAGAGTGCCGAAGACCAGCTGGCCCTTGTGACCGGGCGCCGTGGAGACCTTAAAGTGGGGGATGTCCCGGTAGGACACGGCGACGGCTTCCTCCACAGCGTCGCCCATAAAGCCCAGGCCGGAGCCCAGCACCATGGCCACCTTGGGGGAGAAGGTACCGATCTTGGAACGGATAAAGTCCGCGCTCTCCTGATACTGGGCAAAGGTATAATTCATAATAGCTTGTCCTCCATTTTCTATATTCGCGCGGGGGATGACCGGACAAAGCGGCCGTGTCCCGCCGCAGGCCGTACGCCTGGGCAGGGACGCGGCTGTTTTGCCCGCTTGTCAATCAATACCGATTCGCCGGATTTTTTTAAAACGCCCTGCCGCAGGACTTGCAGAATTTGTCGTCCCGCCCGCAGGCAGCGCCGCAGTCGGGGCAGTCCTTGCAGCTTTTGAGAGCGGCCACCCGCTCCTTCAGCTCGTCGACGGCCTTATGCTTGCCGTCAATCTGGGCCAGGAGGCCATCCACGTCGGGGGCGCCCTCGGCGCCCAGATGGGTATTGTAGACCACCTGGCCGATCTCCCGGAGGAGGGCGTTGATGTCGGTTTTGAGGTCGAATATCTTCATGTTCAGCTTGGCGATGTCCACGGTCTGCCCGGCGTATTTGGCGGCGTAGCGGGCGGTGGTGCCTGCGGCCTCGCCCACGGTGACCGCGGTATCCCGCACCCGGTCGAGCAGTTCTCTCACGCGTTCGTCCATCTCGAAAAGACCTCCCCTTTATCAGATATTCCATAGTATGCAGCAAGTTAGAGGTATTTTACACCAGGGAAGGGAAAAAAGCAACGGACACACGGCCTATCCGGGGAAAAAGAGCATGGAAACGCCCCTCCTCCGGGGGTGGAGGAGGGGCGGAAGGAATCAGTCGGACCGGCCCCAGTGCTCGTGCAGGCGCCGGTACTGCGCCGCGCTGATGTGGACCTTGCCCCGCAGGATGGAGAGGCACTCCTGATCCTGAAGCTGTTGGAGGCAGCGGTCCACCGTCTTGGCGGACATGATGAGTTCGCTGGACATGGTCTGCCTGGTCTTAGTGACCACGGTGTCCCGTCCGGCGGCCGGGGGCGTTGAGGAGCAGTACCGCAGCAGATAGATGGCCACCTTGTCAAGGCTTGAGCGGAAGGCGGACTTGCCGCGGTAGTAAGAGGTGTCGTAGGTGTTGCGGTTGCAGAAGGCGGAAACCGTACGCAGGAAGGGGAGATCCCTGTCCAGCCATTCGGAGACCAGCGCCGCGTCGCACCGAAGCAGGGTGCAGTTGGTGTTGGCCATCACGTTGGAGGCGTAGGTGGGCACCTTGGCCAGCAGCTCCAGATCGGAGAGCATACTGGGCGCGTCCATGGTGATAAAGCTGGACTTCTTCCCCTCCTCGGTCTCGCTGAAGGTGACCAGCTCACCGGAGAGGAGGAACCAGGCGTACCGGACGCTCTCCTCCTGGCGCACCATCACATGGCCCGCCGGGGCGGTGATGAGCTGCCCGGCCTCCCGCAGGGCGGGGGGAATTTTCTCCAAAAACTCATTGACAGTGCTGTCGGTGCACACAAAACCCTTTAGCTCCATTTGCTTCGCCTCCTGGTGGGGAAAATGGTATCTTATATTCTACAGGAAAGGTCGGCAAAATGCAACGTGGTTTTGGACATTTGGGGGGATGGCGGAACGGAGCGGGGATTAAATCAGGCTGTCCCATGCGTCGGAAAGGGCCCTGTACTGCTCGGCATTGATGGAGACCTTCCCCTTCACGATGCTGATGTACCCCTCCTCCTGGAGCTGGTTGAGGCAGCGGTCCACCGTCTTCTGGCTGAGAATAATCTCCCCCGCCATGGCCGAGCGGGTCTTATGTACCACGGTGGGAAACTGCTCCTTCGGAGGACACTGGGCGCAGTACTGCAGGAGATAGAGCATGGTCTTCTCCTGGCTGGAGCGGAAGGCCGCGTGGCCCCGGCCATAGGACAGGTCGAAATTTTTATGGGCCAGCATGGTGGAGATGGTCCAGAGGAAGTCGATATCCGCACGGAGAAGGGACACGAAATCCGCAATGGGACAGCAGAGCAGCGTGCATTTGGTGACGGCGGAGACGTTGGCGATATAGGTCTCCTGGCCGGACAGAACCTCAATATCGGAGATGGACGTGGGCGCGCGCATGGTCATCCAGTAGGAGGCCTTGCCGTCTGGTGTCTCGTTAAAGACGTACATCTCCCCCTCCAGGAGGAGGTACCCGTACTCCACCGGGGCGCCCCGGAGCAGGAACACCTGCCCGGTGCCCGCCGTGATCAGCCGGGATGCGGCGAGCAGACGGGGGGGAAGAGAGTCCAGCAGCGCGCGGACCGCCGGGTTGCGCTCCGCCAGTTGTTCAAAATCCATAAATCGGTCACCACCTGTGCGTTACTATTTGGCCTGATAATAGGATTATATACAGTTTTCATGCAAATAGCAACCAAAAGGACAGGTGGCCTTTTTGAAAAGTATGCTGGGGAAAACCGAGTCGGCTGGCGCCCAGGTAGAGCGTGCGGACCTAAAAAGCCCGTGAGGGAATGCGAAACGCATTCCCTCACGGGCGTCTGGGCGCCGCTTACTCGGTGCGGTATCTCTGCTGTGGGATGTAGTGGGTGTGCAGAATCTCATGGGCCTTGTGGCCGCCGGGCTCGCCCAGGTACTCCCTGTATACCTGCTGGAGGATGGGATTCTCGTGGCTCTTGCGGAGGGTCATCCCCTCGTCCTGGGTGTAGAGGGCCTTGGCGCGCAGGGCCTTCAGATCCACCCAGTTGCGCACGTCGGCGTGCTGGATGGGCTGTCCTCCGCCGTTGACGCAGCCGCCGGGGCAGGCCATGATCTCGATGAAATCATAGTGCAGCTCACCGGCCTTCACACCGTCCAGCACCTTCTTGGCGTTAGAGAGCCCGGAGCAGACGCAGACCCGGACGGTCCTGCCGGGAAGCTCGTAGCTTGCCTCCTTGATGCCCTCGGTGCCCCGCACCTCGGTGAACTCCAGGGGCTTCATCTCGCCGTTGGTCACGACCTCCACCACGGTGCGCAGCGCCGCCTCCATCACGCCGCCGGTGGCGCCGAAGATGACGGAAGCGCCGGTGGAGAGGCCCAGCATCTCGTCGAACTCGCCGTCGGGCAGGTGGTCGAAGAGAAGGCCGGCACGGGTGATCATTCTGCCCAGCTCGCGGGTGGTGAGGGACACGTCCACGGGCAGCCAGCCGTGCTGGCGCATCTCCTCCCGGGCCACCTCATACTTCTTGGCGGTGCAGGGCATGATGGACACCACGAAGATGTCCTTGGGATCGATGCCCATCTTCTCGGCGTAGTAGGTCTTCACCAGGCTTCCGAACATCTGCTGGGGGGATTTGCAGGTGGAGAGATTGTCCAGCATATCGGGGTGGTGCTGCTCACAGTAGCGGATCCAGCCGGGGGAGCAGGAGGTGATCATGGGCAGGGCGCCGCCGTTTTGGAGGCGGCTGAGGAACTCGGTGCCCTCCTCCATGATGGTGAAGTCGGCGGCGTTGTCCACGTCGAAGACCTTGTCAAAGCCCAGCCGCTTGAGGGCGGTGACCATTTTGCCCTCCACATTGGTGCCCACCGGCATTCCAAAACACTCGCCCAGGGTGACGCGGACGGAGGGGGCGGGACCGACGACCACATGCTTGGCGGGGTCGGCCAGCGCGGCCCAGACCTTGTCGGTGTCGTCCTTCTCCTGGAGGGCGCCGGTGGGACAGGCCACGATGCACTGGCCGCAGGAAACGCAGTCCACCTCGGCCAGGTCCCGGTCGAAGGCGCAGCCAATGTGGGTGTCAAAGCCGCGGTCGTTGCAGCCGATGACGCCCACCTCCTGGGCCTTGCGGCACACGGCGGTGCAGCGGCGGCACAGGACGCACTTGGAGTTATCCCGCACCAGATGGGCGGCGGAGTCCTCGATCTGGGGAGGGAGGCTGTCGGCGGCGAAGCGGACAGCGTCAATGCCCAGCTCGGCGGCGAGCTGCTGGAGCTCGCACTTGCCGCTGCGGGCGCAGGTGAGGCAGTCCATACGGTGGTTTGAGAGAATCAGCTCCAGGGTGAGCTGGCGGGACTTGCGGACTTTCTCCGTATTGGTGAAGACCTCCATGCCCTCGCTCACGGGGTACACGCAGGAGGCCACCAGGCTCTTGGCCCCCTTGACCTCCACCACGCAGATCCGGCAGGCGCCGATCTCGTTGGCGTCCTTGAGGAAGCAGAGGGAGGGAATTTTGATTCCGGCGGACCGGGCGGCCTCCAGCACGGTGGTGCCGGCGCTCACGGAGACCGGGAGGCCGTTGATGGTGAGATTGACCATTTTCTGTTCCATTTTATCCTAACCTCCCTTAACCCTTGGAAATGGCGCCAAAGCGGCAGTTGTCCATACAGACGCCGCACTTGATGCACTTGCCCTGGTCGATGACGTGGGGCGCGCGGACGGCGCCGGTGATGGCGCCCGCCGGGCAGTTCTTGGCGCAGAGGGTGCAGCCCTTGCACTTCTCGGCGTCCACGGTGTACCGCAGCAGGTTCTTGCAGACGCCCGCCGGGCAGCGCTTCTCCACCACGTGGGCCACGTACTCGTCCCTGAAGTGCTTCAGGGTGGAGAGCACGGGGTTGGGGGCGGTCTGGCCCAGGCCGCAAAGGGCGCTGGACTTCAGGTGGTAGCACAGCTCCTCAATGGTGTCCAGATCCTCCAGGGTGCCGTCGCCCTCGGTAATTTTGGTGAGGAGGTCCAGAAGCCGCCGGGTGCCGATGCGGCAGGGTGTGCATTTGCCGCAGGACTCGTCCACGATGAACTCCATGAAGAACTTGGCGATGTCCACCATGCAGTTGTCCTCGTCCATGACGATGAGTCCGCCGGAGCCCATCATGGAGCCGATGGCGGCCAGGGACTCGTAGTCGATGGGGGTGTCGATGAGGCTGGCGGGAATGCAGCCGCCGGAGGGACCGCCGGTCTGGGCGGCCTTGAACTTCTTGCCGCCGGGGCAGCCGCCGCCGATGTCCTCCACGATGGTCCGCAGGGTGGTGCCCATGGGCACCTCGACGAGGCCCGTGTTGGTAATCTTGCCGCCCAGGGCGAAGACCTTGGTGCCCGTGCTCTTGGGGGTGCCGATGGCGGCGTACGCCTCGCTTCCGTGGGTGAAGATCCAGGGGATGTTGGCATAGGTCTCCACGTTGTTGAGGAGGGTGGGCCGCTGGAAGAGGCCCTTGTTGGCCGGGAAGGGAGGCCGGGGCCGGGGCTCGCCCCGCTTGCCCTCGATGCTGGTCATGAGGGCGGTCTCCTCGCCGCATACGAAGGCGCCCGCGCCCAGGCGGAGCTCCAGGTCGAAGTCGAAGCCGGAGCCGAAGATGTCCCTGCCCAGCAGGCCGTATTCACGGGCCTGGGCGATGGCGATTTTCAGCCGGTCCACGGCGATGGGGTACTCGGCCCGGACGTAGATATAGCCCTGGTGGGCGCCGATGGCGTAGCCCGCGATGGTCATGGCCTCAATGAGGCTGTGGGGGTCGCCCTCCAGCACGGAGCGGTCCATGAACGCGCCGGGATCGCCCTCGTCGGCGTTGCAGCAGACGTATTTCACCCCGTCGGGACTCACCGCGTCGTGGGTGAACTGCCACTTCATGCCGGTGGAGAAGCCCGCGCCGCCGCGGCCCCGCAGGCCGGAGGCCTTCAAATCGTCAATGACCTTCTGGGGCGGGATCTGCTCGGTCAGAATCTTGCCCAGGGCGGCGTAGCCGTCCAGGCCGATGTACTCGTCGATATTCTCGGGGTTGATTACGCCGCAGTTGCGCAGGGCGATGCGGAGCTGGTGCTTATAGAAGGTGGTGTCGGAGAGGCTGGTGGCGGTGCCGCCCTCGTCGCTCTCCATATGTAAAAGCCGCTGTACGATGCGGCCCTTTACGATGTGCTCGGAGACGATCTCGGGCACGTCGTCGGGGGTGACCTTCGTATAGCAGGCGCCCTCGGGGTAGATCATCACGATGGGGCCCATGGCGCACAGGCCGAAGCAACCGGTCTTGACGACCTGGGCCTCCCGCTCCATGCCCTGCTCCGTGAGCTCCCGCTCAAAGGCGTCGATGATTTTAAGGCTGTTGGAGGAGGTGCAGCCGGTGCCGGTGCACACCAGAATGTGGGAACGGACTAAATTCATCTCACTTGCCCTCCCTTATTCGGCCGCGCCGATGGTGTACTCGGTCACCACCTGCTGGTTCACGAGATGGTCAGCCACGATTTTGGGCACCATCTCGGCGTTGAGCTTTACATAGGTCACCTTTTCCTGGCCGGGGACATAGACCTCGGCAATGGGCTCCAGGCGGCACACGCCGATGCAGCCCGTCTGACTTACGGTGACGTTCTTGAGGCCGCGCTTGTCGACCTCCTGCAAAAAGGCCTCCAGCACGGGCCGGGCGCCGGCGGCGATGCCGCAGGTCGCCATGCCCACCACGACGCGGATATTGTCGTCGCTCTCCTCGCGCAGGCCGACCTGCTTTTGCATCTTCTCCCGGATGGCTTTCAGTTCTTCCAGGCTTTTCACGAGTTCATCCCCCAATTCATTTAAATCTTATTTAACCCCCCTTATGTCGAGAGGGGTGCCCCGGAGGGGCAGGGGTTCCCAGCTCAGGAACCCTCAGTCGGCTGCGGCCTCCCATGCAAAGGGGGCCGTATCTGCCTTTGCGGTCAAACGGTCTCTTCCTGTTCGCCGATATACTCCCGCATCCACTGGAACACCTCCGGCTCGGCCAGGGACACGTCCGGGCCGAGCACGGCGCGGATTTCCCGGGTGTCGAAGGTAAAGGCCCCCCGCCCGGTGGAGTGGGTGTAGACCGTCTCGATGCCGGGCGCGCCCTGGACCAGCGCAGCAACCGTCCCCGCCATGTCGCCCAGGGGCGGGCAGTCGATGTGATCCGCGCGGAAGCGCGCCGTCACCGTGGTTCCGACGCCCACCGTGCTGCCGATGGAGAGGTCTCCGCCGGTCTGCTCCGCCGCCAGGCGCAGCAAGGGCAGGCCCAGCCCGATTTTCCGGGTGGTGCGGGTGGTGGTGAAAGGGTCTGTGACCGCCGCCAAAAAGTCCGGGCTCATCCCGCGCCCGTCGTCTGCAATGACCAGGGTCAGAAGACCCTCCCTCTCGGTCAGCGACAGCTCCAGCAGCGAACAGCCCGCGGCGATGGAATTCTGGGCAATGTCCAGAATATGCAGGGATAGCTCCTTCATAGACAAACCACCTTGAAAAAAGAAGCGTGAAAAAAGGCGTTGATAAATGGCAAACGCGTCAAACGCGGCCGCCCCATTTCCGTTTCTCTTTTATTCGTACTTGTCCAGAATCGGCCCGACCTGGTCGGGGGTGAGTCTGCCGTAGACGTCGGAACCCACCATCATGACGGGGGCGAGGCCGCAGGCGCCCACACAGCGGCAGGCATCCAGGGAAAACTTGCCGTCCTTGGTGATGGAACCGGTTTTAATGCCCAGCTTCTGCTCCACGGCGGAGAGGATGTCCGCCGCGCCCTTGACATAGCAGGCGGTGCCCAGGCAGACGGAGATTCGGTGCTGGCCCTTGGGGTTCATGGAGAACTGCGCGTAGAAGGAGGCCACGCCGTAGACCTCGGACAGGGGAATCTCCAGTCCTTCCGCTACGATGATCTGCACTTCTTCGGGCAGATAGCCAAAAATTTC
This sequence comes from Lawsonibacter faecis, assembly GCF_014287675.1. Classification (GTDB taxonomy): domain Bacteria; phylum Bacillota; class Clostridia; order Oscillospirales; family Oscillospiraceae; genus Pseudoflavonifractor; species Pseudoflavonifractor faecis. The sequence goes on along the minus strand of NZ_JACOPQ010000005.1, from coordinate 145,663 downwards.
CTGGGCTGCCTGCAGTACTGGCATGGTTGCGCCCGGCTGCCCCTTGTGCTCCGCGATGATTTCCCGCAGCCGCAGTTCCTGTTCCGGGGTCCCGTTGTACGGTACAACGGTCTTGCAGTTTGGCATTTGCGTGTCCTCCTTTATCGATTGGGTTTCGGCCTATATTGTATACGAATTGGACGAGAAGGTAAATAGTTTTTTTTCTAACACATAAATAATTTTAATTATAGCTAAAAAATTTTTAGCAGACAAATGTCTTGTTTTAAAACCTGGAATAAAGCCGAAAATCGGGGCAGCGCAGCCAGGCGAGCAGGGCGGCGGCGCTCCGGGACGGCAGGTCCACGCTCTGACAGGGGTCCATAATCTGGTCCAGGTAGTGAGCGTCCGAGGCGGTGACGGTATGCAGCCCTCTCAGATCGTCCCGGTTCAGGAAATCCGCCGGGCAGGCCCGGGAGACCTCCGCGAAGCCGAACCCCAGCCCCGGGTCCCAGAGTCCCAGGTTGGACAGCAGGGAGAAGGACGGCCGGTCGATGTGGGCGGGCCAGCAGACCCCACCGTACCGCTCCACCAGGGCCTTCACCTCGTAGACGCCGATATTGGCGGCCCCGGCCAGCATCCTGGGCTCCTCGCCCAGCACCCGGTCCCCAGCGTCCATCAGCACCTGGGGACCGAAGATATGTACGTCGTTGGGAAAGGGGGGCAGGCGGGCATAGACCTCGTCGCCAAAGACCGCCGCCGCGTCCAGGTCGGGCAGGAGGCACACCACATGGACCTCCTCCAGTGTGGTCAGCTCCATGCCCGGCAGGGCGACAAGCCCGTTGTCCCCCGCCGCCTCGCAGAAGGCGGCACAGTTGCCCACGGCATTGTGATCGGTGAGGGCCACCGCGTCCAGCCCGGCAAGCGCGCACATCGCCGCCAGGTTGGCAGGGGTGTTGTCCTCGCCCCCGCAGGGCGACAGGCAGGAGTGGAGGTGGAGATCAAAGTTCAACTTCAAAAAAACACCCCCGCGTTTCGTAAAGACGGAAATACGCTAAAAGAGAAAAGACCGGAACCAGCCACGGAGCATCCGCCGAAAACGCCGGGACGGCGTCGGCCCGCGCGCTATTCCTGCCTCTTCATTTTTTCACCCACGTCGTGGGCCAGCTCGAACGTCCCCTTCCCGCTGCCCAGCAGATTGATGCCCTGCTGACGGGCCTTGGTCAGGAGAGCCTCGTCGGGCTTGACCCCTTCGGAGAGGAGAATGCAGGCCACATCGGCCATCACCGCCACTGCGGCCACATTCTGGTTGGACATGATGGTAATCCAGCAGTCTCCCGCCCTGGCCCGGCCCATCACCCAGCTCAGCAGATCCCCGGCGTAGCCGCCGGTCACCTCCGCTTCGGGTGCGGGCAGGGAGAATTCCGTGAGGGACAGGGCGGCGGAGAGCTCTTTGACGGTCATAAAAACACCTCATTGTCGTAAAGAATAAAGGGCTGAGCGTGAACATATGCGGCAGATTTGCCCCTCTTTTTCACTTCTCCTTTTTCCCCTTCTCCGCCTGGTGCCGGAAGGGGGCGGGGAGGTACTCGTTGGCGTCGGGCGAGCCGGTTATGTACTGCATCCGCTCCCGCATCTTGAAAATACAGTCCTCCACGCTGGCCCTGCCCAGCACCACATCCTCGGCAAAGGCCCGGCAGGAGGGGGCCCCGCAGGAACCGCAGTGGAGGCCGGGGAGCTGGGCCTCCAGCTCCTCAATGCGCATCAGCTTCTCCATGGCAGCGCCCCGATCCTCGTCCAGGACAAAAACCGGCACGTACTGGAGCTCCTGATCGAATTTGACAATGTCCCGGTCGGGCCCGGTGAAGGTAAAGCGGTTGCGGGAGACGGGCAGGCCCTTCATCAGCTTCTTCACCCGCATCCGGGCGGCGTAGGGGTTCTCCACCGTCAGGCAGCCGCCCACACAGCCCTGCACGCAGGCGTTGAGCTCGATGAAATCGGCCTCGGGCAGGCGGCCGTCCTCAATCTCCTCCAGCATCCGAATCACGTTCTCAATGCCGTCCACCGCCACGTACCGCTCGCCCATCCGGGCGGCGGACTCGCCGCCGCAGTAGGCCCAGCCCACCCCCATGATCCCAGCGGAGGAGAGGGGCCTGAGGGTGGCGCCCCGCAGTTTTTTCATGGGGGAGAGGAGCTTCAGGTAGACGTCCCGGATGGCGAAGGCCCCGTCCAGCACCGGCCGCTCCAGGGCGTCGGGCGTGTGAGCGGCGGTGACCTTGGAGGAGCAGGGGACGATGGCGTATACGCCGATCTCCTCAGGCTTCAGTCCGGTCTTGTCCACCGCCTCCCGCCGGGCCAGAATGGCGGCCAGTTCCATGGGGGTGATGACCGGGGAGATGTTGGGGATGAGCTTGGGAAAGCGCATGCGGATGAGGCGCATGACCGTGGGACAGGCGGAGCTTATCTGGGGCATGACCCGCTCCACTCCGCCGGTAATCACCTGGCGCTGGTAATCTGCCAGCAGCTCGGCGGCCCGGGCCACCTCGAACACGTCCTGAAAGCCCAGGGCCAGCAGGCCGTTTAAAATGTAATCGATGTCGTCCATGTTCTGGAACTGCCCGTAGAGGGCGGGCTCGGGCAGGGCGACGTTATATTGGAAGCGGGTCAGCTGGGCGGCCGGGGTGTCGCTGATAGACTTGATTGCCTTATGGGGGCAGACCTGGATGCACTTGCCGCAGTCGATACACCGGGCGTTTAAAATGGTGGCCTTGCCGTTGCGCACCCGGATGGCCTCGGTGGGGCAGTTCTTGATGCAGGTGGTACAGCCCCGGCAGCGCTTGTACTCCAGGACAACGGAGTGCTTCATAACTTCACCTCACAGTAAAAAGCGATGGGCATGGAAAGGCGTCAGCCGTCCTGCAAAAGCGCGATGACGGCGGAGGGGGAACCGTTTTTTAGAAGGGAATGCCGGAGCCGCGTGCGCCGGCCAAGACAGACGGCCCTGTCAAATATTGATTTTCATGGTCACCGTGGTGCCCATGCCGACGGTGGTCTGGATGTCCATCTCGTCGGAGTAGCGCCTCATGTTGGGCAGGCCCATACCCGCGCCGAAGCCCAGATCCCGGGCGATCTCCCCGGCGGTGGAGAAGCCCTCCTCCATGGCCTGGGCCACGTCGGGGATACCGGGGCCGGTGTCGATCATACGGATGATGATATGGTCCATGGCGATCTCCACCTCCGCCCGGCCGCCGTTGGCGTGGATGACCATGTTGATCTCGCCCTCGTACATGCAGATGGACGCCCGGCGGATGGTCTCCGGGGGCAGATCCAGCTTCTTGAGAGCCATCTTCATCTTGCTGGAGGCCTCGCCCGCGCCGATCAGGTCGCCGCCCTCCACGGGGTAGTTGAGCTTAATGGTCTCCATGGGGTCACTCACCCCGCAATCCGTTGAGATACAGTGCCCCGCAGGCGCAGTACATCCGCAGGGGGGAGGACATGACCACGATCTCCCGCTCCCTCGCCAGGTCCAGTATGGACGCGTCGGGCACCTTGCCCCGGACGAAAACCACACATTTCATATCCACCATGTCCGCCGTGCGGATGACCTGTGGATTCACAAGGCCGGTGAGCAGCAGGGCCTGATTCTTCACATAGGCCAGCACGTCGCTCATAAAGTCGCTGCCGCAGGCGTCGAACACCTCCAGGTCCAGGCTCTCCTCGCCGCACAGCACGGTCGCTTCCAGGATGTCTTTGATTTCCCGCAGTTTCATAGGGCAATCCTCCTGATTCAAGGTGGATTCATTGTATCACATTTGTGCAAGTAGCAAAAGAGCTGTTGAAAAATTCACAAAGGACGGGTCCCGAAGCTGGGGGAATTTGGACTTTTGTCTCATTGACGGGGACAAATGTCTTCGCTATAATGATACCTATACTTTATCAAAGCAAAGTAAGGACCCCTGTTTACAGATAAGCAATGCCGGCGGGGCGGAAGCTCAGCCGCCCGGACGGCGCTGCGCTTTGTGGATAGAGGTTCTCAGCGACGGCCACGGAGTGCCGTGGCCCGGGGTGGGCCGCGATATTCTGCGGCCGTTTTTCCGTTCCGGGGCGCCGGGCGGCCGAAGTTCCGTGTCGGGCGGGGCCCGTCCCCACCGCGGTTATCCCGCAGCCGCTTAAGGCGGGCGCGATATTGTCTGCGCCGTTTGAGGGCCGCACAGCGCCCTTGAATGAATATAAGGAGGGTGTCCATCATGTCAGACCGTGTGTACAATTTTTCCGCGGGTCCATCCATGCTGCCGTTGGAGGTGCTCCAGCGCGCCGGGTCAGAAATCACCAACTATCAGGGCTCAGGCATGTCAGTGATGGAGATGAGTCACCGCTCAAAGGTCTTTATGAAAATATTTGAGGACACCCAGGAGCGCTTCCGCACACTCTTCCGGGTGCCCGACAACTACAGAATTCTCTTTCTCCAGGGGGGCGCGTCCAGCCAGTTCTCCATGGTTCCCCTGAACCTTATCGGTAAGACGGGCCGGGCGGACTACGCCGTCACCGGCAACTTTGCCAACGTGGCTTACAAAGAGGCCAAGAAGTACGGCGAGATCTCCGTCGCGGCCTCCTCAGCCGACCAGAACCACACCTATATCCCCGCCCAGGACCAGCTTGTGCTGGACCCCGCGGCGTCCTACTTCTACTACTGCGCCAACAACACCATCTACGGCACCGAGTGGCAGTACGTCCCCGATACGGGGGACGTGCCCCTGGTGTGCGATATGTCCTCGGACATTCTCTCCCGGCCCGTGGACGTGAGCAAGTACGGCATTATCTTTGCGGGCGCCCAGAAAAATATGGCCCCCGCAGGCCTCACGGTGGTCGTCATCCGGGAGGATCTGGCGGGCGCAGAGCTTCCGTACACGCCGCTGATGATGAACTACAAGACCATGATCGACAAGGACTCCATGTACAACACGCCCCCCTGCTGGTGTATCTACGTGCTGGGGCTGGTGCTGGAGTGGCTGGAGGTTCAGGGCGGCGTGAGCGGCATGGAGGCCGTCAAGCACGGCAAGGCGCAGATGCTCTACGACGTGCTGGACGGCTCCCGCCTCTTCACCTGCGCGGCGCAGAAGGGCTCCCGGTCCGATATGAACGTGACCTTCCGTTCCGCCACCGAGGCGCTGGACGCCAAGTTTGTGGCCGAGGCCGCCGCCGCCGGGTTTACCAACCTGAAGGGCCACCGCAACGTGGGCGGCATGAGAGCCAGCATCTACAACGCCATGCCCACCGAGGGCGTGGAGAGGCTCTGCGAGTTCATCAGGGCGTTCGACAAAAAGAATTAAAAGTGAAACATGAGAAGCCGGGCAACCGGTTGTCAGCGTGGGGCCGGACATGCGAGAAACGGATGCGGTTGGCGGCCCTGAGTTAAAATGGTGTCTCCGCTTTTCATTTTAGGAGGAATGGTCATGTTCAGAATTAAAACCCTCAACAAGATTTCCCCCGCGGGGCTTTCCGTGCTGGAGCAGAGCCGCTTTGCGGTCTCCAGCGATTTGTGCGACGAGGACGGCGTTCTGGTCCGCTCCGCCGATATGCACGCCTATGCTTTCCCCGACAGCCTGCGGGCCATCGCCCGGGCGGGGGCGGGCACCAACAATATTCCTGTCGACCGCTGCAGCGAGGCGGGCATCGTGGTCTTCAACACTCCCGGCGCCAACGCCAACGCCGTGAAGGAGCTGGCGGTCTGCGGGCTCCTTCTGGCCTCCCGCAAGGTGGTGGACGGCGCGGCCTGGGTCCGCACCCAGGCGGGCATGGGGGCCGATGTGGAGCAGGCGGTGGAGAAGGGCAAAAGCCAGTTCGTCGGCCCCGAGCTCATGGGCAAGACCCTGGGCGTGGTGGGCCTGGGGGCCATCGGCGTCCAGGTTGCCAACATCGCCACCAAGCTGGGTATGACGGTCTACGGGTACGACCCCTTCCTCTCCGTGGACGCCGCCCTCTCCCTCTCCCGGCTGGTCCACCGTGCGCTGGATTTGGAGACCATCTATAAAAACTGCGACTACATCACCGTCCACGTCCCCCTCACTCCAGATACCCGGGGCATGATCTGCACCGACTCCATCCAGATGATGAAGGGCGGCGTGCGCATCCTCAACCTGGCCCGGGGCGGCCTGGTGAACGACGACGATATGCTCCTCGCTCTGGAGAGCGGCAAGGTGGCGGCCTATGTCACCGACTTCCCCAATAACAAGATTGTCCAGGGCAAGAACGTCATTCCCATCCCCCATCTGGGCGCCTCCAGCCCCGAGAGCGAGGAGAACTGCGCCGTCATGGCGGCGCAGCAGCTCCGGGAGTATCTGGAGAACGGAAACATCAAAAACAGCGTCAACCTCCCCACTCTGGAGCAGGAGTGGAGCGGCATCGCCCGGCTGTGCATCATCCACCGCAATATCCCGGGCACCATCGCAGGCATCACCAAGGTGCTCTCCGAGGAGAACGTCAATGTGGAGAACATGACTAACAAGTCCAAAAAGGACTATGCCTATACCGTGGTGGACATCAACGCCAAAATCAAGGACCTCGTAGTGGACGAAATCCGCGCCATCGACGGCGTGCTCCGGGTGAGATTCCTCAGCCATTGATAGATAACCGAAAACCGCGGGCCGTGCAAAAGCACGGCCCGCGGTTTTTAGGTGCGGCAGCCGAGTGAAGGGTAATAAAGATGAAACACGAGTAAGAGAAGAGACGGAGCGCTCGATGGGGGCGAGGGAAAGTGCGTCCACCGCCACGGCCCTCGGCTAAGGGGCAAGGTATGCGCGAATCTCGGCCCCCGGCAGGTCGGGCCGACCGGAAATTCTCTCCTCCCTGCAGACGTTCAATGCGTACCCACTTGACAACGGCGGGGCGCTGTGTATAATGGAGGTATAACAAGTTATACTTTTCATACTTAAAGGAGGAGTCGGAATGATAAACCCACCGGGGAAATTTGCCGCAATGGTTAAGATTGGAGAAAAGGGTCAAATTGTAATTCCGAAGGAGGCGCGAGAGCTTTTGGGCGTCGGGCCGGGGGATACGGTCCTTGTCCTGTGCGACCGGGAACAGGGGCTGGCAATCCCAAGTCCGGAGCGCACTGCCGCCATCTATGAGGCCATATTCGGCGCCGGCCGCGGAGAAGAGGAGTAATTTATGTCTGAGGTGCTCTCGGTTCAGGGCCTGTGCAAGTACTATGAGAAATTCCGCCTGGAAAACATCGCCTTTGACCTGCGGCCCGGGGCCATCACCGGCTTCATCGGACGCAACGGCGCGGGGAAGACCACCACCCTCAAGTCCCTCCTGAACTTCGTCCACCCGGACGCGGGGGAGATACGCTTCTTTGGCAAGACCTTCGGCGGGAACGAGACTGAGATCAAAAGCCGCATCGGCTTTGTCTCCGGCGGCGTGCACTACTATACGATGAAGAAGCTCAAGGCCATCACCGCCGTCACCGCGCGGTTCTATCCAGCCTGGGACGAGGGCGCCTACCGGAACTACCTGGAGCGCTTCTCCCTGGACGAGAACAAGACGCCCGGGGAGCTGTCCGAGGGCATGAAGGTGAAATACGCCCTGACCCTGGCCCTCTCCCACGGGGCGGAACTGCTCCTCCTGGACGAGCCCACCAGCGGCCTGGACCCGGTGAGCCGGGACGAGCTGTTGGAGATTTTCCTGGACTTGGCGGAGCGGGGGACCACCATCCTCTTCTCCACCCACATCACCTCCGACCTGGAGAAATCCGCCGACGACATCATCTACATTAAGGGCGGCCGGGTGGTGGAGCGGGGGGCCGTTGGGGACTTCCTCGCCAGGTACCGGGTGGCCCGCTGGACAGGGGAGGCCCCGGCGGGCGCACTCATGGGCGTCAAGCGGGATAAGACCGGCTCCAGCGCCCTGGTGGCCGCGGATTTCGCCGCCGGGGAGGGTGTGATACTGGAGGATGCGGATTTGGAGACCGTCATGGTTCACATGGAGCGGGAGGGAGCACAGTGAAGAATTTACTGTATAAGGAGGTTCGCCTGGCCCTCCATCCCACCAATTTTATCTTTCTCACCTTCTTCCTCATGGTTTTCATCCCCGGCTACCCCTACTATGTGGCCCCCTTCTGGACCATCCTGGGGGTCAACTTCCTCTGCATGAACGGCCGGGAGAACCACGACGTCGACTACTCACTCCTCCTGCCCGTGCGCAAGCGGGACATTGTAAAAGCCCGCATCACCGTGGTATGCGCACTGGAGCTGCTTCAGCTTCTGCTGGCTGTTCCGGCGTTTATCATCAAGGACGCGGTCATGCCCATGGACAATCCACTGGGCATGGAGGCAAATCTCGCCTTCGTGGGCATCTCCCTGGTGCTGCTGGGCGTGTTCAACCTGCTGTTCTTTACCCGCTATTATAAGAACACCAACAAGGTGGGCGCGCCTTTCGTGGTGGCCATGGCGGTCTACTGGGTGCTGCTGATTCTCGCCGAGGCCATGACCTACTTCGTCCCCTTCTTCCAATATGAGCTGGATACCCGGGGCACGCAGTTCCTGGGCGCCAAGCTGGCCGTCCTGGCGGTGGGCGCGGCGGCGTTCGCCGCGCTGACCTTCCTGGCCTACCGCAGCTCGGCCAAGTCCTTTGAGAAGCTGGACCTGTAAAAAGAACGGAGAGACAGACGTGGAGACGGCGGGCGGCCCGAATGGCCGCCCGCCGTCTCCGCGCCGCCCGGAACGGGCGGGGGCGCCGGCCGCTGAAAAACCCGGGATACCTGTTGCGGGGAGGGCGCCGATATGCTAGGATGAATTAACGGTAAAATAAGGGTGTGCCTGTAGCGGGCGGAAGAAACAAGGAAAATTTGAAGCCAGGAAAATCTGAAGCCAGGAAGGAGAACGCCTCCATGAGAGCTGTGAAAGGCCGGACCGATAAGCGCTTGTTCTGCATTTTTCTGCTGTCCCTGGCAATTTATATCGTCATCTTCGCGACCTGTTTCGTGGAGCTGCCGGTCAACCGCCCTCCCTGGCACATTGCCCTGCTTTTCTATTTTCACAGCATCCCCATGTTCTGCCTCCAGCTGCTGCTGTGCAGGCTGGCGAAGCTGCGCTGGCGGCTGCTGGTTCCGCTTGCTCCGATTGCAGCGACCGGGGTCGTCTTCCTGAGCGTTGTCCAGTGGGATCTGCTGGGGTGCGTACTCTATCTGGTCTGGTGCGCCGCCCCGGTTTTGGGGTGCGTACTTGCCTGGGCGGTCTGGGCGGTCGAACGGCTTGTCAAACGCAGGAGGAGGGACACGCGCCAAACGCCGGGCTGAGATGATTGGGCTGCCCGGCGGGCCGGCTGCGGGCGTGCGTGCAAAAATTGACCTAAAAACCAAAGAACCGCCGGAAGAAACAGGGTCAACGGCTTGACTTTTTCCACCCGCTGTGATAATCTGCTACAAAGTTAAAGTAAATAGTCGGATAGAGGCGCGGAGTTCATGCGTACCTCGGGGCAAGGCCAGGCAGCCGTCCCGGGGGAGAGGGGATTCCGCCGAAGGAGCGCCGGGCGCCTGACCCGGAATTCCTGGGCCGCGGGAGAAGATCCCGCGGACTGTCACAGTTGTGGAGCGCTATCCAAACGGCCCCCGGCCCGGACCGGGGACGTTGGGTTTTGTCATGCGCGCCATTGGGCCGCATGACTTTTTTTATTGTATTCCGGCGCTTAGAAATGGGCTTTTGTGTGGGCCCGAAAACTGTCTGGAGGGAACTATATGAGAAAGAGAAAAACCTGGCTCGCCAGGGCGGCGCTGCTTCTGCTGCTGCTCTTCGCCCTGACGACCACCGTCTTCGCCGCGGGTGATCCCACGGAGGAGCAGGGCACCAAGATGATCAAGTGCACCGAGTGCGGCGGCGTGGGCGGCTGCACCGTATGCCTGGGGACCGACCCCGCCTGCGAGAACTGCGGCGGCACCTACATCTGTCCCGCCTGCGAGGGCACGGGGTACATCCGGTCTTCCAGCAATTTCTTCAACACCCCCTGGGCGCTGCTGCCCCCGGTCATCGCCATCGCCCTGGCCCTCATCACCAAGGAGGTCTACTCCTCCCTCTTCATCGGCATTCTGGTGGGCGGCCTCCTCTACTCCAACTTCTCCTTCGAGGGCACCATCAACCACGTCTTCAGCGGCGGCGTCGTCGCCTCCCTGTCCGACGGCTACAATGTGGGCATCCTGGTCTTTCTGGTCATACTGGGCATCATGGTGTGCCTGATGAACAAGGCCGGCGGCTCCGCCGCCTTCGGCCGGTGGGCCAAGACCCACATCAAGAGCCGGGTAGGTGCGCAGCTTGCCTCCATTGTCCTGGGCATTCTCATCTTTATCGACGACTACTTCAACTGCCTCACGGTAGGAAGCGTCATGCGGCCCATCACGGACAAGCACAACGTCTCCCGGGCCAAGCTGGCCTATCTTATCGACGCCACCGCCGCCCCGATCTGCATCATCGCCCCCATCTCCTCCTGGGCCGCCGCAGTGGCGGGTTTTGCCGAGGACGGCCAGGGCCTGAACCTCTTTATCCGGGCAATTCCCTATAACTTCTACGCGCTGCTGACCATCGTCATGATGATCGGCTTGGTGGTCATGAAGGTGGATTTCGGCCCCATGGCCAAGCACGAGCAGAACGCCATCTACAAAAACGACCTCTTCTCCGGCTCCAACCCCTACGCCATGCTTGACGAGGAGACGGACGAGAATAAGGGCAGGGTCATCGATCTGGTGGTGCCCATCGTTATTCTGGTGTTCTGCTGCATCATCGGCATGATCTACTCCGGCGGCTTCTTCTCCGGCGCGGGCTTTGTGGAGGCGTTCTCCAACTCCGACGCGTCCATCGGCCTCATGCTGGGCTCCGCCTTCGGCCTGGTGTTCGCCTTTATCTATTACCTTATCCGCCGCTCCATGTCCTTTAAGGAGATGATGGCCTGCATTCCCGAGGGCTTCAAGGCCATGGTCCCCGCCATTCTCATCCTCACCTTCGCCTGGACCCTAAAGGGCATGACCGACTCCCTGGGCGCCAAGTTTTTCGTCCGCGACTTCGTGCGCACCTCCGCCACCGGAATCCAGATGCTGCTGCCCGTTATTGTCTTCGTCATCGGCTGCCTGCTGGCTTTCGCCACCGGCACCAGCTGGGGCACCTTCGGTATTCTCATCCCCATCGTGCAGAACGTGTTCTCCATGGACAACCCCCTGGCCATCATCTGCATCTCTGCCTGCATGGCCGGCGCCGTCTGCGGCGACCACTGCTCCCCCATCTCCGACACCACCATCATGGCCTCCGCCGGCGCCCAATGCGACCACGTCAGTCACGTATCGACGCAATTGCCATATGCCATATCGTGCGCGGTCATTGCCGGAATCTGCTACGTGGTGGCTGGTCTGCTGGCAAGCGTCGGCGCGCCGGGCATTATCGCCCTGCCTGTAGGCATTGTCATGATGCTGGGATTCCTGTTCTTTATGAAGAGTCGCCAGGCAAAAGCCGCCTGATGAGTGAAAGAACAGAGGGGCCGCACCTTATAGGTGCGGCCCCTCTGTTCTTTGGCGCGGCGGCTCAGGACTCCCTGGACGCCCGGTCCTCTTTTTCCAGGATGGCCTCAATGGCGTAGTCGATGGCGGGGATAGAGGTGGCGTTGCAGTAATTGCGGACCTTTTGCAGCTCGCGGATAGCCTCTTGCGCGGTCATGGACATCACCCTCCTCACTCTTTTCTGCTTCCATATTAACATAAGAGCGAGGCACGATTCAAGGGTGCAGCCCAATTTTGGCCCATACTCAGCGGCCAAAGGAACGGCGGAGCTTTTCCAGCTGTTCGGGATTCTCCACCCAGTTCTCCACATAGCCGCAGGAGAGGCAGACATATCGGATGACAGGGATCTTGCCCGACAGCGTCAGGGAGGAGGTATAGATATTGTTTCCGGAGGTATAGCGCCCGGGATTGTCCGGAATCCGCTGGATATCCCGGGCGCCGCACTTTGGGCAGATACGGGTGTGCAGCACGGCGCTCAGAGCTCCTTTTTACCGTAGATGCCCAGCGAGATGAAATAGGAGATGACGAATCCGCCGACAGACACCAGGGCCAGTACCACGGGCAGGGCGGCGGCAAGCCAGGCCGGGAAGGCGACCCCGCCGCCCGGGCCCAGATTCTTGGCCAGCTGGGTGATCAGCATGGCCCCGCCGAAGACGGTTACGAAGATGATGATGCTGATGATGCGGCTCTTCTCCGCGCCGAACTTGATGAGAATGGGCAGTATCACCGCGTCGAAGACCAGCGCCACGCACAGACAGGCCAGTACGGCGGCAATGGATTCCACCGGAGGCGAGTCGATGAGACCGGTCAGGCCCAGGACCAGCATCAGGACCAGAATCAGCGCGGACCCGGCCACCAGGACAATGAGGGCGGAGAGGTACCTGGCGGCCACCATCCCCGCCCGACCGGCGGGTGTGGCGGCGGCGTACTTGTCCCAACGGGCCTGATCGTCGTACCCCACGGAGGACATGGGCAGCATCATCCCCACCAGCACCACGATGCCGGGCAGGATAAAGGGCGTGAATACCCCGGCCACGGTAAGCCCGGCGTAGAGCACCACGAAGATGAGATAGTAGCTCAGCTGCTTGCGCATGACTAGAAAATCCTTATAGACAAGACCCATCATGACTGCACATCCCCCTTCACGGTAAAGACCATAATCTCCTCCAGCGTCACCGGGTCCACGGTGAGGCCGGGGTAGAGCCTGCGGAATTTTTCCTTGTTTTGAATCAGCGCCTCGCAGCCGAACTGGCTGGTGCGCCGGCCCACCACAAAGGCGTCGTCCACCGCCGCCATGTCGGCGCGGGAGCAGACCAGGCGGCCGTACTGCTCTAACAGCTCGTCCTTGGCGCCCTGGATGGCCACCTGCCCCCGGTGGAGGTAGACCACGTAATCGGCCACCTTCTCCAGGTCGGAGGTGATGTGGCTGGAGATGAGGATGGCGTGGTCCTCATCCTGGATGAAGTTTAGAAACTCGTCCAGAATCTCGTCCCGCACCACTGGGTCCAGCCCGCCGGTGGCCTCGTCCAGTATGAGGAGCTTGGGCCTGCTGGAGAGGGCCGCGGCGATGGAGAGCTTCATCTTCATGCCCCGGGAGAACTCCTTGATGTACTTGTCCGCGGGCAGGCTGAACTTGCGCAGATAGTCCTGAAAGAGGCCGCTGTCCCAATGCTTATAGACCCGGCGTAGGATTTTCCCCACATCGGGGGCCTTCAGCGTGTCGTGGAAGGTGGACTCGTCCAGCACCACCCCGATGTCCTCCTTCACCAGCCGCTCGTCCTTGATGTTATCCCGGCCCAGGAGAAGAATCTCCCCGGCGTCCCGGCGGATGAGGTTTAAAATGCACTTGATGGTGGTGGATTTGCCCGCGCCGTTCTCGCCGATGAGGCCCACGATGGACCCGCCGGGCACGCAGAAGGACACGTCGCTGAGCTTGAAGGACCCGTAGTCCTTGGTAAGATGTCTGATTTCAATGGCGTTTTCCATATCAGTCGTCTCCATATAAGATGTTGAGGGTGTCGCTCAGCTCCGCCAGGGAGACGCCGCCCACCTTGGCGATGTCCACGGCCTGGGAGAGATGCTCCTCCACCCTGCGGAGCGTCTCCTCCCGCGCCAGCTCCGGATTCTGCGGGGCCACAAAACAGCCCTTGCCCGGCACGGTGGTGATGAACCCCTCTCGTTCCAATTCCTCGTATGCGCGCTTGGTGGTGATGACGGAAATGCGCAGCTCCTTGGCCAGCAGCCGCATGGAGGGCAGGGCCTCGCCCTCCTCCAGCTCCCCACGCAGAATGAGGCCCTTCATCTGCCGGGTAATCTGGTCGTAGATGGGCACGCCGCCCGCGTTGCTGATGATAATGTCCATTGGTGCACCTCAATGTCATACTGTATATATTCAGCATATACAGTTAAGCACAGTTATACACGGTTGTCAAGAGGAAAAAATAAGAATGCCGCCCGTGTGCAAAAATTTTCTGATAAAACGGCAAGAATGATAAAAACTCCCGCCGCTCTCATCTGGTATACTGGACCAAGCAAAAGGAGGGATCATAGGTGCCGGACAACAACGTCAAGAAGATTACTGCCGCGATTGACTATATCGAAGGCCGCCTGACCCAGCGCCTGGATCTGGACGTGGTGGCGGAGGCGGTGCACTACTCCAAATATTATCTGCACCGCACGTTTTCAAAACTGGTGGGGATGACCATTCACGACTATATCCAGCGCCGGCGGCTGACCGAGGCCGCCAAGCTGCTGGTCTTCTCCGCCCAGCCCATACTGGAGGTCGCGCTCCTGGCGGGGTATGAGAGCCAACAGGCGTTCACAAGTGTGTTTACCGCCATGTACAAGCTGCCGCCCAACCAGTTTCGTGAGAACGAGCGCTTTTATCCGCTGCAATTAAAATTTGAGTTTGGGGGCAGCTACCATATGCTGAGAAGCCGGGAGCCATTGGAGTGGGAGGTCTCCTTTGCCGGGGAGGCGGATATACCCTGCTGGATGGAGCTGGTCCGCCTGGTGGTCGACGGCTTTCCGCATCTGGAGGAGGAGTCCTATGTCCGCACGCTCAGGGAGCGTATCGCCACCGGCCAGGCGCTCATTCTCAAGGACGGCGCGGCCGCCGTGGGGATTTTGCTCTTCTCCCGGGAGAGCGGGAGCATCGACTTCATGGGCACCCACCCGCTCTACCGGGGGAAGGGGATTCCGAGGGCTCTCCTGGACAAGGTGATGGGTGGGCTGCTCCGGGAGCAGGAGATCAGCATCACCACCTTCCGGGCGGGGGACAGGGCCGACACCGGGCACCGCAGGGAGATTGTGGAGCTGGGGTTTGCCGAGGCGGAGCTTCTGGTGGAGTTCGGGTACCCCACCCAGCGCTTCGTCCTGCCCCGGGAGGACGGGCATGTGTGAGGGGCGCAGCCCCGCCGTTCCCTTTCCGGAGGAGCTGCACCGCCTGGAGGAGGTGGAGCGCAGCCTGGAGCAGGCCCTGGACGAGGCGGAGGCGGCGGTGGAGAGAATAGACCGGGAGTACCGGGAGGAGAAGCGCTACATGTCCCAGTACCGGGGGGAGATCGACCCTCACGAGATGTTCCAGAACGAGCTGGCCCTGCGACAAATCGACGGCTCCGGGGCCTTCGCCGTCAAGGAGCGCAATCGGCTGGCCCGGCTGAAGGAGGCCCCCTATTTTGCCCGGGTGGACTTCCGGGCGGATGGAGAGGAAGTGGCGGCGCACTATATCGGCCCCTTCGCCTTCCGCCATGAGAACGAGCTGCTGATCTGCGACTGGCGCTCCCCGGTGGCGGGCCTGTTTTACGACTGTGAGGTCGGCCCCGCGGGCTATGACGCGCCCGTGGGCCGGGTGGAGGGCGCCCTCACCCGGAAGCGGCAGTTTAAAATCCGGGGCGGAGAGATGGAATATGCCCTGGAGACGTCGGACAATATCCGGGACGATGTGCTCCAGCGGGAGCTGAGCCGCACCTCGGACGAGAAGATGAAGTCCATCATCGCCACCATACAAAGGGAACAGAACCGGATCATCCGCAGCGAGCGGACGGGCACCATGATCATCCAGGGGGTGGCCGGGTCCGGCAAGACCTCCATCGCGCTCCACCGCCTGGCCTTTCTCCTCTACCGGCATAAGGACACGCTGTCCGCCGGCAACGTGGCCATTCTCTCGCCCAACAAGGTCTTCGGCGACTATATCTCCAACGTCCTGCCCGAACTGGGGGAGGAGCCCATCTGCGACCTTAGCTTTCAGGACATCGCCCGGATACAGCTTGAGGGGGTGATCGGCTTCGAACCCGACAGGGACCCCCTGGAGACGGACGACCGGGCCTGGGCCGAGCGGGCACGGTTCAAGTCCACGCTGGAGTTCGTGGGCCTGCTGGACCGCTATCTGGAGGGACTGACCGGCCGGGTGCTCCGGGACGCGGACTGCGTCCTCGGGAGCTTCACCGCGGGGGCGGAGCTGCTCAAGAGCCGGTTTGAGGCATACGGAAAGTTCCCGGTGAAGCGGCGGCTGCAGATGATCGCCGACGACCTCCACAGCCGGTTTTCCTCAGACCGGGAGCTGGGAGACGAGGCGCCGGGCGCTCGGACCGTTTTAAAGGGCCTGAGCGGACTGCTGAGCGTCAAGAACACCCTGGCCCTCTACAGGGACTTCTACCGGTGGCTGGGCCGGCCAGAGCTGCTGGACCTGCCGGACAGGAAAACGCTGGAGTGGGCCGATGTGTACCCTTTCCTGTATCTCCACGACGCCTTTGAGGGGCTCAAGTCCGGCAGCGCCGTCCGACATCTGGTGGTGGATGAGATGCAGGACTATACCCCGGTACAGTACGCGGTCCTGAACCGGCTGTTCCGGTGCGACAAGACCATCCTGGGGGACTTCGGCCAGTCCATTAACCCTAACCGCCTGAGCACCCTGGAGGATTTGCGGCAGATCTATTGCGGGGCCCGGTATATTTCGCTGAACAAAAGCTACCGATCCACTTATGAGATAATCCGTTTCTCCGCCCGGCTCCAGGGCGTCCACGCCCTGGAGCCGGTGGCGCGGCACGGGGACGAGCCGCAGGTGTTCCGCTGCTGCGGCCGCAGGGCGGAGGCGGCGCGGATAGGCGCGCTGATCCACCGCTTTGAGGGGAGCGGCTACGCCTCCCTGGGCGTTATCGCCAAGACCAACCGGGACGCCCGGGCTCTCTACGAGCTGCTGGGCAGGCGGCCCGGGGTCCGCCTGCTCACGCCCGAGAGCGGAAGCTTTTCAAACGGCGTGATGGTGACGTCTGTGCAGATGTCCAAGGGGCTGGAGTTCGACGAGGTCATCGTCGCGGGCGCCGACCGGGCCGCCTACGCCACGGAGTACGACAGGGGGCTGCTGTACGTGGCCTGTACCCGGGCGATGCACCGCCTCTCGCTGACCTGCCGGGGGGAACCGTCCGCGCTGCTCCGCCCCGGCGTCCCGCCCACCGCCGGCTGAAAAAATGATAAAAATCAGAGATGCCCCGGACGCAGACGTCCGGGGCATCTCTCAGCTTGTCAAAGAAGCCCATTGGGGCTTCTTTGACAGAAGTCTGCATGGCGGATGGGGCTTGATTTCTTGAGAAAAGTCGCCCCATCTGTAATGAGAAGTGCCATTTCTGAAGCGCATGCTCCCAGAAATGACGAATTTTCACTTAATTCCGTCATCTTCGGACGACGGAACTCTGCGAGGCTTGCTCTGCGGAGGTTTTTTGGCATCTCTGATTAGCGGTATAATGATGCGGGATGGGCGGTGTTCCTATAGGGCGTACTCTCTGGGGGAAAAGAACCGTCCCATGCCTACCATGGCATTACTTGCGCTGCTTGTCTCTGAGACAGATATGCTTTACATGGGGTGCGCTGGTCTGCCGGGCGTCCGCCCCAACGGGCCCAGGGCCCGCCGGGGACCCCGTATTTTTTTCAAATCACCCGGAGTGAATCCGGATGATTTCAAGGCTTCGCCCTTGCGGGAGCCGGGCGAAACGCTTGACGCGCCGCCCGGCGCGGAGTGGCCGCCCGGCGGGGGCCTGCGGCATTACTTGCGCTGCTTGTCTCTGAGATAGATATGCTTTACATGGGAGGCACTGGTCTGCCGGGCGTCCGCCCCAGCGGGCCGGGCCCGCCGGGGACCCCGTATTTTTTTCAAATCACCCGGGGTGAATCCGGATGATTTCAAGGTTTCGCCCTTGCGGGAGCCGGGCGAAACGCTTGACGTGCCGCCCGGCGCGGAGTGGCCGCCCGGCAGGGGCCTGCGGCATTACTTGCGCTGCTTGTCTCTGAGATAGATATGCTTTACATGGGGGGCACTGGTCTGCCGGGCGTCCACTTCAAAGCGGTCCAGGCTCTTCACCAGATTGGTGAGCTTGGAGAAGCCGAAGTTTCGCGGGTCGAAGTCGGGCTGCTTTTTGACCAGGAGGTTCCCAAGCTCGCCCATAAAGGCGTACCCGTCCTCGTCGGCAATGCTCTCCAGGGAGTCGGCAATGAGGTCCACCACCGCCTTGGGCACCTTGGGGCTCTCCTCGGGCGGCTCGGCGGGTTTGACCTCCGGCTCGGGGGCGGGCTCGGCCCCGGAGGCCTTCTTTTTCGGGGCGGGCGTCTTCCTGGCGGGCTTCTTCACGGCCTCCGGCTCCGGCTGGGAGGCCCTGGCGGCCTCGGCCCGGGCCTTCTCCCCGGCGGCGCGGATGACCTCGATGTACACAAATTTGTCGCAGGCGACGATAAAGGGCGCGGGGGTCTTCTTCTCGCCCATGCCGTAGACCTTCATCCCCGCCTCCCGGAGCCGGGTTGCGAGACGGGTGAAGTCGCTGTCGCTGGAGACCAGCACAAAGCCGTCCACCCGGTTGGAGTAGAGAACGTCCATGGCGTCGATGATCATGGCTGAGTCGGTGGCGTTTTTCCCGGTGGTGTAGCTGTACTGCTGAATCGGGGTGATGGCATACTCCAGCAGCAGGGACTTCCAGGTGCCCATGTTGGGCGTGGTCCAGTCCCCGTAGATGCGCTTGATGGTGGGATTGCCGTAGACCGCCACCTCGGCCATAATATCCCGCAAGGCGGTGCGGGGGGCGTTATCCGCGTCGATGAGCACCGCAAGGCGCAGGTCTTGTCTGTCCATAGCGTCTCCTTTTGTAGTTGCAGCAGTATAATTTCCTGTTAATGCCAGTTTACCACAGCAAAAAAGATTTTGCAACCATTGCAGCATTTCCGCGTCTAAAAGCGTATATAGGGTGAAAGGGGGCAACACGATGGACCCCAACCGGTTGGAATTCGCAGTCAAGCAGCATGAAAATACCCTCTACCGCGCCGCGCTGGCCATCCTGGCCGACGTCCAAGAGGCGGAGGACGCGGTGCAGGACGCCTTCATCGCCTACCTGGAGAAGGCCCCGGACTTCGACGGCCCGGAGCACGAGAAGGCCTGGCTCATCCGGGTGACGGTAAACGGCTGCAAGAGCCGCCTTCGGGCCCCCTGGCGGCGGAGGACCGCGCCCCTGCTGGAGACCTACCCAGCCGCCACGCGCGAGGAGGGAGAGACCCTGGAGGCGGTGCTGGCCCTGCCGCCCAGGGAGCGCGCCGCCGTCCACCTCTTTTATTACGAGGGGTACAGGACCGCTGAGATAGCGGCTATGACCGGCGAGGCGGAGGGCACCGTCCGCGCCCGCCTTTCCCGGGCCAGGAAGAAGCTGAAGCATCTGCTGGAAGACGAAACCCCATAGGGACACGGCTTGTCGTGTCCGCGTTTTCCGGATAGAAAGGAGCATATTTTGAAACATTACCGCGCCTATATGGACCGTGCCGCCCTCAGCGGCGAAGCGCATGAGCGGCTGATGGACCGCCTTCAGGAGGCGGAGGACCCCACGCCGCGGCGTATGAAGCGGCAGCTTTCCCGCTGGGCGGCGGCCGCCGCCTGCTGCGCCCTGGTCTGCCTGACCCTCTTCGGCGTCTGGCGGGGGATCGGCGGCGCCGGGACTGCCGCGCCCCAGCTCTCCAACGACGCGCCTCCCGGCGTCAAGGACACCTACGGCCCCGGCGAGGTGGCGCCGGACGGTCAGGTCATGCCCGTGGAGACCACCGACCCAGCCCAGGCGGACGGCGACCCCTATGTCCTCCGGCCCGAGGGGCCCTTCCAGGAGGGGGAGGTCCACTCCAACTTCGCCTTGATCTCCGTGGAGTATGACAGCCTCCCGGAGATAGCCGCCTCCATTGCCATGCCGAAGGGCTGGTTTGAGGAAGCCCTCACCCGGGAGCAGATGGCGGCCATGCTCGCCGGCGCGGACGGGTCGGCCGTCCCCTGGACCCTCTCCTGGGACGGCTACGACGTGACCGGACGGGCCGTCTACGACGGGATGGGAAACCTCTGGCGGGTGGAGCTGAGCGGCGTGAGCCGGGAGGACGGGCGCAATTCCTTCTCCCTCACCGCCAAGCCCGGCGGCGTGCCGGAGGACTGCGCGGTGGATGTGAATCAGAAGAGCACCGAAATAAACGGTATTCAGGTCTTCGGCAGCAACAGCGGCCGGTACGGCTGGGACGACAGCGGCGCGCTGGGCTATGTCTATAAAACCGTGCTGCTGGCCGGCGGCGTGGGCGTCCGCTTTCAAGCCAGCAATGTGGACGAGGAGCAGGCGGCAATGCTGGCCGACGCCGCTGCCAACACCTTTGCCAGGGCGGACGGGGCCCTCTGCCTGGACGGGCTGCTGACCTGGGGCGGGGACATCCCGGAGTGGCGCAGCGAGAACCTGACCCTGGACGAGGCCCGGGCGGAGCCGGAGCTGGGCCTCCATGTCCCGTCGGATATCCCCGACGGCTTCACCTTCGGCGGCGCAAGCCGGGAGCTGGGGCAGAACCGGGACTACCTATCCCTCTGGTGGGAGGGGTACTACACGCACATCAGCATCACCGTCCAGCGGCCCTTTGAGGAGGCGGCGGTGATGGACACGGACGATAAGAAGTACTACGATCAGAGGCTCTACACCATCCCGTACTGCGACAGCGTGCCCGACGAGGTGATGTTCGGCGGCTTTCAGGACCCGGTCTTCCGCTACGAGGACCTGACCCTGGACGTCATTGAGGCCCGGCTTACCTATGCGGACAGCGATGCGGGGGACATCTCGGGCTACCGCGGCAATTTCACCGTACTCTACCCCGACGGGCTGGTGGCCCACTACAGCGTCAAGGGCGTCACCCCCGCAGAGATGGCCCAGATGCTGGGCCTGGGGCTGGAGATGTGCGAGGGGCTGCCCGTACCCACGCCGTAAAAGGCCTATAGACCATAAAACCCCCGGGGCCGTCCACTGGACGGCCCCGGGGGTTAAATTTGCTTACTGCTCGTCGGCAATCAGGCCGTAACCGCCGTCGTTGCGCCTGTAGACCACGGCGAACGCGCCGTCGGCGTCGGCGTCCCGGAAGGCAAAGAAGGTGTGGTCCACCAGATTCATCTGGAGAATGGCCTCCTCCACGCTCATGGGGCGGATGGGGAACTTCTTGGTGCGGACCACCTTGAACTCCTCCTCGGGCTCGTCGGGGACGAAGGAGGACTGCTCATCCACCGTGCGCTCAAAGGCGTTCTCCCGCAGGCGCTTCTCCAGGCGGGCCTTGTTCTTGCGAATCTGGCGCTCGATGGAGGAGACGGCGGCGTCGATGGAGGCGAACATATCAGAGGTGCTCTCGCTCACGCGGTAGACGGTGCCGCCGCTGCGGACGGTGACCTCCACCTGGTTGCGGTCCTTCTCCACACTGAAGACGATGGCGGCCTCCGCGTCCGCCTTAAAATAACGGTCTAATTTGCCCACCTTTTTCTCAGCGTAGGCATGGACCTTGTTAGGCAGGTTGACCTTCTTGTCTGTGAACACGAACTTCATAAGCGCTTCGCTCCTTTCGTCCTCCGGGGAGGACTGTCGTGGTAGGGGGACGGTAAAACGTCCTCCTTGTCTCAATTATACCACACTATACAGGAAAAGCCACAGTATTTTGTGAATTTTTCCTACAAAAGAGCGGAGGCGTGCCGGGTCACATGGCAGCCCAGGTTGACGCAGCAGGGCAGGCCCGCGATGTGGGTGGGGGCGGGCAGGATGCATACCGACAGCGCGGTGGTGGACCCGCCCAGCCCCTGGGGGCCGATGCCCAAGGCGTTGATGCGCTCCAGGGCCTCGGCCTCCAGGGCGGCGTAGAAGGGGTCGCCGCTGCGCCCGCCCACCGGGCGCAGCAGGGCGGTCTTTGCCAGCAGGGCAGCGTGCTCCGACGTGCCGCCCAGGCCCACCCCCACCACCACCGGCGGGCAGGGGTTGGACCCCGCCCGGGAGACGGCGTCCACGATGAAGTCCAAGATGTCCTCCCGCCCCGCCGAGGGGTTGAGCATCTTGAGGGCGGTCATGTTCTCGCTGCCGAAGCCCTTGGGGGCCACGGTGAGGCGCAGCTTGTCCCCCGCCGCCAGCTGCAGATGGAGGACTGCGGGGGTGTTGTCCCCAGTGTTCTCCCGCCGCAGGGGGTCTCCCACCACCGAGCAGCGGAGGCGGCCCACCGCATAGCCCCTGGCCACCCCCTCGTTCACCGCGTCCTCCAGCAGTCCGCCGGTGATGTGGACCTCCTGGCCCAGCTGCGCAAAGACCACCGCCATGCCCGTGTCCTGGCAGATGGGGAGGCCTTTTTCGGCGGCAAAGGTATAGTTCTCCACCAGGTCGCCCAGAATGGCGCGGCCCACGGGGGACGCCTCTGCCGCCCGTGCGCCCTCGATGGCGCAGCGCAGGTCCGCCGGGAGAATGGTGTTGGCCTCAATGCACAGCCCGCACACCGCGTCCGCAATTTCAGAATAGGCAATCTCACGCATCAGGACGTCCCTCCACAAAGGTAAAAGTGAGCGGACAAAGGGGAAACAGCCGGGCGGTACTGACAGCAGAGCGCTGCAGGCGGCTTTTCGATGCCCTTTGAAGCCCATATTGCCCGGCCCCCGGCGGCGGCGTAGGCGCTGCCCGCCTGAGGGCCTGCCGTGTGACTATTTTACCTGCTTTCCCCCGATGAACACGGCCTCCACCCGGCTCTTCCAGTCCAGGGGGTGGCGGCTGGTGACCACCACGTCGGCGTCCTTACCCACGGCCAGGGAGCCCACGCGCTTTTCCAGACCCGCAATCACGGCGGGGTTGATGGTGATGGCGGCCAGGGCCTCCTCCTCGTCCATCCCGGCCCGGACCGCGATGGCGGCGCAGAGGGGGAGGTACTGGATGGGGGTCTCCGGGTGGTCGGTACAGATGGCCACCTTCACCCCCGCTCTGGACAGGAGGGCCGGGTTCTCTATGGTCTGGTTCATGAGCTCCGGTTTGCAGCGGTCGGTGAGGCAGGGCCCTGTGATGACCGGTATATTTTCCCGGGCCAGCAGCTCGGAGATGAGGTGCCCCTCGGTTCCGTGGACCACCACCAGGCGCAGGCCGAACTCCCGGCAGATGCGCACGGCGGTGGCGATGTCGTCCGCCCGGTGGGCATGGCAGTGGACGGGAAGCTCCCCACGCAGTACGCCCACCAGCGCCTCCAGCTTGGCGTCGAAGTCGGGCATATCCATGTCCGGGTCGTTCTCCGCCTTGGACTGCTTATCCATGTACTCCAGCGCCTTGGAGAGATTCTCCCGGATGATGGCGGCGGTGGCCATGCGGGTGACTGGGGCCTCCTTCCGCTCGTTGTAGACGCTCTTGGGGTTCTCACCCAGGGCGAACTTCATGGAGACCGGGGCGCGCAGGATCATCTCGTCCACCCAGCGGCCGTCGGTCTTGAGGGCGGCGAACTGCCCGGCGATGGGGTTGGCGCTGCCGGGACCGGTGAGAACGGTGGTCACGCCCCCCTCCCGGGCCTCCTGAAAGTATCGGTCCAGGGGGTTCACCGCGTCGATGGCCCGCAGGTGCGGGGTGCAGGGGTCGGTGGACTCGTTGCCGTCGTCGGCCTCAAAGCCCAGGCCGTTGCCAAACATACCCAGGTGGCAGTGCGCGTCCACAAAACCAGGGACAATGTGGCCCCCGGCCGCGTCAATCACCGGACCGTCCGCCCCCACGGGCAGGGCGGACATGGGGCCGACGGCAGTGATTTTGCCGTCCCGGGCGGCCACAAAGCCGTTTTCAATGACAAAGCCCTCCATGGTGTGGACGACGCCGTTTTGGATTAACATAGAAGATCGCACCTTTCGACAAAAGTTCTATTTGACAAATACAGGAAAATATAGTATATTATGCTTGCAGCTCATCCAATATGCGCAGTTCCATTTCTTCCCGCGCTTGTCCGGCGTCCTCGCCGGGCAGGGTTCATTCCATTCTCCCGCGCACACTACCTTGGGCGCCCCGAAGAGGGGCGCTCTTTTTTTACGCCCGGCAGGGGACGAGCCGTGCGCCGCCTCTGCGGTGTGAGGCTGCGTGCGCGGCGCACCGGGGACGCCGGTTAGCCTCCGCATAAAACGATTGCGCGGCCCTGAGGCCGCGCAATCCGGAATGAACCTTATTTCCGCCCGCCGCCGCGGCGGTTGCCGCCCCGGCGCTCAGACTGGCGCAGCTCGGACTGCTTGGAGTCCGAGGACTGCATAAACATCTTGAGACGATCCTCAAAGGTGGCGGGCTCCTTGGGAGCCGCCGGACCGCGGCTGAAGCCGCCGCCGGGTCTGCCGCCGCCGGACCGCTGGCCGCCCATGGGGGGACGTCCCTGACCCGCCGGGCGGGGGGGAGGATCCATGGCCTTCTTGATGGAGAGGTTAATCCGTCCGTTCTCGTCGATGCCGATGACCTTGACCTTGACCTCCTGTCCCACGCTGAGATGCTCCGCGACGTCATTCACATAGGAATAGGCGATCTCGGAAATGTGTACAAGGCCGGACTTGTTCTCCGGCAGCGAGACGAACGCGCCGAACTTTGTAATGCCTGTGACTTTTCCCTCCAGGATAGAACCAACACCAAACTCCATCTGACCGAAAAATCCTCCTTCAAAATTCACCACACGGGGGGAGAACGGGTTTACTCGGTGATCTTGAGAATCTTCTCACCGGGGACCACCAGGCCCAGATCGGTCCGTCCGATGTCCATCTGCCGTGCGGGATCGTCGCTGTTGTCCACGGCGTCGGACAGGTCGGCGTTCACCTGGGTCTGGGCGTTCACCTGAGCCGTCAGGGCGTCCTTCTGGCTCTGCGCGTCCTGAAGCTGGCTGCGCAGATCCAGCAGGGTGATGGACAGGCCGATGAGCAGCGCGAGCACCACGATTTTGGTCAGCAGCCCCGCCTTTTTGATCTTCACGCCCGGTCCCCCCTCGCTTCCCAGTCTCCATCTCCTTGGGTATCTGCCTTATTCTATACCATTTCCGGACGTAATGAAAGTGATTTTTCGCAATTTTTTTTATTTTTTTACAGATTGCCAAAAGGCCTGTGACCGGAAGGGTGAGCAGCCGCCACAAAAAGCCCAAAAGGTCGGCGAAAAGATAGCCCAGCTTGAGGGCCCAGCGGCTGAGAAGCAGAAAGTAGGCCACGGCTCCGCCCAGGATGGCGGCCACCAGAAAAAAGCGCACCCGCCCGTCCCCCACGGCCACGGTGTAGACGAAGAGGGCCGCCGTCACCAGCAGCCAGAACACCAGGTCCAGGAAGCCGCCCATAACCCGCCAGGGGATGCGCACCCGCAGAATGCGAAACAGGTCGTACAGCAGGCCCACCGCCACCCCCAGCGCCAGGGCGCCCGCCAGCGAGACGGCCTGGGCCGCGACTGAAATTTCCAAGGGGCGGCCCCCTTAGCGGAAGAGCCGGGAGAAGAGCCCGCCCTTCTCCCGGGGGCCGTCCTCGTAGGTGAGGGCATCGATGTCCCCCTCCACCTTCAGGTCGCCCCCGTCCAGGCTCAGCTTCTCAATGTGCAGGTTTTCACCCCGGACCACCAGGGTCCCCTTGGTGGTGTACATCACGATTTGATTCTCGTCAAAGCTCTCCACTTCCTCCACGCCGGAGACCGAGAGCTGCTCCCTGCCCTCCAGGATGAGGTGGTGGGGGCCGTCGGGACGGCTATTCTTTTCGTCATACGGCATACGGACATCCCTGCCTTTTCCATAGTTTACCCTATGTATATGGGACAGGGGCCGCCCTTATGCTTACCGGGGCCGGTAGCGCCCCAGCGAGCGTACCAGGGGCGGGGCGGATACCGCGACGGCCAGCAGCTTGATAAGGTCCCCCGGCAGGTAGACCGCCATCCCCGTCCATACCACGGCGGAGAAGGGCAGGGCTTTGCCCAGATAGAGATTCATTATCAGATACATATAGGGCAGGCCCACCAGGTAGAGCACCCCCAGGCCTGCTGCACAGGCGCTGAAGACCCGCCGGAACCGGCCCTCCCGGCCCGCCAGGACGCCCACAACCCATGCCGCGGGGATGAGTCCCAGAAGAAAGCCGAAGCTGGGCTGGAGGACGTAACCCGGCCCGCCGCCCATGGTAAAGACAGGCAGTCCCACCAGCCCAATCACCACGTAGGCAAGCTGGGAGAACGCCCCCCAGCGCGGCCCCAGCAGCACCCCAGCCAGGGCGGTGAAGAGAAATTGCAGCGTCACCGCCATGGCCCCCAGGGGAAAGCGGAGAAAGGCCCCGATGGCGGTGAGGGCCGCAAAGAGGGCTGCGAGAACCAGGTTTCGGGTCTGAGTATGCATGAATACGCCTCCTATTGTAAACTGATATTTAATAATAGTTTACAATAGAATAGCAGAGCAACGCTCAATTGTAAACAATAAAATCAATTTGGTTGACAAACTTGCGCCGGGGCGATACACTGAGAAAAAAGATTTGGGAGGGGGATAAGACCATGCTGAAGGACGAGGTGCTGGCCCTGCTGAAGGAGTCGGCAGGGGAGGTCTCCGGTCAGGCCATGAGCGAGCGGCTGGGGGTGTCCCGGGCGGCGGTTTGGAAGGCCATGGAGGCACTGCGGGGGGAGGGGTACACGATCTCCTCCGCGCCCAGCCGGGGGTACCGGCTGGAGGACTCGCCGGACCGCCTCTCCCCCGGGGAGCTGGCCGGGGCGCTGAGGGGGCGGACCCTGGGCCGGGAGATCGTCTGCCTGGACAGCGTGGACTCCACCAACGACGAGTGCGCCCGCCGCGCCCTGGCCGGGGCGGGGGAGGGGCTGGTGGTCCTGGCCGATACTCAGACCGGGGGCAAGGGACGCCGGGGGCGCTCCTTCGAGTCCCCTGCGGGGGAGGGGCTCTACCTCTCGGTGCTCCTGCGACCCAAATGCTCCCTGCGGGAGCTGATGTGGTTCACGGCGTGGACGGCGGTGGCGGTGTGCGACGGCGTGGAGGCGGCCTGCGGCGTCCGGCCGGGCATCAAGTGGACCAACGATCTGGTGCTGAAGGGGCGGAAGCTCTGCGGCATCCTCACGGAGCTGGGAATGGAGGGGGAGAGCGGCGCGCTGCAGTACGCGGTGGCGGGCATCGGCATCAACGTGGGGCAGAAGGAGTTCGGCTCCCTGGCCGGGCCGGTGGCCGTCTCCCTACGGCAGGCGCTGGGCAGGGCCCCCCGCCGCTCCGAGGTAGCGGCGGCGGTGCTGGCCGCGCTGGACGATATGTACCGCTCCTTCCCCCGGGAGAAGGAGCGGTATCTGGAGCGCTACCGGCGGGATTGCCTCACCCTGGGCCGGCGGGTGAGGGTCCTGGGTCCCGACGGGGAGGAGGAGGGCTTCGCCGAGGGGATCGACGAGGAGTTCGGCCTGATTGTCCGCTATGACGATGGGCGGATTCGCAGCGTCACCTCGGGGGAGGTCTCCGTCCGGGGGCTGTTTGGGTACGCGGAATAGTCTGAAAACGGGAGGGCGTTCCATTCGGAACGCCCTCCCGTTTTGGTTTAAGACGGGGAGCCGGGTTATCAAGGCTGGGCCGCCGGGCGGGTGTATGCCGCCTCAATCCTCCGGCAGGACACGGACGCGGCGGCGGGCCTTGAGGCGGACCTTCACAGCGTCGCGGGTGCGGGAGTAGATGCCCATGATGCGCAGTATGGTCTTCTGACATGGGACGGCCAGCAGCAGCAGGACGGTGAAGACCAGCCCGGTCTGGAAGGTGAGGGGGACCATGGAGAAGAAGCCGCCGAACCAGCCGATGGCCCCCACCATGCCCAGCGTCATGGCGCACCAGAGGATGCGGCGCTTCCAGTCGAAGGGCTTGCAGACCTGGTATAGGACGAAGATGCCGTTGAAGGACATGAGCATGGCGGCGACGGTGGACAGCTCCGCCGCGGAGAAGCCGAAGGCGGCCACAAAGAGCTCGGCTCCCAGCACGAGGAAGAGGTTGGTCATGCCGCCGGGGCAGGCCCGCTTGAGCACGTTGTGGAGGAAGCGGCCCTGGACGATGGCCTTGTTGGGCTCCAGCGCCAGGAAGAAGGAGGGCACGCCGATGGTGAGGGCGCTGACCAGGGAGAGCTGGAGAGGGACCAGGGGGTAGGGCATGTTGGTGGCGAAGATGGTGATGATGGCCAGCAGGAAGGAGAAGATGTTCTTCACCAGGAAGAGGGAGGCGGCCCGCTGGATGTTGTTGATGACCCGGCGGCCCTCCAGCACCACCTCGGGCATGGAGGCGAAGTTGGAGTCCAGCAGGACCAGGTGGGCGGCCTGACAGGCAGCGTCCGCGCCGGAGGCCATGGCGATGCCGCAGTCAGCGTCCTTGAGGGCCAGCACGTCGTTCACGCCGTCGCCGGTCATGGCGACGGTGTGGCCCGCCTTTTTGAGGGCCTGGACGAATTTCCGCTTCTGGTTGGGGGTGACCCGGCCGAAGACGGTGTACTGCTCCACGGCCCGGGCGATGTCCCCGTCGCTCTCCAGGGTGCTGGCGTCGATGTACCGCTCAGCGCCCTCGATGCCCGCCCGGAGGGCCACCTGGGAGACGGTGAGGGCGTTATCCCCCGAGATGACCTTGACGGCCACGCCCTGCTCCGCGAAGTAGCGGAAGGTCTCCGGGGCCTCGGGGCGGATCTTGTTGACAATGCGCACCAGGGCCATGGGGGCGAGGGCACCGGTGAGGGCCTTGCCGTCCAGACGGCCGTCGTACTTGGCCAGCAGGAGCACGCGCTCACCCTGGGCGGAGTACTCCTCGGCAATGTCCTTCAGGTCCGCGTAGCGCTGCCCCATGACGAACTCGGGCGCGCCCACCACGTAGGACCCGTGGCCCACGAAGGACACCGCGCTCCACTTGGTGGCGGAGGTGAAGGGGACCACCTTGTCCGCCTTCCAGACCGACTTCTCCCTGAAGCGGGCGGCCATGGCCCTGGCGGTGTCGTTGTCCGCGTCGGCGGCGGCATAGAACGCGGAGAGGACGGTCTCCAGCGAGCGGGCGGAGAACTTCTCCTCGTCCAGGGGCACCAGGCCCGTAACCTGCATCCCCGGCTCGGTGATGGTGCCGGTCTTGTCCACGCAGAGCACGTCCACCCGGGCCAGAGTCTCAATGGAGCTCATGTCGTGGACCAGGGTCTTCTTCCGGGCCAGCCGGATGACGGAAACCGCCAAGGCCACGCTGGTGAGGAGATAGAGCCCCTCGGGGATCATGCCGATTAGGGCGGCCACAGTGGAGGTGATGGCGTGGGAGAGGGTGGACTCCAGAAAAAAGTACTGCTTGACAAAGAGGGCGATGCCCATGGGGACCAGGGCGATGCCGATGACCCGGATGAGCTTGTCCAGGGAGTTCATCATCTCGGACTGGCCGGGGCCGGCGTCCTTCTTGGCCTCCAGCGTGAGGCGGGAGGCGTAGGACTCGGCGCCCACCTTGGTGAGCTGGGCCCGGCCGCTGCCCGCCACCACGAAGCTGCCGGAGAGGAGGGCGTCGCCGGGACGCTTGACGATGGCATCCGGCTCCCCGGTGAGGAGAGACTCGTTGACCTGAATCTCCCCGGTGAGAACCACCGCGTCCGCGGGGATCTGGTTGCCCGCGGCGAAGAGCACCACGTCGTCCCGTACCAGCTTGTCGGTGGGGAGCGTTCCCACCTGGCCGTCCCGCACCACTGTGGCGCGGGGGGCGCTGAGGAGGGTCAGCTTGTCGATGGTGCGCTTGGAGCGGATTTCCTGGACGATGCCGATGAGCGTATTGGCCACGGCGATGACCAGAAAGAGCATATCCCGAAAATCGCCCACAAAGAGCAGGCAGACCGCCAGGACCACAAAGATCAGGTTAAAGAAGGTAAAGACGTTGTCACGGACGATTTGAAGCTCGGTCTTGGTCGGGGCCTCCACCGGGAGGTTGGCGTACCCCGCGGCCGCCCGCTCCGCCGCCTGGCCTGCGGTGAGGCCCTGCTCCGGGTCTGTGGCGGCCGCCGCAATCTGCCGTCTCGGGGCCTCGGCCTCCGCCGCTGCCGTCCCCGCGTGTTGATGTCTCATGAATTTTCCACACCTCTCAGAGGAGCTTTTACGTTAACTCCTATTTTAAGCGGAATGGATAAGGAAATCCATATACAAATCTTTAAGGAATGATAAAATTTGCCGGGTTTCCACAAAAACGGCGGAAGCGGCAATGATACACGACCAAAAAGGGAGGCCTCCGGCGTTGAAAGTCCCGGAAAAGAATACACTGAGAGGGGGACGGCAATGCCGTCCCCCTCTCTAAAACCGTTATGTACGCTCACTGGTCCAGCTCGTAGCGCTCCATCAGAGTGATCTCCAGGTCCAGATATCCCTCCCCGCGGAAAACCCGGAAGGTGAGGGTGTCCCCGGCCTTGAAGTCCGCTTTGACGGCGTTGATATCCTCCACGGAGGAGACCGCCTGTCCGTTGCACTCGGTTATGACGTCCCCGGGGAACATTCCGCCCTTCTGCGCGCCGGAGTTGGGGTCCACGGTGGAGACATACACACCCGGGACCAGTCCGCGGGCCGCTGCCATCTCCTCCGAGAGGGCCGCGCCGGTGATGCCCAGGGTGGGCCGACCCGCCAGATGCCCCCGCTCAATGAGCTCATCCACCACGGCTTTGGCGGTGACCGAGGGAATGGCGAAGCCGATGCCCTCAATGGTGTCGGAGTAGGAGGTCATCTTCATGTTGGTAATGCCCACCACCTGGCCGTAGATATTCAGCAGGGCCCCGCCGGAGTTGCCGGAGTTGAGGGCGGCGGTGGTCTGGAGGAGGGTCATGGTGTTGCCGTCGGAGTTCACGTCCCGGTTAATGGCGGAGATGATGCCGTCGGTCATGGTGCCCCGGAGCTGCTCGCCCAGGGGGTTGCCGACGGCCAGGGCCGTATCCCCCACCTGGAGCAGGTCGGAGTCCCCGAACTCTGCGGGGGTCAGGCCGGAGCAGTCAATTTTGAGCACGGCCAGATCGTTGGTCTGATCGCCGCCCACCAGCAGCGCGTCGTGGACGCTGTCGTCGTGTAGAAGGACCTCCACCCGGCTGGCGCCCTGGATGACGTGGTAATTGGTGATCACGTAGCCGTCCTGCGTCATGACGACCCCAGTACCGGAGGCGCCACCGCTGGTCTTGTAGGAGCGGATGCCCGCGATGGACGGGATGCACTTCTGATAGAGGGCCTGATAGGTGAGGGCCTCGCCTGTCTCATGGGAGAGGTCCAGGGTGACGCCGGTGCCTGTGGGCGCCCGCTCCACCGTGGTGGGCGGATCGGACGCCTGGGGCAGGGGGATGGTGGTGACGCCGCCGCCCGAGGGAATGTAGCCCGATGGGAGGGCGAGGGCGGGTGCCTCCATCCGCAGGGCCAGGAGAACAGCCGCCGTCGCGCCGATAAGGAGCAGGAAAACGGCGAAAACCAGTCCCGCGTGGTGCCTGCGGCTGGGCCGCTGCCCGCGCAGGGCCTTCCGCTGTGCGCGGGTGAGGGGCGGCGGGTCCTCGTAGAGGGGGCCGCCGAAGCCGGTCGGCGCACAGGGAGAGTACCGCCCTGCGCAGTCCGCGGGGCGGTAGTCCAGGTCCTGGTCAAAATAATAACTGTGCATATGACCTCCATGGGAGATGAGATAGGCGCGGCCCGTCAATGGACGGGCATAAACATCACGGGTCAAAAAATTCGTTATGCCAGGGTGAGGGTAAAAACAAACTCGGTGACGCCGTTTTCACTGGTCACAGTGATGTTCTCTTTGTGGTTGTTGAGGATGGTTTTGACGATGTAGAGACCTAGGCCCACGCCCTCCCGGTCCTCGCTGCGGGACTTGTCGCTCTTGTGGAAGCGGTCGAAGAGGAGGGGCAGCTCGGCGGCGGGGATGGTATCGCCCACGTTGCGGACGCTTACATGGGCCTTGCCGCCCTTGGACGCTACGCCCAGGGTGATGACGCCCCCCTCCAGGGAAAATTTGATGGCGTTGTCGAGCAGGTTATAGCATACCTGGGTGATAGCGTCCGGATCGCCCCAGACCATGACCGGCTCCTCAGGCAGGTTGGTGTCCACATCCAGCCTGCGGGCGTTGATTTTGGTCTCCAGGCTCAGCAGCACACGGACCATGAGCTCGGACACGTCGAACTGCTCCTGGGCGGTGACGCTCTCAGTGGACTGGAGACGGGAGAGGTCCAGCATCCGCCGCACAAGCCTGGAGAGCCGCCGCGTCTCGGAGGAGATGGTGGCGAGGGCTTCCGGCTCCTTGGCGGGGGGGATGGTGCCGTCCAGTATGCCGTCGGCAAAGCCCGCGATGGTGGTCATGGGTGTCTTGAGCTCGTGGGAGATGTTGGCTACGAACTCGCTGCGCTTGGCCTCGGACTTTGCCAGAGAATCGGCCATGGCGTTGAAGGCCTCGGCCAGCTCGCCCACCTCGTCTTGGCGGCCGCCCACCTCCACCCGGGTCTCAAATTCCCCGTGGCCGAACTTCCGCACGGCGTCCGCCATCTCCTTGAGGGGCTTGGTCTGGCGCAGGGAGGTGACGGAGGTGGTGATAAAGGCGATGCACAGCACCACCACGGCGGTAAAGAAGAAAATATTAGCGAAAGCCCGCCACATCTCGGTGAGGCTGGAGGTCTCGGCGGCCACAAAGACCATGCCCGCCATTACGCTGCCCCTGTAGATGGGGCTGGCGGCCACAAATCGCTTTTCGGTAAACAGGCCGCCCAATGTATCCATTCCAGAGTATCCCTTACCTTGAATTGCCGACTGTATGACGGACTCAGGCACGTAGAGACCATTGAACCCGCCCTCTGTCACGCCGTCGGAGGAGTAGACAATCTGACCGGAGACACCCTCGGCAGTCTCACTGAGGATGACATACGCGTCGGCCAGCTGGGCCAGAATAGAGACATAGCTGCGGTATTCAGTATCATAGATGGTGGCAGGACTGTAGAAGGATCGGTTCCCCGAGAGGTAGAGCGTGGTAAAATTAGCGAGAATATCGGCGTTATGTTCCATCGATTCCTGCTTCTCCCGGACGGTATACGTGTAGGAGAGGGTAATGAACGCCGAGCCCAAGAGGGCAAAAGAGATGAGGATCATCCCCGCCATCATGGCAAATTGACGCTTATAGAGGCTCTTCATAAGGGACATCCCCCCTTCTTCTCTTAAGTTCTTTCGATGTCAGCTGTTTACTACCTCGAATTTATACCCAACACCCCATACGGTCTTCAGGCTCCAGGCGTCGCTGACGCCCTCCAGCTTTTCCCGCAGGCGTTTGATGTGGACGTCCACCGTACGGGAGTCGCCGAAGTAGTCGAAGCCCCAGACCTCGTCAAGAAGCTGGTTGCGGGTAAACACCCGGTTGGGGGAGGCGGCCAGATGGAAAAGAAGCTCCAGCTCTTTGGGAGGCGTGTCCACCCGCTTGCCGTCCACCAGCAGCTCGTAGGAGTCCAGGTTGATGACCAGCTTGTCGAAGGAGAGGCGCTTTTCGCCGCCGCTCTCCTCCTCCACGCCGAAGCGGCGCAGCACCGCGTGGATGCGGGCGAGGACCTCCTTCATCTCAAAGGGCTTGACGATGTAGTCGTCCGCGCCCCCCTCCAGACCGTTGACCTTGTCCTCGGTCTCGCCCTTGGCGGTGAGCATGATGACGGGGGTTTTGTCGGTTTCGCGGATCTTCTTCAGCACCGACCAGCCGTCCATCACAGGCAGCATGATGTCCAGCAGCACCAGGTCCGGGCGGAAGGAGCGGAAGAGCTCCACGCCCTTGCCCCCGTCGGGAGCCACGGCGGTTTCAAAGCCCTCCTTCTCCAGATAGAGATGCAGAAGCTCCGCGATGTTGGCCTCGTCCTCCACGATAAGCACTTTTCGCGCCATATGACACCATCCTTACTCTCTTAGTAGTTTCATTATAACCGGATTCAGGGATACGGGGTGAACTTTTTGTAAATTTAGGGTGAAGCGCGAGCGTAGGCGCATAGGGGGGATAAGACGTCATGGAGCCGAAAAAACAGGTTGGGCGACTCACGCAAGCCCAACGGCATTTTTCGCGCAATGCCGGCTTATCACCCCGGCCATGGGCCAACGAGAACGTGACAAAAAAGCGCGAGCGTAGGCGCATAGGGGGATAAGACGTCATGGAGCCGAAAAAACAGGTTGGGCGACTCACGCAAGCCCAACGGGATATTTCGCGCAATGGCGGCTTATCACCCCGGCCATGGGCCAACGAGAACGTGACAAAAAAGCGCAAGCGTAGGCGCATAGGGGGATAAGACGTCATGGAGCCGAAAAAAACAGGTTGGGCGACTCACGCAAGCCGCCCGGGGGTGCGCAGTCCTACGGCTTAGGGCCCTGGGCGATTCGTGAATGGTCCTCGCGCACTGCTGCGAGAGAGGCCCCTTGTGCCGCACTGAGTCCTACATCCCCTCGGTATAGGCCCGGTCGATCTCAATCACGGCGAAGCAGTTGGCGTCCACAGCCTTGAGCCTGCTGACAATGGCGGCCTTTACTTCGTCGTCGGTGAGCTTCACGCTGTAGGGCACCACCACGTCGAAGATGAGGTTGCGGTGATGGGGGCCGTTGGTCATGCGGAAGTCGTGGATGGTCATGGCGCCGTCGAGCTCCTTGACCAGGGCGGCCACCATGTCACGGGTGCGGTTCACCGTCTCGTCGCCGGTGGCTATGGGGTCCATATGGATGGAGGTCTCAATGCGGAACTTCTCCCTCAACTCCCGTTCAATGGCGTCAATCACATCGTGAACCTCCATAATATTGGAATCCATGGGCACCTCGGCGTGAAGGCTCATCATGGAGCGGCCGGGGCCGTAATCGTGGAGAATCAGGTCGTGAATGCCCACCACCTCCGGATGGGCGAGAATGGTGTCGTGAATGTCCTTGACGAGGGCGGGGTCCGGGCTCTGGCCCAGGAGGGGATTGAGGGTATCTCTGGCGGCCCCCCAGCCCGCCCGCAGGATAAAGGCGGCCACCAGAATGCCCATCCAGGCGTCAATATTGAAGCCGAGGAAGTGGCCGATGAGGGTGCCGAGCAGCACCGCGGAGGTGGCGGCCACGTCGGAAAGGGAGTCGGTGGCGGTGGCGGCCATGGCCGCCGAGCCGATGCGGCGGGAGAGGGAGCGGTTAAAAAAGCTCATCCAGAGCTTTACCAGGATGGACGCTGCCAGAATACCCACGGTAAGCCAGGAGAAGGAGACGGTCTCCGGGTGAATGATTTTGTCAATGGAGGACTTGGCCAGCTCCAGCCCCACCAGCAGGATTGCCGCGGATACGGCGAGGCCTGAGAGGTACTCAATGCGGCCGTGGCCGAAGGGGTGGTCGCCGTCGGCCCGCTTGCCCGCCATATGAAAGCCTACCAGGGTTACCACGGAGGAACCGGCGTCGGAGAGGTTATTGAAGGCGTCGGCGGTGACGGCGATGGAGCCCGTGAGCATTCCGGCCGCGAATTTGCCCAGGGAGAGCAGGAGGTTCAGGATAATGCCCACAATGCCGGACAGCGCTCCGTAGCGCTGACGGACGGCGGGGTCCTGGGCGTCGCCGCAGTTTTTTATGAAGGTTTTTACCAGCAGGTCGGTCATAGGACACCTCATATTGGAAAATGATATCTACATATTATCCCACGCCCGCGGGAACCCGTCAAGGGGTGAGCGCGGGCGTGACAGGGGAGGCGCTCAGCGTCCGTATAGGGGCTGCGGCATCGGAGCCGGAACGGGCAAAAAGGGAGAGGAACGATCAAAGCAGATACCAAATGAAACAACAAGCGCGAAACGGAAACAGGGTTTGAAACGGTTTCCTGCCGTTTCAAACCCTGTAAATGAGCATTCAATCCACGTCGTCGGGCAAAAACGCCTCACTGGGCAGCAGGTCGGCCAGCTCCACCAGCACGGGGGAGAAGCCGCCGGTGACGTCGCCCACCGGGGAAGGGGTGCGCAGAGCGCCGCAGCCCTCGGGCGGCTGGACGGGGAGGGAGAACGCCGCACGGACGCCCTTGCCCGAGCGGCTCTCCAGCATGACCGCGCCGCCGTGGAGGGCGGCTATCTGCCGGGCGGCGCTCAGGCCCACGCCCAGACCGCCGCCGCTCCGGTATACGGGTTCGCTGTCCGGACCTCCGCTCTCCATGCCGCTCCCCAGGCCGGGGCCGCTGTCCCAGACGGTAATCAGGGCCCTGCGTCCGGACTTGGCGAGCCGAAGGCCGGCCTCGCCCCCTCTGCCCGCAGCCCGGAGGGCGTTGGACACAAGGCTGAGGATCAGCCGGCGGAGCAGGGCGGCGTCCCCGGTGGTAATGAGGGAGGAGAGCTCGCTCTCATAGCGGAAGGACACCCCCGCCATCCCGGCCAGATGGGTCACCTGGTCGGCAAGCTCCCGGCACAGCCCCGCCAGGTCCAGGGAGGCGGGGCGGAAGGGGAGGACACCGTCATCCAGAGCCCGGGCGGTGTCGGCGCTGTTCATCAGGCGCATGAGCCGGTAAAAGCTCTGGTTCATAATGGCGAGATACTGATCGTATCTCGCCTCACCATGCTCACGGATTACCGGAGTGAGCAGGTGGGTGGCGGCCACCAGATTCCCTACGTGCTGGCGCATCTGCTCCACCAGCACGGGGAGCTGAAAGCCCGGGCCGGGGGCCGCGCCGCCATTCTGGAAGAAGACCAGCAGGCCCTGCTGGGAATAGGAGGCGGCGACGGACCAGAGGCGCCCCCCCGCCAGGCAGGAGGCCGAGACGGCGCCGCGGGCGTCCGCAAGCTCGGCCAGAAACTCCGGCAGAGCGCTGCCCGGCTCCGGCAGGGGCAGCGCCCGGACGGCGGCGGGGTTGCTGTAAACAACGGTTCCGCCGCGCAGGAGCAGGACGGGCTGGGGAAGAGTATCAAAAAAAGCGCAGAGCTCTGACGGCTGCGTCATATCCATTCGTCACCTCCATCGGCTTTTCAAAACCTGTTTAAAGCCCGTCGGGGCGCCCGGCAGCGAAATGGTCTCGCGATATCGGGCGGCGGGTTTTGCAGCAGACTCTAATAGGATGCACAAAAGCGCGGCGGATACTGAGCCTTTTCAGTATACCAAAATCTGGCCGCTACAACAAGAAAAAAGTCGAATTATGTCGAAAACGAGGGCGGGAGAAAAACACCGGTAAAATACCGGCCGGGAGACAAACAAGCGTGATAAGCGGGAAAGCCCGCCCGGGCGGGCTTTTTTCCGCCAAAACGCGGCGGTTTCTCCTGTCCGGCCAGAATTATGTCCCGCCCATCGGGCGTTTTTCGCCAGGAAGGGCGGCTTCTAAATGCCGGGGAAAAAGCGACGGGAGGGACCTTCGACCGGGATTACAGGGGGCTGCATCCAGGGAACCGCCGGTCAAAGGAGGCGGTGAACCCACTTACTTCGCGCTTAAACACCGCCGAGCGACATTTTGCGAATACTTGAATAAAAATCATGAATTTTTTGCAAAATTTCAAAAAAAGACTTCCAAAATGCAACCAGATGAGCTATAATAGGCCCCGCTAGGAAACCTAATCATAATGAACGTTTAAGGAGAGATTGCACTATGGGCATTAAAGTAGGCATCAACGGCTTCGGCAGAATCGGCCGCCTTGTGTTCCGCGCCGGCATCGGCCGCTCCGACATTGAGTTCGTTGGCATCAACGACCCCTTCATGACCCCTGACTACATGGCTTATATGCTGAAGTACGACACCATGCACGGCCAGTTCCAGGGCACCATCGACTACACCGACCACTCCATCATCGTCAACGGCCAGGAGATCGAGTTCTTTGCCTGCAAGGACCCCAAGGACATTCCCTGGGCCAAGGTGAACGTCGAGTACGTCGTGGAGTCCACCGGCGTGTTCCTGACCAAGGAGAAGAGCCAGGCCCACATCGACGCCGGCGCCAAGAAGGTCGTCATGTCCGCCCCGTCCAAGGACGACACCCCCATGTTTGTCATGGGCGTCAACCATACAACCTATGATCCCAGCATGACTTTCGTGTCTAACGCCTCCTGCACCACCAACTGCCTGGCCCCCATCGCCAAGGTGCTGCACGACAACTGGGGCATCACCGACGGCCTGATGACCACCGTCCACTCCACCACCGCCACCCAGAAGACCGTGGACGGCCCCTCCGCCAAGGATTGGCGCGGCGGCCGCGCTGCCTCCGGCAACATCATCCCCTCCTCCACCGGCGCCGCCAAGGCCGTGGGTAAGGTGATCCCCTCCCTCAACGGCAAGCTGACCGGCATGAGCATGCGCGTGCCCACCCTGGACGTGTCCGTGGTCGACCTGACCGTCAACCTGGCGAAGCCCGCCAAGTACGACGAGATCTGCGCCGCCATGAAGGCTGCCGCCGAGGGCGAGCTGAAGGGCATCCTGGGCTACACCGAGGACGCCGTGGTCTCCTCCGACTTCCTGGGCGACACCCGCACCTCCATCTTCGACGCCAAGGCCGGCATTGCCCTCACCGACACCTTTGTGAAGGTTGTGTCCTGGTACGACAACGAGATCGGCTACTCCAACAAGGTGCTCGACCTCATCGCGCATATGTACAGCGTCGACCACAAGTAAGACTGTCTCAGAGGGGCATAGCTCCGACTGAATATCAAAAAAGGAGCCGCTTTTGCGGCTCCTTTTTTGATGTCCCCGGCCGCAGCGGCGGGATAATGGAGCTCTCCGCGGGGGCCTATCCCGGGTATGGACGGACGCAGGAGCATTTTCGCCTGCGGCCTCAGGGCAGCAGGCGGCAGCGGGCGTGGCAGTCCACGTAGTTGGCGTCCACCCGGACGAGGAAACGGCGCTTGCCGCCGCCGCTCAGGTCCAGCTCCGCCGGAAGGACAAAGCGGACCGGCGGCACCGCCAGATGGACGGGGAGGGACTCGTGGTGGCCGTGGACCAGAAGGGTGCGCAGGCCGCGGGGATACTCCCGGTCCTGCTGATCCAGCTCGGTGACGGTGAGGGCCACCGCCGTCCGGGTCTCGGGGGGGACGTCCTCCAGCGCCAGCACCAGCTCCAGCACACAGCCGCCGGACTCGGGACAGAGGGTATCCAGACGCTGAATCAGAAGACCCGCGTCGCGCTCCACCTCCACCGAGACCGATTTCGTTTCGATGCGCTCCATGCAAAACACACCTCTCATCAGGATTCATACGGACACGACGCGCCGTATGTAGATGGACCCCGAGAGAGAAAAATGGAGTGCCCGCGCTTTTGCGGGCACTCCATTTTATGTCGCCGGAGGGAAAAGGTGCGGGGCGTTTCCCCGGCCGGCTGCCACCGAGAGACCCCCTGACAAGGGGCCGGGAGCAGCGCGGGCCCCTGCGGCTTTATAGGGTGTGAGGAGGGCAAGGAAGAGAAGTGAGGAGTGCCCTCTCCCGCAGGGCGTTACGAAGGGCACGGACTTTACCGGTCACGGAGCAGGCGGAAGCAGCCCACGCCGATGGCGGCCATGCCGGCGACATAGGCGCAGGCGTAGCCGACAAGGATAGCCGGACGCTCCAGCAGCCAGCGGGGTATGGCCATGCCCCGCTCTTCCAGCGTGCCGAGCAGGAGCCACATGGAAAGCGCGGCGGCCAGGGTTGCGGCGCTGCCGAAGAGAATGAGAAAATGGTTCCGCCTGGCGCAGAAGGCCCATACAGCCGCGCCCAGGGAGAGTAAGGCCAGAACTGCCAGAAGAATCGCACCCATAACGGCCTCCTTAACGGTTATCGAATCTGTCCCGTGCCGTACACGATGTATTTGGAGGAGGTCAGCTCCTCCAGGCCCATGGGGCCCCGGGCGTGCATCTTCTGGGTGGAGATGCCGATCTCGGCCCCCAGGCCGAACTCGAAGCCGTCGGTAAAGCGGGTGGATGCGTTCACATAGACCGCGGCGGCGTCCACCTCGTCCAGAAAGCGCTGGGCGGCGAAGTAGTCGGCCGTCACAATGGACTCGGAGTGGCCCGTGCCGTGGGCGTTGATGAAATGAATGGCCTCGTCCTCGCCGCCCACCACCTTGACGGCCAGGATATAGTCGCCGAATTCGGTATCCCAGTCCCCGGCGGCGGCGGGGATCACGACCTCCCCAAGGATGGCGCGGGTCTCCGGGCAGCCCCGGAGCTCCACACCCTTGTTCTTTAAAAACGCCCAGGCCATGGGCAGAAAGTCCCGCGCCACCGCCCGGTCCACCAGCAGGCACTCGGCGGCGTTGCACACCGAGGGGCGGGAGGTCTTGGCGTTATAGATAATCTCCGCCCCCATCTGGAGATCGGCCTTCTCGTGGACGTAGACGTGGCAGACGCCCACGCCGGTCTGGATGACGGGGACACGGGCGTTTTCCACCACGGAGCGGATGAGGCCCGCGCCGCCCCGGGGAATGAGCACGTCCAGATAACCGGTGAGATTCATCAGCCCGGCGGCGCTCTCCCGGCTGACATCCATCACCAGGGAGACGCAGTCCCGGGGCAGGAGCGCGGACTCCAGCGCGTCCCGCATGATACGAACCAGCATCTCGTTGGAGTGGAAGGCCTCCTTGCCGCCCCGGAGGATGACGGCGTTGCCCGACTTGAGGCAGAGGGCCGCGGCGTCCACGGTGACGTTGGGCCGGGCCTCGTAGATGATGCCGATGACCCCCAGAGGGACCCGCCGCCTGCCGATAATGAGGCCGTTGGGGCGCTTATCCATCTTGGTGACTGCGCCGATGGGGTCGGGGAGGGCGCACACCTGCCGCACCCCCTCCACGATGCCGGCGATACGGTTCTCGTCCAGGGCCAGGCGGTCCTGGAGGGACTGGCGCATTCCGGCCTCCCGGGCGGCGGCCAGGTCCATGGCGTTGGCGGAGAGAATGTCCCCCTGCCGCGCCAGCAGGGCGGAGGCCACCGCCTCCAGCGCCCCGTTCTTCTGCGCCGTGTCCGCCACTGCCAGGATGCGGGAGGCATTTTTGGCCGCCAGGCCTTGCGTTTCCAGGATGGTCATAGTAAGTCCTCCAATCTGAATATAGGGGCGGCCCCTGCGGCCGCCCACACCGATAGCGTCCCATCAAACGGGCGGCCGCAAGGACTACCCCTGGAGTGTCCCGGCAAACCGCGTGCCGACGGCCTCGCCCCGGACGATGCGGTAGAGGTCCTCCACCCGCTCGCCGTTGGTGATGACCATATCCACTCCGGCGGCCATGGCGACCTCGGCGGCGTTCAGCTTGGTCTGCATCCCGCCGGTGCCCCTCCAGGTGCCCGCGCCGCCCGCCATGGCCCGCAGCTGCGCAGTGACCGCGTCCACCCGGGGAATGAGCCTGGCGGCGGGGTTATTATGGGGGTCGGCATCGTAGAGACCGTCGATATCGCTGAGAAGGACCAGCAGGTCGGCCTTCACCAGCCGGGCCACAATGGCGGAGAGGGTGTCGTTGTCGCCCAGGACCTTGCACTTGCCGGTCTCAATCTCTGCGGAGGAGACGGAGTCGTTCTCGTTTACCACGGGGATGATGCCCAGCTCCAGCAGGGACTCAAAGGTATTGCGCAGGTGCTCCGCCCGGACGGGGGCGTCCACATCCTCGCCGGTGAGAAGAATCTGGGCCACCACCCTGTTATACTCGCCAAACATCTTGTCATAGAGATGCATGATGGCGCATTGGCCCACCGCGGCGGCGGCCTGCTTCATCCTGAGCTCGCGGGGCCGCTCCTTCAGCCCCAGCTTGGTACTCCCCACGCCGATGGCGCCGGAGGAGACCAGCACAACCTCGTGGCCCATGCCCTCCAAATCGGACAGGGTCCGGGCCAGCCGGTCCATATTATGCAGGTTCAGCCGGCCGGTGTCATGGGTCAGGGAGGATGTGCCTACCTTTACGACTATGCGCAGTGAGTCCGTACGCTCTTCCATCTTGCTGTCTCCTTCCAAATACACGCGCAGCGTGCGCGCCGGGCGGCGCGGGGGCCGGCGAGCTGCTCTTTCGCCAGCCGATGGTTACAATTAAGGGGTCCCCGCGGAAATTACATCCCGTGGGGTGTGTCGGCTTTGACCACTATGTGGATGCAATCGTTACGAGTTTCCGCGATTCATTCTCCTTAAGTCAACTTTTTGGAGGTCTAAAAGCGATATTTTTAGTTTAGACTTAACGGCGCGGCACACAACTTTACCCCGGCGCAAACACCGCCGCCGCCGCTTTACTGCCGTTATTGTACCACACCGCTTCTCCACAATAAAGTACAAAACACATTTATTGCGCAAATTTAATGTTTTGAGGGCGAAAATCTAAAAATTTATAGCATTTTCAGTACATTTGTTATTGAAATCCAGGGCATTGTGATGTACAATACAAGACGCTGTAAGGAAGGGAGGCGTGCGCAAATGCTCAATATTGTTCTGGTGGAGCCAGAGATACCCCAGAACACGGGCAATATCGCCCGGACCTGCGCCGCCACCCGGAGCCGGCTGCATCTCATCAAGCCGCTGGGCTTCGACATCTCCGAGCGGGCGGTGAGGCGGGCGGGGCTGGACTACTGGGACATGGTGGACCTGAACGTCTACGAAGATCTGGACGATTTCTTCGCCCGGACGGCCGCGGACGACGTCTGGCTCACCACCACCAAGGCGCCCCGGGCGTACACCGAAGCCGCATTTCGCAGCGGCTGCTGGCTCTTTTTCGGTAAGGAGACGGCGGGCCTGCCGCAGGCATTCCGGGAGCGGCACCGCGAACGGTGCGTGCGCATTCCCATGCGGGAGGAAGCCCGCAGCCTGAACCTCGCAAACTCCGTTGCCATCGTTACCTACGAAGCATTGCGTCAAATAGGATTCCCCGGCTTGTCCGGGGAGGGCGAGATGAAAGGAGTATAAGATTTTATGAACTACAACAAGAAGACCGTCAAGGACATCGACGTGAAGGGTAAGAAGGTCCTCCTGCGGTGCGACTTCAACGTCCCCCAGGACAAGGAAACCCTCGCCATCACCGACGATAAGCGCATCCGCGCCGCCCTGCCCACCATCCAGTATCTGCTGGACCAGGGTGCGGCGGTCATCGCCTGCTCCCACCTGGGAAAGCCGGAGCCCAGCTTTGAGAAGTGGGCCAAGAAGCAGGCCGAGAAGGGCAAGGACCCCGCCGCCATTACCGAGGAGAAGTGGAGCAAGTCCCTCCAGGCCCTGAGCCTGGCCCCCGTGGCGGAGCGCCTGAGCGAGCTGCTGGGCAAGAAGGTCATTATGGCCGACGACGTGGTGGGCCCCGACGCCACCGCCAAGGCTGCGGCCCTCCAGCCCGGCCAGGTGCTCCTGCTGCAGAACACCCGTTTTGAGAAGGGCGAGACCAAGAACGACCCGGAGCTTGCCAGGAAGATGGCGGCTATGGCCGAGGTCTATGTGTCCGACGCCTTCGGAGCGGTCCACCGCGCCCACGCCTCCACCGCCGGCGTGGCCGAGTATCTGCCGGCCGTCTCCGGCTTCCTGATCCAGAAGGAGCTGGAGATCATCGGCGGCGCGCTTGCCAGTCCCAAGCGGCCCCTGGTGGCCATCCTGGGCGGCAGCAAGGTCTCCTCCAAGATTGGCGTCATCAACAATTTACTGGAGATTGCCGACACCATCATCATCGGTGGCGGCATGGCCTACACCTTCTCCGCCGCCCAGGGCGGCAAGGTGGGCGACAGCCTGCTGGAAGCCGACTGGGAGGACTACTCCAGGGAGATGGTGGAGAAGGCCGCGGCCAAGGGCGTGAAGCTCCTCCTGCCGGTGGACACCGTCATCGCCGACGCCTTCGCCCCCGACGCCAAGAGCCAGATCGTGAAGTCCGGCGAGATCCCCGACGGCTGGCAGGGCCTGGACATCGGGCCTGAGACCGTCAAGCTCTACTGCGACGCCGTGAAGGACGCGGGCACCGTTATCTGGAACGGGCCCATGGGCGTGTTCGAGTTCCCCGCCTTTGCGGGGGGTACCAAGGCCGTGGCCGAGGCCCTCTCCAAGACCGAAGCCATCACCATCATCGGCGGCGGCGATTCCGCGGCTGCCGTGCAGCAGTTGGGCTACGCCGACAAGATGACCCACATCTCCACCGGCGGCGGCGCCTCCCTGGAGTTCATGGAGGGCAAGGAGCTGCCCGGCGTGGCGTGCCTTTTGGATGCGTAAAAAAGGAAGAGGTAAATAGCCGGGCGGGCGACAAGGGGGATTCCGCGCACAGCATCTTTTTGAAGCCTTTGTTGAAGGCGCTGTCAGACGTAGCAGCCCATTCTTCCGCACGCAGGAGCCGTTTGCTTTTCACGTTCAATTTTGTGGTTTTTACTCTATATGAAAAGGATGGAATAACATGAACCGCCGTTACCGTAAGACTATCATCGCCGGAAACTGGAAGATGAACAAGACCCTCTCCGAGACCCGCGCCTACGCTGAAGAGATCAAGCCCATGCTGGGCAAGCCCAAGTGGTGCGAGGTCGTCCTGTGCGTACCCTATGTGAACATCCCCGCCGCCGTGCGCCTGTTCAAGGAGAGCCGCATCGCCATCGGCGCGGAGAACTGTCACTATGAGTCCACCGGCGCGTACACCGGCGAGGTGTCCGCCGAGATGCTCAAGGAGCTGGGCGTGAAGTATGTCATCATCGGCCATTCCGAGCGCCGCGCCTACTACAACGAGACCGACTTCACCGTCAACAAGAAGGTCCACGCCGCCCTGGAGGCGGGCCTTTACCCCATCGTCTGCGTGGGCGAGAGCCTGGAGCAGCGTGAGCTGGACGTGACCATGGAGCTTATCGCCTACCAGGTGAAGGCCGCCCTGGCCGGCGTGCCCGCCGATAAGATGCGCCATGTGGTCATCGCCTACGAGCCCATCTGGGCCATCGGCACCGGCAAGACCGCCACTGCCGAGCAGGCCGGCGAGGTCTGCGAGGGCATCCGTGCCGTGGTGCGCAAGCTGTACGGCGCCCGTGTGGCCCGGGCCGTCACCATCCAGTACGGCGGCTCCATGAACGCCAAGAACGCCGCCGAGCTCCTGGCCCAGCCCGACGTGGACGGC
The DNA here is from genome assembly GCF_014287675.1 of Lawsonibacter faecis. GTDB lineage: Bacteria > Bacillota > Clostridia > Oscillospirales > Oscillospiraceae > Pseudoflavonifractor > Pseudoflavonifractor faecis. The sequence goes on along the minus strand of NZ_JACOPQ010000005.1, from coordinate 100,935 downwards.
GGCCTGATCGGCGGCGCGGCCCTCAAGCCCGCCGATTTCACGACGATTGTGAACGCGGCCAATCAGGAGTAAAGCCGGCCACGCCGTGAACGAAGGTAAGCCGCGCCGCAAGGCGCGTCCAAGCGTTTTGGCCGAATGGCCGAAACCTTGCCGCAGGCGGGATTGAATCCCGCCGAGGATGTGAAATCAAAAGGGCCCCCGCGCGATGGTACATCGCGTGGGAATGGGACGGCGGCCTAATCGGCGGCGCGGCCCTCAAGCCCGCGGCCCTCACCACGGTTGTGAACGCGGCCAATCAGGAGTAAGATCCCCCAGCCGCGCAAATGCCACAGCCCCTTATGGGGGCCAAGACGCATCTCCTTTCCCCCGCTAAGGGGGAGGGCCGCGAAGTGGCGGGGGGAACGATAGATTCGAGGTATTTATGAGTAAAACACCTACCACTCTCATTATCATGGACGGCTTCGGGCTGCGGGCGGAGACGGACGGCAACGCCGTGCTGAACGCCCGGACGCCCGTGCTGGATAAGCTCTTCGCCGAGAATCCCGGCTGTAAGCTTTCCGCCTCAGGCCTGGACGTGGGCCTGCCCGACGGCCAGATGGGCAACAGCGAGGTGGGCCACACCAACATTGGCGCGGGCCGCGTGGTCTTCCAGGACCTGCCCCGCATCTCCAAGGCCATCACCGACGGCGACTTCTTCGAAAACGCCGCCTATTTGAAGGCCATGGACAGCTGCAGAGAGAACGGCGCCGCCCTCCATGTGATGGGGCTGCTGTCCGACGGCGGCGTCCACAGCCATATCACCCACATCTTCGCCATCCTGGAGATGGCCAAGCGCCAGGGCCTGAGCAGAGTCTTCGTCCACTGCTTCCTGGACGGGCGTGACGTGCCCCCCTCCTCCGGCAGGGACTTTGTGGCGCAGCTTGCCGCCAAGTGCGCTGAACTGGGCGTGGGGCGGATCGCCACCGTCATGGGACGCTTCTACGCCATGGACCGGGATAAGCGCTGGGACCGCGTGCAGCGGGCCTACGACGCCATCGCCTGCGGCGAGGGGGCCTTCAACGCCGACGCGGCGGACGCCGTCCAGAAGTCCTACGATGCGGGCGTCACCGACGAGTTCGTGGAGCCGGTGGTCTGCGTGAAAGACGCGGCGGTCAACGCGGGCGACTCCATCATCTTTATGAACTTCCGCCCCGACCGGGCCCGGGAGATCACCCGCTGCTTCGTCGACGCCGACTTCACCGACGTGGAGCGCAGGCGGGGCTTCCTTCCCGTCACCTATGTATGCACCACCGAGTACGACGCCACCATGCCCGGTGTGGAGGTGGCCTTCCCCCACCGGGAGCTCACCAACATCTTTGGCGAGTATATCTCCCGGCTGGGCCTCACCCAGCTGCGCATCGCCGAGACCGAGAAATACGCCCATGTGACCTTCTTCTTCAACGGCGGGCAGGAGGCGGTTTTCCCCGGGGAGGACCGGGCCCTCATCGCCTCTCCCAAGGTGCCCACCTACGACATGAAGCCCGACATGAGCGCCCGTGAGGTGGCCGCGGAGGCCGTCAAGCGGATCGAGAGCGGCGCGTATGACGTCATTATCCTCAACTTCGCCAACTGCGACATGGTGGGCCACACCGGCATCTATGAGGCCGCCCGCATCGCTGTGGAGACTGTGGACGAGTGCGTGGGCAAGGTGGTGGAAGCCACCCGCGCCATGGGCGGCGTGGCCCTCATCACCGCCGACCACGGCAACGCCGAGCGCATGGTGGACGACGACGGCGTGACCCCCTATACCGCCCATACCACCAATCTGGTGCCCTTCTACATTGTGGGCGCCAACGTGAAGCTCCGCGACGGCCGCCTGGCCGATATCGCCCCCACCATGCTGGATTTGATGGGCCTTGAAAAGCCCGCGGAGATGGACGGGACTTCACTGATTGAGAACTGAGGGCTTCAAGGCCCATACCAAGGGTTTCGGCCCACCCACGCAGGGTCAAACCCTTGATGCCGGGCGGGTTTACTCCGCCCAGGCAGATAAAAGCAACAGGGGTCCCCGCGCGGCCTGCCGCGCGGGGCGCCTTGAAAAGCCCTCGGAGATGGACGGGACTTCACTGATTGAGAACTGAGGGCTTCAAGGCCCATACCAAGGGTTTCGGCCCACCCACGCAGGGTCAAACCCTTGATGCCGGGCGGATTTACTCCGCCCAGGCAGATAAAATCAACGGGGTCCCCCCACGGCCTGCCGCACGGGGCGCCTTGAAAAGCCCGCGGAGATGGACGGGAATACCTTGATTGTCGGCTAAAAGTTTTTAGTTCTGGGCATGGGGTATAAAATGACGCAACTGGGGCGAACATCATAGCGATTCGCTCTTTAGCGGTTCCATACGAAAGGAGATCTTACCATGAAGCAGATTATTGAAATTGTCGACGTGCTCGGCCGCGAGATTCTGGACAGCCGCGGCAACCCCACCGTTGAGGTGGAGGTCTATCTGGAGGACGGCGTCGTGGGCCGCGCGGCCGTTCCCTCCGGCGCTTCCACCGGCATCTATGAGGCCTGCGAGCTCCGCGACGGCGACAAGAGCCGCTACCTGGGCAAGGGCGTGCAGAAGGCCGTCACGAACGTGAATACCGAGATTGCCGAGTGCCTGGTGGGCATGAACGTCCTGGATCAGGTCGCCATCGACAAGGCCCTCATCGATCTGGACGGCACCGCCAACAAGGAGCGCCTGGGCGCCAACGCCATCCTGGGCGCGTCCCTGGCCTGCGCCAAGGCCGCCGCCGAGACCCTGGGCACCAGCCTCTACAACTATATCGGCGGCGTCAACGCCAAGACTCTGCCCGTGCCCATGATGAACATTCTCAACGGCGGCGCCCATGCCACCAACAATGTTGAGATCCAGGAGTTCATGATTATGCCTGTGGGCGCCTGCTGCTTCAAAAAGGCCCTCCAGATGTGCGCCGAGGTCTTCCACACCCTGAAGAGCGTCCTCAAGGAGAACGGCACCCCCGCCGCCGGCGTGGGCGACGAGGGCGGCTACGCCCCCAACCTGAAGAAGGATGAGGACGCCCTGAAGGTCATCGTGGCCGCCATTGAGAAGGCCGGCTTCAAGCCCGGTGAGGACTTTATGATCGCCATCGACGCCGCCTCCTCCGAGTGGTGGAACGAGGAGGAGAAGTGCTATATCCAGCCCAAGTCCGGCAAGAAGATGACCCAGCAGCAGCTGGTGAATATGTGGAAGAAGTTTGCAGACACCTATCCCATCGTATCTCTGGAGGACGGCATGGCCGAGACCGACTGGGAGGGCTGGGCCATGCTCACCAAGGCTATCGGCGACAAGGTGCAGCTCGTGGGCGACGACCTGTTCGTCACCAATGTCACCCGCCTGTCCACCGGCATTGAGCAGAAAGTTGCAAACTCCATCCTCATCAAGGTCAACCAGATCGGCACCCTGACCGAGACCCTGGATGCCATCCAGATGGCCAACCGCGCCGGATACACCGCGATTGTGTCCCACCGCTCCGGCGAGACCGAGGACACCACCATCGCCGATATCTCCGTGGCCCTCAACGCCGGCCAGATCAAGACCGGCGCCCCCAGCCGCACCGACCGCGTGGCCAAGTACAACCAGCTGCTCCGAATCGAGGAGGAGCTGGGCGACGTGGCTCAGTACCCTGGCATGAAGGCGTTTTTCAACCTGAGATAAAATAGACCGCAGCCGTTCATGTCGCCCAGGACCTCCTCACCAAGTGTTCCGGCCCGTCCAACGCCGGGCCGGAACCTTGATGCCTGGGCGATTCACTTGCCCAGGCAGATAAAATAAAGTGGGGTCCCCAATGGGCGCCTCCCATTGGGGCGTGAGCTGGGCGACGTGGCTCAGTACCCTGGCAAGAAGGCGTTTTTCAACCTGAAGTAAGCTGAATGAACGGCAAAAAGGCCGCCACCCTTTTGGGTGGCGGCCTTTTATGTCATCTGGGCCTTTTTTAATTTCGACGTTTATTTTATGGCGGCGGCCACCCGGACGGGCCGCCCTACGGGGTCCCGGGAACACCGCGTCCTCCGTGTGAAGGTTTTCAAACAGCTATGCGGGAACCTGAAACCCTGTAGGGCCGATGGCCCCGGTGAGCCGCAGGAAGGAGCTACCACGGGACACGCGGTAATCGTCCCCTCAGCACCGACGGCGGCCATTGAGTACCTGGAGAAACGCAGCCGGTAACAAGTCTTGCCGGGTGACCTTTGCTCGAGGGACGCTACCCCCGTCTCGCTTCTGCCCAGGTCGCGGGGCCCGGGCGGCGGATGCGAAGAGGAAAATCCGCTTGACAAGCAGACTTTAATAATATATCATAAGATATATAACAAAAGATATATGAGGAGGCCCAGCTATGCCGCCAAGGCAGAGGATCACCCGCGGGATGATATTGGACGCCGCCCTTGCACTGACCCGCACCGAGGGCATCGGCGCGGTGAACGCCCGGAGCGTGGCGAAGTTCCTGGGCTGCTCCACCCAGCCGGTATTCAGCCAGTTCGCCACCATGGAGGCCCTGCGCCGGGCCACCTTCGACCACGCGGGGAGGGTTATCATGGAGAAGATTTTGCAGTACCAGGACCGGCCGGACTTCCTCCAGCGCACCGACGAGCTGGTGCTGAACCTGGCCCGGGACGAGCCGAGGCTCTTCCACCTGCTCTACCTCTCGGACAGCTTTGAGAGCCGCAACCTCTGGGAGGTGATGATGGACTGGGAGTGCAACCGGAAGCTGGTGGCCGCCCTGGCGGAGCGATACGGCCTGGGGGAGGAGGACTGTCGGGACATCTTCCTGCGGGGCTATCTGCTGCTCCACGGCGTCGCCGCCATGATCGCCACCAACCAGATGGATTTTACCAACCAACAGGCCCTGGACATGGTGCGCCGCACGGTGGGCGACATGGTGTGCGGGGCGCGCAAGGAGGAGCCGTGAGAGAGATTGGCCTGATAAAAGCCCTGGCCCTGACCCGCCGGGCGGGGAAGATGCTCCCGGAGGAGCGCGCCGCCCTCCGGCGTCGGCGGCTGGAGGCGCTGGTGGCCCACGCGCGGGCGAACAGCCCCTACTATGCCGAGCGTTGCGCCGGGCTGGGGGCGGACTTCGCCCTCACCGACCTGCCGGCCGTAAACAAGGTGGAGCTGATGGCCCGCTTCGACGACTGGACCGCAGACCGGGCAGTTACTCTGGCGCGGGTCAGAACGTTTATGGAGGACAAAAACAACATCGGGCGGATGCTGGACGGGAAATACCTGGTCTTCACCACCTCCGGCTCCACGGGACACCCGGCGGTCATCATTTGGGACAAGACCGCCATGAACATCTCCTCCGCCCTCTCCGTCCTGCGGTCCTACGCCAGGAGGGAGGATATGGCGGCCTTTCTCAGGAAGGGCAAGCGGTCGGCCAGCCTCTTCGCGGACGGCGGCTTCTACCTGGGCTGCGGCTCCATCCGCTACCAGCTGCACAAGATGCCCTACAAGAAGGGGCAGATCATGAACATTGACGTGCGCACCCCCATGGCCCGGGCGGTGGAACGGCTGAACGCCTTCCGCCCCGCCATGTTGGGGGGCTACCCCAGCGCCCTGGAGCTGCTGGCGGAGGAGCAGGAGGCCGGGCGGCTGCATATCGCTCCGGCGGTGGTCATGACCGGCGGCGAGCTTCTGCGGCCCGAGGTCCGGGAGAGGCTGGGGGCGGCCTTCGGCGGGTACGTGCAGACCAATTACTCCTGCACAGAGGGAGGCACCGTGGCCCATGAGTGCAGAAACCGGCACTTCCACATCAACGACGAGTGGATCATCGTCGAGCCGGTGGACAGCGCGGGCCGGGCGGTGCCCGACGGCGTGCAGTCGGACAAGCTGCTGCTGACCAATCTGGCCAGCTTCGCCCAGCCCATCATCCGCTACGAGGTGACGGACCGTGTGATTCTGCACCGGGAGCCCTGCGGCTGCGGCTGCACCGCCCCCTGGCTGGAGCTGGAGGGGCGCACCGACGACACCCTCACCTTCTCCGGCGGAATACGGGCCGCGCCCCTGGGACTGTACGCCCTGCTCAAGGAGATTCCCGGAGTGCGGCGCTTCCAGCTCGTTCAAAGAGAGCGGGATGTGCTGGAGCTGCGGCTCCTGGCGGAGGACCGGGCGGCGGCCTTCGAGATGGCCCGGCGGGAGCTGGGGGCGTATTTGAAATCCCTGGGGGCCGATGTGAGAATTGTTTTGGGGGAGGATTTGCCCCGGACCCACCCGGAGAGCGGGAAGTTCCGACACATTGTGTCCCTGGGGCAGGGGCGGGGACCCGCTGCGCAAAAATTATAACGACCCTCTTGACATTGCGGTTAGACAAATGTAAAATGAAGCTACAGCGACAGATGTCTAATGAAAGGAGGGGCGGGCATGGGAGACTATGTGAGACTGCCCGACGCGGAGCTGGAGGTCATGCAGGCCCTGTGGGCTCAGAAGGAGTATCCGGCCTCCTCGGGGGAGCTGATGGAGCACCTCCAGGGGAAGCACTGGCGGCTGCCCACGCTCCTGAAGCTCCTCTCCCGGCTGGAGGAACGGGGCTTCGTGGCCCGCGAGAAGGACGGCAGGGCCAATCTCTACAGCCCCCTGGTGAAGGAGGCGGACTATCTGGCTGCGGAGACCCGCTCCTTTCTGGAGCGGCTGCACGCGGGAAGCCTGCCCAGCCTTGTGGCTGCGCTGGTAGACAGCAAGGCGGTCAGCGAGGCCGACCTTCGGGAGCTGGAGGAGCTGCTGAAAGGGGGAACCCAGGATGCGTGACGCGCTCTTTTCCCTCTTGGAGGTGACCCTCTCGGTGGGCGCGGTCATCGCCCTGCTGCTGGCGCTGGGGCCGCTGCTGGAAAAGCGCTTCAAGCCCCAGTGGCGGTACTGGGCGTGGCTGGCGGTGGCGGTGCGCCTGGCGGTGCCCTTCAACCTGCCCAGCCCCCAGCCGCTGGTCCAGATTCCCGCCCCCGTGATGGAGCAGCGGGGGGAGAACCCCCGCAACGCCCCCTCCGCCCTCACCGGGCCCGGAGGCGAAAACGCCGTCCCCGCCGTCAATATCAATCCGGTCGATACGCCCGTTCAGCCCCAGGCGAGCGCAGCCGCTCCGACGGCAGCGCCCATTCGGATTCCCTGGACGGTCCTGCTGCCGGCCCTTTGGCTGGGTGGCGGCGGGGTGTTCCTGGCGGCGCAGCTCTGGGGGTATTCCCGCTTCCGCCGGACCATAAGGCGGTGGGGCCGCAGCCCCGGCGAGGAGGAGCGGGCCGTCCTGGCGGAGGCCATGGCCCAAGCGGGCGTCACCGCCCCGGTGGAGCTCATCGTCTGCCGTGCGGTGGCCTCCCCCGCCCTGGTGGGCTTCCTCAGGCCCGCCATCCTCCTGCCCGAGACCCTGGGGGGGAACGCGCTGCCCTTTGCCTTTCTCCACGAGCTGACCCACTTGAAGCGGCGCGACCTCTGGTATAAGGCGCTGCTGGTGTGGGCGAACGCCCTGCACTGGTTCAACCCCCTGGTCTGGCTCATGCGGCGGCGTGCGGAGCAGGATTTGGAGGCCGCCTGCGACGACGCCCTTCTCCGGGGCAGGGACGAGGCCTACCGCCGGAGCTACGGCGCGGCCATCCTCTCCGCGGTGACCACCCAGCGGCAGAGCGCGGCCGCCCTCACCTCCCACTTCGCCGCCGACGGCAAGAGCCTCAAGAAGCGGGTTCTGGCCCTGCTGGATATGGGGCCCAAGCACAAGGGCCGGGCGGCTCTGGCCGTGGTGGTCTGCGCCGCTGTTCTGGCGAGCGCGCTGGTGGCCTGCCGGGAACAGGCTGCGGCGCTGCCCGACGGGACCTACTGGGCCGAGCCGCAGCTGAGCGCCGAGGAGTCCGCCTTGCTGCGGGAGAAGGGCTATGCCGAGACCGTCACCTTCGCCCTGGCCGACGTGGACGAGAGCGGCGATCTGCCCGTCCAGATAAGTACGGAGGAAAATACCCATACCCTGGATCTGGCGGAGGATGCCGCGCTGAGCCTGCGTGCGCTCAACGGACGCAGCGAGGCCTTCGGCGGAAGTGTAAACGACTTCATCCAGTACCGGCTGCTTCTCTCCTACGCGCCCGTCCTGCTGCACCTGCAGGTGCAGGGGGGAACAATTACGGCGATGGCGTGGGTCTGGGGGAACTATGCCCCCGAGTACCTATGGTCAAACCACAGCGGCACGGTTACCGGGCTTATGGGGCAGTTTACCCAGGAGAACGGTGAGAACACGTATAGCGGCATGGCCTATCACAAGGACGCGAATACCCTGACCTTCCAGCCCGTGGAGCGCTACCTGGGGACGGACGGAGAGGAGTACGCCGCATCCTGGGGCGAGATGGGCGATGAGGCCACCCAGGTCCGCGGCCTGGGTGCGGCGGTGACCCTGCCCCTGGCGGAGGACGCGGTGGTGGTGGGGTCCAACGGCACCGAGACCGGGCCGGAGGGGATGGAGGAGCTCTGCTTCGGCCTGCTGGCCATGTCCTATACGCCCTATCACTTCCTCCGCATGGAGGTGGAGGACGGCCGGGTCCGGCGGGTGGAGTCGGTCCGGGAGGTCCGGCTGAGCACTGAGGACGCCGCACTGGGCGACTGGCTGGGCGGCCTGGTGGACGGCGCACTGGGCGACACGCCGGACGGCTGGGACGATATAGACTGGAAGGCCTTTACTGAGCTGATGAAAGGTTCATCCATCCGGGAGAATCTCCGCTCCCTGGACGACATCACCGACGCTATGATGAGCGGCGAGACCGTCATCGGCAGCTACTGTAATGAAAGCAACAGCTACTGGCTGACACAGGGATATACCAACAGCTTCGGCAGCTTTACCGGAGTGATTCATCAGTACACGATTGATACGGACAGGGACATGGAGGTTCAGCTTACCTACTCCACGGACTTCCCGGCCGACGAGTTCAAGGCGGCAATCGTCACTGCGAATGGCGAGGTACAGTACCTGGAGCACAGCCGGACGGACAAGACCGTCACAATTTCCCTGCCTGAGGGAAACAACTTCGTCGCCATGGCGGGCTTCCGGGCGGGGGGGACCTTCCGCATCCGGATGACACCGCAGGACGGGGCGGAGCTCCGGTACCGGGACGAGTTTATGGAGGCCTTCAGCCAGGCCGGGAGCAGGAACACGCAGGGCGGGGAAGGCCCAACGCTGGTGAATGAACAGAGCATGGATATGAGCGGCGTGAAGCTGGTCAGCGTGGATTATATTATGGAGAACGTGGTTTTCTACCAGGGGGAGTCCGATAAGCTGGTCTATAGGGAGTACCTGACCCGGAACGACAGCGGCTGCCTCGGCAAAGCCGAGCGGGAGGACGGCGCGCTGACCATCAAGACCGGCGAGCGGCCCACGGACGGCACCTGGAAGAGCGGCTACGTGGAAATCTACCTGCCCGCCTCTTATGCCGGCAGCCTGAATGTGGAGACCACCAGCGGAAACATCACCGTTCCCGTGCTCAACGGCGGGGATGCGATTTCGTCCGTCTCGGGCAACCTGTCGGCTGCCGCGGCCAACGGCGTGCAGAGGCTGGAGACCACCAGCGGAAACATCACGCTGGAGTCGGCGGCGCTGAAGGCGGGCAGTACAATCAATTCCGTCTCCGGAAATATCCGGGTGGGACAGATGACGGGCGCGCCGTATATCGGCACCACCAGCGGCAGCATCACCGTGGAGAGGATGGAGGGCTACGGGGAGTACGCCACCACCTCCGGCGGCATTGACCTGACGTATCTCGCGGTGAAGGGGGATATCTCCGTGAGCTCGACCAGCGGCACGGTCCGGCTGGGCCTGCCCGGCGGGCTTGGGATGGACTTCGACGCCCGGAGCAACAGCGGGAGCATCCATACCCCCTTTGACGGTGAATTGACGGTCCGGAAACGGAGCAAGTCCGGCAGCGTGAGCGGCGGCGGCGTGTCCGTGCAGATTGAAACCACGTCGGGAGATATTACGGTATCACAGACGTGAGCATAGAAGCGGCGGCCCCGGTTCGGGGCCGCCGCCGTTCGTTTGCCGTGGTATGCCCGGCTTCTAATATGGCGGAAACGCTGTCCGGCGCGATGGAGCCGTCAATTGACTGCCGGCAGCTTTTTGGGACGGCATTTTTTTGCCCTCGCCGGGCGGGGGGCGGGTTTCGCCGCCTCAGCCCGGCTCAGTTCCCAGGCGGCGGTATCCGCCAAGGTTTCGGCGATGGGGCGGTTGGTGAAGCCAAGCGCCCTGCGGGCCTTCCGGCTGGAAAAATTATCGTTGGAGCGCATACAGTAGAGAGAGTACCCCGTGAAGAGGGGCTGCTCCCGCCGCAGCTTGGCCCACAGCTCCATGAGGGGCGCCACGGGCCGCAGGGCGGAGGGGGAGAGGAAGCGCTTCACATGGGCGGCGGTGTTTTCCGCCTCCAGCAGGGCGGAGACCTCCCTCCAGTCGTAGTGCCTGCCGGAGAGGATATAGCTCTCGCCCCGGCCACCCTTGTCCACGGCTGCGATGCAGGCGTCGGCCACGTCCCGCACGTCCACCAGGTCGTACCCGCCGGTGACCAGGGTATGGAGCCTGCCGGTGACGCAGGCGCGGATGGTGTGGTTGAGGTGGTTGCGGCCGAAGTCCCCCGGCCCCAGAATTCCGGCGGGCAGGACAAGGGAGGCGTCCAGCCCCCGAGCGCGCACCGCGTTCAGCACCTTCTGGGCGGCCTCGGCCTTGGTCTTGGCGTAGGCCCCCTTCACCCAGGCGGCGTGGAATTGGTCGGTCTCCCGGATCACGCCGCGGCCCGGCTGCTCGGGCAGGGCGTGGACCGAGCTGACGTGGACCAGCCGGGCGGGCGGGTGGGCGAGACAGGCGTCGACGATGTTCTCCACGCCCCCCACATTGACGGCGCGGAGCCGGGGGGAGACCTTGGTCTCTATGGAGATAAGGGCGGCGGTGTGGATGACCGCCAGGGTCTCCCGGGGGCCGTGGGCAAAGAGAGGTTCCAGACTGGCGGCGTCGCAGACGTCCCCGCGGACGATCTCCACATCGGGGCAGCCCTCCAGAGGCGCGGCGGACTCGCCGGGCAGAAGCAGGGCCCGCACCCGCGCGCCCAGGGCGCTGAGCTTTTTCACAATGGTGCTGCCCAGATGGCCCGCACCGCCGGTCACAATATAAATACGTTCCATTATCGGGCTCCTTTTTCAGATTGTTCACAAAACAGAGGTTGATGATTTCCCTGATTTCATTATAATGAAAAGAAAGCAAGGCACAAGCGACAGCTTTTCGCGCCCTGTGGGATGATGGACACGGAGTGGACACTGTGTCCGACAACCGGCAGGGCGGCGTAAAATCGTCGCGCGGAGGTGAAGGCGTGAAGAGCAGGAAGGACGACCAGCGGACCCGGATGACCCGCAAGCTGCTGCAGAAGGCCCTGGTGGACCTGATGCGGGAGAAGCCCCTCAAGGACATCACGGTGAAGGCGCTCTGCCAGCAGGCGGAGGTGAACCGGAGCACGTTCTATCTTCATTACTACGATATTTACGACCTGATGGAGGAGCTGGAGGGCCAGATCGGCGCGGAGCTCACCGCCGTGCTGGAGGAGATGCCGTTCACCCTGGGAGACCAGAACACCTTCTCCGCCTACTATACCGCGATTTTCGCACTCCTGGCCCGACACGCGGACCTGTGCACCATTCTGCTGGGTGAGCACGGGGACAAGGTCTTTGTCTCCAAGCTTTTCGACATGGGGCGGGAGAAGTGCGTCACCGAGTGGATGCGGCTCTACCCAGACGCCGGGCGCAAGCGGGTGGAGATGTACTATGTGTTCGTCTCCTCCGGCTGCGTGGGGCTGCTCCAGAACTGGTTTGACGGCGGCTGCAAGGAACCGCCCGAGGCGGTGGCCCGGCAGGTGGAGCGGCTGGTGGCCACGAGTATCACCACGCTGGAATGAGTATGGGCGCAGCGAAAAAAGGTGCGGAGGTCAATGCTGCATATACGCCGGAATACCTGGCACGGCGGCGGGCGTGGGCCGGACTTTTTGCCAGGGACAATTTTCAAGAAGAGGAGATGGTCCCGCTCTCCGGAGGGTACCGTCTTGTAACGCGCAGCTATGCCGGGGTGGTAAACGGCTGCCGGCTGACCGGCAGCCGAAATGTCTTGTGGGACCGGTCGGGAAAGCGGCTGGGCTTCTTTGAAACCCACGATGACGAGGGTGAATTTGCGGAAATAATCTCCCATAGAAATGGCCGGGAATACCTGATTTTTCGCCGGGAGCTGTACGGCTACAGCGTCCTAGACCTCCACTCGGGCGAGGAATTTCATTTTGTCCCCCGGGCCATGCTGGAGGGGCGGGAGACCTTTATATGGACAGGGGTTTGCTACAATCCGGAAAACAATATTCTTGCCGTTTCCGGCTGCTTTTGGGCGTGCCCCTGGGGGACGCTCCTGCTTGACTTTTCCAATCCGATGACGGAGACCGGGTGGGTGGATATCCACGCCGCGCTTGATGCCGGGTACGAGCGGTACGACGATATGGAGTTCAGAATGTGGCGTGGGACGGATTTGATTTTGGACTGCCGCAATCAGAGGGATGGTCAGGTCGAGGAGGTCGTGCTGGAGAGAACGGCCTATGAAGCCTGGCTGAGGGCGATTAAAGAATGAAGGTCAGTCTGTAGGACAAAATGATGAAAAGCCCCCGCTGCGGCGCAGCGGGGGCTTTTGCATTAAAAAATACTGCCTGCCGCCGTCAGCTTCTCCGGCAGATCGGGGCGGTAGTCCGGGTGGGACGGGTCCAGGCTGTTGACGACCACGCCGTCGCTGCCGTCTTTGGCAGTGGAGTGGAGATACCGCCCGTCCCCCAGATAGATCGCCACGTGGCCGGGGAAGAAGAGGAGGTCGGCGGGCTTGACGGACTCCGGAGGGATAGGATGGAGGGGATACCCCTCCTTGAGTTTTGCATCCCGCCAGATGACTACCCCGTTGAGCAGGTAGGCCATGGACGCAAGGCCGGAACAATCGATGCCCATGGGGGTCTTGCCCCCCCAGCGGTAGTGGGTGCCCAGATAGCCCATCGCGGTCTCCACAATGGCGGCGCGAAGGGCGCTTTCGCCGAAGCGGGGGGGCGTATCGTAATAAGGGCCCAGAAAACTGCGTTTCGTATACCCCTCCCGTCCATCCGGGAGAAAAATTCTCTGCCAGCCCTTCCCGTCAGGCGCGCCCTGGGGGGATACCAGCGCCCCGCGGGTGAGGGAAACCAGCGGCCAGCTCTCCACGGCGGGGGCGGAGAGCACGTCGCAGAGGGCTTTGGTAATCACAGCCTTGGGCAGGCGCAGCCAGCTCTCCGCGCAGTCCTCCCCGAAGAGCAGGTGACGGCCCTCCCCATAGCCGGTATAGCCGTAGTGGGTCCGCACCCGAAACCAGCCTGGGCAGGGGGCGTCCAGCACCTCGGCGGCCATGCCGAAGAGGGCCTCGTCGACGCGCTCCCCGGGGCAGGCGGGGCGGAGCATCAGGGGACAGATTGGGACATTGACGATAACTCTCATGGCGGCCTCCTGGAGAGAGAATTGATGATCGGAAATAGGAGTCAGCCGGGCAGGACGGTCAGAGTCCCGGCGCAGGCATCCATCTTGGCCGGCGCCCCCAGGGGCAGCGCCATGGTGGGCTGGTCGTGGCCGCAGGGGAGGCCCGCAAGGATGGGCTTTCCGGCGGGGAGGAGCAGCTCGGTGAAAATCTCATCCAGGGTGAGCGACCGCTCCGGGTCCTCGGGGCCGACATCGGTCCAGTAGCCCAGCAGGATGCCCGCGCAGTCCCGGAGCTTGCCGGCGTTTCGCAGCTGTGTGAGCATGGCGTCCACCCGGTGGCTGCGCTCCCCCACCTCCTCCAGGAAGAGGAGCTTTCCCCGGGTGTCCAGCTCCCAGGGGGTGCCCAGGGAGTCGGCGATCAGGGACAGGTTGCCCCCGCAGAGGGGGCCGCAGGCCAGGCCGGGGGCCAGGGTCCGCCAGGGCCTGCCCGGCAGTCCGGGCAGGGGGCCGGTGAGGCCGCCAAAGAGGGCGCGCCGCACATAGTCGAGGCTCCAGCCGTCCAGAGGACGCTCCGCCCAGTAGGCGGGCATGGACACATGGTAGGAGACGAGGCGGCAATTCTGCTGGAGGGCGGTGTGGAGGGCGGTTATATCGCTGAATCCGCCAAGCCACTTGGGATGGGCGGCAATACAGCGCCAGTCCAGCAGGGGCAGCAGGCGGGCCGCGCCGTACCCGCCCCGGATGCACCAGACGCCGTCGACCGATGGGTCGGCAAAGGCACGATTCAGGTCGGCGGCCCGCTGGGCGTCGTCCGCGGCCAGATACCCATGGCGGTAGTCGGGGAGGCTGGAGGGAAAGACCACGGCCTCCAGGCCCAGGGCGCGCATACCGTCCACAGCGCCCCTCAGCTGCTCCACGCTGACGCCGGAGGAGGGGGCCGCCAGCGCCACCCGCGCGCCGGGGAAGAGGGGGGAGGGGGTGCGTATGGGCATATCTATCACCTCAATGAAACGGCATGAAGCAGCCGGTTAGGGGGGCTAAATGGCTCGAGTTTAAACCATTCTACCAGTTGAAGGAGGATGTGTAAAGCGGTCCTTGGCACGGGGGGAGGAATATGGTATACTAAACAAAAGTCCGTTATATGGTACATATTTTTTGGTAAGATAATCCTGCGGCAGAGGTGGCCCTGAGGCCGCCATCCGCCGCAGAAGGGAAGTGCTGCCAATGGCTCGCGGTGCAAACCAGAAATTAAAGCTGCCGCTCCTGGAGCGGATTTTGCTCCAGGAGACCGACGAGGAGCACCCCATGACGGTGCAGGAGCTCATCGCGGCTCTGGAGGCCCGGGGGGTGGGTGCGGAGCGCAAGAGCATCTATGACGATATGGAGGCCCTGCGACAGCTGGATGTGGACGTCCAGAGCCGGAAGGGCAAGAGTCCGGGCTGGTTCGTGGGGGCGCGGACCTTTGAGCTGGCGGAGCTGAAGCTGCTGGTGGATGCGGTCCAGTCCTGCAAATTCATCACCCGGAAGAAGTCCGACGCCCTGATTGCCAAGCTGGAGACCCTCGCCAGCCGCCATGAGGCCCGGCAGCTCCAGCGGCAGGTCTACGTGGACCGCCGGGTGAAGACCATGAACGAGAGCGTCTACTATAATATCGACAAGCTCCACGCCGCCATCTCCGGGGCGCACGCGGTGACCTTTAAGTACTTTGAGTACAACGTGCGTAAGGAGAAGGTCTTCCGCCGGGAGGGGAGGCGCTATCAGGTGAGCCCCTACGGGCTGCTGTGGGACAATGAGAATTACTACCTGGCGGGCTTCGACCACCAGCACGCCGAGCTGCGCCACTACCGGGTGGACAAGATGGCCGAGCTGGCGGTGACCTGTCTGCCCCGGCAGGGGGACGGGACCTGCGAGAACTTTGATATAGCATCCTATGCGCAAAAGCACTTCGGCATGTTCAGCGGCCGGGAGGGGCAGGTGACCCTGCGCTGCCGCAAGGGGCTGGTGGGCGTGGTGCTGGACCGCTTCGGCCAGGATGTGATGCTGGTGCCCGACGGGGAGGAGCACTTCACCGCCACCGTACGGGCAGTGGTGAGCCCTCAGTTTTTGGGCTGGGTCTTCGGCCTGGGGGACGGGGTGGCGGTCACCGGGCCGGACTGGGCGGTGGCGGCGCTGGAGGAGCAGATGGAAGCGGTGGGGCGGCAGTACCGATGAGAGGAGCGGGATACCATGGCGCAGCGTATTTTGATTGTGGACGACGAGGAAAAGATCCGCACCCTCCTGAGCAAATACGCCCGCCACGCGGGCTATGAGAGTGTGGAGGCCGGTGACGGCCGGACCGCAGTGGAGATCTGCCGGGCCGGGAATGTGGACATGGTGATCCTGGACGTGATGATGCCTGTGCTGGACGGACACGAGGCCCTGCGGGCCATCCGCACCTTTTCCGACGTGCCGGTGCTTATGCTGTCCGCCCGGGGGGAGGAGTACGACAAGGTGAGGGGCTTTAAGCTGGGGGTGGACGACTACGTGGTCAAGCCCTTCTCCCCCAAGGAGCTGATGCTCCGGGTGGCGGCGATCCTCAAGCGCGGGGGCGGAGATCGCAGCCGGGAGACCTTGGGTGTGGCCGGGCTGGTGGTGGACCCCGCCGCCCGCCGGGTGACGGTGGACGGAAGGGAGGTGGACATGACCCCCAAGGAGTTCGACCTGCTCGCCCTCCTGACCACGAGGCCAGGGGAGGCAATCACTCGACAGGAACTTCTGGACGCCGTTTGGGCCGGAGAGCAGCCGGGCAGCGACAGGACCCTGGACACCCACATCAAGCAGGTCCGCCGGGCGGTGGGGCCGTATGCGCAGCGGATTGTCACGCTGCGGGGAGTGGGGTATCGGTTTGAAGAAAAGTGAGCACAGGCCCCGCTGGATGGCGAAGCTCAGCCTCCGCTGGGCCATCCTGGCCTATCTGATGAGCTTCGCGCTGGTGCTGGTGGTCTGGATTGGGCTGCTCCAGGGCGGCAGAATGCCCCTCCTCCTGCGGGACCCCTGGGCCACCTACATCTGCGTGGCAATTATTACCATTCTTGGGGCGCTGGGACTGGGACTTATTGTCTCCCGGCAGATCATCCGGCCCATCCTGCGGCTGTGCGCCCAGGCAAAGTCGCTGGCGTCGGGGGAGCGGCGCACCGTCTTCCAGGAGCGGAGCTACCGGGAGGTGGCCGAGCTGTCCGACAGCCTGAACATGGCCCGGCAGGAGCTGGAGGCCGCCGAGGAGCTGCGGCGGGAGATGCTGGTCACCGTGTCACACGACCTGCGCACCCCCCTGTCCATGATCGCCGGCTACGCCGAGGCCATGCGGGACCTGCCGGGCGAGAATACCCCGGAGAATATTCAGGTGATTCTGGACGAGGCCGGGCGGCTGTCCAGCGTGGTGAACGATGTGCTGGACCGCGCCCGGCGGGAGTCCTTTCTCGGGGCGCTCTCCCTGGAGCGCTTTGACTACGGCGCGGTGCTGCGATGGGGCCTGAGCCGTTACCAGGCCCTGTCTGCGGGCCGGTGGCATGTCCGCTGCGAGGGGCCCAGGCATGTGACGGTCCGGGCTGACCGGGTGAAGGTCTCGCGGGTGCTCTACAATCTGCTCAATAACGCCGTCGACCACGGGGGCGCGGACGGCGAGGTGGTAGTGCGCACCAGCATCCGGGGCGCGGTGGTACGCACGGAGGTTATCGACCGGGGGCCGGGCATCGATACCGGGGACCCGGCCGGCATCTGGCGCGAGCACCTGCGCTGCGAGGAGGGGGAGGGACACTACGGCCTGGGCCTCGCCATCGTACGGCGGATTATGGAGATGCACGGGATGGACTACGGCGCGGACAACGTGCCGGGGGGCGGCGCGGTGTTCTGGTTTGAACTGCCGGCTGCGGAAAAATAAAAGGGGCCTGCGCACCGCACGGTGCGCAGGCCCCTTTTACGTGTCGGAACAAGCTGCCGCCCCACTTCTTGGGCAAATGGCGGGGCGGGGGAGCGCCGCGCCCTCCGCCGGCTTCACGGTACCTCGCCTCCGCACCGAGAGCCCCTCTATGGGCGGCTGCGCGCCGGAAGGCGCGAGGTTCTTATGGGGAAGGTCTGTGCTTGCCCGTGCTCTGACTTAGTAATCCAGCACCATGATGTGCTCACGGCCATAGACCCGGCCGTCGAAGCGGAAGCCCAGGGAGCGGTAGAGGCTTACCGCCGGGTTCTCCGGCTCCACGCCGAGATAAATATGGTGCCGGGCGGGGTCGGCCTTCATCCGAGTGAGGACCTGCTCCAGGGCGGCGCGGCCGCAGCCCCTGCCCTGGTGGGCGCGGTCCACCATAAGGCGGTAGAGCCACCACGCGCCGTCGTCCCGGTCCACGCAGTACATGACAAAGCCCACGGGGTGGGGGCCGTCGTAGATTGCCAGGGGGATGCACTCCTCCTGGACATAGGCCTGGGCGATGGACTCGGCATTACAGGCCACGAATTCGCGCTGTTCGTCCGATACGGAAAGTGAGATGATTTCATCAAAGTTTTCCACATTTACTGCCTGCAGTGTGATCATTTTACATACTCCTTTTCGTCTGTGACCAAAATTGGGCGTAAAAAGGCCCGGGTACGGAGGGTACCGTCCCGGGCGCACTGCAGCGGAGAAAGTCAGGCGTGCGGCCTTCCACGGGACGGCGCGAAGATAATGATGCTCATCATACTGACCGTCCCCTTTCAAGTGAATTCAGCCCCCGGATTATGGGGCCTGAACACAGTATAACAGCGCGGGGTGCATAATGCAACAGAAATGTTATGCTACGTCCAGGTTTTCCACACGTCGGGGCAGTACCCCACGGTGGCCTGCCTGCCGTTGCGCACGATGGGGGTCTTGAGGAGCCGGGGGTCCTCCAGCAGCTTCTCAAGCTTGTCCGCGTCGTAGGCCAGGTAGGTGACGAGGGCCGCGTCCGGGTGGGCGGCGTCAATCAGCGCCTCCAGCCCCACCGCGTTTTTCACGCTCTGGAGCTCCCCCTTGCTGATGCCGTACTTCACAAGGTCGATGGCCTGGTATTTCACCCGGCGCTCCTTGAAGTACCGCTCGGCCTTCTTGGTGTCAAAGCATTTGGATTTGCCGAAAATCTGAATATTCATATGCTCACGGCGGGGTCGGGGCCCCGTACCTCCTTATTCGCCGATGTAGATGAAACGGGGGCCGCTGTAGCCGTCCCGGTCCACCTGCTCGCTCCACATGGCGGCGGGGCGGACCCAGACGCCGCGCTCTCCGTAGAGGGCCTGATAGACCACCATGGGTTCCAGGGTCTCGGAGTGGCGGGCGGTATAGAGGACGCGGTACTCGTTGCCCTTAAAGTGGCGGTATTTGCCGGGCCTGACGTCTTCCATAGTCTTACGCTCCTTTCCGGCTGTGCGGTATATTAGCTTCGGGCTCCGGGGGACGGCGGCCCCGCACTATTTGACGGGACTTGCCTTGGCGCAGGGGACCCCGGCCTGGCAGAGGCCGCAGCCGGCCTCCACGTTCACGTCGAAGCCGGGGGTGTTCCGATAGAGCGCATGGCAGCGCTCCAGCCAGGCGCGGCACCTCTCCTTATCGTGGCCCCGGGGGGTAATGGCCCCGGCGGGACAGCGGGCGGCGCAGACCTTGCAGGAGCCGCTGCGGAAGAAGAGGCACCAGCCGTGGGGGTCCTCGCTCACCCTGGGGTCGGCCTCCCAATTGCCCTCTAAAATCAGTGTGATGAAGCGGACGGCCATCCCCGCACGGGAGATAAAGCCGTCGGACAGGCCGAACGTGCCCAGCCCCGCGGCGTAGGCGGCGTGGCGGTGGGACCAGCGGGCTGCAAAGCCGCCCGGTTCGAGGCCGAATTCCGGCAGCTGATCCACGGCGACGGCCCGGACGCCCTGCCGCGCCAGCGCAGCCAGGATTGAGGCGTAAAAGGGCTTGACGACGGCGTTCCAGGAGTTGCGGGCAAAGACCCAGCGGGGGGCCGGGGTGTCGCCCCCACTGGCCTGGTCGGCCACGGTCTCCTCCGCCTGGGGGAAGCAGAGCACTGCAACGGTGAGAGCACTACCGGAGAGGGACTCGCCGGGGTGGGCGGCGTCCCAGACCTCCTGGGGAGTCCAGTGAAAGGGACCTATGACCTCCTTGTAGCGCACAAAAACCGGGTCGTCCCCCGCGGCCAGGCCCACCAAAGGCCGCCGCCAGATGGGACCATCCCCCAGGGCATAGGGCGCAAAGGTGTTCTCCCGCCAGCCGACGTAGACGGTCTCTATTAAATTGTTCAATTCCATCTTATTCATACCAACAGAATACCGCATTTAAGGGCGAAAGGGAAGAGGAAAGAGGGGTTAAATTTTCAGAGCAGGGCAATACTAAGGCAATACCGATGCGGGTTGGAGGAAAAACGGGCGTTTGGGGCGGACAGCGCCCAGGCATTCCCCGTTTTTCTTCCCGGACATCGAGAATTCCGCCAAAGGATGGTATCGCCTGTGAAAGCAGTCATTATGGCGGGGGGCGAGGGGACAAGGCTGCGGCCGCTCTCCCTGGGCCGGCCCAAGCCCATGACCCCCCTCTTTGATAAGCCCGTAATGGAACACATCATCACCCTTCTGAAGTCCCACGGCATCACCGACATCTGCGTGACGCTGCAATACATGCCCCGGGCCGTGACGGACTACTTCGGCGACGGCGCCGAGCTGGGGGTCCGCCTGACCTATTTTGTGGAGGAGGAGCCCCTGGGAACCGCCGGAAGCGTGAAAAACTGCATGTCCCACCTGGGGGAGGAGGACTTTCTGGTCATCAGCGGCGACGCGGTGTGCGACCTGGACCTGTCCGCCGCCATGGGCTTCCACGCCGCCCGCCGCTCCGCCGCCACACTGGTGCTCTACCACCACCCGACGCCGCTGGAGTACGGCCTGGTCCTCACCGACGAGGAGGGCCGCATCCGGCGCTTCATTGAGAAGCCCTCCTGGGGCCAGGTGCTTACCAACATGGTGAATACCGGAATCTATCTCCTCACCCCCCGGGCCATGGAGCTGGTGCCCGAGGGCTGGCCCTTCGACTTCGGCAAGGACCTCTTTCCCCTGCTGCTGGAGCGGGGAGAGGCCATGTTCGGCTGTGCGGTGGACGGCTATTGGTGCGATATGGGGGACGGCCCGGCCTATCTGCGCTGTGTGGCCGACGCCCTCTCCGGCAAGGTGAAGCTGGATTTGGGTGCGCCCAGGGTGGCCTCCGGCGTGTGGGCGGAGAGCCCCATCCCGCCCACGGTGGAGATAGTGCCGCCCTGTTATATCGGGCGGGGCGTGACCCTGGGGGACGGCTCCCTCATCGGTCCCGACGCCGCCATCGGCGCGGGAAGCTGCGTGGGGCGCCGGGCCCTGGTGCAGAACAGCGCCCTCCACGCAGCCCGTGTGGGGGACCGGGCCACCCTCTACGGGGCCATTCTCTGCCGGGATTCCTCCGCCGGCGCCGGGTCCGTCCTCAACGAGGGGACGGCCCTGGGGGAGGAGGCGGTCCTGGGGCGGGACGCCATTTTGATGGAGGGGGTCAAGGTCTGGCCCAACCGGGCGGTGGAGGCCGGGGCGCGCCTCACCGCCTCCCTCACCGAGGGGGGGCTCAAGGGGCCGCTGAAATTTGGTGACGGGGGGGTTATCCGCGGGATCATCGGCGAGGATTTGACGCCGGAGGCCCTGCTCCTCCTGGGCAACGCCCTGGGAACCGAGGGCCGGGTGGGGTTGGGCCACTGCGGCGGCGAGGGGGCTGGGATGCTCGCCCAGGCCGCGCTGAGCGGCATGGCTGCCGCCGGGTGCAGGGTCTACAGCCACGACGGCCCCTGCGCCGCCTCCGCCGCCTGGCTGGCGGGGAGCTACGCCCTGCCCGCGTCCCTCTTCGTCGAGCAGGACGGCGAGCGGGCCTACCTCCACCTCTTCGACCGCCGGGGCCTGCCTCTGGGCCGGGCCCGGGAGCGCAAGCTGGAAGGGGCCATGCTCCGGGGAGAGATGCACAGGGTCCCCGCCCGCCAGGTGGGGCAGCTGGAGCGCGTGGGCGGCGTGCAGGCGGCTTATGCCGACGATGCCCGCCACCGGGCCCGGCTGAAGGCCGGGCCCATGCGCCCGTTGACGGTCTGCGTCCCCGGAGAGAGCGGCGGGGACGACGCCCTCGCCGAGGCCCTGGAGCGCCTGGGCTGCGACGTAAAGCGGTCCTTCGCCCCCGCCGTCCCGGCCTTTCGGGCCCTCCACGGGGGCTTCCAGCTCATGGCCTGGGACGAGGAGGGCCGGGAGCTGGAGCCGGAGCGGATGCTCACCCTGGTGAGCCTGGTGGAGTTCCAGAACGGGGACGGCCGGGTGGCCGTACCCGCCGGCGCGCCGGTGTCCATCGACCTGCTGGCCCACGGCCACGGCGGGGTGGTCCTCCGCCTGGGGAGGGACGGCAAAGAGGCCGACGAGCGGTATGAGAATATGCCCTGGCTCCGTGACGCGGTCTTCGCCGCCTGCCGCATCTGCGCCCGTATGGGGGCCACCGGCGAGGCGCTGCGCACCCTGGACGGGAAAGCGCCCCTCTTTAACCTCCGGCGGACGGAGGTCCCTCTGGCGGCCAGCCGGGGCGACGTGATGCAGGCCATCGCCCGGGAGGTTCCCGGCGCGGAGAGCGCCGGGGAGGGACTTCGCATCTCCTCCGGGGACGGCTGGGTGTATATCGCCCCCCTGACCCGGCGGCCCGCCCTCCGGGTGGTGGGGGAGAGCTTCGACGCCGAGACCGCGCGGGAGCTGTGCGGCGCCGTCGCTGAGAAGGCCAGGGAGCTGGACGGGAGAATGAAAAAGGAAATATGAGGACGGGGGAACGGCGGGGCGGCTCCTGCGGCCGCCCCGCGGGGCGCGCGAAATCCCCGGTTACTGAAAACGCCCCCAAATTCCCCGAAAAAAATTTATGTATACTTTTTCCCACAGCTGTGGTATACTAAATTGTCATTATGCTCCCCTGCGGGGTCGAGCAACAGGGCTTTCCGTACGCTTGGCGTACTGATATAAGCAGGACACAGACTGAACAGCGCAAAGGCGGCGAATGGCCGTCCCTTTTTCCGGCGAGGCAGGGCCGGAAAGAGCAGGCGGAATCGTCTTGTTTTGGTGCGCTCCTGTGCCCAAGGGGTGTGTTTTATTTCCACCCTTACATACCATAAAATGATTGGTAAAACGGATTTTTTAAGGAGTGTTATTAACTACACAATGGCAGAAAAACTGAAAATTATCTCTCTTGGCGGTCTCAATGAGATCGGCAAGAACGTCACCGTCTATGAGTACGGCGGCGACATGATCGTGGTGGACGTGGGCATGGGCTTTCCCGATGACGATATGTACGGCATCGACGTGGTCATCCCCGACTTCTCCTACCTCATCAAGAACAGGGACCGCATCCGCGGCATCTTCCTCACCCACGGACACGAGGACCACATCGGCTCCCTGCCCTACCTCCTGCGGGATGTCCAGGCGCCGATTTACGCCACCCGCATGACCGCGGGCCTCGTCAAGCTGAAGCTGGAGGAGCACCGCCTCCTGGACAAGACCAAGCTCATCACCTGCGAGGCGGGCGAGACCGTAAAGGCGGGCAAATTCACCGTGGAGTTCATCCACGTGAACCACTCCATCGCCGACGCGGTGTCCTTCGCCATCAAGACCCCCGTGGGCGTGTGCGTCCACACCGGCGACTTTAAAATCGACCCCACCCCGGTCTCCGGCGGTATGATCGACCTGGCCCGCTTCGGCCAGCTCGGGAAGGAGGGCGTGCTCGCCCTCCTGTCCGACTCCACCAATGTGGAGCGCCCCGGCTTCACCAAGAGCGAGAAGAGCGTGGGCGAGAGCTTCGAGGGCCTCTTCCGGGGCTGCGAGGAGCGCATCATTGTCACCACCTTTGCCTCCAATGTGGACCGGATGCAGCAGATCATCTCCGTGGCCGCCAAGTACGGCCGCAAGGTGGCCGTCACAGGCCGCAGCATGGAGAACGCCATTAAGGTCTCCACGGAGCTTGGCTATATGCAGATTCCCGCCGGAGTCCTGGTGGACGTGAACCACCTGAAGAGCCTGCCCAAGAACAAAATCTGCATCATCACCACCGGCAGCCAGGGCGAGACCATGTCCGCCTTGAGCCGCATGGCCTTCTCCACCCACAAGCAGGTGGACATCCAGGCCGGCGACCGGGTGATTATCTCCGCCTCCGCCATCCCCGGCAACGAGAACAGCGTTGGCGCGGTGGTCAACGAGCTCTACCGCAAGGGGGCCGACGTGGTCAACGAGCGGGAGCGCGCGCTCCACGTCTCGGGCCACGCCTGCCAGGATGAGCTGAAGATCATCCACGCGCTGATTAAGCCCAAGTTCTTCATCCCCGTCCACGGCGAGCAGCGGCACCTGAAAACCCACGCCAAGCTGGCACGGGAGATGGGCATGGAACCCAACAACATCATTATCAGCGATATCGGCAAGGTCATTGAGCTGACCCCCACCAGCGCCAAGCTCAACGGCAGCGTGCCCGCCGGGCGGGTATTCGTGGACGGCTACGGCGTGGGCGATGTGGGCGCGGTGGTTCTCCGGGACCGCAAGCACCTGGCCGAGGACGGTATGATTGTGGTGGTGGCCTCCATGTCCGGCGAGGACGGCAGCCTGATCTCCGGCCCCGACATCATCACCCGCGGCTTTGTCTACGTGAAGGAGTCCGAGGGCCTGATGGAGGAGCTGCGCCTGGTGGCCGTGGCCGCCATTCAGGAGTGCCGGGACCAGCGCGTCAAGGATTGGTCCGCCATTAAGAGCCAGATCAAAAACGACTTGTCCAATTTCCTCTACAAGAAAACCAAACGCAATCCCATGATCCTGCCTGTTATCATGGAGGTATGAAAAACGTCCCGCCCCGGGCCAAGTGGCCCGGGGCGGGACGTTTCATTTTAGGAAATTTTTAAAGCCGTCAGGTGCAGCGCACAAGACAGGTCAGCGTCTGTCCGTCCACGGTAACGGTGATGGTGGTGCTGCCCTTGGATACGGCGGAGACCTTGCCGCTGCCGTCCACGGTGGCGATGGAGGCGTCCTTCACGCTCCAGGTGGGGGTGCTGCTGGTGCCCTTGACCTTCAGCGTCCAGGAGTCGCCCACAGGGAGACTGAAATCGTAGCTCTTCCCGTCCAGGCCCAGGCCCACGTTCAGGGAGAGGGAGGACGGGGAGGTCCCGGGGTCGGCGGAGGGCTCGGCAGCGGCGGAACCGCTGCTGGTGACGTTGTTGCGCACCAGGCAGGACTGGCTGTACCCGCCCGCCATGGTGGCAGTGATGGTGGCGTTGCCCTTGGAGACCGGGGTCAGCCTGCCGTTCTGGTCCACGGCCACCACATCGCTCTTGCTGCTGGTCCAGGTGATGGTGCCGGTGGAGCCGGAGGGGGAGAAATTCACGCGGAAGGTGAAGTCGGGATAGGCGTCGCTCAGGGAGATATCCTGGACCGTCTTGCCGGCGTAGTTCACCAGGGTAAAGGCGGTGGCGGTCTGACTGGCCGGAATCTCGTCGCTGGGCTCGGGGGAGGGAATCAGTCCGCCGGGTTCCTGTGAGGGCTCGGCCGTGGGCTCGGTGGTGGGGTCCGGGTCGGGGCTGGGGTCCTGGGAGGGGGTGGGGCTGACGGAGACGGGGGTGGAGGGGTCTACCGAGGGCACCGGGCCGGGATCGCCCTTCTGGACAATCGGCACAATAAAGGAGACCACAATCCAGATGGCGGCACCAATGAGGGCCAGGGAGAAGATGGTCAGGATAATGTGCAGCGGCGAGGGGCCCCGGCCGTAGCCGCCGCCTCTGGCGTTGGTCACCAGCCGCTTGCCGCCGTGACTGCGGGGCTCGTCGTCCTCGTACTCGTCATCATATCCGTCGTCGAAGACGTCGTAATCCTCATATTCATCGTCGCTGCGTCTGCTGCGCCGGTCGGCCGCGCGCTCTTCGCAGAAGGGACAGCGCTTATAGGTAGTGGCATAGTATTCACCGCAGTTTTCACAGCGGACGGTCTCGCTGCGCGCACCCACAGGCTTTTTGGCTGCCATTGGTCATTCCCTCCGATTCTCTTGACTTCCTTATTTTTTATCGTTTTCCACATTGGGCCGGGCCCTGTGGAGAGAGCGGTTTTACATTCCCTATCATCTTACACGTTATGAGGAAAATCGTCAACGGTCTAGCGTAAATTGTCAGTTATTTTTTAGTTTTTATGTCTACCATAGCCGGGGAATTTTAAGGATACTTTTATTGATTATCCGTATCCTATCGGATATAATGGGTTCACATGTGAAAAAAGTAGGAGTTGAGGACGCGTGAAGGGTTCCATGACCGCCGCGGCGGTGCACAAGCAGTACGACGACGGCGTCACCGCTTTCCGGCGGCAGATTGGCGATTCGGCGCTGAGAATGCGCTTTACCCAGGAGGCGGACAGCTTTATGAGGGCCTGCGCCCTGGGCGTCTGGGGCAGGGACGGGAGCGCCGTTACCCCGCGCCATGTGGAGTACTATAACGCCATCTACACCAAGGGGAACCCCGTCCCCTCCATTTTGTTCTGGGAGCTGAGCACCGCTGTGGCGGACTACCCCGGCTTCCAGCCTCCGGCGTTCTTCGCCCGGATGCGGGCCTACGACAAGGTGGCCGGGACCAGGCTCTCCCGCCGCTTTGTGGACCTGATGACCCTGATGCTCCTGCTCTTTGCCGCCGTGGACGATGTGGTGAGCGAGGAGGAGGCGGGCTTCGTCAACCACTGCGCCGACGCGATGAGCGCGCTCTGCGCCCGGGACGGCATCAAGGGGGAGAAGGCTCCGCTGGACGTGAGCGACTTCGTCACCAAGCGACCCGCCGCCCCCAAGGCGCCGGAGCTTCCCAATGTTCCCGCTCCAGCCGCCCAGGGCGAGGGGAAGGCCCAGCCCACGGCCGAGGCAGGGGAGGAGGCGGAGGCGGCCCCCAGTCTGGAGGAGCTTCTGGCCGAGCTGGACGAGCTGTGCGGCCTGGACAAGGTGAAAAAGGACGTGAAGAGCCTTATCAATCTGGTGAAGGTGCGCAAGATGCGCCAGGAGCACGCGCTGCCCGTTCCCCCCATGTCCCTCCACCTGGTCTTTATGGGCAATCCCGGTACCGGCAAGACCACCGTGGCCCGGCTGCTGGCGAAGATATACCACGCCATTGGCGTCCTCTCCAAGGGCCAGCTGGTGGAGGTGGACCGCTCCGGCCTGGTGGCCGGCTTCGTGGGCCAGACCGCCATGAAGACCAACGAGGTCATCCAGAAGGCCCTGGGGGGCGTGCTCTTCATCGACGAAGCCTACGCCCTGGCCAATGTGGACGCCCCCAACGACTTCGGCAAGGAGGCCATCGAGGCCCTGCTGAAGGGCATGGAGGACAACCGGGCGGACCTTATCGTCATTGTGGCGGGTTACACCGAATTGATGAGTAATTTCATAAACTCCAACCCCGGCCTGGAGAGCCGCTTCAACAAGTACTTCTACTTCGAGGACTACACCGGCGCGGAGCTGATGGAAATCTTCAGGTCCATGTGCAAAAAGAACGGCTACACCCTGGACGACGAGACTGAGAAATTTGCCGCCGAGGGCTTCCGGTCCCTCTACGACGACCGGGATGAGAACTTCGGCAACGCCCGTGACGTGCGCAACGTCTTCGAGCGGGCGGTGTCTCGCCAGTCCGATCGGGTGGCGGCCATGGAGAACCCCGGCAAGGAGGACCTGATGGCCATCACCGTGGCCGACCTGAGAGAGGACGACGACGAGGAGGAATCCCCCGCCCAGGCCATTGAAGCGGACGCCGCCCCCAGCGGGGGGGATGCGGACGGCGGCGGAGCGGCGGAGCTGCCGGAGGACGGGGAGGCGCCCCCGGCGTCTACGGAAGAGGGCGGGGAGGAAGCCGACACTCCTGCCCCAGGGCAAGCCCCGGGCGAAGGCCGGATTGAAAACCAGTGAGGGAGGCGCTGCTGACCAGATGGGCGTGAGCGTCCGGCTGTTTAAGCGTCAGGGAAATGCGTCCAGGCTCAAGAGATCAATCAGTAAAGCTAAAAGCACCGGGCGGGCCTTCTGGCCTGTCCGGTGTTTTATGCGATATCACGGCGGCGATGGGGCGGGGGACGGATTAAGCGGCGCCGCGTACAGGCGCAGGCTTACGGATAGGCGTTCCAGTACACCTCGCCCGGCTCCAGGTCGATATGCCGGGCGGCGTAGAGCTCGTCGATGGTGCAGAAGAGGAATCCCTTGGCGTGGAGCTGGTCGATTACCTGGAGCGCGGCGTCCACCGAGGCGCTGAAGATATCGTGCATGAGGATGATATCCCCGTCCTTGGCCTCCGATACGATCTGCCGGACCTCCCGGGGAGCGTTCTGGTCCTTCCAGTCCTCCGGGTCGATGGACCAGAGGATGATGGGACAGCCCGCCCAGGTCTTCACGCCGTTGTCCGTCATGCCGTAGGGCGGGCGGAGGAGGAAGTCGTTGTGGCCCAGTACGCCCTTGAGAATGCTCCGGGTTCGGTCCACCTGAGCGTCGAAATCGGTCTTGTTCAGGCCCGTGAGCTTCACGTGGTCATAGGTGTGGATGCCGATCTGATGTCCCTCGTCATCCATCCGCTTGAGCACGTCCTCATTGCCCTCCACCTGCTCGCCGATGAGGAAGAAGGTGGCCTGGACGCCCCGCTCCGCCAGGCCGTCCAGCAGGCGGGTGGTGGTGGAGCGGCGGGGGCCGTCGTCAAAGGTGATGGCGATAAGCTTCATCTCGTCGTCCGGCGGCAGCACCGCCTCGGGGGCCGCGCCCGTCTCGCCCGGGGGCGCGGCGTCCGCCTGCACCGCCGCGGGCCGGGCGGACAGGGCCGCCGCCACCGAGAGGGGAAACGCCAGGGCCATCAGTACCGCCAGCGCCGCAATTTTCCGATTCCGTTTCTGCTCCATACCCCGCCGCCGCCTTTCTGTTTATCAAAAACAGTATGTGCGGCATGGCGGTTTTGTTGCGATGTAATTTTTGTTAGATAAAAAATGGCTCGGAGAGCTGCTTTTTACACCCGCTCCGCCGGGATACGATGAAATTGTTCAGGCGTGGCGCACGGAGCCGTCCCATGCCGGTTTTGACTGTCCGCAGTGGAGCGGCCGGTCAAAAAACGCCTATGCGTCCCGGGGGTCCGGATCGGAATCCAGAGAAATAAGATAGCGGTAAAAGGGCACCAGGGAGTCGTACCCCTGTATCAGCAGCTCCGGCAGCTGCGGAGTGAAGAGGACCCCGCCGTTTTCGCCTCCCGCCGACAGGTTGAAGCCCTTTTTGTTGTACCAGGGGGCCAGCAGGGGGGTGGTTTCCCCCTTGGGCCGCTTGTAGTCCACGCCGTCCAGGGTAAACACATCCTGCCTGTTGAAGGCGCGGACCAGCTGTTCAAAGGGCTTGGGGTTGGTGTCCAGCCGCCTGCGGAATTTGGCCATGGTGATGGGCCGGGCATAGTAGTACCCCAGGCCGTAGGTATAACCCTCGGGGGCCAGCTCGAACCAGAAGACCGGGTCCCCGGTCCAGTCCTCGCTGGGCCGCTCCATGGAGAACCAGAGCCGGTCCTTATAGGGCCCCTGGCCATGGAGCCGCCGGGCGTCCCGGTAGATGCGGGAGACCTTGCTGACGAGGCCCAGCTCGGGATATCTGCCGTCGACGGCCTCATATACCGTGCCGGCCAGCTCCCGCAGGGGGTTATAAAAACAGGTCTTGTACTGGTCCTTATGGGCCTCAAACCAGCCCTTTTCATTGTTAAAGCGGATGCCCCACATAAAGTCGACGGTCTCGTTGGAAAAGCCCTGGAACATCATTTTCACCATCCTTATTTTGGGCCCTGCCTGAAAGAGCCGTCTGCTCTCCGGGCAAGGCCTGATTCATTTTTTCGAAGAAAGTTAAAAAGGGAGGCCCGCGTGATATACGGCATGGCCGCCGATACCGCCCCAGGGCGGGAGGCGGACGCGCCAAAAGCCGGGTATCATAGCTACATTGCGGTTATTATACCACAGAGTTCGCGGTTTTAAAATAAAAAACGCCCCCGTCCGGCGGACGGGGGCGCTGAGAACACTACGCGGCGGGGGATGCCTCGGCATCCGCCGGGGGGATGGTGGGAATCCCCTCGGGCACGTCCTGGGAGGGCGCGGGGCTCTCGGACGGGGTGGGAGAGGGCTCCTCAGAGGGGACCGGGCTCTCACCCGCCGGAGACTCGCTGGGGGGAGGAGTGACCGCGGGGTCTGTGGGCACGGCGCCCGGGTCCGTTCCCGGCGGGGGGGTGGGCTCGGTGGGCATATTGGGATCCGTCGGCACAGCGGGATCGGTGCTGGGGACGGGCGTTGGTTCCACCGAGGGGCTGGGGTCCACCACGGGGGTGAGGTTGCGCAGGCCGGTGGCGGGGTCGATGCCCAGCCGTGCCGCGTCGGCGCTGTTATAGAAGTACACGCCGTTGCGGGAACGGTACTTGTCCTTGTGGAGGAACTTGGTTTCGACCTCGTTGCCCTCGTCGTCCACCAGACGGAGGTAGACCTCCACGGTGATGCCGTTGTAGGCGGTGCGCTCGGTGTCCTTGATGGGCTCGCCGCCGGGGGCGACCTTGGCGTCGTTTGCCTCGTAGACCGTCTGGGCGGCCTCGGTGGCCAAAACCTTGTTGAAGGGCTCGCCGTGGATGCCGTTGCTGGTGCCCAGGATGGTCACATGGAGGTTGTTGCTCTTGTCCCGGTAGCACTCGATTTTCACGGGGTACTCGGTGCTGTTCTTGAACTTGAAGTCGGGATAGGTGTCATAGACCGTGGCGTCGGTGCCGATGATGGGCAGGTAGCCGGTGTTGTAGGCGTGCTGAGAGCGCTCCACCGTCTCCAGATTGGCCACCAGTGTGGCCCAGTACAGGGTGGAGGAGAGCTGGCAGATGCCGCCGGCGGTGGTGTCCACCGACTTGCCCTGGACGTAGGCCGTGGCCTTGCCATAGCCGTTGGAGGTGGTATAGGGGCCGCAGAGCTCCGTGTAGGAGAAGGTCTCGCCGGGCAGGAGAATCGTGTCGTTGACAAAGCTGCAGGCGAGGTCAATGTTGGTCCGGCGGCTGGCGGGGCCGGAGCACCAGGTCTTGGTCTCGGCCAGCACGTCTTTAAAGAGGTTCTCCTCCAGCTTGGCGCCGGTGAGGGCCGGCTCGCTGAGGGCCAGGGGGACGCTGCAGGTCTCCCCCTCCTCCGTGCGCTCCAGCAGTGCCCGGGCGGCGGCGATGTCGAAGCTGACGCCGGTGACCGACGGGACAATCTCCTTGGTCGCCTTATCCAGATAGGCGTCGGCGCTCTCCACGTAGACCTCCCGGTAGATGGCCTCGAAGTCGGGCTCCTCCGGGGCGGTGACCTCAGGGGTGAGCTCCACGCTGTCCTTCCCGGCCCAGAGGGCCTCCAGAAGCTGCTCCCGCAGGGCGTCCAGACTGACGCTGACGCCGGAGGTGCCCTTACGGAGCACCAGGGCGTCGTCGGTGACGTGGTAGGTGGTCTCGGTGAGGGTGGAGCTGATGTCGCTGTCGATGTCATGAATCAGGCGCTGCAGGGTCTCCTCGCCGCCAGGGGCAAGCTCCGCGGCGGCGGTGACGACCAGGGAATTGCCGTGGGAGGAGAGCCAGGCGAAGCCCAGGCCCAGAAAACCGTTCTCCCGTCCCCGGGCGTAGGCCTGGTCGGCCGCGGCCGCGGCGTCCACCGTGACCACGGAGCCGGAGAGCCGCTGGGAGCCGCCGGGGTAGGAGACGCTGATAACCTTGTCGCCGTAGAGCAGCTCGGCGGCCACCCGGACGGCCTCCTCGGCCTGGTTCCGGGTCATGCCGGACAGATCGCCCCCCACGTCGGCGGAGGTGCCCGGCAGAATGCGGTCTGAGGAGCTGACATAGCCGCACAGTGCCAGATAGCCTCCGACCAGCAGGACCAGAACCGCCGCTATGACAATGACGGCAATTTTTGCGCCCTTCGGCATTCCGTTTTTGGGCATGACGCGTTTGCCCTCTGTGTTGTCCATATGAAATCACTCCAAATATCCGGTGGAAAATACTAAGACAGGGTACATTATATGGTGTTTTGTGAAAAAAAGCAATTACAGATTGGTTACAGGGGAAAATGCCGGGCTGCGGAGTGGGAATTTACCCCTGTAACCGCCCGCGGGCGGGGCGGCGAGACCCTTTACTTTCCGGTGGATTCGTTGTATCATAATCTCTACCGGCGTTGTCGGGTCTCTATTTATGTCCCGACCGTAAATTTTAATCTTTTTAAAGAAAAAATCAATCTCTTTTTACCATAGACGTGATACTATATGGGTACAGCGAGTTTATGCGGGGCCCCGGTCCCGCTGACGGATTATTTAGGAGGGCGCTCTTCATGGCGTACAACTACGACAGCAGCGGCGGCTACAACGGCGGCGATAACGACAACAGCGAACTGATCTCCTGGATCATCGTGGTGGCCGCACTGGTCATGTTCTGGCCGGTGGGTCTTTTTCTGCTCTTCCGCAAGCTGACGGGGAACAGTGTGGGAAGCGGGACCAACAGGCGCTACCAGCAGCGGCATCCCTACGATATCCAGCAGGACGCCGCCGCCGGGGCCGGACCCTACAAGCCCTCCTCCTCCGCGTCCGGCGCCGGCTCCTCCGCCTCCTCCGCTAAGCCGGGGGCCTCGTCCTCAGCCTCCTCCGCCCAGAGCGGCGCTCGGACCGACCGCGGCGGGTACAACTATAAGTACGAGTACCGCTACCAGTACCAGGGCGGCCAGCAGGCGGGGCAGCAGCAGAGCCAGCAGGCGGCGGGCAGGCAGTCCTACGCCGGCCGGGGCCGGAGCAAGCAGCCGGGGATGCAGGGCGTGCCCTACCAGAAGCGGCGCAAGAACGTGGATCTCAACAAGGGCAAGGGCATGACCATCTGGGGCGGCATTCTCACGGGTATTTTCGGCTTCATCTCGGCCGTCAGCTTCCCCGCCATCCTGTTTTCCGAGGGGCTGCTGGGCACCCTGGCGGCTATGGCGCCGCTGCTGGGCTTCACCGGCCTGGGCGTGGTGCTTCTGGTCTGCGGCGCGCAGCGCAGCAAGAAGGCCAAGCGCTTCCGCAAGTATCTGGCTCTCATCGGCAAGCGGGACTCCATCTCCATCGCCACCCTGGCCCAGGCCATGCCGGTGAGCTACCACACCGCCTGCGACGACCTTCAGGAGATGCTGGACGAGGGGTACATCCCCACCGGCTATCTGGACATGAGCAGTGGCCGCCTTATCCTATCTGACGAGGGAATCCGGGAAGAGGTTCCCGTCCAGGAGGAAGAGGTCGAGGAGGTGGAGGAGCCCACCCGCAGCGCGGAGGAGGACGACGCGATCCTCCGCGAGATTAAGCAGACCAACGACGCCATCGCCGACCCGGTGATGAGCGCCAAAATCGACCGTATCGGCGAGATTACCAGCAAAATTCTGGAGTACCAGCGCAAGAACCCCAACAAGAACAGCCAGCTCAGGAGCTTTTTGAGCTACTATCTGCCCACCACGCTGAAAATTCTCAAGGCCTACGCCCAGATGGAGGCTCAGGGCATCGAGGGTGAGAACATCCGGGCCGCCAAGGAGCGAATCGAGGGCATGATGGATAAGGTGGTGGAGGGCTTTGAGAAGCAGCTCGACAAGCTCTTCCAGGACGATGCGATGGATATCACCACCGACGTGGAGGTGCTGGAGCGGATGCTGGATAAGGACGGCCTGTCCGGCGGGACAGGCGGCTTCACCCTGGGTGGGGTTTAAAAACCGGCTGAATAAAGAGGCGCGGCTGATGCCGCGCCTCTTTTTATGCCAGTACCCGTATGGGGGACGGACTGCCGCGCCGTGGCCCGCAAAGCCCCCGGGGGAATTGAGGCCGCGGGATACGCCCTACAGCAAAAACAGCACCGCAAAGCCGCACGCGGCGATGCAGAACATAATCATGCCCGGATTGAGAAGGAAGAGCCCCCATTTCCCCCCCTCGGTCATATCCTCCCGGCCCCGGGGCAGGGAGAGCTCGTACCGGCGGCGGATCAGGAGGACGGCGCCCCCCACCGTACACCCCAGGTAGAGAAGGCCTGCGGCCATCGTGCCGGCCTCCCCGAGAAGCGCGGTCAGGAATCCGCCGCCCAGGAGGTTGATCGCGGCGTGGAGAGCGATGGTCTGCCATACCTTCCCCGTCCGCAGTACCACCCAGGCGAAGACCAGCCCCAGGGTAAAGGCGTAGAGCATCTGGTAGAGGTTGCCGTGCATCAGGGAGAAGGCCAGGGCGGAGGCGAAGGCGGCGAACCGGGCGCCGTAGGGCCTGAGCCGCTTGAGCAGGAGGGAGCGGAAGAAGAGCTCCTCAAAGACGGGAGCCAGCACGCATGTGGACAGGAGGGTGAGCGCCATGGGGTAGTCCGCCAGGGAGGCGTCCAGCGGGTTGGTGCTGGTAACGCCCCGGAGGGTGTCCAGGAGGCTGATGAGGAAGATCGTCAGGAGGTTGGAGACCATCAGGACCCCCACCGAGACCACCAGAGCCTTGAGCCAGCCGACCGGGGAGAGCGGCCCCTCCCCGCCCGTGGGGGCGGCGGGGACGGACAGGAGCAGGAGGGCCGCCGCGGAGAAGCCCACAAAATACTGGGAGAGGACCGACAGGACCCATACCACCCAGCTCTCGCCCAGCGCCTGGGGGGCCAGCAGGGAGAGTATCACGGCGGGAACATATTGGACCGCCATCGGTCCCAGCATGAACACCACCAGGGCCCAGCCCATGCGGTTGAAACGCCTCCGGTGGGCCGCCGTGGGCGGCAGCTCGGGCGGCCGCCCCGTATTGTACACCCGCAAACCCTTCACCCCCTATGCATTACGCAGATTTCTGCCGTCATAATCATATCAATTTTCTATACTGAAAGCAAGGAACAAGATGTTGACTTTGATTTGGGACATGCTACAATATATTGTGCGACTATAAACAGCCATGCCGCGGACAAGGGGCTGCCTGCGGCGGGCTGTTTTTCGATGACACTGAGAGAGGAAGATCGTAGATGCCCATTTCTGAAAACGCCAGAGCCGTCCTGGAGAAGCGCTATCTCATCCGGGACGAGCATGGACAGCCCACCGAGACGGTGGACCAGCTTTTCCACCGGGTGGCCGGCGCCATTGCCGCCGCGGACGCCCGTTTTGACCCCAAGGCCGACGTGGACGCCACAGCCCGGACTTTTTACGACATGATGACCGGTCTGGATTTTCTGCCCAA
This sequence comes from Lawsonibacter faecis, assembly GCF_014287675.1. Taxonomy (GTDB): domain Bacteria; phylum Bacillota; class Clostridia; order Oscillospirales; family Oscillospiraceae; genus Pseudoflavonifractor; species Pseudoflavonifractor faecis. The sequence continues at coordinate 66,195 of NZ_JACOPQ010000005.1, read as the reverse complement.
CTCCCCCACGCTGATGAACGCCGGCCGACCCCTGGGCCAGCTCTCAGCCTGCTTCGTCCTGCCTGTGGCCGACTCCATGGAGGACATTTTCGACGCCATCAAGAATGCCGCCCTCATCCACAAGTCGGGCGGCGGCACCGGCTTCTCCTTCTCCCGGCTCCGGGCCAAGGGCAGCACGGTGAACTCCACCGGCGGGGTGGCCAGCGGCCCCATCTCCTTCATGAAAGTCTTCAACGCCGCCACTGAGGCTGTGAAGCAGGGCGGCACCCGCCGGGGGGCAAACATGGGCATCCTCCGGGTGGACCACCCCGACATCATGGAGTTTATCGGCTGCAAGAACGACACCCATGAGATCAACAACTTCAATATCTCCGTGGGCCTCACCGAGGCCTTTATGCGCTCTGTGGAGCAGGGCGGGGAGTACGACCTGGTGGACCCGGCCACCGGAACGGTCACCGGCACGCTGAACGCCCGCAGGGTCTTCGAGACCGTGGTGGCATCCGCCTGGCAGACCGGCGAGCCCGGCATCATCTTCCTGGACCGGCTCAACCGGGACAACCCGGTGCCCTCCATGGGAGAGATTGAGTCCACCAACCCCTGCGGCGAGCAGCCGCTCCTGCCCTACGAGGCCTGCAACCTGGGCTCCATCAATCTGGTGACCCACCTGAAGAAGTCCGGCGGCAGGTACGTACTGGACAAGAAGAAGCTGGGCGACACCATCCGCAAGGCGGTCCACTTCCTGGACAACGTCATCGAGGTCAACAAATACCCCCTGGATGAGATTGACAAGATGACCCGCGCCACCCGGAAAATAGGCCTGGGCGTAATGGGCTTTGCCGATATGCTCCTCTATATGGGCATCCCCTACAACAGCGAGGCGGGCGTGGCCCAGGCCAAGGAGGTCATGGAGCTGGTAAACGCCGTCGGCCACCAGGAGAGCGAGAAGCTGGCCGGGACCCGGGGCGCGTTTCCCCTCTTCGGCGAGAGCATCTACCAGAACGGCAGGCCCCTGCGCAACGCCACCGTCACCACCATCGCCCCAACGGGCACGCTGTCCATCATCGCCGGGGTGTCCTCCGGCGTGGAGCCTGTTTTCGCCTACGCCTATATCCGCAATGTCATGGACAACACCCATCTCATCGAGACCAACCAGATTCTAAAGGACAGGCTCACCGAGGCGGGCGTGTACTCTGAAGAGCTGATGGAGCAGATCGTGGAGCAGGGGAGCCTCCAGCATGTGGAGGGCATCCCAGAGGAGATCAGGAGGGTCTTCGTCTGCGCCCACGACGTCTCCCCCATCTGGCATGTGAAAATGCAGGCCGCCTTCCAGGAGTACACCGACAACGCCGTCTCCAAGACGGTGAACTTCCCCAACTCCGCCACCCGGGAGGAGGTGGCCGAGGTCTACACCCTGGCCTACAAGCTGGGCTGCAAGGGCACCACCATCTACCGGGACGGCAGCCGGGACGAGCAGGTGCTCAACATCGGCAAGGTGGCGGGCGGCAGGGAGGAGCCCAGGGCAGAGACCTATGAGGAGGCCGTCCTCAGCGCCGAGTGCGAGAACGGCGCCTGCGTCATGCGCAACATCAAGCCCCGTCCCCGCCCGGCGGTGACCATGGGATATACTGAAAAGGTGAAGATCGGCTGCGGCAACCTCTACATCACCGTCAACTACGACGAAAACGGCATCTGCGAGGTGTTCACCAACACCGGCAGGGCCGGCGGCTGTCCCTCCCAGTCCGAGGCCACCGCACGGCTGGTGTCCATCGCCCTCCGGGCCGGGGTGGACGGCGACGAGCTCATCCACCAGCTCAAGGGCATCCGCTGCCCCTCGTGCCTCAGGCAGAAGGGCGTGCCGGTCACCTCCTGTCCCGACGCCATCGCCAAGGCCATCGAGCGGGTGGTGAAGGCATCCCAGAGCGGCAGCGCCCTGCCCCCCTGTCCGTCTCCCCTGTCCGCCGTGGTCCCCGGGGAGCCCATCATCCCCCGGCCCGGCATGACCCCCGCCGAGGCGAAGCTTGCCAAGTACTGTCCCGAGTGCGGCAGCCCCATGGAGCACGAGGGCGGCTGCGTCACCTGCCGCAACTGCGGCTACTCCAAATGCGGCTAAAGATATCAATATGAGAGGCCCGGAGCGCATATGCGCTCCGGGCCTTTTCGCCTGCTGACGGAAGGGGCTCATTTTATGGAAAAAATTGCCGTATCCGTCATGAGAAGCGTCATTTCCGGGGCGCATGTCTCCGGAAATGACGGATTTAAAATTGATTCCGTCGTCTGCGGACGACGCTGCTCTGCGAGGCTTTCTCCGCGGAGGTTTTTTGACAGCCTGAGCGGCCCGGAACGCGTATGCGTTCCGGGCCGCTTTAAAGATTCTTTCATTTTTTCTATGCCTATATTACCACAAATCGGGCAAAATTTCAAGTCTGTACCTGGCCGCCCGGAAGGTGTATATAGTATGAGAGGAGGGATGGTATGGAGGATATGATGCCGACAGAGGGCCTGGCGGCGGGAACGGTTCGGGACCTGGAGCTGTGCAACCGGGCGACGGCGGAGTACGGCCTGGCGCTGACGAACCGGCAGATGCTGGCCCTGGCGGAACGGCGGGTTCAGGCCCTGCGGGACGCGGATCGGGTGGAATTCGGAGAGGGCGTTTTAAAGAAGCTGGTCTTTGCCTTCCGGGACTCCCCCTATCTGGACCAGGCCCACTATGAGGAGACGCTGACCGAGCTGCAGGACATCTTTTATTTTTACAAAAACGAGTCCGGTGAGCGCCTCTCCGACGACGAGTTGATCGCCCACATGCGCGGCGCCTACAACGGCTGGTGCCGGGGCTCGCTGGAGGCCCTGGCCGGGACCGAGCTGGCCCTGCTGTGCAGGCGGCTGCGGGGCTGGGAGGCGGAAGAAGCGGGGGATGGGATAGGCGCAGAGGAGGGCTGCTATGAGGAGTGAGCTTGTGCCGGAGAGGGGGGAGAACCGGGACGAGGGCGCACTGTGGCGGCTTCTGGCCCGGCGGGTCGCCCTGTATACCGGCGGCGACAGCAGCTCGGTGCCCAGGGCCCTGGCCCTGGAGCTCTTCGCCTCGGTCCGCTTCACCCTGGAGCAGGGGCGGGGAGAGAGCCTGGAGGAGCGCTTTGCCGATGGGGAGGCGGTTATCCGGGACAAGCTGGCCCGCGGAAAACAGCTCTGGAAGGGGACCTGCGGCAGTCTGCCCCAGGTGGAGAACCTGTCCCTTCGGGACACGCTGCGGAGCATCGGCGGGTTCTGGGGCCGGTATGATTACCGCTTCTTCGCCCACCAGGTCCCCTGTGACATTGACTACCAGCTCGGCCGTCCGGTGCCGGAGGATCTGCAGGGAATAGATTATGTCAACCATTATCTGGAGCAGCTCTGTATGGAGAACCGCATTCTCAACTGCTTCGCCCCCCAATATGTGCGCGCCCTCCTGGGCGCGTACTGCAGGGACTACCGGGGCCTGCTCATCAACCTCTGCGAGAGCGTTGCCGTCAACGCCCTGGGCCTGGCCCTGGTGGGGGGAGACGTGGCAAAGCTGAACGTGACGGACGGGGAGCGCGCCCTCCTGGCGGAGCGTTTCAGCCGGGAGGGGCCGGCATGTCTGGGCGCCGCCGCCGGGAGGCTCTGCGCCCTGCTTGGTCTGGATTCTTCCGCGGTGCGGACCTATCTGGAGGCCTTGGCGGACGACCTCTCGCCCCGCATCCGGCAGACAAGCCTGGAGGAAATTTTTCTCACGTATCTGTAAAAGGCGGTCCCGATTCAATGAATCGGGACCGCCTTTGCTCACTCCTCGATGGCGTTGACGCGGCGCTCATGGCGGCCGCCCTCGAACGCTGTGGTCAGGAAGGCGTCCACGATGTGCTCGGCCTCGAAGGGGCCGGTAAAGCCGCCGGCCAGAGCCAGCATATTGGCGTTGTTGTGCCGCCGGGTGAGTTGGGCGGACAGCAGATCCCTGCACAGGGCGCAGCGGACGCCGTGGACCTTGTTGGCGGCGATGGAGATGCCGATACCGGTGGTGCAGACGACGATGCCGCGCTCGCACTCGCCGCTTGCCACCGCCTCGGCCGCCGCCCGGCCGAACTCAGGGTAGTCGCAGCTGTCCGTGGAATGGGTGCCGAAATCCTTAAAGGCAATCCCCTTGGCCTCAAGGTAAGCTTTGATGTGCTCCTTAAGCGAGTATCCGCCGTGGTCGCTGCCTAATGCAATCATAATGATACCTCCGTATATATTTCGTCTGGTTTATCTTACAGCTTGACAAAGGCCGGCTTGCGGCCCTTGTAGGTGGTCAGGTAGCGGAAGCCCATATCCCTTAAAAGGCCGCAGGCGTCCGCCAGCCCCTTGCCCACGTTCTCCGGGGCGTGGGCGTCGGACCCGGTGGTGACGATTTCGCCGCCCGCCTCCCGGTAGAGGGCCAGGACAGGCCGCCACTCCTCCACGGTGCGTCCGCACCAGGTATTAAACTCAATGCCCCGGCCCGACTCCACGGCTGCGCGGAAAATGGCGCGGAGACGGCCGTAGCAGTGCTCCAGAGAGACGCTCTGTCCGTCCCGGACCATGTACCGCAGGGGGTAGATGATGTGGCCAAGCACATCGTAGCAGTCGGGAAGGCGGACCAGAGCCTCCATATTGGTGAAGTAGTCGTCCAGAATGTCGCGGCAGACCTGGGGGCTGCTGTACTCCACACAGTAGTAGTCCCCGCCCCCGGCGGCTTCCGAGCGGTTGTGGAGGGAGCCGATGACGAAGTCCAGCCCGGGCCGGTCCAGAATGTTCCGCGCGGCCTCCGGACAGACGTGGGCGCTGCCCAGCTCCAGCCCCAGGCGCAGGACGAGATTGGGGTCGGCAAAAAATTCTGCCTCGTCGAACTGGGCAAGGCTGGGCTCCCAGTCGAAGGTGAGCTGTCGATCACCCTCCAGGCTCAGAAGGTCGCAGTGGTCGGTAATGCACAGCTCCCGCAGCCCGGCAGCCGAGGCCGCCGCCGCCATATCGTAGATGGAGGCCTGACTGTCGGGGGAGACAAGGGTGTGGGTGTGGTAGTCGGCGAGGAACATAAAATACCTCCATAAGAGATGCAATCCTTGATTTCACCCCGCAGGGCAGGGGAGTATCAAACCAGTGGGGACTGGCCCCTCCCTGGGAGGCGCGGCCGTAATACCACATTTTCCGGAGAAAATGTCCGCGCCTAAAAGGGCCAGCTGGGCAGCCAGCGGATAAAGCTGTCGGTGTACCAGGTGGGCACCATAATGCCCACCAGCACGGGGTAGAAGGCGGCGTAGAGAGCGATGGCCGTCCCGGTCAGACCGTAGAGCGCAATCCGCCAGCCCTTGGCCCTGCGCTCCATGAGATCGTTGAAGACATAGCAGATGGCCAGCACCAGGAAGATGACGGAGGGGAAGTAGTGGTAGGCGAAGGTGGTGCGGCCGATGAGCAGCCACGGCACCAGCTGGGAGAGGTACCCCACCACAATGAAGAGGGCCTTGGCCGAGTACTGGGGGAAGGCGTGGATGGCGAGGGCGCCGAAGGCCAGATAGAGGACCACGCCCAGTATCATGAGCGCCAGGTTCCGGGTGCGGACATAGGACTCCAGCGAGGCGTCCAGGATGCCATTCACCTTGACAAGGGCCGTCGCCGCCCCTGCGGCGGTGACGAGGAAGAAGGACGCCTTGGCCCACTTGCGGCGGAAGGCCTGGGCTGCGCAGGCCAGAATGGCCAGCAGGCCCGCCCAGGAGACCACCGGGTTATTGAAGGAGGCAAAGGCGCACTTGAGCCCCTGTGACGCGCCCGAGGTACTGTCCAGATAGTAGAGGATGGGCCGCCCGTCCACCAGCCACTGGTACCAGCGGGACTCGTAGGGGTGGACATCGTGGACGCCCTGGTGGTAGGTGAGCATATATTTCTGATTCTCCCACATCTGCCGGATGAGATTCTCCAGCGTGAGTCCGTCCCGGGCCAGGGCGTAGGGAATGTAGGAGAGGGTGTAGATCACCGCCGGGATGAGAACGAAGCACAGGACGGAGAAGAGCAGCGTCTTGACGAGCCAGGGGCCGAACCGGGGCGCGCCCTCGTCCTGAGGCCAGTCCCGCAGCTTGAAGTAGAGGCCGATGAAGTAGAGCAGGGCCAGACCCGCCGCCCCGTAGATGACCGTCCACTTGCTGGCGGCGCCGATGCCCCACATGAGGCCCGAGAGGAAGAGGGGCAGCGCGCCCTTCTTAAAGGAGGTCCCGGCGGGGAGGGTCAGATAGCGGTACATAAAGAAGTACATCGCCAGGATAAAGAAAACGCCGTAGGTGTCGATGGTAGCGATGCGGGTCTGGGTCAGGTGCATGAAGTCAAAGGCGAAGAGGGCGGTGCCGCAGGCCGCGACTGCCGTCTTGCCGAAGAGGTTTTTCAGGAACACATACAGCAGGGGGAGCATCCCCACGCCGAAGAGGGCGCCCATAAACCGCCAGCCGAAGGGGGTCATGCCAAAAATCTGGATCCCCAGGCTCATGATAAGCTTGCCCAGGGGCGGGTGGGTAATCTCATAGGGATAGATGCCCCGGATGTGCTCATAGGCCGTACGGGGGTGATAGATCTCGTCAAAATAGCCGGAGTTGTACCAGGTGGGCATGGCGGGGACGGTGCCCTGCTCGTCGAAGAGGGCGGCGGCGCTGCCGTCAGTGTAGGCCACCTGGAGCAGCTCGCCGTCCGCGCCGTAGAGCGCCAGCTCGCCCAGCTCCAGCCAGTCCTTCCCGCTGTCTGGGATGGCGGTGATGCGCAGGAACTTGGCATGGACCGGGGCCGTGGGGACAATCTCCTGCCACTTGAAGAGCAGGGAGTACTTCTGGCTGACCGCCTTGCTGGGCGAGTAGCCCGTGCCGTCCGCCCAGTAGTAGGACTCCACCTTGCCGCCGTCGTCCGTCTTCGCCCAGAGGGAGACCCAATTCTCCCCGTCGGCAGAGGCCTCCAGGGTGTAGGCGCCGGTGTTGAGGCCGGTGTAGTACATCAGGCTTGTGATGTCGGCCTCCTCCTTCAGCGAGAAGGTGGCGCTGCTGCCGGCTGGGAGCTGTGCGAAGGACTGCGGCGCGGTGAAGGACCCCAGGCTCCAGAATGCGGAGAAGGCGTAGACCGCTGTCAGCAGCAGCAGGGGCAGCGCGTCCTTTTTGGTCATGGGGTGCCGCTTGCCCGCAAAGGTGAAGGGCCTGGGCTTGCGGCTGGCCATGGAGATCCACTCCAGCGTGCCCTCCTTGGGGCACATGGCGTACCAGTAGTAGGCGAAAAAGCAGAAGATGGCCGCCAGCAGCAGAACGGGGAAGATGATGGCGGGCGTGATGTACCGAAGGACATTGTCCTGAAGCTGTTGAATGAGGCCGGCCATAGGGTACCTCCAGAATAGAAAAATGGAAAAGATGTTTGAAAACAAGCCGGGAAAAACGGCGCGGGGATCGGCCCGCGCGCCGTGCAGAGGGGCGGCGGAGTCCTATGGAGCAAGGTCGCTGGCGCGTTCTTAAACACTATCCCCGCCCGATTGCCGTTCAAAACACAAAAAAGAAAAGGGGCGGCAAATATGCCACCCCTTATTTTATTTCTTTTTTCTCTTTTTGTCAAAGAAACCTTTCAGGCCCTCGTCCTCTTCCTCGCCGGGCAGCTCACCCATGGCCCGGGCGTAGTCGCGCAGGGCGTCCTTCTGCTCCCGGCTCAGGTTCCTGGGCACCTGGACGTTGACCGTGACAAACTGGTCGCCCCGGCCCCGGCCGTTGACGCTGGGGATGCCCTTGCCACGCAGGCGGAAGGTGGTGCCGGTCTGGGTCCCTTCGGGCAGGGTCCACTTCACCTTGCCGTCGATGGTAGGAATCTCCAGCTCCGTCCCCAGAGTCGCCTGGAGAAAGGAGACGCTCTGGTCTAAGTAGACCGAGGTGCCGTCCCGCTTGAAAAACTCGTGGGGGCGGACGGTGACGGAGATCACCAGATCACCCGCCGGACCGCCGTTCTTGCCCGCGCCGCCCTGACCCCGGAGGGAAACGGCCTGGCCGTTGTCGATACCGGCCGGGATCTGGATGGTAATCTTGCGCTGCTTGCGCACCGCGCCCTGGCCGCCGCAGGTCTTGCAGGGGCTGTGGATGATTTTGCCCGTGCCGCCGCACTTGGGGCACTGGGCGGTGGTGGCGAAGGAGAATGCGCCGCCGCCCCGCTGGATGCGGATGGTGCCGGTGCCCCGGCAGTCGGGACATACCTCAGCCGTGGTGCCCGGCTCGCAGCCGGAGCCGTGACAGGTCTCGCACTGTTCGCTGCGGGAGAGGGTGACCTCCTTCTCGCAGCCGAAGGCGGCCTCCTCAAAGGTGATGGTGATGGAGGCGCGGAGCGTGTCCCCCTTCTGGGGACCGTTGCGGCGCTGGCCGCCGCCCCCGCCGCCAAAGCCGCCGCCAAAGAAGGAGCCGAAGATATCTCCCAGGTCGAAGTCGCCGAAATCGGCTCCGGTAAAGCCGCCGTACCCGCCGCCCGCGCCGAAGTTGGGGTCCACACCCGCGTGGCCGAACTGGTCGTACTTGGCGCGCTTGTCCTTGTCGGACAGGATCTCGTAGGCCTCGTTGACCTCCTTGAATTTTCCCTCGGCCACCTTGTCGTCCGGGTGCAGATCCGGGTGGTACTGCTTGGCCAGCTTGCGGTAGGCCTTTTTTATCTCGTCGTCCGACGCGCCCTTGGCCACGCCCAGGACTTCGTAATAATCTCGTTTTTGGTCTGGCATATCGTTCACCTCCGGTGAGAGTAAAAGGCAGAAGAAATAAAGATAAAAAGCTGAGGAGACAAATCCAGACAGTCTGCGAGGGACGAAAGAAATCTTCCGTCCCCACGCAGACAGCTTTTTATCTTTTACTTCTCACATCTTACTTCTTGTCGTCGTCCACAACCTGATAGTCGGCGTCCACCACATTGGGGTCGCCCGCATCGGCCGCTCCGGCCGCTGCGCCGCCGAAGTCCGCGCCGCCCATGTCGCTTCCGGGCTGGCCCTGGGCGCCCGCCTGGCCGTACAGCTTCTCGCTGATGGGGTAGAAGGCCTTGGAAAGCTCCTCGGTGGCGGTCTTGATGGCTTCCACGTCGGTGCCCTTGAGGGCGTCCTTCAGCTTGTTGAGGGCCGCGTCCAGAGTGGCCTTGTCGCCGGCGTCAATCTTGTCCTTCAGGTCCTCCATGACCTTCTCGGTCTGGTAGACCATCTGGTCGCCCTGGTTGCGTACGTCGATCTCCTCTTTCTTCTTGGCGTCTTCGGCGGCGAACTGCTCGGCCTCCTTGACGGCCTTGTCGATGTCCTCCTTGGACATGTTGGTGGAGGAGGTGATGGTGATGTGGGCGTCCTTGCCGGTGCCCAGGTCCTTGGCGGAGACGTTCACGATGCCGTTGGCGTCGATGTCGAAGGTGACCTCAATCTGGGGCACGCCGCGGCGGGCCGGGGCGATGCCGTCCAGGTTGAAGCGGCCCAGGGTCTTGTTGTACTGGGCCATCTCACGCTCGCCCTGGAGCACATGGACCTCGACGCTGGTCTGGTTGTCGGCGGCGGTGGTGAAGGTCTGGCTCTTTTTGGCGGGGATGGTGGTGTTGCGCTCAATGAGCTTGGTCATCACGCCGCCCATGGTCTCAATGCCCAGGCTGAGGGGGGTGACGTCCAGCAGCAGCAGGCCCTTCACGTCGCCCACCAGCACGCCGCCCTGGAGGGCGGCGCCCATGGCCACGCACTCGTCAGGGTTGATGCCCTTGAAACCCTCGACGCCGGTAATCTTCTTCACGGCCTCCTGCACGGCGGGGATACGGCTGGAGCCGCCCACCAGCAGGACCTTGTGGAGGTCGGAGGTGGAGAGACCCGCGTCGCTCATGGCCTGGCGTACGGGGCCGGTGGTGGCCTCCACCAGGCTGGCGGTCAGTTCGTTGAACTTGGCCCGGGTGAGGGTCAGATCCAGGTGCTTGGGGCCGGTGGCGTCGGCGGTGATATACGGCAGGTTGATGTTGGTGGAGGTGACGCCGGAGAGCTCAATTTTGGCCTTCTCGGCGGCCTCCTTCAGGCGCTGCATAGCCACCTTATCGCCGGTGAGGTCCACGCCCTCGGTCTTCTTGAACTCGGCGGCCATCCAGTCCATGACGGCCTTGTCAAAGTCGTCGCCGCCCAGGCGGTTATTGCCCGCGGTGGCCAGGACCTCGATGACACCGTCGCCCACCTCCAGGACGGACACGTCGAAGGTGCCGCCGCCCAGGTCGTAGACCATGATCTTCTGGTCGGACTCCTTGTCCGCGCCGTAGGCCAGAGCGGCCGCGGTGGGCTCGTTGATGATGCGTTTGACCTCCAGGCCGGCGATGCGGCCGGCATCCTTGGTGGCCTGGCGCTGGGCGTCGGTAAAGTAGGCGGGCACGGTGATGACGGCCTCAGTAACGGTCTGGCCCAGATAGGCCTCCGCGTCGGCCTTCAGCTTGCCCAGCACCATGGCGGAGATCTCCTGGGGCGTGTAGCTCTTGCCGTCGATGTTGACCTTGTAGTTGGAGCCCATCTCGCGCTTGATGGAGGAGATGGTGCGGTCGGGGTTGGTGATGGCCTGACGCTTGGCCACCTGGCCCACCATGCGCTCGCCGTCCTTGGAGAACGCCACGACGGAGGGGGTGGTGCGGTTGCCCTCCGCGTTGGGAATGACGACAGCCTCGCCGCCTTCCATAACGGCGACGCAGGAGTTGGTGGTGCCAAGGTCGATACCGATAATTTTAGACATAATGTTGTCCTCCTATATAAAAGATTGTTTTTAACAGAGTAACTCGGGCTGTTGCGCCTCACGCCCTTCCCGGCGGGGCTGAGCCCTGCTCACGGGCGCCGGGCGCCTCACCCTAATTTGCGACCTTCACCATCGCAAACCGGACCACCTTGTCTCCCGCCCTGAACCCGGTCTGAAAGACCTCGACAATGGTGTTCTCGGCGGCGGACTCGTCGTCCACATGCATCACCGCGTTGTGGAGGTTGGGGTCGAAGGTCTCGCCCAGGGCGGGAATCTCCTCGATGCCCAGCTTGGTCAGAACCTCCTTGAGCTGATTCATGGTCATCTCCACGCCCTTGGCGTAGGCCTCATCGCCGCAGGGGGACTTGAGGGCCCGCTCCAGGTTGTCGTACACGGGGAGGAACGCCAGGGCGGTCTCCGCCTTGGCGTCGGCCCAGACGGACTCCTTCTCCTTCTGGCTCCGGCGGCGGAAGTTATCGTACTCCGCGGCCAGGCGGAGGAACTGGTCCTCCTTGTCCTTAAGGGCCGTCATGGCCTGCTCGGCCTGGGCCAGGGCGGCGGTCAGCTCGGCGGCGTCGGGGGCTGCGGCCTGCCCGGCCTCGCCCTGGTTCTCCGCGGCGGTCTCGGTCTGGACGGTCTCCTCCTCGGGGACCTGGGCCTTTTCCTTGTCTTTCTTACTCATATCCTATGTGGAGCCTCCTAATTCTTGTCATTCTTATCATCCGCGCTGGGAGGCAGCTCGCCCCGGCCGAAGAGACTGGACAGCCCCTGGGCCAGATAAGAGAGGCGGGCGGTAATCTTGGCGTAATCCATCCGGGTGGGTCCCACCACGCCGATGACGCCCCGCATCCCCTCGCCGATGTCGTAGCTCGCCACCACGACGCTGGTGTCCTTGAGGGCCTCGGCCACGTTCTCCGGGCCGATGAGGATGCTCATGGGGTCCCCCTTGGGGATGGGGAAGCGGGCGGGGTCTGCGTCCTCGGAGAGATAGCTCATGAGGGTCTGGGCCTTCTCCAGGCTGCGGTACTCGGGGTGCTCGAGGAGATGGGCAATGCCGGAGGTGTGCACCTTCCGGTGCTCCAGCTCCTCCAGCACCTCGATGGCGAAGGAGACCACCAGGGAGATGAGCCCGTAGGACTCACCGGCCGCGTGCTGGGCTACCCGCATGAGCTCGGGGGTAATCTGCTCCAGGGTAAGGCCGGTGAAGGTGGTATTGAGCAGGGTGTTCAAAAGCTGGAGCTGGGGCTCGCTCAAATCCGAGGGGAGCCGCACCAGGCGGTTGCGCACCACGTTGGTGTCGGTCATGACCACGATGATGAAAGCGCTGCGCTCCACCATCAGCAGGTCAAAGCGGCGGATGGTCACCCGCTCCATGCCCGAGGAGAGGGCGAAGGCAGGGTACTGGGTAAGCTGGGAGACGATGCGCCCCGCCTGGTCGATGACCCGGTCCAGCTCCGCCATCTTTAAATGGAGGGCCTGATTGATGCGCTGGGTCTCCTGGATGGACAGACGGTAGTCGTCCATCAGCTCATTGACGTAGAGCCGGTAGCCCTTGGGGGAGGGAATGCGGCCGGCGGAGGTGTGGGGCTGCTCCAGATAGCCCAGCTCCTCCAGGTCGGCCATCTCGTTGCGGATGGTGGCGGAGGAGATGTCCAGGCCGGAGGACTCGGCGATGGTCTTGGAGCCCACCGGCTCGGCGGTCTCAATGTAATTTTCAATGACCACTCTTAGAATACGCTTTTTGCGCTCCGTCAATTCCATTCCAGTCCCCCCTCCACACAAGATTTAGCACTCATATCATCTGAGTGCTAACGTAAATTTACCACCATCCCCTTACAATGTCAATAGTCAGGATGTAAATGATTTGTGAACGGGCGAAAATGCAGCAGAATCTGCCGCGGATTGCTAAAACACAGCGTTCTCCTGTTCCCAAGGCCGCACCCGCCGCCTGCGGAGCGCTCCTCCTCGCGGCCCCTTTGAAATCAAAAAGTCCGGGCGGCCCTTTGGGCCGCCCGGCGTTCATACAGAGCGCGTCAATCCTCAAAGCTTATGGTGTCGCCCGTCTGCAAATGGTGGACCCTGTCCCCCAGCTCCTCCTTCAAGAGGGCAAATGCCGGGCCGCCGGTGCAGTGGCCGGTATAGATCTGCTCCACGCCCATCTCGCCGCAGAGCCAGCGCCCCAGATTCTTCACGATGCCGGGGGCCACGCCCAGGGAGTCCGGGCTGCGCAGACCCATCAGGTGGAAGCCGCCCAGGACGGCGTGCACCTTTTGTCCCGGAAAGCGTTCCAGCAGATCTCTGACGATGTATCCGGTCCCCGCGTGGCAGCAGGAATTCATCACCACCAGCCCCCGGGCCGTCTCGGCCACCAGGGACTGCTCGTGGGCCACCGCGTCGGGGACCAGATGGAGGCCGGGAAGGATCTCCCGCGGCCCGTCGTCCAGGTCCAAGCGGGCGGCATACCGCTCCAGCAGGGCGGGGTTCACGCCTATGAACTCCCGCTCACCCCCCGCGTCCAGCCACTCCGGCTCCAGTATCGCCGGGCGGGCATAGAGCCTGGCGCGGGCGTTGGCCTCAAAAAAGGCCCCCAGGCCGTCGGCGTGGTCCCAGTGGCCGTGGGAGAGGACGGCCAGCTCCACCGCGGAGAGGTCCACCCCCAGGGCGGCGGCATTCTCCGCAAAGCGGCCAGAAGCTCCCGCGTCCAGCAGGACGTTGCGGCCACGGTACTCCATGTGGAGGGAGAGCCCGTGCTCGCAGACGAGAGCGTCGGGGGCGTGATTCTCCATCAAAACGGTGATTTTCATGCTAGACCTCCGCCTTCCGATAGCTGATTTGGGTGACGTCGTGAATCCACGCGCCCGAGCGGAAGCGACGCACGCCCAGGAAAAACTTCAGCACATTTTCCAGTGAGATGCCCATATAGACCCAGAAGATGTCCAGATGCAGCACCAGCCCGAAGACGGCGGACAGGGGCAGGGCAAAGCACCACAGGGGGATGAGGTCGGTAATGGTGGCGGCCCGCACGTCCCCGCCGCCCCGGAGCACGCCCACGATGTTGGTGGAGTTGAAGGAGCGGACCGAGAGGAAGGCGAAGGTGACGATAAGCATCATAGTGGCGATGTCCCGGGCCTCCTGGGAGAGGCCGAAGAGGGGGTAGACCACGGGGCTGACGAAGAAGAGGGCGCCCAGGATGCCCGCCGCCCCCACGGCCAGCCCGGTCAGGAAGGCCAGCGTATTGAGGCATTTGCCCGTATCGTAGACCGTGGAGGCCCTGCCCGCGCCGATCTCCCGTCCCACGATGATGGCCGCCGTGCCCGCGATGGCGAAGACCACCACGGTGCAGACCTTCTCGATGTTGCCTGAGATGGCATACCCCGCCAGAATTTCGGTGGAGCCGGCCATATAGCCCATGATGGTGGGGTAGAGGGAGGTCCCCAGGCCCCACATGGTCTCGTTGAGGACCACGGGGGTGGAGTACCGGGCGTAGCTCTTCATCAGTTCCCTGCCCGGCCGGAGCAGGAGGGCGGGTTTTAAGCGGAAGCGCTTGTTGCACACGGCGTAGACCGCCATGACGATGAACTCCAGAATGCGGGCGCACAGCGTGCCCACCGCCGCGCCCACCACGCCCAGGGCCGGGGCGCCCAGGTTGCCGAAGATGAAGACCCAGTTGAGAAAGGTGTTGGAGCACATGGACACGCTGAGCACCGCCAGGCCCAGCTTGGGGTTCTCCATGGAGCGGTGGGCCCCCAGGTAGACCTGAGTGATGGAGTTAAAGACGTAGGAGAAGCCCACAATCCGGCCGTACTCGGCGGCGATGGCGACGATCTCGTCGTTATTGGAGAAGAGGCCGATGAACTGCACCGGGAAAAAGAACATAATGAGGGCGAACGTTAAGGTAATGGCTCCCGCGGCGTAGACTCCTATGCCGATAACCCGGTTGATGGAGTCGGTGTCCCCCTTGCCCCAGAACTGACTGATGAGAACCGACGCCCCGGACTGGAGGCCAAAGATCAGCAGCAGAATGACAAAGATGGGGATGTTGGCCAGGGTCACCGCCGCCATGGGCGCGTCTCCCGGCAGGGAGCCCACCATGAAGGTGTCCACCAGGGCCAGGGACTCGGTGATCAGATTCTGGGCGATAATGGGCAGGGCCAGGGTGACGACGTCCTTATAAAAGAGCCGCCCGCGGTTCATATAGGAGAGCATAGACACCTCGAATATAATTTACGTTAATTGTGGAATTGGGAAAGGGGAGTCGGCCCGGCCAAGGACGTGCGCCCGGCGAGGGAGGCCTTCCGGTTTCCGCCGCGCCGCGCGCCTCCTGTCAGGACAATGTGGTGAACAGCATCTCCCGGGCGCGGACCAGCGCGTCCCGGAGGCCGTCCACGTCCTCACGGGTGCTCTCGGGGGAGAAGGATACCCGAAAGGCCCCGTCCATCTCCTTCTTGGAAATACCCAGGGCGGCGAAGACATGGCTGGGCCTGCCTCTGTGGCAGGCGGAGCCGGCGGAGACGCACACCCCCAGATCCCCCAGCACCCGCACCAGCACCTCGCTCTTATACCCCGGCAGGGTGAGGCAGAGGATATGGGGAGCATCGCCCACGCCGACCTGCCTCAGCTCGGGCAGGGCACTCAAAAGCGATTCCAATGCGTATTGTTTCAATGCGGACATACGCGGCGTATACTCGTCTCTGGTCTCACGGCCCAGCCTGCAGGCGGCGGCAAAGGCCGCGATCTGGGCCGTGGGCTCCGTTCCGGGCCGCAGGCCGTTTTCCTGCCCGCCCCCCAGGAGGAGGGGCGGAAACCGGAGCCCCCTGCGGATATAGAGCGCCCCGATTCCCTTGGGGGCCCGGATTTTATGGCCGGAGACCGTCAGCAGGTCCGCCCCCAGTCCCTTGGGTGTGAAGGGAATTTTCAAAAATCCCTGGACCGCGTCCGTGTGGAGCAGGGCGGGGGAGCCCGCCTCCTTGATGGCCCCGGCGGCGCCGGCGAGGTCCTGGACGGTGCCCAGTTCATTGTTTACCAGCATGATGGACACCAACACCGTGTCGGGCCGCAGGGCATTGCGCAGATCGGCCATAGAGATATGGCCGCTTTTGCCGGGCTTCAGGTAGGTGACCTCATAGCCCTCCCGCTCCAGGGCCTTGCAGGGCTCCAGCACGGCGGAGTGCTCGAAGGCGGTGGTGATGATGTGCCTCCCCCTGCGCCTGCCCAGCTCCAGCGCGCCCTGGATGGCCCAGTTGTCCCCCTCGGTGCCGCAGGAGGTGAAGAATACCTCGTCCGCCCCGCAGCCCAGGGCGGCGGCAACCTCCCAGCGGGCGGCGGCCATGGCGCTGGCGGCGGCCTTTCCCAGCGGGTAGCGGGAGGAGGGGTTGCCGAAGTCCCGGGTCATGGCCCGTACCGCCGCCTGGGCGGCCTCGGGGCAGACCTGGGTGGTGGCGGCGTTATCGAGATATATCATTCAAATCCCTCCCGGCGGATAGCGTCAGACCGCCGCAGCGCCCGCGGGCGGGTCTGTTTCGGTCCGGCACCGCCGCATGGACATACAATCCTCTCGCGGCGTGTCCGTCTATTTTAATTCGGAACTGGAGCAAAGTCAAGCGGTCGGCCAGCCTGTCAAAAAACCCTCCGCAGAGCAAGTCTGGCAGAGCTCCGTCGTCCGCAGACGACGGAATCAAGTGAATATTCGTCATTTCTGGGGATACGAGGCTCAGAAACCACACTTCTCATGAGGGATGGGGCGGCTTTTTTCAGGAAATCGAGTCCTATCCGTCATGCAGCCTTCTCCCAAAGAAGTCTCGAGGGGCTTCTTTGATAAGCTGAAGCGGGGCGGCCCTATGGACCGCCCCGCCTGCTGAGAATCAAGCCGGTTTGTGTTATGCGGAAAAAAGCGGGAATACGCAGGCGCCCTGCAGAGCCGCCTAATTGTTAAACTGAAATTCAGCGTCCAGCATGTCCACATACGCCTTCGCCACGGCGGGCACGTAGGCGCAGCTCACGCTGGAGAATGCGGAGGTGTCCAGGTTCGGGTCCACCCCCGCCTCGACCTCGGGGTCCACCCCCGCGCCGTCCCGGTAGTTGCGCTGGAACTGCTCCAGCACGGGCGACACGTCCCAGTAATCCTGGGTGTAGGTGATTTTGTAGACCGGCTGGATATAGGTCTGGTAGGGCTGGTTAAAGTAGACGAGCTCGGTGGAGAGAATGGTGGCCGCCGCCGTATCGGTGGGCACATCGGCGCCAAGGTAGTCCCCGGCGCGGAAGTCGGCCTCGGCCTCCGCCGCCGTGCGGATGGGGTAGAGCACCCCCTCGGACTCCGGCCAGCAGGGGAGGTGGAAGGTATAAATCCCGGTTCCCGTGTGCTCGTGCCAGCCCACGTCGCCCACCCGGCCAAAGCAGTAGTCCAGGAGCCGGTCGGTCAGGGACTTCCCTGCGTCGTCGTCAAACCAGAAGAACCACTGGGAGGCCCTGCCGTAGAAATCGTAGCTGGTGGTGGCCTCCAATTTGGGCGAGACCATAGGGTACAGGGGTGCGAGCTGTCTCCAGAGATGGGGCGCGGTCTCCTCCAGGGTCTCCGCACCGCCGGGCAGGGGCAGGCTCTCCGGCAGGAGGACGTAGCATTCGTTCAGATTGCTGAGCCAGATATCCGTCCCATCGGTACATTTGGAGGTGAAGGAGCGGTACTGGCCGTACAGATTGCTCTCATAGCTCGCAATCCCCGTCCCAAGGGCGGCTGCCACCGTCTCAGCGCAGCCGAGCTGCTCTGCCTCCGTTGGAATCCTGTTTTGGTAGACCGGCAGCTCGGTGAGATAATCCGTATTACCCAAGGTCGGGTTTTGGGTGCGCTGCTCCTCCGGGCTGCGCACCACCAGCATACCCATAGTGTCGTCGAAGCCGCCCATGCCCAGATCCGGGGCGGCGGAAAGGGTAATTTTAGGAAGCTCGCCCGTGCCGGCGGTATAGCCGGGGGCGGAGGACAGAACGCCGCCGGGGTACTCATTGGGCCGGAAGGCGTTCAGATTCCGGTAGACGCCCACGCCGCCGCCCGCCACCAGCGCCAGCGCGGCCGCGGCGGCGATCAGGGGCCCAACCGGCGTCCGGCGGCGCACCGGTGCGGCCGCCGCCGCATCCATGGCGGCCAGGGCCTGTGAGCGCCAGTCCGGGCCGGGGGTCATGCGGGAGAGGGACTCCCGGTACAGCATTGCGTCAGTCATGGTCAAATTCCTCCTTCAGCAGTTCTTTCAGCAGCTTTCTCGCCCGCATGAGACGGGAGAGCACCGTTCCCCTGGGGCAGCCCAGGGCGGCGGCGATCTCCTCGGCGGTGTACCCCTCAATGTAGTGGAGGTACACGGCGGTGCGGTACTTTTCGGGCAGCCGCCCCACGGCGGCGAGCACCTCCCCCGCCCGCTCCGCCCGGGGGGCGGGCAGATCCAGCTCCGGGTCCAGCGGGACGGTGTGCCGCCTCCAGGCGGAGCCGGAGAGATTTCTGCAGCGGTGCCGGGTGGAGCGCAGGAGCCAGGCGCGGAGATGGGTCTCGTCGGCAAAGGCCGGGTCGGCGCGGACCAGGGCCACAAAAACCTCTTGGGCGGCGTCCTCCGCGTCCTGCCGGTTGCCCAGGGCCTGGAAGGCCAGGCGGAAGACGAGCGCGCCGTAGCGGTCTAAAACCTCCTCAAACGCGAGGGGAATGCCTTGGACGGTGGGCATAGCCTTCAACTCCCTTCTGCCTATCCAAACAGCGCGGGCGGGCGAATGATTGCATTCCGGGAGGGTTTGATGATAAATTTGTAAACATGACACGACCTGTCAGGTTTTTCAGGGTATGCTGATATCAGAACAAAATAGCGGGAAGGGGCGCGCACGATGGCGGCATATGATTATAAGAGGGAGCAGAAGGAGCTCTACCGGCCCGGCGGTAAGCCGGAGATTGTAATGGTTCCGGCCATGCATTTCGCGGCGGTGGAGGGCATGGGCGACCCCAACGAGGAGGGCGGCGCATACGGCGCGGCGCTGTCGGTCCTGTATGCCGTGGCCTACACGGTCAAAATGAGTCCGAAGGCCGGACGTTTCATCGACGGGTACTTCCCCTATGTGGTCCCGCCGCTGGAGGGGCTCTGGTGGATGGCGGACGGCGCCGGCGGCGTGGACTGCGGCAACAAGTCCGGCTTTCACTGGATATCCATGCTCCGCCTGCCCGACTTCGTCACGGAGGGGGACTTCGCCTGGGCCTGCGGCGAGGCCGCGCGGAAAAAGGGCCTGGATACCTCCTGCGCCCGGTTTTTTACCCTGGACGAGGGCCTGTGCGTACAGTGTCTGCACACCGGGTCCTATGATGATGAGCCCGCCACCGTGGCGAAGATGGACGCTCTTCTGCTCCGGGAGGGGTATCGAAAGGATATCAGCCAGACGCGCAGGCATCATGAGATCTATCTGAGCGATCCCCGGCGGACCGCGCCTGAGAAGCGCAGGACCGTCATCCGCCACCCCATCGCCTGAAAAAAGCGGGACCGCTCAGCGGTCCCGCTTTTTGGTATGTTCCTATCAGTCCGCCGCCGGAGGGGAAGGCCACAGCCCGGCGTCCGCGGCCGGTCATCCCACCGCTTACAGCTCCTTGGTGGGCACCTTCCAGATGTTCCCCGCGTAATCGCGGATGGACCGGTCGGCGGCAAAGATGCCGGACCGGGCGATATTGAGAAGAGACACCCGGTTCCACTGCCTCTGATCCAGATAGACCTGTCCGGCCCGCTGGTGGGCGGCCCGGTAGCTCTCAAAGTCGGCCAGGAGCAGATACTCGTCCGCAGATCCGCCCGCGCCGAAGAGCAGACGGTTGGTGATGTCGGTGTAGCTCACGCCGTCGTCAAAGCCCCGGGTGAGCTGGTCCAGCACAGCCTTCAAATCCCCCGAGTGCATATAGTACTCGTAGGGCTTGTAGCCCCGGTGGCGCAGCTCCTGGACCTCGTGGGCCTTGAGGCCGAAGAGGAAGATGTTCTCGTCGCCCAGAACCTCGTGCATCTCCACGTTGGCGCCGTCCAGGGTGCCGATGGTCAGCGCGCCGTTCATCATGAACTTCATATTTCCGGTGCCGCTGGCCTCCTTGCCGGCGGTGGAGATCTGCTCGGAGAGCTCGCTGGCGGGCATGAGCTTCTCGGCCAGGCTCACCCGGTAGTTCTCCAGGAAGACCACCTGCAGCCTGTCTTTGCAGGCCGGATCGGCGTTCACCGTGGCGGCCAGGGAGTTGATGAGGTGGATGATCTGCTTGGCCACGGCATAGCCCGGCGCGGCCTTGGCCCCGAAGAGGAAGACCCTGGGGGTAAACTGGAAGTGGGGGTCGTTCTTGATATGCTGGTAGAGGTAGATGATGTGCAGTACATTGAGAAGCTGCCGCTTATACTCATGCAGCCGCTTGACCTGCACGTCGAAAATGGCGTCGGTATTGAGCAAAATGCCGCTCTCACGGGCCACATAGGCGGCAAAGGAGCGCTTATTCTCCGCCTTGATCTGCTGGAGGCGGGAGAGAACACCGGCGTCGTCCTGGAACTGCTCCAGCTTTTTGAGGGCGTCGGGCCTCAGAAGGTAGTCGTCCCCGCCGGTGCAGTCCCTGATGAGGGCGTCCAGCTTGGGGTTGCACTCGGAGAGCCAGCGGCGGTGGTCGATGCCGTTGGTCACGTTCTGGAATTTCTCCGGCGTAAGCTGGTAGAGGTCCCGGAAGAGGTCTTTCTTGAGAATGTCGGAGTGAAGGGCGGACACGCCGTTCACCGCGAAGCAGGTGCACACGCACATATTGGCCATACGCACGTCGCCGCCCCAGACGATGGCGTTGTGCTCCACCTTGGACATATCGCCGTGGAAGGCCTCGGTGAGCCGGTTCTGCCAGCGGCCCGAGATCTCCAGGATGATCTCCCAGATCCGGGGCAGCAGAGTGGAGACCAGCTCCTGGGGCCAGCGCTCCAGCGCCTCGATCATGACGGTGTGGTTGGTGTAGGCCACCGTGTGGGTGACGATATGCCACGCCTCGTCCCAGCCGTAGCCCTCCTCGTCCAGGAGGATGCGCATCAGCTCCGGGATGACCAGGGTGGGGTGGGTGTCGTTAATCTGGATGACGTGCTTCTGGTGGAAGTTGCGCAGGGTGCCGTACTGGACCCGGTGCTTGCGCACGATAGACTGGGCGGTTGCGGAGACAAAGAAGTACTGCTGCTTGAGCCGCAGGGACTTGCCCTCATAGTGGTTGTCGTCGGGGTAGAGGACCTTGGCGATAACCTCGGCCATGGCCTGCTGCTCCACGGCCTTGAGGTACTCGCCCCGGCTGTAGAGGGACATGTCCACCGGCACGGGGCTCTTAGCGTCCCACAGGCGCAGGACGTTGACGTGGTCGGTGCCGTAGCCGGCGATCTCCATGTCCTTGGGAATGGCCAGCACGTCGGTGCCGCCCTCGTAGACCACCCGGTGGCGGCCGTTCTCGTCCCACTGCTCCTTGACCTTGCCGCCGAAGTGGACGGTCTCGGTCTCGTCTACCTTGGGGATGAGCCAGGCGTCGCCCAGGCCCAGCCAGTTGTCGGCCAGCTCCACCTGCTGCCCGTCCACAATCTTCTGCTTGAAAATGCCCAGCTCGTAGCAGATGGAGTAGCCCCTGGCGGGTATGTCCAGGGTGGTCATGGAGTCCAGATAGCAGGCGGCCAGACGGCCCAGACCGCCGTTTCCGAGTCCCGCGTCGGGCTCGGTCTCGAAGAGGTCGGCGGCGTTGAAGCCAAGACCCTCGATGGCCTCGGTCAGAGGCTCCACCACGCCCAGATTGTAGGCGTTCTTCATCAGGGACCGGCCCATGAGAAACTCCAGGGACAGGTAGTGGACCTGCCTGGCGTGGGTGTCCTTCACGCGGTCCTCGGTCTCCAGCTCGTGGGCGGACATGATGTCGCGGAGGACCAGGGCGCAGGCCTTGAACATGTGTGCCCCGGTCGCCTCGTCCACGTCCCGGCCGAAATTGCGGCGGAGCTTGCCGACGATGAGGTCGGTCAGCTCGGTTTTGGTATATGTATGCAACGGTTCCATCTCCCAGATTGGTGCCCCGGCGGTGCCGGTCTGTCCGGCCGCGGGGTACACATTATATAAATGCTCTCTAATGCTGAATTTAACGCTAAAAATATGGATACGCTCCGCAGGCGCGCGATATGCCGCCCACGGAGCGCCCATTTTATCATAGAGTTAATCTGCTGTCAAGCAGAGGGAAAGGGCTGAATGGACCTCAAAACCGGCGCTCACTTCCCGGTAAGCCAGCCGTAGATTTCCAAATACTCGCCGGCGGACTTGTTCCAGGAGAAGTCGGCGGTCATACCGGCCTTCATCAGGGCCTTCCAGGCCTTCTTATTATTGTGGTAGAGATCCACCGCCTCCCGCAGAACCCACATCATGTCGTGGGCGCTGATGTTGGCGAAGGTAAAGCCCCGGCCCTCGCCGGTAAACTTATTATAAGGATAGACCGTGTCCTTCAGGCCGCCGGTCTCCCGGACCACGGGCACGGTGCCGTACCGCATGGCGATCATCTGGCTGAGGCCGCAGGGCTCCGCCTCGCTGGGCATGAGGAAGATATCCGCGCCGCCGTAGATGGCGGTGGAGAGGGAGGCCGAGTACATCATATGCGCGGCGAAGCGGCCGGGATACTGGCTGGCCGCGTGGCGGAAGGCCTCCTCGTAGTTCCAGTCGCCGGTGCCCAGCACCACCATCTGGGCGTTCATGCCCATGATCTCGTGGATGGAGGCGGTCACCAGGTCGAAGCCCTTGTGCTTCACCAGCCGGGAAACGCAGGCGACGATGGGCACGTCCGGGTCCTCATTGAGGCCGGCGGCCCGCTGCAGCGCGGCCTTGCAGTCCTTCTTGCCGGCAATTTGGGCGGCGGAGTAGGAGCGGGCCAGCCCCTTGTCCCGCCAGGGGTCATAGGCGGCGGTGTCGATGCCGTTGAGAATGCCCCGGACCTTGTTGCGGTTATCGGCGATGACGCCCTCCAGCCCGTGGGCATAGAAGGGGTACTGGAGCTCCTGGGCGTAGGATGGGGAGACGGTGGTGACGAAGTCGGCGGCGTAGATGGCGCCCTTCATCAGGTTCACGTCCCCGTGGTAGGAGAGCATATGCTCGTTGAAGTACCCGTCGGCCAGGCCGAAGAGGTCCTTGAGGGTCTGGCTGCCGTACCGGCCCTGATACTCGATGTTGTGGATGGTGTAGACGCTCTTGGCGCCGCTCAGCTCGGGAACCCGGTGGCGCTCCTCCAGCAGGTAAATGGGCACCAGCGCGGTCTGCCAGTCGTTGCAGTGGATCACGTCCGGAGTGAAGCCCACATGGCCGGGAGTCTCGATGACGGCCCGGGAGAAAAAGGCGAAGCGCTCGCCGTCGTCATAGTGGCCGTAGATCTGAGAGCGCTTGAAATAGTACTCATTGTCCACGAAGTAGTAGGTTACGCCGTCCTTCTCCAGCTGAAAGACGCCGCAGTAGGGAGTGCGCCAGGCCAGCGTGACGTGGAAGTTGAGCAGGTAGCTCATCTGGTCCCGCCAGTTCTGGCCCACACCCTCGTAGAGGGGCAGGATGACGCGCACGTCGTGCCCCTGGGCGGCCAGCGCCTGGGGCAGGCTGCCCGCGACGTCGGCCAGCCCACCGGTCTTGATAAAAGGAGCGACTTCAGATGATGCAAAGAGAATGTTCATAAAAACCTCCAAAAGCAAAAGTAAAAGCGGGGACGGCACGAAGGGCGGAGGGAAGGCGTCCGTCCGCCTCAAGACTCCCCCTGCAGCTTGCCTGAAGCGTATTCATACGCTCCGCCGAAACGCCGCCGCCGCGCTTCGTGTTCTCCGTAAGACTTGGCGGCGGCGCCTGCTGCCTTGACCATTCTTTTGCTTTTACACAATTTCTCCCTTGGCAATGGCCAGCGGGTACGTCTCATGTCCCATCAGCATCCGCCCGGGGTTGACCCTGACGTTCTTGTCGGTGATGGTGTATTTGAGGACGGCGCCCGCCTGGACGGCGGTGCCCTGCATGAGGATGCAGTTTTCCACCTTGGCGCCGGCCTCCACCCGCACGCCGCGGAAGAGGATGGAGTTTTTCACACTGCCCTCGATGATGCAGCCGTCGGCCACCAGGGAGCGCTCGGTCTCGCCTTCGCTGCCGTAGTAGGTGGAGGGGTTGGACTGGTCCTTGGTCTTAATGGGCCGCTCGGGGACGAAGAGGGCGTCCCGGACCTTGGGGTCTAAGAGCTCCATGCTCCGGGCGTAGTAGCTCGCCACGGACTGGAGCCGGGCGGCGTAGCCGTCGTAGACATAGGGCATGATTTTCAGGGAGTGGACCATGCTCAGCAGCACCCCCTGGCTGAAGGAGGGAATGTTGTGGGCGGCACAGTGGTCCACAAGGCTTAACAGCAGGCTCTTGGAGAGAATGTAGACCTCCAGGGACTCGCACCCGGTCGGGGAGAAGGGATGCACCGACACGTCGGCCACCCGGCCGTCGGCCCCCAGGGAGAAGTAGACCGAGGACTTGGGATCGCCCTTGGGCGCGCGGGTGCACACGGCGGTGATATCCGCGCCGGAGGCGATGTGCTGGGCGTAGATGTCCCGCAGGGGCAGGTTTACGGCCAGGTCGCCCCCGGCCAGCACCACGTGCTCCTGGCGGATGTTCTTAAGGTACGAGTACACGCCCTCCAGGGCGTCCATCCGGCCCCGGCAGACCCCGCCCCGCTGCTTGTTGGCGTAGCCGAAGGGGGGCAGAATGCGCAGGCCGCCGTGTTTGCGGGAGAGGTCCCAGTCCTTGCCTGAGCCTACGTGGTCCAGCAGGGACTGGTAGTTGGCGTGGACAATCACGCCCACGTCGGCGATGCCGGCGTTGACGTAGTTGGAGAGCATGAAGTCGATGATGCGGTACCGCCCGCCGTAGGGGACGGAGCAGGTGTTCCGGTTCTGGGTGAGTTCCCGCAGGTCTGCATTGGAGCGGTAGGCGAAAATTATGCCGTGCAGCTTGTTCATCATTCCGCCTCACCTCCCTTCACATTGCGGGTGACCATCGCGTTGGCCGGCACGACCGCGCCGTCTCCCACCTCGATCTCCTGGGCCACCACGGTAATCCCCCAGTTTTCCGTATCCTCCGGTGGTGGGGTGCCCACCGAGGCCTTTTCTCCGATGACCGCGTTCTCAGCCACGATGGCGTAGTCCACGGTGGCGCCCGCCTTGACCACGGTGCCGGGCATCAGGATGGAGTAGCGCACCTGGGCTCCCGGCTCCACAGTCACCGAGTGGAAGAGAACCGAGTTCTCCACCGTGCCGTACACCTCACACCCGCCGGTCACCATGGAGTGGGACACCCTGGCGTCCGGCCCGGTGAAGTGGGGCGGCTTGGTGGCGCTCCGGGCAAAGATGGGCCAGGAGGTGTCGTAGAGATCGATGCCGCTGCCTGGGGAGAGCATATCCATGTTGGCATCCCAGAGGGAGTTGATGGTGCCCACGTCCTTCCAGTAGCCCTGGAAGCGATAGGCCGCCATCCGCTCGCCGGCGCTGAGCATGGCGGGGATGATGTCGCCGCCGAAGTCGTTGGTGGAGTCGCTGCTCTGCTCGTCGGCCATCAGGTACTCCTTCAGCTTGGACCAGGTGAATATGTAGATGCCCATGGACGCCAGATTGCTCTTGGGCTCCTTCGGCTTCTCCTGGAACTCAAAAATCATGTCCTCATCGTCCACGCTCATGATGCCGAAGCGGCTGGCCTCGGCCAGGGGCACCTCCAGCACCGAGATGGTGCAGGCGGCGTTCTGCTCCTTGTGGTGCTTGAGCATTTTGGCGTAGTCCATCTTATAGATATGATCGCCCGAGAGAATGAGCACATACTCCGGGTCGTAGAGCTGCAAAAAGCCGATGTTCTGGTAGATGGCGTTGGCGGTGCCCTTGTACCAGGTGCCGTAGGAGCCCTCCCGCACATAGGGGGGCAGGACGTGCACGCCCCCGTCGGAGCGGTCCAGGTCCCAGGGCTGCCCGTTGCCGATGTAGGCGTTGAGCTCCAGGGGCTGGTACTGGGTCAGCACGCCCACGGTGTCGATGCCGGAGTTGATGCAGTTGCTGAGGGGAAAATCGATGATGCGGTACTTTCCCCCGAAGGGGACTGCGGGTTTTGCCACGTGGCTGGTAAGGGCGTAGAGACGGCTGCCCTGTCCGCCGGCCAGCAGCATGGCGACACATTCTTTTTTCATATACAACACCTCTGCTTATTGGTGGTAACGCGCTCTTTGCTTGTCACGCCGGGATTTTAACTGTCTTCCGGGGACGGCCCACGGGCCGTACCGCGTACTCCGCGCGCCGCCGCCGGACGGCCGGGAGCACCGATTCCGTCCGGGCTGGGCTAAATGTTCTTCTTCACCGCCGGGGCCGCCGCCTTTTTCTTGACGGCGGGGACGGTAATTTTCCCCGCGTCGGTCTTGACCAGCGCGGTCTTCTTCTTAAGCGCGGGCTTCTTGCGGATGCACCGATAGATGACCGCGCTCATGGGGGGCAGATCCAGCACCAGGGACTGCTCCTGCCCGTGGCACCCCGCATCCTCGCTGTCAATGGGGGCCTTGTCGCCCAGGCCGGCGCCGCCGTAGCGCTCGTCGTCGGTGTTGAACACGCACTGGTAGGTGCCCCGGCAGGGGGCGCCCAGCCGGTAGCCGGGCCGGTGGACGGGGGAGAAGTTGCAGGCCACCAGCAGAAAATCGCCCTTCTTGTCCTTGCGGAGGAAGGACGCGCAGTTATTGTGGTTGTCGTCCGCGCAGAGCCACTGGAAGCCCTCCCAGGAGAAGTCCAGCTCCCAGAGCTCCTTGTGGGCAAGGTAGAAGGCGTTGGCGTCCTTGAAGAATTGCCTGGTCTCCTGGTTTTCCCGGTTCTCCATCAGGTGCCAGTCCAGGGAGTACTCGAAGTGCCACTCGTTCCACTGGCCGAACTCGCTGCCCATCATCAGCAGCTTTTTACCCGGGTGGGTGAGCATATAGGCGTAGAACGCCCGCACGCCGGAGAACTTCTCCAGATACTCGCCGGGCATCTTATTCAGGAAGGAGCCCTTCATATGCACCACCTCGTCGTGGGAGAGGGGGAGAATGAAGTTTTCGGAGAAGGCGTACACCAGGGAGAACGTGATATCCTTGTGGTTGTACTGCCGGAAGTAGGGGTCCAATGTCATGTAGTGGACGATGTCGTTCATCCAGCCCATGTTCCACTTCAGGTTGAACCCCAGCCCTCCCTCGCTCACCGGGTGGGACACCAGGGGCCAGGCGGTGGACTCCTCGGCAATCATCAGCACGTCGCCGTGGCGGGTGAAGACGCTGGTGTTCAGCTCCCGCAGGAACTCAATGGCTTCCAAGTTCTCCCGGCCGCCGTGGATGTTGGGCACCCACTGCCCGGCCTCGCGGCTGTAGTCCAGGTACAGCATGGACGCCACCGCGTCCACCCGCAGGCCGTCGATGTGGTACTGCTCCAGCCAGAAGAGGGCGGAGGAGTAGAGGAACGAGCGGACCTCGTTCCTGCCGTAGTCAAACACACGGGTGCCCCAGTCGGCGTGCTCGCCCTTCCTGGGGTCGGCGTACTCGTAGCAGGCCGAGCCGTCGAACTCGTAGAGGCCGAAAGCGTCCTTGGGGAAGTGGGCGGGCACCCAGTCCAGAATGACACCGACCCCCGCCTGGTGGAGCTGGTCGATGAGGTACATCAGGTCGTGAGGGGTGCCGAAGCGGCTGGTGGCCGCGAAGTAGCCGGTGCACTGGTAGCCCCAGGAGGCGTCCAGGGGGTGCTCGGTGACGGGCATCAGCTCCACATGGGTGAAGCCCATCTCCTTCACGTAGGGCACCAGATACTCCGCGATGGTCCGGTAGCTGAGGAATTCCCCCTCGCCGGTGCGCCGCCAGGAGCCCAGGTGGACCTCGTAGATATTCAGGGGATTCTCATAGACCGGGCTCTTCTTCCGATGCTCCAGCCAGCCCTTGTCTCCCCACTGGTAGCCCGAGAGGTCGTAGAGCTTGGAGGCGGTTCCGGGGCGGGTCTCCGCGTGGAAGGCGTAGGGATCGGCCTTGGCCAGCACCCGGCCGTCCGCGGTATGGATGGCGTATTTATAGGCATCGTAGCGGTTCAGCCCGGGGATAAAGGTCTCCCATACGCCGCCCTCCAGGCGCGTCATCGGGTGGCTCTCGTCCGACCAGCCGTTGAAGTCCCCCATGACGGCGGCCTGCCTGGCGTGGGGGGCCCAGACCCGGAAGACGTATCCGGCGGCCCCGTCCCGGACATCCGGATGGGAGCCTAAATAATTCTGGGCATGGCAGTTGCCTCCGCTGAGAAAGAGGCCGAGCGGGGTGTCGGGACGGGGCGCCGGGGCGGTTAGCTTTTGTGCGGCCATGGGGAACACCTCCAAAGTGGTTGGGAAATTTACCAAAAATAAGAAAAAAGAAAATTCTTTGCTTGGCAAAATGACACAAACAGCTATTCTTGCGTCAATTTATTTGTGTAAATTATACAACGAAGCGGGGGACACGTCAAGGACTAGTTCCCATTTTCGTGGGAAAAGAGCATGGAGAACATATCATACCACAAAGAGGGGAAATCCGATAGATATGGAGTGGAATTGGTATAATTAGGCGCAACTAACAGGTTTGTAAAAATTATTGTTATACAGAATAAGGAAACGGCAGAAGCCGTCCGACTGCGGACGGCTTCTGCCGCTAGAGAATTTTATGCTGGGCTTCCAGCGCTTCAAAGGCGCGCAGGAAGGCTGCGCGCTGGGACTCGTACCCCTCCTCGCCCATACGGGTGAGGCACTCGCCCAAAATCAGGGCGAGCTGAGCGGCCAGATGGGAGCTCATATAGAGCCCCTCCTGATTATAGTACTGGGCGGTCTCCGCCAGCTCCCGGGCGGCGGCAAACTGACCGGCGTCCAGGGCCTCTCGGGCGGCATAGGCCCCCGCGTGTGCGTGGAGGAGATAGCCCTCGTCGGAGGTTCCGGCTCTGGAGTCGGCCTCCAGGGCGGCCAGACAGTCGGACCAGCGGCGCTGGCGGTAGGCTGCCCGGGCCTCGTCCAACCCGTCGGGCACGGTGCCGTCGGAGATGGGTGCCTGATCGAGAAAATAGCCGGCCGGCAGGCCCAGCGCACCGGCCAGGTACTCCAGGGTGCGCATGGAGGGGGCGGCGCTGTCGTTCTCGATTTTGGAGAGCATATTGCGGGTGATGGCGTCCCCCACCAGCTCCTTCTGCGTCATGCCCCGGCTCAGGCGGGCCTCTTTAATCTTCTGTCCCAGGGTCATGGCATTCCCTCCCCGTGTAACTGTGGTTTACTTTATAGTATTGTAACAGCCCCGGAGGGGCTTGGCAACCGGAAGATGCGGTAGTATTATAAAAACGGAAATCAAGATAAAGGTGGGAGGGATTCTGCATGACATGGCATGGAAAATCTGCGGTGCGGCTCATCGGCTCGCTTTTCTGCTGCGCCTTGCTCTGTGCGCTGTTCCTGTGCGCGTCCGTCTCGGCGGCGGATTACCCGGATGTGGAAGGGCACTGGGCCCGGAGAGCGATTGCGCGATGGTCGGATTCCGGCATTCTCAAGGGGTACCCCGATGGGAGCTTCGGCCCCAACGACCCCGTCACCCGCGCCCAGCTCTCGGAGGTTCTCTACCGTATCTGGGGCTGCGAACCGAAAAGCGGCCACACGTTTGAGGACGCCTCCCCCGCCGCCTGGTATTACGAGAGCCTGATTACCATGAATGCCTACGGCATTGCCCTCGGCCGGGACGGCCTCATACGCCCGGACGAGCCGCTCAGCCGTGAGGAGGCCTTTTATATGGTCGCCAAGGCGTTCCAGTTTGGCGGCGATGGGGACGGTACGGGAGAAATTGAGGGCATTTCGGACAGTGCGGCCATTGATTCCGCTTATTTTTACCGTATTTCCGCCCTCTTCAAGCAAAAAATCCTGAAGGGCGCCTCGGATGGGGCCTTCCATCCGAAAGACGCCGTGACCCGCGCCGAGGTCATTTCGGTCATTGACAACCTGTTCGACGTCTATATCAGTGAGCCGGGGCAGTATACCATGGCCGCGGACCAGGTCGCACTGGTTGCCTGCGGCGGCGTGACCATCAGCTATACCCCTATTCCGAACTACAGCTATACCAATATGGGCAAGGTCTATCTGACGGCAGGCGCCGCTGACGGCGGCGTCCTCTTCTCCGCGTCGGAATTTAAAACCTACATAAGCCTTATGCTGGAAGTGTGGGGCGTCTCGGAGGGCGGCAAGCCCTGGACGGAGGAGGGGATCCACTCCGTCTCGGACAAGCGGCTGGACCTGACCGACCCCAAGCAGGTGCCCGACATGCGCTTTGCGGGGGGCATCGGCACCAAGCGCAGCCCCTACCTCATTGAAACGGCGGAGCAGTTCCTGCTGCTGGACGGCTTTCCCTATACACCCAACGTCCCCATCTGTTTTGAGCTGCAAAACGATATCGAGCTCCCCGAAATGCAGGGGAGCCTGGACGTTTCTCTGATGAAAGCCGACCTCAACGGCAACGGCCACACGCTGACCTACCACATGCGGGGCAATGCCGCCAGCGCCCCCCTCAGCCTGGGAGAATATGGGCTGTTTCGGGTGTGGTACGGAAGCTGTACCGACCTGGCGCTGGCCGGTACCCTTGACCTGACGGTGGACGACGGAGTGAAGCTCCAGAGGATCCAGGTCGGCGGGCTTGCCGGGAGAGTGAGCGGAACTCTGGTAAACTGCACGACTGAAATGGACATGACCGTGCGCTATTCCGGGGCGGAGGAGAAGCGCATCTACGTCGGCGGCCTGGCAGGTACGATAGGCAAAGGCAGCTTGACCGGCTGCACGGGCGCCGGACGCGTGTCCGTCCTTCTTTCCGGGGACAGGGCAGATGCGAACGCGGGCGGTCTGGTGGGGGTGGTGTCTCCCGCGTCTTACACCTCCGAGGCGATAAACACGCCCTTCCCCGATACAAAACCGTACGCGCCCCCTGCCGAAGAGCGGGTGATTCACATTCAAGCCTGCGGCTCCACGGCGGAGGTGTCCGTCCAGGGCGGCTACCATACCAGCGCCGGCGGGCTGGTCGGGAATCTCACCTATGTCGGTGAGGACATTACCATGACGGACGAGGCCCTGGGCGTCGTGGAGAACTGTTGGTCCGCGGCCAAAGTGACCGCCTCCGGCGCGGACTTCCAGAGCGACTGCGGCGGCATTGTGGGGCATCTGGAGGCCGGGACCATCCGGGGCAGCTGGGCAAAGCCCGCGGTCTCCGTCGCGGACGACCGGTACGCCTTCATTAACGTGGGCGGCATCGCCGGAGCGGTCTATGAAAAGGGAATCATCTCCGACTGCTGGGCCAACGCCTCCGGCTGCGCCGTGCCCGGGGACGGCGGACATTACGGCGGGATCACCGGGCGCATGAAGGGCAGTATATCCAACTGCTTCGCCCTAGGCACGTCGAAGTTCGCCCCGGAGAACGCCATTTCCTACGGCTCCTGGACCGAGGGTCCTGTTACCGCCTGTATGGATATGACCAACGCGGCGCAAGCTCAAAAAAGTTCTTTCTACCAGACCAGCGGCTGGGACTACGAGACGGTCTGGGACAAAAGCGGCGCCTTGCCCATCCTTCGCGGATGTGACGCCGCCGCCCAGCGCGCCGCCCAGAGCTGACTTAAAACAGCCGGGGGTTCCCGCCGATTCGGCGGGAACCCCCGGCTGTTTTTTCTGTATTTTACCCCGCCATAAAGAGGGTCTTGAGGAATTTCATGAAGATACCGGGCACAGTGAGCCGTTCCACGGCCTCCCCGGCGACGATGGGGATGGTCTGCAGGGTCTCGCCGTTTACCTTCACCACCATCTCGCCCAGCTTCTGCCCCTGCTCCACGGGGGCTTCCACATTTTCGCAGAGGCTCAGCTCGGTGGTGACGCTGTTCACATCGGCCTTGTCGATGAGAATGCGGCTGGACCGGCTGAGCTGGGGCTGTACCTGGTCCCTGGTGCCCAGCAGCACGTCGATGGGGGGCAGGGCCTGGTTGGGCTGCACATCCATGAGGGTGTAGTTGGCAAAGCCGAAGCTCAGGAGGCTCTTGGCGGTCTCAAACCGCTTCTCGGAGGTAGGGGCCTTCATCACCACGGCGATGAGCTCCATCCCGTCCCGCTCCGCCGTGGCGGAGAGGCAGTAGAGCGCGGAGTCGGTGGACCCGGTTTTCAGCCCCGTGGCCCCCTCGTAGAAACGGATGAGCTTATTGGTGTTGGCCAGCTGGAAGGCCCCGTCCCGGATGGAGTCCATCCAGATGGTGGTGAACTCCCGGATGCCCGGGTGGTTCAAAATCAGCTCCCGGGACATGAGGGCGATGTCGTGGGCGCTGGTCAGATGGCCCGCCGCGGGCAGGCCGGTGCAGTTGAGGAAGTGGGTGTCGCTCATGCCCAGCTCGGCGGCGCGCTCATTCATCCGCTCCACGAAGCCCTCCTCGCTCCCGGCCAGGTGCTCTGCGAGAGCCACGGCGGCGTCGTTGCCGGACACCACCGCCACGCACTTGAGCATGTCGTGGACGGAAAACTGTTCGCCCTCCTTCATATACACCTGGCTGCCGCCCATGCCGGCGGCGTGGGCGGATACCTGCACCATGTCGTCCATGGAGAGGCGGCCCGAGTCGATGGCCTCCATCACCAGCAGGAGGGTCATGACCTTTGTGACGCTGGCGGGCTCCAGCTTGTCGTGGGAATTCTGCTCAAAGAGGATGGTCCCGGTCTCCTTCTCCATCAGGATGGCGGAGCCGCAGTCGGTGGCCGGCGCGCCGGAGACGGCGGAGGCCGGGGCGGCGGGGAGGACCAGAAGCGCGGCCGCCAGAGCGGCCGCCAGCAATTTTTTCATGTGGTGTTTCCTCCATATTTTCAGCAATTGATTTCTACCCAAAAGGATATGGAATTGGAAGGGGTTCTATACAGAACTGAAAAAATTTGATAGACTGTAAAAAATGGTTGAAACACTTATTCCCACAGGGGAGAGGAGACGGAAACATGGATACGTTGGCGGTCATTCTGGCGGGCGGGCAGTCCCGGCGCATGGGCCGGGACAAGGGGACGCTTCCCTTTGACGGCGTGCCCCTGCTGGAGGCCACGGCCCGGAAGTATCAGGGCGTTTTCGACGCGGCGGCGGTCTCGGTGGACCGGCCGGGCCGATATCCGGGCCTGGGACTCCCGGAGCTGCCCGACCAGCGCCGGGGGGCAGGCCCCCTGGCGGGGCTGGAGGCGGCCTTCACCCTCACCGACGCCCGGACGGTTTTCCTCACCGCCGTGGACCTGCCCTTTGCCGACGCCGATCTGGCCCGGCGGCTGGTGGAGCTGCGGGGGAATGCCGACGTTTGCATCATCCGCCGCGGCCAGGGCGGGCGGGAACCCACCTTCGCGGTTTACGGACGGAGCTGCCTGCCCCACATCACCGCCTGCCTGGACGCCGGGGAGCGGGCTTTCCGCGCCTTTTTCCCCCTGGTGGAGGTCCGTCAGGTGGCGGAGGCGGAGCTGCCGGGCTGGGATCTGGACCGGGTGCTCCTGAATGTGAACCGCCCCGAGGACTACCGGCGGGCCCTGGACCTCCTGCATCAGGGCGCTGCGGGCCTGTGAGCTGAAAAACAGGTTTCGGCGTCCGGGGAAGCTGCTCTCAGCAAAACGCCCATGCACACGACTGCCGGGGACTCTAGTCCCGGCCCGCCGTGCCGCAGCGCCCCGTTTCCCACAGAAAGAGAGAGGGTGCCGCTATGAAGGGAACACGCCTACAAAAGCCGGATACGGGCCTGGGCCGCGCCGTACCCTATCTGCCCCTGCTCTGGTTCCCGGCGGTAATTTTCTGCCAGGAGCTTGTGGTCAGGTGCTGGGCCTTCGGCGCGGCCCTCGACCGGGGCATCGGCTTTACCCTGCTCTTTTCCCTGGCCCTGGGCCTGGTCTGCGACTTTTTCTGCTGCCTCTGGGGGGAGCGTGGAAACCGCCGGTGCTCCGTGGTCCTCTCGGCTCTTCTCACGTTCTGGCTCCTGGTCCAGACGGTCTATTTCACCATATTCAAGACCTTCCTGACGGTCTACTCCCTGGGCGGCGCCGGACAGGCGCTCCAGTTCTGGCGGGATATTCTGGCGGGCGTGGGGGAGGCGTGGCTGCCCCTCGCTTTGCTGCTGGCGCCGCCGGCGGTATTGTGCCTTTTTGGCCGCCCCTTTACTCCCAAGGCCAGGGCGGGGCGGAGGACCCTCATTTGGCTGGCCGCCTGCGCCGCTGCAGTTCAGTTGACCGGTGCGCTGGCGGTGAACGCCTCCACCGCCGGGGTCCTCTCCGACGGCTACCTCTACAGTGAGACCTTCGTCCCCGACCTGTCGGTCGCCCGCTTCGGCGTGCTGACCACTCTGCGGCTGGACCTCAGGCAGCTCTTTTTCGGGTCGGAGCCGGAGTCGGGGCCGACGCCCACGGTCGTCCCCACGGCCGTCCCCGGCCCCTCTGCGCCTCCCGCCGAACCCACCGCCGCCCCGGAGCCCACCTTCGCGGTTTACGGCGAAAACACGATGGACATCGACTTTGCCGCTCTCGCCGGGGCGGAGACCGACGAGACGCTGAAAAAGCTGCACGCCTACTTCGCCCAGGTGCAGCCCACGGACCAGAACGCGTATACCGGCCGCTTCGCCGGGAAAAACCTGATTCTGATGACCGCCGAGGGCTTCTCCCGCTTCGCCGTGGACGAGGCGCTGACGCCCACCCTGTACCGCCTGGCCAACACGGGCTTTGTTTTTGAGAATTTCTATAACCCTCTCTGGTGGGTTTCCACCCTGGACGGGGAGTACGTAGCCAACACCTCCCTCATCCCAAAGCCCGGGGTCTGGTCCATGTACAAGTCCGGCTCCAACAGCATGTACTTCTGCCTTGGAAATCAATTCCGCCGCCTGGGCTATGAGACCAACGCCTATCATAACCACACCTGGGACTACTACAGCCGGGATATCTCCCACCCCAACATGGGCTACGTCTACAAGGGCCTGGGCCACGGCCTGGACGTAAGGGCCACCTGGCCGGAGTCGGATCTGGAGATGATGGAGCTCACCGTCCCCGAGTATGTGGGGGAAGCGCCCTTCCACACCTATTACATGACGGTCAGCGGCCACATGAACTATACCTTTGCAGGCAACGCCATGGCGTACAAGCACAGGAACGCGGTGGCGTCTCTCCCCATGAGCGAGGGGCCGCGGGCATATCTGGCCTGTCAGATGGAGCTGGACCTGGCCCTGGAAAGCCTCCTGAGGCAGCTGGAGGCCGCAGGGGAGCTGGAGAACACCGTCATCTGCCTCTCCGCCGACCACTACCCCTACGGCATGGAGAAATTCCAGCTGGACGAGCTGGCGGGGGAGGATCTGGATATGCGCTTCGACGTATACCGCAGCACCTGGATTTTGTGGAGCGGGGACATGGAGGAGCCGGTGACGGTGGAAAAGCCCTGTTCCTCTCTGGACATCCTGCCCACCCTCTCAAATCTCTTCGGCCTGGAGTACGACTCCCGCCTGCTGATGGGCCGGGACGTGTTCTCCCAGAGCCCTGCCCTGGTGGTCCTCTCCGACCGCAGCTTCATCACGGACCTGGGCCGGTACGACTCCAAGGCGGACGTCTTCACCCCGGCCGAAGGCGCCGCGGTCCCCGAGGGCTATGCCTCGGAGGTCCTGCGCCGTGTCAACGATATGTTTTTCTACTCCAAGCTGATTCTGGAGAACGATTACTACGCCAAAATCGGGCTGGCTGTGGAACATTAGCACCGGACAGGAGGAAGAGCGATGGATCAGCAATCACTGAGCGCGGTCATCCGGGAGCAGACCGAGCGGGCCTTATGGGAGGTCAAAAACGTCATTGACTGCGTACCGGACGCGCTCTGGGATATGCCCTGCTGCGACGCGCCCCTCTGGCAGCATATTTACCACATGCTCCACTCGCTGGACCTGTGGCTCGTCAATCCCCGGAGCAAAGCCTATACGGAACCCGCGTTTCATGTTGAAAACCACTGACCTTCAACGGCGCAGGCGGCCCCAAAAATAATCAGGGCGCAGCCGCTGTAGCGGCTGCGCCGTCGTTCTCTACTGCCGATTTACGATATCCCGCGCAAATTCCGCCGCCCGGGCCAGATCCTGCTCGTCCGGGTGAGAGAGGGCGTGGTCAAAGTTGGCGAGGAAGCCGGCGATTTTGGTGTCGTCGGGGTGCTCGTGGGCCATTCCCTCGTAGCGCCTGCGGACGGCGGCGGGCATCCTGCCCTGGCACATCCAGCTTCCCAGCAGCGTGCAGTCCTCCGGGAGCAGGGCCTCGGTCCGCTGCGCGATGGCGTCGAAGTAGGCCTGGCTCACGCCGAAGCCCGCCGTGCCGAAAAGGGCCACCCTTCTGCCGCCCAGCTTTTGGAGAAGGGACTGCACATCCTGGGGACAGAGGCCCTTGTCGGTCCAAAAGCCCACGAAAACCGTCTCCTCCGCCGGGACGGGGGTGTCCGGCCCGATGGCCTCCAGCCGGACCTCGCCCGCCGGGAGGGCGGCCGCGACGGCCTCCGCCACGGCCTTGGTGTTTCCAGTGCTGCTGGCGTATAAAACTGCGTAACGCATCATACGGCCTCCTTATCTAAAAGTTTTCCACAGTCTATCACGAATAGGTGGAAAAGAAAAGCGTAGATAGTTCCCAGCGGAGCGCCGGGGGCTTGCCGCAGAGCAAAGAAAACAGTATAATAGATCATTATCACGCAGACAGGGAGGAAAAATGATGGGGGAACTGTTTTTGCCGGTCCTGTCCCATTTTCAGAATCAAAACACCTGGATTTCCAGCCAGGGCAGGCTGCGCTACAAGGTGGTCCCCGACGGGGAGGAGCTGAAGAGCGAGGTGTGGGAGGGCCCCTGGGAGTATGCCCTGTCCACTGTGGAGGGGGCCGGGACCTTTCCCATGAGCGAGGAGGGACTGGGGTCTCTGGCGGCGTGGCTGGAGGGCTGGGCCGCCGATGTGAACGCCCGCCCCCGGCGTACCCTGGAGGAGGACATCGAACGCCGGGAGGCCGTCAAGCGCGAAAAAGAGGCGCAGGCGGCGCAGCAGCAGGGATAAGCGGAAGGCCGGGAGGTACCACCTCCCGGCCTTCCTGCATACTCCCGGCGTATGCGCTCAGCGGTTGAGCTGGAGGACCGTGATGGTCGCGGTGCCGTCGGAGCTCTGCACATTGCTGTTGTAGGTCAGAGAGAAGCGGGTCTCCGCCGGGACGTAAATAATGATGGAATTGGAGCCGTAGGCGCTGGTCACATTAAAGCCGGTTTTAAAGTAAATGCCGTACTCGATGTGGGAAGCGCCGTTATAAAACGGGGTGATTTGCATATAGCCCGGGGTGCTCAGGAGCGTGGATACATGGTAGGAGATAAGATAGTACCCCGGCGCGAGGGTGATGCGGGTGGTGTCGGTCAGGACAATCTGCCCGGTGGGGTCCGCCGTGACCGTCCCCAGCGGGATCTGAGCGGCGTTGACAAAGGGAATGGCGAACGTGGCAAAGGCGGCGAACACGTCCGGGGGCGGCGTGCCCGTGGCTCCGGTCGGACCCGTGGCGCCTGTCGGACCCGTGGCGCCTGTCGCGCCCGGGAGCCCCTGCGGCCCGGCAGGTCCCTGGGAACCGGCCGCGCCCGTCGCGCCGGCAGGCCCCATTGGTCCCTGAGGCCCCACGGGCCCCTGTGCGCCGATGGGCCCCTGCGCCCCCGCGGGACCGGTCGCGCCCTGCGCCCCCGCGGGTCCTGTGGCTCCTGTGGGGCCCTGGGGTCCGGCAGGGCCCGCTGCCCCGGTGGCGCCACGGGGTCCCACGGCGCCCGGAGTCCCGGCGGGGCCGACTGCTCCGGTGGGTCCCATGGGCCCCCTGGGGCCGGTAGGGCCTTGAGATCCCGCCGGTCCCTGCGCCCCTGTGGGGCCGGGGATGGAACAAATACGCACGGTCTCCGGCGCGGGGCACGGCCGGCAGACCGGACGGTATGGATCGAAGTTCATAGCAGAAAACCTCCACGCCAGTTTATGACGCGGAGGTATGGTTGGTTCATGGCGTCTTCAGCCGCCGTAAGCGGCGCAGTTTGTCAAAGAAGGCTGCATGAGGGATAGGGCTCTATTTCTTGGAGAAAAGTCGCCCATCCGTCATGAGGAGTGTCATTTTTGAGGCTCATGTCCCCAGAAATAACGGAGATTCTTTTGACTGCGTCGTCCGCGGACGACGCAACTGTGTAGTGTTTTCTCTGCGGAGGTTTTTTTGGCAGGCTCAGCCGCCGTAGGCGGCGGCTATTTCGATGAAGCGGCGCAGAGCGCTGGTGGGCACCTTGTTGCGGTGGTAGCAGAGGTGGAAGGCCCGGTCCCAGGCGCAGTCGTGGACGTTCACCCGGCACAGCTCGAAGCGCTCCAGCTCCTCCCGCACCAGCCGCTCGGAGAGGACGGCCAGCCCGTACCCACGGATGGCGGCCTGCTTGATGGCGGTGGTGGAGTTGCAGGCCCACTTGAGGTTCAGCGGCAGCCGCCGCCCGGTCATAAAGTCCTCGAAGAGCGCCCGGGTGCCGCTGCCCTGCTCCCGCAGGAGAAAGGACTCCCCCGCCAGCTCCTCCGCCTCCACCTCGGTCCGGCCCGCGAAGGGGTGGGAGGCGGCGCAGACCAGAATGAGCCGGTCCCGGATGATGGGCCGGGCCACGATCTCCTCCCGGCGGATGCTGCCCTCCACAATGGCGGCGTCCAGCTCGTTCTGGAGCAGCTTCTGCTCCATGATGCGGGTGTTGTCCACCTGGACGGAGAGGTCGATATCGGGCAGGGCGGCGCGCAGCTCATCCAAAATGGGGCAGAGTACCGTACTGCCCACGGTGAGGGTACCGCCCACCCGCAGGGCCGGGCGGAGGGCCGCCCCCTGCATCAGCTCGGAGAGCTGGTCGAAGGAGTCGGCCACGCAGGCGGCGTGGGCGCGCAGCAGCTCCCCCGCCGGGGTGAGGAAGAGCTCCTTGGGATAGCGCTCAAAGAGCTTCACCTTATACAGCTTTTCCAGCTCCGAGATGGTCTGGGAGACTGTGGGCTGAGAGACGTAGAGCCTGGCCGCCGCCTCGCTCATGTTCCGGGTCTCGGCCACGGCCAGAAAGGTTTTCAGATGCCGCATCGTGACCAAATACACCACGCCCTTCTTATACAGTATCGGTTTTTCCAATCCATTCTATCTGATTTTACTATTTTACCTGATCGCATACAAGTGTTAAGATTATCACAATGGCTGAAATGTGAGCCCAGAAAGGACAGATGTTATGAAGGTTCTGGTTATCGGCGGCGTGGCCGCGGGCACCAAGGCTGCCGCCAAGCTCAAGCGGGAGGACCCCTCCGCCGAGGTGCTCCTCCTCAACAAGGGCGCGAATATTTCCTACGCGGGCTGCGGCCTGCCCTACTACGTGGGCGGCGTGATTCACGACAAGGCCGAGCTCATCGTCAACACCCCCGAGAAGTTTGCAATGCTCACCGGCGTGACCGTGCAGTGCGGCGTGGAGGCGATTTCCCTGGACCGGGCCGCGAAGACCGTCACCGCCCGGAGCCTCCAGGACGGCACGGAGAGCGTCCACAGCTACGACAAGCTGGTCGTCGCCGTGGGCGCGTCTCCCGTGGTGCCTCCCATTGAGGGCGTGGGCCTCAAAAACGTCTTCTTCCTCCGCACGCCCGAGGATGCGATTGCCCTCCGGGAGACCCTGGAGTCCGGCGAGATCCGCCGGGCCGTGGTGGTGGGCGGGGGCTACATCGGCCTGGAGACCGCCGAGAACCTGGCCGCCCGGGGCATCCGCACCACCGTGCTGGAGATGCTCCCCCAGATTCTGCCCGGCTTCGACCCCGAGCTGGCCGAGTACGCCGAGAACCGCCTGGCCGACAAGGACATTATGGTCTTTACCGGCGAAAAGGTCAACGCCCTGGTGGGCGAGGAGAGGGTGGAACGGGTCCAGTGTGAGAACCGGAAGATGAAGACCGACCTGGTCATCCTCTCCACGGGCATCCGGCCCAACACCGCGTGGCTTCAGGACAGCGGGCTTGAGATGTTCAAGGGCACCCTCCTCACCGACCTCCACGGCCGCACCAACGACCCGTCCGTCTGGGCCCTGGGCGACTGCGCCATGGTACATAACCTTATCACCGGCGAGAGCGCCTGGTCCCCCATGGGCTCCACCGCCAACATCGCCGCTCGGAGCGCTGCCAAAAATATGGCCGGCGCCGAGTGCGACTACCTGGGCGTGCTGGGCACCGCCGTGTGCCATCTGCCCGAGCTGAACGTTGGCCGCACCGGCCTCACCGAGGCCCAGGCCGCGGCGGCCGGGTTCGACGCCGTCAGCGCCACCTGCGTGGTGGGGGACAAGGCCCATTACTACCCCGGCTCCGGCGAGTTCATCATCAAGGTCATCGCCGACCGCTCCACGACCCGCCTGCTGGGCGTCCAGGTGCTGGGCGCCGGCGCGGTGGACAAGGTGGTGGACGTGGCCGTCGCCGCCATCGCCATGAAGGCCGCGCTCTCCGACCTCGCCAACCTGGACTTTGCCTACGCGCCCCCCTTCTCCACCGCCATCCACCCCTTCGCCGCCGCGGTGCAGATTCTGCAGAACAAGCTCTCGGGCGCGCTGGTAAGCGTCACTCCCGCTGAGTACAAGGCGGGCAAGGCCGAGGGGTACCGGGTGGTGGATGTGGGAATGCAGCCCTCCATTCCCGGCGCCGACTGGCTGGACCTCACCGCCATCGGCGGCGTGGTCCCCGGCTACGCTGTGGATGAGAAGCTCCTCCTGGTGTGCGCCAAGGGCAAGCGGGCCTACCTGACCCAGAACCGCCTGCGCCACTACGGCTACACCGACACCCTGGTGCTGGAGGGCGGCGTGACCGTCAACGGCAGCGAGCTGGTGAAATAAACTGCGCTGTAACCGGCCGTCTGCGGCCGCTGTATAGAATGAAAAAGAAACGGGAGAGAATGTAAGAATGGCTTGTACGATCAAACCGGAGGACATCAAGCGTGTGAAGGCGCTGGGCTTCCTGAACAACAAGGGCACTGATTGCTTTAACGGCCGGATTATCACGGTAAACGGCAAAATTACCGCCAAACAGAACGCCGCCATTGCTGAGGCGGCGGAGAAATTCGGCAGCGGCACGGTGGTCTTCACCTCCCGCCTGACGGTGGAGGTCCCCGGCGTGCACTACGACAATATAGAGCCCTTCCGCGCCTTCCTGGCCCAGGCCGGGCTGGAGACGGGCGGCACCGGGTCCAAGGTCCGCCCCGTGGTGGCCTGCAAGGGCACCACCTGCCAGTACGGCCTGCATGACACCTTCGGCCTCTCCGAGGAGATCCACGAGCGGTTCTACAAGGGCTACGCCGGCGTGAAGCTGCCCCACAAGTTCAAGATCG
This sequence comes from Lawsonibacter faecis, assembly GCF_014287675.1. GTDB lineage: Bacteria > Bacillota > Clostridia > Oscillospirales > Oscillospiraceae > Pseudoflavonifractor > Pseudoflavonifractor faecis. The sequence continues at coordinate 25,056 of NZ_JACOPQ010000005.1, read as the reverse complement.
CCGTGGGTGGCTGCCCCAACAACTGCGTGAAGCCCGACCTGAACGACCTGGGTATCATCGGCCAGCTCATCCCCAATTTCGACGGCGACGAGTGCAACGGCTGCAAGAAGTGCGGCGTGGCCGAGATCTGCCCCATCGGCGCGGCGGTGCTGGAGGACGGCGAGCTGAAGCTGGACGCGCAGGCGTGCAACAACTGCGGCCGCTGCGTGGACCAGTGCCATTTTGACGCCATGGACGGCGGCACCTTTGCCTACAAGATCTACATCGGCGGTCGCTGGGGTAAGAGCGTGGCCGTGGGCAAGGCCCTCGGCAAGCTCTTCGCCACCAAGGAGGAGGCCCTCTCCGTCATCGAAAAGGCCCTGCTGCTCTACCGTGAGCAGGGCAAGACCGGCGAGCGCTTCGCCACCACCATTGAGCGCCTGGGCTTCGAGCATGTGGAGCGCGAGCTCCTCTCCGACGAGATTCTGGAGCGCAAGCAGACCATCCTGGATGCCCAGCTCCATCTGGTGGGCGGCGCAACCTGCTGATTGGAGTCAAAAAACACGCTGCAAGGCCATTGCTTTGCAGCGTGTTTTTTTCGTATAATCGTGTCAGCCGGGCCCTGACATCGTGCCGCACGGAATGTCAGGAAGCTCAGCGGCGTTTCGTCTATGATAGAGGCATACGGAAGAGGTGGAGACATGGATTGGATTACCGGCATTCAGCGGGCCGTGGACTATGTGGAGGCGCACATCACCGAGCCAATCGACTATGAGGCGGCGGCGGGTCAGGCGTACTCGTCCAGCTTTCATTTTCAGCGGGTGTTCAGCATCCTGTGCGGCTACACGCTGGGGGACTATATCCGGTACCGGCGGCTTACACTGGCCGGGACCGAGCTGTCATGCTCCGGCATCCGGGTGATCGACGCCGCATACAAATACGGCTACGACTCCCCCGAGAGCTTCAGCCGGGCGTTCACCCGGTTCCACGGGGTGACGCCGTCCCATGCCCGGCAGGCCGGCGCAGCGCTCAAATCCTTCTCACCGCTCTCCGTAAAACTGATTTTAGACGGAGGAAACACCATGAATTACCGCATTGAGACCGTAGACGCGTTTCAGCTCATCTGCAAAAAGTGGAAGCAGGAGTCCGGGAAGGCCGAGCTGCCGGTGGAGGAGATCTCCCGCTTCTGGCAGGCGTGCATGGCGGACGGCACCATTGACGCATTATGCAGGTATATCCCCGGGCGTCCTGTTTTCGGGGACAATATCGTGGGCGCCAGCTTGGGCAGGGACGCCGCCGACCCGCAGTATCCCTACGCCATCGGCGCCCACTACAACGGCCTGCCCGTCACCGACCCCGGCCTGACGGTGGAGGAGATCCCCGCCCACACCTACGTGGTGTTCCCCTGCTCCGGCAAGATGCCGGAGGCGCTCCAGGCGCTCTACGTGCAGATCTGCAGCGAGTTTTTCCCCGGCAGCGAGTATCAGCCCTGCGGCGGCGCGGATTTTGAGGCCTACCCCTCCGCGGATGTGAGCAATCCGGACTATGCCTGCGAAATCTGGGTGGCGGTGGAGAAGAAGTGACGCAGACACTCGGCGTGCGTGTTTCAATATGTTCTCCATTCAATTGAAAGAGAGACGGGCCGCAGAGTAAGCTCTGCGGCCCGTCTCTTTGAAAAGAGGGCGAATCGTTGGAATCGACACCAAACGAAACATGGGCCATAATCTGCCGCCGAACCGGCGCGCCTTCCGGACCTGCCGGCGTCCGCCGTAATGCAGTCATGCCTGCTCCTGGGAGAAGCGCTACCAGACCACGCAGTTCTTCCCCCGCGCCTTGCCCTCGTAGAGCCGGGCGTCGGCCATGCGAATCAGCCGGGCGGAGTCCATCTCCCCGTCCCGGGGACACAGGCCGAAGGTCATCGTAATGCGGATGTCCTGCTTCTCGTGGGGAAAGGCGTGCCCCTCAATGTCCCGCAGCAGGGCGGACACCGTGGCGGAGACCTCCTCCGGCCCCTGGCCGGGGAAGAGCAGCAGGAATTCCTCCCCGCCCCAGCGGCAGAGGGTCGCGCCGTCGCCGCAGCGGCGGGTCATGAGGGCTGCCAGCTCCCTGAGGACGAAGTCTCCGCAGGCGTGGCCGTAGGTGTCGTTCACGGCCTTGAAGTCGTCCACATCCCCCATTGCGAGGACAAGGGGGGCGTCCATCGCCGCATTGAGCCGCGTCAAAAAGGCCCGGCGGTTGAGAAGTCCGGTGAGCTGGTCGTGGTCGGCCAGCCTGGCAAGGCTTGCGTTTTCGTCCTGCAGGGCCTTACGGGTCACCGCGGCGGAGAGTCCGGAGGCAAAGGCGGCATATAGGATGATGGCGAAGCAGGCACAGGCGCTGTAGAGGTAGAGCGCGCTGGATATCCAGCCGGAGGGCGCGGGATAGCAGGCCGTGCCGCCGATGGACCAGAGCCGCAGCGCCAGGAAGACCGCTATCTCCAGGGCGGAGAAGAGATAGGGGATGTACCGCCGCTGAAAGGGGCAGAAGTACACCAGGGAGGCCATGGCGATGAGGTAGAGGTGGGTGCCCAGGCTCCAGCCGCCCAGCACGGTGGCGGCGATGACAAAGAGGCAGACCTCCAAATGGATGAGGGACACCGCCAGCCGGAACATGCCCCGCCGGGCAGCCACGAACATGACGAGATAGAAGGCCACGCTGCACACGTTGTATACCACCAGGGCTGTGAAGGACAGCAGCGCGTAAATAACCACGAAGGAGGCGTGGCAGAAGATGGCCAGCGTGATGATCTGCAGATAGACCCGCCGGGCGTACCGGTCGGTGGAGCCGGGGGAAGCGGTGACATCTGCCAAGACGAAACACCTCCCTTTCAGAGGAATATCCAATTTTGCTGTAACCAGTATAGCACAAAATCCCAGTTTGGGAATACACAATCGGCAGGAGAGAGAAAAAAGCGCCCGCAGTTGAAGCGGGCGGGGGAATCCGCTATACTGGAGATAAAAAGGGAGGGAGCGTATGGCGAAGCGGATCCACATTGAGAACGCCCGGGAGGGCAATCTGAGGGACCTCACCGTGGACATCCCCCGGGACAAACTGGTGGTCCTCACCGGTGTGTCCGGGTCGGGCAAGTCCACCCTGGCGGTGGACCTCCTCTACCAGGAGTGTCAGCGGCAGTACCTGGAGGCCATGGGCTGGCAGGGCATCGGCAGGCCCAGGGTGGGCGCGGTACGGGGGCTGTCCCCGGCCGTCCTGATCTCTCAGCGCAGGGCGGCCAACCGCAACCCGCGCTCCACCGTGGGCACCGCCACCAACCTCTATACCGAGCTGCGCATGGTGTACGAGAAGCTGGGCGTTCGCAGATGTCCCCACTGCGGGGAGCTTGTCTCGTCCGCCGACTGCCGGGAGGAGACCGAAAAGCGGGACGGGGAGTTTAAGGTCTATATGTACTGCTGCCGCTGCGGGGTGCGGATGGACAAGCTCACCCGCACGGAGTTCTCCCACAACACCCGGGAGGGGGCATGTCCCCGTTGCGAGGGCCTGGGCAGCGTGATGGCGGTGAACCGGGCGGCTGCCGTCCGGGAGGAGCGCTCCCTGGAGGACGGGGCGGTACCGATATGGGAGGGCAGGTACAGGGAGTATCAGACGGGGGTGGTTTACGCCGCTTTTGCCCATTACGGCGTCCCGATTGCGCCGAATACCCCCGTCGCGGCCTTTTCTCCCATCCAAAAGGCCATTTTGTACGACGGCGTGGAGTGCGAGGCGATCAAAACCACGTCAGTGGAGAAAAAACCGCCGAAAAACGTGCAGGATGGGCGTTTTGAGGGGGTCGTCCCCCTCCTGTGGCGCAGGCTGGGAGAAAAACAAGGGGATTTGAAGGGCCTGGAGCCCTATTTCTCCCAGGCCCTCTGTCCGGACTGCGGCGGTGAGCGGTTAAACGCCGAAAGCCGTGCGGTGACGGTGATGGGGCGGCGTCTGCCGGAGCTCTCCGCCCTCTCGCTGGAGGAGCTGTACGCCTGGCTGGGGGAGCTGGAGGAGAGCCTCGCCGGCGGGGCGAGAGACATGACGGCGCCGTACCTGCTGGACCTGCGGACCAAGCTGCGGCGGTTCCTGGCCGTGGGTCTTGGCTACCTCTCACTGGATCGGCAGGCCATGACCCTCTCCGGCGGCGAGAGCCAGCGCATCAAGCTCTCCGCCGCCCTGGACGGGGGCATGACCGGGCTTATCTACATCCTGGACGAGCCCACCGTGGGCCTCCACCCCAGGGACACGGCGGGCATGATAGGTATTTTGAAGGAGCTGTGCGGTCAGGAGAACACCGTGCTGGTCATTGAGCACGACCCGGACGTGATGGCGGCGGCTGACCATATCATCGACCTGGGCCCCGGCGCGGGGCGGCACGGAGGGACGGTGGCGGCCGCCGGGACTCTGGAGGAGCTGAGGGGAAACCCCGCCTCGGTCACCGGGGCCTGGCTGGCAAAGGGACAGACGGTCCGGGAGCGGGTGCGCCGGGGAAACGGGCGGTTTGTGGAAATCCGGGGGGCGACCCTCCACAATTTAAAGAATGTGTCCGTCCGGTTCCCGGAGGGCTGCGTGTCCGCCGTCACCGGCGTATCCGGATCGGGCAAGTCCACGCTGATTTTCGATGTACTGGCCAAGGGGTGCGGCTGCGCAGAGGTGGCCGGACTGGAGGACTTCGACCAGGTGGTGGCCATCGATCAGGCGGCCGTCACCCGGATGAAGCGCTCCAACGTAGCCACCTACTCCGGCCTCTACGGGGAAATCCGCAGGCGGTTTGGGGAGAGCGCCCAGGCCGGGGCCGCTGGGCTGACGGCCCGGGATTTCTCCTTCAACACCCCGGACGGGCGGTGCGAGGCCTGCCAGGGGATGGGGGTGGTGAAGAGCAACCTCCTCTTTTTCGAGGATGTGGAGGTGCCCTGTCCGATCTGCGGCGGCAGGCGCTTCCGGGAGGAGGTGCTGGCCGTCCGGTACGGAGGGCGGAACATCAACGAGGTTCTGGCCCTCTCCGTGGAGGAGGCCCTGGAGGCCTTCGGCGATGGTGGGAAGCTGGGGCGGATTCTGGGCCTGCTGCGGGACGTGGGCCTGGGGTATCTGGAGCTGGGGCAGAGACTCACCACCCTCTCCGGCGGCGAGGGCCAGAGGCTCAAGCTGGCCGCGGAGCTGCTGACGGGGAAGGGGAGGCGGACCCTCTACCTGATGGACGAGCCCACAGTGGGCCTCCACGGCCTGGACGTGGAGCACTTCCTCGCCCTGCTGGACCGTATGGCCGACGCCGGGAACACCATCATCCTGGTGGAGCACAACACACAGGTGATCCGCTGGGCGGATTATGTGGCCGACTTGGGGCCGGGGGGCGGCGTGAAGGGCGGCGAGGTCCTCTTCCAGGGGACCCCCCAGGCGCTGAAGGGCTGCGGGGCATCCTACACGGGAAACTATTTATAGCCGGGGAAAGGGGCGGTCATATGTACGAGTATGAGTATGTATCGGTGCAGAACGACAGAATGATGGGCGCGGAATTTACGGGCTATCAGGAGATTATCCGCACATTTGCGCAGAGGGGGTACCGCCTGGTGTGCTGTATCCCGACGAATATCATCGGTGTGCTCCAGAATTTCGATCTGGTATTTGAAAGGGAGGTAGAGACGTGAAAAAGGTAAGGATTACGGTGCTGAAGGTGACGTTCGACCAGGAGCTGGCCGGAGAGTACGGCGCGGAGGGCCTGGGGCCCTGCCCCATGCAGAAGGAGGGACAGGTGTTCTACGCGGACTTCGCCAAGCCCCAGGGGATGTGCGACGAGGCGTGGAAGGCCATGTACCAGTACGTCTTCGCCCTGGCCCACGGGACGGGTGAGGAGCTCTTTTACTACGGGGACTGGGTCAAAAAGCCCGGCGTGGCGATCTGCAGCTGCAACGACGGTCTGCGGCCGGTGATTTTCAAGCTGGAGGCCACCGATGAAGAGGCAAAAATGGGGTAGGTGCGATAACGCCGGGCGAAGCAGGCGAGGGCCGTCCAATCGGACGGCCCTCGCCTGCTTTGGTTATACAATACGAAAGTCCTTGGAGGCCTTGTTGAGGACCTCGCAGCCGTCCTCGGTGACCAGAACCAGGTCCTCTATCCGCACGCCCAATCTGCCGGGGAGGTAGATGCCCGGCTCCACGGAGAAGACCATGCCCGGTTGGGCCGGGACCGTGCTGGCGCTGGAGTTGTCGGGCGGCTCGTGGCAGTCCAGGCCGCAGCCGTGGCCCAGGCGGTGGGTGAAGTATTTGCCGTACCCTGCGTCTTCAATGACCGAGCGGGCGGCGCGGTCGATATCGCACATGGGCACACCGGGGCGAATCACGGCCTCGGCGGTCAGGTTGGCGGCCCTTACCGCCTCATAGACACGGCGGTGCTCCCCGTCCGCCCTGCGGAAGAAGACGGTGCGGGTCATGTCGCACCAGTAACGGCGGATGGGGGTAAAGAGGTCCAGTACAACCGAGTCCCCGGCGGAGATGACGGCGGCGCCGGGGGCGTGGTGGGGGTCTGCCCCGTTGGGGCCGAAACAGACCAGCTGCCCCTCGGCCGAGCGGTCCGCGCCGTTCTCGCGGTAAAGGGACTCCACCAGGGCGGCGATCTCATCCTCCCGGACGCCCTCGGTCAGGGCGGAGATGGCGCCCTCCACCACTCTGTCGTTGATGAGGGAGGCGGCGCGCATGGCGGCAATCTCGTCCGGGTCCTTGAACTTCCGGGCGTCGTCCACCGGGGCGGAGCCAAGAACCGGAGTTACGTCGCCCCTGCGGTCCAGAACGCCGATCAGAAATTTACTGGGCCAGGCTTTGTCCACGCCCAGCTTACCGGGCAGGAGCTCGTCGGAGAGCCGGGCAGTGGGATCGTCGCTGTCGGTATGGAGAATCAGCTCCAGGCCGGGCTGGGGGGAGAGACCGAAGAGCTCGTTGGCGAAGAGGGTGCAGCGGCCGTCGGCCCGGATGAGAAGGGCCAGCATTCGCTCCATCGGCTCCACCCAGAAGCCGGTGAGATAGTAGACCGAGGCGGTGGAGGAGACGATAATCTGGGAGAGACCCTGGGCGTCCATATTGGCGGCGACGCGGTCCAGGCGGGATTGGTTCATGGCGGACATCCTTTCCGGCACTAAGATTGTGTGAGGGTATTGTACTCCCTTTGGCGCTTGTCGTCCAGCCCCGGCATAGGATGGAGTGGGTCAATACCCACTTTTTCTAAGGAGGTACTACATTGAATATATACCACAATGAACCCAAATGCTGCCCGCCAGCCTGTCCGCCGCCTTGTCCCCCGCCGTGCCCCTGCCCCTGTCCCTGTCCCGGCCCCGCCGGACCCCAGGGCCCTGCTGGCCCGATGGGGCCCCAGGGGCCGACGGGCCCGATGGGCCCTCAGGGTCCGGCCGGAACCGCGGGCGCGACAGGTGCGACGGGTGCGACGGGCGCGACAGGTGCGACAGGTGCGACAGGTGCGACAGGTGCGACCGGGACCGCCGTAGCTGAGACCATTACCATTCGCAACACCCAGACCGGGGAGCCGGGGAGCGCCGCCGCCGTCGTGGACGTCAGCGGAGGGCCGGACCACGTGCTGGACTTTATTATCCCCCGGGGCGCCACCGGCCCGCAGGGCGCTGCGGGCGCAACGGGAGCGACAGGCCCCGCGGGGCCTCAGGGCGCCTCAGGCGCCACCGGAGCCACCGGACCTGCCGGCGGCCCTACCGGTCCCACCGGCGCCACGGGCGCAACCGGCGCAACCGGCGCGACAGGCGCGACAGGAGCGGCGGGGCCCACCGGGGCAGCAGGCGCCACGGGCGCGCAGGGCCCAGCCGGCCCGGCCGGACCCCAGGGAGAAGCCGGTCCGGAAGGCCCAGCCGGCCCGGAGGGACCCCAGGGAGAAGCCGGTCCTGAAGGCCCCGCCGGTCCGGAGGGACCCCAGGGAGAAGCCGGTCCCGAAGGTCCCGCCGGCCCGGAGGGACCCCAGGGAGAAATCGGCCCGGAGGGTCCCGAGGGTCCCCAGGGGGAGACTGGGCCGGCGGCCACGATTACCATCGGCACCGTCACCACCGGCGACCCGGGCACACCCGCCGAGGTGACCAATTCGGGGGACGAGTACAACGCCATCTTTGATTTTGTCATCCCCAGAGGCGAGCCGGGAGGCGGCGGCACCCTGGAGGTGCTGGGCACCGTGGACCCTGCCGCCCAGCCTACCGTCGCCGGGGGCGCGCTGATCTTCACCGACACGCCCCTGATCTCCGGCACGGCCATCACCCATCAGGCGGGTTCGCCCGACGTGGTCATCAGCCAGCCGGGCATCTATCAGGCCACCTTCCATGGCGCGGTGTCCCCGGACGCGGGCACGGCCATTCCTGCGGAGGTGACCCTCCGGCTCTATCTGGATGGGTCGCCGGTGCCGGGCGGCGTGGCCCACCACACCTTCGCCTCCTCCACCGAGGTGGCGACCCTCACCTTCAGTACGCCCTTCCGGGTGACCAGTACTCCGGCCAGCCTTGAGGTGCGGGCTGAGGAGAGCGGCTTTACCGCCGGCGATATCGCCCTGACCGTGCTGCGGCTGGGTGACTGAGCAAGAGAACGAGCGGGGGCGCAGACCACTGGTCTGCGCCCCCGCTTCAAATAGACTGCGGTTATTTCACGCTCTCCAGTGCGCCGGCGGCGCGGAGAATGATGGTGGCGAGCTCGGCGCGGGTGGCGGTACTGCCGGGGGCAAGGGACCCGGCGCTGCCGGTGAGGACGCCCTCCTGGACGGCCCAGACCATGGCGCTATGGGCCCAGGAGGCCACCGCGCTGCCATCGGAGAACTCGCCCAGGACCATGCCGCCCACGTCGGGGGAGCCGGCCATGCGGTAGAGAAGGGCGGAGAGCTCCTGGCGGGTAATGTCGCCATTGGGGTTCAGCGCGCCCGCGCTGCCGGTGAGGACGCCCTCCTGGACGGCCCAGACCATAGCGTCGGAGGCCCAGGAGGCCACCTGACTGCCGTCGGAGAACCCGCCCAGGACCATGCCGCCCACGTCGGGGGAGCCGGCCATGCGGTAGAGGATGGTGGCGGCCATCTGGCGGGAGACGCTGCCCATGGGGGAGAAGGCGGTTTTGGAGGTGCCGTTCATCAGGCCCTGGGCGGCGGCCTGGCCCACGCTCTCGGCGTACCAGCTGTTGGCGTTCACGTCGGTGTAGCGGGCGCCGGCCAGGGTCTTGGCGTCGTCGGCGGTCTTTACGCTGCCGGTGGCAACGTCGCCCACCACGGCGGCGAAAGCGGCGTTGGAGATAAAGGCGAACTCATCCCGCTGATGGACCTTGTTGGTGAGGGTGTTGGCGAAGAGGACCACATTGAGATTGGCTCCCGCCGCGCCCTTACCGTGGTACTCAATGGCCTGGACGGAGTTATTGAGGAAGTCGGCGTAGTGCTCGCCGGTGGAGGGGAGGAAGCCCTCCAGAAGCTCCTTGGAGCCGTCCAGCTGCACCAGCACCTGGGACCCCTTGGGCACGCTGGCAAAGTAGCCCGCGCCGTAGCCGTAGAGGATGTCGTCCCCCTCGGCGATGTAGCTGGCGTTCACCAGGGTCTCGGTGGGGTAGGTCACATGGGCCAGGGCGTCCATGGCGCTGTCGCCCGCAGTCTCGCGGACCAGTGCGCCCTCCTCGAAGAGGCCCGCGGCGGAGCGCATGGCGTTGGAGCCGTAGCCGATGTAGGGCTTGCCGCTCTTGACGGCGGCCAGGGCCGCGTCGTCCAGCGCCGCCGCGCCGATGATGAGGTCGGCCTTGGAGGCGTCGTCGGTGACGGTAAAGCCCAGCAGCTGCATGGACTGGCGGTCGTAATTGTACTGGGCCGCCCCGCTCACCAGAGTGGACTTGACAAAGCCCTTGTCATTGTCGGCGGGCTTGCCGGAGATGTAGACCACAGGGGCCTTGGTGAGGGACAGGGAGAGAGGGGCGTCGGCCTCGGCCACGCCGGTGCCGGTGATGAGATAGTCCCCGGAGACGGTGAGCCAGTCGGCCCAGTCGCAGAGGAAGCTGCCCTTGCTGTCGCCGGTGAGGATGACGCTGACCTCTTTGCCGTCCTGGAGCAGGGAATTGACGGCGGCGGTGGAGGCTTCGGAGGCGTTGGAGAGGATGACCTTCGCGTCCTTCACGCCCGTGAAGGAGGACTCCACACTCCACTTGTCGGAGACGGAGCTGGAGGCGGCGATGGTTTTGTATGCAGTACTCTCGGCGCATACGGCCATGTCGAAGCCGCGGGTCTTATTGAAGGCGGTGATGCCCTCGGAGTAGAGCACGGGCCACTCGGTGATGACCGTGCCGTCGTAGAGCACGCCGTTGGCCACCGAGCGCTTGGCCTGGTACATGGAGACCACGGCGGTCCCGGCGGGGTAATCCACGCCGCCGTAGTTGAAGGACTTATTGGCGGTCATGACCTTCACACCGTTGCGGGTGAGGTAGGTGAGCATCTCGTCTGCGGCCTGGAGGTTCTTCTGATTGGCGCCGTCCAGGGGAATGATGTAGCACTCGGGGTAGAAGTTGCCGTTCTGGCCCTCGCCATCGTACTCGGGCCGGAAGAGGGCGGCCTCGGCGCCCTCCACGTCGTACTGGTCGCAGAACCACTGGCCCACCAGCTCGTAGGCGTCTGAGTTGGCGTTGGTCACGCCCCGCTCGAAAATCTTGGTCTGGGCCAGGAGGTAGCTGTCCTTATTGGCGGCGATGTAGTCGGACTGGCCCAGCTGGCCGTAGGCCACGGCGGTGGCGGTGGCGTCGTTGTAGGCGGGAACCTCAACGGTGTAGGACACGGTGCCGTGGAGCATGGCGTACTGGGGGGTGTAGCTGGTGGACATGTCGTCCCAGGGGTCGTACCACTGGGTCTGGTCGGCCCCGTCGGCGGTCTTTTCGCCGGTGTAGCTCAGGTAGTCCCGCTGGGGGATGACATAGCTGTTGTAGCCGTCGTTATTGGCGACCGCGGCGATGCCGAAGGCCTCGCCGCCGGTCATCAGGTGCTCGGCCAGCAGGTCGTACTCAAAGTTGGGCTCGTGGGGGGGATCGCAGGGCTCGCACTGGAAGGTCTTCACCCGGCCGTGGAACTCGGTGAAGCTGACGGGGTTCCACTGGGCAATGAGGGCGGTCATGTTCCGGGTCTCGGCCTGGGTCTGGAAGGAGTTGTCGCGGTTGAGGTCGAAGCCGCCGGAGGAGGTGCGGGTCACGTAGGTCCGGCCCTCCACGTTCTCCTCGGGGACGATGATGAAGAAGAGATCGTCCAGCAGGTCCTTGACGGAGACGGTCTGGGTCTCGGAGGTGTAGTACTTCTCCAGATCCACCTGGCCGGAGACGCTCAGCCCCTCGCCCTTGATGTAGCCCAGATAGGTGGCGGTGTCGGACACCAGGTCGGGCACGGCCACGCTGCCCGCCGCGCCCTTTTCGCCCATCTGGGCCTGAAGCTCGGCCTCGCCCGCGGCGGTGAAGCCGGTGAGCTTGTCGTAGCTGAGCTCGCCGTCATCAGCTGCGGCCTCCAGCAGCATCCAGGCGAACTTCACGATGCCGTCGGAAGCGGAGACCTCGTTGGCGTGGACGTTGGAGTAGAGCACGGGCACCTGATAGCTGCCCAGGGTCTTGTCGTTTATCTTCTTGATGAGAGCGGCAGGGTCGCTCTCCGCCTGGGCCTTGATGGTGTTCCACTTGTCCACCGCGGCCTTGTCCTTGGCCACGATGAGGTAGGGCATATCCAGGCTCTCAAGGCCGTTGTCGCCCTGGCTCCTGCCCATGGAGAACTTCTCCACATAGAGGCCGGTGTTCTCCTCGGCGAAGGCCACCATGCTGTCGAGCTCGGCATAGATTTCCGCCATGGTATGGAAATTGTCGTAGGGGGTGATTTTCAGCGCCGCCGCGCCCAGGGCCGCGCCGTCCAGGGCGGCTGTGAGGTTGAAGTATCCGCATACGTCCAGATAGGCGCCGCCGTTGGCGTGGGGGACGCTGGGATCTACGGACCAGGCCTTGGTGTTGCGGTCCTGGACGTAAAAGTAGGGGTTGGAGTCAAAGGTGGCGGTCAGATACACCTGACCGTCCGCCGTCTCGGCGGAGCTCTTCACATTGGTGAAGAGGGGGGAGGTCCCGTCGGTGCACAGCCAGCTGTCCAGCGCCCCGCCCTGGTACTGGTTGGGGTAGAGCCCGGCGTCCAGGTATTCCCTGGCGCCGTCCCGGTCCAGGGACCAGACCACGGTCTTGGCGGCCTCCAGGGCCTGGGCCTCGGTCATGTCCACGGGAACCATGGCCTTGAAGGAGCGGGGAGTGGAGAGATTGACGACATTTCCGCCGCCGTCGCCGGAGGTGTTTTCAAAGGTGCCTGTGGCAATGGGAGCGGAGATGGGGACGGGGGCCTCCTCGGCGGACGCCGGGAGGACGGCCAGCGACAGGCACATGGCCAGGGCCAGTACCAGCGCCAGCCACTTTTGGGTGGTCTTAACGGCGTTTTTCATGGGGGATCACCTTTCCTTCACACGGTTTTGCAGGACACACAAGAATAAAGATGCAGTATACTCACCTAAAGATGAATAATTATGTATTTAGGATACCACCGGATTGGACAAATGTCAATTCTATCTTGGGATAAAACCACATAAAAAACCGGCCCCTTTGGGGGCCGGTACTGGTCATATTTTCCGATGCGCCGCCCGCTCAGTCCGCAAATAGCTGGACCCAGCGGGTGCCCGACCTGCCCACGCCGATTCTGCTGTAGCCGGACTCAAGAATATTGGCGCGGTGGCCGGCGGAGTTCATCCAGCCGTCCATCACCGACTCCGCGGTGGGGTACCCGTAGGCGATGTTCTCCCCGGCGCGGCGATAGGTGAAGCCGCTGTCGGAGAGGACGGAGAAGCAGTCCCGCCCGTCGGGCCGGGTGTGCTCGAAGCGCTCGATAATCTCCTCCGCGCGGATGGCGGCGCAGGCGGAGAGGGCCTCGTCCAGCGCAACGGGGCTCAGCCCCGCGTCGGCCCGGGTCTCATTCACCAGATCCACCAGCGCCTGGATCTCTGCGGCGGAGTCCTCCCCGGACTCGGGCGAGGGCTCGGGGGAGGGTCCGGCGGCCTCCAGGGGGAGTCCCAGGGAGCGGACCGCGCCCTCATCCACCATACCCAGCCGGACCAGGCTTCCCGCGAGCGTTTCGCTGCTGCCCTTGACAGCCTGGGAGAGGGCGGTATAGGAGACCTGGACCAGCGCGCCGCGGGTCATGCCGTCTACACACCCTTCGGCGAAGGCGGCGTCATAGAGCCCCAGCTCCACACCCTTGGAGGCGGCGCTGCTCCAGGAGAAGTCACCGGCGGCCTCGTCGTAGTTCAGGGCGCGGAGAATGAAGGTGACATAGGCGTCCAGCGTGACGCTCTCTGCAGCGCCGAAGGAACCGTCGCCCTTGCCCTTTACCAATCCGTTCTGGTAGGCGTACCCCAGACAGGCGTCGGCCCAGGGGCTACCGTCGGAGAAGGGGTGCTCATACCCGCCGTCCAGTGCGGCGCCCTCCCGTCCCAGCAGACGGACAAACATGACCAGGGCCTCCGCCCGGGTGGCCTCCCGCTCCAGGGCCATGTTTTCCTCGTCGAAACGCCCGGCGGCGGTCCCCTGGAAGAGCCCCAGGCTGTGGAGTGCGGCGGCGGCGCGCCCGGCGTCGGACTGCGCGGCGGAGGCCGGCACGGTCAGCAGCAGAGAGAGGGCCAGCAGCAGCCCTGCCCGTTTCCATAATTTCATGGCGGTACTACCCCTTTCAAATCAAAGCGTCCGGCAGCGATGACGGCCGCCGCAGGTCTACTGAGGGTATCATACGAAATGCACCTACAGATGTCAAGGAAGGGAAGTGCACCGGCGACTGGGAAATCCAGGGGTTGAACCGCGGAAGAATCTGGTGAGAAAATCTCCCGAACGCCTTGACAGCGCCCGGGAGATCCTGTATATTGTCCTTGAGATAGAGACGCAATGACGGGAAAATGTATTTATAAGGAGGACGTATCGATGCCTATGATGGACGCCCTGGTCAAGACCACCGCGGGAGCGGGACTGGAGCTGCGGCAGGTGAGCGTGCCGGAGCCCGGCCCTGGAGAGGTTCTCATCAAAGTACATAAGACCGCAATCTGCGGCACCGACGTGCACATCTACAATTGGGACCCATGGGCGCAGCTGCACATCAAGCCCCCCATGACCATCGGCCATGAGTATGTAGGCGAGATTTTTGCCCTGGGCGCGGGGGTGACCGGCCTGGAGGTGGGACAGCGGGTGTCCGGCGAGGGGCATATCACCTGCGGCCACTGCCGCAACTGCCATAACGGCAACATCCAGTGGTGCAAGAACACCAGCGGCGTGGGCGTGGACCGGGACGGGGCCTTTGCCGAGTATGTCTGCATCCCCGCCAGCAACGTTATCCTCATTCCGCAGAATCTGCCCGAGGACGTGGTGGCCTTCTTCGACGCGGTGGGCAACGCCGCCCACACCGCCCTCATCTGGAACCTGGTGGGCGAGGACGTGCTGATTACCGGCGCGGGCCCCATCGGCATGATCGCCGCGGGGATCTGCAAGTACGCCGGTGCGCGGCGGGTGGTCATCACCGACGTGAACGACTACCGCCTGGAGCTGGCCCGCCGCATGGGGGCGGACGCCGCCGTCAACGTGGCCCGGGACGACCTGACCGAAACCATGCACAAGCAGGGGCTGGTAGAGGGCTTCGACATCGGTCTGGAGATGTCGGGCAGCGGCGCGGCGCTCCACCAGATGATCGACGTGATGCGCAACGGCGGCAAAATCAGCCTCCTGGGCATCGCCAACCAGCCCGTCCCCATGGACATGAACGGCATCATCTGCAAGGGCCTGACGCTGCAGGGCATCTACGGCCGCAAGATGGACAACTGGCACCAGATGTCCTACATGGTTCAGGGCGGCCTGGACCTGAGCCCCGTCATCACCCACCGCTTCCATTATACGCAGTTCCAGGAGGGCTTCGACGCCATGAACAGCGGCAAGTCGGGCAAGGTCATCCTGGACTGGACCGGGGAAAGCGGAGAATAAAATAAAGGAGGAGATTTTATGAAGTCTGCGCTCAAGCGGTACGCGGCCAGCCTTGAGGAGATCAGGCAGGCCGGAACCTATAAGGCCGAGCGTATCATCACCACCCCCCAGCGCGCCCGCATCGACACCACCGCCGCCAGGCGGGTGGTGAATATGTGCGCCAACAACTACCTGGGCCTCTCAGACCGGCCCGAGCTCATTGAGGCTGCCAAGGCGAGCTACGACCAGTGGGGGTTCGGCCTCTCCTCCGTCCGCTTCATCTGCGGCACCCAGTCCATCCACAAGGAGCTGGAGGGCGCTCTGGCCGAGTTTCTGGGCATGGAGGACGCCATCCTCTACTCCTCCTGCTTCGACGCCAACGGCGGCCTGTTTGAGACGCTGCTGGGCAGCGCCGACGCGGTCATCTCCGACGAGCTCAACCACGCCTCCATCATCGACGGCGTGCGTCTGTGCAAGGCCAAGCGCTACCGCTATAAGAACAGCGACATGGACGATCTGCGCCGCCAGCTGGAGGACGCCAGGGATTCCGGCTGCGCCGTCAAGCTCATCGCCACCGACGGCGTGTTCTCCATGGACGGCTATGTCGCCAACCTGAGGGGCATCTGTGACCTGGCCGACGAGTTCGACGCCCTGGTCATGGTGGACGACAGCCATGCCGTGGGCTTCATGGGCGAACACGGCCGGGGCACGCCGGAGTTCTGCGGCGTCACCGACCGGGTGGACATCATTACCGGCACCTTCGGCAAGGCTCTGGGCGGGGCCTCCGGCGGCTACACCGCCGCCCGGAAGGAGATCGTGGAGCTGCTGCGCCAGCGCAGCCGCCCCTACCTCTTCTCCAACACCGTGGCTCCCGCCGTCTGCGCCGCCACCCTCAAGACTCTGGAACTGCTCACCGCGTCCACGCAGCTGCGGGACCGCGTCCACGAGAACACCGCTTACTTCCGCGCGGCGCTGGAGAAGGTGGGCTTCGACGTGCTGCCCGGCCACCACCCCATTGTGGCCGTCATGCTCTACGAAGCCAAGACCGCCCAGGAGTTCGCCGCCCGGATGCTGGAGAAGGGGGTCTACGTGGTGGGCTTCTGCTACCCTGTGGTCCCCGACGGCAAGGCCCGCATCCGCACCCAGGTCTCCGCGGGACACACCAGGGAGGACCTGGACTTCGCAGTGCGCTGCTTCGCCGAGGTCAAGGCGGAGATGGGGATTTAAAAGCTGAAAAAAACGCCGCTTGGCACACTTCAAGTGCGCCCAGCGGCGTTTTTGATATGGGCTCTTTCGGGCTGTCGCTAAAGGTCTTTCCGTCAAGCCGCACCTGACCGGGCATTGATTTTTCGTCCCTGCGGCTATGCCTCCAGGCAGGCCCGGATGGCGAGTCCGATGAATCTGGACGCGCCGGGGCCGTATTTGCGGTCGTTCACCTGGATATACACGGGGTCGGACAGGTACCGCTCCGCCGTGGCTGGCCAGAAATTCTCCCCCATGTCCACGCTGCGGCCGCACGCCTCGGTGAATTCCATCAGGGCGCGGGCGGCCTTCCGCACCTCCGGGGCGGCGGGGCTTTTGGCCAGGTCGGCGGTGAGGGCTTTGGTGAGGGCCTCGGTCCGCTCCATCAGGCCCGGGACCTCCTCTGGGGCAACGGCGGGACCCTTTTGAAGAAAGTCCTCAAAGCTCCGCTCCATGGCCCGGGTGTAGTTTTCCAGACTGCCGTACTGCGCCGCCGCGCCGGCGGCGATCCCGTCCCCGCGGGTTTTCATGTCCGCGAGCATCTCGTCAAAGCGGTCCAGGCTTCCCAGACGCGCGACGATCTCATCAGGGTGGGTTTTCTTGAAGTTGCCCAGAACACGATAATATTCGCTCATATCAAATTCCTTGAAGTTCATGTGTGCTTCTCCTTTCAGCAGCTTGTCCAGCAGACCCAGCAGGCCGTTTAAGCGGTCCCGCTTGAGCGTAATCAGCTCCCGCTGCTTGGCAAGAGCGGCGGTTTTGTCAAAGTGGGGGTTCTCCATAATCGCCCGAATCTCTTTCAGAGTGAAATCAAGCTCCTTGAAGAACAGGATTTGCTGCAGGGTTTCCAGCGCGCCGGCGTCGTACAGGCGGTATCCGGCGGCGGTGGTCTGGGTGGGCCTTAGAAGGCCGATCTCATCGTAAAACTGGAGTGTCCGTACGCTGACACCCGTCAGCGACGAGACCTGCTTGACCGTCATCATGCAAGCCGCCTCCTCTGTACCAAATTTTGAGGTAAGCTTATCTCTGGCTCTTACTGTATACTATCACGCTGCGTGAGGGTCAATCCCTTTTTAAAAAATATTTATCAGGGGATGAGGAACGGCGGGCGAGCGCAGGGGTCGCCCCTGCGGATTGCGATGGGGCGGGCGATTCGTAAATCGCCCCTATGTGCGCAGATTATCACATCGCCGTACGGCAATTGGAAACCCTGTAGGGCCCGAGGCCCTCAACGGGCCCACGGAGGGCGTTACCCACGTCCCCCCGACCCGGTCGCCTCCGGCGACAGCCCTCCCCCAAGGGCGAGCCTTGGACAGGGTAAAAAGGAGCCGGGCCATGTGGCCCGGCTCCCCGTGCAAATATCCGATTATGCGTATTTGGCCACGATGGCGGCCATGTCGTCCCAGGCGTGTTCCATGTCGGACACCAGCTTGAACTGGGTCCGGCAGCGGTCCAGGTTCTGGCCCTCCCGGTGGGTGGCGAAGTAGTGGTCGCCCTCCAGATAGTCGGTGAGGAAGCGCATCCCGCACTCCAGGGTCATGAGCTTGGCGCCCCAGGGGAGATAGGAGAGCTCCGCGGCGGTCAGGGTGCCGCCCGCGCCCTCCAGGAAGCCCTTTGTGTATACCTCGAAGAGGTGGAGATCGAAGTTTACCTTGGAGAGATCCCGCTCATCCTCGGCGGAGTGGTTGGCGCCGAAGCGGATGGAGTCGCCGAAGTCGTTGATGGAGAGCCCGGGCATGACGGTGTCCAGGTCGATGACGCAGACGCCCTCGCCGGTGGCCTCGTCCATGAGGACATTGTTGAGCTTGGTGTCGTTATGGGTCACCCGCAGGGGGAGCTTGCCCTCCCGCAGGGCGGACATGGCAACGGAGCAGTCCCTTTCACGGGCGAGGACGAACTCCACCTCGGCCGCCACATCCCTGGCCCGCCCCATCCGGTCCTCGTCCAGGGCACGGCGGAAGTTGGCGAGGCGGTTCTCCGTGTCGTGGAAGCGCTCGATGGTCTCGTAGAGGGTGTCGGCAGGGTAGTCCTTCAGCATCCGCTGGAACTTGCCGAAGGCCCGGGCGGAGGCGGCGAACAGCTCGGGTGTCTCGGCGCTCTGCAGGCAGACGGTGTCCTCAATGAAGGGGAACACCCGCCAGGCCCGGCCCTCGCCGTCGGTATGGTAGGTGCCGCCGGTTTTGGTGCGCAGGACGGAGAGTGTTTCCCGGGCGGGGTCGCCGCCGATTTTCTCAATCTCCTGCTTTAAGTAGTCGGTAACCCCCACCACGTTGGACATGAGCTGGTCCGGGCGGGAGAAGGCGGCATTGGAGATGCGCTGGAGGATGAAACGGACACAGGGACCCTCGGTGTCCTGGGTGTGGACGCAGAAGGTGTCGTTGATGTGGCCCTTGCCGAAGCGGACCGCGCCCACGACGGGCGCGCCGAAATCGTAGGCGTCCAGGACCTCCCGGAGCTGGTGCTCAGCGGTGTTGGCCATTACTTTCCCTCCCAAAGATTGTCGGGGTACAGCCCCGCGGCGGTCTTCTCGGCGATGGCGGACACCACCACGGGCTTATCCTCCTTGTAGGTGACGCCGTACCACTTGTCCCGGCTTTTGAGAACCTTGACCCGGGCCCTGCCCTCGCCGATGAGCTGGCTGACCACGCTGGGGAGAAAGTACTCGCCCTTGAGGGGGTTGGTCTTCAGCGCCCCGTCCAGGAAGGCGGGAAAACGATTCCAGGCCTCGGCCATGAAGCTGGCGGTGAAGCCCCAGAGATTTAGGGATACGGGGGTATCGCCGGGGAGGTGGGTCCAGGTCTCGCCGCCGTCCTCGGTGTAGCGGGCGTCGTCGCCGTCCTTCTCAATCTGGGTGCGCTCGGTGATGTCGGCCAGGTATCCCTCCGTGTTCTCCACGCACACGCCCCGGGCCACGTGGCCGTACTCGGAGATGGTGTTCTTGATGAGATAGCTCACCATGGCGTACTCGTAGACCTCGCCGTCCTGATGGGTGAGGAGGTAGTCGTAAATCTCCTGAAAACCCTCGGGGCCATAGTAGTCGTCGGCGTTAATGACGGCGAAGGGGCCGTCCACGATGGAGCGGGCTGCAAGAGCCGCCTGGGCGGTGCCCCAGGGCTTCACCCGGTCCGCGGGGACGGCGTACCCCTCGGGCAGGTCCTCCTTGAGCTGGTAGGCGTACTTCACGTCCATCACCTTAGAGAGCCGGTCGCCGATGCCGGCCTTGAAATCGGCCTCGATCTCCGGCTTGATGACGAAGACCACGGTCTCAAAGCCGGCGCGGCGGGCGTCGTAGATGGAGTAGTCAATGATGAGCTGGCCGTGGCTGCCCACGGGGTCCAGCTGCTTGAGACCGCCGTAGCGGCTGCCCATACCGGCGGCCATGACGACGAGCACAGGTTTCTTCATACAATATTCCCCCAAAAAATGTTAAATGGAAATTGAGAACGCGGAGGGAGTGGGCAGCATCAAAAAAGACGCTGTGATAACCGTGGAGGACGCCGCCGGCAGATATGAGGAGGGGACTGCCCGGCTTCCTGCCGTTTCACCTATCCTCTGTACCCGTTCGGGTTTGTGCTCTGCCACTTCCAGGAGGAGGCGCACATGTCCTCGATGCCGTATTTTGCCTCCCAGCCCAGCTCGTCGCGGGCCTTGGCGGGATCGGCGTAGCAGGTGGCGATGTCGCCGCTTCGGCGCGGGTCGATGACATAGGGCAAAGTCTTGCCGCAGGCCTTCTCGTAGGCGTGGAGCACGTCGAGGACGCTGTAGCCGTTGCCGGTGCCCAGGTTGCAGACGAAGAGGCCGCAGCCGGTGTCGAGCTTCCTGAGGGCGGCCACATGGCCCCGGGCCAGGTCCACCACGTGGATATAGTCACGAACGCCGGTGCCGTCGGGAGTGGGGTAGTCGTCGCCGAAGACGTGGAGCTTCTCCAGCTTTCCCACGGCCACCTGGGCGATGTAGGGCACCAGGTTGTTGGGGATGTCGTTGGGGTCCTCGCCGATAAGGCCGCTCTCGTGAGCGCCGATGGGGTTGAAGTACCGCAGGAGGGCCACATTCATCGTGGGATCGGCGGCGCAGAGGTCGGTGAGGATGCGCTCCAGGAAGAGCTTGGTGGTGCCGTAGGGGTTGGTGGTGCCGCCGGTGGGGAAGTCCTCACGGATGGGCACGGTGGCGGGGTCGCCGTACACCGTGGCGGAGGAGGAGAAGACGAAGTTCTTCACACCATGGCGGCGCATGGCGTTCAGCAGCACCAGGGAGTTGACCAGATTGTTGGTGTAGTACTCCAGGGGCTTAACTACGCTCTCGCCCACAGCCTTGAGCCCGGCGAAATGGATGACGGCGTCAATATCGGGGTACTTGGCAAAGAGGGCTTCCACCTCGTCCTCGCTGCACAGCTCCGCCTTGACGAAGGGGATCTCCCGCCCCACAATTTGGGATACCCGGCGCACGGCCTCCTCGCTGGAGTTGCAGAGGTTATCCGCCACAACGATGTCGTATCCGGCCTCGATGAGTTCGATGCAGGTGTGGCTGCCGATGTAGCCCGCGCCGCCGCTGACGAGAATGGACATATAAAACACTCCTTTAAATCTTGATTTGCTTTGATTTGCTTTCTTGCCCCCATTGTACGTGAGGGGCCGGACAAAAGAAATAGACAGTTTCACAGAATATTTGCACAAAAAGGTTACGGATGCTGTAAAAAGCGGGAGAATTTATCAAATCGTCCGGAGATGGGGCACGGGCAGCCGCGAGGTGTGCATCCAGGGGGGCTGCCCTGCTTCGGAATCAGGCGGCGGAGCTATTCCCCCGGACGGGTCTTGGAGGAGAGAAGCTTGACGCTGGAGGCGTACTCGCTGGGACTCATTCCGGTGGCTTTCTTGAAGTGGCGGGAGAAATAGTAGATGGACTGATAGCCCAGCTCCCCTGCGATCTCCGTAAAGTTCTTGCGGCCCTCCCGGATAAGGCCCTTGGCGGCCTCGATTTTCAGCGACCCGAAAAACTCCATCACGCCGCCGCCGGTCCGCTCCCGGAAGACCTGCTGGAGGCGGCTGCGGCCCACCAGATTGTCCCGGCAGACCTCCTCCAGGCTGAGGGCGCGGCCCAGGTTTCCCTCCAGATAGGTGCGTACCCGGTCAAAAAGCTCCTCCCGCCCGGTGGCGTGGATGACGCTGGGCGGAGGGGGCGGCGGCGCCTCGCCGCGGCGGACGAGTCGGATGAGCAGCTCCTCCAGCGCCGCGCCCAGGAGCTGCTCCGCACCGAAGGGGGCCGCCGCGCTGCGCTCCATGGCGGTGGTGGCGGGGTCGTCCAGAGGGGTGGAAAAGGCGGCCTGCCCCTCGGCCACGATGCGGCCCAGAAGGGAGCGCTCCGCGTCCCCGGCGGGCAGGATCTTCCCCCGGAAGAAGTCCATATCCGTACTGGCGCAGCAGAAGCTGACCACGACCAGATTGGGGGCCACCACGCCGTTGGCCCGGAGGGCGTGAAACTCGCCGGGGGCGTGGAAGATGAGCTGGCCCCGGCGGAGGGTGTGGCGCGCATCGCCGGCAATGACGTCCACCTCGCCCTTGTCCACATAGAGGAACTCCCAGAAATCGTGGCGCTCCCCTTCAAAATAGTAGCTGCTGGAGTATTCAAAGTAGTGGACCGTGACCACCCGGTCCACTGCCATTGGGCGGGCTAAGACGATGGGGCGAAACGCCATGAGAGATCCCTCCTTTTCAGGTCGGTACAGACGGTAGCCGCGGGTCATGTTTTTGCTGGTCTGGTCTGTGAGAATTCAGATGGAGCCGTCAGACTTGCGGTAGGAATCATAAACGCTGCTGCCTCTGGACTATTTCTCGGGCTTGCTCTGCTTCCGGTACTCCATGGGGCTGACCCCCTCCAGCTTGCGGAAGGACTGGGAGAAGTAGCTGGGGGAGGAGAAGCCCAGCATATGGGAGATCTGGCTGAGTGAGTGGTCGGTGTCGCTGAGGAGATAGCGGCTCTCCTGAATCCGGCGGGAGATCAGGTAGTTGATGGGGGACACGCCGAACTCCCGGGAGAAGGTGTGCACCAGGTAGTATTTATTGACATGGGCGGTCTCCGCCAGGAGGTCCAGGGTGATGTTCTCCTTAAAATGGCTGTCGATATAGCGCCGGACGGCGGCGCACTCCTTGCTGGCCCGCTTCCTGGGCGGGGCGGGGGTGAGGGAGAAGTCGGTCCGGCGCATGAGGCGGATAATCAGCACCTCCAGCAGGTCCTGGCAGACCACGTCATACCCGGCGGACTTGGTCTCAATCTCGTGGAGCATCCCCCGCAGGTAGTGGAGCACGTCCTCCCGTCCGCCGTGGAAGTTAACCATGCTGTAGCGGCCGTCCCCATCCTCCCCGGCGGCGAACTCCAGCCCCTCCACCCCCATGACGATGTACTCCAGGGGGCTGGCGTTGAGACTCACCTCGGTATGCTCCACATTGGGGTTGACAATGACCATGTCATCCACGGTTACGGGAAGGGTCAGCTCCTCAATCTTGAACTGGCCGACGCCGCCCACCACGTAGAAGATCTCGGTGCAGGCGTGGGTGTGGAGGAGACTGTGCCAGTCACCGCCGTACTTGGCGGTGCTCACATACAGGAGCTTTGTGGCTGATCGGTCCACGGGGGAGGAGCCGCTCAGCTTCATCTCATAGCGGTTGGTACTCATGGCATAGTCGCCTCACTTCATCACTTTAACGTCGCTTTAGAAATCTTGCGCCATATCGGTTCAACATTGCTGAGACTGATTATAATACAGCCTCGGCCTTTGTGCAATCCATAAAAAGAGGCAGGTGTGCCCGGGGCACGATGGGAATAATTTCAGCACCGAAGCTTTAATGGGTAAAATGCTGCGGGCGTTCTGCACAAAACAGAATGTGAATTTTTAGACTTATTATTGGAAATATCTTAAAAAGCAATATTTATAAAAATAGCGACAAGAATTCCGTTGATATCCCGTTGGGAAGCGATATACTAAAGGCACCAAGGGGCGGTTGGAGAACCGCCGACACCCAAAACCGAAACTTTTTAGGAGGTTAAGAGGAAATGAAACTGAAGAAAACTCTTGCGCTCACCCTTTCCCTCGCGCTCTCCGTCTCCCTGCTGGCCGGCTGCGCCGGCGGCGGCAACGGAACCGGCAGCACTTCCCCCTCTCCCAGCGCCAGCACCCCCGTGACCGAGCCCAGCAAGACCCCTGAGACCACCCCCGACAACACCGCCAGCGACGTGACCATCAGCGTGGCCGCCCTGGCCTCCGGCTACTCCGACACCTACGCCCCCATGTGGCAGGAGGTCTGCGACGCCTTTACCGCTCAGACCGGCATCAAGGTGGAGCTCACTGAGGACAAGAACCTGGAAGACGTCATCGGGCCCGCCATGCAGGGCGGCGAGTTCCCCGACGTCATTCATCTGGCCACCGGCCGTGAGAAGGGCCTGACCGACCAGTTTATCAAGGATAAGCAGATCCTCGACATCACCGATGTGCTGAGCATGACCGTGCCCGGCGAGGACGTGAAGGTCTCCGACAAGATCGCCGGCGGCTTCACCGATAACTCCATCACCAACCCCTACGGCGACGGCAAGACCTATCTGGCCCCCATGTTCTACTCCCCCTGCGGCCTGTTCTATGACGCGGGCCTTCTGGAGGAGAAGGGCTGGACCCTGCCCACCACCTGGGACGAGATGTGGGAGCTGGGCGACAAGGCCATGGCCGAGGGCATCTACCTCTTTACTTATCCCACCACCGGCTACTTCGACGCTTTCCTGTACGCTCTGATGTACTCTGTGGGCGGCTCCGAGTTCTTTGACGCCGCCACCACCTACGCCGAGGGCGTGTGGGATACCCCCGAGGCGCAGAAGTGCTTTGAGATCATTGAGAAGCTGGCCTCCTACACCAACCCCGTGACCCCCGCCCAGGCCAACGACCAGGACTTCAAGATGAACCAGCAGCTCGTTCTGGACGACAAGGCGATCTTCATGCCCAACGGCACATGGATCGTGGGCGAGATGGCCGACTCCCCCCGGGGCGAGAACTTCAAGTGGGGCATGACCGCCCTGCCCGCCGTTGAGGCCGGCGGCGACGGCTACAGCTACACCTGGTTCGAGCAGGCCTGGATTCCCGCCGGCGCCGAGCATCAGGACGCCGCCAAGCAGTTCGTGGCCTTCCTGTACAGCGACGCGGCCTGTGAGATCTTCGCCAAGGGCGGCGCCATCCAGCCCGTGCTGGACATCGCCGACAAGCTCGAGGGCGACAACCAGATGTTCTACTCCATCTACGACAACGGCGCCAAGGCGGCCATGGGCAACTTTGCCGCTTACGCCTCCGTCGCCGGCCTGGGCACCGTCCGCGAGGTCTTCCTGGATCCCGTGAACGGCCTGGTCTCCGGCACCATTACCACTGAGCAGTGGATCAACGACATCAAGGCCGCCAGCGACCAGATGCGCGAGAATCTGCTCCAGTAATCCTTCGCCAAGCCAATAATTGACAAAAGTAGGCGGCGGTGAGTAGTGACCTACTCACCGCCGCCTTTTGCGGTGGAAAGCGGAGAACGGGTGTGGTATGATTGAGTTGAAAGGCGCGTGTGTGACGCGCGGTCAGCCCCCCGCCGGACACATCCGCTGCCCCGCCTGATCTGCGCCGCGAAATGGTTTCCCTGACAAATAGAATTTTGAAAGGAGTGGAGAGAATGGAGAGGCATAAAGGACGCAACCGGTTTTTGGTGTTATGCATCCTGCCTGCAACAGTACTGTTTTTCATATTCATGATAGTGCCGACGCTGAATGTGTTCCGGATGTCGCTGTTTGA
>NZ_JACOPQ010000004.1 GCF_014287675.1 Lawsonibacter faecis | reverse complement strand
CGAGTGTATTTACAGGCATAAGCCGGACACCTTTGAAGAGGCCAACCATGCGATTGCCGAGTTTATTCACTTTTATAACTATGAGCGTATCCAAATAAAAACGGGAGAGGCGCCGCTTGCGCGCCACCTCTCCTCATAATCTGCTTTGCCTACTCACGGGCCGCTTTTTTGTGCTGTCTGAATAACTTGGGGCTGTTCAATCGGCGGAAGCGCTTTTCATAAGTTATACCGCCACACTCTTCTGCGCGTTGTAGAGCCGGGCATACTCGCCGCCCTTTGCCATCAGCTCCTCGTGGGTGCCCTCCTCCTGAATCCCCGCGCCGTCGATGACGATGATGCGGGAGGCGGAGCGGATGGTGGAGAGCCGGTGGGCGATGATTAAGGTGGTGCGGCCCTTGGCCAGCTCGTCAAACGCCCCCTGAATCCGCGCCTCGGTGACGCTGTCCAGGGCCGAGGTGGCCTCGTCCAGGATCAGAATGGGCGGGTTTTTGAGGAAAATCCGGGCGATGCTGACCCGCTGCTTCTGTCCGCCGGAGAGCATGGCCCCCCGCTCACCCACCTGGGTCTGGAAGCCGTCGGGCATGTCCATGATATCCGCGTAGATCTCCGCCCGCTTGGCCGCCTCCACAATCTCCTCGTCGGTTGCGTCGGGTCTGCCGTAGCGGATATTGTCGTATATCGTCCCGGCAAAGAGGAACACATCCTGCTGGACAATGCCGATATTCTCCCGCAGGGAGCGCTGGGTGAGGCCCCGCACGTCCCTGCCGTCCACCAGGATACGGCCCTCCGTGGCGTCGTAGAATCGCGGAATAAGCTGGCACAGCGTCGACTTTCCGCCGCCGGAGGGGCCCACCACGGCCACCGTCTCGCCCTCCTTCACGTGGAGGGTCACATGCTCCAGTACATTCTCCCCGTCCTCCTCATAGCGGAAGGTCACGTCGTCCACCAGGATATCGCCCCGGGCCGGCGGCATATCAGCCGCGTCGCGGGCGTCCCGGACCTCGGGCTCCACCCGCATCAGCTCCACAAAGCGCTTGAAGCCCGCCATGCCCTGCATGAACTGCTCCACAAAGGCGGAGAGCTTGCGGATGGGGGTAATAAAGGTAGAGACGTAGAGGGAGAAGGTGATGAGCTCAATATAGTCCATCCTGCCCTGCATGATGAGGTAGCCGCCAAAGGCGATGACCAGCACGCTCATGATGCCCATGGCGAATTCCAGGCCGGACTGATAGATGGCCATGGCCTTGTAGTAGCCCCGCTTGGCCCCCCGGAACTGGTCGTTGGCTGCGTTGAACTTCTCGCTCTCGGTGTGCTCGTTGGCGAAGGCCTTGGCGGTGCGCATCCCGGAGATGGAGGACTCCACCTCGCCGTTAATGCCCGCCAGCTTGGCCTTCACCTCGGTGGAGGCGTTCATCATCCGCTTGCGGGAGAAAATGGTGAAGAGGAGGAAGAGCGGCACCACCGAGAAGACCACCAGCGCCAGCTCCCAGCGGATGGTGAGCATGACGGCAAACGCGCCGACAAGGGTGACGGAGGAGATGAAGAGGTCCTCCGGCCCGTGGTGGGCCAGCTCCGTGATTTCAAAGAGGTCTCCGGTGACCCGGCTCATCAGCTGTCCGGTGCGGTTCTTGTCGTAGAAGGAGAAGGAGAGGTCCTGCATATGGGTAAAGAGATCCCGGCGGATATCCGCCTCCATCCGCACGCCCAGCAGATGCCCCCAGTAGGTGACGATAAAGTAGAACACGCTCTTGAGGATATAAGCCCCCACCAGGACGGCCATCACCGCAAAGAAGGTCTCAAAAAGCTTGGAGGGCAGCAGCCGCTCCATGGAGAGCTTGGACACATAGGGGAAGGCCAGATCCACCAGCGCGATACACAGCGCGCATATCATGTCCAAAAAAAAGAGTTTGCGGTGGGGACCGTAATAGGAGACGAAAATGCGCAGATAGCCGCTTCTTTTCATTTTTTCGGTGGTCAAGGGCCCCGCCTCCTTTCTGATTTCCATTATTTCGCACAGCATAGTATACCCGTTTTGGATGCTTCTTGTCAACGTCGGTCGACTCCCAAAAATTTGTATAAAAACGCTCACTTGTCCATTGTATTTTTGGGCATATAGGCCTACAATAATAGTATCCCCGGTTACATAAACACAACGGAAGAAGGAGCGATGTAAATGAAGCAGTACAGACGCGGTTACCGTTCCATCCTGGCGGTCCTGATGACCGTCGCCCTGGTGCTCGCCATGGTTGGCAGCGCATTCGCCGCCGAGGGCGAGAAGCACATTACCATCATCGGCACATCCGACACCCACGGCAACATCTGGGGCTACTCCTATGAGGATATGAAGGAGAGCTCCGCCGACGGCCTGGCCCGTATCTCCACCTACGTCAATGAGGTGCGCAGGGAGAACCCCAACACCATTCTGGTGGACGCGGGCGATACCATTCAGGGCACCATTCTCACCGACGACCTCTACAGCAAGAGCGCCAATCCCCATCCCGTGGTCGCGGCCATGAACTACATGAAGTACGACGCCTGGACTCTGGGCAATCATGAGTTCAACTGGGGCGTGGACAACCTGAAGGTGGTCATGAAGCAGTCCAACGCCCCCGTGCTGGCCGCCAACATCAAGAACGCCGACGGCTCCCTCTTCACCGGCAATGCCTACACCATCGTGGAGCGCGGCGGCGTGAAGGTGGCCATCATCGGCGTGGACACCCCCAACATCCCCCGCTGGGACGGCACCAAGAACGGCGTCGCAGACCTGAAGTTTGAGTCCATGGCGGACGCGGTGGCGGCGGCCGTCAAGGAAATCGGCAGCAAGGCCGACGTCATCATGGTCTCCGCCCACGCGGGTTATGAGTCCGAGTACACCGAGGCAGACGCCGCCAAGACCATCCTGGAGAAGAACCCAGAGGTGGACATCCTCCAGATGGGCCACACCCACACCACCTTTATCAACAACGACGGCGCCGTCCCCATGGGCGAGGCCAAGAACAACGCCGGCGAAGTGGTCCGCTGGGACATCACCCTGGACGCCGCCAACAAAATCACCTCCGCCAAGGCTGAGACCGTCTCCATGAAGGACGTGGAGCCCGATCAGGGCCTGCGGGATGTGCCCGCCGTCAAGGAGGCCCAGGAGAAGACCGTCTCCTTCATCAACGACAATATCCTCGGCCACGCCAGCGCCGACTTCCAGCCCGTCAATGAGATTAAGGGCATGCCCGAGGGCCGTCTCCAGGATACCGCCGTCATCGACCTCATCGGCACCGTGCAGCTGGAGTACTCCGGCGCCGACGTCACCGGCGTGGCCCTCTTCAAGGACGGCAGCGACCTGAAGAAGGGCGACCTCAACTACGGCAATGTGTTTGACATCTACAAATACCCCAACGTGCTCTACACCGTGAAGGTCACCGGCGCGGAGATGAAGGCCTACATGGAGTGGGCCGCCGAGTGCTACAACCAGTGGGTCCCCGGCGACGTGACCATCTCCTTCAACAGCGCCAAGCCCGGCTACCTCCACGACCATTTTATCGGCCTCAACTACGAAATCAACCTCTCCAAGCCCGCCGGGTCTCGCATCGAGAACGTGACCTTTAAGGGCGCGCCCCTCACCGACGACATGGAGTTGACCCTCTGCGTCAACGACTACCGCTTTACCGGCCTGAAGACCGCCGGCATTATCCACGGCGAGAAGAACTGGGAGTCCTCCCAGTCCGTGCGCGACATGCTGGTGGAGTACCTGGGCAAGCACGACCCTCTGGACCCCGTGGTGGACAACAACTGGAAAATTACCGGCGTGGACCTCCAGAAGGACAATCCTGAGCGCGCCGCCTACATCGCCAGGATCAACGCCGGCGAGCTGGCCACCCCCTACTCCAAGAGCATCAACCTCAACGACAGCAACAACGTCATTGTAAACGGCAAGATTAACAGCGCCAGCTTTGCCCAGAGCAATGAGGGCGGCACCTTCTACCGCCTGCGCGATCTCGCCGAGGCCTTTAAGGGCACCGACGCCGCGTTCAACGTGGAGTGGAAGGGCGGCGTGGTCGTCACCAAGGGCGGCGAGTACGCCGCGGCCGCCCTGCCCGCCCGCACCGTCGACACCGCCGCCAATTCCGTCGGCATCAGTGTCAGCGTGGACGGCGCCGCCGTGCCGGTCAGCGCGATTCTGATCGACGGCAACTACTATGTCTCCGCCGACGGCCTGACCGCCCTGCTGGGTGTCACCGCAGCTGAGTCCGGCGGCGTTCTGACCGTCACCGCGCAGCCCGCCGCCTCCACCTCCGGCCAGGGCGGCTGAGCGCCATATCCCGCAACCGAATATTTCAGCGCCGGACGGCGGGAATCTTTCCGCCGTCCGGCGCTCCTTTTTTGCCGCGACCTGCGTATTGGAATCCGGCAGGGGGGAAAAACAGGTTTTGCCTTTACACAGTCCTACTTGAGACGCTATAATAGCAGATACTGATAAACGGATGTGAGGTCCTCTTTACAATGTCGGGTATCCTGGAAAATCTGCTGGTGGTTGCCGGCCAGGTGGCCACGCTGTTTTTGATGATGGCGGTGGGCTTTATTCTGGTGCGGCGGGGGACCCTCTCCGGTCCGGGCCTGGACCAGATGTCCCACCTGCTGCTCTATGTGGTCATCCCCTGCGTCATCATTGACTCCCTCCAGGTGGCGTGGGATGCCGCCCTCCTGGCGGACATGGGCATCATGCTCCTCATCAACGCGGTCTACTATCTCGTGACCTGCGCCGCCGTCATCCCCCTCTTCCGCCGCCAGAGTGAGGATGTGGCGGTGGCCCTCCGCTTCGGCGTGGTCTACGCCAATACCGGCTTCATGGGCCTGCCACTCATCCAGGCCGTGCTGGGGGAAGAGGCCGTCATCTTCACGGTGGTGGTCATTGTGTCCTTCAACCTCTGCCAGTGGACCCACGGCGTCCTTCTCATGGGCGGCAGGGGAGAGGTCTCGGTGAGGAAGGCCCTGCTCAATCCCGGCACCATCGGACTCTCCGTCGGGCTGGTTTTTTTCCTCTCCGGGCTGCGGCTGCCGCCCATGGCGGACAAGGCGATTGGCTACCTCAGCGCCCTCAACACTCCGCTTGCAATGGTGGTCATCGGCGGGCAGATGGCCCGCTCGGGCCTCCTCCAGACCTTCCGGCAGAAGGCGCTCTACGCCGCCTCCGCCCTGCGTCTGGCGGTCATCCCTCTCCTCACGGCCCTGGCGCTGCTGCCCTTCCGCCTCAACCCGCTGCTCTACTGCACCGCCGTCATTCTCTCTGGCGCGCCCGTTGCGGGCTCGACCGGCATCTTTGCCCAGAAATTTGGCCGGGACCCCACGGCCTCGGCCCAGTTTGTCACACTGTCCACCCTTTTGTCCATCCTGACCCTGCCCGTCATTACCGTGCTGGCCCAGTATCTCGCCGGATAGGAGCGTCCTATGAACAAGACTGAACTGCTCAACAAAACCGCCCGGGACGCCGACGAGCGGCTGCTCCTGGCCCGGGCCATGGATAAGATGGATCTGGCCCATCAGCGCAGCATCCCGTCCTGCACCGGCTTTCTCTCCCCTCAGGAGCGCGCCTCGGTGGAGGCCCTCATGAACGCCTCCGGCCACCCACGGCACCTCTTTTTCGGCGGGTACGAGGGGGCGGAGCGCGCGGTGTGCGCCTTCCTGCCGGACTGGCAGGAGGAAGACGACTGGCGCTCCGGGGAGGACTGCCCCGTCTGCGCTCTGCGCGCCTCCTTTCCGGAGGACGCATCCCTCTCCCACCGGGATTTCCTGGGCTCCATTCTGGGCCTGGGCCTGGACCGGGAGAAGGTGGGCGACCTGCTGGTCGCCCCCGGCTGCTGCGACATCCTGCTGCTGCGGGAGATCGAGGACTTCCTCCTCCTCCATCTGGAGAGCGCCGGGCGGACCCGCCTGAAGCTCAAGCCCATTCCCCTCGCCCAGCTCGCGCCCAAGGCGGTGGAGGTCAAGACCATCCGGGACACGGTGGCCACCCTCAGGCTGGACGCGGTGGCGGCCTCCGCCTTCTCCCTGTCCCGGGGCCGCGCGGGGGAGCTCATCTCCTCCGGGAAGCTCCAGCTCAACTACCGGGAGTGTGTCAAGCCCGACCGGGCCGTGGCCCAGGGGGACGTCCTCTCCTGCCGGGGACTGGGCAAATGTGTGGTAAAAACCGTGGGCGGCCTGTCTAAAAAGGGCCGGACCATGATAGAATTAGAGCGATACCTCTGATTTCGCCGACAAAGGAGCAAATTCAATATGGAACAGGCCAAAATCGACCGCATCAACGTCCTCGCCCAAAAAGCCAAGAGCCCCGAGGGGCTCACCCCGGAGGAGCTCTCCGAGCGCGACGCCCTGCGGCAGGAGTATATCGCCGCCGTCAAGGCCAGCCTGACGGCCCAGCTGGACAGCACCTATATCATGGAGCGCGACGGCACCAAGCGCAAGCTCCCCAGGCGGGACTGAGACATCCCCTTATCCGCGAAGCGGGCAGACCCCTTGCCCATACCGTCCCAGAAGCCAATGGCCTGTTGCAAAGCAGTCAGGTTCCACAACAGCTTGTCGTTTCGACTAAAAATGCCGCCCAGGGGCGGCATTTTTATCTGGGAATCCGTTCCTTTTCCGGAGAAGCGGATCGCCCCGCCTGAATGCATTTGCATAGCGCAGCCTCAGCCACTCCTCATCTGAACCACAGCCACCCGAACGCAGCAGCCTCAGCGATGATTATGGCGGGCAGGCCGTACTTGAAATACCAGTGCCGGGTCTTATGGCGGAACACGTACATCCCCAGGACCGTCCCCAGGGCGCCGCCCAGGGCGGCCACAATAAAGAAGCTCCGCTCCCGCACCCGCCAGCCCTCCCGTCTGGCCCGGCGCTTGTCAAACCCCATGAGGCAGAACCCCAGCAGGTTGAGGCATCCCAGCCAGATCAGAATCCACAGCCCGTAATCTGCAATCAACTCTCTCATGCGCGCCCTCCAGCGGATTGATACCCTGCATTATACACCATGCGCACGCAAAAGACGAGCCCCCTGCGAGGCAGGGGGCTCGTCTTTTTGCAGCTTATGGTCATGTGCGGGCTGATTCCGGCTTTTCCCCGTCCTTGCTCACGGCACTGTCGATCAGCTTAATCAGCTCCAATTCGCTGCGGAAGGACTCCCTCCGCTTGCCGTCCGTCCAGGTTACGGTGCCCTGCCAGCTGGCGTTTTGTGTGTTCAGGATCTGAACCACAAAGGTATCCGCTCCGCCTTTTTGTCTCATCTGAATTGTCTCCTTCCGGGTCACATGGGGCGCCGTACAATATTCTTACCCTTTCGGCACTATGATATCCTGTTCCGGTCACAACGCGGTTACATCCCGGATTTTCGTCTCAAATGGTACACCCCCGCGACCATGGCCGCGGGGGTGTACGGAAGTCTGCGGACTTACTCGGCCTCTTCTTCCTTCTTGCGGGAGACGGTGATAGCCAGTCCGGCAGCCGCCATGGAGGCCAGCAGAGCCAGCAGACCCAGAGTCCACTGGGGCTCTACGGCCTTGGCAACAGTACCGGTCTGAGGCAGGTTGCCCAGCGGCACGTCGCCGTCCACGATCTCGGTCTCGCCCGTCTCGCCGGGAATCTCGGGCTTATCGCCGGTGGGGGTTTCGGGGTCGGTGATCTCGATTTCGCCGGAGCCGTCGGGCAGCTCGGGCTTATCGCCGGTGGGGGTTTCGGGGTCGGGAATATCGATCCCGCCGTCGCCGACAGCAGTATACCACACGGTGACGGTCAGGTTGCGGCGCACCCTGCCGCTGGTCTCGCCGTCCACGCTGGAGATGGTGTAGCCGCTAATACTCTTGGCGGCTTCCGCGCTCACGTCGTACTCGCTGTTGTATCTGAGCTCGCCGGTGCTGAACTCTTTGGCCAGCTCTTTGCCGGTGCCCTCCTCCAAGTACTTCACGGTTACGTGGTAGGTGCTGGGTTCGGGGTCGACCGGATCAACGGAGGGGACGTAATCGTAGCGAACCTTCACCACGTTGGTCACGGCGCTGGCGTCGAAGGTCTCGCCGTCCTCGCCGTAGGCGCCCTCACCGGAGACGCCCATGGTGGGGTAGCTCACGCCGGCCAGGTGGTAGCCGGAGGGCATCCGGGAGGTCTGCCAGGCGGAGAGATCCTCGGCGTCCGGGGCCTGGAGGTACGGAGAGACGTCGGCGTTGGTCAGGGTGTAGCCGAAGTCGGCGGTCATGTCGCTGGTCCACACGGTCTCGATCAGGGTGTCGTTGTAGTCGTTAATGAAGTCCACGCGGAACTGATAGCGGTTGGCCTCGTAGTTCAGGGTCACCGTGGTGTCGGCGGTCAGGGTGCCGGCGGCCGCGGCGCTGCCCTCAGCCAGGCCGAGGTAGCTGTAGCCGGTGAACTCCTTGGCGGGCAGGAGGTTATACTCGAAGCCCTCCAGGTGGCTGGTGGTCGCGCTCTCCAGAGTCTTGACGACGGTCACTCCACCCTGGCCGTCGGGGGCTACCACATTGTAAACAACCTTGAGGGTGAGCTGATCCTTGGGCACATAGGTGTACTTGACGGTCACGGTGCCGTTGGCGGTGCTCTCGCCGGTGATTTCGGGCTCGTGGGCCAGCTTGTAGCCCTCGGGCAGATTGGCGGCGGGGGCGTGGGTGTACTCCTCGCCCACCTTGTAGCTCTTGCTGGTGTTCTGGGCGGTGAGCATCTCCTGGTTGGGCGCGCCGTCGGCGCCGTCGATGTGCACCACGTCCACGGTGTAGTTGCCGGGGTCGGTGCTGATGGTGCGCAGATAGTAGACCCTCACCAGGTTCATGTTGTAGCCCAGGGTAATGGTGCGGCCGGCCGCGTCGGTCTGGCAGGCATAGCCCGCCTTATCGGCGACCGGGGCGGTGAAGATGCTGCCGACATAGAGATCGTCCTCACCGTCGCTCTCGTAGGTCTCGGAGGTCCGGTCGCTGGTGTAGGTGCTGCCGGTGTAGCTGTCATAGGTCTGGTAGATGTGCTCCACGGTGACGGACGCGTCGCGGCGGCTGGAGTACTCAAAGACGTACTTGTAGGTGAGCACGTTGGCGGTGCTGCCGTCCTCTTCCAGCGCCGCCAGGGAGTCGATGGTCTGGACGGCGTCGCCGGTCAGCGCGTAGCTGCGATCCTGCCAGTCGCGGCTGGAATCGGCGGTGAAGGAGAAGCGGTTGCCCACCCAGGCGTTGTTGCTCCGGCCGGAAATCAGCTCGCTGGAGGTGCCGGAATAGGTCTCAGTGTCGGTGTGGGTGTCGCGCATATAGTACTCGTAGACCACCTTCACGGCGGTGTCCGTGCGGGTATCGGTCCGGGTGTAGGCGTAGAAGTTGATCTCGTTGCCGTCGCCCGCCTCAAGCACGATGGAATAGGCGCCGTCCTGCTCGACATAGTCCGGCGTGCTCGTCACATCGTCCAGGGTGTACACGCCCTTCAGGTCGGGGGTGGCGGTGGCGGTGCGGGTGGCAAAGGAGGTGAAGCGTTCGGACTGGCTTGGAACCGCGGGATAATCCACGTCCCCGGGATTCTGATCCCAGTCCAGCGTCTTAAAGAAGTAGTTGACGGTATAGCTGGCGCTCTGACTGTTGTCCTGGGTTCTGTGGTAGTCGAAGCGGACCGTCAGGCTGCCGTTCGCGTCAAGGGTCACGTCCTTGGTGGAGTCATCCTGGGTATAGTCGGTACCAACCGTGACCGCCTGGAAGGTGAAGCCGTCGTCGATGCGGGCAGCCGCGGTATAGCGCTCACCCTCAAACAGCTCCTTGGTCACGGTATAGCCGTCCTTTTTCTCGGGGGTGCCCGGCGTGGTGACGCCATCCACCCCGATCACGTCGGTGGTGTACCAGTGCTCCACGGTGACGGTGGCCCGGGGCAGGGGGATTTCTCTGGTATAGTAGAGATTCACTGTGTTTTCGCCTGCCGCCAGGGTGACGGAGCTCTGATTGCCGGCGGCGGGCACGTAGGTGTTGCCATCGAACTCAGGCCGGGCGGTCAGCTCCACGATCTGGTTCTTATAGAAGGTTCCGTCCATCGGGCCGCTGTGCTCAGTGTCCAGCACGGGCTCTTCGTCTCTGAGGTAGACCGCCTTACCGTCCACAATGGTCATGTAGTAGTCGGTATAGTAGTAGTTGACGGTGACATCGGCGTCCTCGCGGTCGCTGTCATCGCGCTCATAGACCAGAGCAATGGTGGCATTGGTTCCGCTCTTCAGGGTAACCGCGTCCAGAGAGCCTCTCATGAGGGTATAGTCCGCATCGTTGTACTCAGGCTTATCCTCGGGGGTGAACAGGTCGCCCGCCTTGAGGCCGGTCTCCGTAACCTGGTAATCCTCGGGGGTAACGGTCACATCAATGACCACGGGCTTGCCCTCCACCACAGTGGAGAGGTGGGTAATATAGGTGTAGGTCACGTTGATGCTGGCCTCGTCCCGCTCGTCGCTGGTCTCGTCCTTGTCGTAGTAGAAGACAAATGCGGTTTTGCCGCCGGGCTCGACAATGGCGGAGGGGTAATTCTCAGAGTCCTCCGCGTTAATCGTAAAGCCGACACGCTCGCTGGGGTTAATGGTGGGCGCATAGCTCTGTCCCACATAGAGGTCGCCGATCTCGACGGGGTCTTCAGCGATCTGCTCATCCAATACCCGCTCGGACTCCCCGGTCTCCTCGTCGATGGTGATCAGCTTGTAGGTGCGGTAGATGTGCTGTACGGTAACGCTGGTGGTCGCAGGGGCGGAGATGAGCTCATAGTCCACGTAGATGGTGTTACCCTCTGCCTTCAGGGCGTCGATGGTCAGATTCTGGCCGGGCTTCACGCTGTAGACATCGCCGTCGGCCTCAAACCGCCACGCGCCGGCGGTGTAGCTCTCGCCGACGTAATGCCCTTCCACGGACTCGGTAAAGGTCTCCGCGGCGACGTTGTCGGTGTGGATGTTGCCCTCAGCGTCCACGGTGGTGACGTTCTTGGTATAGCGGTGGACAACCTCGACGGCGGCGGCGTCTGCATCGGGGGTGTCGCCGGCGCTCTTGAGGAAGGTGAGCGTAATGGTGTTTGCGCCCTCGCCCAGCTGGAAGGAGGCGGCGCCCTCGGTGACAATCAGACTGGACCCGCCGGTAATCACAGCGCTGCCGGGCACATAGGTGTAGCCGCTTTCGCCGGTGGTGGAGGTGGCGAAGGTAGTGGTGGCCTTACCGGAGACCTCGTCACCAATCGCCTGGCGCTCGCCCTCCACAACCGTCTTCACGTACTTGCCGTTTTCCAGGACCCACTGCTCCTCGTTGTAGATGTGGTACACCTGGACGGTGGCTTCCTTCCGGCTGTCCACGGTGCGGTAGTAGTAGAAGTTCACCTCATTGCCGGTCTTGACCAGCTTATCAATTTTGGCCTCATCGGACGCTCCTGCATCAAGTTCATACCCGCTTGCAAGCGTTTTGGCCTCATACGAATCGCCCACGTAGAGGGGGTCATTCAAACCGTCAATCACGACGCGATCAGGTTTCTGGGGGTATTCGCCCACCGTCTCGTTTCCATCCGCGTCAATGACGGTCTCTTTGTAGTAGTGATTGACGGTGACGGTGGTGGTATCGGGGTCGTAGTAGAGGTTGAAGGTCATGTCTTTGGCGGTAATTTTCTGGTCGCCCGCGTCGCCGCTGACATAGGAGTAGTTCTCCCTGCTGTAATCGGCGGAATTGATGGTCACGTTATCCCACAGCTTGGCGGCCTTGGTCTCCGTATTGCCCTGCACGTATTTGCCGGTTTCCTTATCTTTGTACAGGTAGTTGACGGTGTATTCCGCCTCGGGCCGGTCGCTCTTGACGGTGGGCACCTTGAAGTAGCCGGTGCGCAGGCTGGTTTCGGGCTTCTTGGGGTCGGTGGGGATGGGCGCGCCGTTCTCATCGTAAATGATATAGGTCAGGCTGGTGACGCCGTTGGTGGGACGGAACTCGCCCTCATACGGAATAAACGACTCCTTGGTATTGTCCAGCTTAATGGTATAGGAGGTCGTGTAGACCTTATTCTTCCCCTGGGACGTGGGCACATCCTGCTTCAGATCCCAGTACAGGGTGCCGCCGTCAAAGTACTTCATCATATCGGGGTCTGTGGTGCTGACGTCCTCGGAGGTAAAGACAATGTCGGGGCCCATGGGATCCGTGACCCGCCAGGCTTCCACCTCCAGCAGAATCTGCTGGCTGATGGCCTCAAACACCAGGTTTAAATCACCGGCCTTGTCGGCGGGGTAGTTTTTGGTGGCAATGCTGCCGGAAAGCCAGTTGTTGACCTTATCGCTGGTGCCGTAGGAGATGGTATAGAGCTTCGCGCCGGTGGTATTGCGAATGGCCCTGGCCTCGGTGGCGGCGTAGGTCTTGTACTCATCTTTCAAGTTGCTGCCGTCGTTGCCGCCCTCAATATACTCAACACTGCCGGTAAGCTGCTTAGAGGTAGAGTAGTCGCTGGGCGCGCCGTCGGTCAGCATCACCGCATAGAGGTTGTTCATGCCCGCGAAGGCTTCCCGGCCCTTCAGTTCCCGGAGCAGATTATCGGTCAGCCGGAGGCCGCCCTGCATGTTGGTGCCGCCGCCGGGGGTCACGTCGGACCCGCCGTGGGGACCGCTGTACTCCTTGGGCGCATTATGCCTATGATTGGTATCCTTGGGGGTGGCGCAGCCGTCATAGGTGCAGTGATCATGGTCTTTCCAGTAATATATGGTTCCCACTAGTATCCATTGGCTTTCACGTTTCACAGTCGCGCCGCAAACCTTACAAGTAGAGGAACTGGGTCCGTTTTTACTGGCCTCATCCCTTATATCCGACTGCTCCGCAGTCTCAACAAAGCTATATGCCTCGTCATGGGTGTGCTTCCCCTGAATATTGCAGGCGCCCTCGCCCACCCGGCGCACAAAGGAGCTGCTCACGCGGTCGATGGCCGCATTCACGTCGGGGTTGACAGTGCCGTTGCTGTTGGCGTCAGTCCAGGGGAGTACGGTAACAGCGTTGGAGCCGAAGGCCACAATGGAGACCATGCGCTTGGCGGTGCCGGCATCGGCAATGAAATTTTTGACAAACGCCTTGGCCGCAGCCTTGGCATTTTTAATATCTTTGCTGTCCATGCTGTTGGACACGTCAATGGTGATAACCACCGCCGCATCGGGGGAGGTGGTGACCACCTTGGTCTGGGGCGTCGTGGTGACCTTCAGGGTGATTTCAAACTCATTCTCGCCCGCGAGAGGCTTAATATTCTTTTCCAGTGTGACCGCGCCGTCATCCGTGGTGGTAACGGACGTCGCGGTGCCCTCACCCACCATGTTCCCGTTCTGATCCAGCTCATAATAGGAGCCAATCTGGTCTTTGCTGGACGCCAGCGCGCTCATGGGCAGCAGGCCCAGAACCATGCAGAGCGTGAGGATTATTGCAAGAACTTTTTTTCCTTTTTTAGCCAACATTTTCATTCTCCTTTCAAGTTCGAGAGAATGGAAGTCGGCGGCTGGACTGGCCTGGCGGGTGTTCCCGCTGTAGCCTCCTGAGCTTTGCGTCCCGGTCTTTCGGCCGGTTTGCCCTTGTCGTGTTCCATAAGTGTTGTCATTTCCCCGCAGGGGAAATGCGACAGGGGGGCCCCCCTGTCCGGCAGTTTTGCTTCTTCAGTTTCCTTCCCGTACCCTCCGGGAGGCAGCGGTTCCTATCGTCTTACCCCTGCCCCCTCTCTCTGTGGGATCTCTTCCTCCAGTGCGCTGTCGATTAATTTGATGAGCTCCAGCGCGCTGCGGAAGGGCTCCGTTCTCTTCCCGTCCGTCCAGGTGACGGTGCCCTGCCATGTGGCGTTCTGGGTGTTCATCACCTTAATCACAAAGGTCTCCCCGCCTGTGGTCTTCATGCTGCGTACACTCCTTTCGCGCCGGAGAAAGTGCTCCCCCAGTTGTGTGATCACATTTTAAGCGGCGGCGGTCACAAATTGGTTACATTTTAAAAGCCGGTATCTGCGCACAGCAGGCATAAAATAAAATTTCCAAAAAGGGACTTCTCACCGCCGGAAAAGTGCGCTATAATTAATCTGTATCGTTACGCAATGAATTCCGAGAGTCCGTTTTGGACAGAAAGCAGGTGCCGGCTATGGGCGATTCCACCCCCGCAAGAAAGGTTTCCATCACCCTGCTGGGCGGTTTCACCATGAATGTTGACGAGGAAATCCTTACCGACGAGGTCAACCGCTCGCAGAAAATATGGAACGTCCTGTCCTATCTCATCGTCCACCGGGATCGGAACGTGCCCCAGTCGGAATTCATCGAGCAGTTTTGGCCGGACGAGAACAGCTCCAACCCCGTCAACGCCCTCAAGACCCTGCTCTATCGGGTCCGGGCCATGCTGGAGCCCCTCTTCGGCGCCGACATCGACCCCATTCTCTCCCAGCGGGGCTCCTACTCCTGGAACCGCGCCATTGAGTGCAGCGTGGATGCCGACGAGTTCGAGCGCCTCTGCCAGAAGGCCGCCGAGGCGCGCCTCTCCGACGAGAAGCGGATGGATCTCTACCGCCGGGCGGACGCCCTGTACCGGGGGGACTTTCTGCCCAAGCTCTCCAACGAGCTCTGGACCATCCCCATCACCGCCCGCTACCACAACCTTTACTTAAAGTCCGTGAAAGAGTTTGCCGCCCTGCTGGAAAAGCACGAGGCCTTTGAGGAGATGGCCGCGGTCTGTATGCGCGCGAGCCTCATCGACCAGCTGGATGAGGAGATCCACATCCTGATTGTCCGCGCCCTGCTGCGC
Organism: Lawsonibacter faecis; assembly: GCF_014287675.1. Classification (GTDB taxonomy): domain Bacteria; phylum Bacillota; class Clostridia; order Oscillospirales; family Oscillospiraceae; genus Pseudoflavonifractor; species Pseudoflavonifractor faecis. The sequence goes on along the minus strand of NZ_JACOPQ010000004.1, from coordinate 340,052 downwards.
CAGGGCAAGGACGCCGCCGCCCTGGCCCACTACGAGAGCGCCACCGATCTGCTCTACCGCAATCTGGGCGTGCGCCCCTCCCAGGAGCTGCGCGCCCTCTATACGGAGATTATGGCGGTGGAAAAGGGGCTGGAGACCGATCTGGAGGTCATCCAGGGGGACCTCCGGGAGGCCGCGGCCCGTCCCGGCGCCTTTGTATGTGAATACGGCTTTTTCAAGGAGGCGTACCGCCTGGAAGCCCGCCGCGCCGCCCGGAGCGGCCAGTCGGTCCATGTGGGCCTCATCACCGTATCCCTGCCCGACGGGGGTGTGCCCGCCCTCAACGTGCTGGGCGCCACCATGGACCAGCTCCTCCAGGTCATGGTGGGCAACCTCCGCCGGGGAGACGTGGTGTCCAAATACTCGGGGGCTCAGTTCGTGGTCATGCTCCCCGCCGCCAATTTTGAGGACAGCACCATGGTCATGGAGCGTATCGTCTCCGCCTTCTACCGGCAGCACCGCCGGAATTTTCTCAAGCTGTCGTACCGCCTGCGGGCGCTGGATTGAATTGGTTCAGCCGCCGTATCCGCCTCAATCCCCATCCGCTTAATAAAGGAATAGTATAGATATATGAAAAAGCGTTCCAAGGCGGCGATTGCCGCCGCCGTCGCTGCGGCGGCCCTGCTCGTTCTGGCCCTCTTCCTCTTGTGGAGGGCGGAACAGGACGCCCGGCTTCCGGATATGCCCACGCCGTCCCTCCCCCCGGTGGAGAGCCGGACGCCCACCCCGGCCCCCGCGCCGGAGCCCACCGGCTGCGAGACCGCCTGTCCCGTCCCCGACGGCACGCCGCCGGCGGAGACCGCCCCCGTGGAGGAGGACGACGGCCTGCCCACGGACAAATTTTTCATCACCGTTCCCCGCCAGAATTACCAGGACGGGGATCTGCAGCTTATCATCCCCAGGCTGGAGGTGGACGTTCCCATTCTCAGCGGTGTGGACGCCGACACGCTGCTCCGGGGCGAGGGTCTCTTCGATTACGCCCAGCTCCCCAGTGAGACGCGCTCCAACACCTCCATCGCCGGGCACCGCAACTGGATCCGGGGCGGCAAAATCACCTTGGACCAGCCCTTCTCCTATCTGGACACCCTGGAGGAGGGGGACTATATCTATCTGCGGGATGCGGAGTACATCTACCAGTACGTCTTTGAGTTCCAGGAGGTCGTGGAGAGCGACGACTGGGGCCCCATCTATAAAACCGACCACTCCTGCGTGACCCTCACCACCTGCACCCCCGTGGGCGTATCCGACCACCGCCTGGTGGTGCGGGGCAGGCTGGCGGACACCATTCCCATCGCGGAGGACTACGCCTATCCCGCGAGCACATCCGAAGAGGAGGCTGCAACACCGTGAAGAAAAAGCTGAGTTTAAAGCGCGTACTGTGTGCTCTGCTGGCAATTGTCCTGGTGGCCGGTCTGGCCGTGACCGCCCTGGCCGCCGCCATCCCCGCCAAGGCCCCGGCCCAGAGCGGCGTGACCGTCTACCAGAACGCCAAGGCCGCGGTGGACGCCTCCAACCTGGCCGACGGCTACGTGTCCGTGAAGTACACCGGCGGCAAGGATGTGCGCATCAAAGTGCGCATCACCAAGTCCGGCACCACGGACTACTATGACTACAACCTCAACAACAAGGGGACCGCCGAGACCTTCCCCCTCACCGGAGGCGACGGGGAGTACACCATCGGCGTCTACGAGAACACCACCGGCACCAAGTACGCCAGCGCCTACTCCTGCACGGTGACCCTTGCCCTCACCAGCGAGTTCTCTCCCTACCTGTACCCCAACCAGTATGTAAACTTCAGCGACAGCTCCAAGGTCGTGGCCAAGGCCGCGGAGCTCATCAAGGCCGCCGGGGCCAAGACCGACCTGGAGAAGGTCACCGCCGTTTACCACTATGTGGTGAACAATATCTCCTACGACTACGACCTGGCCGCCAATGTGGCCTCCGGCTACCTGCCCGACGTGGACAAGGTGCTGGAGAGCGGCAAGGGCATCTGCTTTGACTATGCCGCCGTGATGGCCGCCATGCTCCGCTCCCAGAACATCCCCTGCAAGCTGGTGGTGGGCTTTGCCGGCAAGGTCTACCATGCGTGGATCAACGTCTATATCGAGGGCGTGGGCTGGGTGGACCAGCTCATCTACTTCGACGGCAAGACCTGGTCCCTTATGGACCCCACCTTTGTCTCCAGCGGGAAGAACGACCCCGCCGTGCTCAAGTACGTGGGCGACGGCACCAACTACAGCCAGAAATACGCCTACTAGGCCTCCCGCGCCGGAACCAGCGCCGCAACATACCCCAAGAATTCTCCGCAGAGAAAGCCTCGCAGAGTTCCGCTGTCCGCAGACGGCGGAATCAAGTTAGAATTTACCATTTCTGAGGACTTGTTTCTCAGAATTGACACTTTTCATGACGGCTGGGGCGACTTTTTTCCAAGAAATCGAGTCCCATCCATCATGCAGCCTGATAAAGAAGCCCCGAGGGGCTTCTTTATCAGGCTGACCAAAAAACAGGGCTCAGCCCTGTTTTTTGGCTATTCACACGTAAGGAGGGTCCGCCATGGGCTCAAAGCAAAATGTCACGCTCCCGCCTGAGGCCCTCTCGGTCTTCTGCAGTCAGCTCGCCCTCATGCTCCGCTCGGGCATCGGCTCGGAGGAGGCGGTGGACATCCTGGCGGGGGACGCGCAGTCCGCCCCTGTAAAAGACCTGCTCACCCGGCTCCACGCCTCCCTGCTCCAGGGCGCCCCCCTCTCCCGCGCACTGGAGGACTGCGGCACCTTCCCCGGCTATATGGTGCGCATGGTGGAGATTGGCCAGGCCGCCGGGCGGCTGGATCAGGTGCTCTCCGCCCTCTCAGACTACTACCGTCGGGAGGCCGACACCGCCGCTTCCATCCGCCGGGCGGTGCTCTACCCCGCCGTGATGGCCATTCTGGTGGCCCTGGTCTTTCTGGTGCTGGTGACCAGGGTGCTCCCCGTGTTCCAGCAGGTCTTCAACCAGCTCGGCGTCTCCCTCTCGCCGGTGGCCCAGGGGCTGCTGCGGGCGGGGGAAGCGGGCAAATACGTGGGTGCGGCGCTGGTGGCGCTGCTGGCCGTCGGTGCGGCGGCGCTGCTCCTCTCCCGCCGTCAGGCGAAGACCGCCCGCTCCCTGGAGTCCCGGCTGCTGCGCCGGGGCGCCGCCGGGCTGGCGGTGGACCGCAGCCGTTTCTCCTCTGCCATGGCCCTCATGCTCTCCAGCGGCCTGCCCCTGGACGAGTCCATGGACCGCACCGTCCGCCTGCTGGAAGGGGCGCCCCTGGCCCCACGGCTCTCCGCGTGCCGCACTCAGATGGAGGACGGGGTCAATTTTTCCAAGGCCGTCGCCGCGTGCGGCATTCTGGACGGATTGCAGGCGGGCCTGCTGGGCGCGGGCTTCCGGGCAGGCGTGCCCGAACAGGCCATGGAGGAATTGGCCGCCCGCTGCCAGGCCGAGGCCGATGACGCGCTGGGCCGCCTCCTCTCCAAATTGGAATTTTCCCTGGTGATTCTACTCTGCGCAGCCGTCGGCCTGGTGCTTCTCTCCGTTATGCTGCCCCTGCTGGGTGTGCTGGCGGCAATTGGGTGATTGGGGAACAATGCGTGAAGACCCCCATAACCTAACGTCCTTTTCATTTTTCTGTTCGCTGCTTTTGACTGCCGCCGTTCTTTCCCCCCCACTCCATCGCCTTTTCTATTATTGCTTCTTATCTCTTACTTGTATTCGGAGGTCGCCGCATGAGTGAAAAATCCAATCCCCTCTGGCGGCGTGTCCTGCCCTTAGCGGTGCTCCTGGCCGCCATTGTGGCCGCGGTGGTACTCTTTACCGGCGTCCTGGGGCGCAAGGCGGACGCCGAAGCCCTCACCCTGGCGGAGCGGACCCTCCGCCGCAGCGCGGTGGAGTGCTACGCGCTGGAGGGCTTTTACCCCGCCGATGTGGATTACCTCTATGAGAATTACGGCGTCTCCGTGGACCGGGAGCGCTACATCGTCTATTATGAGTACGTGGCCTCCAACCTGATGCCCAACATCACCGTACTGCCCAGTCCCTGAGGGATGGGCCCATCCAGAGGAGAGGAGCGACACCCATGAAATTCAACCAAGGCCAGCCGGGCCTCCGCTCCGCGCTGGCAGTTTGTCTGGCCGGCCTCTTTTTCCTGCTGGCCATGGGCGTGGCCCTGCTGGGCGGCAACCTCTACCGGGCCGTGGCCGCCGACGCCGACGAGAACGATACCCACCGCACCGCCCTCTCCTACGTGGTCAATCAGCTCCGCCGGGGCGACAACGGCGGTCTGGCCGTGGGCGAGTTTGAGGGCGTTCCCGCCGCGCGCACCACAGAGACGCTGGAGGACGGCTCGGTGTATATCACCCTCATCTACTGCTATGACGGCCAGCTCCGGGAACTCTATATGGAGGAGGGCACCGGACTCGCACCGGGGGACGGCGCCGCCCTCATGCCCCTGGATTCGCTGGACTTCGCCCTGAACGAAGGCCTTCTGACCGTCACCGCCGGGAGCGGAGGAGAGCGCTGGCAGGTCTCCCTGGCCCCCCGTGCCGGCATTGGGGAGGTGGGGGCGCTGTGAAGGATGCTCAGCACCGCTCCTCCCTGTTTCTCGTGGAGCTCATCATCAGTCTGACCCTCTTCGCTATCTGTGCGGCGGTCTGCGCGGCCCTGCTGGTCCACGCCCGAGGTATGAGCCGGGAGAGCACCCAGCTTACCGAGGCGGTCTATATGGCCCAGTCCATCGCCGAGACCTGGCGGTCCGCCCCGGCGGGCAGCGATGTGGGCGTCAGCGTGAAGTCGGAGGAATTTTCCGTCAGGACTGCCGAGCAGGACGGACGGCTGAATATCGATATCTACGCGGGCGAAACCCTGATCTACCGGCTGGAGGGGGTGACCCGCCTTGAATAGGAAAAATTTGCCTCCGGTAGGCATCGGCGTGGTCACCGTCTTCACGGTGCTGCTGGTACTCACGCTGTCGGTCTTTTCCGCGCTGACCCTGACCTCCGCCCGGGCCGACCTGGCGCTCTCCCGGACCAATGCCAGGACCGTCTCCGCCTACTACGCCGCCGACGCCGAGGCCGCCGCCCTCTATGAGGAATTCGCCGCCGGGACCGAGGTTGAGCTGGTGGCCGACGTGCCCATGACCGAGAGGCAGTCCCTCCATATCCATCTGGTGCGGGAGGGGGACGGGGTTAGAATCCTCGCCTGGCAGACCGTCCCGCTGGAGGACGGCACGGACCTGGGCGGCGACTCCCTGCCCGTCTGGGACGGGACTCTTCCCGGCTGAACAGGCCATTTCATTCCACCACAAGGAGAACGTCCATGGACTTGCAATCGATTCTCTCCGAGGCCGTCCGCCGGGAGGCCTCCGACGTACTGCTGATCCCCGGCCTGCCCGCGTCCTACAAGGTGAGCGGCGTCATCGGCAGGGAGGGGGACCGCCTCTTTCCCGACGCCCTGAACGCCCTGGCCGGCGAGGCCTATGCCCTGGCCGGCCGGAGCATGGACCGGCTGGAGCGGACGGGGGACGACGATTTCTCCTTCGCCGTTCCGGGCCTCTCCCGCTTTCGGGTGAACGCCCTGCGGCAGAGGGGCTCCATCGGCCTTGTGATCCGGGTGGTCTCCTTCACCCTGCCCGACCGGGAGAAGCTGGGCATTCCGGACAACGTGATGGCCTTTGCCGGGTACTCCCGGGGATTGGTGCTCTTCACCGGCCCGGCGGGCAGCGGCAAAACCACCACCCTGGCCTGCATCGTGGACGCCGTGAACACCAAGCGCAACCTCCACGTCATCACCATCGAGGACCCCATCGAATACCTTCACCAGCACAAAAAGAGCGTCGTCACACAGCGTGAGCTGGCCACCGACACCCAGAGCTATGATGCCGCGCTGCGCGCCTCCCTCCGGGAGGCGCCGGACATTATCCTGGTGGGGGAGATGCGGGACGCGGAGACCATCCGGGCCGCCGTAACCGCCGCCGAGACGGGGCATCTGGTCATCTCCACCCTCCACACTCTGGGCGCGTCCAACACCATTGACCGCATCGTGGACGCCTTCCCCCCGGAACAGCAGCAGCAGATCCGCACCCAGCTGGCCCTGGTGCTGGAGGGGGTGGTCTCTCAGCAACTGGTTCCCGCGGAAGACGGCACGCTCATCCCCGCCTTTGAGGTGATGACCGTCACCCCCGCCGTGCGGAACATGGTCCGGGAATCCAAGGCCCATCAGCTCGACAACGTCATCTCCACCTCCCTGGACATGGGCATGGTCACCATGGACCAGAGCCTTCTGAAGCTGGCGAAGGAGGGGCGCATCACCCACGATACGGCTCTGCGTCACTGTATCAACGGCGACTGGATGCAAAAGCGCCTCTCCCTGCCCACCTGACCGCAGTCAACCCAATCCCGGCCGCTCACCGGCCGCTCATAGGAGGTATTCGCCATGTCCTTCTCCAACCTGAACGCCCCCAGCTCCGCCCTCCGCGTGTGCGTGGACCACGCCGGAGGCGGGTATCTGTCCGGTCTGGTATACAGTCAGCGGGTAACCGAGCCCATCCCCTTCACCGATATTGGAAACCTGCTCCTCCGACTGGACGAGGTGCTGGAGGCCCAGAACTTCCCCCAGGCCTTTCAGCGCTCCCGCAGCTTTACCGGCCGGAAGGACCCGGTTCCGGCCGCCGCCGACCCGTCCGAGGGCATGTCCGCCGATACGGTGACGGACGCCCACGGGCTGGTGTATACCTTTGAGGTCTCCGTCACCTCCCGGCGCAACGCCTCCTGGCAGGGCATGGTGGACTGGCTGGACGGAGAGGGCAGGCAGGAGTTCTCCAGTGCCCTTGAGCTTATCAAGCTCATCGAGGAGCACGTGATTTAACACCGGTATTTAAATGGACAGGATAGCGCAGCGCCCCCTGAACCAAATGGCTTTGGAGGGCGCTGCGCATTTTTATGCCATGAGACCTACTTCTGGGATACCCACTCGGATTTTCCGCCACATTGTAAATCGCAACCGCACGGATGCTTCCATCGTCCATGTCGGAACGCCCCGCAGGGCGGCTTCTCCTGTCTCCGGGGGTGCAGCGCATCTCATGGCGGTCGCACCCCCGTCCTCTATAGGGTGAAGCGTCCTTGACGGGCCGCTCTGCCGCAATTTATGACAGCAAGAATCACCGCCCGGAGCTTTTAAGCTCCGGGCGGTGATATCCGTTTTAGAGGGTCTCCAGCTCCTTGGCCACGCCAGCCAGGTAGTTCGGCTCGAACTTCTCGATGGCGCCGTTGTCGCAGGCGGCGGCGACATTGGGGTCGATGGGAAGCCGGGCCAGGACCTTGAGCCCCAGGTCGTGGGCCACCTCGTCGATATGGCTCTCGCCGAAGATGGCGTGGGCCTTTCCGCAGTCAGGACACTTGAAGTAGCTGTAGTTCTCCACCAGGCCCAGGACCGGGATGTCCATCAGCTCGGCCATTTTCACGGCCTTGGTGACAATCATGCTCACCAGGTCCTGAGGGGAGGTGACCACGATGATGCCGTCTACGGGGAGAGACTGAAAGACGGTGAGGGGCACATCGCCGGTGCCGGGGGGCATATCCACGAAAAGATAGTCCAGATCGCCCCAGACCACATCGGTCCAGAACTGCTTCACCGTGCCCGCGATGACGGGGCCCCGCCAGACCACCGGGTCGGTCTCCCGCTCCACCAGGAGGTTGAGGCTCATCACCTCAATGCCGGTCTCAGAGACCGAGGGGTTGATGCCCGCGTCGGTGCCGGTGGCCCGCTCGTGGAGGTTGAAGGCGGTGGGAATGGAGGGGCCGGTGATGTCGGCGTCCAGAATGCCCACCCTCTTGCCCATGCGCCGCATGGCGACGGCCAGGGAAGATGTGACGAGGCTCTTGCCCACGCCGCCCTTGCCGCTCACCACGGCAATGACCTTTTTAATGTCGCTCAGGGCGTTGGCCGGGGCCAGCAGGCTCTGGGGCTGAGTGCGCTCCCCGCAGCTCTCGCCGCAGGAGGAGCAGTCGTGCGTACAGTCGGACATACTCTAAAATCTCCTTTTCCTATCCAAAATCAGTGATATTTATAGCTTCCCCCGCCGATGAACTCCCGAATAAGGGAATCCCTGGCAACCAGCTCAGGGTCGATGGGTTCAAACCACTGGAACGCGTCGATGAGGTCTAATAGCTCCGCCCGGCGCTGGTTCTCCTCGGGGACGGCCTGCAGCATGGGCAGAGCGTAATTTTTCATGACCGACACCTCGTATCGCAGGGAGGAGTCGATGATGACGTCGGCCTTGTTCTTGAAGGGGGAGATATAGAGCTTCTCCCCCCGGCGGACGTCGGCCCACATATCCAGGGTGGTGGAGATATCGGTGCCGCGGAAGTTGAAGTCGCGCACAGCCCGGCGTGTCAGGCGCATCCAGGTGCCCTTGAAACGGAGCAGGTCCCCGTCGCACACGTTGGAGCGGGCGGAGATGTAGAGCTTGGTGGCTTCCGGATGGCGGCCCGCGATATCGTCGTTGAGGGCGTGGATGCCCTCGAAAATGGCGATCTCGTTCTTTGCCAGCTTCAGCGGACGGCCCCGGGCGTCGTTGCGCATCTGCCGGGCGAACTCGAACTTGGGGATGATGACCTCCTCGCCGCGGGAGAGCTTGGTGAAGGTCTCATCCAGAAGCTCCATGTCCAGGTTCAGGGGAGACTCGTAGTCGATGGCCCCCTCGGGGGTGCGCGGCGCGGTCTTGGGGTTCATCGTCCTGAAATAGTTGTCCATGGAGATGGTGTGGGTGGAGATACCCCGCCGCTCCAGCTCCTCCTCCAGCTTGAGGGCCGTGGTGGTCTTGCCCGAGCCGGAGGGGCCGGACAGCAGTACGATGGGACTCTCCGCGGTGCGGTTGATGATGCGGTTCGCCGCCTCCTCCACACGCCTGCGAAAGCTGAAATCGCACTCCTCCAGGAAGCCCTTCGCGTCGGCGCGGATGCGGTCGTTGATCTCCTGCAGCTGATAGGCCATAGCTTACCTCTTTTCCATCGCGGCGTAGAATTCCGCCAGCTTTTCCTTATCGGCAATGATTTTTTCAATTCCGCCGATATATTCATATGGATATTTGGGGTCGGTAATACGCTCAATGCGCCCTTTTTCGCTGTCAACCAGCTTGGTCACACCGCCGCCGCCCAGGGCGAGAACGGTATGCAGCTCCTCCATCATGCAGATATTGTAGAGGTTTTCAAACCCCGGCCTGCACCAGCCCACATTCTCGAAGGAGCCGGACATATATTTCTGCCGGTAGAGGTAGTAGGGCAGATAGCCCGCAGCCCGCAGTCTCTGCCAGGCGTAGTCCAGCATGTCCGCCACGTCCCCGCCGCTGGGCAGGCAGCCGCCCTCGCTCATCAGGCGGGAGCCCTTTTTGAGGGCCAGGGTGTGGACGGTGATATTGGCCGGGTCCAGGGCCAGGACGGTGTCCAGGGTATATCGGAAGCCCTTGGGTGTGTCCTTGGGGAGGCCCGCGATCAGGTCCATATTGACCGCCGGGATGCCGGACTCCCGCACCAGTTCGTAGGCCCGCAAAATGTCCGCCGCCGTGTGGGCCCGGCCCATGGCGGCCAGCACCTCGTCCTCCATGGACTGGGGATTCACCGACACCCGGTCCGCCCCGTTTTCCCGGATGGCGGCCAGCTTGCCGGCGGTGATGGTGTCGGGCCGGCCGGCCTCCACCGTGTACTCCGTGCAGCGGGAGAGATCGATATGGGCCCGGATACGGCCCATGAGGGCGGACAGCTGCTCCGCCGACAGGGTGGTGGGAGTACCGCCGCCGATATACACCGTGCGCACAAAGAGCCGCTCCCGCGACAGCAGGGCCCCCGCCGCCTCGACCTCCCGGAAGAGGGCCTCCAGATACGGCTCCACCAGTTTGAGGCTCTTTCCCACGTCGGCGGAGACGAAGGAGCAGTAGGCGCAGCGGGTGGGGCAGAAGGGGACGCCCACGTAGAGGGAGATCTCGTCGGCCCGCAGCCCCGCCCTGGCGGCGAGGCTCGCCCGGGCACAGTCCATGGCCAGCGCCGCACGGGTGGGGGTGACGTGGTAGGTCTCCCGCAGGGCGGCCTCGGCCCTGGCGGGGGACTCCCCCCGCAGCAGGGCCTTGGTGGGGATTTTCACCGGACGCACCCCGGTGAGGGCCCCCCAGGGGGGTTCCTTGCCCAGGGCAGCCGTGGCCGCGCGGTAGAAGGAGAGCTTCAGCGCTTTTTGAAGCGCGCGGTCCAGCTCCACTTGGCCGACGGCGGCGTCAATCCGCACCCGGCACGCGCCGGAGAAGACGCCCCCGGGATGGTGGAGGACCGTTTTCCCCGTGGCCCACACCTTTCCCCGGAAAATCGACACCACGGCGGCCAGCTCCCCGGCCTGGGGCGGCTCCTCGGGGTAGGTGGGCCGCTCACCGGGGAAGAGGGTCAGCATAATCTGTTCAGCCGCATACTTGTAGTCGTGGCCGCGGAGGTACAGCTTCAAGTGCCTGCCTCCCGCATATAGTAGTTCCCCGCCCGCTCGTCTGCCAGGGTGGAGAGACCCTCGTGGCCCGGGCAGACCTTGAAGTCCCCCTCCAGTCCTCCCAGACGCCTGAGGGAGGCCATGATGGCCTCGTAGCTGCCGCCGGGCAGGTCGGTGCGGCCCATGGAGCCCTTGAAGAGGGTATCTCCGGTGAAGAGGGTGTCCCCCACCTTCAGCGTCACGCCGCCGGGGGTGTGGCCGGGAGTGTGGAGCACCGCCACGTTGAGTCCGCCCACGCCCACCATGTCGCCGTCGTCGTAATCCGTCGTACCGCTCAGGGCCGGCATCAGCTCGTCGCCCAGCTTGGCGCGGTCGTCGGGATGGAGGAAGACCGTCACGCCGGGGAGTTCCCTGCGCAGAGCCTCCACCGCGCCGGTGTGGTCGAAGTGGCCGTGGGTCAGGAAAATCCAGCGCACCTCCAGCCCCAGGTCCTGCACCGCCGACAGAATGCCGGGCGCGTCCCCGCCGGGGTCCACAATGGCCCCCAGCTTGGCGGCTTCATCGCCGAAAATGTAGCAGTTGGTGCCGAAGGGGGGCACCAGGAGTTGTTTGAGCAGCATATAATAATACCTCAATTTTCTGATTGTGGGGGCACGGGGAGACGTGCCGTTTCAGCGCAGCCCATAGGGGCAACTCACGAACCGCCCGCTCCCTGCATGGCGTCCGTATCGAGCAAAATGGTCACGGGTCCGTCATTTTGGGAAAAAACCTGCATATCGGCACCGAATTCGCCGTGTTCCACGGCGAAGCCCCGCTCCCGGCAGGCATCCATGAACCGCTCATAGAGGGGGACGGCCACGTCCGGCTTGGCGGCCCCGGTGAACCCGGGCCGCCGGCTCCTGGTGTCGGCATAGAGGGTGAACTGGGAGATCACCAGCAGACCGCCGCCCACGGCCTCCAGATTCAGATTCATCTTGCCGTTCTCGTCCTCAAAGACCCTTAGGCCGCAGACCTTGTCCGCCAGCCTTTCCGCCTGGGCCGCCGTGTCGGCGGGACCCACCCCCAGCAGCACCAGAAAACCCTGGCCGATTTGGCCGTTGACCTTGCCCCCGATCTCCACCGAGGCATTTTTCACTCTTGTGACGACTGCGCGCATAAGAACCTCCGAAGATAAGACATTTTGTGTAGACGGCGGATAGCCGCCCGGCGCGTTCCCTTGATTTCCTTCCGGCCTATCGGTATTCCCTCGCCAGGCCCTTGGCATACAGCGGGTCGATGTCAAAGAGCACCGTGTCCCCGGCGGAGCACTTCATGTCGGTCACGTCCACCAGGGTCTCCATGGCGCCGATGCGCCCGATGACCTTCACCTTCTGCCCGGCGATGCGGACGGTAATCTTCCGCCCCCGCCACCAGCGGCGGATGGCGGCCGTCAGGCCGGAGTCCCGGGTCCGGGCCACGCCGAAGCCGTTCTGGTAGCCCACGGGGATGATGCCCACTCGGGTGGGACGCTTGAGGGTGATGAGCACCTCGTTGCCCACGGTATGGCCCTGGGGCAGCCAGCGCACGTCCTCCAGGCCGGCCTCGCCGTACCCCACGCGCTGGAGGCCGTCCCCCTTGGTCCGGCGGCACCGGCCCAGGAACGCCGAGCCGGGGCGCACCGCGTCCATCCGGGCGAAGTCGTAGTGCAGCAGGGCGAAGGACCCGGCTGCGTGGACCGTGCCGGTTTCAAACCCGGCGGCCCGGATGGCCTCCAGCAGGGCGTTGAACTCCCCCATCTGGACTGTGGCGTCCCGCCCGTCGGGCTTGGCGGAGTGGATTTGGGTATAGATGCCGGAGAGGGCCACGTTGGGCAAATTTCTATAGACGGAGAGCACCTTGTCCGGCTCCCCGGCCAGAAACCCTCCGTACCCCATGCCGGTGTCCACCTGGACGTGGGCCTCCACCACGGTGGAGCGGCTCTCGGCCAGGCCGTTGAGGGCCAGCCCCGCGTCCACCGACCCAATGGTGCACACCGCGTTCAGGTCCACCAGCCGCTCCAGCTCCTCCCGGTCGGTGGTGGAGCGGAGCATGAGGATCTCCTCCTCCACCAGCCCCGCCTTCCGCAGATCCTCCGCCGCCTTGGCGGAGCCCACCGCAAAGCGGCCGATGCCCTCGTCCCGCAGCAGCTTCGCCATCTCCACCAGGCCCGCGCCGTAGGCGTCCCCGGTGAGGGCGGCGTAGATCACCGCGCTGCCGGCGCGCTCCTTGATCACCGCCACGTTCTGCTTGATCGCCTGTTTCTCTATCACCAGGGTCTTCATGGCTTTCCCGCCTTTCCCGCGCTTATCGATTGGTATTTGGAAACATTATACCTCTTTCAATAAATGCCGTCAACGCCGCTTCACCCTTGTTTTTCTCCGAGAGTAATGATATAATTTTTTGATAAATTGCTAAGGCAATCTATCAAAAACGCAGCTTGTCAAAGTAACCCCGTGGGGCTTCTTTGACGGAAGACTGCATAACGGACAGGGCTCGATTTCCTGGAAAAAAGTCGCCCCATCCGTCATGAGAGGTGTCATTACTCAGGCGCATGTCCCCAGAAATGACGGATTTTCATTTGATTGCGTGGTCTGCGGACGGCGCAGCTCTGCGGGGCCTGCTCTGCGGAGGGTTTTGGGACAGCCTGACGCCGTCGGAGACGGCGTATGCGCATCAAAATAGCGTGGAACGGTGTTTTTTATTTATAGCCATTTAGACGGAGGAACGATTTTGGAGCGGAAGACGACACGGATTTCCCCGGACGACATCGCCGGGCAGAGGGCGTACTGCGCCGAAATAAAGGAGCTCAACGCCCGGTTCGACCGGGCTCCCCTGGCCTATGTGGACACCTACGGGTGTCAGCAGAACGAGGCGGATTCTGAGCGTATCCGGGGGTATCTGGCAGAGATGGGGTATGCTTTCACCCAGGACGAGAGTGAGGCGGCGGTCATCGTCATCAACACCTGCGCCATCCGGGAGCACGCCGAGCAGCGGGTGCTGGGCAATGTGGGCGCGCTGACCCACACCAAGCGGAAAAACCCCAACCAGATCATCTGCCTGTGCGGCTGCATGGCTCAGGAGCCCCACGTCGCGGAAAAACTGCGGCAGTCCTTCCGGCATGTGGACCTGGTCTTCGGCCCCCACGCGCTTTGGCGCTTCCCCGAGTTCCTCTGGCGGATTCAGACGCGGCGGGGCCGCATCTTCGAGACGGCGGACGACCCCGGAAGCATCGCAGAGGGCATCCCCGTGGTGCGGCAAAACGGCATCAAGGCCTGGGTGTCCATCATGTACGGGTGCAACAATTTCTGCTCCTACTGCATCGTCCCCTACGTCCGGGGCCGGGAGCGCTCCCGCAGCCCGGAGGCCATTCTGGCCGAGGTGAAGGAGCTGGCGGCGGCGGGGTACAGGGACATCACCCTCCTGGGGCAGAATGTCAACTCCTACGGCAGGGATCTGGAGGAGGATATCGACTTCGCCGATCTTTTGAAGCGGGTGAACGCCGTCCCCGGCGACTTCTTGATCCGCTTTATGACCAGCCATCCCAAGGACGCGGGGGAGAAGCTCTTCGACGCCATGGCAAGCTGCGAAAGGGTGGCCCCCGTCATCCACCTGCCCTTCCAGGCGGGCAATAACCGGGTGCTGGAGGCCATGAACCGCCGGTACACCAGGGAAGCTTATCTGGAAAAGGTCCGCGCCCTCCGCTCACGCATCCCCGATATCGTGTTGACGTCCGATGTGATTGTGGGCTTCCCCGGCGAGACCACCGAGGAATTTGAGGACACGCTCAAAGTCCTGGAGGAGGTCCGGTTCGACGCACTCTTCACCTTCATCTACTCCCCCCGGGAGGGCACGCCCGCGGCCAGAATGCCCGACCCCATGAGCAAGGAGGAGAAGTCCGCCAACTTCCAGCGGCTGGTGGATCTGCAAAACGCCATCTCCCTGGAGAAGCACCAGGCCTACGTGGGCAAGGTCCTGCGCTGCCTGGTGGACGGCGAGGGGGAGGACCCCCGCAATAACCTCACCGCCCGCACCGCCGGAAACCGCCTGGTCCACTTTACCGGGGACAAGGCCCTCATCGGGGCCTATACCGATCTCAAGATCACCGGCTGCTCCACCTGGGCGCTGTTTGGAGAAGTTGTGGAATGAGCGGGATTTCCAAAGGATTTGGACCTACATCGAAAACAACCCCGCCTGGTGGCGGGAGGATATTGACTCCGCAATTTAGAGAGAAAAGGAGCGCACGGCCATGCCCGCTGACACCACGCCCATGATGCGCCAATACCTCCGCATGAAGGAACTCCACCCGGACTGCCTGCTCTTCTTCCGCCTGGGGGATTTTTACGAGATGTTCAACGAGGACGCCCAGGTGGCCTCCAAGGAGCTGGACCTCACCCTCACCAGCCGGGACCGGGGCAAGCCCGCCGAGGAGCGCACCCCCATGTGCGGCGTGCCCTACCACAGCGCCGACGCGTATATCGCCCGGCTCATCGCCAAGGGGTACAAGGTGGCCATCTGTGAGCAGATGGAGGACCCTGCCCTGGCCAAGGGCATCGTGGAGCGGGACATCATCCGGGTCATCACCCCGGGCACGGTCATCGACTCCTCCATGCTGGAGGAGGGCCGCAACAACTACATCTGCGCCATATATGAGGACTCCGCGGGCCTGGGCCTCAGCTTCTGCGACATCTCCACCGGTGAATTCACCGCCACCCCCTTCCGGGGGGCGGACAGGATGGAGCACCTTCTGAATGTTCTCGGCGCCTACCGGCCCCGGGAGGCCGTCCTCTCCGACGCCGCGTTTTCCGACGAGGCCCTCACCGATTTTCTCAAAAAGAAGCTGGACTGCCGCTGCGAGAACGGCGGGGAAGCCCGCTTCCGCCCCGAGACGGCGGACGAAACCCTTCACAAAAACGTCCCCGCGCTTCCGGCTGAGACCGACGACGGCGCCCGGCTGGCCCGCCAGGCCGCGGGGGGACTGCTCTCCTACCTCTATGAGACCCAGAAGACCGACCTCTCCCACATCGCCGCCCTGACCCTCAGCTCCGGCGACCAGCGGCCCTACATGGAGCTGGATTTGACCGCCCGGCGGACCCTGGAGCTCACCGAGACCCTCCGGGGCAAGGAGAAGAAGGGCAGCCTCCTCTGGGTGCTGGACAAGACCCGCACCGCAATGGGCCACCGGCTCATCCGGGCCTGGCTGGAGCAGCCGCTGCTATCCCCGGTGGCCATCAACCGCCGCCTCTCGGCGGTGAAGGACCTGACGGAGCATTCCATCGCCCGGGAGGAGATCGCCCTGTGTCTCCGGGAGATCACCGACCTGGAGCGTCTTATCGGAAGAATCGTCTACGGCACCGCCGGCGGCCGGGATCTGGTCGCCCTCGCCGCCGGGCTGGGGAAGCTCCCCGCCCTGCGGGAGCTGCTGGCGCCCTTCCAGTCCGCCATGCTGACCTCCCTGCGGGAGGAACTGGACGATCTCGAGGATTTGCGCACCCTCATCGGCAGCGCCATCGACGACGAGCCCCCCTTCTCCGTCCGGGAGGGCGGCTTTATCAGGGCGGGGTACAACGCCGACGTGGACTACCTGCGGGACATCATGCAAAACGGCAAGGGCATGGTGGCCGCCATTGAGTCCCGGGAGAAGGAGAAGACCGGCATCAAGGGCATGAAGGTGGGCTACAACAAGGTATTCGGCTACTATATCGAGGTGTCCAAGTCCAATTACGATCTGGTGCCCGACACCTATATCCGCAAGCAGACCCTCGCTAATTGCGAGCGCTACATCACCCAGGAACTCAAGGACATGGAGCACACGATTCTGTCCGCCCAGGACAAAATCGTGGCCCTGGAATACGAGCTCTTCACCCAGGTCCGTGAGCTGACCGCCGGGCGGGTGCGTGAGATCCAGCGCTCCGCCCAGGCGGTGGCCTGCCTGGACGTGCTGACCTCCTTCGCCGCAGTGGCCGCGGCCAACCAGTACTGCATGCCCCAGGTGGACCTCTCGGACAGGATTGAGATCACCGAGGGCCGCCATCCCGTGGTGGAGAAGATGCTGAAATCGACCCTCTTTGTGCCCAACGACACCCGGATGGACAACGGCGAGAACCAGGTCTGCATCATCACCGGCCCCAACATGGCCGGCAAATCCACCTATATGCGCCAGGTGGCCCTCATCTGCCTTATGGCCCAGATGGGCTCCTTCGTTCCCGCCAAAGCCGCCCGCATCGGCATTGTGGACCGGGTGTTCACCCGCATCGGCGCGTCCGACGATTTGAGCGCCGGGGCCTCCACCTTTATGGTGGAGATGACCGAGGTGGCGGAGCTTCTAAAAAACGCCACGTCCAAGAGCCTCCTCATCCTGGACGAAATCGGCCGGGGCACCAGCACCTATGACGGCATGTCCATCGCCCGGGCGGTGATGGAGTACTGCGCCGACAAGCGCCGCCTGGGGGCCAAGACCCTCTTTGCCACCCATTACCACGAGATCACCTGCCTGGAAGGCCAAATCCCCGGCGTGAAGAACTACAACATCGCCGCCAAGAAGCGGAAGGACGATATTATCTTTCTGCGGAAAATCGTCCGGGGCGGGGCCGACCAGAGCTACGGCATCGAGGTGGCCAAGCTGGCCGGGGTGCCGGAGCGGGTCATCTCCCGCGCCCGGGACATTCTGGAGGAGCTGGAGCGGGGCGAGGGCGCCTGCGCCAACCCGCCCGCCGCCCGGGCCGACGACCAGCTCTCCATGCTGGACATGGGCGCCGCCGAGGTGGCGGAAAGGCTGCGGCTGGTGGATGTGAACATCCTGACGCCCATCGAGGCCATGAACTTGATTTTTGAGCTGAAGCAGAAGCTGTAGCCGAGGAGGGCTGTGCGATGGTACGACACAAATGGAGGCCCCAGATGACCGACTCGGAGCGCAGGCGCGGGTGGGTCTTCTTCGCGTTGTACCTGCTGGTGTTTCCCTACCTGAACGCCTGGGCCCAGCGGCTGCTGATGGGGGAGGGGGAGGCCCCGGTGGCCGAGGCCAACGTGGTCTATTACGTGCTCCTCTTCGCCCTGGCCCTGCTGGTCTTCTGGACCTTTCTGCGACACGGTTTTTCCCTGCTGGTGGACTGGCTGCCCGAAAACGCCTTTGCCTTTGTGACCGGTCTTGCCGGAGCGGGGCTGCTCCACTTTCTTGTGACGCTCATCCCCTACCCGGTGCAAAACCCCTCGGAGATGCAGTACCTCCAGGAATTTGCCATCTCTCCGGTCGCCACTGCCGTGCTGCTGGTGGTCCTCATCCCCCTGATTGAGGAGACCCTCTTCCGGGGCCTGGTCTTCGGCAGTCTGCGGCAGTACAGCCGTCCGCTGGCCTATGTGGTCTCCGTGCTGGTCTATGCCCTGGCCTGCGTGTGGCGGTACGCCCTGGAGATTGGCGACCCGGCCTATCTGCTGCTGTTTATCCAGTACCTGCCCATGTCCCTGGCCTTGGCCTGGTGCTACGACAACGGCGGCTCCATATGGAGCGCCGTGGCCCTCCATATGACCATCAACGGCTTTATGCTCTTCAGCATCGTGCACTGACCCGGGGCGGCACGAGGCCGCCCCCTGCAGCCGATGCTCCGGCTAAGGCAAGGGCAGAACCCTTGCCGCCGCGTACTTAGAAAGCAGGTTTTCTATGCCCCATATCCAACAATTAGATTCCCACGTCGCCGACCTGATTGCCGCCGGCGAGGTGGTGGAGCGGCCCGCCAGCGTGGTGAAGGAGCTGGCAGAAAACGCCATTGACGCCGGGGCCGCCGCCCTGACGGTGGAAATTCAAAACGGCGGCATGGCTCTCATCCGGGTCACCGACGACGGCTGCGGCATTGCCGCGGACGACGCGGAGACCGCCTTTCTCCGCCACGCCACCAGTAAAATTCGGGATGAACACGACCTGGAGGCCATCGGCACCCTGGGCTTCCGGGGCGAGGCTCTGGCCGCCATCGCCGCCGTCTCCCGCATCGACCTGCTGACCCGCACCCCCGGCGCGCCCCTGGGCACAGCCCTCTCCCTGGAGGGCGGCACGGTGGTGAGCCGGGAGGAGGCGGGCTGTCCCGCCGGAACCACAATGGTGGTGCGGGATCTCTTCTACAACACCCCCGCCCGACTCAAATTCGTCAAGAAGGACTCCGCCGAGGGGGCCGCCGTCTTCGCCGCCGTGCAGCGGCTGGCCCTGGCCCACCCGGAGGTGTCGGTCAAATTTCTGCGGGACGGCAAACAGGAGCTGCTCACCCCCGGCGACGGGCAGCTTCGGAGCGCGGTCTACAGCGTCTTCGGCCGGGACCTGGCCCTGGGCTTTGTGCCCGTCAAGGGCTCGGGGGAGGATATGTCCGTCACCGGCTTTGCGTCCCTGCCCGCCTGCTGCCGCGGAACCAGGGGCTATCAGCATTTTTTTGTCAACGGCCGCTATGTCAAGAGCCGCACCATGATGGCGGCGCTGGAGGAGGCCTACAAAAACCAGAAGATGGTGGGCAAATTCCCCGGCTGCGTCCTCCACCTGACCACCCGGCTCAGCGCCGTGGACGTGAACGTCCACCCCACCAAGCAGGAGGTCAAGTTTTCCAGCGACCGGAAGGTCTTTGACGCGGTGTACTACGCCGTCCTCTCCACCCTGGAGCGGGACCATACCCGGCCCCAGGCCGAGGTGGGGGGCGCGGGGAGACTGGTCCCCCCGGCGAGGGAGGACACCGTCACACCCAATCAGACCACCTTTACCCACATGACGGCGGAGGAATACCGAACGACGGCGTCCCCCGCCTCCCGCCCGGCCTTTCCCCGGGCTGAGCGTCCGGCCCCCAAGCTGCCCCTGCACGACTTCACGGCCCCGAAACCGGCCGCCCGGGAAGCCCCTGCCGGAGTCCCCGCGCCCGCCGCACCGGATCCGGCTGCCGGCCCCCGCCCAGCGGCCCACGTCCCCCCGCAGGGCCATGGCGAGCCGCCCCGGGCGGCGTGGCAGCCGGTCGCCCCGTCCCCCGTCCCGGACCCGGTTCCCGACACTCCCGCAGAGGCCGCCGAACCCGTCGGCCCGCGCTGCGCACCCGCACCTGTGGAGGAAATTCCCCCCTGGCGCATCGCGGGGGAGGTGCTGGACACCTACATCATCGTGGAGCAGGGGGAGACGGTCCTCTTGATTGACAAGCACGCCGCCCATGAGCGGATGAACTTTGACAAGCTGAAGGCCGCGGGCTACCGGCCCATGGTCCAGACGCTGCTGGTTCCGGCGGTCTTCACGCCCCCCGCCGAGGAGGGGGAAATCCTCCTGCAGAGCCTGCCTCTCCTGGCTGAGTTCGGCTTCGACGCCGAGGATTTCGGCGGCGGGGCCATCCTTGTCCGCCAGGCCCCCTACGACGTGGACGCCGCGGACATTGAGGCCACCCTGGGCGAGATCGCCGGGAAGCTCCTCACCACCGGCCGGGCGGACCCTGACGCGGCCCGTGACGAGCTGATGCACACCATGGCCTGCAAGGCCGCCATCAAGGGCGGCCAGAAGAACGGTGCCGAGGAGCTGGAGCGGGTGGCAGGCGCGGTTATGCGCGGGGAGGTCAAATACTGTCCCCATGGCCGCCCGGTGGCCATTGAGCTGACCCGAGGACAGCTGGAGAAGCAGTTCAAGCGGGCGTAACGGCCGCAGCGCCATTGGGGCATTGGTTTTTATTTGAGAAACAGCCCATGGGAGAATACCTGAATCGGCAGGAGAGATTTTTATGTTTCAAAAAGAATTGCCCAGTGAACAAAACCGGCAGGCACGAAAGCATAATGATAAGACATCAAAACCTTTGATGCAGCAACCGGGAGTGTCTTTTGTGCAGCAGCCGAAGGGTGTGGCCCCATGTCTCCCAAAATTTTAGTGGTCTGCGGCCCCACGGCCTCAGGCAAAACAAGGCTGGCCGTTGAGCTGGCCCTCCGCCACGGCGGCGAGGTGGTCTCCGCCGACTCCATGCAGATTTACCGCCGCATGGATATCGGCACCGCCAAGCCCGCATTGGCGGAGACCCGCGGCGTCCCCCACCATATGCTGGACGTGGCCGAGCCCGGAGAGGACTACTCCGTTGCCCGGTATGTAGAGGCCGCCGCGGCCTGCGTGGACGATATTCTGGCCCGGGGAAAGCTCCCCATCGTGGCGGGAGGCACCGGGCTGTACGTCGACTCTCTGCTCTCCGGCCGCACCTTCGCCTCTTTTACGCCCGAGAGCGGCCACCGCGCCAGGCTCCAGGCCATTGCCGCCGCAGAGGGCCTCTCCCCCCTGCGCGCGGAGCTTGAGAAAATCGACCCCGAGGCCGCCGCCCGGCTCCACCCCAACGATGAGAAGCGGATTATCCGGGCCCTGGAGGTCTGGTATGAGACGGGCAAAACCATCACAGCCCACAATCTGGAGACCCAGGCCCTGCCCCCCCGCTACGACGCGCTGAAGCTGGGCCTCAACTTCGCCGACCGGGCCGACCTCTGGGCGCGGATCGATGCTCGTGTGGACGAAATGATGGACGCCGGACTGGAGGCGGAGGTCCGCGCCCTGCTGGCCGAGGGCATTCCCGAGCGGTGCACGGCCATGCAGGCCATCGGGTACAAGGAGATGGCCGCCGCCCTGCGGGAGGGCCGGAGCGCCGCCGCGGCCGCCGGAGAAATCAAGCTCCGCTCCCGGCAGTACGCCAAGCGTCAGCTCACCTGGTTCCGGCGGGACAAGGCCGTCCGGTGGATGAACTGGGACAAAATACCAAATTTTGCAAATGCCCTACAAAATTCGACGGCATATATGGAAGATTTTGGTTTACTATAGGTGCATTCCATGGGACGAAACGTCCCCATGAGAGAGAAAGGAATGTACATATTATGCAGAAGACCAACAACCTCCAGGACCAGTTTCTCGCCAAGGCCCGCCAGAACCGCCTCAACGTCACCTTTTTCCTGATGAACGGCTACCAGCTCCGGGGACGGGTCACCGGCTTTGACGCATTTGTGGTTTTTCTCACCACCGACGGCAAGCAGCAGATGATTTATAAGCACGCGATTTCCACCATTGTCCCCGAACAGCCCATTGTGCTCAACGAGGCTGAATAGCTGCTTGCCGTCTCCGCCGCAAATGCGGCGTATAAGCGTTTTGACCCGCAGGTCAAAACCTTGATGCCGGGGCAATTCAGTTGCCGCGGCAGATCTAATTGACAGGGTCCCCGCCCGGCTTCAGCCGGGCGGGCAAGCAGCAGATGATTTATAAGCACGCGATTTCCACCATTGTCCCCGAACAGCCCATTGTGCTCAACGAGGCTGAATAGCTGCTTGCCGTCTCCGCCGCAAATGCGGCGTTCAAGCGTTTTGACCCGCAGCTCAAAACCTTGATGCCGGGGCAATTCAGTTGCCGCGGCAGATCTAATTGACAGGGTCCCCGCCCGGCTCCGGCCGGGCGGGCAAGCAGCAGATGATTTATAAGCACGCGATTTCCACCATTGTCCCTGAACAGCCCATTGTGCTCAACGAGGCTGAATAGCGGCTTGCCGTCTCCGCCGCAATTGCGGCGTTCAAGCACTGGGCGCTGACATTTTCAGCGAAAAATGTGGAATTCCGGCCGCGCCCTCCAGGGGGAACCCCGTTCCCCCTGGATACGCGCCGGACCGTATGCCGGCGCGATCCCCCCTCCGCTCTCCGAGGGGGTATCGCGCCGTGCACCCCGCAAAATCTGATGATAACAACTCCCCGCCTCTTATTCTTCAGGCTCTGCGGCCCGCTCGCCCGTCCCGCCCCCCGTCCTCACCCACTTCCCGCTCTCCCGGAGGCTATTATGAAACAGGGCACCATCGTCAACCGAATTGTCATGCTGGTCCTCTTTGCCGCGCTGATGATCTATCTTATCGTGTCGGCCTGGCAGGGCTTTACGGGGCGCATCACCACCGTGACCTCCTACTCCTATACCCTGGACGATCTCCAGGAGGCCACGGGCTTCCTGGCCAGGGACGAGTATGTGCTCCCCGCCCGCTCGGCGCTGGCCGACGTGCTGCCCGCGGAGGGGGAGAAGGTATCCGTGGGGCAGACGGTGGCCTACCTCTACCAGAGCGCCGACGCCCTGGAGCGCAAGCAGGATATCCGCACCCTGACGCTGGAAAAGGAGCAGCTGGAGTACTCTCTGGGCCGCACCGACGACCTCTCGGACAACGCCAAGCTCACCAAGGAGATTATGCAGCAGCTTGCCGGCCTGCGCGCCTCGGTGTCCCGCCGGGACTTTACAGGCCTGGAGGACAGCGCCATGGAGCTGAAGGGCCTGGTCTACAAGCGGGACTACACCTCCGAATCCGGCGGCGACCTGACCGCCCTCCAGGCTCAAATCGCCAAGCTGACGGAGGACATCAACAATCTTCAGAGCAAATCCTCCCTGGATACCTCCGCCGTCTATACCGACCGTTCCGGCATCTTTTCCGGGCTGGTGGACGGGTACGAGGCGCTCCTCACCCCCGCCGCCCTGGAGACCCTGACCCCCTCCACGCTGGACAAGCTCGCCGGGGAGTCCGTGAAGCCCGAGTCGAACACCGTGGGCAAGCTGATCACCAGCTCCCGCTGGTATTTCGTCTGCGTCCTGCCCGAGGACCAGGCCAAGCGCCTGGTGGAGGGCTGGGCGGTGGACGTGCGTTTCTCCCGGGACTGGTCGGGAGAGGTAAACATGACCGTGGAGCGCATCAGCGCCCCGGAAAACGGGCGGGTGGCGGTGGTCCTCTCCACCACCCAGCACCTCTCGGACACCACTTTGCTCCGCCGGCAGACGGTGGATATCGTCTTCTCCAGCGTCACGGGCATCCGGGTGCCCAAAAACGCCCTCTATCAAAACGAGTCCGGCCAGTGGGGCGTATACGCGGTGGTCGGCGCCCAGGCGGAGTTCAAGCCCATCACCGTGGTGGGGGAGGACGATGACTACTATCTGATTCAGCCCCTGGTCAGCGCCACCAGCGTGGAGGACAAGGAGGGCGCGAAAAAGGCCCTCCGACCCGGCGACGAGATTATCATCTCCGCCGAGGGGCTGTACGACGGGAAGGTCGTCAGGCAGTAAACCGGAAGAAACGGCCCCTGCAGGCACGTTTGGTCACATTCAGAAGCTGCCGCGCGTGTATCATGCTATAATGATGCTGGCTTTGCTGTCATTTTTTCTTTTATTCGGGGGTGTTTTAATGTCTATTGCAGAAAACGTTGCAAAGGTGAAGGCCAATATCGCCGCCGCCGCCCGCGAGGCGGGCCGCGATCCAGGGGAGATTACGCTGGTGGCCGCCACCAAGGTCCAGACCGCCGAGACCGTGCGGGAGGCCATTGCAGCCGGTGTCGCCATCTGCGGGGAGAACCGGGTCCAGGAGATGGCCGAGAAGCTCTCCCGGTACGCCTACGACGGCGCGCGGCTCCACTTCATCGGCCACCTCCAGACCAACAAGGTCAGGCAGGTGGTGGGCCGGGTGGATATGATTGAGTCGGTGGGCTCCGAGCACCTGCTGGACGCCGTCGAGATCCAGGCCGCCAAGCTGGACATCGTCCAGGATATTCTGCTGGAGGTCAACATCGGCGGTGAGGCGTCCAAAAGCGGCGTAAGCCAGGCGGCGCTCCTGCCCCTGGCCCGGAAAGCCGCCGCACTGCCCCATATTCGCCTGCGTGGGCTCATGGCGATCCCCCCCGCCGCCGGGGAGCCGGGAGAAAACCGTCATTTTTTTGCAGAAATGCGCCACCTTTTTGTTGACATAAGAACCGCTTTGGATGATAATGTATCTGATATAGACTGTCTTTCCATGGGCATGAGCGGCGACTACGAGGACGCTGTGCGGGAGGGTGCCACCCTGGTTCGGGTGGGCACCGCCCTGTTCGGCCCCCGGCCCCCTATGGGACAGGCGTAGTCTGGCTAATATTTTGGGGGTTAACCAACATGGGTTTTATTGATGAACTAAAGCGCCTCGCCCGGCCCTATGAGGATGAGGACGAGGATGATTTTGAGGACGATTTCGAGCCGGTTACCCGGTCCGACCGCAGCGAGCGCAAGGACAAGTCCGCCAAGATGGACTCCTCCGCCAGCCTCTTCCAGCCCGAGGAGCCCCGCCGGAGCAACAAGGTGGTCAACATCCACACCACCACCCAGCTGCAGGTGGTGCTGGTGAAGCCCGACCGCTTTGAGAACGCCGCCGAGATCGCAGACCATCTGCGGGAGAAGCGCACCGTGGTGCTCAACCTGGAGCAGACCAACAAGGACATTGCCCGCCGCCTGCTGGACTTCCTCTCCGGCGTGGCCTACGCCAACGAGGGCAAAATTAAAAAAGTCGCCATCTCCACCTATATCATCACGCCCTACAACGTGGACATTTTAGGCGATTTGATTGACGAGCTGGAGAACAACGGCCTCTATTTTTAAAAGAGACCTGTTTAGAGCGTGTCCACGTTGTCCCGCCGCAGACGCGGCGTCCCAAGCGGTTTGGCTCCGCGCAGCCAAACCCTTGATGCCGGGCGGATTTACTCCGCCCGAGCAGATTCAAATAAGGGGCGCCCATTCGATGCGCAGCATCGGATGGGGTGGACATTTTGGGCGATTTGAATTTACGAACTGTAGAACAACGGCCTCTATTTTTTGAGTGAAAAAGGGAACATGAAAGATGAAAAAGCAGCCGAAACTTTAGGCGGTTTTTTACCTTTTGCTTTCTGCTTTTCATTCTCCGGACACCTTTTATAGAAAGAACGGGGGAATATTTATGCTGACTCCTCAGGAGGTCTCCCAGCACGCATTCGCCAAAGCCAATTTCGGCGGATACAATATGGCTATGGTGGACGAGTTCCTGGACCAGCTCACCGAGGACTACACCGCGCTCTATAAAGAGAACGCCGTTCTCAAGAGCAAGATGAAGGTTCTGGTGGACAAGGTGGAGGAGTACCGCGCCACCGAGGACGGGATGCGTAAGGCCCTGCTGGCCGCCCAGCGGACCGCCGACGAGATGGTGGCCGAGGCCGAGCAGAAGAAGGAAGCGCTGATGAGGACCGCCGAGGCCGAGGCCCGCGCCAAGATCGAGGGTCTGCGCCACGAGCTGGAGAGTGAGCAGCTCCGCCTCACCGCCGCTCAAAACGCCACCACCGCCTACGTCGCCAAGCTCAAGGGACTCTACCAGCACGAGATGGAGTACCTGAGCACCCTCTCCAGCCTGACGGTGCCCGAGCCCACCACCGCAGACAAGGCCGCCCGGGAGATCGAGTCCTCCATGCAGAGGATTGTAGCGGAGGAGACCCCCGCACCGGAGGCCGAGCCCGAGGACACCGTGGATCTCTCCGACCTCCAGGCGGACGCCCCCGAGCCGGAACAGGAGGGGGACGGCGGCCTGTACGCCGAGCTGCTGGAGCTGAACCTGGACCGGGGCGCCAAGCGGGCCGAGGAGCGCCGGGACCACGAGCGCCACGCCGCCCGCCGCTACGAGGAGGACGGGGAGGAAGAGGCCGGGGACGGGGAGGACGCCGACGATTCCCCCACCCAGCGGATTGATTTTGAGAACCTGAAGTTCGGCAAGGACTTCAAATTCTGATTTTCCCTTGACATTCCGGGGGGAAACGGGTAAGATACACGGTGAAACGCCGCTTGGCGGCAAATCACCGTGTATCTTTATATATCATAAACGCATGGAAAAGGAAGAGTAGCGCCCCGCAGCCTGCACAGAGAGCCGCCGTTTTGGTGAAAGGCGGAGAGGGGAGAGGCGTGAAAATCACCTTGGAGCGTCCGGCTGAACGGGTAACCCACTAAGCCGGGACGGGTCGCGCCGTTACCCGCCTGCCGGAGTGGCCGCGCCTCTGCGCGCGGCAAGAAGAGTGGTACCGCAGAGGTTTGCGCCTTTGTCTCTTATTTTGAGAGACAGGGGCGCTTTTTGTTTTTGTACCTGCGCGGCACTTCTGAGCGCGGCAATGCCCTGCGGCTCCGGCGAGTACCTGCCGCCTCATCTGAGAGAATCACTATTTTCAAATAGAAGGAGAACTACCCATGGACTATAACCAGACCATCCATCTGCCCAAGACGGACTTCCCCATGCGGGCCGGCCTGCCCCGCCGCGAGCCGGATATGCTCAAAGAGATGCAGGAGAAGGACCTCTACCACAAGCTGATGCAGAAAAACGAGGGCAAGCCCAAGTTTGTCCTCCACGACGGCCCTCCCTACGCCAACGGCAATATCCACATCGGCACCGCCCTGAACAAGATTCTCAAGGACATGATCGTCAAGCACCGCAACATGACCGGCTACTGCGCGCCCTACGTGCCCGGCTGGGACACCCACGGCCTGCCCATCGAGTCCGCCATCCTCAAGGACAAGAAGGTGAAGCGGGACGAGCTCAGCACCAGCGAGTTTCGTGAGAAGTGCCAGGCCTATGCCGAGGACTTTGTCAACAAGCAGCGGGAGCAGTTCAAGCGCCTGGGCGTCCTGGGCGAGTGGGAGGATCCGTATCTCACCTACAAGCCCTCCTTTGAGGCCAAGCAGATTGAGGTCTTCGGCAAGATGGCCGAGAAGGGCTATATCTACAAGGGCATGAAGCCCGTGTATTGGTGCCCCCACGACCAGACCGCCCTGGCCGAGGCTGAGATCGAGTACGCCGACGACCCCTGCACCACCCTCTTCGTCAAATTTCCCGTGGCCGACGACAAGGGCAAGCTGTCTCAGTACTGCGACCTCTCCAGGCTCTTCTTCGTCATCTGGACCACCACCCCCTGGACCATCCCCGGCAATATGGCCATCTGCGTCAACGCCGAGTTTGAATACGTCCTCCTCCAGGCGCCGGGCGGCGAGGTGTACGTTCTCGCCAAGGACCTGGCCCAAGCAGTCTGCAAGGCAGGGCGCATCGACTTCGACGCCTGCAAGGTCCTCGCCACCCTCAAGGGCGGCGAGTTCGAGCTGATGACCGCCAGGCACCCCCTCTTCGACCGGGAGAGCGTCCTCCTCTGCGGGGAGCACGTCACCCTGGACGCCGGTACCGGCTGCGTCCACACCGCCCCCGGCTTCGGCGCGGACGACTTTCATATCTGCAGGCAGTATGACCAGGCGGGCCTCACCCACATCGGCACCCCCGTGCCGGTGAACGCAAGGGGCGTCATGACCGACGAGCGCTACAACGGCCAGTTCTATGCCAAGGGCAACGACATGGTGGTGGCCGACCTGGAGCGTGAGGGCTTCCTGCTGGCCAAGGAGAACATCACCCACTCCTACCCCCACTGCTGGCGCTGCAAGCACCCCATCATCTACCGCGCCACCGAGCAGTGGTTCTGCTCCGTGGACGCCATCAAGGACGCGGCGGTGAAGTCCTGCGACGGCATCCAGTGGAAGCCCGAGTGGGGCAAGGACCGTATGACCTCCATGATCAGCGAGCGCAACGACTGGTGCATCAGCCGCCAGCGTGTCTGGGGCGTGCCCATCCCCATCTTCTACTGCGAGAAGTGCGGCAAGGACATCGTGACCCCCGAGACCATCCAGCGGATCTCCGACCTCTTCCGGGAGCACGGCAGCAACGTGTGGTTTGACAAGACCGCCGACGAGCTGGTGCCCGAGGGCTTCGTCTGCCCTGTCTGCGGCCATAACCACTTCACCAAGGAGTCGGACATCATGGACGTGTGGTTCGACTCCGGCTCCACCCACGCCGCCGTGCTGGACGAGCGGCCCTATCTCCATTTCCCCGCCGACGTGTATCTGGAGGGCGGCGACCAGTACCGCGGCTGGTTCCAGTCGTCCATGCTGACCAGCATCGCCACCAAGGGCGTGGCCCCCTACAAGCAGATTATCACCCACGGCTGGACCGTGGACGGCGAGGGCAAGGCCATGCACAAGAGCCTGGGCAACGCCGTTTCCCCCGACGAGGTCATCAAGGACTACGGCGCGGACATGCTCCGCCTCTGGGTGGCCAGCGCGGACTACACCCAGGATATGCGCATCTCCAAGGAGATCATGAAGCAGCTCTCCGACGCGTATCTGAAAATCCGCAACACCGCCCGGTATATGCTGGGCAGCCTCAACGGCTTTGACCCCAACACGGATACGGTCG
Organism: Lawsonibacter faecis; assembly: GCF_014287675.1. GTDB lineage: Bacteria > Bacillota > Clostridia > Oscillospirales > Oscillospiraceae > Pseudoflavonifractor > Pseudoflavonifractor faecis. The sequence continues at coordinate 311,490 of NZ_JACOPQ010000004.1, read as the reverse complement.
CTTACGCCGAGCTTGCGGACCTGGACAAATGGGCCCTCTCCCGCCTGAACGACCTATCCCGGACCGTGCGCGCTTACTACAATAAGTACGAGTTCCACGGCGTCTACCGCAGCATCTACAATTTCTGCGTGGTGGATATGTCCAACTTCTACTTCGACATCATCAAGGACCGGCTCTACTGCGGGGACCTCTCCGGCCGCCGCTCCGCCCAGACCGCCCTGTACCGCATTCTGGACGGCATGACCCGGCTGGCAGCCCCCATCCTGGCCTTTACCAGCGAGGAGATCTGGGCCGCCATGCCCCACGACGGCGCCGCCGACGGCGAGAGCGTCCTCTTCAACGAGATGCCCGACTACGATGAGGCCCTGGCCCTGCCCGAGGCGGAGGCCGCGCGCTGGCAGGCCGCCATGGACCTGCGCGCCGACGTGAACAAGGCCCTGGAGATCGCCCGCAGCGAGAAGCGCATCGGCAAGAGCCTGGAGGCCAAGGTGACGCTGTACTTCGACGGCGAGGCCCAGGCCCTGTGGAACGGCCCCCTGGGCGGGTTCGACACCGCCGACCTGGAGACCGTCTGCATCGTCTCCCACGTGGACGCGGTGCTGGGCAGCGGCGAGGGCTACGCCGGCGAGGCCGTCCCCGGCCTCACCGTCAAGGTGGAGCCCGCCGAGGGCGGAAAGTGCGAGCGCTGCTGGATGTACAAGGAGGACGTGGGCCGCGACCACGACCATCCCGCGCTCTGCACGCGCTGCGCCAGCGTGGTCAGGGCGGAGCAGTAACGATATTGAAAAATCTCCCGTGCCAAACGGCACGGGAGATTTTTATTGGCTTATCACGCCATACAGCGCCTCATATTTTCTCACATACTCCCGCAGAACGTGTAGAATCAGACCATTCATGGATCTCGCTTCCGCGTCCGCCAGATAGCGGAGCTTAAGGCGAAGCGTGTCTTCGATTCGAATGGAGAGATGACGCATTTTCAAGTAAACCACCCCCTTTTATGGCATGATATCATAACGGTGTCGCTCTGTTAATCTCATTTTGATATCATTACGACCACTTTATTAAGTAATATCTAAATGATATAATTTAGATATCATATTGAGGAGGGATAACCATGGCTGACAACCCGTTTTCGCTTCGCATGGACGAGACAGTTATGGCGAAGCCGAGAATCCTGGCCCAGGCTAACAGCCGTTCCATTAATAAAGAGATTGAGTTTGCGGTCAAGGAACAGCTCAAAGCCTACGAGCGGGAAAACGGTCCCATTCCTCTCCCGGATGGGCCGGTGCGGTAGTGCGCTCCTGTCCCGGCCGTCCGCCTTCAGCGGGCGGCCTTTTGCATCTCTTTGTAACCATGTGTAACCCCGAAAGGGCGCTTTCGACCCGGGGAATCCGTTAAAATAGTGGCATGGGGTTCTGTCACGTATCCGCTCTTCCAAGCAATATAGTAACAGAACCTGTCCGCGCACCGCCGCAAGGAGAAAGGAGAACGAGAATGAAAAGACAGCTTGCCGGGCTGGCCGCCCTGTTTATGAGCCTGGGCCTTCTCGCCGCATGCACCCCCGCCGCCGCGCCCGGCCCGGAGGGGACGCCTACGCCCACGCCAGCCGCGCCGCCCGCGCCCACCGGGGAGGTGTTCACCTTTACCCGGGAAAACCTGCCCCGGCTGGACGGCTCCACCTCCACCGCGCCCCTGGCGGAGGCGGTCTGCAGCGTACTGCTGGGTGAGAGCCGGGAGGACGTGGCCGATCTGGTGGCCTTCAGCAAGACCACCACCGCCTACTATAACCTCCTAAACGGCCACGCCGATCTGCTCATCGTGGGCGAGGCCAACCCCGACGTGCTGGCCGCAAAAGAGCGCGACGGCTTTGCGTGGGAGCGGCAGCCCTTCGCCACCGACGCCTTCGTCTTTGTGGTCAACGAGGACAACCCCGTCAGCTCCATCACCGTGGAGGAGGCCCGGAAGATCTACACCGGAGAGATTACCAACTGGAGCGAGCTGGGCGGAGAGGACCGGGAGATTATCCCCTTCCAGCGCAACCGGGATGCGGGCAGCCAGACCCTGATGGAGAAGCTGGTGATGCAGGGCACGCCCATGATGGAAGCCCCCACCGACTATATCGTAAGCACCATGGGCCAGCTCATGGAGGCGGTGAAGAATTACGACGGCTCCCCCGGCGCCATCGGTTACAGCGTCTACTACTACGCCGAGGAGATGCGCATGGCCCAGGGGCTCAAGCTCCTGGCTCTGGAGGGTGTGGAGCCCAATCCGGACACCATCCGCTCCGAGGAATACCCCCTGGTGAACCCCAAATACGTTGTAATCCCCGCCGATGCGGCCGAGGACGCCCCCAACCGGATCCTCTTCGACTGGCTGCTGGGCGAGGAGGGACAGCGGCTGGTGGCCCAGGAGGGCTATGTGTCCATTCTGGAGGTGGATGCGCCGTGAAGAGGCTGCTTCCCATCTGCGCCGCCCTGCTCCTGGCGCTTACCGCCTGCACCCCTCCGGCAGAGCCTTCCCCCGGCCCCGGCGGCGTCCAAACGCCCTGCGCCGCGGAGTCCCCCATCCCCTCCCAGGGCCTCACGGTCCGCACCGACTGGTCCAAGCTGGAGCCCCGGCCCGACCCGCTGCCCCGGGTGGGGAGCCGCTGGTACGCGGACTACACCGCCGACCTCATCCCCCGGGAGGACTACGGGGAACTCATCCCCTACGCGGGACTGCGCCTGCTGGACGACTGGCCAGCCTCCACCGGCTGCCTCTACGGCCTGATGACGGCGGACGGCGCTGCGGTCACCGACCCGGTCTTCAGCAGCGTCTCCCGGGCCGGCTACGACGGCGGCGCGCTCCCCCTGCTGGTGCTGCGGAAGGGGGACCCCGCCCTGGACGACAACTGGGACCCGGCCATGCTGGCCGTGGCCGCCGCCGACGGGAGCTGGGTCACCGGCTATGACTATCGTTGCTGCCGGGCCTCTCAGCAGGGCCTGCTCCTGCTGACCAAAGAGCGCCTGACCGCAATGGGGGCGGACGGCCAGATTCTCCACAGCTATTCGCCGGAGGAGATGGGCCTCTCCCAGGAGGAATTCGACCGTCTTTTCTCCGATGTGCTCTCGTACGAGGGCGTGGGCGGGACCTGGTGCGGCGACTACATCAGCCTTGACTGGACGGACGACAGCACCACAGCCGTCCGCCTTTACCAGCTCTCCACCGGGGAGCTGACCACCATGGGCTATGACGAGTGGAACGACTACTATGCCGCCCAGAGCGGCGATTCGGCCTGGGAGTGGACCGCCGGGAACGGAGGCACCACCCTCACCCGCGGCGGGGAGAGCCATGTCATTCCCCACAGCACCCCGGACGGCTGGGTGGAGGTCCAAGGGGACCTGGTCCTCTTCTCCAACTCCTGCGCAGTCTACACCCTGGACGGAAAGGAGATTCTGCCCCCCAGGGACCACGCCTCGGTCTCCTGGATGCGGGACGCTCTCGGGGACGGGGGGCTTCTGGCCGTCACCGACTACAGCGGCGAGAGCATCATCATCACCTATTACCGCCCCGACGGGACCCCCGTTCCCCTGCCCATGTTGGACGGCTGGCAGGATACCATGGGCACACGCTGGTACCGTCAGGCCGGCCTGGTGGGCGGACTCATCGAGCTTTTGGACTGGAACACCGCCAGCTACTACGACTTGGACACCGGCGAGTGCGTCTTTCGTACTTACCTGGGCTACGAGGGGGAGTAGACGGACGGGACAGGCGGCGCCTTGCAAACGCAAAAAGCGAAAGGAAATGCATTATGAAAAAGCGGACCGTCCTATCTGCTGCATCCGCTGTGATTGTCTTAACGGCGGGGATCGGATTCTTATTTAAGAGCAGCCTGTCCCCGCCCACAATCGACGACATTACCGCAGAAAAGGGCTACACAATCAGCAATCAGGAATACGCGGATTTCACCATCTCCATCCAGACGTCCCTTCTTCCCGACTCCATTTATACAAAGGAAGGTCATACGTTTGACCGCGGCGAGGTGGTCGTCTATCAAAATGAGACGACCTCCATCTGTCTGGAACGCGCAATGCTTTCAAACGAAAGCGAAGACCAGCTCTATTTAATCTTTCACTACGACTATGATTTGCCGGAGTCCGGCTCTGTGCTGACTCCTTACCAAAAAACAGCAACGGGGGCATACACAAATACTGTTGATCTCCGCAGCAGGGATATTACCGCCACCGATAGTGTGTACCCCGACTCGGCTGCCCTGCGCGGGCAGGGCCCCGCCGAACGGTTTGCCCTCTACGTCTCCGCCGACACGTGCAGACAAGCGGCTGGGACGATGACCATCGAGGCGTATTGCAGCAAATTGACCTACCGGAAAGACATGTAAGGGGAGGCCTTACCTTCTGCTGAGCAGTCCGCCAGTCGGGCGCGCACCGGGGCAACGCCATTATGCCGTCAATGACAGTGACGGCATAATGGTTTTGTCATTGTAGCGGCGGCGGTTCCGTGGTACAATATCCGCATGACGGATATCGTACCACGGTCCTGCGCATTTTTGTCCGCCCGGCGGAACGCCGAAAGCGGCGGAGCCTATTGACCGTCCCAACGTCGGCCCATGGTACAGTACCCCGGTACGGCAGACCGAATCTGAACCCAAAGGAGATCTCCCTTATGCTCTACGCCATTATCGCGGCGGTTCTCATCGCCGCCGACCAGGTGGTCAAATTTCTGGTCCGCGCAAACATCCCCATGTGGGAGTCCATCCCCTTCATCCCCCATGTAATGGACCTGACCTACGTCCAGAACACCGGCGCGGCTTTTAATATTTTCAGGGAGCACACCTGGCTGCTCACCCTCATCTCCGCCCTGGTGGCCGTGGTCATTGTGGCGGTGATGGCAAAAAAGGTGGTGCGCCATCGCTTTGGCCTCGTCTGCCTGTCCGTGGTCCTGGCCGGGGCGGTGGGCAACCTCATCGACCGGCTCTTCTTCGGCTTCGTCACCGATATGTTCCAGACCACCTTCATCAGCTTCGCCGTCTTCAACGTGGCGGACATCTGCGTGGTGCTGGGCGGCATCGCCTTCTGCGTGTATTTTCTCTTTTTCTACGATAAGCTGGAGAAGGGGGAGACGCCCCATGGCGATTCTGCGTCTGACACCTGACCGTGAGGGGGAGCGCTGCGACCAGTTTCTCTCCCGCCAGCTTCCCGAGCTCTCCCGTTCGGCGGCCCAGCGGCTGCTGGAGGAGGGCGCGGTAACCCTGAGGGGGGTAAGGGTCAAGAAGAACTACAAGGCCGCCCCGGGGGACGAGCTGGTGCTCGTCCTGCCCGACCCGGTAGAGGCTGACGTCCTCCCCCAGGATATCCCCCTGGACGTGGCCTATGAGGACGACGACGTAATCGTGGTCAACAAGGCCGTGGGCATGGTGGTCCACCCCGCGGCGGGCCACCCGGACGGGACGCTGGTCAACGCACTGTTATATCACTGCGGTGAATCACTCTCAGGAATCAACGGGGAACTGCGCCCGGGCATCGTCCACCGCATCGACCGGGACACCTCCGGCCTTATCATCGCCGCCAAGAACGACTTCGCCCATCTGGCCCTGGCCGGGCAGCTTCAGGACCACTCCCTCTACCGGGAGTACGAGGCGGTGGCGGTGGGCGGCTTTCAGGAGGACGCGGGCACCGTAAGCGCCCCCATCGGGCGGCATTACAGCGACCGCAAGAAGATGGCCGTGGACCGCCTCCGTGGCCGGGAGGCGATCACCCACTGGACGGTCCTGGAACGTTTTTCCGGCTATACCCATCTCCAGTGCCGCCTGGAGACCGGCCGCACCCACCAGATCCGGGTCCACCTGGCCTCCATCGGCCATCCCCTCCTGGGGGACACTGTCTACGGCGCCAAAAAGCCCTATCCGGGCCTTGCGGGCCAGTGCCTGCACGCGAAAAGGCTCTCCTTTGTCCACCCCCGCACCGGCGAGCGCGTGACGGTGGAGTGCCCTCTGCCGGAATACTTCAGGCTGGTGCTGGAGAAACTGAGGAGGCTGTAGCCGCCGCGGGTACGCCCTTTTTCCCACCGCCTTGACAACCGCGCCGTTTTTCGATAGAATACCACCGACCGCAAGACAAATCGAATAGCAGGGGCGCTGGACGCAAGTCCGGCTGAGATGCGGGGCGTAATGCCGCCCCCCGTCCCTTGAACCTGATCCGGGTAATGCCGGCGTAGGAAGATGATTCGGCTGTTGTCGTCGTTTCTTTCGTACCGCATTGCGCTATCCAGGTTTGCGCTGCGGTACATTTTTTTCAGGAGGAAGAAACGATGCCTGTCATTACCCAGTCCAAGGAGAACTCCCGCGCGCGGCAGTCGGTCCGTATGCTCTGTGAAGGGGCCGTTATGGTCGCCCTGGCCCTGGTGCTCAACCAGCTTAAAATTTTTCGCCTGCCCAACGGCGGCTCCATCACCCTGGAGATGCTCCCCATCTTTTTCTACGCCATCCGCTGGGGGTTTGGCCCCGGCGTATTGGCCGGCTTTGCCTTCGGCCTGCTGCAGATGTTCATTGACGGCGCGGTGGCCTGGGGCTGGCAGTCCCTGCTGCTGGACTATCTCATCGCCTTCCCCCCGCTGGGGCTGGCCGGGCTGTTCCGGGGTAAGAAGTGGGGCATTTTTGCCGGCACCGTCGTGGGCTCCTTCGTCCGCTTCATCGTCCACTTTATCAGCGGCATCACCATCTATGCCATCGCCGCGCCTACGGAGCTCTTTGAGATGACCTTCACCAGCCCGTGGATGTACTCCCTGGCGTACAACGGCAGCTATATGCTCATCGACATGGCCCTGTGCCTTGCAATTTTCGGTCTGCTCTACAGGCCCATGAAAAAGTATTTCATGGGGTATGATTTATTGAGATAAAAAAGGTGTGATTTTTTGGGCAAGTTCGACTGCGTGCTGCTGGCCAGCGATTTTGACGATACCCTCTACAATTCCAGCCGGGAGGTATCCGCCGAAAACAGGGAGGCCCTGAACTATTTCATCCGTCAGGGCGGACGCTTCACCGTGTCCACCGGGCGGGCTCACCGCACCTTCTCCCCCTATGTCCATCTGGCCCCGGTCAACGCCCCCGTCATCCTCTCAAACGGTGCCCTGCTCTATGACTACAGCGCCGACAAGGTCATCTGCGAGTTTCCCCTGCCCCGCCGGGCGACGGAGGATCTGGGCATTCTCTCGGCCAAGCTGCCCACCGTCGGCATCGAGACCTACCACGGGGACGACGTGTATATCCACCACCCCAACGACTTCACCCAGCGGCACGTCACCAAGGTGAACACCGACTGGACTCCCTGCGAGCTTCGTGATATGCCCACCCCCTGGAGCAAGGCCGTCCTTCAGGACGAGTACGCCGTCCTCCTGGACGCTCAGAAATTAATCCTGGAGCGCTGGGGCGACCGGTACGAGGTCATCTTCTCCAACTCCGCCCTGCTGGAGGTCACCGCCAAGGGCGCCACCAAGGGTGGTATGGTCCTCAAGCTGGCCCAGCTCCTGGGCATCGCCCGAAAGGACCTGTACTGCGTGGGGGACAACCAGAACGACATCCCCATGCTGGAGGTATCCGCCATTCCCTTTGCCCCCGCCAACTGCGCCGACGCGGTAAGGGATTGGGGGAGGGCCAGGATTGTCAAGTCCTGCGACGAGCACTGCATCGCCGATATCATCTCCATCCTGGACGGGATGTACCCCTCAATGTAAAAGCCGCGGACCCAAGACGGAATCTCCGTCCTGGGTCCGCGGTTTTTACTTAGCTTGCCAAAGAAGCCCCTCTGGGCTTATTTGACAGGAAGGCTGCATGACGGATATTCACTTGATTCCGTCGTCCGCCGACGACGGAACTCTGCGAGGCTTGCTCTGCGGAGGGCTTTACTGTCCGTACCCCCGGGGTACGGACCTCCAAACGAGTCAAAGGCGCGTCAGCGTGCAGTGCGCGACAGTTCCTCCAGCGTTCCGGCCAGGAGGGCGGCGTAGGGGGGCAGGGAGGCCAGGGGCGCGCGCTCGGTAACTGCGTGGGCGTCCAGGATATCCGGCCCTGTGCTGACCATCACCAGCCCCGGCGCCTTGGCCTGAAAGCAGGAGGGCTCCAGCCCCACGTGGACGGCGGTAATCTCCATGCCCCGGCCGGTCTCCCGGCGGTAGACCCCATCCATCAGCCGGGCCAGGGGGTTGGCGGCGTCCCCCACCCAGCCGGGGTAGCCGCTGGCCGCGACGGCAAAGCCGGTCCGCCCGGCCAGGGCGGCGTGGGCCGCCGCCATGGCCCGCTCGGCGGCGGGCTCGGTGCAGCGGAGGAATTCTGCGGCGCGGATCTCCCCATCCCGGGCCCATACCCGGCCCAGGTTGGCCGAGGCGCATACGGTGTCCGGGAAATCCGCGTGCCAGCCCAGTACCCCGCAGCAGAGGCCCGCCAGCAGTTCCAGCGTACTTCCGCGGCAGTTTTCCGACCAGACCACGGACGGCATAGGGGCGGGGACAAGCTCCACGCGCGCGTACGGGTCAATCTCCCCGTGCCGCGCCCGGATCTCCGCCGCCAGCCGCTCCACCGCAGACGCAAGGGCGGGTACGTCCTCCCGGGCCACCGCCAGCTCAGCGGCGCACTGGGCCGGGATGGCGTTGTGGGCCTGCCCGCCTGTCAGCCCGGCCAGCTCATAGGCGAAGTCCAGCTCCGTGAGGAAGGCCGTCAGCAGCTTGATGGGATTGCCCCGGCCCCGGTGGATGTCGTCCCCGGAGTGGCCGCCGGTGAAGAGCGACAATTCGACCCGGAATGGGGCGGGCAGGGCGGGGGCCGCCGTCTCCAGGGGACGGGAGAAGGTCTCCCGCCTGCCCCCGGCGGAGCTGACCACCGCCCGTCCCAGGTGGAAGCCGTCGGTATTGATGAGGTAGTCCGCGCCCCGCAGCCAGGCCGGGTCCAGGGCCGCCGCCCCCCGGAGGCCCACCTCCTCCTGTACGGTAAAGAGGAGGCGCAGCGGTCCGTGCTCCACACCGCGGCCGAGCAGCCAGAGCACCGCCGCGTTGCCCAGATTGTTGTCCGCGCCCAGGGAGGACCGCCCGTCCGACCGGAGAAAGCCGTCCGCCGCCTCTATCCGCACAGGGGAGCCCACGGGGTCGTATCCGCTCCCGAGTCGCACGGCGCATACCATATCCATATGGCCCTGCAAAATCACCAGGGGCGCGTTCTCCCGGCCGGGGGCAGCGGGTACGTCCGCGTACAGGTTATGCAAACCGTCCGCGGCGGGGGAGAGGCCCATCCGCCTCAGCCGCTCCGCCAGATACGCGCTCTCCGCCGCCTCGTTCCCCGATCCGTGGGGAACGAGGCAAAGGCCGCGAAATTCCTCCACAATGCCCTCAATTACGGCGTTTTCTCCGCCCAATCGCGCGATAAGGTCCATAGGTCCGCCCTCCTAACCACGTGCCTTTCCATTATACCAGCACCGGCGGCCTCTTTCAATCAGAGGAACACCTCGCACACGCCCAGCGCCACCAGCAGGGCTCCGGAGAGGGGAAGGGCAAACCTGCCCAGGAAACGGCCCAGAACCCCCCGGCCCAGCCACCGCCCCAGCAGTAGGAATACGATGGTCACCACAAAATTGCATACCGACGCCCAGAGGGGGCTGATGCCGCTGACTCCGGCGGCCACGCCCACCCCCGCGTTGTTGACGGCCAGGGCCGCCGCCAGGGATACGCACCCCCACATCCCGGGGGCCTGGGCGCTCTGGGCGCCCTCCTCGGGTCTCCCCAGCTGGCGCAGCCAGTCCAGCAGAAACCAGAAGCCGATGCCCACCAGCACCAGTCCCCCCAGAGCGTCGGAGAGGCCGGGGCTGATCACCCCCGCCGCCAGATCCCCCAGGGCCAGGGAGAGCCAGGTCACGGCGGTGGTGACCACGGCGATGATGAGGCAGCCGCCGCCGGTAATATGTACCCCTCTCACCGCGTACCCCATGGATAACATGACCGTATCCAGATTACAGGCCATGGAAAAGAGCAGGACGGCCGTAAAGGATATCCAAAACTCCATTGCACGCCTCCTTTCTTACGCGGCGGAAGCAAAGCCCGGTCCGCGTCGCCCCCCATCCTATGCGGGGCGGAAAAGAGTGGTGCAAAAAGGGCGTTTTGACTGGATTTACAGTCTTGTTTGTGCTATACTGAATCAGTTACATAGCTAACAGAAAGAGGGTATCCAAATTGAGCGCCCGCGAGGAGTTTATCGAAATTTTCAAGGCCAGCATCCACCGGGACGGGGCCGACGCCCTGCTGGATTTCCTGGAAAACAGGAGCGACTTTTTTTCCGCCCCCGCCTCGGCCAAATTTCATGGGGCGTATGCCGGCGGCCTGTGCGAGCACAGCCTGAACGTCTACCACTGCCTGGCGGACTATCTGGCCCGGCCCCGTGTTCAGGAGCTCTACGGCCTGGAGTACGACAGCGAGACGGTGGCCGTGGTCTCCCTGCTGCACGACGCATGCAAGATCGGCTGCTACAAGCCCGGCACCCGGAATGTGAAGGGGCCGGACGGCAAGTGGCAGGCCGTGCCCACCTTTTACTTTGAGGACCCCCTGCCCTACGGCCACGGGGAGAAGTCGGTCTACATCGTAAACGGCTTCATCCGCCTGAGCCGGGAGGAGGCCATGGCCATCCGCTGGCATATGGGCTTCTCCGGCACGGAGGACGCCCGTACCGTGGGACAGGCCTTCCAGCAGTTCCCCCTGGCCTTTGCCCTGGCTACCGCGGACATGGAGGCCACCTACTTTTTGGAGGGCGATCCCCAAGCGTAATGGGTCCGCACCCCCGGAGAACGGCGGGGGCAAGCCGCCGCCCTGCCCGGGGGGAGATACCGCGGCAAATACGCGCATGGCGGCCCTCCGGGGCCGCCGCTTTGTGCTTGCAATTACCATAGGAGGCGAAACGCTTTGCGGCAAAAACGCACCAACGACCTGGGGAACGATCCGGTCCCGTCCCTGCTGTTCCGGCTGGCGGTCCCCGCCGTCACGGCCCAGCTGGTCAACGCACTCTACAATATTGTGGACCGGATGTACATCGGCCATATGCCCGGTACCGGCAAGCTGGCCCTGACGGGCCTGACGGTCTGCTTCCCCGTACTCATGTTCATCTCCGCACTCTCCGCGCTGGTGGGCATGGGCGGCGGCTCCCGGGCGGCCATCCGCATCGGCGAGGGCAAGATGGACCTGGCCAATGAGATTCTGGGCAACTGCACGCTGCTGCTGGTCCTCATCTCGGTGGCGGTAACGGCGGTCTTTATGCCCATTCAGGAGCCCATGCTCCTCCTCTTCGGCGCCACGGAGAACACCATCGGCTACGCCACCGACTATATGACCATTTACCTCTGGGGCACCGTTTTCGTCCAGCTGGCCCTGGGCCTCAACAACTTCATCACCACCCAGGGCTTCTCCACCACAAGCATGCTCACGGTGGTCCTCGGCGCGATTACCAATATCGTGCTGGACCCCATCTTTATCTTCGGCCTCGACATGGGCGTCCGGGGCGCGGCCCTGGCCACCATCATCGCCCAGGCGGTCTCCGCGGTATGGGTGGTCTGCTTCCTGCTGGGGAAGAAGACCAAGCTGAAAATTCAGGCCAGGTTCCTGCGCCTCAGGGCGAAAATCCTTCTGCCTGTGGCCGCCATCGGCGTGTCCCCCTTCATCATGCAGTCCACAGAGAGCCTGGTGATGATCGCCCTCAACTCCAACCTGAAGATGTACGGCGGGGAGCTGAAGGACGTCTACGTGGGCGCGATGGGCATCGGCAGCAGCATCATGCAGGTGCTCACCATGCCCTTCATGGGGCTGGCCCAGGGAGCCCAGCCCATCATCGGCTTTAACTACGGGGCGGGGAAGCTCAGCCGGGTGAAGCACGCCTTCAAGCTGCTCTTCATCTCCTCCGTCACCCTCTCCGTACTGGGCTGGGCGGCCGTGCAGCTCTTCCCCGGGGCCTTTATCGCCATCTTCAACGACGAGCAGGATCTGGTCACGGCCGCCACCTGGGCCCTTCACGTCTACATGGGCTGTATGTTCATGCTGGGCATCCAGTTCTCCTGCCAGAACACCTTTGTGGCCCTGGGACAGGCGAAGATCTCCCTCTTCCTGGCTCTGCTGCGGAAGATCATTCTGCTGATTCCACTGGCCTATCTCCTGCCCCTGATCATCACGGGCAACCAGGTCTTCGCGGTCTATCTGGCCGAGCCGGTGGCCGATTTCCTGGCCGCCGCGGCCACAGGCCTTATGTTCCTCTATAAATTCCCCCGGATTCTAAAGCGCCGGGAGGCGGAACTGTCCCAGCAGGGACAGTAAAGAAAAGGGCAGAGACGGAAACCCCCGTCTCTGCCCTTTTTTGCTCACCCCCGGTCCGCCAATTGCGGGAAGGGCAGGATTCACGCATAGTGGTACCTCTTCCGCCCCCAGAGGATGCAACCCACCGACACCGCCCCCGCCAGCAGCTCCGCGAAGGGCACCGCCAGCCAGACGCCGTCGACCCCGAAGGCAATGGGCAGAACCAGCAGTCCCAGGAGAATGAATCCGAAGGTCCGCAAAAAGGCGAGGAGGGCGGAGGTCCTCCCGTCGGACAGGGCGGTAAAGAGGGCGGAGGCAAAGATATTGAGCCCTGCGAAGAGAATCATGGGTGCGAACATGCAAAAGCCCGCCACGGCGATGTCGAACACTGCCGTGCCCGGCGGGGAGAAAACCCCCACGATCCCCCCGGAGAAGGCCATCGCCGCGATGAACACCGCCACCGACGAGACCGCCACAAATATCATGCAGCTGCGGAAGACCGATTTCAGCCGATGGGTGTTCTCCGCGCCGTAATTAAAGCTGATGATGGGGGCCACGCCCATGGAAAAGCCCATATAGAGGGCCGTGAGCAGGAACTGGGCGTACAGCACGATGGTGATGGCCGCCACGCCATCCTCCCCCAGGTAGCGGAGCATGAGCATGTTGAAGAGGAAGGTGATGACGGCGCTGGCCAGGTTGGTCACCATCTCAGAGGAGCCGTTGAGGCAGCTGTAGAGGAGCATCCTCGCGTCCCACCGGGGCCGGATGAAGCGCAGGCCGTGCCTGCGCAGGGCGAAAAACGCCGCCCCCGCCGCCGCGGGAATCAGGTAGCCTGCCGCAGTGGCCAGGGCCGCGCCGGCAATCCCCAGTCCCAGGGGCACGATAAAGACATAGTCCAGCACCATATTGGCAAGACCCGCCGCCACGGTGAGCCACAGCCCCAGCCCGGGCCGGCCGGCCACCACGAAGAAGCTCTGAAACATGAGCTGGAGGATGTAGGCCGGGGCGAAGGCCATGAGGATACGCAGATAGTCGGTGCAGTAGCCGAGCAGGGCGGGGCTGGCGCCCAGCAGGCGGCTCATGGGCTCGGCCAGGGTCAGGCCCAGCACGGTGAAAAGAACGCCTGCGATCAGCCCGGCCGCCAGCAGCAGCGCGAAGCCCTCCCGGGCCGCTTTTTCGTCCCCCTCGCCCATGCGCCGGGCCACCACGGCGCTGCCGCCGGTGGCCAGCATCACCCCCACCGCCAGTTCCACCGAGATCATCGGGTAGGCGATATTGACTGCGGACAGGGCGTCCGCCCCCACGAAGCGCGCCACGAAGAAGCCGTCCACCACGGTGTACAGCGACATAAAGATCATCATAATGATGCTGGGCAGTGCAAACTTCAGCAGGGAACCAAAGCCGTAGTCCCGATCCAAAGTATTGGTCATTTGATTTCCCTTCCTTTCAATCTTCCATCGGTTGAACAGAGGCGAAGGATAGTATATACTATCGGGTAACCCGATAGTCAAGGAGGAGTTTTCCCATGTCTCAGCCTCAGGGTCATTTTACCACCGGGGAGTTCGCCCGGCTTTGCGGAGTGTCCAAGCACACTCTCTTTCACTATGACGAGATGGGCGTTTTTTCCCCCAGCGGCCGCGGGGAGAACGGCTACCGCTACTACTCCCTGGCCCAGCTGGAGGTCTTCAACGTCATCGCCACGCTGAAGGAGCTGGGGATGCCCCTGGCCGACATCAAGGCCTACCTGGACCGCCGCAGCCCCCGGGAGCTGGTGGCCCTGCTGGAGGGGGAGGAGGCCCAGCTGGACGAAAAGATCCGCGCCCTGCGGCAGATGCGCGGCCTCATCCACCGCAAGGCCGCCCTGACCCGGGCGGCCCTGGGCACCGATTGGGACGCCATCGTCCTCCGCCGGGAGGAGGAGGCCCTCTTCGTCCTGACCCGCCTGCCGCCCCTGACCACCAGCCGGGACACCGCCATGGCCATCTCCGAGCATGTGCTCTTCCGGGAGCGGCACGACATCCACAGCCCCTACTCCATCGGCTCCATGATCAGTGTGGAGGCCGCCCGGGCGGGGGACTTTGAGACCGGATACAGCCACTTCTATACCCGGGTGGAGCGCCGCCCCAAGGGTGTGGAGGTCTTTACCCGCCCTGCCGGGCGCTATCTCTCCGCCTGCCACATCGGCGGGTACGCCAGCGTGGGTGAGGCATACGGGCGGCTCATCGGCTGCGCGGAGACCCGCGGCATGACCCTCTGCGGCCCCTTCTTCGAGGACACCATGCTGGACGAGCTCTCCATGGAGGGGTACGACAATTATGTGCTCCAGATCTCCATTCTGACACAGGGGGGATAAATGCCCCCCTTCTGTGTCGGATCCCGGTGTGTTCAGGCGCAGCGGCCCTTGCCCCGGCGGTGCGGCGTGTCCTGCAAGCGCGCCGCTGTTCTCTGCCCCAAGACGGAAAGTTCACTTGACATTCGGATAGCGAAGTATTATACTCTGGATGGAAAGCAAACTTTCCATCCAACCGACGGAGGTGGTCCCCGGTGAAAAACCGGCTGGAAGAACTGCGCAAAGCCCACGGCATGACCCAAGAGGACCTGGCCGACGTGCTGGAGGTCTCCCGGCAGACCGTGGGCTCCCTGGAGAACGGGCGGTACAACCCCTCTATTATTCTGGCCTTCAAAATCGCCCGGCTCTTTCACACCACCATTGAGGAGGTCTTTCACTATGAAGAATAAGCTGCGCCTCTATACCGCCCTCGCCGCCCTCTTCTTCCTGCTCTCCGCAGCGGCCTATCTGCTGGATAAGCTCTCCGCGCCTCTCCCGGACCGCTGGGGCGGGCTGCTGGTGGGCGGCGGCGTGGGGTTGGGTGTATTCTTCCTCTCCAAGGCGCTGACAGAGCGGTACTATGTGAAAAACCAGAAGGCCCGCCGGATGATGGAGGTGGAGGACCGGGACGAGCGCACCCGGACCATCCGGGGCATGGCGGCCTACCGGGCCCTGGTCTCGGGCACCCCCATTTTTCTGTCCGTCTGGCTCATTCTCCTCTTTCTGGACGTCCCCCTGGCGGGCCTGCTGGTGGTGTGCGCCGGTTATCTGTTGAACTTTGGCGTTTACGCCTATCATCTCGTCAAGCTGCAAAAGGAAATGTGAGGTATCTATGAAGCTGATTTTAGACCAGATCGAAAAGCATTTTGGGGAAAAGCAGGTGCTCAAGGGGGCCTCCTTCACCTTTGAGCAGGGCCATATCTATGGTCTGCTGGGCCGCAACGGCGCGGGCAAGACCACGCTGATGAACTGTCTCTCCGGGGAGTTCCCCCCCGACGGCGGGACCTTCCATCTGGAGGCGGAGGGCGCGCCCCGGCCCCTGGGGGAGGGGGACGTGGGCTATGTCCTCTCCACCCCCGTGGTGCCCGAATTCCTGACCGGGTGGGAGTTCGTGAAATTCTTTCTGGAGATTGCCGGGGGTAAGGACGCCTCAGGCCGCACCCCCGACGACTGGCTGGCCCTGGTGGGCATTGACGGCGAGGACCGGAGCCGCCTGATGAAGGACTACTCCCACGGCATGAAGAACAAGATGCAGATGCTCTGCTTCCTTATCGCCCGTCCTCCGGTCATTCTGCTGGACGAGCCGCTGACCTCCTTCGACGTGGTGGCCGCCCTGGAGATGAAGAACCTTCTGCGTGAGATGAAGGCCGACCATATCATCATTTTCTCCACCCACATTCTCCAGTTGGCGGCCGACCTCTGCGACGAGATTGCCATCCTCAACCACGGCCTTCTGGAGGAGGTCGACCCCGCCATCATCCACACTCCGGCATTTGAAAACCGGGTGGTGGAGATTTTGAAAGACGAGGAGCACCATGATTAATTCCGTCAAAAACGTACTGCGCATCCAGGCCGCCATGAGCTGCAACCGCTTTCTCTTCTGGCTGAAGAAGCTGCCCCTCATCAGGCGGCTCTTCCCCGACAGCCTCTACGGCGCGGTGAACGCCAAGCAGCGGCTGATGGCGGTGGTGGAGGCGCTGAAGGTCCTGAGCTACTTTGCCGGCAAGTTCCTCTACCTCTTTCTCTGCTGCTACGCGCCCCTGGTCCTGCTGGCCGACGAGATGACTCCGGCGGGGAACTGGCCCATGTTTGTCTCCATGGTGTTCTTTATGAGCTTTTTTGTGGGCTGCTTTCTCCAGTCGGGCATTCTCACCGCCAGCCTGGTGAAATACACCTGCGTGCGTCAGATGGGCATGAGCGCCCGGGCCTGCCTGGCCGCCACCACCGGCCGGGACCATCTGCAGATGCTCATCACCTTTACTCCGGCGCTGATGGTCTTCTCATGGGTCCTGGGCCGTGGCCCCTGGGCGGGCCTCCTCCTGTCCCTGGAGCTGGCGGCCGCCCGGGCCATCGGGGAGCTGCTCCACGTCCTTCTCTACTTAAAGACGGAAAAGCTGCCGGGCAAGAACGCCTGGTTCATCATCGTCCTGGTGATGGGCGGTCTGGCGGGGGCCTATATCCCCGTCTTCGCCGGGGCCGCCCTGCCCCTGGACCGCTTCCTCTTAAATCCGGCGGTGTGCATCGCCCTGGTGGGCTGCGGCGCGTGGGCGGCCATGTGGCTCCTGCGTTTTCCACACTACCGGGAGCTGGTGTGGAAGACCTGCAAGGCTGAGAACGTCTCCACCGCCGCCGCCAAGCAAAACGCCGCCCAGGCCGCCTTCAAGGACGTGCAGATGAAGGACTCCGACCTGACGGCCGAGGACGCGGGGAGCCGCATCCGCTCACTGAAGGGCTACGAGTACCTCAACGCCCTCTTCTTCCGCCGCCACCGGCGGCTGCTGGTGAAGCCGGTAAAGTACGAGCTGATGGGCGTGGGCGCGGTCTTTTTGGCGGGGCTGGCGGGCGCCCTCCTCGCCCCGGAGCTTACCCGCTCGCTGGTGGAACAGCTCCCGGCATTTCTGCCCACCTTCGTGTTCATTATGTACTTCATGTGCAATACCCTGGGGCAGCGCATCTGCAAGGCCATGTTCTACAACTGCGATATCTCCTTTCTGCGGTACGGCTGGTACCGGGAGCGGAAGGTGGTCCTGCACAATTTCGCCATCCGCCTGCGGCGGGTGGCGGGGCTGAACCTGCTGGTGGCGGGCGCCATCTGCCTGGCCCTGGCGGCTCCGGTGCTCCTCACGGGCGCGGCCCTGCCGCCTCTGGAGCTGGCCGCATTCCTCCTGTCCATCCTCTGCCTCTCCGTCTTTTTTACAGTGCATCCCCTATTCATGTACTACGTCTTTCAGCCCTATACCTCCCAATTGGCGGTCAAGAACCCCTTCTTCAGCGTCATCAACTGGGTGGTGTATATGGTCTGCGTCCTCTGCCTGCAGATTAAGCAGCCGCCCCACTACTTCGTCCTCATTGTCCTGGCTGCCACAGTTGTATACAGCGCCGCCGCCCTTCTGGTGGTGTGGAGGCGGGCCCCGAAGACCTTCCGGGTAAAGTGACGGCGCATCTTTTGCAAATATTGTGCCAACTAGCCCAGGTTTAGCTCTGTTTATGCAAATGGCGGGTTACGACCCGCCATTTGTCCGTGTAACACGGACAATGCCCGAGATTTAAATGAAAATTTAAGAATTCCTTTATGTCAAGTACCGGGTGGATATGATATGATACCCTCCGTTCAAAGGGATAACCTGAATGAGAAAGGAGGGTCTTGTATGCCCACACTGGTCAAGGAGCGCACCCGTTCCCGCGCCGCTGCAGCGGTAGAACGGACCGAATCCCCCTCTTCCGAGACGATACCCGGCTTCTTCGCAAGGGGCGTCAATTTCTACAAGCTCTTCTGGCTCTTCTTCATTGTGTCCTTCCTGGGCTGCATGGTGGAGACGGTCTTCATGGTCGTCACACGGGGCCAGCTCCAGAACCGCAGCGGCGTGCTCTACGGGTCCTTCTCCCTGGTCTGGGGCCTGGGCGCGGTGCTCTTCACCCTCTGCTTCCACAAGCTCTCGGCCAAGCGGCCGGCGCTGGTCTTCCTGGCGGGCACGCTGCTGGGCGCGGTGTATGAGTACGCCTGCTCCTGGATTCAGGAGGTCCTCTTCGGCGCCTGCTTCTGGGACTACAGCCATCTCCCCTTCAACATCAACGGCCGCGTTAACCTGGTCTTCTCCATGTTCTGGGGTCTGGCCGCCGTGCTCTGGGTCGGCAGGGCCTATCCGGCCATGTGCCGCTGGATCGGCCGCATTCCCAACCGCTTCGGCAAGCCGCTGACGCTGGTGCTGGCCGGTTTGATGGTCCTCAACATCGCAGTCACCTCCGCCGCCCTGGGCCGGATGGACCAGCGCCACAAGGGCGTCCCCGCTTCCAACGCGGTGGAGCTTTTCCTGGACGCGCAGTATCCCGACCGGGTGCTTCTCAAAACCTTCACCAACCTGACCTACATAGGCACCGACGAGGCCCGCGCCGCGGCCGGCGTGCCCAAGCCCAACGACATCCCCGGGAAATAGGGGCAGCAAATTTATTTAGATTCGGTGTTTTTCGACGGCCTGACAAGGGGCGCCCCCGTTCCTGGGGGCGCCCCTTGTCAGGCCGTTCCCACCACACATCCGGGCCCATACATCGTCTATGGGGCGCACACCGACGATTTTCTGCTTGTATTTTTCCGGCGTGCCTGCTATACTAAACTTACTTTTACTGCGGAAGGAGGGCGTACCATGGGCTGGATGAATATCAACATCATGGTTGAGCAGGGCAATGTTTTGGCCTCTCAGGGGATCAGTGCGCCCTTTTTTGAGAGGTCACGGCGGTAAGGCAGCTTTTGTTTTATCGGGCCGCGGCGTTCTCGCCGCGGCCTTTTTGCGCGCTTTTCCCTCTAAAAGCATTAAATTTTAGAAGGAAAATGATAATTATGAAACTCAAACAACAGATTAGGCGTCTGCTCGCACTGGAGTGCGTGGGCTATTTCCGCCCTGCGGGCTGCGTGTGGGTGCTCCTTCTCGCCGGTCGGGGCTTCTCCCTGGCAGAGATCGGGCTGGCGGAAGGCTTCTTTCATCTGGTCAGCATGATCTGCGAGATACCCTCCGGTATGCTTGCGGATCTTCTGGGCCGCAAGCGGACCCTGGCGGCGGGTCAAATCATGTCCGGCCTCAGCGCGGCGGCCATGCTCCTGTCCGACACCATGGCGGGCGTATGCCTGGGCATGGCGCTGTCCGCTATGGGATATAATCTGGCCTCGGGCACACGGGAGGCCATCACATACGACAGTCTGGTCGCCTACGGCGTGGAGGAGGGGTATCTGAAGCTCTCCTCCCGGCAGAACGTGGTCTACCGCCTCACGGCGGCGGCGGCCATGCTCTGTGCGGGGGCGACCGCGGCGGTGGGCTACCGGCTCGCCTACGCCGCAGACATTCTCTTCGCCCTCGCCGGGACCTGTGCCGCCCTCTCCCTGTGGGAGCCGGTGGTGACAAAAGGCCAGCGGGAGCGGGAAAACGCCCCGCTTCGCGGCCTTTGGAGCCGCCTGCGGGCCTACCTGGGAGAGACGCTGCGTTTTCTGCGGGAACACCCCCGCACGCTGGGGCTGATGCTCTTCAACGCCCTGGTGGGGGCCTTCGCCACACTGCTGGGCTTCTACCTCCAGGACGCCCTGCCCGGCGCGGGCGCCCATCCGGCCCTGCTGGGGCCCCTGCTGGTGGCCGTCGGCCTGGGCGGCGCCGCGGGCTCCCATGCGGCGGCAGGGCTGGCCCGGCTCCCCTACAGGACTGCGGCCGTATTTTCCTGCGCCGCTATCGCCTGCGGATACCTGATGGCCGCCAGCAATATGCTGCCGCTGATGGCCGCCGGGGGCTTCCTGGCCGTGGCCGGGGACGACTGCCTCCAGACCCTCACCGACGCCCGGCTCAACCAGGGGCTTCCCTCCGATCAGCGGGCCACACTGATCTCGGTGTCCTCCATGTGCTTCTCGCTGATGATGGTGGTGCTCTCCCCCCTGACCGGGGCGCTGGTGTCCTGACGGTAAATACACACTAAAACACGAATAAGGATGATAGATATGGACTATATTCAGGGAAACAAGGCGGCCTGGGAGGAGGCCTTTGACCACAAGCGCCCCGGCTGGGGCGAGGAAAATCATTTGCGCCTGCTCCGGGAGGACCTGCCCTTCTTCTGGCCCGCCGCGGCGGCTGAGCTGAGGACCTTGGATCTCCGGGGCAAGCGGGCGGCCCAGTTCTGCTGCAACAACGGACGGGAGCTGCTGAGTCTGATGGGGCTCGGTCCCGCGGAGGGGGTGGGCTTCGACATTGCGGAAAATATCATCGCCCAGGGCCGGGATACGGCGGCAAAGGCGGGTATTGCAAACTGCCGCTTTGTGGCGTGCAATATCCTGGACATCCCCCGGGAATACCACAGCGCCTTCGACCTTATCTTCTTCACCATCGGCGCGCTCACCTGGTTTGAAGACCTGAGCCCTCTCTTTGAGAAGGTCTCCGACTGCCTCAGCCCCGGCGGCACGCTGCTCATTCACGAGGCCCACCCCGTCATGAATATGCTGCCCCTGCCCGGTGAGCCCGGGTTTGACGGGAGCGGTCTCAACAAAATCGCCTACTCCTATTTCAGGAGGGAGCCCTGGGTGGAAAACGAGGGCATGGGCTATCTGTCCGGGGCCTACCCCTCCAAGACGTTCATCAGCTTTTCCCACACCCTGTCCGATGTTCTCAACGCCGTCTGCCGCTCCCGGCTGCGCCTGACGAAATTCAACGAATACGACTACGATATCGGCCTGTCCGAGGCGTATGACCACAGAGGATTTCCACTCTCCTTCCTGCTGACGGCAAATAAGCTGTAAAAGTGAAGTTTTCCTTTACAGCAGGGCATAATTGTGGTATACTGCCAAAGCACGCATAGAAGCGCCGAGCCGTTAAGCAGGCAGGCCCGCACCCGGAGGGCGGCCGCGAGACATGCCGGGCGCGGCAGGACGCGTGCAAATTGTGCCTCCCCGCTTAGTTCTGGGACAAAAGCCGCGTCGTCGCGGGGGTCCGCCCGCCCATTACTCAGCCCGTAGGTATGTATAAAATGAAAGGTGGAAATCCCATGATTCGTAAAGACGAAAAGACGGCCGTTATCGAGGCCAACCGCACCCACGCCACGGACACCGGTTCCCCCGAGGTCCAGATCGCCATTCTGACCGCCCGCATCCAGGAGCTCACCGAGCACCTGAAGATTCACAAGCACGACAACCACAGCCGTCGTGGCCTGCTGAAGATGGTCGGTAAGCGCCGCAAGATGCTGGACTATCTGATGGACAAGGACATCGAGCGGTACCGTGCGATCATCGCCAAGCTGGGTATCCGTAAGTAAGTTTTGAATAGAGGGCGGTGTGGGAGACTGCACCGCCCTTTTTCCAAAAAATGAAATTCCAACAAGCCGGAGCCCACACGCTTTTTTAGCAGTTGAAAATGCGCCTGCAGCCGTGCAGACCTGTTTTCAAATGCTAAAAGGTGCCGACGGCTCCGCGCAGAGACAAAAGGAGGACAACCATGTCAACCGTCATCACCCACAAGCAATTCCCCAACCACAAGATCTATAAGACCGAGATCGCCGGCCGCCCCTTCTCCATCGAGGTGGGCAAGACCGCCGAGCTGGCCAACGCCTCCGCCATGGTCCGCTACGGCGACACCGTGGTGAACGTGGCTATCTGCGTCAGCGCCCGTCCCCGGGACGGCATCGACTTCTTCCCTCTGAGCGTGGAGTTTGAGGAGAAGCTGTACGCCGTGGGCCGCATCCCCGGCTCCTTCATGCGCCGCGAGGGCCGTCCCAGCCTGCCCGCCGTGCTGGCCGCCCGCCTCATCGACCGGCCCTGCCGCCCCCTGTTCCCCTATGACTTCCGCAACGACGTGTGCATCACCTGCACCGTCATGAGCGTGGACCGCGACTGCTCCCCCGAGGTGACCGCCATGATCGGCGTGTCCGCCTGCCTGTCCTACTCCGAGATCCCCTTCGCGGGCCCCATCGGCTGCCTGGAGGTGGGCTATGTGGACGGCGAGATCGTCTTTAACCCCAACCAGGAGCAGCGCAAGAGCTCCCAGATGGACGTGACCGTGGCCGCCACCGCCAACAAGGTGGTGATGATCGAGGCCGGCGCCAAGGAGATCCCCGACGACATCATGTATGAGGGCATCGTGAAGGCTCACGAGGAGATTAAGAAGCAGGTCGAATTCATCAATGGCATCGTCGCCGAGATCGGCAAGCCCAAGATGGAGTACGAGCACGCCGACTTCAACCAGGAGCTCTTCGACGATATCGTCGCCAATTTCATGGACGAGGCCAGGGCCGCCATGGACACGGACGACAAGAATGTCCGTGAGAAGCGCTGGAGCGCCATGATCGACAAGTGGCATGAGAAGTATCTGGAGCAGTACCCCGACATGGACAAGTACCTGGAGGAGTTCACCTACAAGTTCCAGAAGAAGATCGTCAAGGCCTGGCTGCTGGAGGGCCACCGCGTGGACGGCCGCGCCAAAAACGAGATCCGTCCCCTGGCCGCCGAGGTGGGCGTGCTGCCCAAGGTCCACGGCTCCGGTATGTTTACCCGCGGCCAGACCCAGGTGCTCTCCGTCGCCACCCTGAACACCCTCTCCATGAACCAGAAGCTGGACACCATCTGGGAGGAGGAGGAGAAGCGGTATATGCACCACTACAACTTCCCCCCCTACTCCGTGGGCGAGGCCCGCGCCCCCCGCTCCACCAACCGCCGGGAGTACGGCCACGGCTACCTCGCCGAGCGGGCCCTGGAGCCCGTCCTCCCCAGCGTGGATGAGTTCCCCTATGCCATCCGCGTGGTGTCCGAGGTGCTCAGCTCCAACGGCTCCACCAGCCAGGGCTCCATCTGCGGCTCCACCCTGGCCCTTATGGACGCGGGCGTACCCATCAAGGCCCCCGTGGCCGGCATCTCCTCCGGCCTCATCCAGGACGACGACGGCTCCTTCCAGACCTTCATCGACATCCAGGGCGTGGAGGATTTCCACGGCGAGATGGACTTCAAGGTCGCCGGCACCAAGAAGGGCATCACCGCCATCCAAATGGACCTGAAGAACGACGGCCTGACCCACGAGATCATCAAGGAAGCCCTTGAGATCACCCGGGACGCCCGCTTTGCCATTCTGGACGAGGTTATGCTCCCCTGCATCGCCGAGCCCCGCCCCGAGGTCAACGAGAACGCCCCCAAGATGGTCACCGTCAAGATTGACCCCGACAAGATCCGCGAGGTCATCGGCAAGGGCGGCAGCGTTATTCAGAAGATCACCGCCGAGTCCGGCGCCCAGATTGACATTGAGGACGACGGCACCATCCACATCGCCTCCCCCAACGCCGCAAGCTGCGAGGCCGCCAAGAAGATGATCGATATGATCGTCTTCGTCCCCGAGGTGGGCGCCCTCTACTACGGCAAGGTGGTCCGTATTCTCCAGTTCGGCGCCTTCGTCGAGCTGGCCCCCGGCAAGGACGGCATGGTCCACATCTCCAAGCTGGCCGACCGCCGGGTGGAGAAGGTGGAGGACGTGGTCAACATCGGCGATATGATCTGGGTCAAGGTCACCGAGATCGACGAGAAGGGCCGCGTGAACCTCTCCTACAAGGATGCCCTGAAGGAGATTAAGGCCAAGCAGGACGCCGGCGAGAGCGTAAAGTAAAATATCTGGTTATACTGAGACCGGGCGGGCATAATTGCCCGCCCGGTCTTTTCAATCGCTGTCCTGCAGGGCAAGGGGCTTCGCCCTTGCCGTCCATATCAAGGAGGTCCTCATGTACGAAAAATTGACCCTGCCCAACGGCGTGCGCATTCTGACCGAGGAGGTCCCCGGCGTGCGCTCCGCCGCCCTGGGCATCTATGTGGCCACCGGCAGCCGCCAGGAGAAGGCGGCGGAGAACGGCGCCGCCCACTTTATCGAGCATATGCTCTTCAAGGGCACCGCCAGGCGCTCCGCCGCGGCGCTCGCGGAGGAGATGGACGCCATTGGCGGCCAGGTGAACGCCTACACCACGAAGGAGAGCACCTGCTTCTACGCCCGCGCCCTGGACAGCCACCTGGAGCGGGCCGCCGACATCCTCTGCGATATGTTCTTTTCCTCCAGGTTTGACGAGGCCGACGTCCAGACCGAGCGCGGCGTCATCCTGGAGGAGATCGGCATGTATGAGGACAACCCCGAGGATCTCTGCGCCGAGCGTCTGGCGGCGGCGGTCTACAAGGGAAACTCCCTGGCCCGGCCCATCCTGGGCCGGAAGGCCACCCTGGAGGCTATGACCGGCGCATGGCTCAGGGACTATATGTCCGCCCACTACCTCCCCGGCGACATTGTGGTCTCCCTGGCGGGCCGCTTTACGCCCCGGCATGTGGAGGAGCTGAAGGCCCGCTTCTCCGCCCTCGCCCCCGGGACCAGCCCCCAACCCAGGCAGGCCGTCTACCAGCCCTCCGTGGTCGTGAAGAAAAAGGCCATCGAGCAGAACCACCTGACTCTGGCCTTCCCCGGCCTGCCCTACGGCCACGAGGGGCGGTACGCCCTCCAGCTCCTCTCCTCCATTCTGGGCGGGGGGATGTCCTCCCGGCTGTGGCAGCGGGTCCGGGAGGAGAAGGGCCTCTGCTACTCCATCTACTCCTATGGCGCGGGCCACGCGGACACCGGGATGTACGCCATCTACACCGCCCTTGGCAAGGAGACCGAGCGCGAGGCCCTCGCCACCATTGTGGAGACGGTGAAGGACTTCACCGCCGGCGGCGTCACCCAGGCCGAGCTGGACCGGGCCAGGGAGCAGTCCAAGGCCAACGTGCTGATGGGGCTGGAGTCCACCCAGGCCCATATGTCCAACCTGGGACGGAGCGAGCTTATCACCGGCCGCGTCATGGAGGTGGACGACATCATCGCCGCCTACGACGCGGTGACACCGGCGGATGTCCAGGCCCTCTCCCGGCAGATGTTCGACTTCAGCCAGGTCTCCCTCTCCGCCGTGGGTCGGGTGGCCGCGCCGGAGGAGTACCAGAGGCTGCTGCAGTGAGGGCAGACAGATAAAAGGAGGATGAATCGGCATGAGCGAGCGCGACTACGAGGCAGTATACGCATCCATGGCGCCCCTGTTCGACTCACTTTGGCTGAAGAGGTGCGGCTTTGCCAATGAGTTTCGCAACGAGTGGCGGCGCCTGCTCCGCGCCAGCGCCAGGGACCCCAGGCCCTACCCCTCCAAGGATGAAGCGGCGGTGCTTCCGGTGGCCCACAGCTACCAGGGTACGGAGCTGACCTTCCATTTCGACCAGCTCAAGCTCTGGGACTGGTATGTCCGGGACGGGAAGGAGACGGCCCGGCGGGTGTTCCTCTCCAAGGATATGAAGCGCACGGCGGAGGGTACGCTGGAGTTTCACGACTCCGAGTGCACCTACGATTCCGGCGCGGAGGAGCCCGCCGTCCCCGAAAGGGGGAAGGAAATTTTCGTCTGCGCCCTGCCCGGCTCCCCGCCGCCCCTGCGGGTGGTCTACGGCAACCGCAGGGTGGAGGGCGGCTTTACCGGCCTGCGGAAAAACCGGCTGCCCTTCTATCTGGTCCAGACCGACTTCGTCCCCGCATTCCTCTGCGACTCCTTCGAGGTGTGCGCCTACCTCTTCTGGATGGACTGCTGCATCATGGGGGAGAACTGCGTCAAGGTGGGGGAGAAGGACCTCAAGCCCCTGCTGCACATCTTCCGCCCCAGCTCCATGCTCACGGTAAAGGGGCTGCTGTAGCGGCCACCGCCCGTCCACGGCGGCTTTGCAGTTGCTCTCCGCCCCCTCGCAGGGGCCCCGTTCCAATCCAAACGCAGGAAGCGGGCGGAGCCGATTACCATCGGCTCCGCCCGCTTCCTGCGTCTTATCTCACCGCACCTCGTCGCGGATTTGGGCGGCCTCCCGGGCCAGGGCCTCGATCTCGTCAAAACGCCCGGCCTCCAGCAGGTCCATGGGAACGATCCAGGTGCCGCCGCAGGCGGCCACGTTTTTCTGGCTCAGGTACTCCTTCACATTGCCCGGCTTCACGCCGCCGGTGGGCATGAACTGGACGGTCCCGTAGGGCCCGGCCAGAGCCTTGAGCATCCCCACGCCGCCCACAATCCCGGCGGGGAAGAGCTTGAGGAGGCTCAGCCCCTCCCGCATACACATCTCCACCTCGGTGGGAGTGGCGCAGCCGGGGATAACGGGCACCTCGTGGGCGATGCACCATCGGACGGTATCCAGGTTCAGGCCGGGGCTGATGACGGCCCTGGCCCCGGCCTCCACGGCCTGCTCCGCCTGCTCGGGGGTGAGCACAGTGCCCGCGCAGACGAAGAGGTCGGGCACCTCTTCGGCGATGGCCCGGATGGACTCCTGGGCCGCGTCGGAGCGGTAGGTGATCTCCACCGCGGAGAGCCCACCCCGCCGGATGGCCCTGGCCAGGGGCACGGCGTGCTCCGGACAGTCCATCTTGATGACGGGCACAATCGCTACCTTGCGCAGCAGTTCAACCATATCCATACTTGACCTTCCTCCTCACACGGCCTTCCGGCTGTGGCGCGCCATAAACGCCTCCAGCTCCGCCCGGGTGGGCAGGCCCTCATTGTCGCTGACGTTCATGATCTGAATGGTGCCGATGGCGCTGCCCCGGCGGACGGCCTCCTCCAGGGACAGACCCTCCATCACGCCGCTGATGACTCCGGCGGCAAAGCCGTCGCCCGCGCCCACGGTGTCTACAATTTTTTCCGGCGGGTAGGCCGGGGTGTGGAAGGAGCCTTCCCCCGTAAAGGTCCGGGCGCCGTCGGCCCCCACCTTCACAATGACGGTCCTGGCCCCCAGCCCCAGGTAGAACCGCCCGATGGCCTCCGCCTCACGGCTGCCGCAGAGGATCTCCCCCTCGTTCTCGCCGGGGAGGACGTAATCTGCCCGGGCGGCCATTCTGTTGATTTCCGCAACCATCTTCTCCCGGCTGGACCAGAGCTGGGGCCGCAGGTTGGGGTCGAAGAAGATGGGGATGCCCGCCTTTTTCGCCCCGTCCATCAGGCGGTGGGTGGCGGCCAGCGCGGTCTCGGAGGTGGCGGGGAGGATGCCGCTGAGATGAACGGCGTCCCACGCTGTGAGATCCACGTTCTCCACATCCTCGGGGGAGATGGTGGAGGAGGCCGAGCCCTTGCGGTAGTAGTAGATGTCCGGGTCGCCCCGGCTGGTCTTGCTCTTGAGCATGAAGCCCGTGCGGTGGTCCGGGTCCACCTGGGTCAGGGAGGTGTCGATGCCGTTTTCATTCATGCAGTTGATGATCTGGCGGCCAAAGGGGTCCTCTCCCACCTTGGTGAGATACCCCACCTTGTGGCCCAGCCGGGTCAGGCCCACGGCCACATTGAACTCCGCCCCCGCCACGGAGGTGGAGAAGTGCTTGACCTTCTCCAGCCGGGCCTCCTCCTGGGCGATGAACAGGCCCATGGGCTCTCCCGCCGTCAGAATTTTCTTCATTTCCATGGGAGATGCTCCTCTCTCCAAAAGAATCTGTTTTCAGGCAGGCGGGGGTCAAGGCTGCTTGCCGATGTAGGCGAGGATGCCGCCGTCCACGTAGAGGACGTGGCCGTTGACGAAGTCGGACGCCTCGCTGGCCAGGAATACGGCTGGGCCCATCAGATCGTCGGTGGTGCCCCAGCGGGCCGCGGGCGTCTTGGCCACGATGAACTGGTCGAAGGGATGGCGGCTGCCGTCCGCCTGGCGCTCCCGAAGGGGCGCCGTCTGGGGGGTGGCGATATAGCCCGGACCGATGCCGTTGCACTGGATGTTGTGCTCGCCGAACTCCGAGCAGATATTCCGGGTCAGCATCTTCAGCCCGCCCTTGGCGGCCGCGTAGGCGGAGACGGTCTCCCGGCCCAGCTCGCTCATCATGGAGCAGATGTTGATGATTTTGCCCTTCCCCTTTTTCATCATGCCGGGCAGCACCGCCTTGGACACGATGAAGGGGGCGTTCAGGTCCACGTCGATGACCTTGCGGAAGTCGGCGGCGTCCATCTCCAGCATGGGGGTGCGGCGGATGATGCCCGCATTGTTGACCAGGATGTCGATAACGCCCACCTCGGCCTCGATTTTGGCCACCAGCGCCTGCACGGCGGTCTCATTTGTCACGTCGCAGACATAGCCGTGGGCGGCAATCCCCGCCTCCCGGTAGGAGGCCAGGCCCTTGTCCACCAGCTCCTGGCTGATGTCGTTGAAGACGATGGTCGCGCCCATGGAAGCGTAGGCGGAGGCGATGGCGAAGCCGATGCCGTAGGACGCGCCGGTGATGAGGGCCACCTTGCCGTCCAGGCGGAAGCTCTTGTCCGTAATCATGGTACTTATCCTTCTTTCTCAGCGAATGTCGGGGATATCGATGTTGTCCATGTCGTCAAAGGCCTGGTTCTCCCCGCCCATGGCCCAGATAAAGGTGTAGTTGCTGGTGCCGCAGCCGCAGTGGATGGACCAGGAGGGGGAGATGACCGCGTCGAAGTTCTGCATAACCAGATGACGGGTCTCCTGGGGCTGGCCCATCATGTGGAAGACCACGTTGCCGTCCGGCACGTTAAAGTAGGTGTAAATCTCCATGCGGCGCTCGTGGGTGTGGCAGGGCATGGAGTTCCAGACGCTGCCGGGGGCCAGCTGGGTCAGCCCCATGGAGAGCTGGCAGGTCTCCAGCACGTCGGGGTGGATAAACTGGTTGATAACCCGCTTGTTGGCGGTCTCCTCCGCCCCGCAGGGGCGCTTGTTGGCGTCCTTGATGGAGATAAAGGTGGTCTTGCAGACCTTGTGGGCGGGGGCGGAGACCAGATAGAACCTTGCGGGGTTGCGGGGGTCCCTGCTGGAGAAGACCACATCTTTGGTCTCCTTGGTGATGTAGAGGCAGTCCTGGAAGTCCAGGCTGTAGGTCTCGCCGTCGGCCTCGACGGCGCCGGGGCCGCCCAGGTTGAAGACCCCGGCCTCCCGGCGCTCCAGGAAGTAGCGGGTGCCGAAGTTGGCCCACACGTCGATGCCCTGGTCGATGGGGAGGGCCTGCTCCACCGGCATGATGCCCAGCACCACCATGCGGTCCACGTGGGAGTAGGCGGCCGTCACCCGGTCCGGCTGATAGAGGTTCTCAATCAAAAATTCCTTCCGCAGCTCCTCCGTGGTGTAACGCTTTACATCTTGCGGGCCGGTGGAATACCGGATATCCATATATCAATGTCCTCCTTTATTTCTGGGCCAGGTGGAAGCGGAAGCCGGCGATGTCCCTGTCAAAGTAGATGACCCGGACTCTGCCGTCGTCCCCCCGGCCCGCGGTGGACTCGTCGAAGCCGATGCCCTTCTCCCGCAGGTAAGCCATGGCCCTCTCGGTGTCGGTGGTGCGGATGGCGATATGGCCCAGCTCGCCCAGGAAGGGCTTCTTCATAATCTCAAACTGTTCGTTGACAAAGTAGGAGCCGTCGGTCTCCCGGCTTTCAAAGCCGAACAGTGCGCAGAGGGCGTCGGCAGTCCGCCGGCCCTCCTCCGCATCGGATTGATTGATGCCGATATGGGCCAGTTCAAAGCCCAGCTCTTTCACGTCCATCTTCATGCACTCCTTTATTTCGCCAGATAGCCGCCGTCCACGGGGATGACCGCCCCGTTGACGTAGTCGGAGGCGGGGCTGGCCAGGAAGACCGCGATGCCCTTCATATCCTCCGGGGTACCCCAGCGGCGGGCGGGGATACGCCCCAGGATTTCGGTGCTGCGGCCCTCGTCACCCATGAGGGCGGTGTTCATCTCAGTGGCCATATAGCCCGGGGCGATGGCGTTGACCTGGATGTTCCTGCCGGCCCACTCGTTGGAGAGCGCCTTGGTGAGCTGGGCCACGCCGCCCTTGCTGGCCGCGTAGGCGGGGACGGTGAAGCCCCCGAAAAAGCTGAGCATGGACGCCAGGTTGATAATTTTGCCGCCGCCCTGGGCGAGCATCTTCCTCCCGGCCAGCTGGCACAGCACGAAGACGGCGTTCAGATTCACGTTAATAACAGCGTCCCAGTCCTCCAGGGCGAAGTCCTCGCAGCGGCTGCGGCGCTGGACGCCCGCGTTGTTGAGCAGGATGTCGATCCCGCCGCCCAGCAGCTCCACCGCCTTCTCAAAGAGGGCGGGCAGGCCCGCCCGGTCGGACAGGTCGCCCTGGAGGCCGGCGACGTCCAGCCCCTTGGCCCGCAGCTCCTCTGCCGTGGTCATTACCGCGCTGCTGGAGCCGAGAATGACCACCCTGGCCCCGGCCTCCGCCAGGCCCTCGGCCATGCCCCGGCCCAGCCCCCGGCCCCCGCCGGTGACCAGGGCCCGCCTGCCGGTGAGATCAAAAGGATTCTTCATCTCCGTCCCCCCTCAGCTGAAGCGATACAGGACCTTGACGGCCCCGGTGCCCTTGGTGGTCAGGAGGTCGAAGCCCTTCTGCGCCTCATCTGCGGCGAGCACATGGGTGATGACCTTCTCATAGTTGGGGTCCGTGCCCACGATTTGGGCCGCCAGGGCGAAGTCCTTGAAACGGTAGACCCGGGTAAACAGAATTTCGGCCTCCTTGGCCATGCCGTAGAAAAAGGGCATGGCGGCGGGCTTGGAGTAGGAGGCCACCACCAGAATGCGCCCTTTGACCTTCACCGCGTCCAGCAGAACGTCGGCCACGGGCTGAACACCCGCGCAGTCGAAGACCCAGTCGTACCCGTCGCCGCCTGTGCGGCTCCTGCAGTAGTCGCCCATATTGCCCACCTTGGCGGGGTCCTGGACCTCAAAGCCCATGTCCCGGGCCATTTGGGCGCGGGCGGGGTCGGTCTCCATCATCAGCAGGTCCTGACAGCCGAACACCCGCAGGGTGAGGGCGATGACCATGCCGATGGTGCCGCAGCCGAAGACCACGGCGTTGTCGCCGGGGGTGTAGCCCCGCTCCCGCAGGGCGTGGACCGCCACGGCGGCGGGCTCCACAAAGGCGCCCAGCTCGTCGGAGATATGGTCGGCCAGGGGGACGATACTCTCCACCGGCGCCTGGACGTACTCGGCGAAGCTGCCGTCGCAGTCGATGCCCAGCAGACCCAAGGTGTTGCAGACGTGGCCGTTGCCCTCCCTGCAGGGGGTGCAGCGGCCGCAGGAGAGGAGGGGGTAGACGGTGACGCGGCTGCCCTTGGCGATGCCGGGCACGCCGTCGGACTCCAGAATGCCGGAAAATTCATGGCCCATGACCAGAGGCGCCTTGGCCCTGGGGTGGAGGCCCTGGTAGATGTGCAGATCGGTGCCGCAGATGCCGGTGCAGAGCACCTTTACCAGCGCCCAGCCCTCCTTCGGCTCGGGCCTGGGCAGATCCCTGACCGCCAATTGGCTGGGTCCTTCATAGACGATTGCCTTCATATAAACTGCCTCCCGCGGACAATAGATAGATTTTAAAGTTGATTGACCGGGCAGCGGACCGCCTCGCCCCGGAGGAAGCGGACCACCTCTTCGGCGCACTTGCGGTTGAGCTCTTCGGCGGACTCCTCCGAGTACCAGCCCATGTGGGGGGTCACCACCACATTCTCGTGCCGGAAGAGGGGGCTCTCGCCGGAGAGGGGCTCGGCGTTCACCACGTCGATGCCCGCGCCAGCCAGCCTGCCGCTTGAGAGCGCGCCCTCCAGGGCGTCCTCGTCCACCAGGCCGCCCCGGGCCACGTTGATAAAGAAGGCGCCTTCCTTCATTTTGGAGAAGGCGGCGGCATTCATCATGCCCCGGCTCTCCTCGGTGAGGGCACAGTGGAGGGAGAGAATGTCCGCCTGCGCCAGCACCTCGTCCATGGTGGGCTTGAACTCGATGAAGTCGGGGAAGACGCGGCCGCTCTCACCGTAGCGCACATCGTAGGCCACCACCCGGCAGCCCAGAGTGTGCACCCGCCGGGCGAAGGCGGCGCCGATGCGGCCCACGCCCAGGATGCCCACCGTGCGGGTGGAGAGGCGGTGAACGGGTACGGACTCAATGTAGTTCCAGACGCCCGCCCTGGTCATGTTGCCGATCATGTAGGTCTTGCGGGTGAGGGAGAGCATCAGCGCCAGGGCCTGGTCGGCCACCTCATTGGTGCCGTAGTCGGGCACGTTGCAGATCTGAACGCCGTACCTGGTGGCGTCGGCCAGATTCACGTTGTCCACGCCCACGCCGTAGCGGACCACCATCCGGAGGGAGGGAATGGCCTTAAAAATCTTCTCGTCCATACGGACGTACTGGTTCAGGAAACAGACCGCCCCCTGGCACTGCTCGATGACCTCATCCTGGCTCATGCAGTGGAGCCACCTGAAATCCATGCCCGCGGCGTCAAAGACCGCCTTTTCGGTGTCCACATCCTTGTGGTCGCAGTCGCAGATAATAATTTTGGGATTGTGTTCCATAGCCTATGTATCCTTTCGTCAGACCGCCGGATTTTGTTCGTCAGCCTAAGCCCACGAAGAACATGCTGCCCGCATATTTGGTGAGACCCAGCAGGTTGGGAATAATCATGGACAGGAAGGGCACGAAGGTGACGAAGAGCAGAGCCACCACCACCACGCCGAAGTACGGCAGCAGCGGTTTTATTACCTGCTGGATCTTCACGTTGGCAATCCGGCAGCCGGCGAAGAGGATGGCGCCCACCGGCGGCGTCAGGGTGCCCACGCAGAGGTTCATGACCATCATCAGGCCGAAGTGCACAGGGTGCATGCCGAAGGACTGGACGATGGGCAGGAAGATGGGGGTGAAGATCAGCACCGCCGGGGTGGGGTCCATGAAGGTGCCCACCAGCAGGAGGATGACGTTCATGATGAGCAGAATGATGATCGGGCTGTTGCTGATGCCCAGCATGGCGTCGGAGATCATCTGGGGGATCTTGGCGAAGGACATGACCCAGCTCATGATGGCGGAGACGCACACCAGGAATTCCACCACGGCGGTGGTCTTCACGCTGGCCAGGAGGATTTTGGGCAGGTCCTTCACCTTGATGCTGCGGTAGATAAAGCTGAGCAGCAGGGAGTAGACCACGGCGATGGCGGATCCCTCGGTGGCGGTGAACACGCCGCCCAGGATGCCGCCGATGACGATGACGATGAGCAGCAGGCTGGGAATGCCCTGCCACAGGGTCTTGAGAATGAGGCGGGCATTATACTTCTCTTTGGAGACGTAGCCCCGCTTCTTGGCCATGACGCCGGCCACAATCATGCAGCCCACGCCCCAGAGGATGCCGGGGATGTAGCCCGCCATAAACAGGGCGGCGATGGAGACGCTGCCGGCCACGGTGGAGTAGACAATCATGATGTTGCTGGGCGGGATCATCATGCCGGTCGGGCCGGAGGCGATGTTGACGGCGGCGGAGTACTCCTTGGAGTAGCCCTCCTCCTCCTCCATGGGGCCCAGGATGCCGCCCATGGCGGAGGCCGCGGCCACGCCGGAGCCGGAGATGGCGCCGAAGAGCATGTTGGCCACGATGTTGGTCTGCGCCAGCGCGCCGGGGAGCTTGTGGGCGATGATTTTGGCGCAGCCGATGAGCCGCTTGGCGATACCGCCGTTGTTCATAATATTGCCCGCCAGCACAAAGAAGGGGATGGCCAGCAGGGAGAAGGAATTGGCGCCGGTGAAGGTGCGCTTGGCGGCGGTCATCATGGCCTGCTCAAAGGGCAGAATGACCATGATGCCGGCGGCGGCGCCCGCGCCGATGGCCAGGCCGATGGGGAAGCCCAGGGCCAGCATAATCACGATGGCGACCACCATGACGAGGGCGGCGATTGCAGCTTGTTCCATATTTTTACCTCCTCCTACATGGTGGTGCCGGCGTCGTCGGTGCCGGCCGCGCGGAGCAGGCCGTTTTTGTAGTCGTAGACGGCCTTGCAGACGTTATAGATGGCGTAGAACAGGATAAACGCGCCGCAGACGGGGATGGCGCAGTAGATCACCCCCATGGGAATCTGCAGGGCGGCGTCGGCGGTGCCCATCTGCTGGTTGGTGACCAGGGCGCCGCCGTAGAGCAGAACCCCGGTGGAAAAGGCCACCAGGACAACGTTGGTGAGGATCTCCACAATCAGCAGGAGGGCGGGGGGCATCTTGTCCTTGAGGACGGTAATGTCCAGATGCTCCTTCAAACCAAAGACATAGGCGCTGCCGAACATGACCATCCAGACAAAGAGGTACTGGGCCAAAATTTCGGAGATGGCGCTGGATTCATCAAAGACATATCGGGTGACGACCTGATAGGTGACCAGAATGGTCATGACGGCCAGAATGGCGATACACAGCCACTCGATGACCTTATCCGCAACCCGTTTGATGCTGGTGAGTGCTTGCATAGGGGACCTCCTTCTCTCTTACTCCAGGTGTTTTTACGCCCTTTCGTCCAGAAGAGGCCCGCAGGAGCCTGCGGGCCTCTTGCTGTTACGTAAGAGTATTCTGGCTATTGACAAATCAGCGCTCGGACTTGATGGCCTCATAGACGGCCTTGGTCATATCGCTGCGGTTGGCGACGTCGTTGATGAAGTCGGCCATCTTCTCCTGGAAGGGGGCCACGTCCACCTCGGTGATGGTGACGCCCAGCTCGTTCTCGCACTTGTCGAAGTAGGTCTGGCGCAGCTCGGCGGCCAGGTCGAACATATAGGGGACGGACTCGGCGGCGGCCTTTTTGAAGGCGGCCTGGTCCTCGGCGCTCATGCCCTCGAAGAGCTTGGTGTTGATGATAAGCTCGTCGGGAATCATCAGGTGGTTGGTCAGGGAGTAGTAGGGGGCGACCTCGTACTGCAGCAGGTCGGTGTAGGTGATGATATTGTTTTCGGCGCCGTCGAGGGTGCCGGCCTGGATGGCGGAGTACACGTCGCCCTGGGCCATGGCGGTGCCGATGCCGCCCATGGTGTCCATCATCTTAATCATGGTGTCGGACTGCATGACGCGGATTTTCATGCCCTTCAGATCCTCGGGGGAGGTGACGGGCTTGTTGCCGTAGACGCAGCGGGCGCCCAAGCTGTAGGCGGAGAGGACGGTGAAGCCGGAGGCCTCGGTGGTGGCGAACAGTTCGTCCAGCTTGCCGGACTCAAACACCTTCTGCTGATGCTCAATGCTGTCGTACACATAGGGGCAGCCGATAATGGCGAAGTCGCTGTTCACGCCTTCCACGATGGAGTTGGCGACCAGGGCCATGTCGATGGCGCCGGACTGGACCAGCTCCAGGGACTCCTGCTGGCTGCCCAGCTGCTCGGAGGGATAGACCTCGATGGAGTAGCGGCCCTCTGTGGCGTCGTACAGGTCGTCGCTCAGCTTCAGCAGGGTCTTGGCCTCGGGGTTCTCAATGGTCTGGTTGAAGGAACATTTCAGGACGGTCTGCCCCACCTTGGCGCCGTCGGCGCTCTGGGACTGGGAGGGCGCGGGGGAGCCGGAGCCGCCGGCGGGTGTGTCATTGTTGCCGCAGGCGGCCAGGGAGAGGATCATGAGTCCGGCCAGGAGCGTCGCAAGGGCAGATTTCTTCTTAAACATGACATTTCCTCCTTGAAATTGGTTTCTTCTTCTATGCTGTCCGGTCCGCGGACCGGGAACAACCGTCGTCAGATTAAAGTATATTATGAATGAAACCGATTGCTGAAACCGGTTAACTAAACAAGCAAAAAAATACCGGATTTTTTATTCCGCTTTTTACGGGCCCTTTACCGTAGAACCGCGCACCGTCAGCCGGTTGGGTAGCTCCTCGTATACCGGCCCCTCGGGTCCCTCGCCCGCGATGCGCTCCAGCAGGAGCTCCGCCGCCCGCTCTCCCACCTGCCAGGAGTCCTGGGTGATGGTGGTGATGCCCGGCGGTATCAGGTCCGCCCAGCCCCAGTCGTCGAAGCCGCAGACCCCGAAGTCGGCACCCATGGCGATTCCCGTGTCCTGGATGGCCTGGAGGAGGTGGAGCATGGTCACGCCGTTGACCGCGAAGGCCGCCAGCCGCTCTCCCGGATACCGGCCGCGGAACCGCTGCAACACTTCGGCACAGCCGGCCCGGTCGTCCAGATCGAGCTGAAAGCTCTCCCCTGGCTGCCCGAAGCAGTCCCGCATGGCGTCGCAGTAGCCGTGGTAACGCAGGATACGTGGGGCCACAAACTCGTTGCCCTGGGTGAAAAAGCCCACCCGGC
Organism: Lawsonibacter faecis; assembly: GCF_014287675.1. GTDB lineage: Bacteria > Bacillota > Clostridia > Oscillospirales > Oscillospiraceae > Pseudoflavonifractor > Pseudoflavonifractor faecis. The sequence continues at coordinate 275,087 of NZ_JACOPQ010000004.1, read as the reverse complement.
GGTACCCAAGCCCGTGCAGGAATTTGATGCAGTCGTAGGTGTTGTGGTAGCTCTCGGTTGCCACCGTGTCCAGCATCCCCTCCGCAGAGAGGCAGCGGTCCGCCAGCACCAGGGGCACCCCCTGCCCGCGCAGCTCCAGCAGGTACTTGTCGTTCTGCCCGGTGGTGTTAACGATGAGGCCGTCCACCTGGCTCTCCAGCAGTCCCTGAATGCCGTCCCGCTCCCGCACGGGGTCGTCTCCGCTGTCCACCACCAGCAGCTGATGCCCTGTGCGGACGCACACACTGTTGATGGCCTTGACGATGATGGAGGAGAAGGGACTGCTGATGTCGCTGACCACACAGCCGATCATGCGGCTGTTGCGCGCCTTCAGACTCCGGGCAATCCGGTTGGGACGATAGTCCAGCTCCTCAATCACGTCCCGGATGCGCTCCCGGGTGTCCGCCGATATGGACTCATACTTGCCGTTCAGGTAGCGGGAGATCGTGGTCTTGGAGACGCCCGCCTGCCGGGCCACCTGGTCGATGGTCACTGCTTTCGTCCGAATCCGTTCCTCCACCGGCATCTCCTCGCTTCCGGGTTTGTGTATTCCTGCCTGCGAAATCATCCTACATCACGCCTTTTTAAAAGTCAATTACAAATTTAAATGTATGCACATTTTTGTCTGTATAGCAAAAATATTATATTCTTATTTGTCTATTACAGCTAATGAAACCGATTTACCATGCGAAATATTTCGTTATTCGTTTCACATTCTATTCACAAAGTTGTATGATGACTTTGTCTCTCATCCGTCCACTTGTCCGCCAGTCCTCCGTCTGAGAACGTTTCTCAACGGGGATTATTTATCCCCAGGCCCTGGGGCGAGGATATAGCGGCGGTTCTCCGCCAGGTGCTGGACCATGGCGTACCGGGCGCCCAGGGGGTCTCTGCGGCGGAGTGCCTCGGCCAGGGCCCGGTGGTAGCGCACGGTGTTCTCCCTCAGCTCGTTGTGGGTCAGGTCGATATTCAGGCTGGAGGAGGAGTGGATCACCGGAACCAGGGTGCTGGTCACCCGGTTACGGCTGGCCTGGGCGATGCGGCGGTGGAATTCCACGTCCTCCTGCTGGTATTCCTCCTCCGCCAGGATGAGCTTTTCCACCCGGTCGCACTGGGAGACGATCCGCCTGAGGTCGCCGTCGGTGGCCCGGGTGGCGGCCAGGGCCGCGATCTCCGGCTCGAGGATGAGGCGCACCTCCAGCAGCTCCAGCGCAAGCTGGCGATCCTGCTTTAAAAGGGTGAGGCCCAGGGGATCGTTGGGCACGCCGTGGCGGTGGGACACAAAGGTCCCCGAGCCCTGGCGCACCGTCAGCACGTTGCGGGACACCAGGCCCTTGATCGCCTCCCGCACCGTACCCCGGCCGACACCCAATCGCCGGGCCAGGTCGTGCTCGTTCTCCAGCCGATCGCCCGGCTGGAGATCGCCCTCCTTGATGATCTGGATGATTCGCTCCTCCACCGTGGCGGTGAGCGGCTTTCCGGCGGCGTGCTCTTCACGCATGGGTTTCGGCCCCTTTCTCTTTCTCTTGCCGACCAGTATAGCATAATCTTGTCGAAAAAGAAACGCCTCCCAATTGGCGAGCGCATGAAAAAGCGCGGGTGAATGATCACCCGCACTTTTTGTCATCTCAAATTTTTTGCTTCTTGAGCAGCCGGATATCGTCCCCGAAGAAGGGCAGCACCCTGTATTCCCCCTCCAGCCGGGAGGCAATCTGGGGGGAATAGCGCCGCCGCACATCCTCAATGGAGAGGTTGGAGGAGATAACGGTCCGCTTTTCCGCCGTCAGCCGGGTATTGATGAGGGTGTAGAGCGCCGACTGTATCAGGGGGCTTGTCATCTCGCTGCCCAGATCGTCCAGTATGAGCAGATCGCACACCCGGTAGCGCCGGGTCTCATCCCTGGCCTCCCGGCTGTCGTCTATGTCCCGGGAAAAGCGCTGCGCCTCGTACTGGGCGAAGATGTTGACTGCGGTGTCGTAAACCACGGAGAATCCGTTTTCCGACACCTCCCGGGCGATGCAGGCCGAGAGGAAGGTCTTCCCCAGCCCCGGCGGCCCGCTGAGAAAGAGGTTGCGGACGGGAAAGCGCCCAAATTTCTGGGCGTAATTGAGGCAGATCTCATAGACCAGCTCCATGTTCTTCCTTGGGGTGGCGTTCCTTCCGGGGCAGGGCAGGGGGGAGTAGTACTCCAGCTGAAAGGCGTCAAAGGACTGCCCGCCCAAATCCAGCAGGCGGGACAGACCCCTGATCTGCTCCTCGGTGCACAGCGTTTTCAGGCACTCGCACATCTCCGCCCCGCGCCAGCCGGTATCACCGCACTTGGGGCAGGCCGGCCTCTCGTCCAGGGCGTCCGCGCCGTACCCCTGCTCCAGCAGGAGCCGGGTCCGCTCGGCCTGGAGGTGCAGGTTCTTCTCCCGCACCGACTCGATGGCGGGCGCGGGGTCGTCCCCGGAGCGGAGGGAGGCGGCGATGATTCCCACAATGGTCCGGCGCAGCTGCCGGTCGATCTCCGCCACACGGGGAATGCGGCGGTAAATCTCCCGCTGGCGGGCCGCCTGCTCCTCGCCCCGGCGCCTGCGCGTCTCCTCCAGCCGGGCGGTGGCTCTGCGCAGGACGCTTGGCTCATACGCCATTTACTTTCCCTCCTCTCCGGCCTTCTCCCTGGCCAAAAATTCCTGCATCCACTGGATGTCGTCGTTGACACGCCCGGCGTCCGGTTGACCGGCGGCGGCCGCCTGCCGCCATTTGGAGTCCTTGGAGAGGACCTCCCCCATGGTGTGCAGGCCCTTCTCGTGCCATTTTTTCAAGATGGCGTTCATATAGGCCCAGTTCATGTTCTGCTTCTTGAAAAGGGTACGCTCGTAGGCCAGGCGGATAACGTCGTCGTCAAAGCCCATCTCCACCCAGGCGCTGATGTACTTACGCTCCTCGTCCACCGCGGGGCGTCCGGCCACGCCCATCATGGCCAGGACGGCGCCCTCCCTGCTGTGCAGGGCGGACTGCCGCCTCAGATACGCCTCCACCGCCTCCGCGGTGTCCAGCCCCAGCCGCCGCCAGGCAAAGGCCGCCTTGCGGATCTGGGGCATCCGGGGCTTGCGGCCCGGGCCGTATTTCCGCTCCTGCTCCTCCACGCACCAGCTCACCAGCAGGCAGATGACCTCGGCGGGGAGGGCCAGGTAGTCGTAGACGGTATAGAGGGTCTTGAGATCGGCGGTGGAGAGGATTTTCCCCAGCCGCCGCTGGACCTCCCCCACCAGGCCGGGAAAGGGCGATTCGCCGTCCCCCATCTCCCTGGCGATGTCCTCGGCCCGGTACTCGGGCGGCTCATCCGCGCCCTCCAGCACGGGGACGGAGGGCGCCGGAGGAGTCTTGTCCGCCAGCCCCGCCTTCACCAGCGCGTCATAGGCGCCGGCGAGCCGCTCGCCGCTCCACTTGAGGGCGCGGTTGGCCGTGTTCAGGTCTGCCTGTCCGCCCCGGCGCAGGAGGGCCAGATAGAGCAGGGCGGCGTCCCCGCTGCCCGCGGCCAGCAGCCGGTCGGCCGCCTCGCCGGACAGGGACACCACCCCGCCGGGGATCAGGGGATCGACAGTCATGGAAACGCCTCCCTTCCTCCAAGAGCAAACTCCATCATCGTCTAGATATGCTCTGTTATTTTACCTGAAAAAGCGCGGCAGGTAAATACCAAATAAAATGGGATAAAAAAAGGAAAATTCATAAAGAATTTATGTTCAAGCCCCGGTGTTGTATGGTATAATAACCGCAACGCGGTTATTATACCATGTTTTTGGCGCGGTTGGCTCCTCCGCTGCGCGGAGCACCGCCGACGATGCCATATACCACAATAACCTTTGGTTTTGTGGTATCATACTTTATTATTTTATGTCTGGGAGGCGCCGCCATGAAAAACCGTGTCACCGTTACCATCGCCGGCCAGGAGTATACCCTCGTCGCCACCGAGGATCAGGGCTATATGGAAAAGGTGGCGGCCCATGTGGATACGCAGATGAAGCAGGTTCTGGACCAGGCCAAGGTCTCCCTGGTGGACGGGGCCGTGCTCACCGCCCTGAACGTCGCCGACGAGTATTTCAAGGAGGTGGAGGCCTCCGAGAACCTGCGCCGCCAGCTCAAGGAGTATCTGGAAGAGGCCACCAAGCTGAAAATGGAGCTGTCCGAGGCCAAGCGGGAGATCTTCAAGCTCCAGAACCAGAAGAAGTAGCGTTCTGCGGCAGGGGCGCCGCTCCCCGCGCGGCGGGCTGCGCGGGGCCCCTGTCTCTTTTCTCTGCCCGGGGTGGGCGAACCGCCCCGGCACCAAGGCCCTGGCTCTGCGGGGACGGTCCGAAACGCTTGCAGCGCCGCACTCGCGGCGGGGCGGTTACCGCCGCCGCGCCCCTCTATTATCTCTCCCAGGAGGTCGCCATGTTAGAACTCCTCTCGCCCGCCGGATCGCCCGAGGCGGTAACCGCCGCGGTTCAGTCCGGCGCGGACGCCGTCTATCTTGGATACGGAGACTTTAACGCCCGCCGCAACGCGAAGAATTTCTCCCCGGAGGAATTTGCGGCGGCGGTTTCTTACTGCCATCTCCGGGGCGTGAAGGTCTATCTGACGCTGAATACCCTGCTCACCGACAGGGAGCTCCCCGCCGCGGCCAAGGTGGCCGAGGAGTGCAGCGGCCTCGGGGTGGACGCCGTGCTGGTCCAGGACCTGGGGATGTTCCGGGTGCTCCGCCAGGTGGCCCCGGATATGCCGGTCCACGCCTCCACCCAGATGAGCGTCCACAACCTGGACGGCGTGAAGCTCTGCGCGGACCAGGGCATGACCCGCGTGGTCCTCTCCCGGGAGCTGTCCCGGGACCAAATCGCCCACATCTGCGCCAATTCCCCCATTGAGATTGAGGTCTTCACCCACGGCGCCCTGTGTATGTGCTACTCCGGCCAGTGCTTCCTCTCCTCGGTCATCGGCGGCCGGTCGGGCAACCGTGGCCTGTGCGCCCAGCCCTGCCGCATGAAGTACGGCTGGAGCGGCCGGGCCGACGGCACTCCCCTCTCCCTGAAGGATATGTCCATGGCCGGGCACATCCGGGAGCTGAAGCAGATGGGGGTCGCCTGTCTCAAAATTGAGGGGCGTATGAAGCGCCCGGAGTACGTCAGCGTGGTCACCTCCATCTATGCCCGTGCCATCCGGGAAAACCGGGAGCCCACCGGCGAGGAGGTGGCCCAGCTGGCGGCCGCCTTTTCCCGCCAGGGCTTTACCGACGGCTTCTTTACCGATCAGCAGGGCCCGGAGATGTTCGGCGTCCGGGAGGAGACAAAGGAGCCCCGGGAGCTCTTTGCCCAGGCCCGGAACTTCTACCAGAAGGAAAATTCCCTGGTTCCCGTCAAGTTCTACGCCATGATCCGCCCCGGCGAGAGCGCCCAGGTGGGGGTGGAGGACGATGCGGGCCGGGTGGTCACCGTCTCCGGCCCCACGCCGGAGGCCGCCCGCAGCCGTGCCCTCACCCGGGAGCAGGTGGAGGAGCAGCTCTCCAAGACCGGCGGCACCCCCTACCGCTGCGAAAAGGTCCGCGCCCTGGTGGAGGACGGGCTCTCCCTGCCCCTCTCCGCGCTCAACAATCTCCGCCGGGAGGCCCTGGAGGGTCTCTCCGCCCGGCGTGTGGAGCCCCCCCACTGGCGGACCGGGGAATTTCACCCCGGCGCCCGGTATGAAAACCGGAAGAATGCGCCCATACTGACAGTATCGGTCCTCCGGGCCGGGCAGGTGAGCCGTGAGCTGCTGGCCCTGGAGCCTGCCCTGGTCTACGTCCCCCTGTCCGAGCTGGCCGCCCACCCGGAGCTTTCGGAGTGGGCCAAGCCCGGCCAGCTGGCCGTCTCTCTGCCCCGGATCGCTTGGGACAGGGAGCGTCCCGAGATGCTCGCCCAGCTTGAGCAGGTGAAGGCCCTGGGTGTGACCGACGCACTGGTAAACAACCTGGGCATGCTGCCCCCCGCCCGGGCCATGGGCTTCACACTCCGCGGGGACTACGGTCTGGAGATCTACAACGCCCAGGCCCTCAAGGAGCTCAAGCGCCTGGGCTTCGTCTCCGGCACCATCTCCTTTGAGCTGAAGCTGGCGCAGATCCGCGATATCTCCAAGCCCATGGACACAGAGCTCATCGCATACGGCCGCCTGCCCCTGATGATTATGGAGAGCTGCATCATTCAAAACCGGACCGGCCGCTGCGGCTGTGAGAACAGCAATGTTCTCACCGACCGCAAGGGGGCCCAGTTCCCTGTGGTGAAGGCCCCCGGGTGCCGAAATGAGATCTTGAACTCCAAAAAGCTCTTTCTGGCGGACAAGCAGGCGGATTACGCCCGGATCGGCCTCTGGGCCCAGAGGCTCATGTTCACCACCGAGAACCCCCGGGAGTGCGTTCAGGTCCTGGAGCGTTATCAGGGCCGGGGCGGCTGGGAACCCGGCGAATATACCAGGGGGCTGTACTATAGGGACGTAGATTAAAATAAAGATAAAAAAGAGCGGGTTAAAAGCCGGATACGCCTGTGGAGCGGCGCCCCTCTGAGCGTCTTTTTCGCCTTTTGTCCCCGTGAGGCGGCCAGATATCCTGCCCGCCGGTCTGCTTTTCGCTACTCATATTTTCCTATTTGGAGGTTCTATGAAACTGAATATAAAAGCCGTATCGCCGAAAATCGGCAGAGAGATTCCCGCCCCCTTCTATGCCAGCGCAGGCGCTGCGGCGATGGATCTCTGCGCCTGTATGGACGAGGCCGTGGTCCTCGCTCCCCGGTCCCTGGCGAGCATCCCCACGGGCATCGCCATCGCCCTGCCCAGCGCCGATTACGTCGCCCTGATTTTTGCCCGCTCCGGTCTGGGCGTGAAGCACGGCATCTCCCTCTCCAACGGCGTGGGCGTCATCGACAGCGACTACCGGGGCGAGCTTCGGGTGGGCCTCACCAATCTCTCCGACACGCCCTATACCGTCCAGCCCGGCGACCGCATCGCCCAGCTGGCCGTGGTCCCGGTGGTCCAGGCCCAGCTGGAGTTCTGCGACGCGCTGGACGAGACCGGCCGCGGCGCGGGCGGATTCGGCTCTACGGGAAAGTAAGCAATCGGAAAGGGAAAAAGGCGGGACAGCTCGTGCAGCAGGCGTCTCTATTGTTCCCGCACATTTTTCTCTTTTATATAGAAAGGAACGTACTGCAATGGACATTATCCTCGCCTCCCAATCCCCCCGCCGGCGGGAGCTTTTGGAGCGGATGGGAATCACCCGCTTCAAGACCGTCTCCCCGGATATCGACGAGCGCGCCTTTGACGGCCTGCCGCCGGAGGAGCTGGTCCGCCGCCTCTCCGCGGAGAAGGCCGGGGCCGTGGCCGACCGGGTGGACGACGGCGCCATTATCATCGCGGCCGACACCGTTGTGGCGCTGGACGGCACCGTCCTGGGCAAGCCCGGCGACGACTTGGAGGCCTTCAAGATGCTCTCCACCCTCTCCGGTGTGCGCCACCAGGTCTACACCGGCGTCACTGTGCTCCTGGGCGGGGAGCGCTTTACCGAGCACGAGGTCACCGACGTGACCTTCCGGGAGCTGTCCGAGCAGGAGATTGAGCAGTATGTGGCCACCGGCGAGCCCATGGACAAGGCGGGGGCTTACGGCATTCAGGGCTACGGCGCGCTCCTCATTGAGGGCATCTCAGGCGACTACTATAATGTGATGGGCCTGCCGGTCTGCCGTCTGGGCCGGATGCTCTCCCGCTTCGGCATCGACTGCCTCCGTCTCGCCGCGGGGCAGGATTAACCCCCATATGCCTCCTGTCCCCGGCCTCCGCGCTTCCCCCGGGGCGGCCGATGGCCGCCCGTTTTTCGTATCAACCCACCATAAGGAGACAAGGCCTTGAAGGACTTTTTTCGCCATAATGGAATCCTGATTCTGGTTATCGCCGTGCTTCTGGCCCTCATTACGCTGGTGGTGACGGCCTTTACAGGCGGCGTGGCCGCCCCCATCTCCAATGCGGTGAATGTGATAACCACGCCGGTGCGCAACGGCCTCAACTCTCTGGTCAACTGGGTGGAGGGAATTTACGACTACTCCTTCCAGTACGACCAGCTCCTGGCGGAGAACGAGCAGCTCAAGAAGCGCATTGCCGAGATGGAGGAGGAGATCCGCCAGGCCGAGTCGGCCAACACGGAAAACGACCGCTTCCGAAATCTCCTGAACTTCCAGACCAAGCACAAGGAGTTCCAGATGGAGCCCGCCACGGTCACCGCTGCCGGCGCCTCAAACTGGGAGTCCACCTTTACCATCAGCAAGGGCACCTCCAGCGGGGTGGAGCCGGACGACTGCGTAGTGGACGAATACGGCAATTTTGTGGGCATCATTACGGAGGCGGGCCTCAACTGGTCCACCGTCACCACCCTTATCGATACCGACATTGAGTTGGGCGGCCTCATCGGCCGCACCGACGGGGCTGCGATTCTGGAGGGGGATTTCACCCTCATGGGCCAGGGCCGCCTGAAGCTCTCGTATCTGCCGGAGAACACCGAGCTGGTGGCCGGGGACGAAGTGCTCACCTCCGGCAAGGGGGGCGTTTACCCCTCGGGTCTGGTGGTGGGCGCCATCGAGTCGGTCCATACCGACGTTTCGGGGATGAGCCGCTACGCGGTGGTAAAGCCCGCCGCCGACCTGGACGATCTCCAGCAGGTTTTCGTGATCAAAGCGTTCGACATTGTTGAGTAATTCCATCGGGCGGCCAATTCCCCGCGGTCGGCTTTCCCCCGGCTTTGCCCGCCGTGGAATTGTGCGCAGCATGGTATGCAGTATGAGGAGGCGCCAACCGTGACCCGCAGAGATTTTCTCACCAAATGGTTCATATACGCGCTGGCCCTTCTGCCCGTGTGGTTTTTGGAGGTCTATGTCCTCAGCCGGCTTAAATTCTTCGGCGTGTCGCCCATGCTGCTGCCCGTGGCTGCGGTGACGGTGGCGGTGCTGGAGGGGTCGGCTGCGGGCGGGGCCTTTGGCCTGGCCGTGGGGGTCATCTGCGATGCGGTGTACCACACCAACGGGGCCATGACCCTGGGTATGACCCTTCTGGGCGCGGGGACGGGGATTATTGCCCAGTACGGGGTCCGGCAGAGTCTTGCGGGCTGTCTGGCCTGCTCGGCCGGCGCCCTCGTCATCATCGACCTGTGCCGGGTCGTCTGGCGGCTGGCGGCTGGTGTGGCTCCGCTCCAGGTCCTGCTGGGCGTGGCCCTGCCCGAAGTGCTGTACTCCCTGGTTTTGGTCCCGCTGGTCTACCTGGTTTTCCGCTGGGTCCACAACCGCACCCAGTTTGCAACGCTGTTTTAAACTGAAAATGAAAAAAGGAGGTCTTTATGGACGCAAAACAATTTCACAGCCGTCTGCGGGGCATCCTGCTGGTTTTGATCGTCATTCTGGGCCTCTTCACCTGGGTGCTCTACGACCTCCAGATCGTCCGCGGTGCGGATTTCCGCTCCCAGTCGGTGCGCAAAATTACCAAAACCGAGACGGTGGAGGCTGCCCGGGGCCAGATACTGGACCGTTACGGCCGGGTGCTGGTCTCCAACCGCACCAGCTACCAGGTGACGCTGGACACCAGCGTCATGGGCGCGGAGGCCGAGCGCAATCCCAATCTCCTGGCGCTGCTGCACATCTGCCGGGACCACAACGTAACCTGGACCGATGCGGTGCTCCCCATCTCCATGACGGAGCCCTTTACCTATACCGATACCCTCACCGACGCGGGCCGCGCCCGGTACGAGGCCTTTCTGGAGCGGATGAAGTGGACCGATGCCGCCGCCCAGGGCGCCGGCGCCCTTATCGCCAAGATGCGGGAGTTCTACCAGGTGGACGAGAATGTCTCCGCCGAGGACGGCCGCGCCCTGGTAGGGGTTCTGTGTGAGGTGCGCATCCGCTCGCTGGACATTCTCCGCTCCTCCTATGTCTTCGCTCAGGACGTGGACATCGACTTCATCTCCACCGTCAAGGAGCAGGGACTGGTGGGCGTGTCCATCGACCCCACCACCGTCCGCCAGTACAACACCGCCTATGCCGCCCATCTCCTGGGCCGAGTCCGCTCCATCCCCGCGGAGGACTGGGAGAAGTACGAGGCCCTCGGGTACAGCATGGACGACACAGTGGGCACCGACGGCGTGGAGCTGGCGTTCGAGGAGTACCTCCGGGGCGAGGCCGGAAGGCGTGCCATCGACACCAACACCACCGGCAAGGTGGTCAGCGAGACCTGGCTCACCGACCACGAGACCGGCGAGCTGCTGGAGCCCAAACCCGGAGACAACGTCTCTCTTACCCTGGATATCCGTCTCCAGGAGGTCACCGAGCGGGCCCTGGCCGAGGGCATCGCCGGCCTCCCCTCGGAGTACACCCAGGGCGGCGCCGCGGTGGTCTCCGACGTGAAGACCGGCGGCATCCTGGCCATGGCCTCCTACCCCACCTTTGACCTGAATATCTATAGTAACGCCGCCCTCTACAACGAGACGGCGGAGAATCCCCTCAACCCCTTCTATAACCGGGCGACCATGGGGACCTACTCCCCTGGTTCCACCTTTAAGATGGTTGTGGGCACCGCCGCACTTCAGGAGGGACTGACCACCCCCAATGAGAAAATCAAGGACACCGGCCGCTTCCAGTACCCGGCGGGGGAGAAATATCCCTATGGTGAATACCACCCCGCCTGCTGGTATTATCTGCAGTACGGCGGGTATCACCCGCCTCAGGATATGGCCCACGCACTTGAGAATTCCTGCAATATCTACTTCTACACCATGGGCGACCGTCTGGGCATCGACCTCATTAACAAGTACGCCTCCATGTTCGGTCTGGGGAAGGCCACCGGCTTTGAGCTGCCGGAGAATGTAGGCCAGGTGGCCGGGCCGGAGACCAGCGAAAAAATGGGCGTCACCTGGTACGGCGGCGACCTGCTTTCCGCCTCCATCGGCCAGGGCAATACCCTGGCAACTCCCCTGCAGCTTGCCAACTATATCGGCACTCTCGTCAACGGCGGCAGCCACTACTCCGCCCACATCCTGCAGTCGGTAAAGTCCAGCGACTTCTCCCAGGTCATCTACGAGCGCGCTCCCGAGCTGATGGACAGCCTGAACATCAGCGGTGAGAATTTGGAGGCCGTGAAGCAGGGCATGTACCTGCTGGCCACCGAGGGCAGCGTGCGCAATTACTTCAAGGACCTGCCCGTCACCGTGGGCGCCAAGACCGGCACCGCCCAGGTGGGCCGGGAGGACACCGAGGCCAACGCCGTGCTGGTCTGCTTCGCGCCCTACGACGACCCGGAGATCGCCATCTCCATCGTGGTGGAGCGGGGCGGCTCGGGCACCGAGCTGGCCGCCATCGCAGCCGACATCCTCTCCTACTACTTCAACACCGAGCACACCATGGAGGCGGTGGAGGGGGAAAACGCCCTGTTGCGTTAAAAAAGAGTAAATCGGTCTCCCCTGAGTGTGGATGCCGGGCTCTTTATCGAAGCGGCGCTGTAAACCCGAAATATCGGGATGGAAGCGCTGCTTCGAGAGCCCCTGCTCTCTTCATTTTTATTTAAGGATTGGTATTTTTGATAGACTCACACACCTTCAACTCCCGCTCGCCCCTCTGTAAGACCCCCTATGGGGCGGTCCCCTCGGGGGAGCGGGTCTCCTTCACCCTCCGCCCGGAGCGGAGCGCCGCCTATGTCCGGGCCGTCCTCACCGCCCGGCTGGAGGGGGCCGACAACCGCCGCCTGGAGCTGCCCATGCCCTGGTCCGGACTGGACGGGGACCGGGATTGCTTCACCTGCAAGCTGGACACCGCGGGCTACATCGGCCTTATCTGGTACTCCCTGCGCCTCATCCGCATGGACGGCACCGGCGACGAGACCGCTGAATTCCAGCTCACCGTCTACGACGGCTCCGAGTCCGTGCCCGGCTGGTTCGGGGAGGGGATGTGCTACCAGATCTTCCCCGACCGCTTTTGCCGCCTGTCCGTCCCCAGCCCCGCCGGGATGCCCGGCGGCCGCTGGGTCCACCGGAACTGGGAGGAGGAGCCGGAGTACCGCCCGGACCACAACGGCGAAATTCGCAACCGCGACTTCTTTGGCGGCAGCCTTGCCGGGGTTCGGGAGAAACTGCCCTACCTCAAGTCCCTGGGGGTGGAGACCCTTTATTTCTGCCCTATTTTCGAGGCGCCGGAGAATCACCGCTACGGCGTGGGGGACTATGAGAAAATCGACCCCATGCTGGGCATGAAGGAGGACTTCACCACCCTCTGCGCCGCCGCCCACGCCATGGGCATGCGGGTCATGCTGGACGGCGTCTTCAACCACACGGCCTTCGTCAGCAAGTACTTCAACGGCGACGGCACCTACCCCACCCTGGGAGCCCACCAGAGCCAGGACTCCCCCTACCGCAATTGGTTTTCCTTCCAGCACTGGCCGGACCGGTACACCTCCTGGTGGGGCATCTACTCCCTGCCCACCACCAACAAGCAGGACCCCGGCTGGCTCTCCTACATCACCGGGGAGAACGGCATCATCCGCGCCTGGCTCCGCGCCGGGGCGGACGGCTGGCGGCTGGACGTGGCCGACGAGCTGCCCGACTACGTGGTGCAGGACATCCACGCCGCCGCCCGGGCAGAGAAGCCGGATGCGGTCATCATCGGCGAGGTGTGGGAGGACGGCTCCAACAAGGTGGCCTACAGCGTCCGCCGCCGCCATATCTGGGGCCGCCACTGCGACGGCCTGATGAATTACCCTCTGCGCAACGCGCTCATCTCCTACCTGACCGGAGGGGGCGCGGAGCAATTTTATGAGGCCATGGAGACCCAGCGGGAGAACTACCCCGCCTTCGCTTTCTACTCCGGCATGAACTCCCTGGGCACCCACGACACCCCCCGTATTTTGACCCTTCTGGGTGAGGAATCCGCCCGGCAGGAGCGCAGCCGGGACTGGCGGGCCGCCTCCCGGCTGGGGCCGGACTGGCGCGGGCGGGGACTGGCCCGGCTCAGGCTGGGGGCCTTGGTGCTCTTCGCCTTCCCCGGCGCGCCCACCGTCTACTACGGGGACGAGGCGGGCATGGAGGGCTTCGAGGACCCCTTCAACCGCCGCACCTTCCCCTGGGGCCGCGAGGACCAGGCCCTCACCGCCTGGTTTGCCGCCCTGGGCCGTGCCCGGCGTGAGCTGTCCCCGCTGCGTCGGGGCGATATCCGCTACGTCCGTGCTGAGGGCAATGTGCTGGCCTTCACCCGCACCCTGGACGGCAGGGCCGTCCTCTGTGCCGTCAACGCCGGGGACGCCCCCGCGTCGGTCACCCTCCCCTGGACCGGGGCCGCCTCCGACTTTCTCTCCGGCGCACCCCTTGTCCCCGCGGATGGCATACTCACCGTGGAGCTGCCCCCCATGACCGGCCGCCTCGTCGTCTGAGTCCTCACCCTGCCGAGTCACAAACGCTCCCGCCGTCCCCCGCCCCCTGGACCGCGCGGTATTCCCCATGCACCGCCGGGCCAATCTTTCGCTTGCCAATGCTGCTCTTACCGCGTATAATGGAGCCATACCCCAGGGCGCGCGGGATCTCTCCGCGTCCGGAAACGGAGCCCTTTATGCGCCGTCCCAACTAAGACCTCCTTATTTTGAACCAGCCGCCGTCCATCCGGGCGGCCGTTTGTCGCGTTCAAGATAAGGAGGTCTTTTTACGTCTGAAAACAAGCGCAACATCAGGCTGTTTTACGCCGCCGCGCTGCTCCAGGGCGCTGTGTTCTACAGCCCTGTCGCCACGCTCTACCGCCAGTCCGCCGGGCTGAGTCTGCTCCAGATGGGCGTCATTGAAAGCCTGTCCCTGGCGCTGATGCTGGCCCTTGAAATCCCCTGGGGGGTTCTGGCCGACCGTCTGGGGCACCGGCGGACCCTGGCAATCTGCTCCGTCCTCTTTGCCCTGTCCAAGGTCGTCTTCTGGCAGGCCAGGACCTTTTTCGGCTTTTTGACCGAGCGCCTTGTGCTCTCGGTGGTGCTCTCCGGCCTCACCGGCTGCGACTCGGCCTATCTGTTCTCCTGCTGCGGCGGTACGGGCGAGCACCGCCGTGCCTTCTCCCACTGGGAGGCCGCCACCGTCGCCGGCACCGTTCTGGCCGGACTTACCTGGCCCCTGCTGGAGGGCGATTACCGGCTGGCCGCCCTCCTCACCGTGGGGACCTATGCCGCCGCCGCGCTCCTGACCCTTCTGCTCACCGATCCCGCCGGAACACCCCCCGCCCGCCGGGAGCGCGCCGGCTTCCGTGCGGCGCTGCGGCAGACATGGCGAATGGCTCCGATCCTGCTGGCCTTCTGCCTGCTGGCCGAGGCGGCTCAGCAGGTGACCGTCTTCCTCAACCAGCTTCAGTACCTCCGCGCCGGCATCCCCGAGCGCTGGTTCGGCCCCCTCTACGCGCTGGCTACCGGAGCGGGGCTGGCCGGCGGCCTCTCCCACCGGCTGACCGGGCGGCTGGGGACGCGGCGTGCCGGGGGCCTTCTCTTTCTGACCGCCGCCGGGGTCTGCCTTGTCCTGGCCCTCACGGACAATCCCACGGCGGCAGTGTCCGGCGTGCTCCTCATGGCGGCGGTCCGCGCCGCCGCCAATCCGCTCTCCCTCTCCATCCAGAACGAGAACGCGCCGGAGGGTGGCCGGGCCGCTCAGCTCTCCTGCAACGCCATGCTGATGGACGCGGCCGCCCTGGGCGTCTACCCGGTCTACGGCGCGCTGGCGGACCGCGGCGTCCCCGGCGCCCTGCTCCTGGCCTGCGGCTGCTGTACGCTGGGGCTCCTCCTGTTCTGGCGGGGAATGGGCCGGCAATCCCTTGCGCCCCAAGGCCCGCAACCGGGGGTTGACACAGGGTAAGGGCGGCTTTCTTGCCAAAATGCCAATTGATCTGTTAGGGTCTATCTGAAAGGAGGCGGTCTCCATGACGCTCGGACAGCGTATACAAGAATTGCGCAAGGCCCTCGGCCTCTCCCAGGAGGGCCTAGGTGAGAAGCTGAAGGTCTCCCGCCAGGCCATCTCAAAGTGGGAGGCCGACGGCGCGGTGCCTGAGGTGGATAAGCTCATCGCCCTCAGCAGGCTCTTCGGCATCTCCCTCAACGAGCTTCTTCAGGTGGACTGCCCCGCCTCCACTCCCGAGGAGGAGGAGGCCGCCGCCGCGGAGTTCGCCCGCCGGGCCCGCCGCCGCAGGCTGCTGAAAAACGTGAGCCATGCCCTCACGCTCGCGGCGGTGGTCGTGGTTGCGGCGGTGCTCTCCGCCGTCCTGGCCCGCCAGTCGGCCCAGTTGGACACAGCCCGGGACGCGCTGGCCGCCCAGGAGTCGCGTATCTCCCAGCTGGAGACCCAGGTGTCCGCACTCGCCGAGGCGGCCGTGCGCCCCGGGCTGGACTCCTCGGCCCCTCTGGTGGGGGATTTCTCCATTCGATATTTTTCCACGGAAAAGGCCGGTATGCGGGTTCATGTAAGTCTTCTCCCCGCGCAAAGCACGGAAATGACAACCGTGACCTTTCAAATCAGCCGCCCCGGGATAAATGCGGTCGTCCAGGAGGCCGAGCGTCTGCCCGGCACTACCGAATACCGGGCGGAACTGCTAATCCCCTCCGGCGGGGATGGCGTGACCATCTCCGCCATCTTCGACGACGGGACCGCCCAGCACACCCAGCCCCTGCTCTCCGACCTGAGCGTCCGCGAAAACAGCGTCACCTACACCCCCCTCTGGCTGGAATAACACAAACCCGCCGCCATCCGTAGTTCGGATGGCGGCGGGTTTGTGTTCACAGCTTCTTCACGTTGTCCGAAATATCGGCCAGGGCCTTGCTGGCCTCCATATCGTAGGCCTGGCTGACGGCCAGATCTCCCAGCGAGACCATACCCACCACCTTGCCCTCCTCCGTGACGGGGAGGCGGCGCACCTGGGCTGCGGCCATCATGCGGCTGGCCTCCCGGGCGTCGTCGTTGGGGGAGACCACGGCGCAGTTGCGGGACATGATGTCCCGCACGGGCACCTTGGAGGGGTCCTCCTCCGCCGCCACGCAGCGGAGCACGATGTCCCGGTCGGTGACGATGCCCCGCAGGCGGCCGTCCTCGCCGCATACCGGGAGGGAGCCAACGTTGTGCCGGGAGAGGAGCCGGGCCGCCAGGGCCGCCGATTCGCCGGGGGTAATGGACACCACGCCCTGGCTCATAAGGTCGCGTACCTGCATAAACATACCGCCTTTACTTTAAGGTATCCCTATTCTGGACCAAAAAAGCGGGTTTTATACGCAAAAGGACCGCCCGGACGGGCGGTCCCTGCTCTATCTAATCGTGCTTTAACTGTAAATTCCGGCGCAGAACCGCCGGGCCGCGCCACGAGAAGGCTCTTGAACCGTATTTTTCTTTGAATTGACGGTTACTCAGGCCGCTTACGTCGCTCAGCCGCAGATGCTCCACCAAATCGGTCAAAAACGGGGACAGGAGCGCGGTTTCGGCGCCCTGATTATAGGGGCACGCAGTCTGGCAGATGTCGCAGCCCCAAATATAGGGATGCCTGCGCAGAAGCGCCTCCTCCCCGCCCGTGAGCTCCCCCTTTTTCTGCGTCAGCTCAGAGAGACAGCGCTCCCTGTGGAAAACCGCCCCCTCCAGCGCAGCCGTGGGACAGGCCGCTGCGCATTTCCCGCAGGAGATGCACACACCGGCGGGGGGGAATGTGGAAACTTCCAGGGGCGCGTCTGTGAGGATGGTGCCCAGAAACACATAGGACCCGTAGGGGGGCAGGATAAGCAGGCCGTTACTTCCCCGCAGGCCCAGCCCGGCCATAAAGGCCAGCTCCCGCTCGGGCAGGGGAGAGCTGTCCACCCCCGGCACGAACAAATACCCGGCGTAATGTTCCCGCAAAAGTTTGCATACCGTATTCAGCCTGCGGCCCAAAACCAGGTGGTAATCCTCTCCCCTGGCGTAGACCGAGAGGTTCCCGGCAGTCTCCCCGGCAAAATAGGGAAACGCCGCCACCAGCACCGTCCTGGGATTGGGGCAGAGCTTTTCCACCTTGTCCCGCTTTTCTGTGGATAAATCGGGCCGGATTCGTCCGAAGTCCACACAGCCCCAGGCGGCCGCGCCGCTTCCGTCAAAGGCGGCGTCCAGCACCGCCATCACGGTTGGCCCAGCAGGGGGAAGCAGTTGAAGACGGCCAGGTTGGCGTCAAACCGGGCCAGAGCCTTCTGCGCCAGCATCCCGTCGGGGACGCAGGGCTCCGGGCCGTTTTTCCGCTTCTGCTGCTGCTCGGCCCCCTTGCCCGCCAGAATGACCACGGAGGGGCGGCACACTTCCATGACGGCGGTTTCCACCGCCTCCTCCCGGTCGGGGATGACGGTGTAGTCCTTGCCGCAGGGCGCAAGATACCGCCCGATATCGGCGCAGATGTCCACGACCTCCTCCGGGCCGGGGTCGTCCTCGGTGAGGATAATCCGGTCCGCCCAGCGGCCCGCCGCCGCGGCCATCCCCTCCCGGCGGTCCAGGCCCTTGCCGCCTGTGCAGCCGAAGACCACGGTCAGCTCCCGGTCCGGGTACTCCCTGCGGACGGAGGAGAGGATGGCCTCCAGGCTCATGCCGTTGTGAGCGTAGTCCACGATGACGGTGAGGCCGCCGCTTGCGCTGTGGTAGGTCTCCATCCGCCCGGGCACGCTCGCCAAGGCCAGGCCGTTATAGACCGCCTCCGCCCCCACGCCCAGGGCCTCCGCCGCGGCCACGGCGGCCAGGGCGTTCTCCACGTTGAAGAGCCCGGGCATGGGCAGGCGCAGCTCCCGCGCCCAGCGCGGGGTGCGTACCCGGAATAGTGTGGCGTTCTCCTCCTTGCGGATACACCCGGCGAACACGTCGGCATTCTCATCCCTGCGGGAGAAGGAAATGACCTCGGGGCAGACCCGGGCGGCCTCCAGCACGCGGTCGGCGTGGTCGCAGTCCAGATTCACCACGGCGGTCCTGCAGCGGGAGAAGAGCATCAGCTTCGAGGAAAAATAGTCCTCAAAGTCCGGGTGCTCCACGGGGCTGATGTGATCCTCGCCGATGTTTAGAAAGACGCCCACGGCAAACTCCACCCCCAGCACCCGGTGGTACTTCAGGGCCTGGCTGGAGACCTCCATGGTGAGGCGGCCCACCCGGGCATCCACCGCGTTGAAGAGGTGCCGCTGGAGGTCCAGAGGCTCCGGGGTGGTGAGCTTGGCCGGGCGGCGCTCCCGCCCGTCGTCGGTGACGATGGTGGAGAGGATGGCGGTCTCCCGCCTGCCCCGGCTGCGGGCCTCCTCATCCAGGATGGACTTGAGGTAGTAGGCCGTGGTGGTCTTGCCCTTGGTGCCCGTGATGCCCACGATGTCCAGCTTGCCCGAGGGGTGGCCCCAGGCATGGTCGGCCATCAGGGCCATGGCGCGGCGGATGTCGTTCACCAGCAGGCAGGGCAGCGTCGTCTCAGGGTAGACGCGCTCGCTGACATAGACAAAGGCCCCCTTGGCCGCCGCGTCCAGCAGGTAGGCGGCCTTGAAGGCCGCGCCCTTGCAGATGAACACGGTGCCGGGGACCACGGTTTGGGAGTCGCAGGAGACCATGCGGACGCTCCGGGTCAGATCGGCCCGGAGGGGCGCGGAGGAGGCCAAAAGGCCGTTTTTCTGGAGGATCTGATAGTAGTCCCCCAGGGGATAGTGTGGTCGGAGCATAGGCACCTCCGGAAAGGTAATTAGGAATCTGGAATCAGCCGGTGTGGGCGGTAACATTCAGGGGCCGCCTTATGAAGGGGTTGTCAGCAGAGCGGACCGGGGGTCGGCAGCCCTGTCGCCCCGAAAGTCTGGAGCTAATCGCGTTTCAGCCCTCGCCCTGTGCAGCACATAGCGGCCGCCTTATACCATCCTCAGCCGGTAGCCGCAGTATGTGATACAGCGCTCGGCCAGAATGTCCATGGCGTCCACGTAGAACTCCGGCAGGCCGTGGAAGGTGCGGTAGACGGACAGTTCCGTACAGCCCAGGATGGCCGCGTCGCAGGCCGCGTCCCTCAGCCAGCGGTCAATGGCAGCGAATTTTTCCCGGGAACCCTTTTCGCCCTTCTTGATCTCGTCGTAGATGATGGACATGACCAGGTATTGAATCTCCGGGGGAGGGGAGACCGCTCTGAGGCCCTGGGCCTCGCACTCCTTCTGGTACACTCCGGCGCGGACAGTGCCGTCGGTGGCCAGAATCCCAACCTTGCGGATATCGGGATCTTCGGCGAGGGTATTCACCGTCTCCCGCACCATATGGATAATGGGAATCCGCAGCTCCTTCTGGAGATCGTCGGCGAAGAAATGGGAGGTATTGCAGGGGATGGCGATGGCGGTGCAGCCCACGCGCTCCAGGGTCCTGGCGTCGCTGAGCAGCCGCCGGCGGCACCCCTCGGCGTCGCCGCCGAGAATGGCGGCGGTGCGGTCGGGCATGCGGGTGTCGCTCAAAATAAAGGCCGGCAGATGCTCCTGGTCGCAGGAGGCGTCGGTCCGATCCAGTATGCGCTGGTAAAAATCCTGGGTGGCCTGGGGACCCATGCCGCCCAGGATTCCGAGCTTTGCTTCGTTCATAATAAACCTCTTGCGCGTAAAATAAAAAGCGAAATCCCGGCACCGACCCGGAGGATGTCCCTGAAAATCAGGGGTTCTAAAAAGGAACTCCGACTTCATAGGCCGTGGCAACAATCCCGGTCAATGCTTTTCAATTTTGCCCTCCTAGTTCGCCTTCGGTCCAGAGCTGGCGTACCGCTCTTTGTACCGCCACTGGTCCTTGAGGATGCGCAGCTTGTGGACAAGGCTCCTGTCCGGCGGATAGAAGAGGGGGTTGACCCACGCGCCCGCGCTGATGAGGGCCTTCATCTCGCCGTGGTACCTGGAGGGAATGTAGTCGTACGCCACCTTGAGGGGAATCACCCGCCACAGGTGGCGGTTCTTGGTCACGGTGAGGGCGGAGGGCTTGTGGTAGATGCGGTCCTCCACCAGGTATTTGGCCAGGTTGTGGCCCGCGCCGGTGACGTAGTAATTGCTGCGTCCCTGGCGGCAGTTGATCTCGAACACCTTAAATTTACCGTCCCGCTGGTCGTATTTCACGTCGAAATTGGAAAAGCCGGTAAATTTGATGTCCTCCAGGAAGGCACGGAGCTTCCCGCACAGCTCAGGCTCGTCCTCCGTGATGATGACGGCGTGGTTTCCGATGCCGTGGCGGGTGTGCTCCTCCAGCAGAACGTGGCCCACACACATGAGGCGGACCTTCCCGTCCTCTCCCGAGTAGTTGGTGACCACCCTCATATAGGCGTCGTCCCCGGGGATGAAGTCCTGGATGATGAGGGAGTCCTCATAGCCGTGGTCGTAGATATCGTCGATGACGCGGTCCACCTCCTCCCGGGTCTGAAGGACGTAGGCCTTCTTCTGGGTGTCAAACGGGTGGTCCCAGTAGGTGGCGGACTCGGCGGGCTTGACCACAAAGGGGCCGGCGAAGGGCAGAACGAAGTCATGGCCCTGGCCCTTGTGGTAGACGTAGGTGGCGGGGTGGTCGATGCCGTACTGGTCGCACAGCTCATAGAAGTGCTCCTTGTGGATGAGCTTCTCCATGAGGTTCAGGCCGATGTAAGGGGCAACCACGTTGGCGGGGAATTTTGACAGATTCTCCGCGATGGCGGTGAGGTAATTGTCTCCGCAGCCCAGAACGATGACCTTCTTGTCCGGGAACTCGGCGGCTACGGCGGACACGTTCCTGAGCACCACCTCGGGCGCGTCGTTCCTGTCACACACCCGGTAGTCGATGATGCCGCTGCCGAAGCAGGGACCTGAGGGGTACATGCCGTAGGCCACGGTTTTCAAGCCGTACTGCTCGTGAAAGGCCCGGGCCATGCTGTATACGTTGATATCCGCCCCCAGCAGCAGGGGGACAAAGGGCAGTTCGGACATGAGTAAGGCTCCTTTTCAATCATAGAAAAAATCGAGGAATTCAGGGTCAGGCGGTGGCAGAGGCCAACTGGACCTGATACCACGCCTTTCCTCCCACGGGGCCGGACAGAGGCTTGATACAGGCATGGGGGTAGGCCCGGCGGAGGTAGCCGGCCTCCTCATCGGTCAGGCGCAGCTCCCGGCAGAGGCGCTCCCCGCCGTGAAAAACTTGGGAAAGCGTGCTCTCAAAATTGGCTATTTCTATTCTAGCCATATTTCATTCTCCTTAACAGTTTGAAAAAGGACCTGGCCGGCGGCAGCCGCCCATCCTTAATTTTTTCTTTCTCATTCTTGGTACCCGCTACCCCGCGGCCCGTTTCACCTGATAGACCCCCGAGATCTGTCCCAGCTTGTTGATGACGTTGGTCAGCTCATCGCGGTCCCTGACCTGGAGCACGATGGAGACCGAGGCGTACCCGTCGGGCATGGCCTTGGCGGCGAAGGAGTCCACCTTCACCTTCACGGTGGAGAGGGCCATGGTCACGTCCATGGCCAGGCCGTCCCGGTCCTTGGCGGAGATCTCCAGACTGGTCTGGTAGCTGCTCTGCTCGCTGCCCACCCAGGCCACGTTGACCCAGCGGCCGGCCTCCTCGGGGCGGCGCTTCTCCGGTGCGGCGTTGGGGCAGTCACAGCGGTGGACGGACACGCCGAAGCCCCGGGTGATAAAGCCCACCACCGGGTCTCCGGGCACGGGGGTACAGCACTTGGCGAACTTCACGAGGCAGTTGTCAAGGCCCTCCACCACAATGCCGCTCTCCGACTTCCTGGGGGATTTGTCCACGGGGAGGGATGTGGCGGGAAAGACCACCTCGCTCTGGAGGGCCCGCTCCGCGGCGGCCTTCTCCTCCTTCACCCGGCCCAGGCGCAGCAGCTCGTCCTTCACCCGGACCACCGCCTTGGCGGCGGTCATGCCGCCGTACCCGATGGCGGCGTACAGCTCGTCCAGGGAGTTCATGCGGACCTTCTTCAGAATGGAGGGGAGGGCGTCCTCGGCCGTAATCTGGGCCATGGTGAGGCTCTGGCGCTTCAGCTCGGACTCAAAGGAGGCCCGGCCGGTGGCGATGTTCTCCTCCCGGCGCTCCTTCTTGAACCACTGGCGGATTTTGTTGCGGGCCTCGTTGGATTTGCAGATGTTCATCCAGTCCCGGCTGGGGCCGTGTGCGGACTTGGAGGTGATGACCTCCACGATGTCGCCATTTTTAAGTGTGGTCTCGAAGGGGACCATCCGGCCGTTTACCTTGGCGCCTGTCATGTGGTTCCCGACGGCGGAGTGGATGTTGTAGGCGAAGTCGATGGGGGTTGAGGCGGCGGGGAGGTTGATGACGTCCCCCCGGGGGGTGAAGACGAAGACCTCATCGGCAAACATGTCCACCTTGAGGGTGCGCACGAACTCCTCCGCATCGGCGTCCTGCTGGTTCTCCAGCAGCTTGCGCACCCACTCGAAATTCTCCTCGGTGCCCAGCTGGGCGTTAGCCATGCCCTGCTTGTACTTCCAGTGGGCGGCAATGCCGTACTCGGCGGTGTGGTGCATCTCCCAGGTGCGGATCTGCACCTCGAAGGGAATTCCCTCCCGGCCGATGACGGTGGTGTGGAGGGACTGGTACATATTGGGCTTCGGTGTGCCGATATAGTCCTTGAAGCGGCCCAGGACCGGCTTGAAGAGGTCGTGGATACAGCCCAGAACGTTATAGCATTCGGGGATGTCGTCTACAATGACCCGGAAGGCGTAGAGGTCGAAAATCTCGTCCAGGGTCTTGTTCTGGGCGTACATCTTGCGGTAGATGGAGTAGATATGCTTCACCCGGCCGTAGACGGTGCATTTAATGCCCTCCTCGTCCAGCCGGTCGGTGATCTTCTTCTGGATGGCGGCGAGAAACTCCTCATGGGCGCTGCTGCGGGCGGAGAGCTCGTCGGCGATCTCCTGGTAGCCGATGGGGTCCAGGTACTTCAGGGAGGTGTCCTCCAGCTCCCACTTGATTTTCTGCATACCTAAGCGGTGGGCGATGGGGGCGTAGATCTCCATGGTCTCCAGGGCTTTTTCCTTCTGCTTCCTGGGGGACTGGTACTCCATGGTGCGCATATTATGCAGCCGGTCGCAGATTTTGATGAGAATGACCCGGATGTCCTTGGCCATAGCCATGAGCATCTTGCGCAGGTTCTCCATCTGCTCCTCTTCCTTGGAGGTATACTGCACCCGGGTCAGCTTGGTGACGCCCTCCACCAGGTCGGCCACCGTGTGCCCGAAGAGCTTGGCGATCTCCTCGTGGGTGGCGCCGGTGTCCTCAATGGTGTCGTGGAGCATGGAGGCGATGATGGAGTCGGTGTCCAGCTCCAGGTCCGCCACGATCTCCGCCACCGCCAGGGGGTGGGTGATATAGGGGGACCCGTCCTTGCGCAGCTGGGAAGAGTGGGCGTTATCGGCGTAGGTAAACGCGTCAAACAGCCGCTTGGTGTCAAGGGTTGGGTTATAGGCCTTTATTTTATCCTCCAGCGCCTGGTAGCGCTCCAAAATGGGGTCCATTCGGTCACCTCCGGAAAGTGAAAAGTGAAAAAGCAGAGGAAACAGGTGAAGCGATGCAGTGCCGGCCATAGCTTGCACAACTCATCTGCACAGATTGGCATATTTTATAAATTGTCCCAAAACAAGCAGTCCTACTCGGCCCACCCTGCTTTTTCATTGATCACGTTTCATTTTTCACTCAATTAATTTGCGCAGTCTCATCATGATGCTCGACTGTTCCAGATCCACCTTCCCGTCCACCTGCTTCACATCGATGCGGAGCAGGTCGGTGGTGCGCTCCACCTGGACGAGCCCCCGCTCGCCGAAGACCTCCAGGCAGACCATGGTGCGCATGAAGGTCTCCCGCAGGCCGTAGGTCCGGGCCACGTTCCGTGAGAGGCGCAGGGCGGTCTCCTCCACCCGGCCGGCGGCGCTGCGGCCCTTGAGGTACCGCCACAGCCCGGCAAACTCCTCCCGGCTGGGGGTGAGGGCGGCGGCCTCCCGGGGCGTCAGCTCCTCTCCGCGGCGGAATTTCTCGTAGAGGGCCCGCTCGGCCTGGGCCCGGGTGAGGGAGCTGCGCAGATCGGCCACCTGGAGCTGGACGGACCGCCAGCCCCGGTACTCGTTGATCTGGGGGTAGAAGGCCACGTCCACCCGATCCCCCACCGCCACCCCGGCCTCCGCCGCGGTGGCGGAGAAGAAGATGGCGTCAAAGCTCCTGCCCCTGGCGGTCACCTTGAGCTTCAGGTGCCGGCCGCCCCCCACCTCGCTCAGGGCGGCAACGGTGCAGCCGGAGAGCAGGAAGGTGGGCCGCTGGTTGCCGGTGCCGTAGGGCTCCAGCAGGTCCAGGGAGCATACTCCCTCCTGGGTGAGGAGGCCGGGGTCGTCGATCTCCGCGTCCAGCTCCAGGGCCGAGACCATCTCCGCCCCGCCGGTGGCCTCCCGGACCAGGGCGCACATCCGGGCGCGGAAGGCCGGTATTTGTTTCTCCAGGATGGTAAAGCCCGCCGCCAGCTCGTGGCCGCCGAAACCCTCCAGCAGATCGGAGCAGGCCTCCAGCGCAGCGAAGAGGTTAAAGCCCCCGAAGGACCGGCAGGATCCCTTGCCGTGGCCGTCCTGCAGGCAGATCATAAAGGCGGGGCAGGAGTATTTTTCGGTGAGGCGGGAGGCCACGATGCCCACCACCCCCTGGTGCCAGCCCTCGCTGGACAGGACCAGGGCGGGCCGCTCCTCCGGCGGGAGCGCGTCGGCCAGGTCCACACACTCCTCAAAGATGCCCAGCTCGATGGCCTGCCGCTCCCGGTTGAGCGCGCACAGCTCCTGGGCAAGCTCGGCGCCCCGGACGCTGTCGGCGGTGAGGAGGAGCTCCGCGGCCAGGCTGGCGCAGCCCATCCGGCCCGAGGCGTTAATACGGGGGGCCAGCGTGTACCCGATGGACACCGAGGTGAGAGGCTTCTCATCCAGCCCCGCCTCGCGGAGGAGGGCCTTCAGGCCGGGCCGCTCCGTGTGGGCCAGGGCGCTGAGCCCCATGCGGACGATGGTGCGGTTTTCCCCCACCACGCTCATCACGTCGGCCACGGTGCCCACGGCGGCCAGGTCGGCGTACTTGCGCAGCAGGGCGCTCTGGGCGGCTGGACCGGCGATGGCCAGCGCCAGCTTGAGGGCCACCCCCACCCCGGCCAGACACTTGAAGGGGTAGGGGCAGTCCGGGCGGTGGGGGTCCACCACCGCAACGGCGGCAGGGAGGGAGGATTTACACTCGTGGTGGTCGGTGATGATGAGGTCCACCCCCAAAAAGGCGGCCAGGTCGGCCTCTTCCACGGCGGTGATGCCGCAGTCCACGGTGATGATGAGCTTCACACCCTGGGCGTGGAGACTCTCCACAGCGGCGGCGCCCAGGCCGTAACCCTCCTCCATCCGGTCGGGGATGTAGGGGGTGACGGCCGCCCCCAGGGAGCGGAGGTAGTCGGTCAGCAGGCAGGTGGAGGTGATGCCGTCCACATCGTAATCGCCATAGACCGCGATGTGCTCTCCGCCGTCTATGGCGGCCCGGATGCGCGCCACGGCGGCTTCCATATCCCGCAGAAGAAGCGGGTCGTTTAAAAGCCCCTCGTCCGAGGCCAGGAAGTCCCTGGCCTTCTCCACCGTGTCCAGCCCGCGGGCGCAGAGAACGGCCGCGGGCAGCGGCGGAACTCCCACGGCCTCCATGGCCGCCCGGGCCGCCGGGTGGGCGGGGCGCAGATTCCATTGTCTGTATTTCATGGGCTTGCCCCCGAATTCGATTACAAAATTACTCTTAATTATATCAAAGCGGGCGGGAAGATACAAGTTCATTCGGGAAATATCCACAGGGCGGGAAATAGCGGTGGAAAACCGGGGTTGTCTCCCGGCGGTTTTACCGTAAAATATGCCCCCGGCGGCCTTTATGGCCGCCGGGGGCGCGGGGTAATTGGTCATCTATGAAATTTCTTTCGCCAGCGCCTCGGCGGTGACGGGAATCATATCGCTCTTGAAGAGGGCGTCCAACGCGGAGAGCAGCGCGGAGAGCGCTTCAAAGCTCTGCGCGTCCCCGTCTTTTTTGGGTGTGGCGCCGCCTGCCTCCGCGTCCGCCCGAAGGAAAAGAATTTTCTCCCAGTTTTCCTGCTCATAGGCTGCGGACCCTTCAAACACCACGTACTCCTCCAGCCGGCACCAGGAGGGCGGTGTCGGGGCCGCCGCCCCGGCTCTCGCGGCGGGGAGCAAGGTACACAGCAGGGAACAGGTCAGCAGCAGGGCAAATACTCTGAAACTTCTTTTCATGCAAAGCACCTCTTTTCCCCATCATATCAGCATCGGTCCCGATATGCAAATACTTCATCCCCGGGGGGCGGCGCTCTTCAGGGTGTCAAAAAACCTCCGCAGAGAAAGCCTCGCAGATCTGCGTCGTCCGCAGACGACGGAATAAATTTAAAATCCGTCATTTCTGGGGGCAGGCACCTCAAAAATAACGCTTCTCATGACGGCTGGGGCGACTGTTTCCAAATAAATCGAGCCCAGACGTCATGCAGCCTTCTGTCAAAGAAGCCCCAAAGGGCTTCTTTGACAAGCTGAGCGCCGGACCCCGCGGGGTCCGGCGCTCTTCAAAGCTCACTCAGTGGGGCAGCTCTCCGCCGTCCTTCGGCTTTCCCTCGGGCGGGATATCCGTTTGGGGCGGCTCCGCGGGCTTATCTCCCGCCAGAGCGATGGGGCTCTGAGACTCCCGGCGGGCGGGAGGCTCCGGCGAGGCCCCGTAATTCTCCGCCAGAGCGGGGTCGGTTCCCTCCAGGATGGCCGTCATCTCCCCGCCGGTAATGGTCTCCTTGGCCAGGAGGTAGGCCACCACCCTGTCCATATCCTCCCGGTTTTCAATCAGGATTTTCATGGCCTTGTCGTAAGCGCCGCTGATAATCTCCCGCACCGCGTCGTCTATCCCGGCGGCGGTCTCCTGGGCGCAGTCAATGCCGTAGCCGCCCTCCAGATATTGGTTGCGGCGGGAGGCCAGGGCCATCATGCCGAACTTTTCACTCATGCCGTAGAGGGCCACCATATTCCGTGCGATGCCGGTGGCGTCCTGGATGTCCTGAGCGGCGCCGTTGCTCTCCACGCCCAGGACCAGCTTCTCCGCCGCCCGGCCGCCCATGCTGGTGGCGATTTGGGCCAGCAGCTCGTCCTTTGTGGAGAGGTTCTTGTCCTCCTCGGGGAGGTGGAGGGTATAGCCCAGCGCCCCCTGGGTATGGGGGACAATGGTAATCTTCTGCACGGGCTTGCCGTTCTTCTGCTTGTAGGCCACCATGGCGTGCCCCACCTCATGGTAGGCCACCAGCCGCTTCTCGAACTCGGAGAGGACGCTGCCCTTTTTCTCCGCGCCGGCGATAACCAGCTCGAAGGCGGTCAGCAGGTCGTTCTGGTTCACGGCCTTGCGGCCCAGGCGGACGGCCCGGAGGGCGGCCTCGTTGACCAGATTGGCCAGATCCGCCCCCACGGTGCCCGCGGTGGCCAGAGCGATTTTATTCAGGTCCACGTCCTCCGCCAGGCGGATGTTCCGGGTGTGGACCTGGAGGGTGGCGAGACGGCCCGCCAAGTTGGGCCGGTCCACGGTGATCCGCCGGTCGAACCGGCCGGGCCGCAGCAGGGCCTGGTCCAGGACCTCGGGCCGGTTGGTGGCCGCAAGAAGGATGACGCCCTTGGTGGGGTCGAAGCCGTCCATCTCGGCCAGGAGCTGGTTGAGGGTCTGCTCCCGCTCGTCGTTGCCGCCCATGCGGTTGTCGCGGGATTTGCCGATGGTGTCGATCTCGTCGATGAAGACGATGCAGGGGGCCATCTTGCTGGCCTCCTTGAAGAGGTCGCGGACACGGGACGCGCCCACGCCCACAAACATCTCTACGAAGTCGGAGCCGGAGATGGAGAAGAAGGGCACGTTGGCCTCGCCGGCCACCGCCTTGGCCAGCAGGGTCTTGCCGGTGCCCGGAGGGCCCACCAGCAGCGCGCCCTTGGGCAGCTTGGCGCCGATCTCGGTGTATTTCTGGGGGTTGTGGAGGAAGTCGATGATCTCCACCAGGGACTCCTTGGCCTCGTCCTGGCCGGCCACATCCTTGAATGTGACGCCGGTTTTCTTCTCCACATAGACCTTGGCGTTGGCCTTGCCCACGCCGCCCAGGCCGCCGGCGCCGCCCATCTTGTTGGACATAAACCGGAAGAGGAAGACCATGCCCACCACCATAATCAGGATGGGCACCACATAGCTGATGAGCATACTCATCAGCATGGAGGACTCCTGGACAATGTCGGTGCCGTACTTGACGCCGTGCTCATCCAGCAGATCGGTGAGGCCGTCGGTGGAGATGGTGGGCGCGGTGACGAATTTCAGCTTGGACGCCTTGGCCTCGGCGGTCTGCCCATTCATCCAGGGGTTCACCGCCGCATCCGGGACAGCGGTATCGGCGGGGGTTGTCTCCTGGGGCGCTTCGCTGGGCTGGGGCTCCTCCTCCTTCCAGGAGAGGAGGAACTGGCCGTCCTGCTCGGTGACCGCCACGTTGTCCTTCAGGGTGATAACGTACTGGTTGCTCTCGGTCTTCACCTCCGCAACGAAGTCCTGCCGCACCCACTCGCGGAAGGTGGAGTAGTCCACCTCCACCGTGTTGGCGCTCTTGAACATGCCGATGGCGGACTGGAGCAGCAGCGTGAGGATCAGGGCCCACAGGAGTATGGATACCAGGCCGATCCAGCTCTTCTTATTGCCTGGGCCGCCGTTTTTGTTGCCGTTGTTATTTTGATTATCGGGCTTCAAATGCTTGCCCTCCTTATTTCTACCGCTGAAAACAGGGCGTTTCCGTCCCTTGCAGTTTTGTCGTATTGTACCACACCGGACTATGAAATACAAGGAAGGAGGGGGGCGAAAGGTGTAAACTTTCTATGAAAACCATCCCGCCGCCGCTGGAATCTTTCCCTGTGAAATGCGCATTTTCGTCTTTCTCTTATGGCTCAACTGTGGTATACTTCTACTATCTATGGACAGTACCCCAGTGGAAGAAAGGCAGGACGCCCCATGAGAGAGAACACCCCCCGCAGACCGGACGCCGAGGCTGAGGCCGACGGCATTATCGAGGGCCGCAACGCGGTCATCGAGGCCCTCCGGGCCGGGACCACCATCGACAAGATTTTTATCGCCCGGGGCGAGACCGACGCCACCCTGGGCCATATCGCCTCCACCGCCCGGGACAGGGGCGTCGTGGTGGTGGAGGCCGACCGGCGCAAGCTGGACGGCATGAGCCGCACCCACGCCCACCAGGGCGTCATCGCCGTGGCGGCCGTCCGGGAGTACGCCAGCGTGGACGATATATTAAACGCCGCCAGGGAGAGGGGAGAAGCCCCCCTCGTGGTGGTCTGCGACGAGCTCTCCGACCCCCACAATCTGGGGGCGGTCATCCGCACGGCCGAGTGCGCCGGGGCCCACGGGGTCATCATCCCCAAGCGCCGCTCCGCCGGCCTCACCGCCATCGTGGCAAAGACCTCCGCCGGGGCCGTGGCCCATGTGCCCGTGGCACGGGTGCCCAACCTGACCGCACTTTTGAAGGAGTTGAAGGACGAGGGCCTGTGGATTTTCGGCACCGCCGCCGACGGGGATACCAGCCTCTACAGGGCCGACCTGAAGGGCCCCGCCGCCATTGTCATCGGCAGCGAGGGGGAGGGCATGGGCCGCCTGGTGTCCGAGCAGTGCGACTTCAAGGTCAGTATACCCATGCGGGGCAAGCTCAACTCCCTCAACGCCAGCGCCGCCGCAGCCATTATGCTCTATGAAGCAGTCCGCCAGCGGCTGGGGTAGGTATCCGCCATCCAAACCATCTTATTAAGACCCGACACATCGCAAAGGACGAGTTTTATGCCGAAAGACCGGGACGACCAACTGAATAAAGGCCACCCGGACGGAGAGGCGTTCTCCCTGGAGGAAATTCTGGCCGAGTACAAGGGCCGCGGCGGCGGGGAGGAGATGGACAACACCATACCCCTGCCGGTCATCCCCCAGAAGGATCTGCCCCGGCCGCACCGTCCCCCCAGGCGGGAGGGCGCCATCGACAATGTGGTGGATTTCCCGGGGAAGGCCGCGCCCCGCCAGCCTGCGCCGCAGGAACCGGAGGCCGGGGACGGCGCGCCGGGCGCCGTCTCTCCGCCCTCGGCGCGGAACAAGCCCCGGCCGACCCCTTCTGAGGGGAAGGCCCCGGACGAAAAGGTGGTGGACTTCCCCGGCGAGGAGGAGACCGCCTCCGCTCCGCCGGACGGGCCGGAGGAGGAGAGCCCCCTCCAGGCCGGGATTAACAAGCTCCGCCGGAAGGCGGACGACTACGCCGAGCATATGTTTGAAGAGGAGGGCGTGGAGGACGACGAGGACGTCCGCAAGGCGGAGAAGTACCTCCCCGGCGTGGACAGCGAGGACGTTGACGCGCCCATGCGCCGCCGCAGATCCCGCCGTGCCCTGCCTCCGGCCCCTGATCTGCCGCCCGCGGACCTCTACAAGCGCTATAACCGGGGTCTGAGCTTCCTGCGCCTGCGGGGCGTCCTGGTGCTGCTGCTGGCCCTGCCGCTGCTCTACCTGACTCTGGCCCCCTTCTTTAAATTCCCCCTGCCCGGTCCCCTGGGCGAGTCCTACGAGCTGCGGGTATACACCCTGGCGGGGATGCTGGGCTGCGCCATGCTGTTGGGCGTGGACACCTTCCTGGCCGGGCTGCTGCGCATTTTCCAGCTGGGCATCGGCATGGACACTCTGGTCTCCCTGGCCTGCGCGGCCACCCTGGCCGATGCGCTGACCATGATCAGCCTGGGCGGGCGGGAGGAGCAGATGCCCTACTGCGCCATCTCCGCCCTGGCCCTGGGCCTCACCATGTGGGGCACCTACTTAAAGCGGCGCGGCTCCCGCAGCGCCTGCCGCACGGCGGCCTCCGCCCAGGAGCCCTACCTCGTCACTCTGGACGAGGGCAAGTGGAACGGTCGGGACGCCTACGCCAAGTGGTCCGGCGAGCCTGCGGGCTTCGGCAGCCAGATTCAGGCGCCCGACGGGGCCCAGCGGATTTTCCGCGTCACCGCGCCGCTGCTCCTCATCGCCGCTCTCCTCTTCTCCATCACCGCCTCCCTGGGGCAGAAGCAGCCCCAGCATCTGCTCTGGTGCCTCTCCGCCACCCTCACCGCCGCGGCCTCCTTCTCCGCCGCTCTCTGCTATGGCATCCCCTGGAATACTCTGTGCCAGCGCCTCTCCAAGAGCGGCGCGGCCATCGCCGGGTGGGACGGCGTGGTGGGTACCGGGGGCGGCGCGGGGATTCTCCTCACCGATATCGATCTCTTTCCTCCCGGCTCGGTCTCCATGAACGGCATTAAGGTCTTCGGGGACTTCCCGGTGGAGAAGGTGGTGGCCTGCGCGGCCACCCTCATCCGTGACTCGGGCTGCGGCCTCGATAAGATTTTTCATGATCTGCTCCGCTCCCAGGGCGCGATTTACCGCCGCAGCGAGCACTTCGCCCAGTACGAGGGCGGCATGGCCGCCGTCATCCGGGGAGACCAGGTGCTGGTGGGCTCCGCGGCCTTTATGCACCTGATGGAGATTGGGCTTCCCCAGGGGCTGAACGTGAAAAACGCCGTATTCTGCGCCATCGAGGGGGAGTTGGCCGGGATTTTCGCCCTGAGCTACAATCTCCACGGCGTGGTACGCCCGTCCCTGACGGCCCTCATCCGCAACAAGGTGGGGCCCGTGCTGGCCACCCGGGACTTTAACCTCATCCCCGCCATGCTCCGCCAGCGGTTTAAGCTGCCGGTGGAAAAGATGGAGTTTCCGGCCATTGAGCGGCGGCTGGAGCTGTCCGACCCCGACCAGGAGCACAGCGAGGTCCTCTCCGCCGTCCTCTGCCGGGAGGGGCTGGGCCCCTTCTCCGAGGCGGTGGTGGGCGGCAAGCGGCTGAGGCTGGCGGTGCGGATCACCGCGGGCCTGGCCTCCGCCGGCTCCGCCGTGGGGGTGCTGCTGGCCTTTTACCTCACCTTTGTGGGGGCCTACTCCTCCCTTTCCCCCGCCAATCTGCTGATCTTCATGGTTATGTGGCTGGTGCCCACGCTCCTGATCTCCGGGTGGGTAAACCGGTATTAAAGAGCGCGAAGCGCCGTGGAACCTGGGTTCCACGGCGCTTGATTTCTTCTTACCGCAATTGCCGGTGGCGCTGCGTCCGCCGGTCGGCTCTATTCCAGTCCAAGCCGCGCCCGGACCTCGCTGCGAAAGTCCACCAGTTCCCGGTAATCATAAAAAAAATTCAGCTTCCGCTCCCACACCGCATCCCCTCTCTGCCTGTCCTGCAGGACGAAATAGGTAAAGCTCTCGGCGATGTCCTCCGCCGGGTCGGTGGAGGCGTAGTCGGTAACGAAGTCATCCTCATGCCGGAGAAAGAAGTTGTAGGAGTCCATGTTGGCCAGCCGGTCGTCCAGGTAGTCGGCCCAAAACGCCTGATAGAAGGCGTTGAGGTAGGAGTCTGCGTAGGTGACCATGCCCTCCTCGTTGTAGGTGGACCCGGTCTGCCGGCTGGTGTAGTCCGCCTGACCGGCGTTGAGGGTCAGGTAGTGGGTGTACTCGTGGAGCACCGTCTCGATAAACCAGTCGCTGTCCTCCGCGTCGGCGGGGTCCACGGCAATCTCCCACCGCTCGCCTGCGCTGTCCGCCTGAGTCACGTAGGCCAGGGTCTCGTCTTCGCCGTCGGTAAACACGATAAAGCGGGAGAAATCCCGCCAGGCCCCGTCGGGAAGGATGCTGAGCATCTGGTCCCAGAGATCCAGATAGTCCTCCTCCGTCCAGCCGCCGGTCTCCCGGATCTGGCTCCAGCCGTCCGCCCGGATGCTCCCGTCCCCGCTGACGCGGTACTCGGCCAGAACCCGCTGGGAGGGATTCCCGTACCCCCACGTGCCGCCGTCGCCCAGGTATTTAGCGGTGTAGCGCTCATAGAGCTGGTTGAGACGCTCCACCATGCGGCGTTCCTCGGCCGACTTCTCGTAGCGGTCCTGCTCCAGCCGGTCCCGGCGCAGGGGATAGAGCGTCTCCATAAAGGCGAGGCAGCGCTCATACTCCGTGTCGTTAATCTCGTCCTTCAAAAGCCCCAGCTGCGCGTCCAGCAGCGCGGCTGCCTCCGCACGCTCCTCCGCGCCGAGGACCGCGGGGCCGGCCTGCGCGTCGCCGCTCCGGCCGCAGCCCCCGCAGAGGATCGCCAGCACCAGCAGCACTGCGGCCAGAGGGATGTAGGGTATCCTTCTCAAATACAGCATCCTCTCTCAT
Organism: Lawsonibacter faecis; assembly: GCF_014287675.1. Classification (GTDB taxonomy): domain Bacteria; phylum Bacillota; class Clostridia; order Oscillospirales; family Oscillospiraceae; genus Pseudoflavonifractor; species Pseudoflavonifractor faecis. The sequence continues at coordinate 241,746 of NZ_JACOPQ010000004.1, read as the reverse complement.
GGAAGCATTGGTCTTGCGGCAGTTTGTCAGCGCTATTATAGCGGATTTTAGGCTGAGACGCAATACGTCGTCGGGGCAAAGTCCGTTCCATTCGCAACGCCCTGCGGAAGAGGGCATTCCTCATTCCACTGCCTTGCCCCTCCTCTCCCCACAAAGCCCATGGGCTTTGTGGGGCCCCCAACCGGCAAAGTCCGTTCCATTCTAAGCGCCCTGCGGGAGAGGGCATTTCTCATTCCACTGCCTTGCCCCTCCTCTCCCCACAAAGCCCATGGGCTTTGTGGGGCCCCCAGCCGGCAAAGTCCGTTCCATTCTAAGCGCCCTGCGAGAGAGGGCATTCCTCATTCCACTGCCTTGCCCCTCCTCTCCCCACAAAGCCCATGGGCTTTGTGGGGCCCCCAACCGGCAAAGTCCGTTCCATTCTAAGCGCCCTGCGAGAGAGGGCATTCCTCATTCCACTGCCTTGCCCCTCCTCTCCCCACAAAGCCGCAGGGGCTTTCCGAGGGACCCGTAACCGGTAAAGTCCGTTCCATTCCTTTGCCGTACCGCTTTGTGCAAAAAGTCCCCGGCGCGTACGCGCCGGGGACTTTAAAAGAGGCAACTAGAAAATATCCAATTCCACCGGGCAGTGGTCGCTGCCCATAATCTCGGGGTGGATTACACTGTCGTTAACCGCATCCTTGATGGACTCGGAGACGATGAAGTAGTCGATGCGCCACCCCGCGTTGTTCTCCCGGGCATGGTACATATAGCTCCACCAGGAGTAGGCTCCGGCGGCCTCGGGATAGAGATACCGAAAGGTGTCCACAAATCCAGCGGCCAGCAGCTCGGTCATCTTGCCCCGCTCCTCGTCGCTGAACCCGGCGTTGCCCCGGTTGGACTTGGGATTCTTGAGGTCAATCTCCTCATGGGCCACATTCAGGTCCCCGCAGTAAATCACCGGCTTCCTGCCGTCCAGTCCCTTGAGGTAGGCGCGCAGCTCGTCCTCCCACGCCATACGGAACGATAGCCGCGTCAGATCCCGCTGGGCGTTGGGCACGTAGCAGTTGACCAGAAAAAAGTTGTCAAACTCCAATGTGATGGCCCGGCCCTCGCCGTCGTGCTCGGAGGAGCCGATGCCGTAGGTCACCGCCAGGGGCTTCACGCGTGTAAACACCGCCGTGCCGGAGTACCCCTTCTTCACGGCGCTGTTCCAATACTGCACGTAGCCGGGCAGGTCCACCTCGGCCTGGCCGGGCTGCATCTTGGTCTCCTGCAGGCAGAAGACGTCCGCATCCAGCGCGGCAAAGGATTCCAGAAAGCCCTTCCCCAGGCAGGCGCGCAGCCCGTTCACATTCCAGGAAACCAGCTTCACCGCTCATCCTCCAGGTGATCCAGATCCCAGATGACGGGCCTGCCGTCCCGGTCCAGCAGGGGAGTGAGACCGCCGCCGTAACCGCTGACGACCTGCAGATACTGCACGCCGGTCTGTGTGTCCAGAAAAATGGTGGTGGCCATGCCAAGTCCCCCGGCGGGGGATTCATTCAGCACCACCTGAAAACGTTTTTCCCGTTTCGCCACGCTCAGTCCTCCTCGTCAGCGTTGGTGACCGCGTTGATCCACTTGGCCAGCAGCGGCAGCAGAGTCAGCACGAACATCACGCCCGCCGCGAAGCCTGCGCCCTTCCGGTGCTTCCTGGCGGCCCGCAGGCCCAGCAGGACGCCCAGGGAGCCGGTGCACAGCTTCACCAGTGCCATATCCGTCAGATCCATCTTTTTAAGAAACAGGTTGCCCGCTGCGATTAATTGCTTCATAAAAGGCTCCTTTCATCCCGCGCTGTCCGCGCGTCCGATCTATGCGCGCTTTTCCAGGGCCAGCAGGGCCCGCTTCAGCTCCACGCCCCCGCCGTACCCGGTGAGGCTCCCGTCCGCCCCCACCACCCGGTGGCAGGGGATGAGGATGGGGATGGGGTTGTGGTGGTTGGCCTGGCCCACCGCCCGGACGCCCCTGGGGTTGTCCACCCGGCGGGCCAGCTCCCCGTAGGATATGGTCCCGCCATAGGGGATGTCCAGCAGGGCCGCCCAGACCTTTTTGCGAAAGGCGGTCCCCTCCGGGGCCAGAGGCAGCTTGAACACCGTCCGCTTCCCCGCAAAGTATTCCATGAGCTGCCCCTTACCATCCGCCAGGAGCGCCGTCTCATGCTCTGCGATGCGGGGCATGCCCTCGTTTGGGAGGTAGAGGTGTACCAGCGCGCCGTTCTCCTCCGCCAATCCCATTTTACCATAAGGCGTTTGAAATGCAACCAAATTCATAGGAATTCCCCCACTATTTGATGGGTCGCTTCCCGCGCCCGGCAGCTTCTTTTCCTCTCCGCCGCCCAGCGCCCCGTTCAATAGTACGCGGGCCTTTCAAAATGGACAATTTCCAGCTTGATGCCCTCGGTGTCCTTAAAGAAAAAGGCGTAGTAATCCGGGGTGTACTCGGGGTAGCGCCCCGGCGGTGAGACGATGGTCACGCCCTCGATGGCCCGCACCTGCTCGTAGAGCCTGTCCACCTCCGCGTCGGACTCTGCCCGGAAGGCCAGGTGGTGGAGCGCGCCCGGCTTCCGGCGGCAGACCGCCTCCTCCCGGAGGGCGGGCCGGGGACAGACCAGCCCCAGGCTGAAGTCCGCCGTGCCGTAGTCGAGCTCCACATGCTCATACGCCGGGAACTCGCCCCGTCCCTTGTCCTTCAGGTCGAAGCCCAGCAGGGGGAGGAGGACGTCGTAAAACCGTTCGGCCCGGTCCAGATCGGCGACGGTGATTTCAATGTGATCTATTTTCGGCGTCATATCCGATTCCTCATTCCATGTCTCAGACGGCGGACACTCTAAAGTCGTATCCCTGTGGAGTTCCCGGACGCTCGGCGCATCTCAGTACTTTCTGACGACGGCGACCACCTTGCCGATAATCTCGGCGTAGGTGCCGTCGATGGGCTCGTAATCCGGGTTTTCAGGCATGAGCCATGTATGGCCGTCCTTGCGGCGGAGGGTCTTCACCGTGGCTTCGTCCTCAAAGAGGGCTACCACGATCTCGCCGCTGTGGGCATCCTGCTGGCGGTGCACCACCACCAGATCGTCGGGCAGGATGCCCGCGTGGAGCATGGACTCGCCCCGGACCCGCAGGGCAAAGTGCTCCCCGGCCTGTCCGCCGGTGTCGAAGGTGAGATAGTCCTCAATACACTCCTGGGCCAGGATGGGGGACCCGGCCGCCACGCTGCCCACCACGGGCACCCGGCCCGCCCGGCCGTCCAGCTCCTCGGCCACGGGACGGGGCACGGGGCCGCTCACGGTGATGGCCCGTGTCTTGCCCTCCGCCTTGGTGATGAGGCCCTTCTCCTCCAGCCCCTTCAGATGGAAGTGGACGGTGGAGGGGGATTTCAGCCCCACCGCCTCGCCAATCTCGCGGACCGAGGGGGGGTAGCCGTGGTCCGCCTGAAAGGCGATGATATAGTCGTAGATCTGCTGCTGTTTGGGTGACAGGTTTTTCATGGCAGACCCTCCTTATGGGTGCATGGTTAAATTGGTACGCTTGCAGTATATCATAGAATTTTGCAAATCGCAAACATTTGTTCTAAATTTTTATAAATGCCGCGCCGCCTCAAATCAGGCGGCGCGGCAAACGAACCGGCGAAGCTGCTATTCGTACCAGCGGCGGCCCGTCCGGCCCAGCAGCGTCTGCGCGGCGTCCGGCCCCCGGGAGCCGGGCGCATAGGGCAGGACCGGCAGTCCGGCCTCCCTGTGTCGCCGCTTCAGCCCCTCGATATAGTTCCAGCTCAGCTCTATCTGGTCCCACTGTGAGAACCAGAACCGCTCGCCGGCGATACAGGCGGTGATGAGCCGCTCATAAGCCTCGGGGGTGTTGAGCTGGTGAATGAGATTGCAGTTCTGGCAGAAGTCCATCTTGGCGGGGATGAGGTCGTCGGTATCCCCGGGGCGCTTAATGTTGAACTGGAGGTATACGCCCTCAGTGGGCTGGATTTTGATGATGAGGATGTTGGGCTCCACTCCGGGCCGGGGCGCCCGGAACACGATGGAGACCTCCATCTGCCGCACGCCGGTCTTCTTTCCCGTGCGGATATAAAAGGGCGTGCCCCGCCAGCGCCCGTTGTCGATAAAAAGCCGCATCGCCGCAAAGGTCTCGGTGGCGGAGTCCGCCGCCACCAGAGGCTCCTCCCGGTAGCCCTCGTACTGTCCCAGCACCAGGGTATCGCAGATGTCGTACTCCTTCGGCGGGCGGAGGGCGCGCAGCACGTCCAGCTGCCCGGTGTGCATCTGCGCGCTGCTGAGCTCCCCGGGGCGCTCCATGGCCACGATGGAGAGAATTTGGAAGAGGTGGTTTTGTACCATATCCTTCAGCGCCCCGCTGGCGTCGTAGTAGCCGCCCCTGGTCTCCACGCCCACCTCCTCCAACGCGGAGATCTGCACCGCCTCGATGGAGCGTGCGTTCCACACGTCGGTAAAGATGGGGTTTGCAAAGCGGATGGCCTGGATGTTGCGGACCATCTCCTTGCCCAGGTAGTGGTCGATGCGGTAGATGCGCTCCGGGCCGAAATAGCCCTCCAGCTCCTCGTTCAGGGTCCGGGCGGCGTCCAGGCTCTCGCCGAAGGGCTTCTCCAGCATGACCTTGCCCGCCCGCGCGCCCCGCACCCGCTTGAGTCCCTCGGTGATGACGGCGAAATACCTGGGGGCCACGGCCAGGTAAAAGAGGTGGTTTTCCACCGTATCCTGTGCAAAAAACGCGTCCAGCCGCCCATAGTCGGTCTGATTGGAGAGGTCCATCCGAAAATAGACCAGCCTTTGCGCGAAATCGGCAAACCGCTCCTCCGTGTAAGGCAGGCGGCTGAACCTCTTCACCCAGTCCTCCGCCAGGACGCGGTACGCCCCGTCGCTGTAGTCCCGGCGGCCCACGGCCACAATCCGGCTGCCCGCCGGGAGCTTGCCCGCCAGAAACATGGTGTAGAGCGCGGGGAGGAGCTTGCGGAAGGTCAGGTCCCCCGTGCCGCCGAAGATGGTGATATTGGTGGAGATGTTCATGGCGTCTTTCTCCAATCGTAGTGGAAGCTCCCCGGACGGTCGGCGCGCTCATAGGTGTGGGCGCCGAAGCAGTCCCGCTGGGCCTGGATGAGGTTGGCCCCGCAGGCGCGGGCCCGGAAGCCGTCCAGGTAGGCCGCGGCGTTTGTGAGGGCGGGAGCCGGGATGCCGCCCAGGACGGCGGCCGCGGCAGCCCGGCGCAGGTGTTCCTGCCGCTCGTTCACCCGGTCCAGGAAGAAGGGGGCCAGGAGCAGGCTCTCCAGCGCCGGGTCCGCCCGGTAGGCGGCGGTGATGTCCCCCAGAAAGGCCGCCTGGATGATGCACCCCGCCCGGAAGATGGAGGCGATCTCCCCCAGATTGAGGCCCCAGCCAAACCGCCCGGAGGCGTCCGCCAGGAGGGAGAAGCCCTGGGCATAGGCGATGATCTTACCGGTGTAGAGGGCCTGGCGCACGGTCTCCGCGAAGGCGGACTTGTTATCCACGCCCGTGACGGGGACCGCGGCGATACGCCCGCCCGCCCGGGCCCGCCGCTCCAGGTGGTTGGACATGACCCGGGCGCTGCAGGCGGCAGTGATCATGGACACGTCCACCCCCTGCCGCAGGGACTCGATACTGGTCCACCGGCCGGTGCCCTTCTGGCCGGCGCTGTCGAGGATGTGGTCGATGAGGTCCCCGGTGGCCAGGTCGTCCTGCCGGGTGAAGATATCGGCGGTGATGCCGATGAGGTAGCTGTGCAGCTCCCCCCGGTCCCAGGCGGCGAAGGTCTCGGCCAGCTCCCGGTTGGTGAAGCCCCCCGCGTATTTCAGCAGGAGATAGGCCTCGGCGATGAGCTGCATATCGGCATACTCAATGCCGTTGTGGACCATTTTGACATAGTGCCCCGCGCCTCCGGGGCCGATGTAGGCACAGCAGGGCTTGTCGTCCTCCGCCCGGGCCGCGACGGCCTCCAGGATGGGGCGCACCGCGCCGTAAGCCTCCCGGGGTCCGCCGGGCATGACGGAGGGACCCCGGCGGGCTCCCTCCTCGCCGCCGGAGACGCCCACGCCGAAGTAGTGTATCCCCGCCTCCGCCAGCGTTTCGGCCCGGCGGTTCGTGTCCTCAAAATAGGAGTTGCCCCCGTCCATGACAACATCCCCCCGCTCCAGGAGGGGAAGGAGCTGCTCCAGCACCGCATCCACCGCCGGCCCGGCCTGGATCATCAAAAACACCTTCCTGGGGCGCTCCAGCGCGGAGACCAGCGCCTCCAGGCTGTAAAACCCGGACAGGTTTTCGTGGGGATGCTCCCGCAGCACCCGGTCCGTCACCTCCGGGCTGCGGTTGTAGCCCGCCACACGGAAGCCGTGGTCCGCCATATTGAGCGCCAGGCTGCGGCCCATGACCGAAAGACCCACCAGCCCGATGTCGTAAAGCTTATTCATATTGTCATTCTCCTTTTTCCGGTACAGGGCGGACACTTTGGCTGTCCGGCCCCCTTTCTGTAATTATATTAATTACAGTTTGCTTTGTCAATGAAAACTTTGTGCGGCGGAATGGTATCTGCGCTCCCCTAGCTTTCCCCGCTCAATGCCATAAAAAACAGCGTCCCCGCTCTCGCGGGAACGCTGTTTCGATTGATTACCAGCCAAACGGCCAATAGCCGCCGCTCTGCTGCTGTTGCTGCTGCTGATATTGCTGCTGGTACTGCTCCTGCAGCTCCTGGTTGATCTGCTCCTGGAGGGCGGAGCCGGCCGCCTCCATCTCGGAGTTGCGCTCGCTGAAGGTCACGGTGACCTGGGTCTTCTCCCCGTCGCGGTAGAGGGTGAACACGGCGGTGTCGCCCGCCTTGTAGTCCTTCTGGGCGTTCTGGAGGTCGTCCATGGAGGTGATCTCCTTGTCGTCAATCCGGGTGATGATGTCCTCCTTCTGGATGCCGGCCTTGGCTGCGCCGGAGCCCTCCACCACGCCCATAACATAGGTGCCCGCGGGGGTGCCGTAGCGAACGGCCTCGCCGCTGACGCTCTGGCCCACGATGCCCAGATAGGGTCGGCCGGTGATGTAGCCGTGTTCAATGATGTCGGTGATCATGCTCTTCACGTCGTCAATGGGGATGGCGAAGCCAAGGCCCTCCACGCTGGCGGAGGAGCCGGAGCCGCTGCTGGACAGCTTGGCGGAGACGATGCCCACCACCTGGCCGTACTGGTTAAAGAGCGCGCCGCCGGAGTTGCCGGAGTTGATGGCGGTATCGGTCTGGACGTAGTTCATCCTGCGGCCGTCGGACATGGTGACGTTGCGGTTGAGGGCGGAGACGATGCCGCCGGTCATGGAGTAGGTCAGTTCGCCCAGGGGGTTGCCGATGGCGTACACCTGGTCGCCCACCACCAGCGCGTCGGAGCTGCCGATGACCACGGGGGTAAGGCCGGCGGCGTCGATTTTCAGCACGGCGATGTCGTTCTCCTCGTCGCCGCCCACCAGCTTGGCGTCGTAGCTCTTGCCGTCAATAAAGGTGACCTTGATGTTGCTCGCCTCGTCGATGACATGCCAGTTGGTGACGATGTACCCGTCGGAGGTGATGACGAAGCCGGATCCGGAGGCGGCGTTCTGGACGGTCTGGCCGAAGATGTTGGTGGTGGTGATCTCCGTGGTGATGCCCACGGTGGAGCCCACATAGGTGGCGTAGATCTGCGCGGCGGAGAGGGGCTCGGACTGGGTCACGTTGGAGACGTTTACGATGGTGGGGGCGTGGTCGCCCTCGTAGACGGTGGTGCTGCCCCCACCGCCGCCGCCGAAGGCCAGCATGGCGCCGCTCCCGGCGAAGCCGCCCAGCAGGGCGCAGCTCAGGCAGAGGGCGGTAATCTTGGCGCCCATGTGCTTTTTCTTCTTGGGCTTGCCGCCCATGGTCTCGGCGGCCTCCACGCGGTAGGCGGTGGTCTCGATGGGCTCGTTCGGGTCGGGCCGGTTATTGTAATCGCTGTAATACATACGAATCGCTCCTTTAAAAAGTGGGATCACTTTCTGCGGGCGTACCGGCCCGCTCTTTTCTCTACGGGTGTTATCATAACCGGGATTTATGTCCAAAAAATGAAGAAACATAAAATGAAGTTTGAACTTTACCTTTAACGGTTTTAAAGAAAAGCCGCCATCCCCCAAGGGATAGCGGCTTTCTGCCTTGTACACGGCGCGACGGCTCCTCTTGGCCGCGCCTATTCTCCGTTCTCTCTGCGGTGCGGCGCAAGCAGTTCCCCGTCTCCGCGTAAGACGGTTCACGGTCCGTCCGCATCCCCGTCCGTCTTTTTCCCATCCGGCGCGGGACGGTTTTTGAGGAGAGCGGAAATATCCCCGGCGGCCAGGCGCAAATCTCCCAGCACCCCGTCAAGGGTGCCAAGCTTGCCGATATTGAGAACCACCATGCACAGCACCGGCCCCAGAATCATACCCAGGACGCCCCCCAGCTTCATGCCCACGTAGATGCTCATGAGGGACAGAATGGGGGATAGCCCGGTCTGGTCCCCCACCACCTTGGGCTCGGCCGCCCGACGGAAGAGGGCCACCACGCCCCAGATGACCATCAGCTCCACCGCATGCCGCCAGTCCCCGGTGAACACGTCGATGACCGCCCAGGGCACCATGACGGTGCCCGACCCGATGATGGGAATGAAGTCCAACACCGCCAGCAGGAAGGCCAGCAGCACCGAGTAGGGCTGGCGGATGACCACGAAGCCGACGAGCAGAATGAAGAAAATCACCGCCGACAAAATAAGCTGGGCCTTCACATACCCGCCGAAGGCCGCCACCGCCGTGCGCTTCACATTGCCCAGGAAAGAATGGAGGCCGGGGGAGAGCCGGCCGGTCAACATCACCCGCAGGCGGGGGTAGTCGGAGGTGATGAAATAGGAGGCCATGATAAAAATGACCAGTGCGATGACAAAGCTGGGCAGGCTGAACGCAAAGGACCCCGCCGCGCTGCCCACCCGGGTCAGCATACCGGGCACCGTCTCCTGGAGCCAGGCCACCAGCTCCTCCAGCAGGCCGTTGGCCGCCTGGCCCACCTGGTCGGGGAGCCGGGCGAAGAGGTCGGAGAGGAACTGCTCCAGCTCACGGATGACATCCAGGAGGCTGGCCCAGATGGTCTGCCAGTTGGAGGCCAGGGAGGCGAGCTCCGTGGCGATGCTGTACACCAGGGCCGCCAGCACGCCCCCGGCGATGGCAAAAAGGAGCGTGATAAGCACCAGGGACAGTACGCCGCGGGAGAGGCGCAGCCGCCGCTGAATTTTCTTTATCATGGGGTTGAGAACCCAGGCCATCACCAGTGCCAGCAGAAAGGGCATGAAGAGGGAGGCCAGGGGCGGCCCCAGGAAAAAGACAGCCAGCAGCACCAGCACCGTCAGCGCCAGGCGGACGCTCAGCCGGAGCCAGAGGCGGCCCCGCTCGTGCCAGGAGAGTTCCCGATATTCCAAAGCCAGTCGCTCCTTTTCTTTCGTGCGAAATCTATTGAGGCGATTATATCACATGGCTTGGAAAGAAATCCTAAGAATCTATGAATATTTTTAAAAATAGTGCGGTGGGGAAACACGCGTCTCGGCGGCCAAAGGGGCGGCGGCGCCCGCAGGCGCATTTCGGGGTGCAGCCGCCCGCATCCCAGGCCCGGCCCCCAAGCAAAAACCGGCGCCGGAGGAGGCCTCCTCCGGCGCCGGGCCACTTACTTTCTGGGATCGGGCACCTCGCTGCCGTCCGCGGGCAGGAGCGCGCCGTGCTTATCATACTTCAGGATGGTGATGTCCGACTTGGTATTCTTGGCGATCTCGTCCATCCGGATGGCCTCGGTGACATTGGCCACCAGGGAGTAGGCCACCCCGTGGCGCTTGGCGCGTCCGGTCCGGCCGATGCGGTGGATATAGTACTCAATTTCGTCTGGCACGTCGTAATTGAACACCGCGTCCACGTCGTCGATGTCCAGGCCCCGGGCGGCCACGTCGGTGGCCACCAGCACCCGCAGCTGTCCGTCCTTAAACTTGCCCAGGGTCTTCTCCCGGATGCGCTGCTGGATGTCCCCGTGGATGGCCTCGGCGGAGATCCCCTTCATCTGCAGAAGGCCCGTGAGCCGGTCGGTCATGTTTTTGGTATTGCAGAAGGCGATGGCCCGCTCGTACTCCCCATGGGTGAGAAGGGCCACCATGGTGTCCAGCTTCTGGCCCCGGTCGTTCAGGTCTATGCGGTACTGCTGGATGTCGGGCCGGTTCTCCTCGTCGGCCTGGACGGTGATCTCCACCGGGTCGCGCTGGTACACCCAGGAGATGTCCATCACCTCCCGGGAGATGGTGGCGGAGAACATGCCCAGGTTCCTGCGGTGCTTGATCTGGTCGAGGATGCGGGTCACGTCGGCGATGAAGCCCATATCCAGCATCCGGTCGGCCTCGTCCAGCACCACGGTCTGCACCTCGCTGAGCTTGACGGTGCGGCGCTTCATGTGGTCCATCAGGCGGCCGGGGGTGGCCACCACGATCTGAGGGTGCTTCTTGAGGGTGGTAATCTGCTTGTCGATGGGCGCGCCGCCGTAGAGGCACACCGAGCGGACCCCCTCCTTGAATTCGCACAGGTCCCGCAGCTCCTCCTGAATCTGGATGGCCAGCTCCCGGGTGGGCGCCAGCACCAGGGCCTGCACGTCGTCGCTCTCCGGGTTCACATGCTCCACCATGGGGATGCCGAAAGCGAAGGTCTTGCCCGTGCCTGTGGGCGCCTTGGCAATCACGTCCTTCCACTCCATGAAGCAGGGGATGGCCCCGGCCTGGACCGGGGTGGCCTGGATGTAGCCCTTCTTGTCGATGGCCCGCATAATTTCCGGGGACAGGTTCATTTCCGCATAGGTAACGACCTCGTTTACCTGCTCGCCGTTGATTTCCATTGTATGTTCCTTTCTCTTCGCACGTTTGGCACTGATTCAAGGTCCCCACAGGCGAAAAGAACTCTTTGCACCCCAAACGCCGTGCCCGTCCGGCCGGCGCGACCCCAAATCAAGGGGAGAACTCAGATTTTTCCCCCGCATACGGAAAATAGTGTAACATATCGGGTAGAATTATGCAATGTATATTAGGACATCGGCTCCTTGACATTCCGGGGGCCAGCGGATAAAATGGTAAATTGTCAAATTACGTGTATTTTTGCGGCCTCAGGGACGCACGGAAGGAGGCGCGGGCGTGAAACTGTCACTGGTCATCCCCGCCTATAATGAGAGCGCCATTATTGAGGCGACTCTGCGCACCGTCACCGCCCGGCTGGCGGACATCGATCCGGAGTACGAGCTAATCGTGGTGGACGACGGCAGCACCGACGGCATGGCCGACCTGGTGCGGCCCTTTGAAAGCGAGCATGTCCGGGCGCTGGGCTACCGCCCCAACCGGGGCAAGGGCTGCGCGGTGCGTACGGGTATGCTGGCGGCCAGGGGCGAGTATGTGTTCCACACCGACGCGGACCTGGCCTACGGCCTGGAGAATATCCCGGACATGCTCTCCAAATTCGAGGAGACCGGGGCCGATCTGGTGGTGGGCTCCCGGAAGCTGAACGGCGACGGCTACCGGGATTATCCGCCCCTGCGGCTCATGGCCTCCAAGTGCTTCAGCCTGCTGACCCGCATGGTGGCGGGCATGAATTACGACACTCAGTGCGGCATCAAGGGCTTCACCCGTGACGCCGCCCGGGCGATATTTTCCAAATGCACCACCGACGGCTTCGCCTTTGACTTCGAGGTCCTCCTCCGGGCCAAGCGTATGGGCCTGCGGGTGGAGCAGGAGGCGGTAACCATCGTCAACCACCGGGACTCCAAGGTCAACGTCCTGCGGGACAGCCTGCGGATGTTCCGTGACATGCTGCGCATCCGGCGGCAGGTGGACCGGACATGAAAAACACCCTGACCCGGCGGGGCGGAAAGCTTTGGGAACGGGAGCGCCCCGTGCTCCTCTTCCTGCTGATTTTCGCCCTGGTCTTCCTCCGCTTCTGCTATTACGGGCTGGAGTATTTCCCCCAGCTGGACGACTATATCCAGATGTACAACCAGCCCGTCTTCTACAGCTTTACCCGCATCGTGCTGGACATGGGCCTGCTGGCCTCGCGGCCCCTGGCGTCTGTGATGGACTATGCCTTCTGGTCCCACTTCTGGCCCTGCATGATTGCCGCCGTGGCCCTCATCTCCGCGCTGTACGCCGCCTCCGCCTGCCTCTTTCGGCGGGTCTGGGGCGAGTACTTCGGCACGGGGTATGTCTTCCTGGCGGTTTATGCCCTTCTCCCCCTGGGCATGGAGGGGACCTACTGGATCAGCGCCTCCAACCGGGTGGTGCCCAGCCTCTTTTTCATCGCCCTGGCCATGCGGCTCTTCCAGCGGTGGTGCACCGGCGGGAAGCGGCGCTTTCTGGTCCTCTATTTCGTCACCCAGCTCGTCTCCTTCTGCTTTTACGAGCAGGGACTGGTGCTCTCCATCACAGGAGTGCTGCTGGTGGGTATTCTGGAGTTCTTCCGCCAGCGCAGACGGGCGCTATTCTCCCTGCTGACCTTCGTCAACGTGATTATCTACTTCCTCTTCACCAGCGCCTTCTCCACCGGCACGGGCCAGCTGGGCAGCCGCCTGAAGCTGACCCTGCCCTGGCAGGAGGGCTGGGGGGAGGTCTTCTCCTCCGCCGCCAGGCAGACCGGCACTTCCTTTCTTCTGGGCGGTTACAAGACCCTGTTTCGCGGTTTCCGGCGGGGGTTGGAGTGTATTTTCGCGGAGCTGAACCCGCTATGGCTGCTCCTGCTGGTATTTTTCTGCATTTTGCTCTTTTTCTGCGCCAGGCGCTTTACCGTGGAGGGAAAACGGCCTGCCGCAGCGCTGATTGTGGGCTTTTTGATGGCTCTGGCCCCCATTACCCTGTTTTTTGTCCTCTCCAACCCGTCCATCGCCCTGAGAAACACAGTATTCTCCTTCTGTGGGATCGCGCTGGCAGCGGACGCGCTTTTCAATATGATATTCCGAGGCGTGCGCGCAAGAAACCTGATTGCGGGCATTTTGTGCGCGGTGTTCGCCTTCGGCGCGTCCGTCTGCGCCGTCAGCGAGCTGCACGACTACCGGGAGACCTATCTTGCCGACCAGCGGGCAGCAGCCGCCATCACCGACGCCCTCGGGGACGGAGACGGCATCTCAGCCGCAGCGAAGGTGGGGATCATCGGCCTCCAGAGTGATTACCTCCCGGAGCAGAACTTCAAATATCACGAGCATATCCACGGCGCCACCGAGAGCGTCTGGGGCCTCACGGGCCTGCTGATGTACAAGAGCGACAACCCCAATTTCCCCTACTGCACGCCCCTGCCCACCGGCCAGGAGGACTTGTCTGGCTTTGATATCCTGCTGATTTATGACCACGAGACCGGAACCGCCCGCCGCTACACCCCCGAAATGAAGGACAGTGAATGATGGAAAAGCTAAAACACCTGCTGAAGGTCTTTGACCTGCGCAAATTTATCAAGTTCGGCCTCATCGGCGTGCTCAACACCCTGGTGGACTTCGCCGTGTTCTTTGTGGCCAACAAGCTGATCGGCAACGGGCCGTCGGTGGTTCTCTTTGGTGTGGCCCTGGTGCTGGGGCCCTATATCTCCAACACCATCTCCTATATCGTGGCCAACATCCACAGCTTTTTCTGGAACAAGTTCTGGACCTTTGAGAAGAAGGACAAGCTCACCCGCCGGGAGGTGGGGCGGTATATTGTCACCAGCTGCGGCTTTCTCATCATCTCCTCCATTGGGCTCTCCATCTTCATGTCCGTTCTGAGCCTGCCCGCCTTCGCGGGTATCATCCCGGACGATCTCATCCCTCTGGCCGCCAAGATTCCCAATACCTGCGTGACCATGGTGTACAATTACCTGATGAATAAGCTATGGGTGTTCAGGTGAGTATATAAAATGCCCCCCGGCGTTGTGGACGCCGGGGGGCATTTTTGTGGATTGGGAAGAATTCAACCGGGCTTCGTCGGGAGCGATGGGGGACCTCCGCGGGAGATCTCCCGGTCAGCTTGGCTGACGGCGCCCCTCCCCGGGCGCCAAACGTCTTACTTGCGGTTTACCACTGCTTGCGGAAAACGTGGATGCGGAAGCTGGCCCGCAGCTCCAGGCGGTCCAGCGCGGCGAGGCGGGCGGCGCCGGATTTGGGGGTCTTCCAGAAGTAGGGGGTCATCTGGAAGAGGTCGGTCAGATGGGGCTGTGAGACAGTCACCGTCCGCCCTGAGCGGGCTACGTCCAGATAGTCGAAGCCCCCGTAGGGGACGGCCTCGTCAGGGTTTTCATAGGGCCGCTCATAGAGCACCTGCTTGAGCTCCCACAGGTGGTCGGGGGCGGGTACCACATACAGGAACACCCCGCCGGGCCTGAGGACCCGGCGGAACTCATCCAGGGCCAGGGGGGAGAAGCAGTTGACCAGCAGGTCCGCCACACCGTCCGCCACGGGGAGGCGGTAGGCCGAGGCCACGGCAAACTCCACGCCCTTCTCCCGTCTGGCGGCCCAGCGCAGGCAGCACTTGGAGATATCCACCCCCGCCATCCGGGGCGTCCGCCCGGCGGCGGCCAGGGCGGCGTAGACGCCCGCGGTGTAGTAGCCCTCGCCGCAGCCCGAGTCCAGCACAGCGGGGGCCGTGCCGGTGTGCTCCAGCACCAGGGCGCACAGCGCCTCCAGGAGGTGGGCGTAATAGCCGCCGGACAGGAAGCGGCTGCGTGCGGCGGCCATGGCCTTGTCGTCCCCGGGGAGCCTGGAGTGCATCTGGTTGGGAGGCAGCAGGTGGACATAGCCCTCCCGGGAGATATCAAAGCTGTGGCCCCCGGGACAGGCATAGGTCCGCTCAAGGCGCTCCAGAGGGGCGGCGCAGAGCGGACAGCGGAGCAGGCTCATCTGCGCACCTTCTCCTCGTCCGGGGCCGCGGCGTGGCCGCTGCCGCCCATGCTCCGCTCCTCATTTTTAATCTCCCAGTGGATCAGGAAGGTGAGGGCGGCCCGGAGGAGAATGATGGCGCCCACCAGGGCGATCTCCTTCAAGTCCCGGACCAGGACGGTGCGCAGAATTTCGCCGCCCAGCTTAAATTCCAGCGCCATCGCCAGGCCCTGGGCCAGCTTGAGGCGGGTCTCCGGGTCCCGGCGGACATAATTGATGATGCCCATGACGCCGGCCACGATCAGCACGGCCACGCCCACCCACTCAAAGAGCTGAATGCCGATCTCCACCACAAATTCCAGTGCCTGATGTAACACTTCCATATAGACGCCTCGCTTTTTCCAAGTTCAGAGCGCGGGTACGAAGGTTCGGTATGCTTACCACCCGCAATTATACTGGACTGGGGCAAAATACACAAGAAAATTTCGGTCACGGCCTGATTTTTCCTGTGGCAGGCCCAATTTTCTCTATGCTTTTTCCTATATTTGTGGTAGAATAACCGCTGTATGAAGATTTTTACTATGTTTTAAGGAGTACGACATGATCACAGTTTCCGACCTGGGCTTGCAGTACAGCGGCCAGCCCCTCTTTTCCCATGTGGATTTGCAGTTCGTCAAGGGCAATTGCTACGGCATCATCGGCGCCAACGGCGCGGGCAAGTCCACCTTTCTGAAGATTCTCTCCGGCGAGCTGGAGGCCACCAGCGGCGAGGTGAACATCCTCCCCAAGACCCGGATGTCCGTCCTCAAGCAGGACCAGAACGCCTATAACGAATTCACCGTGATGGACACCGTCATCATGGGCAACCAGCGGCTCTACGACATCGGCAAGGAGAAGGACGCCCTCTACGCCAAGGAGGAGATGACCGAGGCGGACGGCATCCGCGCCTGCGAACTGGAGGAGGAATTTGCCGAGATGAACGGCTGGGAGGCGGAGAGCGACGCCAGCCGCATCCTCCAGGGGCTGGGCATTCCGGTTTCCATGCACCAGGACCTGATGGAAAACGTGGACGGCCGTCTGAAGGTGAAGGTCCTGCTGGCCCAGGCCCTCTTCGGCAACCCCGACATCCTGATGATGGACGAGCCCACCAACAACCTGGACATCAACGCCATCAACTGGCTGGAGGACTTCCTGCTGGATTTTGAGGGCACCGTCATCGTGGTGTCCCACGACCGGCATTTCCTCAACACCATCTGTACCCACATCGTGGATATCGACTACAACAAAATCAAGATGTACGTGGGCAACTACGACTTCTGGTACGACGCCAGCCAGCTCATGCAGAACCTGATGAAGAACCAGAGCAAGAAAAACGAGGAGAAGGCCCAGGAGCTGAAGGAGTTTATCTCCCGCTTCTCCGCCAACAAGTCCAAGAGCAAGCAGGCCACCTCCCGCCGGAAGCTGCTGGAGAAGATCTCCATGGACGAGATTCCCGCCTCCTCACGGCGGTACCCCTGGGTGGCCTTCAGCCCCGACCGCGAGGTGGGCAAGGACATTCTGTTCGTCACCGAGGTCTCCAAGACCATCGACGGCGTGAAGGTGCTGGACAAGGTGAGCTTCACCGTGAACCACGGGGACAAGATCGCCTTTGTGGGCGACAACGAGAACGCCCACACCGCCCTCTTCAAGATCATTACCGGCGAGATGGAGCCCGACGAGGGCACCGTGAAGTGGGGCCAGACCGCCACCTTCTCCTACTTCCCCAAGGACAACACCGAGTTCTTCAAGGACAACGGCGACAACCTGGTGGAGTGGCTGCGGGAATTCTCCGAAGATAAGCACGAGGCCTATCTCCGGGGCTTCCTGGGCCGGATGCTCTTCTCCGGGGACGATGTGTACAAGCAGGTGAAGGTCCTCTCCGGCGGCGAGAAGGTGCGCTGCATGCTCTCCCGCATGATGCTCTCCGGGGCCAATGTGCTCCTGCTGGACCAGCCCACCAACCACCTGGACCTGGAGTCCATCGCGGCGGTGAACAACGGCCTGGAGGCCGTGAAGTGCAATGTGCTGGTGTCCAGCCACGACCATCAGCTGGTCCAGACCGTATGTAACCGCATCTTCGACTTTACCGACGACGGCAGGCTCATCGACCGGCTCATGAGCTACGACGAGTACCTGGAGTCCCAGGCCCAGGCGTAAGCCCGCCGGACGCCGCCGCCCAGATAGCGCCTGTCCGCTTCGCAGCGGCCACTCCCGCTTGAACGGGCTCAGAGGACGGCGGAGGCGTTTCTTTTCCCCTGCATCTGTGGTATACTGATTCATAATTGTCCCAATCCATCAGAGAGGACTTGTCGCAATGCGAAAAGAGATACTACTGCCCGGGATCGCCGTGGCGGGCGGAGCGGCCGGCCTGGCCCTGCGCCGCTGGGAGCTTGCCACCGCCTTTGAGCCGCCGGAGGCGGGCTTTCGTCTCCACATTCCCGGCTCTCCCGCCACCTACGCGCTCATCTGCCTTTCGGCGGTTTTGCTGCTGGCCTTCCTGCTGTTGAGCCGGGGGAAGCACCGGGCCTTTTCCGGCGGGTACGGCGCGGCCTTCGCCGCCAAGGGCAACACCCTCTATATTACGGCGGCGGTCCTCTCCGGGTTTCTACTGCTGTGTTCGGCGGTGCTGAACTTCATGGGGCTGCCCGCCGCGTACCAGACGGCGCTGGAGATGGTCTCCTACACCCACGCCAACCCCGTTTTCTCCGTGCTGCCCCGGGTCCTGCTGGGGATAATGAGCGCCGCGGCCTTTCTGTGCACGCTCATCACCGCCCGGGGCAATTACCGGGGGGAGGGGAAGGGCAGGTACAGCGGGTCCCTGCTGGTCCCCGCCTACGCCTGCTGCATCTGGCTCATCGCGGCCTATCAGGTCCGTGCCGGCGACCCGGTGACGCTGGACTATATCTACGAGCTGCTGGCCATCATCGCGTCACTGCTGGCATTCTACTTTATCGCCGGCTTTTCCTTTGAGAAGGCCAAGACGACCCGCGCCTGCCTCTTCTCCGCGCTGGGCGTATACTTCTCCCTCGTCACCCTGGCCGACGGGCATGAGCTCTACCTCACTGCGCTGTACGGCTTTACCGCCCTGTCCCTGACGGTCTCCATGGCGGTCCTCCTCCATAACGACCGCCAGCCGGAGCCGAAGGGTCCGCGAATGCCCCCGTCCACGGAAGAGGCGGAAATTGAGACGACTGAAACGGAGGTAACCCCCGATGAATGAGAAAAAGACCTTTTATATCACCACCCCCATCTACTATCCCTCGGACAAGCTGCACATCGGCCACACCTACTGCACCGTGGCCACCGACGCCATGGCGCGGTACAAGCGGCTGTGCGGGTACGACGTGATGTTCCTCACCGGCACCGACGAGCACGGCCAGAAGATCGAGGACAAGGCCACCGAGGCGGGCAAGACCCCCAAGGAGTTTGTGGACGCCATCGTGGAGGGTCCCAGGGGCGTGCTGGACCTGTGGAAGCTGATGAACATCTCCAACGACCGCTTCATCCGCACCACCGACGACTACCACGTGGAGTCCGTGCAGAAAATTTTCAAGCAGCTCTACGAGCAGGGGGACATCTACAAGGGCAAATACGTGGGCAAATACTGCAAGCCCTGCGAGTCCTTCTGGACCGAGACCCAGCTCAAGGACGGCAAGTGCCCCGACTGCGGCCGGGACGTGGTGGACGCGGAGGAGGAGGCCTACTTCTTCCGTCTCTCCAAGTATGCCGACCGCATCCAGGACCTGCTGGAGAACACCGACTTCCTGGAGCCCCGCAGCCGAGTGCACGAGATGGTCAACAACTTCATCAAGCCCGGCCTGGAGGACCTCTGCGTCTCCCGGACCAGCTTCACCTGGGGCGTGAGCGTAGACTTCGACCCCGGCCACGTGGTCTACGTGTGGATTGACGCCCTCTCCAACTATATCAACGCCCTGGGCTACCAGAACGGAAAATACGCCGATTTTGACAAATTCTGGCCCGCCGACGTCCACTTTGTGGGCAAGGAGATCGTCCGGTTCCACTCCATCATCTGGCCCGCCATCCTGATGGCGCTGGGCCTGCCCCTCCCGAAAAAGGTGTACGGCCACGGCTGGCTCCTGCTGGACGGCGGCAAGATGAGCAAATCCAAGGGCAATGTGGTGGACCCCTACCTGCTGGCCGAGCGCTTCGGCGTGGACGCCCTGCGGTTCTTTCTGCTGCGGACCTTCCCCTTCGGCAGCGACGGCAACTTCAGCAACGAGGCCCTCATCAACACCATCAACGTGGACCTGGCAAACGACCTTGGAAACCTCCTCTCCCGCACCACCGCCATGGTGGGCAAGTACTTTGGCGGCGTGCTCCCCGAGGAGCGCCGGGCCGACGAGCTGGACGACGAGCTCATCGCCATGGCCTCCGCCCTGCGGGAGAAGTATGAGGCGCACATGGAGAAGTACGCCTTCCAGTCCGCCCTCAGTGAGATCTTCGCCGTGATCGCCCGGGCCAACAAGTATATCGACGAGAACGCCCCCTGGACCCTCGCCAAGGATATGGACGCCAACGGAGCGCGCCTTGCCACCGTGATGTATAACCTGCTGGAGACCCTGCGCATCTGCGCGGTGCTGCTCCAGCCCTTTATGCCCGACTCCATGGACAAGCTCTTCGGCCAGATCGGTGCGTGCGAATGCTGCCGCTCCTGGGAGAGCGCCGGGGTTTGGGGCAGCCTGAGCGCCGCCGCCGTGGTGGCCAAGGGGGAAAATCTCTTCCCCCGCATCGACATGGAAAAGGAGCTCGCCGCCCTGGAGCAGGCCGCAGAGGAGGCCAGAAAGGCCGCCCTGCCGGGCTTGGAGCTCGAGCCCTTTCTCGAGGAGAAGGTGGACTTCGACACCTTCTGCAAGAGCGACTTCCGTGCCGTGAAGGTCAAGGCCTGCGAGAATGTGAAAAAGAGCGAAAAGCTCCTCAAGTTTACCCTGGACGACGGCTCCGGCACTGACCGGCAGATCCTCTCCGGCATTGCCAAATGGTACAAGGCCGAGGACCTGGTGGGCAAGACCCTGGTGGCCATCGTCAACCTGCCCCCCCGGAAGATGATGGGCCAGGAGAGCTGCGGCATGCTCATCTCCGCCGTCCACACCGAGAAGGGCGAGGAGGTCCTCCACCTGCTGATGGTGGACGACGCCATCCCCGCCGGCGCAAAAATGTGTTGAGAAGCGCGAGCGTAGGCGCATAGGGGAGATAAGACGGCATGAAGACAAAAAACAGGTCGGGCCGTATCCCGCGAGGCCCGGCGGCATTTTTGGCGTAATGGCGGCTTATCTCTCCGTCCATGCGCCCAACGCGAGCGTGACAAAGAAGCGCGAGGATAGACACGCAGGGGCGCTAAGGCCGGAGTGTGACCCGGAACCCAGGAAGGCCGTCTCACGGAAGGCTTTCCGGTTCCGGGGCGAATCGGAGGACATAGCGCCCCGGCCGCGTGTCCAATCCGAGCGTGACAAAGAAGCGCGAGGATAGACACGCAGGGGCGCTAAGGCCGGAGTGTGACCCGGAACCCAGGAATGCGGCATAAACCAGAGGAGCACAGCTGAAGGGCGTGTGCGCCGTGGTGGAGATCATCCCGGAGAAGATTGTCCTGCGGGACGTGGCCCTGAAGGACGAGGGGTACAACTACATGCAGGTCTGGGAGGCAGAGTAAGAATTGCCGGCCGTATTGGTGCAGTATCTGTCATCCACGCCGCGCCAACGAAAGCTTCCTGAAAATGCGGCAATTACGGAGAGGCCCTGGGCGCGCAGAGCGCGCCCAGGGCCTCTCTTACTGCGCCAGCTTCCGCTGAGCGGTGTAGATGGAGCGGCTGCCGTTACAGAGATAGGCGAGGGCGCACACGAGAAAGAACCAGGGCAGGTTCTCAAATCCGAACACCTCGCCGCCGATGAGCATGGGCGCCAGGAGGGTGTTTGTGGCCCCGCCAAAGACGGCGGCATACCCCAGCGCGGCCAGAAAGGCCGGGTCCACTCCCACCAGCGGCCCCAGGGCCGCGCCCAGGCTGGCGCCGACGGCAAAGAGCGGCGTGACCTCGCCGCCCTGAAAGCCCGCCGCCAGTGTGAGGACGGTCAATAGGAATTTCAGCAGAAAGTCAAACCAGAAGATGGTCCCGCCGCCCGTGGCCTGGGCGATGAGATTGGTGCCCAGGCCCGCGTAGCGTCCGCGGCCGCACAGCATCAGCAGCAGGGCTGCGGCCCCGCCCAGCGCCGCGATCCGCGCCAGGGAATTGGGCAGCGCCTTTGCAGCCCAGCCCTTTGCCGCCGCCAGCGCCCGTGCAAAGAGCCCACCCGTGACGCCGAAGAGGATCCCCGACGCCAGAAGGACGGCCGCCCCGCCCGCATTCAGCCCTGCAGGGGCGGAGACCGCCGCCTGAAATTTCTCCAGCCCCAGCGCCCCCGACACGGCGCAGGCGGCGAAAGAGGCCGTCATGGCCGGGAAGAGGGCCGCGTACTCCAGCGCCCCGGCGGTCATGACCTCCAGGGCGAAAAAAACGGCGGCGATGGGGGTGCGGAAGAGGCCGGAGAACCCGGCGGCCATACCCGCGATTAGAAAGACCTTGCCGTTCCCGCCAGTCCGCCGGCCCACGCCGTGGCCGACAGCCGCCCCGATCTGGACCGCCACGCCCTCCCGGCCCGCGCTGCCGCCCAGAAGGTGGGTGAGCCAGGTGCCGCCCATGATGAGCGGGATGAGGCGCAGGGGGATCTCCGCCGCTTCTCCCCGCCCGGCCTCAAACACCAGGCCCATGCCCCGCTCCGTGCCCCTGCCCACTGTGCGGTAGGCCCAGGCGATGAGCACGCCGCCCAGCGGGAGAAGGAGCACCAGCGGCAGCACATGGGCGTCCCGGACGGCGGAGAGCCGGAGCAGCACCCTGCCGAACACCGCGTCCACTCCGCCCACGGCGCACCCGATGGCCACGCCCAAAAGTCCGGGCTGCAGCAGACTGCGCCAGAGCCCCTTTACCTGTTCCATCTTCATTCCCCCTCAAATAGTCCCGAAAAAAGCTGACGACCCCTGCATAAACATGCAGAAGTCATCAGCATAGACGCGGTTTCGGCCGTGGCCGGGGGAGCACTTCATTCCCCTTGTTTGGCTGTGGAATATTGTACCATCGTGCCGGACGGCTGTCAAGCGAGATCAGGGCCCCCAGGCCCGTCACCGGAGGGGGCCGCGTTCACCGGCGCCTCGCCGTTCACCACCATACTGGACAGGACCGCACCCGCGTCCCGGACGTCGTGGACGGCGGTGCGGCGGATTTGCCCCCAAACAATCCAGATACCCAGCGCGAGGAAGATCACCGCCATTATCAGATGCTCCGTCATGTAATCAGAGTTCTCCGTCATAAAGCGCACGGCATACCCAAAGGTGGGCAGCTCCCGGCCCGCCTCCAGCAGCATTGCGGAGAGCTGGACATAGCCCATGAGAAACGCCTCGGTAAAGAGATTCACAATGGACGAGAACAGGGTGCAGACAAATGCACCCTTATTGAGCTTCCCCTTAAAAAGGCGGTAGCCGTAGTTGGCGCCCAGCGGAATAAGAGCGTAGAGCAGCGCCACATAATAGTTCAGGATGACCAGGCAGAACACTGCGGGCAGTGCGCCCACAAGGCCGCCCAGCAGGGCGCCGATGAAGCCGGTGACGTAATTGCCCTGCATGGCCTGCTCCGCCCTGGCCATGGTTCCGGCGCTCATCTGTTCCACACAGTCCTTGTGGACCTTCACATAGGCGCCGTTCATCAGGGCGGTGGCGTTGCAGCACTCCTGGCGGCAGACGGGGCACTTCTCCTCCGGGACCAGATTCGCCTCCCGAAAGGCGGAAACCACCGTATTCATGGCGGAAATAAAATTGCGGTCCAGCCCCTCGCCCCCGGCCGCGCAGGTCAGGGTGTACCGCCCGGCCGCGGCCAGCACAAAGGTGCAGCCCCTGGGCAGGGCCTTTTTCACCTCGCGCACCAGCTTGCCCCGCGCCTTGCCGGCGACGGACAGACTGACCACCGCGATGCCGCCCGCCCGGTCTTTGAACGAGGCAGCGAGGGGATAGCCCCGATACGTGCCGAATACGCCGTTGGGCAGACATTTGAAGCCCTGGCTCTGAGCAAATCGGGTAAACTCCTCCAGATTCATATGTTTCTCACCTCTTGCAAAAATAGGATTCCTGATGTATTGTATCATAAACCACTTTATCCGCACAGATAAATATTGCATAAACCGACAGCTTTTACACGTGTTGGGATAACCGCTTTATACAGCAAAACGGCGTCCTTCCCGACGCGGTTCTTTTAGAGGTGACTTTATGTACTTTGACACCCATGCCCACTACTATGACGACGCCTTTGACGCCGACCGGGACGCGGTTCTCTCCTCCCTGCCGGAGGCTGGCGTGGAGCTGGTCCTCTGCCCCGGCTGCGATCTGGAGACCTCCCGGCAGAGCGTCGCCCTGGCGGAGCGCTACCCCCATCTCTACGCGGCGGTGGGCTTCCACCCTGAGAACCTGGACGGGGCGTCCCTAGCGGAACTGGCCCAAATTGAGGCCATGGCCGCCCATCCCAAGGTGAAAGCCATCGGGGAGATCGGCCTGGACTACTACTGGGAGAAAGAGGAGGCGGGCAGGGCCAGGCAACGGGAGTTCTTTGCCGCCCAGCTCGACCTGGCCGAGAAGCTGGATATGCCCGCCATCGTCCATGACCGGGAGGCACACAGGGACACGCTGGACATTGTAAAGGCCCACCACGGCGCCCGGGGCGTATTCCACTGCTACTCCGGCGGCGTGGAGGACGCCAGAACCCTGGTCATCCTGGGGTGGATGCTCTCCTTCACGGGGGTCATCACCTTTAAAAATGCCAGGCGCGCCCTGGAGGTGCTGGAGTGGCTCCCTCTGGACCGGGTCATGATCGAGACCGACGCGCCCTATATGGCCCCCGAGCCCTACCGGGGCAAGCGCAACGACTCCCGGTACGTTTTCCGTATGGCGGACGCCATTGCGCAGATCAAGGGGCTGAGCACCGACGAGGTAGCCCGGATTACCACGGAGAACGGAAAGCGGTTTTTCGGGATCACATAAGGGGCGCAGGCGATGGAATGGGCGGCGCCCGAACTGGGCCCGCCCACGCCGTCAGGGGAAAATAGCCCCCCGGAGTTGCGACGCCCGGCAGAATTACCGGGGTACGAACGCTTAATCTCATCTGAATCGGAGGCGTTTTTGATGGAGACCATCACCTATGAATATGAGGGCGCGCTCTATGTGAACCTCACCAACCGCTGCGACTGCGCCTGCGTCTTCTGCCTGCGCTGCAACGGGCACAAGGGCAGTATCTACGCAGACGACCTCTGGCTCGAACACGAGCCCGGTAGGGAGGAGGCGCTGGCCGATTTCCTGCGGCGGGACCTGGCATCCTACCGGGAGATCGTCTTCTGCGGTTTCGGCGAGCCCATGTACCGCACGGACGACATCCTGTGGCTGGTGGACGAGCTGAAGGAGCGCGTAAGCGCCCTGCCACCGGTGCGCATCAACACCAACGGCCACGCCAACCTGATTCTGGGCCGGGATGTGACCGGGGATTTGGCCGGCCGCATCGACGTGCTGTCCATCTCCCTCAACGGCTCCACACCCGGGGAGTACGTGGCCGTCACCCGGCCCAGGGACGGCGCGGCCGCCTGGGACGCCATGCTGGACTTTACCCGCAGGGCGGCGAAAACCGTCCCCACCGTCATGATGACCATTGTGAACAAGGACAAGACGCCTGACGAAATTGACGCCTGCCGGACCCTGGCGGAGCGCCTGGGGGCCAGGCTGCGGGTGCGGGAGTACATACCGGACTGAAAAAGCGGCGGGCAATGCCCGCCGCTTCCGGCGTCACGCGGCCAGGGCCTCGATCTCCTCCCGCGCCTCCTGCTCGGAGTCTGCGGAGAAACGGAAGCGCCCGGCTCCGTCGTAGACCTCCACGTGACCTCTGACCCAGCAAATTCTGTACTCCATAACCGAACGCTCCTTTCTGTGTGTAACCTGTTTCCTGCCTTACAAGCACAGTATAGCGGAGCACATGTCCCATAATACGGACTTTTAATTACAATGATAAAGGTTGGACGCTTTTGAGCTTAACGAGAAACTACAGGGGGACGATTTGCGCCTGTTTTGTGGGCTATATCGTCCAGGCCATCGTCAACAATTTTGCACCGCTCCTCTTCGTCACCTTTCAGACCTCCTTTGGGGTCTCTCTGGACCGCATCGCCCTGTTGGTCACCTTTAATTTCGGCATACAGCTCCTGGTGGATTTGATCTCGCCCGCACTGCTGGGCAGAATCGGCTACCGGGCTGGGGTCATCGCCGCCCACCTCTTTGCCGCCGCAGGTCTGGCGGCTATGGCGCTGCTGCCCGCAATGCTCCCGGACCCCTATGTGGGCATCCTCTGCGCGGTGACGCTGTACGCCGTGGGTGGAGGGCTCATTGAGGTGCTGGTGAGTCCCATTGTGGAGGCCTGCCCCACGGACAACAAGGAGGCGGCCATGAGCCTGCTCCACTCCTTTTACTGCTGGGGGCAGGCGGGGGTGGTGCTTCTCTCCACTGGCTTTTTCCTGTTGCTGGGCGTGGAGCGCTGGCCCTGGCTGAGCCTTATCTGGGCGCTGGTGCCCCTTGCCAACGCCTTTCTCTTCGCCCGGGTGCCCGTCCCCAGCCCGGAGGACGATATGACCCCCGCCCTCTCCCTGAAAGCCCTGGCTGCCAGAAGGGTCTTCTGGCTGATGTTGGTGCTGATGCTCTGCGCCGGGGCCTGCGAGCAGGCGGTGAGCCAGTGGGCCTCCGCCTTTGCGGAGCAGGGGCTGGGGGTGGTCAAGGCGGTGGGCGATCTGGCGGGCCCCACCGCGTTTGCCCTGCTGATGGGTATGGCCCGGCTCCTCTTTTCCAAATGCACCGTCCGGCTGAGCGCGGAGCGGGCCCTGCCGCTGTGTGCAGGGCTGTGCCTGGTGAGCTATCTGCTTGCCTCCCTGCCCGCAAGCCCCGTCCTGGGTCTGCTGGGGTGCGCCCTGTGCGGATTTTCGGTGGGCATTCTCTGGCCCGCCACATTCAGCCTGGCTGCGGCGCGCATCCGCGGCGGCGGCACCGCCATGTTTGCCTTTCTGGCGCTGGCGGGAGACCTGGGGTGTTCGGCCGGACCCGCTCTCGTGGGACTGGCGTCCGGCGCGCTGGGGGGCAATCTCCGCCTGGG
Source organism: Lawsonibacter faecis (assembly GCF_014287675.1). Classification (GTDB taxonomy): domain Bacteria; phylum Bacillota; class Clostridia; order Oscillospirales; family Oscillospiraceae; genus Pseudoflavonifractor; species Pseudoflavonifractor faecis. Next base: position 215,588 of record NZ_JACOPQ010000004.1, on the reverse strand, counting down.
TATCCTCTGCGCCGCGGCCTTCCCGGTCCTGCTGCTCCTGGCCCTGCTAATAAACCACAGGATGGGCCGGTAGCAATGTGAAGCGGGACCGTTCAGGCGGACCATGGCCGCCCACGCAGGAACCGGTCGCCTCAAAGAACAAAAACCCTCCGCAGAGCAAGCCCCGCAGAACTGCGCCCTCCGCAGACGACGCAGTCAAAGGACACTTCTCATGACCGATGGGGCGACTTTTTCCCAAGGAACCGAGCCCTGCCCGTCATGCAGTCATCTGTCAAAGAAGCCCCTCGGGGCTTCTTTGACAAGCTGAACAAAAAGCACGGTGCAGAACAGCGTTCTGCACCGTGCTTTTTGTTCATTGAAATGGGTCCTCGTCGCCGGGGACGGGAATGTCGATGGAGGAGGCCTCCGGCTTGGCGGAGCGCTTGCCCTCAGGCATCAGCTCGGCGGAGAACTCCTCTTTCCCGGACGGCTCCGTCTCTTCGTCCTCACGGGCCTTTACCCTGCCGTCAGGCCCCAGGAGGGAGTCCGGGTCGGTAAAGACCTTCTCAAAGGTGGCGGCGTCCATGGTCTCGTTCTCCAGGAGGTACGCCGCGGTGAGCTCCAGCTCCTTCCGGTGGGCCTTCAGTATCTCCTCACAGCGGCGGTACGCCTCGTCCACAAAAGCCTTGACCTCCTGGTCGATGAGGTCGGCGGTATCCTCCGAGTAGGTCTTGGCCTGGGCCATGGACCGGCCGATAAAGATCTCGTCGTGGCCGGAGTCGAAGACCACATTGCCCAGCTTATCGCTCATGCCGTACCGCATGACCATGTTCCGGGCAATGGCGGAGGCCCGCTGGAGGTCGTTGCCCGCACCGGTGGAGATGTCCCCCAGCACCATCTGCTCGGCGGCCCTGCCGCCCAGGCACCTGGCAATCTGCTCCTTGAGCCCCTCCCGGGACTGGAAGGAGATATCCTCCTGGGGCAGGGAGATGGTCATGCCGCCCGCGCCTCCCCGGGGGATGATGGTAATCTGGTGGACCGGGTCGGCGGTGCCCAGCTGGTGGATGACGACGGCGTGGCCCGCCTCGTGGTAAGCGGTGAGCCTGCGCTCCTTCTCAATGACCACCCGGCTCTTCTTCTCCGGTCCGGCAATCACTTTGATGACCGCCTCGTGGAGGTCCGGCATGGTGATAAAACGCTCGTGCCGCCGGGCGGCCAGGAGCGCCGCCTCGTTCATCAGGTTCTCCAAATCAGCGCCGGTAAAGCCGCCGGTGGCCTTTGCCACCTCGCGCAGATCCACATCCTCGCCCAGGGGCTTGTTCCGGGCATGGATACGCAGGATGTCCTCCCGGCCCTTGATATCGGGCTGCCCGACGAAAATCTGCCGGTCAAAACGGCCGGGCCGCAGGAGGGCGGGGTCCAGAATGTCCTGCCGGTTGGTGGCGGCCATAACGATGACGCCCTCATTGGTCCCGAAGCCGTCCATCTCCACCAGAAGCTGGTTGAGGGTCTGCTCCCGCTCGTCGTGCCCGCCGCCCAGGCCGGTGCCGCGCTGGCGGCCTACGGCGTCGATCTCATCGATGAAGACGATGGCGGGGGCGTTCTTCTTGGCCTGGTCGAAGAGGTCGCGGACACGGGACGCGCCCACACCCACGTAGAGCTCCACAAAGTCGGAGCCGGAGATGGAGAGGAAGTGAACCCCGGCCTCGCCGGCCACGGCCTTGGCCAGGAGGGTCTTTCCCGTGCCCGGAGGGCCGACCAGCAGTATGCCCTTGGGGATCCGCGCGCCCAGAGCCGTGAAGCGCTTGGGGTCCCGGAGGAACTCCACCACCTCCTGGAGCTCAGCCTTCTCCTCGTCGGCCCCGGCCACATCGGCAAATGTGACCTTCTTGCCGCCCTCCTCGCCGCCCACCTTGGTGCGGGCCTTGCCGAAGCGGGCCGTCTTGTCGCCCCCCCCTCCGGCGCCGCCGCCCTGACGGAGGAACATGAAGTACCACAGCACGCCGAAGAGGATTACAATGACCAGCATGGGTACAAAGGAGAACCACCAGGGGGCCTTGAAGGGGGCGGGATAGTCAAAGCTGTCGATGATGTGGTTCTCATGCTGCTTTACAATAATATCGTTAAAGTCCTCATAGAAGAGCTCAAAGCTGTAGAGCTTGTAGGAGACCTTGTAGTTGCCGCCCACGGGCTCCCGCAGCTCCAGGTAAAGGGTGTCGTCCTCCACCTTGACCGTGCGCACCTGCTGGCCTCGGAAGAGGTCGTACACCTCGGAGTAGTTGCTGACCGCGGGGCCGGCCTCCACGCCCTGGAGGGCGTAGACGGCGGCGGCCAGGACCAGCACGATGAGCGCGCAGAAGATAAGGTCGCGCACACTGATTTTTTTCTTCAAAGACGAACAACTCCCCACGAAAGGCTCCGCCTTCCGCGGGGGCCCCTTTGGATTTCATTTATCGGCGGTCGGGAGTGAATCCCGACCGTCTCCGCCGCACCCGCGGCGATGGACGAAAGGACTAAGCGAAAGGCTCCGCCTGACCCGGGGGCCCTTTGGTTTTCATTTATCGGCGGTCGGGAGTGAATCCCGACCGTCTCCGCCGCACCCGCGGCGATGCACGAAAGGACTTGGCGAAAGCCTCCGCCTGACCCGGGGGCCCCTTTGGATTTCATTTATCGGCGGTCGGGAGTGAATCCCGACCGTCTCCGCCGCACCCGCGGCGATGCACGAAAGGACTTGGCGAAAGCCTCCGCCTGACCCGGGGGCCCCTTTGGTTTTCATTTATCGGCAGTCGGGAGTGAATCCCGACCGTCTCCGCCGCACCCGCGGCGATGCACGAAAGGACTAAGCGAAAGCCTCCGCCTGACCCGGAGGCCCCTTTGGATTTCATTTATCGGCGGTCGGGAGTGAATCCCGACCGTCTCCGCCGCACCCGCGGCGATGGACGAAAGGACTTGGCGAAAGGCTCCGCCTGACCCGGGGGCCCCTTTGGTTTTCATTTATCGGCGGTCGGGAGTGAATCCCGACCGTCTCCGCCGCACCCGCGGCGATGGACGAAAGGACTTGGCGAAAGCCTCCGCCTCAGCGCGCGCACTTAGGCGCCTCCCCTATGAGGGGAGGCCGGGGGAGGCTTCGGCAGGGCGTCAGAACCCCTGAGGGCATTTTTTACTCCCCGCCGTAGACACAGGGCTTGAGGATCCCTATGTAGGGCAGATTGCGGTACTTCTCCGCGTAATCCAAGCCATAGCCCACCACAAACTCGTCGGGGATGGTGAAACCGGAGTAGTCCACATGGACATCCTTCACCCGGCGGTCGGGCTTATCCAGAAGGGTGCACAGCTTCACGGAGGCGGGCTTGCGGGCCTTCAAAATCTCCAGCAGGTAGCTGAGGGTGTTGCCCGAGTCCAGAATATCCTCCACCACAATGATGTCCCGGCCCTCGATATCGTCGGACAGGTCCTTGGTGATCTGCACCTGACCGGAGGACTTGGTGCCCGCGCCGTAAGAGGAGACCGACATAAAGTCCACCGTACAGGGCAGGGTGATCTTCCGCGTCAGATCCGCCATAAAGACGAAAGAGCCCCGTAGGACCGAGATGAGCACCGGCTCCTTCCCTGCGTAGTCCCGATTCATCTCCGCGGCGATCTCGCCGATGCGCGTGTCGAGCTGCGCCTCTGTAAACAGTACGCGCTCAATATCCTGATCCAACATCGTTTTCATCCTTCCATTCTCTCTTTCATGGGGGTAAAAAGCAACTCATAACCGGCCCGGTCCGGCCGGGCCAGATATTTTTCCTGCGCGCCCAGGCCCGCCACGGCCAGCAGCTCCCCACCGCAGGCCAGAACGGGAATTCTCTCCCGGGCGTAGCGGGGGATCTTCTCGTCGATGAAGAGCTTCTTCACCGTCTTGGTGCTCCGGCGGGGGAGCGTGATCTCATCCCCCTGGGCCCGGGGGCGGAGGACCGCGCCGCCCTCCAGAGCGGCGGCCTCCAGGATGAAGTGGTATCCGTCCGGCCGTGCGTCCGCCGGACCGTCCGCCGGGCGGCACTCCACCCGCCAGTCCCCCGCCCGGGTAACGCCGTCCAGCTTCAGCGGCACGGCCTCAAAGGGGGGGAGGGGGTCGGCCTGCCGGGTCACCAGCAGTTCCTTATATACCCGCTGGGCCATACGGCCGCCCGGCAGGAAGGTTACCGCCGAGGGGTCGTCTCCCCGGCAGAGGTCCACGATGGCGTTTAGGTGGGCGGCGGAGCAGTCGGTATCCCCGTCCCCCATCATCTCCAGCAGCCGGCGTGCGGCACGGGGGGCGATGGCAGCGGGGAGGGCGGCGATGTAACGGGCCTCTATCACCAGATCGTCCTCCGCCCAGCGGGCGTTGAGACAGGCCTCGGCGGCCCGGGCGTTGAGATAGTCGTTGTCGTTTCTCAGGTAGCGGATGGTGTCCGACAGGCTCTCGGTGAGGCGTGGATTCAGCTCCCGCAGAAGGGGCAGAATCTCCCGGCGCAGACGGTTGCGGGTGAAGGCCGTGTCGGCGTTGGTGCTGTCCTCCACAAACGGGACGCCGTGCTCCGATACATAGGCCTCAATCTCTGTCCGGGGGGTGGTGAGGAGGGGCCGCACCAGCTCGCCCCGGCGGGGGGCGATCCCCGTGAGGCCCTGGAGTCCGGAGCCCCGGACCAGGTGGAGCAGGAGGGTCTCGGCGTTGTCGTCGGCATTGTGGGCCGTGGCGATCCGGTCCGCTCCCAGGCTGCGGGCGGTCTCGCGGAGGAAGGCGTACCGCATCTGGCGGGCGGTTTCCTCCACACCCTGGCCCAGCCGGGCGGCCCGGGCCGCCACGTCGCCGGCGCCTGCATAAAACTCCACGCCGTTTTCCCCGCACCAGTCTCGTACAAACGCCTCGTCCCGATCGGACTCCGCCCCCCGCAGGCAATGGTTATAGTGGGCCGCGGCGACCGTAAAGCCCCGCTCGGCCCCCAGCCGGGCGGCCAGGTGAAGCAGGCACATGGAGTCCGCCCCGCCGGAGACGGCGCAGAGCACCGTCCCGCCGGCGGGGAGCATGTCGTATTCGCGCTCTAAATCCCTAAATTTCTGCAAAGCTCTCAACCTCAAACGCTTTCAAAAAGAAGAAAGAAATGAGAAATAAGCGGCTCGTATCCGCACGTTCTCACACAGCCACCCGCGATTCAACCCGCCGACTCACCTGCTTCTTCTCTTTACACGCTTCTTTGAATCAGTACTCCTCATATCTACGCTCAATCGACGAGAACGTGGTATACTCCGGCAACCACTGCAGCTCCACGGTGCCGGTCTCGCCGTGTCGGTTCTTCGCGATAATACACTCGGCAATATTGTGGGCCTCTGATTCCTTATCGTAATAGTCGTCCCGGTAGAGAAACATGACGATATCGGCGTCCTGCTCAATGGCGCCCGACTCACGCAGGTCGGAGAGCATGGGGCGCTTGTCGGATCGGCTCTCCGGTCCCCGGGAGAGCTGGGAGAGGCAGACCACGGGAACGTTGAGCTCCTTGGCCATGATTTTCAGGGCGCGGGAGATGTCGGAGACCACCTGCTGGCGGTTGTCGCTGCTGCGGCTGGGGCCGCCGGCGGAGGTCATAAGCTGGAGGTAGTCTATGACTACCAGGCCCAGATTATCCACCCGGCGGCACTTGGCGTTCATGTCGGCCACCGAGAGGGACGGGTTGTCGTCAATCAAAATATTGGTCCTGTTGAGGGCCGCGGAGGCCGCGGCTATTTTGCCCCAGTCGTCCTCGGAGAGCTTGCCGGTGACCAGCTTTTTGTTGTCCACAAAGCTCTCGCCGGAGATGAGGCGCATGGCGAGCTGCTCACGGCTCATCTCCAGGGAGAAGAAGACCACCGCCTTGCCCGAGAATTTGCCCGCGTGGAGCAGGACGTTCAGGGCGAAGGAGGTCTTGCCCATGCCGGGGCGGGCCGCCAGGAGGAGCAGATCGGACTTGTTGAGGCCCGCGATGGCCCGGTCCACGTCGGGCAGGCCGGTGGAGAGGCCGGGGATATCGGAATCCTGGGCGGCCAGCTCGTTGAGCCGGTCGTACACGCTTAAAATAACGGTGGAGATGTGCTCCAGGCCCTGGGCGCTGCGGCCCTGGCGGATGGCGTAAATCCGCTGCTCGGCGGCCTCCAGCACCTCCTGGGCGGTGCCGGAGCCCTCCTGCACCAGGGCGGTCAAATCCCCCGCCGTTTCAGCAATCCGGCGGAGGAGGGATTTGTCCTTCATTATCCCCACATACTCGCCCACGTTGGCGGCGGTGGGGGTCACCTGCATGAGCTGCAGGAAATACTCCCGGGTGGCGCGCTCCTCGTGGCCCCGCTGGACCATGTGGTTTGCCACGGTCACGGGATCGATGGTCTCGGAGAAGTTAAACATGGAGATCATCGTCTCAAAGATCTCCCGGTTCTGGGCCATATAAAAATCTTCCGGCCGCAGGGCCTCGGCCACCTCGGGCATACAGCGCGCGTCGATGAGCACCGAGCCCAGCACCGCCTGCTCCGCAGTCACCGAGTGGGGCATCTGCTTGGAGAGAAGTTCGTCCATGATATCACCACCGAATCAAAAGCAAGGTAAGAAGAAAGAAGATGCGCCCGCATATCCCGCGGCCGAAGCAGTTTCTGCCGCTTTTTCTTTCTTCTTTCTCTATTACTCCTCTGTCACCATCACCTTCAGCGTTCCGCTGACCTCGTAGCCCAGCTTAACCTTCAGCTCATAGGTGCCAAAGCTCTTAATGGGCTCGTCCTGGACGATCTTGGTCTTGGCGATGTCGATGCCCTGCTGGGCCTTGAGGCTGTCGGCGATCTCCTTGCTGGTAACCGCGCCGAAGAGCCGCCCGCCGGAGCCGGCCTTGGCGGTCACCTTCACGGTGATCTCCCTGAGCTTGGCGGCGACGGCCTCCGCCTCCGCCTTCTCGGCGGCCTCCTGGGCCTTCCTGGCCTTGTCCTGCATCTTCATGGTATTCACGTTCTCGGGGGTTGCCAGAATCGCCAGCTTCCGGGGAAGCAGGAAGTTGCGGGCGTATCCGTCGGACGCCTCAATCAGCTGCCCCTTCTTGCCCTGGCCCTTCACGTCCTGCTGTAAAATCACTTTCATGGTATTCAATCCTTTCGCTTGTCTTTGTTTTCAACGCAATATCGGGAACGATAAGTCATATCCCTGCAATTTCCAATAAAGTCACTCGTCTTCAAAGTACTGGTCGATGGCCCGCAGGAGGTTCTTCGTCACCTCGTCCACGGTGCCGGGTACCTGAGCGCCTGCGGTGGCGCCGTTGCACTCCCCGTCGGGCCGGGGCCCGGCGGGGGCCCCTCTCTTTTTGATTAATCGCCGGGGCGAAATAAATTCGCCCTCGGCTCCGCGCCAAAAGGCGCGTCCCGCCTCCGGCGGGTCCCTGGCGGCGGCAGCGGGCGGCCTCCGGCGCTATTCATCCTCGAAATATTGATCGATGGCCCGCAGGAGGTTCTTCGTCACCTCGTCCACGGTGCCCGGCACTTGGGCGCCCGCGGTGGCGCCGTTGCCGCCGCCGCCCAGCTTCTCCAGCACCACCTGCACGTTGGTGTCCCCCATGGAGCGGGCCGAGATGATAACCCGGTCGCCGTCGGGGAAGAGGACGAAGGAAGCGTCAATGCCCGCGATGTTCAAAAGCTCGTCGGCAGCCTGAGCCGCGGTTACCCGCCCCACGGTGTGGTCCACCCGGGCGATTGCGATGTCATTGCGGTACATCCGGGCGTTCTGGATGATGTCATACCGGGCGATGGTGCCCTCCAGGTCGTTCTGAAAGAGCTTCTTCACATCCCAGGTGTCCGCGCCGGATCGGCGGAGAAAGGCCGCAGCCTCGAAGGTCCGGCCGCCGGTGCGCATGGTAAACTGCTTGGTGTCCAGCACGATGCCGGCCAGCAGGGCCTCCGCCTCGGTGCGCAGGAGGTCGGCGGGCTCCATGATATACTGCAGAAGCTCGGTGACCAGCTCGCTGGCGGAGGAGGCGTAGGGCTCGTGGAAGTTGAGGGCCGCGTTGGCGATATAGGTGGCCGCCCGGCGGTGGTGGTCGATGACCGCCACCTTGTTGCAGGAGAGGAGCAGCTCCTCCGCCGAGACCTGCTCGGGCCGGTTGGTGTCCACCACCACCAGCAGGCAGTTGGCGTCGGCCAGAATCAGCGCGTCCTGGGCGGTGATGAAGGCCTCCTTGTACTCCGGGAGAGCGGAGAGCTTCTCCACCATGCCGCTGGCCGGGTTCTGGCCGGACTCCCGGATAATGTGGGCGGGAACTCCCCGCTTCCGGCAGACCGACATCACCCCCGCCGCCGCGCCGATACAGTCCAAATCGGGGTATTTGTGGCCCATAATGAACACATGGGAGGCGGAGCCCACCAGCTCTGAGAGGGCGTTTGCCATGACCCGGCTCTTCACCTTGGTGCGCTTCTCCAGCTCCTTGGAGCGGCCGCCGTAGAACTCAAAGGTAAACTTATTCTTCACCACCGCTTGGTCGCCGCCCCGGGAGAGGGCCATATCGATGGAGAGGTTTGCAAACTGGAAGAGCTCCTCAAAGGTGTCCGCATCCTTGCCGATGCCGATGGAGATGCTGGCGGGAATGCCCTTGGAGTTCACCACCTCGTGGACGCTGTCCAGGATGGAGAACTTGCCCTCCTGGAGCTGGGCCAGATACCGCTCCTCAAAGACCAGCAGATAGTGGTCCCGGGTATAGCGGCAGAAGATGCCTCCCACGGGGGAGGCCCATTCGTCCAGCCGGGCGTTGATCTCGGACAGGAGAGCCGAGCTGGCGTTGTCGGTCAGGCCCTTCAAAAGCTCCTCGTAATTGTCCAGCTGGACAATGGCGGCCACGGGGCGGGCGGCGTAGTACTCCTCCCGGACCATGGAGAATTCGGTCACATCCACCCAGTAGGTGGTGGCCAGGAAGGACTGGCGGTTCTTGTCGTCCGTACGGACCAGATGACCGAAGACCATAAAGCGGGAATCCCCCACGTGGACCTCTGTGGGGCACTCGTTCTTCCCCTCCATCAGCCAGCGGGAGGAGAAGTCGGGCACGGCGGCGGAGAGCTTGGTGTCGAAAAGGTGCTCCCGCTCACCGGTGAGGGCGAGAAAGCGCTCGTTGGACCAGATGACCTCGTCGGTCTCCGGCTTGAATATGACCATGGGCAGGGGCGCGTTCACCATGGTGTCCTTGGTGGCCACGTCAATATTGCAGGTCACATTGTCGATATACTTTAAGATCTCCCGCTTGCGGCGGTTGTTGGAGCGGCGGAAGTAGAGGTAGAGCATCACCACCACCGCCGCCTCCGCAATGGTCAGGTAGATGTTGAAGAAGGCGGAGGCCACGGTGAAGAGCACCAAGGCGATAAAATAGAGCCGGAGGCTGGGTTCCAGCAGGTGGCTGAGCTTATTTTTCTTTTTCATCCGGGCTTCACCCCCAAAAATCACGCTCTGCAGGCCATAACAAGAGAGTTTATTATATCAAATTACGCCCACAAATACAAGGAAAGTAAAGTTGAAAAGTGAAAAAGCGAAATCCTGGCCAAGCCCGCCGTGGGCAATGCCGCCGCCGGCTTTTCCGCCGCCCGGCTCCCCGGCGGCGCAGGCTCTGCCGCCGATGCGTCCGGCCCCCTTTTCTGCTCATCGGTTTACCCTTTACTTTCCCGATTGTATCTTACTTTACATTCTTAAAAAGGGCGGCGTGACACAATGAGTCAAAGCCGGCTTTTCCCCCTCCGGTGTTTTCACCCTTGCGGGCGCATTTCTGCGCTGGTATAATGTCAAAACAGGAAACTTGAAATAAAAGAGGAGGCTGTCTCCATGCAGGAATTCCCCATCACCCGGGCCGAGACGCTCAAGCCCAAGCCCGACCCCAAAACCCTGGTCTTCGGCAAGACCTTCACCGACCATATGTTCCTGATGAATTACGAGACCGGAAAGGGCTGGCATAACGGCCGCATCGTGCCCTACGCCCCCCTGTGCCTGGAGCCCTCCGCCATGGTCTTCCACTACGCCCAGGAGGTCTTTGAGGGTATGAAGGCCTACCGCAGCCCCGAGGGCGGCGTGCAGCTCTTCCGGCCCATGGACAACGTTCGCCGGATGAATGAGTCCTGCGAGCGCATGTGCATCCCCAAGCTCCCGGAGGAGACCGCCCTGGAGGGTATCAAGGCCCTGGTGCGCCTGGAGAGCGACTGGGTGCCCAGCGAGAGCGGCACGTCCCTCTACATCCGGCCCTTCATCATCGCCACCGACCCCTCCGTGGGGGTTCACGCGTCCCACACCTACCTGTTCTGCGTCATCTGCTGTCCTGTGGGGGCCTACTACAAGGAGGGCCTCAATCCCGTGCGCATCTACGTGGAGAACGAGGACGTCCGGGCTGTCAAGGGCGGCACGGGGTACACCAAGTGCGGCGGCAACTACGCCGCCTCCATCCGCGCCAGTGCCCGGGCCGAGGAGCAGGGCTATGCCCAGGTCCTCTGGCTGGACGGGGTGCACCGCAAGTATATCGAAGAAGTCGGCTCCATGAACGTCATGTTCAAGCTGGACGGCGAGGTGATCACCCCCGAGCTTACCGGCTCGGTCCTGCCCGGCATCACCCGCCGCTCCTGTCTGGAGCTGCTGCGGGACTGGGGCATCACCGTCCACGAGCGGCTGATCTCCGCCGAAGAGCTCTTCGCCGCCGCCCAGGCGGGCAGGCTGGAGGAGGCCTGGGGCACCGGCACCGCCGCGGTCGTCTCTCCCATCGGCGAGATGGGCTGGAAGGATCTGCACGTGGGCATCAGCGGCGGCAAGATCGGCGGCCTGACCCAGAAGCTCTACGATACCCTCACCGGCATCCAGTGGGGCACCGAGCCCGACCCCTATGGCTGGACCGTGAAGCTCTAAACCAGAATGATGCGGCCCCCTCGGCGGACAGACGCCGAGGGGGCCGCTTTTTGTCGGAAAACAGGTTCCGGGGGAGGGCGCGGCGCCAGTAGGTGCGCGCCCCTCCCGGCTGTGCCGGCAGGGGGCCCCGTGCTTTATATCTGCCCGGGGCAAATGAATCGCCCCGGCATCAAGGTTTTCCACGCCTGCGGCGGGGAAAACGCTTGTACGCGCATACGCGCGCCGTCGCGTCCCCATCGGCCTCACTCGCACTCCAGATACAGCGCCGCCAATTGAATCGTATTTTTCATCCCCTCCCAGCGGGTCCGCGCCCCGCCCGGCCGAGGCCGGGCGGGGACCCCGAAGTGACTTCATCTGCCGGGGACGAGTGAATCGTCCCCGGCATCAAGGTTTTCCACGCCTGCGGCGGGGAAAACGCTTGTACGCGCATACGCGCGCCGTCGCGTCCCCATCGGCCTCACTCGCACTCCAGATACAGCGCCGCCAATTGAATCGTATTTTTCATCCCCTCCCAGTGGGTCCGCTCCATGCCGTGGGAGGCGTGGACGCCGGGGCCGATGAGTGCGGCACGGACGTCCAGCCCCGCGTGCCAGGCCACGCCCGCGTCGGAGCCGTAGTGGGGGTAGATGTCCACCGCAAAGTCCACGCCGTTGGCCCTGCTCAGCTCAATGAGCCGGGAGGTCATCTCATAGTCGTAGGGCCCGTTGCCGTCCTTGGCGCAGATGGAGACCTGGTACTCGGTACAGCTGAGGTCCAGGCCCACGCAGCCCATATCCACGATGAGCAGCTCCGAGAGGTCCCGGGGCAGGGTGGCCCCGCCGTGACCCACCTCCTCATGGACGGAGAAAATGAGCTTGGTGTCGCATTTCGGCCTCAGGCCCTGGTCACGGAGGAGCTTGAGCAGGGTGAGCATACAGGCGGCGCTGCCCTTGTCGTCGATGAAGCGGGACTTTAAAAACCCGCTGTCGGTGACCACAGTCTTGGGGTCGAAGCAGACGAAGTCCCCGGCCCGGATGCCAAGGGCCTCCACGTCCTCCCTGCTTCTGACCACCTCGTCGATCCGCACCGCCAGGTTCTGCTCGTCCCTGGCGCGGGTGGCCGCGTCGTCGAAGACGTGGGCGGCGGGGGAGAGGGAGAGGACGGTGCCGGAATAGCTGCGGCCGTCCCGGGTATAGATTTTGCAGTACTCGCCGTCCAGGGTGGGGAGGATGGGCCCGCCGATGCGGGTGAGCATGAGCTGTCCGTCTCCGGTGATGGATCGGACCATCAGGCCCAGGGTGTCCACATGGGCGCAGAGGCCGACCGTCTTCCCGCTCTCCCGGCCGGGCACGTCGATGGTGATGTTTCCCTTGTTGTTTCGGGAGACGCAGTAGCCCAGCTCATGGGCAATCCCCTCCACCACACGGGCCACCTCCTCCGTGTACCCGCTGGGGCTGTCGGTGGTCAGCAGGCGCATGGCCGTGTCCATTAAAAAAGCTCTGCAATTTTGAGTGTCCATTGAATCCACACCTTTCCTTGTGCTATACTTTCTATATCATACCGTTATGGTGTCTGAATTACAAGTGAGGCGACATCTCATGCCGGAAGAAAAAACCAATGTCATGCGTATTCTTGACCAGAAGAAGGTCCCCTATACCGCCCACGCCTACCCCTACTCGGGCGGGCCGGTGGACGGCCCCCATGTGGCGGCCCTGCTGGGCGTGGAGCCGGAGCGAGCCTTCAAAACCCTGGTAACCCGGGGCGCCGCCGGGCGGCATTACGTCTTTGTGGTGCCCGTGATGAGGGAACTGGATTTGAAGGCCGCGGCCAAGGCGGTGGGGGAGAAGTCCATTGAGATGATCCGGCTGGCGGAGCTGCAGCCGCTGACGGGATATGTCCACGGCGGCTGCTCCCCGGTGGGCATGAAAAAGCAGTTCAAGACCGTCATCGACGAGAGCGCAAGGGGTGTGGAGCGGATGGTGGTCAGCGCGGGAAAAATCGGCTTCCAGGTGGAGCTGGCCCCGGCGTCCCTGGCGGGACTAATCCGGGCCGTGTTCGCCCCGGTCAGCAAGGAATGACGAAAACCGCCCGGTTGCTGCCGAAGAATTTGAACGATGGAGCGTAGGATGGTATGAGCAGACCGGTTCAAGCCTTGATTTCAACGGCAGCCGCGGGATTCGCCGGCATCTATATCGGCGCCGCCTTCAATCTGGAAGGTTATTTAGGGATTATTTTGTCAATTGCAACTCTGGGCTTTTTTATTATCCAGGCGATTGAGGATAAGAACACAAATCAATAAAAAAGATTGCTTTGAGGACGGAACCTTTTTTTCTCCGGTTCGTCTATGTTCGTGGTCGGGCCCAGCCCGGCCGGTTTGAGAACCTTACAAAAGGAGAAATAACATGAAGAAATTCGGTACCGTCGCCCTCTCCCTGGCCCTGGCCGCGTCCCTCACCGTCCCCGCCTTTGCCGCGGACGGCCTGCTCATCTCTCCCGCGCCCGCCGGGGATGCTGGGGTCATGCCCATCTCCGCCCCCCTGACTGGCGGCTACGCCGCCAAGCTGGTGCTCAATGGGAGCGAGCTGGACAGCTCCGCCATCCCCGCCGCCGTGAGCCCCGATATGGTGCCCCTGCGCCTGGTGGCTGAGAGCGATCACGGCTCCGCCTCCTGGTTTGAGGAGGAGAACCAGGGCTTCTTTTATCTGGGCGACGCCCGCATCATCGTCAACTTTGCCGACAACACCATTCTGGTGAACGACGCTCCGGTGGAGGGCCTTGCCGAGGTAGTCAGCGGCGTGACCTTCATCCCCGCCGGCGTGCTCAATCTGGTGGAGGGCTTTGAGGTGGCCGCTGACGGCGACAGTTTGACCATCACCACCCCCAATAACGATCCCATGATCAAGCTGGCCTACAGCATTATGGACGCCTCCGGCATCTATGCCGGCATGAAGAGCGACATATCCGTCTTTGCCGAGAACTTCAGCCTCGCCGAGGGCACCTTTGAGAAGGGCTTCATGTTTACCGGCTTCAACACCACTCCCGACCGCCTTCTGGTGGCAAAGCTGGCCGACGGCGCCGACGTGGACGCCGTGAAGGAGGCCATTGAGACCGACCGCCAGGCCCAGGAGGACACCTTCTCCTGGTACCTGGCCCACAACCTGCCCAAGGTTGAGGCCGCGCAGGTCGTGGTGAACGGCGACTACGTGCTCTATGTCATCGGCGAGACCGCCGAGAAGGGCGTGGAGCTCTTCAACGACTTCGCCGAGGCCCAGAAGTAAGCATCCCATACCGCGATAAAGGGCGTGCCGTTTGGGAAAACGGCACGCCCTTTTTTGTGACCGGAAACTGTGTTATCATCAGGAGGAATAAACGCACGGGAGTTGAGCTCATTTGAAAATTCAGTCCTTGTCGGTGGTCGTACCCGCGGGGCGCTGCATCAACAACTGCAAATTCTGCGTGGCTCAGATGGTGGAGGAGCGCGCCTGGAGTACGGCGCGATGAAGTACTCCGTGATGAATATGTCCACGGTCCTGGACGAGGACTGCATGGCCAAGGCCGACGGCAGGGACGAGTACAAATATCTCATCCTGCGCCCTAACCGCAAGCTCTACAGCAAGTGGGACGACCCGGCCAGCCTAATTTTTTAGCTGCTGTTTGGGAGGCAAGGTATGTACAGCATCTTATTTGTGTGCCACGGCAATATCTGCAGAAGTCCTATGGCGGAATTCGTGTTAAAGGATATGGTGGAAAAGCGGGGGCTGGCCGGAGCGTTTTACATCGCCTCGGCGGCCACCAGCCGGGAGGAGATCGGAAACGGGGTGCACCCCGGCACCCGGCGGAAGCTGGCGGAGTTTGGAATTTCCACGGCGGGCAAGCGGGCGGTTCAGCTCACCGCGGCGGACTATGATAAATACGACCTGCTGCTGGGCATGGACGGCGCGAACCTGCGCAATATGCGGCGGATACTGGGCGGGGACCCCGAGGGAAAGGTCAGGCTGCTGCTGGACTTCACGAACCGCCCCGGCGAGATCGCCGACCCCTGGTATACCGGGAATTTTGACCAGACCTACATCGACGTGCGGGACGGCTGCGCCGCCCTGCTGACGCGGCTTCTGGGCGAGCGGTGATATGGCGCATGCGAAGCTGCCCCGGCTGAGCCACCACCCGGAGCAGCAATGTTATCAGTTAAGGCTCTCAGCGCGTTTTCTACCCCAATCTGTCATTCAAATCCGGTCGCACAGCGCAGCCTTCGGCGGCTTTGCCGCCTTACGGATGCGTCGTACCCCTTGCGGGAGCACCGGCGAAAAATGACAGATGAATGGGAAAGCGCTTAACTAAATGACATTACCCGGAGCAGGGGCGATTTCTGCCGCGTGGTTTCTCCAAGAATGGGGCATCCCACGCACCGCCCGACGGACCACTCCACCGTCCTCCGAGAGATGCGGGCGGATATTTCTCTGAATGGCAGAGGGGGACGGGCGACTTTTCTCACCAAATTGAGCTCCATCCGTCATGCCGCTTGTCCAAGAAGCCCCAAGGGGCTTCTTGGACAAGCGGCGAGGAGGCCGCCTCAAACGAGGCGGCCTCCTTCTTTCTTTGATTTGGCCGCTCTGCCCACCAGAAGGTGTTTGACGGCTGCGACCGGGTGGTGGAAGAGCATCCGGGGCCCTGCGTAACGCATGACGGCCCGAATCTGCTCGCGCATCTCCGGGCGGTAGCAGTGGGTTTTGCAGGCGGAGCAGAAGGTCTTGGTCTCCATGTGGGGGCAGCGGGCGATGCGCCCGGCGGCGTAGCCGTACAGCGCCTCACAGCCCGGGCATAGACCGCTTTGTTTTCCGTGGTTTCCCCTGCAGTAGAGGCCCACCATCAAGCGGATCATTTCCAGTTCCTCCTGCCGCTTCCTTTCAGCGGTCTTTGCCATCAGCTCACCCGCCCGGAGTTCATCTTATAGACGATGTCCGCCACGCCCATGGTGGACGCGCGGTGGGAGACCAGCACGATGGTGCGCCCCGCCCCCTCCTCCCGGAGGGCCTTGAGGATTATGCCCTCGCTGAGGCTGTCCAGATTGCTGGTGGGTTCGTCCAGCAGGAGAAAGGGCGCGTCGTGGAGGAACGCCCGGGCCACGCCGATGCGCTGCCGCTCCCCGCCGGAGAGGGTGTCCCCCAGCTCGCCCACATGCGTGTCGTACCCCTGTGGGAGAGTGAGAATAAACTCGTGGAGGGCCGCCTTTTTCGCCGCCGCCTCCACCTGTTCCCGCGTGGCGTCCAGCCTGCCGATTTTAATATTATTTTCAATGGTGTCATGGAAAAGGATGGTCTCCTGGGTGACGTAGCTCTCCAGGTCCCGGAGACAGGCGGTATTAAGCTCCTTCACGTCGGTGCCGGACAGCTCCACCGCGCCGCTCCCCACGTCCCAGAAGCGCATGAGCAGCTTCAGCAGGGTGGACTTGCCAGATCCGCTGCGGCCCGAGACACCCACAATCCTCCCCTCGGGAACGGAGAGGGACACGCCGTCGAGAATCGGCTCCGCGCCGTAGGAGAAGTCCACCTTCCGGCACTCGGCGCCGGTGAAGGCAGCTTTCTTGCCGCCGGACACTTCCTCCACCTGGGGCTCCTCCTCCAGCAGATCCAGCACACGGTCTCCGGAGGCAAGTGTGAGGAAGAGGTTGTTGGAGAGGTTGGAGAGGGCCGTCACCGGGCCGAAGGAACTCATCATGGCCACGGTGGGGATCAATACCCCGGCAAAGCTCACCGCACCCAGGCTGTAGAGCCAGAGGGTTACCGCCAGCATGGCCAGGGAAAAGAGTAGGATGGCCGCCCCGGTCACGCCGGTGATGATTCCCTCCACATCCTTGAGCTTACGCTGGGTGTCGTCCAGGCCGTCGGTGCGGTCGGCGACATTTTTCCGCCGGGCCTCGCCCGTGCCGTACTGAATGCTCTCCCGCAGGCCCCGCAGGCTGTCCAGAAAGTAGGCGTTCAGCGCGCCGAAGCCCTTTCGGGCCTCCATGCCCGCGTCCCGGCCCAGCCGGGCGGTCAGCAGGGGAATCACCGCCCCCACGGTCAGGTACCCCAGGAGGGCCAGCAGACCCGGTAGGGGGTGGTAGCTCCACAAAAACGCCGTCATGACGGCGGAGGCCACCGCCGCGATGGCGATGGGGGAGATGGTGTGGGCGTAGAAGACCTCCAGCAGCTCAATATCGCTGGTGATAACGGAGATTAACTCCCCCTTCTCCTTACCCTCCAGCTTGGCTGGTGCCAGCCTCCGCAGGGCGGTAAAGACCCTGTCCCGGATGTGGGCCAAGAGCTTGAAGGCGATGTAGTGGTTGCTGCGCTGCTCGGCGTACCGCAGCACGCCCCGGAGGATGCCGCAGACCGCCGCCAGGACCAATGCCGCCGTGACCCCCAGAGGGGCGGGGAGGGCCAGGGCGTCCAGCAGGGCCCAGCCCCCCAGCACGGGGATGAAGATGGCGCAGAGATAACCCGCCACCCCCATTAATACTGCCAGCAGCATAATGTGCAGGAGGGGGGCCACCAGGCCGATGAGCCGCCCCATGATGGTCAGACCGCTTCTTCGCACAGGGTTTCCCCTCCTTCCGCGTAGTGTTCCAAGGCCTGCTGCTCCCGGTAGAGCCGGGCGTAGGGGCCGTTTTTCTTCATCAGGGCCTTGTGGATGCCCTGCTCGGCGATGCGCCCGCCCTCCACCATGCAGATAAGGTCGGAATGGACCAGATTGGCGAGCCGGTGTGAGATGAGGAGCACGGTCTTCGTCCGGGCCAGGGCGTGAATGGCCGCCATGCAGTCGGCCTCGCTCTCAGCGTCGATGTTGGAGGTAGCCTCGTCGAAGACGTACACGTCGCTCTCCCGCAGGAGGGCCCGGGCCAGGGCCAGCCGCTGCCGCTGGCCTCCTGAGAGATTGCCGCCCTGCTCGGTGAGGACCGTGTCGAGCCCCCGCTGGGTCTGGAGGAAGCCCAGAAGGTTCACCTCCCGGAGCACCCCGTTCATCTCGGCCTCGGTGGCATCCCGCTTGCCCATGCGCAGGTTCTCCGCCACGGTGCCGCCGAAGAGATAGCTGTCGTGGGAGACGCGGGTGACGCGCCTCATCAGGCCCTCGGTGCAAATCTCCGAGAGCTCCTGATCCCCCAGGCGGATGCTGCCGGTATAGCCCCGGTTTTCCCCCAGGAGCAGGCCCGCGATGGTGCTCTTGCCGCTGCCGGAGACCCCGGCGATGGACACAAATCCCCTGGGCGGCACGGTGAAGCTCACGCCGCTGAGGACGGTCCGCTCTCCGTCGTAGGAGAAGGACACATCCTCAAACCGGATGGGGGCCTCGCCGGGTGCGGACTCCTCCCGGCCGGCGGGGGGCTCGTCCAGATTCAGAATGCGGAAAATCTTCTCGCTGGCGGCCATGCCGTTCATGGCAATGTGGAAGTAGGACCCCAACAGCCGCAGGGGGATAAA
Source organism: Lawsonibacter faecis (assembly GCF_014287675.1). GTDB lineage: Bacteria > Bacillota > Clostridia > Oscillospirales > Oscillospiraceae > Pseudoflavonifractor > Pseudoflavonifractor faecis. The sequence goes on along the minus strand of NZ_JACOPQ010000004.1, from coordinate 197,285 downwards.
GAACTCGGCGGAGAGGAGGATCACCGCCACCGCCCCGGCCAGGTTGAGCGTCCCGGACCGGAGGCCGGTGACCGACAGAATGACGCCCAGTGCCGCCCCGCCGAAAGCCACCAGGTCCATGACGGTAACGGAGGAGAGCTGCATGGTGAGAACCTTCATGGTAATTTTGCGGAATGCCTCCGCCTGACGGTTCATCTCCTGGTGTTTGGCCCCGTCCGCCCCGTAAATTTTCAGGGTGGTGAGGCCCTGGAGGTTCTCCAGAAAGCAGTCGCCCAGGCCGGCGTAGGCGCTCCAGTACCTGCCCAGGAGCTTTTTCGCCACCTTCTGGATGGCGATGATGGACATGGGGATGAGGGGCACGCAGCACAGCAGGGCCACGGCGGCGGGGAGGTGGACGGGGGCCAGGACGGCGAAGAGGGTCACGGGGGCCAGGAGGCTGTAGAAAAGCTGGGGCAGGTAGCGGCCGAAGTAGGTCTCCAGCTGGTCCACGCCCTCGGTGGAGACCTGCACCACCTCGCTGGTGGAGACCCGCCCGGTATAGGACGGGCCCAGCCGCAGCAGCTTTTCGCAGATCCGGTCCCGCAGGACCTTCTTTACCCGGGAGGATGCCTTATAGGACATACGGGCAGCGGCCCCGGCGCACAAAAAGCGCACCAGCACCGCGGCGGCCACAGTGAGGGCCGTGAGGCCCAGGCCCCCGGCGGTCCAGGTCCCGTCCAGGGCGGCGTTCAGGAGACTCGCCACCGAAAAAACTGCCGCCACGTTGGCCAGCAGGCCAACCCACTGGCAGGCCACATTGCCCGCGATATACCGGGGGGCCTCCTTGACCGTGCCGATGAGTCGCTTATCAATCATCATAGACGGGCGCGGCCTCCTCTCGGATGGTCTTGATGCGGGTAAAGAAATAGAAGTACTTAAAGGCGATGAGGCAGAGAATGAAAATCCGCATGGGCAGAATGGGCACCAGCACCATGGCGAGTATGAGCATGCCCGAGGCGGGGAGCAGGATGCACAGCTTGGTCCGCAGGGTCATTGCCCGGCTCTTTACGAAGCTGTCCAGGTGCTTTTGGTAGAGCTTGGTGCCCAGAAACCAGCGGTGGAACCGCTCCGACCCGCGGGCAAAGCAGGCCCCGGCCACCAGCAGAAAGGGGGTGGTGGGCAGGACGGGCAGAACGACCCCCACCGCGCCGATGGCGAGGAACAGGAAGGCCAGGGCCAGATAGACAATTTTCATATCTTCACTCCTAATAGCTAAGGGCAATTTGGGAACAGCCAAAAAACGGCGGGCGCGGGAGAGGGTCCGCACCCGTCGTTCTTTGGAATTTTGGGGGGAGAATCCGTTCGGTCGCTGAACCGGTTGGTCAAGGGCGTGGACCGCCCTTACAAATCAATGGGATTGCTTGCTGCCGCGGCCGCAGCAGCTGCTGCAGTCTCCGCTGCAGCCCCCGCCGCCGCAGGAGCAGCCTCCGCCGCTCTTGCGGCCTCTCCAGAGGGATCGGGCCGCGAGGACTGCCACGGCCAGGAGCAATAGGCCGACGATGATGGTACCGGGACTGGGCATGGGCAGGCCCTCCCTTTCAATCAATTTTCCCGGGGAATTTATCGGTTTTACACTTCCGCACGGGCCGCGTCCACGGCCCGAAGGCGCTCGCCCCCGCCCTGATAGCCCTTGCGGAACACCAGGTAGATAAGGCCGATGAGCAGCAGCGCGGCGATAACGGTGAACACGTTAAAGGCCACCTCGCCGATGATGAGTCCGCCAATCTGGTAGACAATCATGGCGATGACGTAGGCAAACAGGCACATATAGCCGATGGCGGCCAGGGTCCACCTGGTGTTGTTCATCTCCCGCTTGATGGCGCCCATGGCGGCGAAGCAGGGGGCACAGAGGAGGTTAAAGATCATAAAGCTGTAGGCCGCGATGGCGCTGAAGTCGGCGGCTACCAGGGGCCAGATCTCATTGCCCTCCTCGCTGAGCTCGCCGGCGAAGTGGTAAAGCACGCCAAAGGTGTTGACCACCTCCTCCTTGGCAATGAGGCCGGTAATGGTGGCCACGGTGGCCTTCCAGGCCATGTCGCCCACCCAGCCCAGGGGCGCGAAGATCCATGCGATGGCGTTGCCCACGATGGCCAGCAGGGAGTTGTTGTTGTCCTCCACGGCCTGGAATACGCCGTCCACAAAGCCGTAGCCCTGGAGGAACCAGAGGATGATGGAGCTGAGCAGGATGATGGTGCCGGCCCGCTTGATAAAGGACCAGCCGCGCTCCCAGGTGGCCCGCAGGACGTTGCCCGCGGAGGGCACATGGTAGGGGGGCAGCTCCATGACGAAGGGGGCGGGCTCGCCCGCGAAGGCCTTAAACTTCTTCATGATGATGCCGGAGATGACCACGGCGGCGATGCCGATGAAGAAGGCGGACACAGCCACCAGGGCGGAGCCGCCGAATATTGCGCCGGCAAAGAGGCCGATTATGGGCATCTTGGCGCCGCAGGGGATGAACCCCGTGGTCATGATGGTCATCTTTCTGTCCCGGTCCTGCTCAATGGTCCGGGAGGCCATGATGCCGGGCACGCCGCAGCCGGTGGCGATGAGCATTGGGATAAAGGACTTGCCGCTCAGGCCGAAGCGGCGGAAGATGCGGTCCATAATGAAGGCGACCCGGGCCATATAGCCGATGTCCTCCAGGACGGCCAGCAGGAGGAAGAGGACCAGCATCTGGGGCACAAAGCCCAGCACGGCGCCAACGCCGGCGATGATACCGTCCAGAATCAGCCCCTGGAGCCAGTCGGCACAGCCGATGGCGGCCAGGAAATTGCCCACGGCGTTGGGCACCCAGTCGCCGAAGAGCACGTCGTTGGCCCAGTCGGTGCCCATGGTGCCGATGGAGATGGTCCAGCCGCCCATGGCAATGGCATACACCAGGAACATGACCACGGCAAAGAGGGGCAGCGCCAGCACCCGGTTGGTGACAATGCGGTCTATCTTGTCGGAGGTGGTCATACCGGTGCGCTTTTTCTTCACACTGGACTTGACCACCTTGGAGATGTACTCATAGCGCTCGTTGGTGATAATGGACTCTGCGTCGTCGTCCATCTCCTCCTCGCAGGCGCGGATTAGGTTCTCAACGGCGTGGGCGTGGGAGCCCAGATTCAGCTGCTCCAGCACCTTGGCATCCCGCTCGAAGAGTTTAACGGCGTACCAGCGCTCGTTCCGCTCCGGGACCCTGCCCTCGGTCAGGGCCTCAATCTCAGAGAGGGCCTGCTCCACCTTGTCGCAGAAGGTATGCCTGGTGTGGGATGCGGCGTTGGCCTCGGCCAGCTTGATGGCGGCCTCCGCCGCCTCAAGCACGCCCCTGTTTTTGAGCGCGGAGATCTCCACCACGGGACAGCCCATGGCCTCGGACAGCTTCTGGACGTTGATGACGTCGCCGTTCTTGGCTACCAGGTCCATCATATTCAGCGCGATGACCACGGGGATGCCCATTTCGGTGAGCTGGGTGGTGAGATAGAGGTTGCGTTCAATGTTGGTGGCGTCCACCAGGTTTAGTATGGCGTCGGGCTTGTCGTTGACCAGGTAGTTCCGGGCCACGACCTCCTCCAGCGTGTACGGGGACAGGGAGTAAATCCCCGGAAGGTCTGTGACGGTCACATCCCTGTGCCCCTTCAGCTTGCCGTGCTTTTTCTCCACGGTGACGCCGGGCCAGTTGCCCACGTACTGGTTGGAGCCGGTCAGGGCGTTAAACATCGTGGTCTTGCCGCAGTTGGGGTTGCCGGCAAGCGCAATTGTAATTCCCATGTTGGTCTTTCCTCCTCAGCGATTAGCAGAAGCTAACCATTTCCCATTCAAAAAGGGCGGCCCGCGCCGCCCCAGTCAGGCAGTGCAGCAGGCACCCAGGCACGCGCCTCACTCAACCAGGATGTTTTCCGCGTCCCCCTTGCGGATGGAGAGCTCGTAGCCCCGCACGGTGATCTCCACAGGGTCGCCCAGGGGGGCCACCTTGCGGACATAGACGCTGGCGCCCTTGGTAATCCCCATGTCCATAATCCTCCGGCGCAAGGGGCCCTCGCCGGTGAGCTTGGTCACGGTGACGGTCTGTCCGGGCTTTACGCCCCGCAGGGTGCGGGGCGCGGCGGAAACGGCCGCGCTTACAGTCGTACTCACTAAAATCCCTCTTTTCTTCAATCAGGAGGCCTGCACAACGGCTCCCCTCCCGGGGCGGACTCCCGGCTTTTCAGAGCCTTCGCCCACAGACAAAGCAAGCCGCCTGTGGGCAGAGGTTAAATCATAATGCGTCTGGCCATACCCTCGCTCAGGGCCACCCTGGCGCTCTTGACATTGACAATCAGGTTGCCCGCCATTTGGGTGACCACAGTGACCGTGCCACCCTCCACAAACCCCAGGCTCTCCAAAAAGCGCCTGGTCTCATCCTTGCCGGTAATCCGGCGTACGGTGTTCTCCGTGCCCGCTTGGGCCATCGTCAGCGGCATGATACGATTCACCTCGTTTTCAATTTTGTTAGCAACTACTAACCCAGAGTGATTAATTCAGAGGTTAGAATCGGCTAACCTCCTGAAGCAACCGTAGTTTACCACGGCTAACCTTCCCCTGTCAATCCCTTTTCAGAAATTTTTTACAGTGCCGCCCTCCCTTGCGCCGCCGGGACTGTTTCCTTTTTCTCGTCGGGTAAATTTTTGTTGACAGGCAGGCCAAAGGATGGTATCTTGTGCCTATAGTTAGTTTATGCTAACCTCTTTGGGAAGGCGCTGCCTTCTCCTCTTTTTTCTCAATGGTTAGCATAAAGCAACCAAAGGAGGTCTCCCATGTATTCCGCCCGCTTTGAAGAAGTGGTGGTCCGCCACTGTTCCCCCACGCTGGTGGGGATTAAGCCCGCGTGCCTCATCTCTCTGGACGCGGCAGAGTACCCCCGGCTCCCCCGGACGGTGGGGGAGTACACCCGCGCGCTGGGTGAGAAGGGCCTGCGCTTTGAGGTCCTGTGCCGGTGCCGGCGCCGTTTTCTGGTGCTGGTCTTCCGCCCGAAGCTGCTGGCAGAGCATCTCGCCCGGCCACAGGCGGCTCAACTGCTGGCGGATGCGGACTACCCCGGGGACGCGCCGCTCTCCGCACTGCTGCGCCGCCTGCGGCAGCGGCTTCTGGCGGGCGGGGACTTTCCCCACGAGATCGGCCTCTTCCTGGGCTACCCGTCCGAGGACGTGGCCGCGTTCCAGACGGACGGCGGGGCGGGGTGCCGCCTGTGCGGGTACTGGAAGGTCTACCACGACGTGGAGGGCGCCCGGCGGCAGTTCCTCCGCTACGACCGGTGCCGGGACGCGCTCCTGGACCGGCTCCGGGCCGGAATGACGCTCTCACGGCTCTTCGGCGTGCCCAGCGCGCCGGCGGCGTGAAGAGATATCCACATTTTATGACTGTATGGAGGTTCTTTTTATGAGCAAGCTCGCCGTTATCTACTGGTCCGGCACCGGCAACACGGAGGCCATGGCTATGGCCGTGGGGGAGGGGGCCAAGGCCGCGGGCGCCGAGGTAAGCGTCCTCACCGTGTCCGAGATCAGCGCGGCTCAGGCCGCGCAGTATGACGTTCTGGCCCTGGGCTGCCCCGCCATGGGCGCGGAGGTGCTGGAGGAGGGCGAATTTGAACCCTTCTTCACCGAGCTGGAGGGCTCCCTCTCCGGCAGGAAGACAGCCCTCTTCGGCTCCTACGGCTGGGGAGACGGCCAATGGATGCGCGACTGGTGCGACCGCGCCCGGGCAGCCGGGGCCGTGCTCTGCGGCGCGGACGGCCTGATGCTCAACGAGGCCCCCGACGACGCGGGACTGGACGCCTGCCGCGCACTGGGCGCAAGCCTCGCCGCACTGTGAGTTGCAGCCTTGACGTACGGGACATAGATAGGCGGGCCTTTTTAAATCCTTCCATTTATGTCCGTTTATTCCACCCGGCGAAAGTCCGTTCCCACATAGGTGCGCACGGCGCCGCCCCGCTCCAGACGGGTGTGCTCCAGCCGGTCCAGGTCCAGGCGCTTGTTCATATGCTGGCTTCTGGCCTGAGTGGAGACCACGGCCAGGCCGGTGGGGACATGGACCGCCCGGACGCCTGTCTCCACCTTGTTCACGTTCTGGCTGCCCTTGCCTCCGCTGCGGAAGGTCTCAACCCGCACCTCATCTCAGTCGTATACGGCATACGCCGCCTCGCCCCAGAGACTCACGTCCACGAGCCGGTTCTTCCGTTTATGCCCGGGCCGGTAGGGACTGCGGCACACCCACCTGACGGCGCCCTCCAAGTGGGATAGGTCTTCATCGGCGCGCAGCAGCACGGACTGACAGCAGTTCGCCCGGCCGCCGGGAACCTTCTCCAGCACCGTTATGCCGGGATACTCGGCCGTCAGGGCCCGGAGCAGCTTGCCCACAGTCGGCTCACATTCCACGGGCCCTAATTGAATATTCATGCTCAGCCCCCCTTTACCCTTATAGGTGATGAAGCCCAGGCCGACCACCAGTTTCTCCGCCACGACGGCGCGGTTGTGCCGGGCCCGGAGCAGGGCGTGGTTATGGTATGCCACCAAGCATTTTATCCAGAGGCAAAAATCTTGATGCCGGGCGGATTCACTCCGCCTGAGCAGATGAAATGCCCTGGAGCGAACCGCCCTTCGGGCGGCGAGGCCCAAAAAGAAGGACACGACTTACGTCGTGTCCTTCTTTTTGGCACGCCTGAGGGGATTCGAACCTCCGACCTACCGCTTAGGAGGCGGTCGCTCTATCCAGCTGAGCTACAGGCGCATATTCTTCTTCGGCGCGTCCGCCGATCTGCTCACACGGTGGAACGCCCGGTTATTGTAACCCAAAACAGCCTGTCTGTCAACTTCCCGTCGGCCCCAGGGGCATATTTTTACCAACCCAAGCCAACTCGCGCCGGTTTATTTCCCTCCTTTCAGCCCATTTTGCAAAAAAAGTTGCGTTTCTTGATTTATTAAGGTATAATACATGGTCGAGTTTGAAACTGTATTTGTTGAAAGAAGATTTGAGGTGCATCCCTTTGCAGAACAAAAACCTGAGAAACGTCGCTATCATCGCCCACGTCGACCACGGCAAGACCACCCTGGTGGACGAGCTGCTCAAGCAGGGCGGCGCGTTCCGTGAAAACCAGGCCGTGTCCGATCGTGTCATGGACTCCAACGACCTGGAGCGGGAGCGCGGCATTACCATCCTCGCAAAGAACACCGCCGTGCAGTATGGCGACGTGAAGATTAACATTGTGGACACCCCGGGCCACGCCGACTTCGGCGGCGAGGTGGAGCGCATCCTCAAGATGGTCAACGGCGTCATTCTCCTGGTGGACGCCGCCGAGGGTCCCATGCCCCAGACCCGCTTTGTCCTGTCCAAGGCCCTGGAGCTGGGCCATCGGGTCATCGTGGTGGTCAATAAGATCGACCGCCCCGACCAGCGCATCCACGAGGTGGTGGACGAGGTGCTTGAGCTGCTGCTGGACCTGGACGCCACCGAGGAGCAGCTGGACTCCCCCATGCTCTTCTGTTCCGGACGTCAGGGCACGGCCTCCTATTCTCCCGAGGTGGAGGGCACCGACTTAAAGCCCCTCTTCGAGACAATTCTGGACTATATTCCCGGCCCCGAGGCCGAAGACGCGGCCCCCTTCCAGATGCTGGTCTCCTCCATTGATTACAACGAGTTTGTCGGCCGCATCGCCATCGGCCGCATTGAGCGCGGCACCATCAAGCAGAACCAGGAGATCGCGGTGTGCAATTACCACACCCCGGACGCGGCCCCGGTGAAGGCCAAGGCGGTCTCCCTCTACCAGTTTGAGGGGCTCAACAAGGCCCCCGTGACCGAGGCCACCGCGGGCAACATTATCGCCATGAGCGGCATGGGCGAGATTACCATCGGCGACACCATCTGCGCCCCCGACTGCGTGGAGCCCATTGAGTTTGTGAAGATCTCCGCCCCCACCATTGAGATGACCTTCTCCGTCAACGACTCCCCCTATGCGGGCCGGGAGGGCAAATTCGTCACCTCCCGCCAGCTCCGCGACCGCCTTTTCCGCGAGACGCTGAAGGATGTGTCCCTGAAGGTGAGCGAGACCGACTCCACCGATGCCTTCAACGTGGCCGGCCGGGGCGAGATGTCCCTGTCCATCCTCATCGAAACGATGCGCCGGGAGGGGTATGAGTTTCAGGTCTCCCCCCCGCGCGTGCTCTTCCAAGAGATCGACGGCAAGAAGTGCGAGCCCATCGAGCGCCTGGTGGTGGACGTGCCCAGCGACTGTGTGGGCAGCGTCATTGAGAAGATTGGATCCCGCAAGGGCGACCTCCTGGAGATGACCCCCGTCGGGAACCGCATGAAGCTGGAGTTCCTGGTCCCCGCCCGGGGCCTCTTCGGCTATCGGAACGAGTTCCTCACCGACACCAAGGGCGAGGGCATTATGGCCTCCATCTTTGACAGCTACGCCCCCGTGAAGGGCGACATCGCCCGCCGGAACACCGGCAGCCTGGTCTCCTTCGAGACCGGCGAGAGCGTGACCTACGGCCTCTTTAACGCCCAGGAGCGCGGCGTGCTCTTTATCGGCGCGGGCGTACCCGTCTATGCGGGCATGATCGTGGGCGAGACCCCCAAGCAGGAGGATATCAGCGTCAACGTCTGCAAGAAGAAGCAGCTTACCAATATGCGCTCCTCCGGCGCGGACGACGCCCTGCGCCTGGTGACGCCCCGCACCCTGAGTCTGGAGCAGTGCCTGGAGTTCCTGGCGGACGACGAGCTGCTGGAGGTCACTCCGGAGAGCCTGCGCCTGCGCAAGCGGATTCTGGATCATGGCGACCGGATGAAGGCGCTCAAGGGCGGACAGAAGTAATGAAATATTTAAAGAACGGGTCCCGCGGCAGCGCCGCGGGACCCGTTCTTTTATTCTGCGTCTTCCCTCTTGCGGTTTATCACAGCCGTCACGCCCGCCAGCGCCATGGAGAGAACCAGGGCCGCCAGGCCCAGGGTCGCGGCGGGGTTTGCCTGAGCGGCAGCAGTGCCGGTCTGGGGCAAATCGCCCAGGGGGACCTCGCCCTCCACGATGACGGTCTCACCCGGGGTCTCCGGCCCGGCTGGAAGCTCGGGCAGGGCGGCGGTGGGCACGTCGCCGTCGTCCATGGTCACGTCCTCCGGGCTCTCCGGCTCAACCCCGGGGGGATTGGGGCCGGCGGGCGTCTCGGGGTCGGTGATCTGGGTCTCCTTCACGTAGTACACGTCCACGACCACATCCCGGTCCAGCATGCCGGTGGTCTCGCCGTCCACATGGTCAATAACATAGCCGTCAATTTCCAGCGCGGCTCTGGCCGTCACATCATAGCTGCTGCCATCGCTGAGGCGGCGGGTGTAGGGCTTCTCCAGCGAATCGCCGGTGGCGGCTTCCAGGTAGTTGACAGTAATCCGGTAGGAGGCCGGCGACGGCTCGTCAGGGACCACAGGCGCGGGCGGCGCCTCATCGCCCCGCAGGGCCACGTACAGATAGGAGTTCGCCCGGAGGTCGCTGCCCGCGGCCATATCCACGGCGGCCTTGCCCAGCTCCTCGGCGGTGGTCTTTTCCGCGTAGCCGACGCTCTCGGCGCTGCTCCCGTATTGGCTGAAGAGCTGGCTCTTGTCGGCGGTGACGCTCTGGTAGACGCCGCTGCCGGACTGGGTGGCCGCGCCGCAGATATACCCGGCGGGGAGGTCGACCGTCTTTTCCCCGAGGATGACGGTATTCCTCACCGCGGGGTCGATGACCGTGCAGTCGTCCGCAGGATTCTTTACATAGGCGGGCGCGCCTTCCGCGCCGATGGTCAGCTTGCCGTCCTCCACCAGGAAGCGGTTCTGATAGACGTTCTCAACGCCCTGTACACGGGTGCCGTCGATGTCCACAGCCCACTTGCCGCCGTTGGAGACGGCAGTTACATCCGCGCCCGCCGCAATGGCGATGACGCCGCCGCTGAACACGCCGGATCCGTTGGCGCCCGCGCCGATTCCGCAGGCCCCGTTCTCAAGGATGTCGGCTTTCTCGGCCAGCACGCCGCCCTGGGCGTAAACCGTGCTGGCGCTGTCGATTGCGATTTCGGTATTGTAGCCCTTATAGCCGCCGCCGATGCCCGCACCGCCGTTTCCGCCCACAGCGGAGATATGGCTGGAGGAGATCTCCACGGTGGTAATGGCCAGCTCCCGCACGCCCTCGGACTTGCGGTTGCCCGCACTGCCGCTGTTGTAGCCCGTGCCGATGGCCGCGCCGTAGACGCCGCCCCGGGCGGAGACGGTGGAATCCACAATGGCAATCTGCGCGTTGGCCTCGGTATCCCTTCCGCGCTCGGAGACACGGCCCACGCCGATGCCCGCTGAAGTGCAGCCGCCCAGTACGTCGAGGAGCGTGGAGCCGGTCACGGTGATCTCGCCGCAGTCCGCCCAGCAGGTGCCGCCGATGGCCGCGCTCTTGGAGCCGCCCCACGCCTTGGCCACGGTGCTGTCGGTGATGGTGATGTCGCCGCAGTCCCCGGCCTTGCCGCCGCCGCCGATGGCCGCGCCGCCCTCGGGGTCGTTGTTGCCGTACTTGGTGACGATACCGACGCCGTAGTCGGAGCTCTGGTCGTTCTGCTCAAAGCCGCCCACGGACTCCGCAATCACAGAGCGGGTGATATTGATTGCCATGCTGCTGCCGTTGTAGGCGCTGCCGATACCGCAGGCGTGGACGCCGTATCCCCGGGCGGTCAGGCCGCCGGTGAGATCCGTGATGTGAATCACGCCGCTGTCGCCCTGGCCGTAGGTGCCGCCGATGCCCGCGCCGGACAGGCCGCCCTCGTCGGTCCCGCCATTGCCCACGGCTGTGAGGCTGCCGGACCCGGTGAGGGTGAGTACGGCGGAGGCGGGCACCGCGATACCCGCGCCGCCTGCCCCGCCGGTGAGGATGCACGCGCCGGAGATCTCAACGGTCACCTCAGCGCCGTCGGCCAGCGTAACGGCGGAGAATCCCTCGCCGGCCGCGATCACGACGTCCTCCAGCACCACCGTGCCCGCGCCGCTGAAGAGATAGCCGCACTCCTGAACGCCGGAGAGGGTATAAGTCCGGTCCGCTTCAGCCTCCAGCTCCACGGCTACCTGGGCGGGCAGGGGCGCCTCCCCGACATCCGCCGCCAGGGGACACCCCCCGGCGCACACCCACTCGTCCTCGCCGCAGACGTGGCTGCAGGGGGAGCCCTCCGTCTCCGCGGCAAAGCCGCACTCCGCGCCGTGCTCATGGACGTAGGCACAGTCGGCGGCGGAGACGGCGTCCTGATGCTCCACATGGCCGTCCTCAGTCCCGTCGCAGTTCCCGTTCATGCAGTTTACCTCTTCCGAAGCCTCGGCATAGCCGCAGTCCGCGTCATGCACATGGACGTCGGTGCAGTCCCGGCCTTCCACAGCCGCCGCAAACCCGCACTCCCCGGAATGGATATGGCTGCAGACATATCCGCAGCCCTCCAGGTGCCCGGCCTCCTGCCCCTCCGCGGCCAGAGCCGCCGCGGGAACCATGGTGCCCAGCAGACACAGCGCGGTCAGGGTCGCCAAAAAACGGTTGTTGTGTTTCATATCAATAACCTCCCTGGGTTTCTCTTCCTGAGATGTACTCTACTCCCCAGGGGTTACAAACGGGTTACATTTTTAATATTGAGCTTTAATATATTACCGACTGCGTCCGACTATAATCGGAATTAAATGAATATTTGTCATTTCTGGGGACAAGCGCCTGAGAAATGACACTTATCAGGACGGATGGGGCGGCTTTTTACCAAGCAATCAAGCCCTATCCGTCACGCAGCTTGTCGAAGAACCCCCCCTGGACTTCTTCGACAAACTGAACGGGCGGCCCCGCACTATTCAATGCGGGGCCGCCCGTTTTCACTTGATTATTCCGCGTCTTCCTTTCTGCGGAAGAGTGTGGCGGTCACACCCGCCAGCGCCAGGGACAGGACCAGGGCCGCCAGACCCAGGGTCACGGCGGGATCGGCCTGGGCGGCTTCGGTTCCGGTCTGGGGCAGATCGCCCAGGGGGACCTCGCCCTCCACGATGACGGTCTCATCAGTGGTCTCCGGCTGGGCCGGAAGCTCGGGCAGGTCGGCGGTCGGCACGTCGCCGTCGTCAATGTTCACGTCCGGGGTCTCCGGCTCAGTGACGGGAGGCGTGGGATCGCCGCCGGGGGTAGTGCCGGAGTCCTTCGTATAGTACACGTTCACGGTCACGTCGCCCTTGAGGGCGCCTTCCGTCTCGCCCTCCACCCGGTCGAGTGTAAAGCCGGCAATGGTCTTGGCCGCCTGGGCGCTCACGTCGTAACGGCTGCCCTCGCTGCGGCGGATCGTATAGCTTTCGGCCAGCTCGGAGCCGTCCTCGGCGCTCAGGTAGTTTACGGTGACGGTGTAGCGGGTGGTCGTGCCGGGTTCGTCGGGGGGCGTCACCGGCTCGTCGTACTTCACCAGCCACCACTGGCTGCTCGCGTCCTCGTTGGCCTTCCACTCCATGGCCAGGCCGGTGCGGCGGTCAATCCAGTGGTAGTCGCCGCTCTCTGTGGCGCTGCCCGCGCCGGAGACCACATAGACCTGGGCCTCGGCGGGCTTATCGGTCTCGGTGTCCACGATGCTGATGTCGGTCTGTCCGGTGACGGTCCCGTCGGCCGTCAGGGTTTTGCCGGCGGAAATCACCAGGGTACCCTTATCTTCCGCGGCGGCGCCGGCGTAATTGCCCAGGATGTGCGCGTCGGCCAGCAGATGGAGCCTGCCGCCCTTGTCGATGGTCAGGTCCGCCACATTGATCAGCTGCTCGTTGTCCCTGCCCTCGTTGTCAATGGTCGTATCGGAGGCGTTGGCCACCCGGACCAGATCCATGCTCTGAATCTGCTGCACGGCGCCGGTGCAGCCGTCGAAGAGCACCGTGGCCGCGCCGTTGACGCTGCGCGCGGTTCCCGCGTCAGTTTCATAATTTTCATAGCCGCAGATGGTCCCGGCCGTGGCGCTGCCCTTCAGGGTGACGGCCGCGCCGCCGCCGACCAGGCCGGTGCCTTCCTCCCGATAGCCCATGGGACACTCCAGGCCGCCGCCCGCCATCACCAGCCGGGCACCGGCGCCGTCGTTCAGGGTGACGGCGGTGCTGCCGTCCACATTGCCGACCACACTGCCGCCGTAGACCGGGGCGGCGCCCATATCGACGTTGATAACCACATTTGTGCCGCCGCTCATAATCCCGTTGAAGGTGCCGCCGTACACGCCGCACACTCTGCCGATCCCCAGGCCGTATGCGCCGAAGCCGAACCAGTCGTCCGCCTGCTCCGTGGCATTCGCCACGGGCCGGTTGATTACCACGTTGGCCGTGCCCCGGACGTCCCCGCCCCGGGCGCCGCCGCCGAACACGGTGCCGCCCAGCACATCGTTGCCCACGACGCCGTTGATCACGACCATCGTGTCGCCCTTGACGGCGCCGCTGTAGCCGCCGCCCACTACGCCGCCGCAGACGCCCAGGGAATTCGTCAGCTCACGCAGGACCCTGCCGCTCTCTGTAATTTCCACATAGGTATTGCCGCCCACGGAGCCGTCCGCCCCGGGATTGTAGCGGTTATGATTGCCGCTGCCGTACACGCCGGTGTACCAGTCGGGGCTGGTGCCCACGGTGCCGCTGACCGTTACGCTGGTGTTGCCCCTGACGGGGTAGTCGCAGCCGCCGTACACGCCGCCGGCCACCTCGCCGGCCACCGTCACGGCGGTGCTCCCGCCTACGTAGCACTCCCCGCCGGCGATGGCGCGGGGGGCGGGGTACATAACCTGCTCGTTTGCCTTCTTGGAGTAGCGCTGATTGTTGTCGGTTGCGACCAGCGCGCGGCTGTCACTGTCACAGCCGCCGTAAACCGACCCGCCCGTGACCTTGCCTTCGCCGGAGATGACGACGCTGGTATTGCCGCCCACATGCCCGGAGCCCCAGCAGCCGCCGATGACGGAGTAGATGCTTGTGCTTCCGTTGATGGTCACCGCGGTGTCGCCCGCCACGTGACCCTGATTGCCGCCGCCGGCGACCTTGTTCGCGGCGGTGTTGACGGTGACCTGGGTGCTGCCGCCTACGTCGCCCCTGTAGCCGCCGCCAATCACGTCGCCCGCCGTGGCGGCGCCGCCCACGGTAACGGCGGTGCTGCCCGTCACGTTCTGGCCCATGCCGCCGCCGATAACAGCCTCATATCTGCCCGCATTTAGAATCATCTCGGCGCTGTCCACAGTGTGGTTCCAGGAGCCGCCGATGGCAAGGAGGTTCGAGCCGGAGGTCTCGTTGCTGCAGATGCTCCCGTTGGTCTCAATGGTCACATCGCTGTCGATCTCCAGCCGGTAGCCGTTGGCATAGAAGAAATTGATGCCCATGCTGGTCTCCAGGGAGATGGCGCGGAAGGTGACCGCACAGGGAAACTCCGTCACGTTGGGGCTCTCGTCGATGGGCTCATCGCCGGAGCCATTCATCGTGCGGCCGTCGGCGCCGTTCATCACAATGGACGCGCCCTCGTCGGCCCCGGTAATGGTGACCGCCCGGCCGGGATACTCCTGCTCCGCCGCTCCGCCCCAGCGGACACGGCCGTAAATGACCAGCGTATCGGTATCCGCGGCATGTTCCAGCGCCGCGGCCACGGTGTCATAGCGGGTCTGGGCGTCGCTGGCCAAAGCGGCGTAGCTGCCTTCCGCCTCAGCGTCGACGGCCGCGGCCTTACTGGCGGCTCCCGCTTCTCCGTCCGCCGCCGCCACAGGGCACCCCTCGGCGCAGAGCCACTCGTCCTCGCCGCAGACGTGGCCGCAGTCCTGGCCCTCTGCCGCCGCTGCATACCCACAGCCCTCGTCGTGGGTGTGGCAGCAGGGCGAGCCGGGAATTGCCTCCGCATGGTCCACGTGGCCGTCCTCGCCGCCGGTGCAGTCCGCACCGTTGGGGCAGTCGGCCTGCGCCGTCTCCCCCGCATAGCCGCAGGTCTCGTCGTGGATATGCCCACAGGGCTGTCCCCCGACCGCCTCCGCATAGCCGCAGTCCTCAGTGTGGTTATGATTGCAGCAATAGCTGCAATCATTCAAATGCCCGGGCATTTGGCCCTCGGTCGCCAGCACGGTCGCAGGGAGCAGTGTCCCCAGCAGGCACAGCACGGTCAGTATCGCAAGAAAACGATGTCTCTGTTTCACTGATAAGCCCTCCTCTGTTTTTCTTCTTGCCCCTACTATACAGTGGGCCGGTAACAAACGGGTTACATTTCCATAATTGTTTTTCAATATATTTAACCATTTACTTCAAAGCAAGAGAGCGGACCCGCACTTTCGTGCGGGTCCGCTCTCTATCAATCGTTGATGCTGCGTCCCACTTCATTTTAAACCCGTCTGTATTTCATCATCAATAAATTACAAACAGTTTTCGCTTTTACGCCCGTCTCTCCGGGGCTGCCAGCCATCCGCTGCCCACCACCACGTCCCCCTGGTAGAAGACGGCGAGCTGGCCCGGCGTGGGCGCCCGGGCCGGGGTGTGCATTTCAATCCATATCCCGCCGGACATCCCGCGTATCACCGCCGGAGCCTCGGTTCTGGAGTGGCGCAGTCGCACCGTGACCTCCATGGGTTTCTCCAGGCCGTCCACGGCAATCCAGTTGGGGTCCACACAGTAGGCGGCGGCGGCGTGGAGGTCGCTGCCGTCGGAGAGGACCACCCGGTTTCCCTCAGGCTCGATAGCCGAGACGAAATACCGGTGGGGCCCGGATACCCCCAGCCCCCGGCCCTGGCCCAGAGTGTAGTGGTGGATGCCCCTGTGCCGGCCCAAAACATTGCCGGCCCGGTCCACAAAGTCGCCGGGGGGCGGTGTGGCCCCCCGGGCGTCCAGCCATGCGGCGTAGTCCCCATCAGGGATAAAGCAGATCTCCATGCTGTCCGGCTTGTCCGCCACCGGGAGGGCCGCCTCCCCCGCCATCGCCCGGACCTGATTCTTCTCGTAGTCACCCAGCGGAAACAGGATGCGCGGGAGCATCTCCCGGGGGAGGCGCGAGAGCATGTAGGACTGATCGTTGGCGGGCATTCCCTTCAGGAGGAGGGTCCGGCCGTCCTCTCCCGTCAGCCTGCGGGCGTAGTGCCCTGTGGCGACGAAGCGTGCGCCGATGCGATCCGCCGTGGTAAAAAGGGCCGGAAATTTCACCATGGGGTTGCATCGGGCGCAGGGCAGGGGGGTGCGGCCCGCCAGATAGTCCGCGGCGAAGGGGGCGCAGACCTCCGCCTCCAGCACGGCGCGGATGTCCACCGCCTCGAAGGGGAGGCCCAGCCCCTCCGCCACAGCCCGGGCGTCGGCCCTTCCCGTGCCGCCCAGCCCGATGTCCAGGTAGACGCAGTACACCTCGTATTCCTTTGACAGCAGCCCGGCCGCCACAGCGGAATCCACTCCGCCGGAGAGGCCGAGTACAACCTTTTCTCTCATAGAAGCTCCTTATCATCATGCCAGCGGCGGCGGGCAGGGCGGCCGCACCGGACAGCCGCTTCATAATCGCGCTTTACCGCTCCAGAAAGATCATCAGCGCCGTCACGTCGGCGGGGGAGACCCCGGAGATCCGGGAGGCCTGTCCCAGGTTGAGGGGGCGGATTTTGTCCAGCTTCTGCCGGGCCTCCATCCGCAGGCCCTGAATGCCCAGGTAGTCGATGCCGGGCGGGAGAGGACGGCCCTCAAGCTTACGCATCTCCTCCACCTGACGCAGCTGCCGCTGAATATATCCCTCGTACTTCACCGCGATCTCCACCGCCTCGCAGACGGCGGCGCTCAGCTCCGGACGGCCCGGGTCGAAGGGTGCCAGATCCCAATAGCCCACTCTGGGCCTGCGCAGGAGGTCGGCGAGCCTGCCGCCGTCCCGGGCGGGCGGCTCACCCAGCCCCTCCAGCATCGCGTCCAGCGCGGGGGAGGGGGCGGTCCCGCTCCCCTCCAGGCGCTTAATCTCCCGCTCCACGGCGGCGTATTTGTCCAGCACGGCCCGATAGCGCCCGTCGCTCACCAGCCCGGCGGCGTGGCCCGCGCCGCACAGCCGCCGGTCGGCGTTGTCCTGGCGGCAGAGGAGGCGGTATTCCGTCCGTGAGGTCATCATGCGGTAGGGCTCATTGGTGCCCTTGGTCACCAGATCGTCAATGAGCACGCCGATATACCCCTGCTCCCGGCCGATGACCATGGGGGGGCGGCCCAGGATTTTCAGCGCCGCGTTCACGCCCGCCACCAGGCCCTGGGCAGCCGCCTCCTCGTAGCCGGAGGAGCCGTTAAACTGCCCCGCGCCGTAGAGGCCCGCCACCCGCTTGTGCTCCAGGGTGGGCACGAGCTCGGTGGGGTCCACGCAGTCGTACTCGATGGCGTAGGCCGCCCGGGTCATCTCCGCATGCTCCAGGCCGGGAATGGTGTGGAGAAAGGCCGTCTGCACGTCCTCGGGCAGGGAGGAGGACAGGCCCTGTATGTAGAGCTCCTCGGTGTCCAGCCCCATGGGCTCGATAAAGAGCTGGTGCCGGGGCTTGTCCGCAAAGCGGACAATTTTATCCTCGATGGACGGGCAGTACCGGGGCCCAATCCCCTCAATCACGCCCGAGAAGAGGGGGGACCGGTCCAGATTTGCCCGAATGATGGCGTGGGTTTCCTCATTGGTGTAGGTGAGGTAGCAGACGGCCCGGTTCTCCGGGGGCCGCACGGTCTCAAAGGAGAAGGGGAGGGCGTCCGGGTCGCCGGGCTGGATCTCCATCCTGGAGAAGTCCACACTGCGGGCGTTCACCCGGGGCGGCGTGCCCGTCTTAAAGCGGCGCAGACCCAGACCCAGTTTCTTCAGGTTTTCCGTCAGGGGCAGGGCGGGGGCCAGCCCGTCCGGCCCGGACTGGCGGGTGAGATCGCCCACGATGGTGCGCCCCCCCAGGAAGGTCCCGGAGCAGACGACCGCCGCCTTGGCGGCGTAGACCGCCCCGGTGGCGGTCTTTACGCCCGAAACCCTGTTCCCCTCGGTCAGGACCTCCACCACCTCCGCCTGCTTGAGGGTAAGATTTTCCTGCAGTTCGAGGGTGTGCTTCATAATCTTCTGGTACTCCCGCCGGTCGGCCTGGGCCCGGAGGGACCAGACGGCGGGGCCCTTGCCCCGGTTCAGGATACGGTACTGAATGCAGGCGGCGTCGGCGGCCCGTCCCATCTCCCCCCCCAGGGCGTCCAGCTCCCGGACCAGGTGGCCCTTGCCCGTGCCGCCGATGGCGGGGTTGCAGGGCATGTTTCCCACCGCGTCCAGGTTGATGGTGAAGCAGACGGTCTTCAGCCCCAGTCGGGCGGCGGCCAGCGCGGCCTCAATGCCCGCGTGTCCCGCGCCCACCACGGCAATATCAAATGTTCCCGCAAAATAGTCCATACGATTTTCTCCCTGTTTCTCTGTTGGGGCGGCACCGCTCCCCCTATTCTTCGCTCCGGAGGACGATTACCGGCAGATGGGGCCGGTTGAAGAGCCGGAAGGCCATGCCGCCGTTGCCCAGCCCGCGGGAGACCATAAGGGTGCCGCCGCTCTCCAGGGGGTAGAGTCCCGCCGTGTAGGAGGGGAAAAACCGCCTGCGGGTGTTGTCAATCAGCCCGTCGGTAAAGGGCAGGCGGATGATACCCCCGTGGACGTGGCCGCAGAGGGTCACGTCGAACCCGCCGTCGGAGTAGACCCCATAGTACTCGTTGCGGTGGGCCAGCAGGAGGATATAGGGGTCCCCCAGGGCCTGCCGGATCTCCTCCGCCAGCTCCGTGGGCGTCATTTGGTCGTAGGGCCCGTTGGGGTCGTCAATTCCGGCCAGGACCATGGTCTGCCCATCCCGCTCCAGGGGCAGCCACTGGTTGGATAGGACGGTAACGCCGCACTCCCGCAGGGCGGACTTCACGGTATACGCCTCGCGGATGGCCCACTCGTGGTTGCCCGTGACATAGTAGGTGGGGGCGATGGCCGCAAGTCCCCGGGCCACCGGCTCAATGATGGAAAACTGCTCTGAATCGTCAATGATGTCCCCGGTGACGGCAATGATGTCCGGTTTCAGCTGGGCTACCTTCTCCAGCAGCGCGGCGTTGCCCGCGCCGAACTCCTTGCCGTGGAGATCGGAGACCTGGACAATCCGCAGCCCGTCGAAGGCGGCGGGCAGTCGTGGGGAGGAGATGGTCAGCTCCTCGGTCTGGATGCGGTTTTGCTGGTCGTAAAAAAACCAGCACCCGGCTACAGTCAGGACCAGCAGTATCAGCAGAATACGAAGTCCCCTGTGCCGGGGACGATGAGAGCGCGTGCGCATGGGCAGGGCCTCCTGCATTGAAGTCCAATCAGTATACACGATTCGCCGTCCGCTTGCAAGAAAAGAAAGGGCGCGGGGCGCTGCAATTCATGGAAGCTTCTCTCAGGGCATCCCTTCTCTTCAGTACGCCTCGACGGCCTTCTTTCGCCGTCAGACGCTCCGCACCACGCATGGCTGTCAAAAACCTCAGCAGAGAAAGCAACGCAGTGCCGCGTTGTCCGCAGACGACGGCATAAAATCAAGTCCGTCATTTCTGGGGACATGCGCCTGAGAAACGACGCTTCTCATGACGGATGGGACTCGACTTCTTTGGAAGAAGTTGCCCCATCCGTCATGCAGCCTTCTGTTAAAGAAGCCCCGAGGGCTTCTTTGACAAACTGAGAAGGGGCCGTCCCCGCGGGACGGCCCCTTCTCATTGATTCATTCGACCACGGTTTAGTCGTCGTAGCTGATATAGTAGGGCTTCATCAGGCTGGGCTGCTCGGTGGAGTCCTTCTGGTTGCCGGTGCGGAGCACCACTTCGGGCGGGCCGCCCCGGCGGCCACGGCCGCGGCTGCGGTCATGGCGCTTCTCGCCGCTCTTGGGACTCTTCTGCGCGCTCGCAGGCGCCGCCTTCTTCTGGGCCTGGGACGACTCCTTGGGCTGGGGGGCGGCCTGAGGCGCCTTTTTCTTCCGGCTCTGCTGGGCGCCCGGCTGCCGCTGGGGCGCCGCGGCGGGCGTGGACGCCGTCCGGGGCCTGGGGGCCAGAAGCCGGGCTGTGGAGTCCATAATTACATCCCCCGCCAGGGGATCCCGGCGGCGGAAATCGCCGCTGGCCTGTGCTGGCGCGGCGGGCATCGTGTCCTCCAGCCGCTGCTGGCGGACTCCCCGCTTGGTCTTCTTGGGCTGCTCGGGCAGGGAGGGCGCCGCGGGGGCGGCGGCCTTCTTTTCCTGGGGCTTGCGCTTTTTCGGCGCGGGCGCTTCCTGGCGTGCCGCGTCGGCGGCGTTCTCCCCGGTCTTCCTGGCCTCTGCAGCCGCCTTGTTGGCCGCGTCCCGCGCCCGGCGGCGCTCTTTTGCGGCGGCTCTCGCCTCCGCGTCGTCGGCGTTGACCATGCGGCCCTTGGAGTCCTTTACGGCCACCTCAAAGACCTCCATGGGCCAGGGATGGTCCTCCACCAGGGGCACCTTTTTACCGATGAGCTTCTCAATATCCTTTAAATACTGCTTCTCACCGAAGTCGCAGAAGGATACGGCGGTACCCTCCCGGCCCGCCCGGCCGGTCCTGCCGATGCGGTGGACGTAGGTCTCGGGCACCTCGGGGAGGTTGTAGTTGAAGACGTGGGAGAGCTCCTCGATGTCGAGGCCGCGGGCGGCGATGTCGGTCGCCACAAGGCATTTTACCTTACCCGCCTTAAAGTCGGCCAGGGCCTGCTGCCGGGCCGTCTGGGACTTGTTGCCGTGGATGGCGGCCGCAGTGATGCCTGCCTTCTCCAGGTCGGCGGCCACCTTGTTGGCCCCGTGCTTGGTGCGGGTGAAGACCAGGGCGTTGCGCACCTTCATCTCCCGGATGAGGGCGGCGAGCAGCTTGGTCTTGTTTCCCTTGTCCACCAGGTAGGCGGTCTGGTCAATGACCTCCACCGGGGAGGACACCGGGTCCACCGCCACCTTGACCGGATTTTTAAGCAGGGTATTCACCAGCTCCATAACCTCGGGGGGCATGGTGGCGGAGAAAAAGAGGGTCTGCTTCCGGCTGGGCAGGAGCTTCAGAATTCTTCGCACATCGTGGATGAAGCCCATGTCCAGCATCCGGTCCGCCTCGTCCAGTACAAAGATCTCCAGCTTGGACAGGTCGATAAAGCCCTGGCCCTGGAGATCCATGAGCCGGCCGGGGGTAGCGACCAGGATATCAACGCCCCGCTTCAGCTTGTCCACCTGGGGCGCCTGCCCCACGCCGCCGAAAATGACGGCGGAACGGAGGGGGAGATGCCTGCCGTAGGCCTCGAAGCTCTCCTGAATCTGGAGGGCCAGTTCACGGGTGGGGGTGAGGATCAGGGTGCGGATGGGTCGCCCCTGGCTCTTGCGGGCGCTGAGCTCCTGGAGAATGGGGGTGGCGAAGGCGCAGGTCTTGCCCGTGCCGGTCTGGGCGCAGCCCAGGACGTCCCGGCCCGCCAGGGCGGGGGGGATTGCTTTTTCCTGAATGGGGGAGGGTTTTTCATAGCCCTGTTCGGCCAGCGCCTTCAGGATGGGCTCAATCAGGCCGAGTTCTTTGAAAGTCATAGATACATTCCTTTTTACTGAATTGCGGAGAGAGCTTTGCGCCGACCCACGCAGGACGGGTCCGGGCCTGCCGGCAGCGGCAGACCCCGTTTCCCGCCCGCGCGCGGCGCAGAGCGTGACAGCAAAACGACGCCCACCAATCCAACCCGGTGGGCGTGGTCCCAAGCCGTATCAACGTGCATCACGGTAGGAGGCGGCTCCGCACCGCCTCAAATTACAGTATAGTATACCACAACGGTGAGAAATTACAAGTCAGCCGTCGATCAGGGCGCGGAGGACCGCGGCCACGGTCTCCTCCAGGCTCTCTCCGCCCACGTCAACCACCGTGTGGGCGTACTTTTCGTAGAGAGGCGCGCGGTATTCGTAGATGTCCGCCAGGGTCTGGCCCGGTCCCATGGCGATGCCCCGGGTCTTGATGTCGCTCAGCCGTCTTTGAAGCTCCTCCAGGGGGACGCGCAGATAGAGAACCCTGCCCAGGTCCCGCAGATGGCCGATGGCATCCTCCCGGCACACGGCGCTGCCTCCGGGGGCGATGACGCTGCGCTCGCAGCGCACCGAACAGATGGCCGACGCCTCCGCGTCCAGAAAGGCCTCCAGGCCCCGCCGGTCCAGAATTTCCTGGAGGAGCGCGCCCTCCCGCTGCTGGATGGTGAGGTCGGTGTCCACAAAGCCGTACCCCAGGGTCTTCGCCAGCAGGACGCCCACGGTGCTCTTCCCCGATCCGGGCATCCCGATGAGTATGATGTTTTTCACGCTTGATGGCTCCTTATTGCTGTTGGTTTGGCCCCCGGACCCGCTACTCCACGTCCGCCCACAGACTGGTGCTCTCCTCTCCGTCCCAGAAGTAGAGGCCCACCCTTGTCGTGCCCGGGGTCAGACTCACCACCCCTGTGAGGACCCCCGCTCGCCCGGCGGGGAGATAGGCGCTGTCGTGCTCGCCGCCGTCGGGCCAGACGGCGGCAGGGAAAAGCTCCTCATACTGGTCGTCCAAAAAGTCCATGTCGTCCAGCGAGATTTGGATGGCACCGCTCCCGCTGTTGCGCATGGTCACCGTCACGGCGTAGAGCTCCTCATAGAGGCGCTCCACCTCCATCTCCATCTCCTCCACTGCGATGTGCGATCCGCTATTTCCCCCGGTGAGCGTGCGGGCCAACTCGGTCCCCACGCCTGTGAAAATGAGAACGGAGAGGAGCGCCGCAGCGATCACCGCCGCCGCCAGAATTCCCCGGCTCTTCCCGCCCTCCCGGAGGTATCTCACCCGGCGGGATCCGCAGCGGGGGCATTGGCCCCCCGCACCCTGCCAGGTATATCCGCAGTCGGAGCAGTGCAGGTTCCGGCTCATTTCTCCGCCCCCTCACGTCCGGACAGCTCCAGGGGCACCTGATGGACAGCCTTGAGCGTGCCCTCGCCGCTGAAGAGCTTCTTCTCCGTCTCCTCCAGGCAAAGCGTGGCGGTGTCCACCCCCCTGGGCACATAGAAGGCGAAGGAACCCATAAGCGGGTCCTCCCACACCACGTCCCGCAGCTCCACCATATAGACCGAGAGATCCCTCAGCCGCCCGGCGGTCAGCTCGTCGCGCTCCAGGGGGATATACCAGTCCCCGGGCATGGCGAGGTAGACGCTCCCAAAGGGGAACTGCCTGTCAAACTCCGCCCCGCCGGTAATGTACACGTCCACCAGCAGGAGGTCGTACCCCTCCCGGTAGAGCCGGGACCCCTCGGTCAGGGTGAGCCAGCGCACATCGTCGATGCTGATTTCCAGCGCACCCATGGAGAAATCCCCGGAGAGCGCGTGGGTCTCATATGCGCTCTCCCCATCCGCGCCCAGGGTCGGCAGCACCACGAAGACCACCAGCGCGGCCAGCAGCACAACGCCCGCCGC
Organism: Lawsonibacter faecis; assembly: GCF_014287675.1. Lineage (GTDB taxonomy): Bacteria > Bacillota > Clostridia > Oscillospirales > Oscillospiraceae > Pseudoflavonifractor > Pseudoflavonifractor faecis. The sequence continues at coordinate 173,835 of NZ_JACOPQ010000004.1, read as the reverse complement.
CAGCAGCACGATCAGCCCTCTGCGGGCGCCGCCCTTCGCCTCAGCCTCCTCGCAGGGCTCGCCGCCGTGCCAGTACTGGCCCTTCGCCTGGGGCGCTGCCACTTTCACGGAAGGGGCGCAGGCGTAAGAATAACTGCGCTGGGGCATCGCCTCCGTGGATCGCGCCTTCTGGCGCTCCCTCTGGCGCGCGCCGTCCGCCGCCTGCTGGGTACGGTTCCCCTCAAAGCGGGAGAGCAGGTCCCGCTCCAATATGGTGGCGCCCTCGTCCACGGGGGGATTAAAGCTCCCGCATTTCGGGCAGAAATCGTCCTTGTCGAAATCGTATACCCGTCCGCAGTCCTTGCATGTCACCTTCTTCACACGCGCACACCTCGCTCTCTTTCTCTCCTGAATGATTCTTACAAACGCGCCGGGGTCTTGAGTATCCGGCACAGCCGGCGATCCTCCGCCCAGCGAAGGCGCCAGCCGCGCTCCAAAACAGGCTTTTAACGTCTTTGCGGTTATTATACCACAGGCAGAGTGCACCGCGCAATCACCGCCGTGCCCTCTGGCCGCCTGGGCCGGGCGCCGCATCCGCTCCAAAGCTGCATAAGCGCACCCCCGGCTTCGCCGGGGGTGGAGTAAGGCAAAAAAGCAGGCCGGACATTTTGTCCGGCCTGCCTGTGATATTCAGCCGCCGCCCTTTGGGCCTGCAGCGGATCTGTTTTCTGAACATGCACCCTCAAAGAATGTGGATAAACTGGCTAATCACCACCACGGCCATGACCACCACGGCCGCCGTGGCGCAAAAGTCCATCACCAGCGCAGAGCGGCGCAGCCGCCTCTGCGCCCTGGGCTGGGCCGCGGCCTGTTCCAGCTTCCCGGCGGTCTCGCCGGACAGGCCGCCCTCTTCGCCCGCCAGCTTGCGGCGGTATGCCTCCATATCCAGCACTTGTCCGGGCTTGGCCCGGGAGGACCTGCGGCGGATGCAGGTATAGCTGCGGGGCCGGGGCACGCTCTCGCCGCTGGCCATGTCGTACACGGTCAGGCGCTTGGCATCGAGATTGTAGTAGGTGGTCTCCATGAAATCTCCCCCATTCGTTTTGCGGTACCCTCAGCATACCGGAAGCCCTGTCCCAAAAAACGGACTTTCTGATTGCTTTCCCCATTTAGACGCCGCCTGTGGAAAAAAGTTTCTCGTTTGCCGTATTTAGAACTCCCGTTCGAGAACATCATACAACATATGTTCGATAATTGCAAGCGGTTTTTTTAAAAAAGTATACACAATCCACACTTGTGAACATGATGTGGAAAAAGAGGCCGTCCGCAGCAGCGGACGGCCTCTTGCAGTCTGTGGTCAGGGCAGATAGGACAGGGGATTCACGGTGGTGCCGTTGATCTTCACCTGGAAGTGGCAGTGGTTGCCGCTGGCCCGGCCGGTGGCGCCCACGTAGCCAACGACCTGGCCCTGGTAGACCTTGTCGCCGGTGGAGACCGCCAGGCTGGAGCAGTGGGCGTAGTAGGTCTGCAGACCGTTCCCGTGGTCGATGATCACGTACTTGCCGTAGCTCCAGTTGCTGCCGGTGCCTGTGCCGGACCACACCACGGTGCCGCCGTCGGCGGCCTTGATGGAGGTGCCGTAGGGGGCGGCGATATCCAGGCCGGAGTGGTAGCTGTAGCTGCCGAAGATATAGCGGTAGCCGAAGTAGGAGGTGATATGGCCGTTGAGAGGCCAGATAAAGTAGCCGTTGGGCAGGGTCTTGGGCCGGGCCTTGGTGCCCACGGCAACCACCTTGGTGGTGGGCTCGGAGATGGTCACAGTGTCGGTGACGGCGCGCTCACGCTCGTTGCCGTTGACGTAGGTGATATCGGCGGTAATTTGGGCCACGCCCTCCACGCCGGCGTCCAGCACCTTGGTGTCGCCCTGATACATGGAGTCGTCCTTGACCTCCTCCACGGGGCAGGCGATGGGTTCGGTGTAGGTGACTGTCTCCGTGGTCTTCACGGAAAGGTAAGGGACAACCTCCTTGACGTTGAGAATCTGACCGATATAGAGCTTGTTGATGTCGATACCGGGGTTGAGCGCCTCCAGCTCTGCCATGGTCATGTTGTTGTCGTAGGCCAGCTGCATAAAGGTGTCGCCCTTCTGGACCTCATAGGTGGTCTGCCCGCTGGTGTTCTCGGTGAGGACGGCGTTCATCACGCTCAGATTCTGCTCCACATCGGAGGGGGTGTACTCCCGGACGATGGAGACATTCTCCACAAACTCGGCGGAGGTGGTGGTGTCGGTGACATAGGGCGCCTTGATGGCGTCCAGCATGGCGGTCAGCTGCGCTTCGTCGGTGGCGGCGCCGATGAACTCGCCGTCCACGGTGAGGACATAGCTCTTCATCACCTCGCCAATCTGGTCGAAAAGGTAGGTCTCAAACTCGCCGACAGGAGAGAGCTTGTCCTTCTCCGTCAGGGCGAATTCGTAGGTAATCTCATGGTTCAGGGTATAGTCGTGGCCCAGGATGCCGGCGGCTCTGGCCTCCACCCGCTCCACAGCGCCCTCAAAGACGGCGGGCTCGGCCACGGTCCCCACCACGACGCCGTCCACAGACACCACGTAGCTGGGCATATACACGGTGTTCACGACCAGGAGCACACCCAGGACGCCCGCCACCAGCAAAAAGATCAGGGGGCCCATGAGCTTATGGCCCGCGGCGGCGGAGTCGGCCCGGTGAAATACGCCCGCCGCGGCCCGGCGGGCCACAGTGAGGCCGTCGGCTGCGACAGAGGTCATGCGGTGCAGGCGGCTGCTCACGGACGCGGCGGGGGCTTCCTGATCCGCGGAAAGCGTCTCCACCACCCGGTAGGCGGGTTCACCGGCGCTCTTGCGGTCGGGGGAGTGCAATATCTCATCCATCCGAGCATGGCCTCCTCTTGTTCTGGTGTCCATAGAAAATAGCCGGCTTGATGACAGCCCGGCTATAAAAGATTACAATCTGGTTACAAACGGTATCATACACGCTTTCCCCGCCCGCGTCAAGTCTTTTTTCGTCGGCAAAAGTCCGCTAGGGCTTGCGGCTCTAGCAAGTGGGAGCCATACGATATGTTGTGCAGGAGGGGTTTTCTGGCACTAAAAACCCCAATTAGAGGGGAAATGGCAACAAAAGCGGGGGCGTCTGATCCGGAAATTTTGTCACTTTGACGGCAATTAAATCCTCCGCTGCACAAACATCCGTCACCATATTGGCCCGCCTTCCGTGAGAGGGGCATGCTCCGTGCATCTTCTCCCGCAGGCAGCAGAAAGCCCGGGCCGCAGGAAATCTGCGGTCCGGGCTTTTCGCTGCCTTAATACTCAGGACAGCGCGGCTGTGATGATCGCCATCGAGTAGACCTCGGCGGCATTGCAGCCCCGGGAGAGGTCGTTGATGGGGGCGTTCAGGCCCAGAAGGATGGGGCCGTAAGCCTCGAAGCCGCCCAGGCGCTGGGCAATTTTATAACCGATGTTGCCGGCGTTGATGTCGGGGAAAATAAAGGTGTTGGCGTAGCCTGCCACCTGGGAGCCGGGGAACTTAAGCTGTCCAACGGTGGGGGAGACGGCGGCGTCGAACTGCATCTCGCCGTCGATGGCGAGCTCCGGGGCCGCGGCCTTGGCCTTTTCGCAGGCGGAGCGCATCTTATCCACATCCTCGCCCTTGCCGGAGCCCTTTGTTGAGTAAGAGAGGAAGGCCACCTTGGGGTCCATGCCGAAGATCTGGGCGCACTTGGCGGTCTCCAGGGCAATCTCCACCAGCTCGTCGTCGCTGGGCTTGATGTTGATTGCACAGTCGCCCATGGCCAGGGTCTCGGCGCCGCCGGTGGCGTTTTCGCGCACCAGAATAAAGCAGGAGGAGACGATCTTGTTGCCCGGCTTGGTCTTGATGAGCTGGAGGGCGGGGCGGACGGTGTCGGCGGTGGAGTAGGTTGCGCCGCCCAGCAGACAGTCGGCCACGCCCATCTTCACCAGCATGGTGCCGAAGTAGTTGCCCTTCTGGAGGGCCGCGCGGCACTCGTCGGCGGTCATCTTGCCCTTGCGCAGCTCCACCATCTTCTCCACCATGGCATCCATGCCCTCGTAGCTGGCGGGATCCAGGATTACCGCGCCGTCGATCTTGTAGTCGCCCTTGGCGGCGGCGGCCTTTACCTCGCCGGGGTTGCCCACCAGCACGGGGGTAAGCCAGTTGCCGCCCAGCAGCCGGGCGCTGGCCTCCAGGATGCGGGGGTCGGTGCCCTCGGTAAAGACTATTTTCTTGGGGTTCTTCTTCAGGGTGTCGATCAGGTTTTCAAACATATCGGTCATTTCTTGCTCCACCATCCTATATCAATCTATTGCTCTGCGGCTTCAAAATCCGCCCATGTTGTCTCATTATACACCCAAGAGGGTATGATTCTCAACGGCTGCGGGGAAAAGAATGGAGAAAAATTATCCCGTTACGCCCCTAAAGGGCAGCACTTTTGAAAAAATGGCTTTACTTTTTGTATTTCCTTCTCTATACTATACTAGCTGTCATAAGAGTAAGCGCTGAGCACCACGGAGCAGGGGACTAACGACACAGCGGAGCGAAAAGCAGAGAGGGCGGACCGCGCAAGCCCTCGGCGCTTTTTGCGCAGTCGGCGGAGTTAGGACCCGTCGCGCAGGGTGCGAGGCGTGACAAGGAAGTGCTGAGCGCCGCGGAGCAGGGGACTAACGACACAGCGCAGCGAAAAGCAGAGAGGGCGGACCGCGCAAGCTCTCGGCGCTTTTTGCGCAGTCGGCGGAGTTAGGACCCGTCGCGCAGGGTGCGAGGCGTGACAAGGAAGCGCCAAGACGCGCGGAGCAGGCATATAAGACGGAGCGCAGACGAAAAAACAGGACGGACCGTCCCCCGCAAGGTCCGTCGGCATTTTTCGCGGAGCTGCGGCTTATATGCCGTCGCGCAGCCGTCGAAGCGTGACGAAGAGATCATAAATAAGGTGTGTGCAAGAATGAGTTCCAATTTTTCCCGTTCCCTCTCCCTGCTGCGGCAGGAAAAGGGCGTCTCCCAGCGCTCGGCGGCCAAGGACCTGGGCATCTCCCAGGCACTGCTCAGCCACTATGAAAACGGTATCCGTGAGCCGGGCCTCGCCTTTGTGGTAAAGGCCTGCAACTACTACAGCGTATCCGCCGACTTTCTCCTGGGCCGCACCCTCACCCGGGACGGCACCACCATCGGCGCCGACGAGCTCTACGACTACTCCGCCGAGAAGGACAACGTCCTCCACGGCAGCATTATGGCCACCCTCTCCAAAAAGCTGCTGGTGAACTCCATCAGCGTCCTTTTCGATCTGCTGGGCAAGGTGGGCCGCAGGGACGCCATCCGGGCGGCCAGCGACTACATCTCCACCGCCGTCTACCAGATGTTCCGTCACCTCTACCGGGCGGATGGCACCCAGAACGAGGACTTTTTCGCCGTCCCCGCCCGGGAGTTTGCCGCCGGCCTTGCCGACGCGGATATGATCTGTGCCCAGGTGGACTACGTGGACGCCCTGGCCCTTCACGCAAAGGAGAAGGGGACTTTTCCCCCTATGAACCACGACGCCCTCTCCCAAAACTACCCCGGCCCCTACCAGTCCCTCCTGCAGATCATCCACAATACCGGGGAGCGGGTGAACCGCCGCATGGCCGCCCGGCGGGCGGAGACGAAATAAGTGAACTGTGAAAACGAAAAGCCGGGCCTTACACATATGTGAAGGGTACAAGATGAGGGTGCCGGCGCAGGCTGAACCCAATTTACTTTTTCACCTTCAGTTCTTATATTATATGTATTATTTCTTCACTCAAATTTGAGGTGATTTATTTGACCGACCAATCCAAGATCCGTAATTTTAGCATTATTGCCCACATCGATCACGGTAAATCTACGCTGTCCGACCGCCTTATTGAGAAGTGCGACGCGGTGGAGGCCCGTGAGATGGAGAGCCAGCTCCTGGACAACATGGACCTGGAGCGGGAGCGGGGCATCACCATCAAGGCCCGGGCGGTGAAGCTCAACTACGCCGCGGCCGACGGCCAGATTTATGAGCTGAACCTCATCGACACCCCGGGCCATGTGGACTTCAATTACGAGGTCTCCCGCAGCCTGGCGGCCTGCGAGGGGGCCGTTCTCGTGGTGGACGCCGCCCAGGGCATTGAGGCCCAGACCCTGGCCAACACCTATCTGGCCCTGGAGCATGACCTGGAGATCCGCCCGGTGATCAACAAGATTGACCTTCCCGCCGCCGACCCCCAGCGGGTCAAGAAGGAGGTGGAGGACATCATCGGCCTGGAGGCCCAGGACGCCCCCGAGATCTCCGCCAAGCTGGGCGTCAATATCGACGCCGTGCTGGAGGATATCGTCACCCATGTGCCCCCTCCCAAGGGGGACCCCGCCGCCCCCCTCAAGGCCCTGGTGTTTGACAGCCAGTACGATGCCTACCGGGGCGTCATCGTCTACTTCAGGGTCATGGAGGGCACCCTCCGCATGGGCATGGGCGTAAAGATGATGGCCTCCGGCGCCAAGTACGAGGTCCTGGAGTGCGGCCATCTCCTCCCCCTGGGCATGGAGCCCTGCAAGGAGCTGATCGCCGGCGAGGTGGGCTACTTTACCGCCTCCATCAAGAACGTGAAAGACACCCAGGTGGGCGACACCGTCACCGGTACCGAGAACCCCGCGGCCCAGCCTCTGCCCGGCTACCGGCCCGCCAAGGCCATGGTCTACTGCGGCATCTATACCGAGGACGGCTCCGAGTACCCCGACCTGCGGGACGCGCTGGAGAAGCTCCAGCTCAACGACGCCTCCCTCTCCTTTGAGCCGGAATCCTCCGCCGCCCTGGGCTTCGGCTTCCGCTGCGGCTTTTTGGGGATGCTCCATATGGAAATCATCCAGGAGCGCATTGAGCGGGAGTTTGACCTGGACCTCATCACCACCCTCCCCTCAGTCATCTATGAGATCACCAAGACCGACGGAACGGTGGTGCTGGTGGACAATCCCCATAACTATCCCGACCCGGCCCTGATTCTGGAGGCCAAGGAGCCCTACGCCAAGGTCTCCATCATCTCCCCGCCGGACTACGTGGGCAACATCATGCCCATGTGCCAGGAGCGTCGGGCTGAGTTTAAGGATATGCAGTATCTGGACACCAACCTGGTGGAGCTGCACTACTCCATGCCCCTCAATGAGATTATCTACGACTTTTTCGACACTCTCAAGGCCCGCACCAAGGGTTACGCCTCCCTGGACTACGAGCTTGACAAGTATCTCCCCAGCGATCTGGTCAAGGTGGATATGCTTCTCAACGGGGACGGCGTGGACGCCCTCAGCTTCATCGCCCACCGGGACAAGGCCTACCCCCGGGCGAGAAGGCTCTGCGAAAAGCTGAAGGACAATATTCCCCGCCAGCTCTTCGAGGTGCCGGTACAGGCCGCCATCGGCGGCAAGATCATCGCCCGGGAGACCGTCAAGGCCATGCGCAAGGACGTTTTGGCCAAGTGCTACGGCGGCGACATCACCCGGAAAAAGAAGCTGCTGGAGAAGCAGAAAGAGGGCAAAAAGAAAATGCGCTCCCTGGGCAGCGTTCAAATTCCAACCGAGGCGTTTATGGCGGTCCTCAAGCTGGACGAGGAGTGACCAGTATCTTAACTTTCGGGTAAACAAGGGCCCTGCGGGACGATAATACCGTCCCGCAGGGCCCTTGTCGGTCCAATGTCTGCGCGCTCCCTTACCGTTGTCTTTAAGACGTTGATGGGTCGTTCGACTATCCTTGTATATTTCCATTCACAATAGCGTCTATAAGGTATCTGAAAACAATCTGCTGGTATTTTGGAATAATTGTAATATTGTTTCTCGGAAATTAATTTGCAAAAATTTACCCTTACCTTAATTTATAATTAGCCGCCAAGTAATACAAGAGACAAGATCACGGCTTGCCCCCTGCCCCATTGGTTCTACTTACCTCACGCGAAGCGTGAAATGGGAATCATCAAATGTCCGCCGTTTCAGTCGTGCGGCGGGTAGCCCCGATGCCTGTAATAGTCGCACTACAAAAAGAAGAGGAAAAACTATATATTATTTGTCATAAATAGTAAAACGTCGGGTGGCTGGCCATCCTACGTTTTAAATAATATTATTTGTTTTCTGCAACAAATCTGCTTCTTAAATTAATTATTGATTAGAAGGCTTTCTTTCAGGCCCCGTTTTCCCTTTGGTGTACTTATATGGCTATCCTCACGCTTTTGTTCAGATTCGGCGTTATGTGGTTTTTAATCCTGTTGTACCCCTTGGTCGTGGTTGTTTATCTACTTTCTAAAAGGGCGCCGAGCGATTACACTCCTGTGTAATGTTTTAAATAAGCTCCAGTTAAATTGGTCCCGCATATCGTGCTGTTAACAACAAAACGATTCAGTCTGAAAGGCGGTGGCGGATATGTATTTCCAAAAAATGTATAAGCGTCGGTGGAGTGTCTGGGAAGTCTTATTTTTAATTGTCTTTACAACCATAATTTATTTTATTGCCCATGTTTTTGGTGTTTTTTCGTCGCAAGCAAATCTATTTGAGTTTTTTGCAGTTTTATATGCTTTTACACTTATATACCAGGGTTTGCGCGTTTTTAGAATAAGCCATTCAATTGTTGCCCCGCTTTTTTTTATATGTGGTATTCTTCTCTTGTCCGGTGTTGTTTTTTTCTCATCACGTTTTTGGCTGCCGCTCTCCATGCCCGGTATGATACTCGCGCTCTGCTGCAATATCTATTTATCATGGAGCGGTGCACAAGCGGATAACTGACGAGACACAGCTATGCCTATCTGGATCAAAAAGGCAGCCGGTTATATTCACCTTATATCAGGAGTGCTGATATGATTATTATGATAAATCAGTGTAAACGCACCGATTACTTTTCATTATAAATTATGAAAAAATATAGCGGAGTCTGTCTTTTTATACTCTTATTCGCGTCCCTTCTTTGTTTAACAGCCGGTTGCAGTGGAATGGAAGACCATATTGAGGACATAAATACAGCGCAGGGGCACATGGCACAATTACAAAATGGTACGTAACCCGAGACGTTCACAGTCGAAATGAGCAAATAGTTGGAAGCGACCGTACAGTCTGGAGTACAGACGACCGGTTGTTTCACAAGAGAGAATCATTGGTTCAATGCTTATAGCAGTACAAGGAGCCCATACCCAGATGGGACCGGTTCATTGCAGTCGGAACAGCTATACTACTCCGGAAGGCTTTATACACTGCAGGGAATGGTAGACGACGCTGGAAACCATGTTTCTTTTGACGGGACATCAACGGCACCGCCGGTCTGGACAGACGTTGGCCCTGTGCTGGAGGGCAGCAAATACGGTTATATTGACTTTGTGTTGACGCTGGAGGCAACGGAAGGACAAATTGTGTCCGTAACACACAAAATGGCGCAAGATGAAACCGTTTATGAGATAACATACACATCAGAGGGTCTGGATGAGCTGATGTCAAAAGAGGTGGAGAACAACCGATCCGCGCTTGAAAACTATCTCGCATCGGAAGAGGCAAACGACTCCGGTAAAGCAGCATTGGAATCCAAAATAAGACAGGCGCGGGCAACCACGATACAGGCCGGCACATGGACAGTCACTGTAAACAATACGTCAGGCATTGTGTCAGAATATTGCCTGCAGCTTGAGGTGGAAAGTCAGGACGAACATTATCTGTTGACTGGGGACGTCACTATTCTGGACTATGACATTCCCCATTTTGACTTTCCGCGCCTCTAAAAATGAACGACAGGCGAAACTGCAGGGTCGGATTTTACCTTAATCTTGAGTGGGCGGCCATATGCCCCCAGATCAATTTTCCGTATCACGCCAAAAGAGGGAGGCAGGGCAATGAACTGTCCGTTTTGCGATACCCCGATGGAGGAGGGCACCATCACCGGGGACGGTCACGCAATCAAATGGGTGTCCGACGATCGGAAACCCGGACGGCTGTTCAGGAAGCGTGTCCCCATGACCGCCTCGTGGCCTGAAATCCAGCATGACGCATTCTTCTGCCCGGACTGCAAAAAGGTGATTGTCGACGTCGCGGACCTTGTAAAAGATAAGGACTATTAAACTGCCGGCGGATACTTACCTCAGTTTCTCTCTACATGGCGTATATTTTCGCAGTGATATTGTTTCCAGTTATCTCCCGGCCCATCGTTTACGCCGGCTTTATCAAGTCACTGCACAGAGGAGGAGGCGCCAATACAAGGCAGGAAACCAAACTGAAAACCGGTGGCAGCCATTAGGCGTGCCCTCACAAGGACAACTACGAATTTTAAGGATAGGCAGGTGTTGCGAAGGCAGCACCTGCCAGTTCCTTTATGCACTTTTCGTGGTACTCATGTTCCCAACCACGCCAATGTCCGTGTAGTGGATCTCCACAGTCTGCCTCGCATGTTTGGACCACTTCACATCCTTCTCATGCACCACGATTTTCTCAATGAACAGCCGCAGCAGTTCCGGCGTCAGTTCCTGGATGTCGGTGTAGCGCCTGGCTTTTGAAATGAAGTTGTCAGCGCCGGACACCGTGGCCTTCCGTTTGGCGACCTCCCGCTCCCTTTGCGGGATGGCGGTTTTCAACTGCTCCTGCTCCGCCACATAACTGGTGGAGAGTGTCTGGAACTGCTCTGTGGTGATGCGGCCCAGTACCGAGTCCTCATACAGCCGTTTGAAAATGGCCTCCAGTTCCGCCTCGCGCTTTTTCATGCCTGAAAGTTCCAACTCCTGCCTGCGGATCTCCCGCCGAAGTTCAGCGGACTGCCGGTCACAGATGTAGGCGGCGAACTCCTGCGTGTGCTCCCGCGCCATCGCCGTGACCCTGCGGATGTCCTCCAGCACGATCTCGTCGAGGACACACTCCCGGATGTAGTGGGCTGTACAGACCTCGGCGCCCTCCTTTTTGTAGGTGCGACAGGTGAAATTAGTCTGCGTTGGTTTCATGGTATGCGCCCGATGAAGAACCATTGTGGAACCGCAATCGGCGCAGATGACAAGGCCGGAATACTTGTTGAGTTCCTCCATCTTTGTGGGGCGCTTTCGGTTTTGCCGTACCCGCTGAACGATATCCCACGTTTCCCGGTCAATGATGGCCTCATGGCTGCCCTCAATGACGATACATTCCTCCCGCGGATGCTCTATTTTACGTTTGTCCTTGTAAGATTTACTGCTGAATCGCATATTGATCGTGTTGCCAATATACAACTCATTCTCCAGCATATGCGCGACGGTGCTTTTTTCCCAGTTGTAGGGCTTACCCAGCGAGAGTCCCATGTGCTTAGTACCAAAACGCTCATAGGCATACATAGTCGGACACAGTACCTGCTCACTTTTCAGGAGGCGGGCAATCTGGCTGGGGCCGTTGCCGGCAGCGCAGAGGGCGAAGATGCGGCGCACCACTGCGGCAGCCTCCTCGTCCACAATGAGCTTGCCCTTGGCATTCTCATCCTTTTTGTAGCCGTAGGGTGCCCGTGTCCCCAGGCGCTCCCCGCGCTGAGCCTTGGCCCGCTGTACCGCCCGGATCTTCCGGCTGGTGTCCCGCACGAACCACTCGTTGAACAGGTTTTTGAAGGGCATCAGGTCGTTGCTCTCGGCGTTTTCCGTGTCCACATTGTCGTTGATGGCGATGTAGCGGACGCCGAACTGCGGGAACCGCTCCTCGATGTACAGCCCTGTGTGCAACTGGTTTCGCCCCAGACGGCTGAGATCCTTGGTGATGATGATCCCGATTTTCCCGTCCTCCATGTCCGCCATCATGCGCTGGAAATCCGGCCGGTTGAAACTGGCCCCGGAGTATCCGTCATCCACATAGAATTGGATGTTGGGAAAGCGGTGCTCACGGGCATATGTTTCGAGGATACGCCTTTGGTTTTGGATGCTGTTGGACTCTCCGTCCAGACCGTCGTCCTGGCTCAGACGGCAGTATAGGGCGGTGATTTTCATTTGGTTTGACTGACTCATTCGGTCCTCCTTTTCTCCAGTCAAACCGTCCAGAGTTTGTGTGATGTTACCTCTGCCGGGGCGGTTTGTCCACCCCTTTCCGAAACTGTGCGGGAATTTTTCAAGTCCATGTCAATGAGCGTTTTGAGTTTGTCCTCCGGCGAACAGGCGCCGTCCGCAGGGAACACGGAAACCACATGGATCAGCCGTCCGTGACTCATCTGGTCGCGCTCGGCCACAACTTTTCCTGCCCGGCCGGGCATGGGAATGATTTTGGGCATTGCGTCCCTCCTCTACAGAATGTGAGGGGCCAGGAAACGGCGGATCGGGTCCGGCAGCGTTGCCAAATCCGGTCCCGGCTTACGTTCATGCCCGAAAAGAAAACTCCCCTTCATCTTCTTACCCGAAAAAAGGCCAAGTGAATACCCATATTAAGAAAAAGCGCGAGGTGTCCCATAAAAGGAGCACCTCGCGTTTGGCCTCTTGCGGCATGAGATGGAGGCGTGTATACTAAGCATAGCCGTTCTCGAAAAAGAGAACAGATAGGAGGCACACCGCAATGGAGCAGACATTCGGCAGTTATGTGCGGGAGAAACGAATGGCCCGCGGGCTGTCCCTGCGCGCTCTGGCAGCAAAGCTGGAGGTGTCTCCGGTCTATATGAGCAACATCGAAAATGACCGGAGGCCGGCGCCAACCATGGAGAAACTGAACCACCTCATTGAGATCCTGGGACTCTGTCAGACAGACGCCGAGTTGCTGTTGGATCTGGCCGCCAAATCCAGAACACAGCGGGTGTCCGCAGACCTGCCGGAGTACATCATGGAACGGGATATCGTCCGGGCCGCCCTGCGGACAGCCAAGGAAGTGGACGCCACAGACGAGGAATGGCAGGAATTTATAGACCGCATCACCCAGCGGGGAAAGCGGGGCGAGTGAGAAGGGAGGCAAGCGCATGCGGAAGTATTATACTGAGCAGACGATGGAGAGCATCGCCCGGCGTGTGCTGGATGCCTACGATGAGCGCCTCTACCGTGGGCAGCCCCGCGCCATCCCCATCGAGGACCTCATCGAGCGCCACGGCCTGACACTGGAATTCCAGTACCTCCGCAAGAATGGCCGGATCCTGGGGAAAACTGTGTTTGACACCGGCCTGGAGGCCGTGTACGACATGGAACTGGGCGAGTATACCCTGTTCCCGGTGAAAGCCGGAACCATCCTCATAGACGCCTCGCTGTGTGAAGAAGAAACCAGCACCGGCCGCCTGCGGTTTACCGAGGCCCACGAACTGTCCCACTGGATCCTGCATAAGGGGCTGTATGTGGGTACCGGGGAGAGCGCGGCGCTGCAGCCTGCCGTCAAGGAAACCAGTATGGAGATCCAGGCGAATATGCTTGGGTCCGCCCTGCTCATGCCCATGCCAATGGTGAAACGGTGTTTTTATCAAATGCGGTCCGGCCGGGACAGTCAGGCCATTGTCCAAGCCATGTCGGAGGTGTTCCAGGTGTCCCGCCAGGCTATGCGGATCCGTCTCACCAACCACCACCTGCTGTAAAATTTTTTACCGTAGTGTTCTCAAAATAGAGAACACTTTGCAAGGAGGAACGCCATGCAACAGATAAAAAGGACCCGTGCGGTGCGCTGCCCTGTGTGCGGCCGCGGGCGTGTGATTGACGCCGCGGCCGACGTGGATCCGGGGCGCCTGCGCCTCTACGGCCCGGAGCATGCGGACAAGGCGGAGTTGTTCTCCAAATGCCCCAAGTGTGGGCTGCAGATCGGCATCTCCTTTGAAAAGACCGGATATTCCTAAAAGCAAATAAAATATAGAGTATCGACCTCGTCAAGCGCACCAACCGCCCGCATCAGCAGCGGGATCCACCGTGTTCGGAGCCTTACAGGCAGCAGTTCTGCTGTGCTGTAAGGCTCTTTTTTTGCGCTTTTCCGCGGCAGAACAGCGGAAAGGCACGATATGCGGAACGCCTGGCAGCCCTACATAGCGAAATACCCGTGATCGCCAACTCAGAAGTTTTTCCTAAAAAATCTGAGATTGGAGATCACAACCATGAAAAAATGGCAGGAAAACCGGAATTACAGGAAGATCCGTGACGACAGCGGCGAAGTCGTCGCCCATATCATCACCGTGGATGGTAGGGATGTGGCGGTCACAGAGGACGTATTCGCGGCGTATGCCCAGATGGACCGGCGGGAGCGGTATCTCAGCGAGGATCTGCCCACTGGCAAGGTCCTCTCCCTGGAACAGATGGCAGAGGACGGCGTTTTACCGGACTATGTGGGTGCGGAAACGGCGCCCAGCGCCGAGGACTGCGTCCTTGCACGGGAGTCGGAACGGGAGCGGGAAGAACTGACCAGCCTGCTGCTGGCGGCGCTTATCTCCTTGGAGGACCGGGACAGGCAGCTCATCACCGCGCTGTTCTACGACCACCTCTCCACCAGAGAATACGCCCGGCGAATCGGCGTGACCCAGCGGGCCGTCATCAAGCGCAGGGACCGGATCCTGAAGGACCTGAAAAAATATTTTGAAAAATCTGCGGCGTGAGGGTATTCACTCAGCCCCTTTTTGGGGAGGACAGCGGAAGGGGGAAATACCTCCCCCTTCGCTGCTCCTTGAAAAGTGCATACCAGCAATGCGGGTAACACGCAGCCGTACCCACCCCACAGCGCGCCAGGACCCGGCCCCAGCGGCCGGCGAGCGATTCCGCCTGCGGCCGGCCCTGGCAGGCCGGGCAAGAGATGGGACGGCTCATACAATGACACACCAAGCACGGCCTGCGCGTAAGACAGGCGGCGCTGCTCCGGGATTGAAAGCAGTAGAGATCCCGGAAATATGCCCGTGAGGCCCTGGCCAGGGGCCTGCCCGCATTGTTCCCGAAACCCATCGGGGGGGCGAGTGCGAATACGATGGGAACACGAAAAAAGATAAAAGGACGGAATGATCCATGAAAAAATACACCCATGAAAAGGCCCATGAAGAAGTTGACCGTATTTTCAAAGTCCTGCTGCCCCAAAGGAGTATGGCGGAACGGCCGGAACAGATCCGGCTGTGCCACAGCATCCTGGATGCCATGCTGGACGGCGGCATCGCCCTGTGCGACGCAGGAACCGGCATCGGCAAGACCTTCGCCTACCTGACCGCCGGCATCCTGCATGGCAAGTGCCGGGCGGCAGAGGGCAGGCCGCAGCGCCCTATCCTGATCTCCACCTCCAGCATCGCGCTGCAGAACGCCATCCAGAAGGAGTACCTGCCCCTGCTGTCCGGCGTGCTGCTGTCCGAGGGGCTGGTCTCCGCACCCATTGAGGCGGTCATCCGCAAGGGCAAGGCCCACTACGTCTGCGATGCCCGTCTGGAACGGCGGATCCGGCAGGTGGGGGGCAGCCATAAGAACCCCGCCGCCCGCCAAGCCCTGCACGCCGCCCGGCATGTGCTGGATCTGGACCAGCTGTCCGGGATGAGCAGTTACGACCGGGAGCGGATCTGCGTCCCCAAGCGGTGTAATTGCCGACGGAAGGACTGCCGGTACCGCTGTTTTCTGGACGCCTGCCAGAGCGGGCAGTACACGGTCCAGATCTGCAACCACAACCTCCTGCTGGCGGACCTCATCCACCGCGGCCAAAAGAAAAAGCCCATCCTGCCGGACAACGCGGCCATCATCATAGACGAGGCACACAAGCTGCCGGAAACCGCCCGGCAGATGTTCGGCGTGACGCTGAACGCCCAGGACTTTTCGGAGCTGATCCGCAGCCTGCATGTGGAACGGTATGTCCTCGCGGCGGAACTGCTCTCCGAGGCCGTGGCGCCGCTGACGGAAAGACTGTCGGTCCCGGTGGAGGAAGGAGCTGGATTTGAAACCTACCAGATGTTCCTGGAGCGGCCGCATCAGATCCTGACGGTAATCTGCCGTCAACTGGAGGGCCTGCTGACCAGGGAAACCTGGCGCCTGCTGTCCGCTGTCGCCTCTACTGTGTCCCTCTTTTATCTGGGGAATCCTGAGATGATCTTCTACGCGGCAGACGACGACCACGGCGGGGCCATGCTGTGCGGCACGGTGTCGGAATTGGCCGCGCAGCTCAAAGCCACGCTCTGGCGGCAGGACCAGCCCATCATCCTGACCTCCGGCACCCTTGCCGTTGGGAAGGACTTCAGCCGGTTCCGCACCGCCACCGGCCTGACAGGGGAGCGGCCCGTGACGGAAACTGTGTGTCCGTCCCCCTTTGACTATCAGCACAACTGCCTCCTCTATCTCCCCCCGGACCCGATCCCGCTGGACGCGGCGGACTACTATGACCGGCTGGCCGCGCAGATCCGGCAGCTGGCGGCGGCGTCCCACGGCCACGCCCTGGTGCTGTTCACTTCTTACCTCGCCATGTCGGCGGTCAAGGAACGGCTGCAGGCCGCGGCGCTGCCCTTTCCCGTATTTACGATGGGCCGACGCCCAGCCCGCACCCTGGCGGCGTTTCGGGCCGCCCCCGGCAGTATCCTGCTGGCCACCGGCGCGGCATGGGAGGGGCTGGACTTCGCCGGCGACGGCGTGTCCCTGCTCATCA
This sequence comes from Lawsonibacter faecis, assembly GCF_014287675.1. Classification (GTDB taxonomy): domain Bacteria; phylum Bacillota; class Clostridia; order Oscillospirales; family Oscillospiraceae; genus Pseudoflavonifractor; species Pseudoflavonifractor faecis. Next base: position 157,306 of record NZ_JACOPQ010000004.1, on the reverse strand, counting down.
TCCCGCGCCTGCCCTTCGCCTACCCGGACGCTGTCAAAGAAAAAGAGCGGGAGGACTACCCGAACCTGCGGGAGTTCCTGCGCTCCGTTGTCATCCCGGAAATGCAGATCAAACTGCGGCAGGGCTTTGGCCGGGCCATCCGCACGGAAACAGACACCTGTGCCGTCGCCGTGCTGGATCCCCGCGCCGCCCGCGGCCGGAGATATTTCCAGAGCATGGCGGAGGCCCTGCCGGAGATGCCGGTGACGGGCAGCCTGCGGGCAGTGGAACAGTTCTACCGTGACCACAAGGACGCCGGTTATTTCCATCTCCCCAACGCAGGATGAAATTGTTGCATTTGCTGCGTCTGTTCGCCATTCCTTGGTGGTGTTGGTAATGGCTTTCGTGATGCTTTCCGGCTATACTTGCGTTGCAAATCAAGCAAAGGAGGCAATCAGACATGGAGCACACCAAGGGCCTCTCCTGCCAGATCCCGGAATCCCTGCATGCCAGGGTGACGGCGGAGCGCGTCGCGGCAAACCAGTCCCTCAGCGAGTACATCACGGAACTGCTCACCAACTACTATGAAAACAGAGGAAAAAACGACATGGCACAGACGAGAACAATGGCATTTCAAATCAGCGAGGACCTGTTCCAGCGGATCAAGGACTACCTGGCCCGCGAGAGTGAGCGCCAGGGACGGAAGGTGACCCAGCGGGAGTTCGTCCTGGGGCTGATCGAGGACGCCTTACGGCAGGCGGAGCAGGAGGCGGCGGAATCCGCCCCTGACGATATCCCCACCCCCGCTGAGAGCCAGGATGCAAATGCCGAAATGGAGTCTGAGGACGAGGGATCCGAGGAAGGAGGCGACGAGGATGTGGCAGAATGAGTTAGAGGCCATGATTGCCGCCGGCGGCGCACCCTGCAGGGCCTGCGGCCAGCGAATGCTGAAAGTAGACGGCTGCACCTGGACCCATGTGAAATGCGGCAGCCGTTACTACCGCCGCATCAAGTACGGTGAGGACGGCATGGCGTATGACGACGCCCGCTGCCACGACTGCGGCGCCAAGCCGGGCCATTACCACCATGTGGGATGTGATGCGGAGCGGTGCCCCGTATGCGGTGGGCAGCTCATCAGCTGCGACTGCGACGTTTCCGAGTATGTGGAGCGGCCGCCCAGAAAGAGAACAACCAAGTAAATCAGGATCCCAGAACCGCCCGGAGCGCCCGACAGGGACGCCCCGGGCGGTCTGTTTCACAAGAGGACTGGAGGTGAGAAAACGTCAGAACCGAGATCCAATCGTTTCACAGAACAGGAGATGGAGATCGCCCGCGGGACGGACCTGCCGGACCTGCTGACGTCTCTCGGCTACACCGTAACGCGGGTAGGCCACTACCACTCCACCAAGGAGATGGACAGCCTGCGGATCAAGAACCGCCGCACCTGGTACCGCTACTCTGAGCAGACGGGTGGGGATGCCATCACTTTCCTGCAGCATTTTTGCGGCAGGAGTTTCCCACAGGCGGTGGAGGATCTGCTGGCCTTCCACGGCCACGCCAGGGATGCCCCCGCGGAGCGGAGCAGGCAGACTGAGCAGGCGCCGGAACCGCCGAAACCGTTTGCATTGCCGCCGAGGCACACCGATGCCCGCCGGGTGTGCGCCTACCTGAAAAAACGCGGGATCGCACCTCGCGTCATCCGCAGCTTTCTCGACGCCGGACTGCTGTATGAGGACGCCGGGCACCACAACTGCGTGTTCGTCGGCTACGGTGGGGACGGCAAGGCTGCCTTCGCCAGCCTGCGGGGCACCTACGACCGGGACGGCAGCGGTTTCAAGGGCGACGCCGCCGGCAGCGACAAATCCGTTGGCTTCCGCCTGCCGTATGTCCCGGACAGCAGGACCGTGTATGTGTTCGAGGCTCCCATTGACCTTATGAGTTACTGCACCCTGCACCGGGGATTCCACAGCAATGCGCTGGCCCTGTGCTGCCTGGATGACCGTGCCCTGTCGGTGTTTCTCCGGGAGCACCCTGCGGTGCGGAAGGTCGTCCTGTGCCTGGATCACGACCGCCCCGGCCAGGAGGCCGCGGAGCGCATGGGCCGAAAATACGCGGCGGAGGGCTACGCCGTGCAGACACTGTCCCCTCCCTCCCGGAAGGACTGGAACGCCTATCTGACCTTTGTGCAGCAGTTCCGGGAAAGGGGGCGGTGACCAAGTAAACGCAAGTAAAGAGAGCTAAACCAGCAATTTCTACACAAAAAAGGAGGAAAAACCACTTGAAAAGCAAGACAACCAGGCATGGCCTGAAGCGCATGACGGCCCTGCTGCTGGCAGTCGTGCTCTGCGTCGGCATGGTGCCCAGCGCCTTTGCCGCCCAGGAGGACAACTATCACGACCCGGCGGAACACTGGATTGAGGCGCTCAACCGTACCAACGAATTGGATGCCAACTCCGTGGTGACCATCGAAACATTTACCTGCTGTGAGTGCGGGCAGGCCACCTCGTTCCAGGTATTCCGTGTGCCGGAGTACACCCGCAATGGAGAAACGGCCCTGACCCGCAACGTCAAGTATTCAGACGGCACCTGCCTGGACGGGGAGAGCAAGGGCGACCTGCTGGACGGCACCCCTGGTCAGGACGCCTACTACACTGGCTACCACTGGACGAAAGCGGTGTGCCAGACCTGTGGAACGTTCAATACCAACATGGGGGCCACCAGCTATGCCTGCGGCAAAAATGTGTATTGGCTCTATGACTGTGCGGCAGACTTCTTCGAGGAGCTGCCCGAGGAAGTCACCGTTGAGCAAGTAGACAGCGAGTATCACCGTGTCATCACCACCAGCGGGGAGTATTGCGCTTTCTGCTATGGCACCTTCAAGGAGGAAAACTCCACACTGGAGCGTCACGCAATGGAAAGCAGCATCCGCCCGGAGTTGGCTCACGATAGGTTCGTCGAGATGGACGCCTGCGCTGACTGCGGCTATGCCGAAACTGCCTACACCGTCGCCAAGGCCGTCATTGCGGATTACTTCGGCGTGGTGGACGGCCAGCCCCACACGGTCACGGTGTCGGACTTGTCCGAGGCTGGCGTGACCACCGCCATCCGCTACGGCCACAGCGCGGACGCCTGCACTCTGACTTCTGCCCCCAACTACACCGAGGCCGGGGACTATCCGGTTTACTATGAAATCACCTACACCTACCACGATACCGACATGGTGGAGGACGGTGTTGCCTTTGTCCACCTGCGGGACGAAACCACCGCCGAGGATGGTTCCTGCACCTGCGGCTGCGACAATCCCGACTGCGGCTGTCAAGACCCGGACTGTGACGGTTGCTGTTGTGACGACAAGGGCTGCGGTGAGAATCACAACTGGACGCTGCTGGATAGCACCCCGGCGACCTGCCTGACCCTCGGCTATGACCGCTACCTGTGCGTAGACTGCGGCATGATCGAAAAGCGGGACTATGAGGCCGCGCTGGGCCACGCCTACCAGAGTGTGGTGGTTCGGGACGCCACCTGTGAAGTCCCCGGCAAGACCATCGATATTTGTGAGCGGTGCGGCAATGTGAAAGAAACCAACCTGCCTCAGACCGAGCATGAGTTTTCCACCACCGTCATTCCCGCTACCTGCACCAGCCCCGGCTACACCCTGCGGGAGTGTACCGTCTGCGGGGAGCGCCACATCGAGGACATTACCTCTGCACTGCCCCACAACTACGTTTCCAAAGTGACCCCGGCCACCTGTGAGGGCGGCGGGCGTACCCTCCATATCTGCGAGGGCTGCGGCAGTTCGTTCATCACCGACTATACCGACCCGCTGGGCCACAGTTGGGACGAGGGCAAGGAGATCACCGACTCCACCTGCACCGGCGAGGGCATGACCGAGTACACCTGCATCCGCTGTGGAGCCACCCGTCTGGAGGGCGATGAGGCCGCAGGCCATATCCCCGGCGACCCGGCCACCTGCACCGATCCCCAGCTCTGCACCCGCTGTGGGGCCGTCATTGAGAACGCTTTGGGTCATGACTATGAAACCGTTGTGACCGAGCCGACCTGTACGGAGATGGGCTACACCACCTACACCTGCACCCGCTGCGGCGACGCCTACAAGGGCGACTACACCGAGGCGGCAGGCCACAAGCCCGGTGACTGGATCATCGACAAGGAGCCTACCACCGACAGCGAGGGCAGCAAGCACAAGGAGTGCGAGGTCTGCGGTGAAACGCTGGAAACCGAGGAAATCGAGAAAATCTACAATCAGGCCACCACGGACAGCAAGGGAGAGGCCGTTGTGGGCGGTTATCTGGTGATCGTCACGGATACCGACACCAAGGACCCCGTTGCCAATGCCACCGTGACCCTCCACGCGGACGATACCCTGTCCATCCGTCTGCCCAATTCCCGCCTGCTGGACTATGCCGACCAGACCACGATCACCGTCCAACTGGTGAAAGATAAGTCCCCCGTGGAAGATATGTTCATCGCCGTGACGGATAAGCACGACAACTACTGTGCCGGTAACACTGGCAGCAACGGGCAGCTCACTGTTCCCGGCACCACCGGCACGACCAATGAGGACGGCGACGCCACCGTAGGCTGGGAGGACGAGGACGGCGACCGCTGGACCCTGACTGTCACCGTGGAGGACTACGAAACCGGACGCCCCATCGAGGGCGCGGAGGTGTCCATCGGCAAGGGCGGCAACATCACCGTCACCCTGCCGGACGGGACCGATATGGACGAGGACAACCGCATCACCGTCACGGTCACAGACAATGAGCGCGACCCGCAGGAGGGCGTGACGGTGATTGTCAAGGGCGATCTGGGCCAGAGCGAGCGCGGCGAAACCGATGAGGGCGGCAAACTGACCGTTCCCGCTGTCACAGATACCGAGTACCACGGGGCCTATATTGTGGGCTACACAGACGGCACCTTCGGCCCGGAGCGCAGCATGAGCCGGAGCGAGGCGGCGGCCATCTTCGCCCGCCTGCTCTCTGACAAGCTGGACGAGCACATCCCCAGCGGGGCCAATGTGAAGTTTACAGACGTGGACCCGGAGGCGTGGTACGCCGGCTATGTGGAGTACCTGACCGGCTACGGCGTGGCCGTGGGCTACAATGACCGCACCTACCGTGGCGACCAGGCCATCACCCGCGCCGAGTTCACCGCTATGGCGGCGCGGTTCTTTGATGTGTACGGCGATGGCGACGAGGAAATCATGGAGCAGTACGAGGGCTTTGACGATGTGAGCGACGGCTATTGGGCTGCGGAGTATATCAAGGACGCCGCCATCCACGGCTGGGTGGAGGGCTACGGCGACGGCACCTTCCGGGCAGATGACCCCATCGACCGGGCGGAAGTCGTCACCATCGTCAACCGTCTGCTGGGCCGCGAGGCCGACGAGGACTACATCGCGGACAACCGCCGCCAGCTGGTGATGTTCCCCGACGTGTCCTCCCGTCACTGGGCCTACTACCAGGTGCTGGAGGCCGCCAACGCCCACACCGCCATCCTTACCGACCCCGAAACCTGGGACAAGTGATCCACCCGCTGTGCCGCGGCCCCGCTGTGGGCCGCGGCGCTTTTATCCCACAATTCACTCTACATTAAATAATAAAGAAGGAGAAATGCACCTATGCTGAAAATCGTAGCAATCGGAAACCTGACCAACGACGTGGAGCTGAAGATCCATGAGGCCACCGGAAAGCCCTATGCCATCCTGCGGATCGCCTCGGACCGCCGCTACCGGGACAAGGAGGGCAACCGCCTGACGGATTTCATCTCCATCAAGGTCCGCGGCCCGCTGGCGGAACGCTGCGCGGAGTTTGCCTGGAAGGGCTGCAAGCTGGCCGCCTCCGGCGACTTTGAAACCATCACTTTCGCGGACGAGCCGGAGCGTCAGCCCGGTTTCCTCATCAAAGCCACGGAGGTGGAGTTCCTGTCTCCCCGCCGGGTGGAGGAAAACGCCGCGTCCATGCCTGCGGACGGCATGGATGAGGCCGCAGCCTGAGCGCCATGCGGAATACAGGCATTGAATACACCAGTGCGGAACGCACCCCCACCATCCTGCCGGAACTGGCGGAGCTGCTCCCCCCTCTCAGCGGGGAGCAGCTTGCCGCGCTGGAGAAGGACATCCTGCAAAACGGCTGCTATGCGCCCATTATCGTCAATGAGGACCTGGTCATCGTAGACGGCCACAACCGCCAGCAGATCTGCACCCGGCACAGCCTGCCCTATAAGATGGCGGTGTTTGCCTTTGACGATCTGCTGGAGGCCAAGCAGTGGGCGCTGGACACCCAGAAGGGCCGCCGCAACCTGGACAAATGGGAGTTGGGCAAGATCGCCCTGAAACTGCGGCCGGAGATCGAGGCCAGGGCAAAGGCCAACCAGCAGGCGTACCACGGGAACCAGTATGAGAGTGGACCTTCGGCAACATTGCCGGAAGTCCACTCCGCCCCTGTGGACACCCGCAAAGAGTTGGCCGCCTCTGTCGGCCTTGGGGAGCGCACGATGGGCAAGGTGATGCAGATCGACGAACACGCCCCCGCCGCCGTGAAGGAAGCCCTGGACAAAAAAGAACTGTCCATCAACCAGGGGTATCAGATCACCCGGCAGATACAGGATCTGCCGGAGGACGAGCAGGGGCAGGCGGCATTGGAGCTGGTGGAGCTGGAAAAAGCGAAAAAGGAGATTCGGGAGAAGGACGCCGAAATCGACCGCCAGAGCAAGATCGCCGGCGTGTTCTGCAAGGCTTATGAAAAGGCCGTTCTGCTGACGCCCACAGAGGAAAATGTGCGGATCTGGGTCAAATGCACCCGCATGACCAGGGAGGAAATGGAGGACACCATCAGGGAGTCCCGTGAACTGGCCGGCGTGTTCACTGCCATTGCCGGCCTCGTGGAACGCCTCCTGCCGGAGAGGGGGACGCTATGAATGAGATGAGTGTGCGGGAGTGGCAGAAACGCTTCCGTGCAGGGGACTTCAGCAGCCGGGATCGTGCTGTGCAGTGCGAGGCCGGCTGGTATGACTGGTTTTGCCGGGACGACGCCCTGGCCGGACGCCTGAAAAAAATCTCCGGCGTTGTGCTGGGGATCACGGATCCCTTCATTCTGGACAACTACTATGTGTGGTTCAAGAACAACTGCCCGCTGGATGGGCCGCTCTATGACGACGTCCGGTTTGAGCCTCTCACCGGGGAGCGCGACGGGAAATACTTTGTCGTTTCTTTGGACAGCCCTCATGAGCGTATGAAGTGGGCGCTCGTTACAGAGCGGTATGGCTATGACGCGCCGGAATTTGAATGCGGCAATGTCCGTGACATGGTGAAATACATCAATGCCATCGCGCCGGAGCTGGCGCAGGGGATCCAGCCTCGCTTCGTGCTGGAGAAAGCGGCTGTGGGCGAATATGTCCGGCAGCACGAGGGGAAAAGCAGCTACAGCATCCGGCGGGCGGGGGAGCACCTGTTCGCCTACCAGTCCCCCCGTGACTGGAAGTACCGGACGGTTGCGGTTTCGGACTCTCCGGAGCATGTCCCCCAGGGCTTTCCTGCAGAACTTGCAGAACATCACTGCATGCTCTATGTTTTCCCAAGCGAGGCGCCCGCCCTGGACAGGGCCGACGTGGTGCAGCGCGCACAGCGCAGGAAGGAGCAGACGCGATGACCAGGAGATCCCACGGCCGCCCCGCGCTGCCACCCAAAGCCAAAACTGAGATCCTGGAGGTGCTGTTTGCCAACATGGAGATCAGCGGCGATGAGATCGCGGCCATTTTGAAAAAGCACCATGTCTCCTGCGACGCCGACGTCCTGCAGGACCGCTACCGCAGGCAGCTGGGCCAGCGCCTCATGGCCAGCCTCCGGGACGCCTCCGGTGAGCGCGAGGTCCTGTCCAACGGGCGGGGCCGGTATGTTGTGCTGGAGTGCTGCCGGGACCGCCAGCAGCTCGCGGCCATCCGTCGCCGCATCCAAAATCAGGCGCATGGCCTGAACGCCTCCGCCGGCAAGGTGAGATCCCGCATCGCCGTGCTGGACCGCCTGATCGCCCGGCTCAGAAAGGCGGCGTGACATGAAAGTCAGGGACCTGATCGCCGCGGTTCGGGACTACCCCGCTCTGCGGCAGGCGTTGGAGGAATCCAACGCCGAATTGGACCTCAGCCGAATGGAATGCGCGCAGCTCCAGAGCAAGATCAATGAACTGGAACCGCTCATTGATGAATACTACCAGGAGAGCTGCAGTAAGGAATATGCCGCTAATCAGGAGCGCCAGATAGTGGAAACGCTGAAGAAAGCCTTTGCGTCCTTTTATCCGGCCCTGGACAGTACGGAGCAGCTCCGGCGGTTCTACGACACCATTGCCCCGGATTTTGATGAGGGCGGTTTCCGCCTCTACGACGCCGCCCTGGCGATCTCCGGCTATCCCAACATTCCCGGCGAGTTCCCCTATGAGGACAACCGCGGTGTTTTTGACTATGCTGACGGACACCAGCTCCTGCAGTACTTGACCGCCCTGCGGTTCCACGCCGTCCGGTGGGAGGTCGTGCCCGGCACGACTTGTGAAAAGGCTGTCCTGCTGGATGTGGATACCGCTGCCCCGGAATACCGGGCCTTTGAAAAGCAGCTCTATACGCGGGTACTGCATGACCTGGGCTTTCAGGACCTTCTGCCCCAGAAGCAGGAGCGTCAGACGGGCAAACAAAAAGAAAAATGGAAGGAAGGTGCTGAGCGATAGAACAGAAACCTGACAATGGGATGAGCAAGGATACCTTCTGGGCGCTGATTCAGGAGGCGAAAACCGCCTGCGGTCAGGATATGGACGCCATAACGGAGCATCTGCGGGACGGCCTTTTGATAATGGGGACCGGGGCCGCGCGGCAATTTCACAATATATTTCAGGCTTACATGGACTTGGCAGAGCCGTTCGGCCTATGGGATGCGGCCAGTATCATCAAGGAAAACGGCTGCACGCTGGAGGGATTCATTGATTTCCGGGCTTGGCTGATCGCCCAGGGCAAAGCGGTATACCTGAACGCGCTGCGGGATCCGGACACGCTGGCGGATGTGGAACCATATGGAGATTGCAGCTTCGAGAGCATCGCCTATGTTGGCAACGACGTGTACCACAACTTGACCGGGCAAGATGCCTATGGCGATCTCGATACTGCCGGGTATCTGAAACTGCGAGATGAACTCCAAAGCGAGGTTGTATATCGGGACGGTATCCACGTCCCCAGCGGTCCGCGGGCCTTCCCCAAGATGATGCCAAGGCTTTGCGCCAAATACGGCGGCACAGAGCGATTCGATGTGGATCCCTGTGTCTGGAATTTTTCCCTGTACGGTTTCTGCCTTCCGCTGGAGTGGGCAAAGCATCAGCGGGAGAAACCGGAGAAAGGTGGTGACACCCGATAAAAGATTCCATCACCATCGGCGTGGACCACGGCTACGCGGCCATGAAAACTGTCCACGGTTCCTTCCCCTCGGGGCTGGTGGCCTATGAGCATGAGCCGTACACCCAGAAGAATGTGCTGGAATACGGCGGAACGTACTATGTGGTGGGCAGCGGCAGGCAGCCCCTGCAGAAAGACAAGACCCGGACGGAGGACTACTATCTGCTGACCCTGGCGGCCATCGCCAGGGAGATGGACTGCCGCAGCGCCGAGCGCACTTGCTCCGTTATTTTGGCCGCCGGCCTGCCCCTGACCAGTTTTGGCCGGGACAAGAAGAAGTTCCGCGCCTATCTGCTGCGGGACGGCAAGCCGGTGTCCTTTCGCTACGAGGGCCGGGACTATGCCGTCACCGTCCGGGATGTGAAACTGTTCCCCCAGGGCTATGCCGCCGTGCTGACACAGACGGAGCTGCTGGACGAGCCGTCCGTCATAGTGGCGGACATCGGCGGCTGGACGGTGGACCTGATGCGTCTGGACAACCGCCTCCCCAACGCCGCCACCTGCCGCAGCCTGGAATTAGGCATGATCCGCTGCATCGACGAGATCGGGGAACAGGTGCGGCGCGCCCTGGGCCTTTCCCTGACAGCGGCGCAGATCGAGTGTGTCCTGCGGGGCGACGTCAGCAGTCTCCCGGACGAGGCAAAAAGCATCATCCATGCCCAGGCGGACCTGTATGTGCAGAACCTGCTCTCCGCTATCACGGAGTGCGGCCTGGACACCCGCGCCATGCCCGCTATTTTTATGGGAGGCGGAGCGGCGCTCCTGAAACGCCGTGTTTCGGCCACAAACGGCCTGTGCCGGCCCGTGATCCTCGATGACGTATCCCTGAACGCCAAGGGCTATGAACGGCTTGTACGGCAGATGTCGGGGAGCGGCGCCCATGCCTGAGAAGCGACGGCTCAGCCTTTCCTTCTCCCTGGCCCAGCGGGAGCAGCGGGACGCATGGGAGCGCCTGTCCGCCGTTGCGCCTGGACAGCGTATGGAAGCCGTGTGCAGGATGATTAACGGCTACATGGAACAGCAGGAACTGCTGGAAGCCGTCCGCAGAACCATCCGGGAGGAACTGACAGGCGTTTCCTTTACAAAGACCACAACGCAGCCGGAGCAGGCTGGGGCCGTCGATGAGGACGTCCTCGGCTTTCTCCGTGCGCTGCAGGAGGGAGATGATACCATCTGATTCGATATTTTGATATGTTCGCCGGGATCGGCGGCTTTCGGGCGGGGCTGACCCGCGCCGGCGGCTTCCAGTGCGTTGGACACTGCGAGATAGACAAATATGCCGAGGCCAGTTACCGTGCGATCCACGACATCAGGAAGGAGGAACGATACTATCCAGACGCCCGGACCATTGACCCCAACGACCTGCCCGAATTTGACCTCTTATGCGGGGGATTCCCCTGCCAGGCATTTTCTCTCGCTGGCCGCAGAAAAGGATTTGACGATGCAAGAGGTACTCTCTTCTTTGAAATTGCCCGCCTGGCTGAAGCCAGACGGCCTTCGTATCTTCTGCTCGAAAATGTTCCAGGACTGCTTAACCATGACGGCGGCAGGACGTTTGCGGCCATCCTCTCCGCGCTTTCTGACCTGGGGTACCATGTCGAATGGTCTGTGCTTAACAGCAAACATTTTGGAGTCCCCCAGTCAAGGCGAAGGGTGTTCCTTATCTGCTATCTTGATCCCCGATTCGCCGGAAAAATATTACCTGTCTTCGGAAATGGTGCGAAGGCTCTTATACAACTCCTCGGCGGCGCCCAAGGGCACCGAGTCTATGACCCGGAAGGAGTAGCCTGCACCCAGACGGCGGGCGGTGGCGGCCTCGGTGTGAAAACCGGGCTGTACCTGCTTCCGCCGGATGCGCCCTTTGTAGATCTGTGCGCAGGGCATCCGAAACGGACACGGCAAGCCAGGTGCATCACCGCCCGCTATGGTCAGACAACTCTGTCCAACCACAAAGGGGAACGCTCTGGGGCGCTGCTGATCAAGGAAGCCACCCGAAAAGGTTATCAGGAAGCGGTGCCCGGCGACAGCGTGGACTTGGGCTATCCGGGCAGCTCCACACGTGCCGGACGGGTCGGGGCTGGAGTCGCCCATGATGCCGCCAGTGTACAGGGCATTGTAGAGCGCGGCGGACGCATCCGCCGCCTGATGCCCAGAGAGTGCCTGCGCCTGCAGGGCTTTGAAGATGAGCAGATCGACAAGATCCTCGCCATCAACTCAGATGCCCAAGCCTACAAGCAGGCAGGCAACAGCGTCACCGTCACAGTAATCGAGGCCATTGGCCGGCGCATCCGGGCCGTGGATGAAGAACTGCGGAAGGAGGCGGCAGCATGACTGGGATGAAGGACCAGTATTTCGGCGTCGAGGTAGAGATGACTGGCATCACCCGCGAGCAGGCCGCGCAGGCGCTGGCGGACTATTTTGGAACAGTGCCCCGGTATAAAGGTGGCGCCTATGATACATGGGTCGTTAAAGACACAGAAAACAAAGAATGGAAACTGATGAGCGATGGCAGTATCTACGGTGAGTGTAAGACGTTGGATGGCTATAAACATACAAACGACAGACGGTATAAAGTTGAAATGGTGTCGCCAAAGCTCACCTATGCAGAACTGCCCAAGTTTCAGGAGTGTGTGCGGCAGGTCCGGCATGCGGGGGCAAAGGTCAACAGCTCCTGCGGCCTCCATGTCCATGTGGACGCTGCCAACCACAACCGCCAGAGCCTGAAAAACCTCCTGAGCATCATGTACTCCAAAGAAGATATTCTATTTAAGGCATTGCAGGTGAACCCAAACAGGGTGCGGGAATATTGTCAAAAAGTGCGGGAACCCATGCTGCGGCAGGCCCGCACCCTCTCTGCCGAAGAAACCAAGGATCTGACGCAGTTGGAACGCATTTGGTATGAAGGGGATATCAGTTCCGGAGAGCATTACAACTGGACACGCTATTATGCCTTAAACCTGCACTCGGTGTTCTATCGCGGCACGGTGGAGTGGCGCTGTTTCAACTCCACCCTCCATGCAGGCCGGGCCGCGGCGTACATCAACCTGTGCCTCGCCATGTCCGCCCAGGCCATCGCCCAGCGCAGCACCGTCATGCGGAAAACCCACAGCGACAATGAGCTGTTCACCTTCCGTGTCTGGCTGGTGCGCCTGGGCCTCAATGGGCCGGAGTTTAAGAATACCCGCGACCATCTGCTGGCCAACCTGGACGGTGACCGCGCCTGGCGCTACGACAAGGACAGTTACGAAGTCAATAAAAAGAAGAAAAAGAACCGAGAGATGGAGAGGTGACGAGATGAAGATCCGCATGGAAGAAGATATCCTGTCCGGTACCGGGGCGGAGATCATGGACCAGCTGCGCGCCCGTGTGTTTGACCCCACGGAGTTTCCTGACACGGAGAGCTACATCTGGTTTCTGCGGAACAATGTGATGCGAACTACCGGCCTGGACTTCCCGCTGCCGGATGGGGATGTGGAGCAGCAGGCCCGCATGATGTTTGCCCAGTTGGCGAAAGTGGGCGCTCTCACGATTTTGGAGAACTGATATGACGGAACGGCTGTATTTTGCCTATGGCAGCAATATCAATTTGGAGCAGATGGCGATCCGCTGTCCTGCCGCTCAAGTGGTTGGACCTGCGGTGCTGGACGGCTATGAACTGCTGTTCCGCGGCAACCGGCGCGGGACCGGCGTCGCCACCATCGAGCCTCTGCCCGGCAGCCAGGTCCACGGCCTGCTGTGGAAACTGACGACGGAGTGTGAGCAATCCTTGGACGTCTATGAGGGATACCCGCGCCTGTACGAAAAAGAGGATATCACGGTCCGCACCGGTGACGGAAAAGACGTGACCGTCATGGCCTACATCATGACCGGGGAACTGTGGCGGGATCCCGCCATCCCTTCTCCCGCCTACTATGGCGGCATTCTGGAGGGATACCGCCAGAACGGCCTGCCGGTGCCGGAACTGGAGGCTGCGCTGAAAAATGTGCACGACGAGGTGCGGCAAGCCCGGCACTTCGAGCGCATGCAGGAAATGGATCTGTTTTCCGGCGAAAAGCCAGGCAGGAAGAAGGGCCACCATGAGCGATAAGAGAAAGAGAGGCGCGGTATGGCAAGAAAAACCATCTCTCTGACGGGAGAACTGCACATGAATTCCACAGGATTTTCCGTAACCGTAGATGCACTGGAAACATTGAAAATCGTTGGTATCGCGTATGGTGTTTATGACCATGCGGAAGATCTGCGGGATTGCCGTGTCACAATGGAGAATGGCGAGCGGCCGGCGCTGGTTGTACAGGAAGATGTCAGCTTACATGGGAGTCCCTTTTGGGAAACTGTGCGTACAATTACAGATGACCCGAAACGGATCCAGCAGTATATGGCATTTCGGGAAACGCTGAAAATGTTTCAACAAATAGAACGGGAGCGCGAAGTTGTGCAACGGGATACAGGCCGCAGCAGTCAACAGGGCGCTCCCGCCAAGAGGAAGGATTGCCATGAGCGATAACCATCTGACAATCCTCGTTGTAGAGCCGGGGAAACCGCCATATCCCCGGCAGATCCCAGACACCCTGCAGGCCATGCAGGAGATTGTCGGCGGGGACATCGACGCCACATACCCCTATGAGGATCCCGTGGCGCTTATATTTAACAGCAGCGGCAAGTTTGCCGGCCTGCAGCCAAACCGCCTCCTCCGGCTGGAAAACGGGGATCCGTATGATGTCGTGTGCGGCACCTTTTTCCTCGCCGGCCTCGGCGGGGAAACCTTTGTGTCTTTGACGCCGGAACAGCTTCGAAAATATGAATCCCTGTACAGCCGAGAGATGCTGTTCCCGCTCCCCAAAAAGAAAGAGAGAAGGAATGAGCATGAAAGATAAGACCATTCTGACAGCGGAGTCCGTCACGGCAGGCCACCCGGACAAACTGTGCGACACCATAGCGGACACGGTGCTGGACTGCTGCCTGGAACACGACCCCGACGCCCGCGTCGCCTGTGAAGTTCTGGCGACGGCGGGCAAATTCGTGGTGGCCGGCGAGATCACCGCGCTGACGATCCCGGATATCCCTTCCATCGTGCGCGACACGGTGCGACGGGCCGGCTACAACTGCAGGAACTTTGACGTGGAGGTCCTCATCCAGCCTCAAAGCCCAGACATCGCAGAGGCAGTACAACACGGGGAACAGACCGCAGCCGGTGATCAGGGGATCGTGTATGGCTACGCCTGCAGCGAAACGGAAAACCTCCTGCCCCTGCCAGTGGTGTTGGCCCACCGCCTGACCGCCCTGCTCGCCTGTGCGCGGACGATGGGCAGGATCAGCGGCCTGCGGCCGGACGGAAAGGCGCAGGTGTCCGTAGAGTACGCCTTCGGCGTTCCCCGGCGGATCTCCGCCATCGTCCTCTCCTGTCAGCATGCGGAGGATAAGGACCTGTCCCGGCTGCGGGAGGAACTGCTGGAGTTTGTCATTCAGCCCGCCCTCCGCATCTTCCCCGCGGATGAGGATACGGAGATCCTCATCAACCCCTCTGGCCGCTTTGTGCTGGGCGGGATCGAGGCAGACACCGGGCTGACCGGCCGCAAGCTGATGGTGGACACCTATGGAGGGCTGGCGCCCCACGGCGGTGGCGCGCTGTCCGGCAAGGACGGGACCAAAGTGGACCGCAGCGGCGCCTACATGGCCCGCTGCATCGCAAAGAACATTGTGGCCGCCGGCCTCGCGGAGAAATGCACGGTCGCCCTGGCCTATGCCATCGGACGGGCTGAGCCGGTGGCTGTGGATGTAGATACCCACCTCACCGGCACATACCCGGACGAACTGCTGGAACAGGCGGTCCGCTGTTTCTTTGACCTCACGCCCGCGGGTATGATCCGCGCCCTACAACTGGACCGGCCCATCTTCGCGGACGCCTGCAACTATGGCCACTTCACCAGGGCAAGCCTGCCGTGGGAGCTGACCGGGCAGGCTGGAAAGTTTGCGGAGTTGTGTGCAGAGCTGGAGTGCGGAGATGATGGCGGCTGAAACATATAGCATCCTGTTCCTTTGGAAAGGACAGCATCGCCACCATCCTGCTGGCGCTCCGTTACGGGGAACCGTTGGATGAGGCGGTGTACTGCGAAGTGATGTTTGACAGCCATATCTCCGGCGAGGTGCCGGAGCACCGGGACTTCATCTATGGCACGGCCATCCCCGCACTGGAGCGCATGGGCGTAAAGATCCGCGTCCTCCGTGGACCGCAGACCTATGTGGGGCTGTTCACCGGGCGGATCACCCGTGGGCCGAAAAAGGGCCTGCTCCGCTCTTTTCCCATCTGTGGGCGATGCGCCGTCCAGCGGGACTGCAAACTGAAACCGATTTTGCGGTACCAGAAAAGCCTCCCGCCGGACACGGTACAGTACATCGGCATCGCCAGGGATGAGCAGGAGCGGCTGCTCCGGCTGGGTGGGCGCCGTGTCTCCCTGCTGGACAAATACGGCTATACGGAACAGGACGCAAAGCAGCTCTGCCGGGAGGCGGGGCTGCTTTCGCCTGTCTATGACTTCACCGACAGGGGCGGCTGCTGGTTCTGCCCCAACGCCAGACAGCGGGAACTCCGCCATCTCTATGACCACCACCCGGATCTGTGGGCCAGGATGCTGGAACTGCAGGCCCTGCCGGGGAAGGTCAGCGAGAAGTTCAATCGGACTATGACATTTTCGGAAATTGACGCAGGTTTTCGGTGAGAGGATGAACAACTCAGCCTATGGAAAAACGCCGCATAGCGGCGAAAGGAGGTCATATGCCAAACCATATCGACAATACGCACCATGAGATCCACTGGAAAAGTGCTCCTGCGCAAAAGGATGGGCCGGAGCGATGACATTTTACGAACAGGAACTTCGGAAACTGTTTGCGGACGGCATGGTGATCGGCAGCCCCAAGTTTACAGGCCGGGCCTGTTTGGGAACGCTGGGAAAGGATCTCCGTGTCCGTGTGCAGTTTGTGACATCCGGCTATGCGGACCACTATGACGCCATCAGCGTTACGGTGCTGAACCGCACAGACGGCGTGGTAGATAAGCTCCGCCTCCGGCTGAAGGATATCCTCGGCATCAAGCAGGTGCCGGGCAACCCCAACTTCCGTAATGGCGTATCACCGCATATCTGGGAAGATGGCGGAAAGGCGGAGTGGTATGCCTTCCGCCCAACCGCGGCGGACTATTCCGCCATGCGGCAGGCTGTGAGCGAGTACCTGGACGTGTTTCGGGATCGTGTGACGGAGCGCCGGCAGGACGGCCCGAAACTCGTTTACATCTGCGCCCCGCTGCGTGGCGAGGTAGAGAAAAATATCGCCTTCGCCAGAGAAAAAGCGCGGGAGGTGTTCGCGGAGGGCAACGTGCCCGTCTGCCCGCACCTCTTATTTCCGCCTATTGCCGACACTGGTAATCCGGCACAGGATCAGGCGGCACGGGAGATGGGCCTGCGGCTGGTAGAGTTCTGCCAGCAGGTCAATGTCTACGGCCCCGTCTGGACGGAGGGCATGTGGGCGGAGATCAACCACGCCGAGAGGCTGGGGATCCCTGTCCTGACAGACCAGAAGGAGCTGGGAAAGCCCCCGCACCGGCGAACCAAGCAAGGGAAGGAGCGATGATGTGATGGTGGACAACATTCCGCCAGAAGAACCGGAGATCGAATTATCAGGCAGGCAGATCGAGCAGTTGGATGCCATCGACAATGCCGTTTACCAAACGATCCTCACCTTCCTCAACAAGACGGAAGATGAATTTCCCTGGGATATGCATTATATAGGCGAAGTAGCGGATGCCATCGAAGGAACACTGCTGGATCTCGGCCAGCGGGTCCACCGGCCTGCAATCATAACGGAAAAAG
Source organism: Lawsonibacter faecis (assembly GCF_014287675.1). GTDB lineage: Bacteria > Bacillota > Clostridia > Oscillospirales > Oscillospiraceae > Pseudoflavonifractor > Pseudoflavonifractor faecis. Next base: position 140,015 of record NZ_JACOPQ010000004.1, on the reverse strand, counting down.
GCGGAACAGTGCATTTGGAAGAATATCAGGAACCTGTACTGCAAACACCCCAAAAGAATAAGAAGAAGGAGAAACCTGCCTATGAGCGATAACCCCCAGTGGGAAATCATCCAAGGCGACGCGCTGAAGGTGCTGTCCGGCTTTGCGCTTGGGACCTTCGACGCGGTGATCACAGACCCGCCCTACGCATCCGGCGGGCGCACCCAGGCGGAAAAGAACAAGTCCACGGCCAAGAAATACTCCAACATGGGCGACCATGCCCCGCCGCCCTTTGACGGCGACGCCAAGGATCAGCGGTCCTGGACGCGCTGGGCGGCGGAGTGGCTGTACGACGCCAGAAAAATCTGTAAGCCCGGCGCCCCGGTGTGTATGTTCATCGACTGGCGGCAGCTCCCCGCAGCTACGGACGCCCTCCAGTGGGCTGGTTGGATCTGGCGTGGCACCGCCGTCTGGGACAAGGGCAACAGCCGGCCCCAGAAAGGACGCTTCCGCCAGCAGGCGGAGTACATCGTCTGGGGATCCAACGGGGACATGCCCATTAGCCGTCCCGTGCCCTGCCTGCCCGGTGTATTCAAATACGGGAACCCGCAGGATCGCATCCACCTGACAGAAAAGCCCCTGCAGCTTATGCGGGACATCGTGAAGATCACCGAGCCGGGCGGACGGATCCTGGACCCCTTTGCCGGCAGCGGCACCACGGTGCTGGCCGCTGTGCTGGAGGGCTACTCCGCCACCGGCATCGAGGTGACAGACGCCTATGCCGCACTGGCCAGAGGCCGGATCCGTCAGGCGCTGGAACAGGGGCTGGAGGACGTCCAATGACACGCCCTTGCTTTCCCGTTTCAGATGATAAGGGCGTCCAATGATACACCCTTTTTTGAAGGGAGGTCTGCACCATAGCAAAAGAACAGTATGCACGATTTTTCAGAAAGCCGGTTTCTGTGTCTGCTCTGCAAGATACCACCCCAATCATCAAGGCCGCCCCCTTTACAGTGGTGCGGGAGATCATCCTGTCGGAATCCAAATACCGCCGCTTTCAAGCGGATCTGCTGGCCGAGACCCCTTTCATCGCCGCCAGGACCCACCTTACCGGGTACAGTGAGAAGTCCGGCCGCTTCCGCTGCCTGCTGGTCTCTACCCGCAAGCGGCAGGACGGCATCCTCGTTGACAGCGAAGGTTACGCCTACGCCCGCTATGCGGCGTATGTGCGGGACAAGCGCGAACTGGATCTGGCCGGCGTCCCGCGGGATAACCTGAACCTCAAGGCCCGTGAGCGGTGAGCATTTTTCTTTTCCGCAGGAGAGGGAATTGAAATCCACCTACCGCTTGAAAATGGCCGCGCCCTGCGCGGCGATGGCGCAAGCATAGCATTTGTATGACAAATGCGCTTGCAGGGGGAATCCCCCTGGCCCCAATGCCGCCTGCAGGCAGAAAAAGGAGGTGACGTGTGCAGGAAAAAAGCAAATTTCTCTCTGTGCGGCTGACCGCAGAGGAACGGGAACACCTGGACCGACTGGCCAGAGAGTCTGGCCTGTCTCTAAGTAACGTCATCCGCTCCTGCATCAACCGCACGGAGATCCGCCAGCGCCAGCCGGCGGAGATCAACGACTTATATCGGGAGATCAACCGAATCGGCGTAAATATCAATCAAATCGCCCGGAGCGTCAACGCCGGCATCGCCACCCGACAAGACGCAAAAGAGGCGCTGTTCCTGCTGCGGCAGGTGTACCTGCTCATGGAAAAGGTCGCGGATCTGTAATGGCGGTTACGAAGATCCTCGCCCGCAAGGGACGGCTGGACGTGGGGGTCCGGTATGTCCTCAATGGGGATAAAACAGAGGAACAGATCCTGACCGCCAGCCAGGGCTGCTCCACGGAGCACGCCGTCAGCCGTATGATGAAAACCAAGCGGCACTATCGTCAGACGGACGGCGTCCAGTATTATCACATCATCCAATCCTTCAAGCCCGGCGAGGCCACCCCAGAACTGGCGCTGGAGATCGCAAAGGAGTTCGCCGCAGAGCATCTGTCCGGCTACCAGGCGGTCATCGGCGTTCATGTGGACAAGGAGCATATCCACGCGCACACCATTTTCAACTCCGTAAATGCGGATACCGGCGAGAAATACCACAGCAATGCCCGCAGTTACTACAGCCAGATCCGTGCCATCTCAGACCGGCTGTGCCGGGAGCACGGCTTGTCCATCATCATGGAGGGCAAGGGAGAAAAGGCGGTCAGTTACATCGAGTGGCTGCGGCAAAGCAAGGGCCAGCCCACCTTCCGCGCCATGCTGGAGGCGGATCTCCGGGAGGCCATAGAGGACGCCAACGATATCGGCCACTTCTTCCTCATTATGGAGCATAAGGGATATGAGATCAAGCATGGGAATCGCCTCAGCTTCCGCCTCAAAGGACAGGAGCGGCTCATGATACCAGGCCGGAAGAATCCGCTTTTCACCGAGGATGGGATCCGCGCCGCCATCGAGGGGAACCTGGATGAGATCGCCGCCGGTGCTCGCCCATCCATCGTCTATCGGCCCCGGTATGAGCCGTACCGCAGGCGCCACCCGCAGAAGTACACCGGATTCATGGCCCTGTATGTCCACTACCTCTATCTGCTGGGCAAGGCCGGGCAGCGGCAGTACCCGCCGAAGATGACGCCCCATCTCAGGAGGGAGATCATGAAGTTTGAGAGCTACAAGGAGCAGTTCGCCTTCCTGCGGGCGCATGGCGTCTCCACGGCAGAGGGCCTGCAGGCCGTCCATACCCGCACAGAGGAAACGCTGGCCAGCCTGATGAAACAGCGCACCATCCTCAATGTGCGGAAGAAGAAACGGCGGGCGCTCTACGACGCCCTCTCCGACGCAGAGGCCCTCGCCCCGGCGAAGGACTGCTATGAGTCCGGCATGCCCGGCATGGAGGAACCCTTTACCCGCTACATGGACGCCGTCTCCACGCTGGAGCGGTGCGGGATCCCCAGGGAGCAGTTGCTGGCGGAAAAGGCTGAACTATACCGACAGTTGGCGGACGTCAACCGGGAGATCCGGCAGGCACGGAAAGAAATTTCCATGTGTGACACTATTGAACGAAACCGGCCCCAGATGGAACATGATATTCAGGTGGCCGAGGCCACGGCAAAGGAGGTGGAACGAGATGAATATCGGAGGCGGTGAGGCCGCGGACCAACTGGTCCGCATGCTGCTCTCCGGCGGAGAGGTGGCCGTCCGGCTGGGCGGTTCAGCAGCCAAGAACCTGCTGGCCATGTCGCTGGCGCTGGCGAAAAACCACAAGAAGATCAGCGGCAAGGTCCGCATGGGCAAAATGCTGCAGCAGACGCGGGATCTGCGGGTGTTTCCCATGACGCAGGAGGAATACCGGGAGTTCAGGCTCAAGGCGCGGGAACCGAAATTGCTCTATGCGGCCATCCAAAACTCCCGGGACTCCAATGGCCCGAACAGCATGGTAGATGTTGTCATGCCGGCCACAGAGGTGGAACGGGCCAATTTGGTGTTCCAGAAGATGATGTACCAGCAACCGGAGTTCCCCCGAAAGGAGCAGCCGGATCGGGAGCGGCAGCCGGAGATGGAACCAGGAACGCCAAAAAAAGATTCCCGGTCGGGACGCGCCTCACGCGATACCGGCACCAGCTCTCCTACGCGCGCCGGGAGCGCGGCGAGGACGACGAGTGAGGAGCGGCCCTCTGTTGAGGGCCGCCTGCAGGGCTATCGCGCTCGGTTGGAGGAACAGCGTCAGCGTGCCCCGGCCAGGCAGAAAACCAAGACGCGGACCAAGGCCAGATGATCGGGTGCTGTTCGGGGAAAGTGCTGGATATTCCGGGCCGGTTCGGGTATGGTTGAGTTGCAAAAAAGTGGAAGGAGGCCAAATCACATGAAAGCCGTTTACTACTACAGAGGACACACCGGCAGCGCAGGATTCCTGCTCCTGGAGGATATGGCACTGCTGAAAAGGCTGTTCGCGCACGGGAGCCTGCCGCCCAAGGCACAGTTGCGGGGAAAACGCTGCTGGCTGTATCTTCGGGTGGATACCGGCAACCCGATGGCAGACGAGATCGGCATCAGTGGGCAGGACACTTACCTGCGCCAATTCGCGGAAGAAAACGGCATGCAGATCGCCGGCGTATACAAGGATTATATGAGCGGGCGGGATCTCCGGAGGCCCGGCCTTCAGTTCCTGGAGCAGCAGGCTGCGGAAAAGAAAATGGATTATATCCTTTCCTGTAAACGGGATCGGATCTACCGGGGCCATGACCTGCGGGGCCTCCTGCGGTATGAGGACCGAATGCATACCCTCGGCGTGGACATCCTGTATCCCTTCGAACAGGACTGATCAAACGGGCATACATCCCATCAGCCTACGGGGCGCACTACTGCGGTGCGCCCCCTGTTTTTACATTTGGAGGTGAATGCCGCTGAATCAACCGGGCAGATCGGGAGGGCTTCTCCCGTATCTGTTTCTCTACATCCCCGTGGTCTGGGCCGCGCTCCTGATCGCCCAGTCCCTCGGGGACGGCCTGCCGGAACTGCTGACGAACCTGACCGCAGCCCTGCAGACCCCTTTGAAGATCCGCTGGACGGAACACAGCCTGATGAGCATTCTCGCCTGCACCGGCCTCTATGTCATGGGGATCTGCCTCTACCGCACCACCCAGGGCCGTACCCGCGACGGCGAGGAACACGGCTCCGCCCAGTGGGCGTCCCCCAAACAGGTCAACGCCATGTTCTGTCAAAAGCAGAATAAGCCCCTGACAAAGCATGTCCGCCTGGGGCTGGATACCCACAAGCACCGCCGGTCCCTCAACGTACTGGTCATCGGCGGCAGCGGCGCGGCCAAGACCCGCAGCTATGTGCTGCCCAACATTCTGGAGGCCAATACAAACTATGTAATCACCGACCCCAAAATGGAGGTGCTCACCGCCACCGGCGGCTACCTTAAAAGCCAGGGCTATGATGTGCGGGTGCTGAACCTCGTTAACCTGGAGCAGTCGGACGGATACAACCCCTTCCGCTATATCCGGGATGAGAAGGACGCCCTGCGGCTGGTCAACAACCTCATCCAGGCCACCACGCCCAAGAACAGCCATGAGTCGGACCCGTTCTGGACCAAGGCCGAAACGGCGCTGCTGCAGGCCATCATCCTCATGCTGTTTCAGGAGGCGCCGGAGTCCGAGCAGAACTTTTCCATGGTCATGCGGGTGCTGGAGTATGCGGAGGTAAAGGAGGACGACGAGGACCACGTCTCACCGCTGGATCTGCTGTTCAGCGCCATTGAACGGGAGAAGCCGGACAGCGTCGCCGTCCGGCAATATAAGGTCTTTAAGATGGCGGCGGGCAAGACTTCCAAGAGTATCCTTGTGTCCACCGCTGTGCGCTTGGCGCCCTTCAACCTGCCCCAGATCCGGGCCATCACGGACCACGACGATATGGATCTCTACACCCTGGGGGAGAAGAAGTGCGCCCTGTATGCCGTCATCCCGGACAATGACACCACCTACAACTTTTTGGTGAGTCTGCTCTACTCCCAGGTGTTCCAGACCCTCTACTACTGCGCCGATCAGATCCACCACGGCCCGCTGCCCCGGCACGTCCACTTCATATTGGACGAGGCACCCTCGGTCAATCTGCCGGGGCTGCCCCGTGAACTGGCAACCATGAGGTCGAGAAACATCTCCTGCAGCACCATCATCCAGAACATGGCGCAGATCAAGGAGCAGTTCAAGGACTCCTGGGAAACCATCCCCGGCAACTCGGACACCTTGCTGTACCTCGGCGGCAACGAGTCCAGCACCCACAAGTACATCTCCGAGGCCCTCGGCAAATCCACCATCGACACCAAGACCCACGGGGAAACCAAGGGCAAGTCCGGCTCCTGGTCCACCAACATGCAGATCAACGGGCGGGAGCTGCTGACGCCGGACGAGGTACGCCGGCTGGACAACCGGTACGCCGTCCTGCTCATCCGCGGCGCGGGGCCGGTGATGGACCTGAAATACGATTTGATGAAACACCCCGCGGTCCGTCAGACTTCGCTGGCCGGCGGGCCACCCTATATCCACCACGGGCAAAACCAAGCATCGGTGATCTCTGGACATGAATTGTTTGCGGCATTTTCCACCGATGACGCCAATGAAGAAAAGGAGAATGCAGCATGAACCATCTATTTGAAAAGCGGGTCAAGCGCATTTACACAATGCTTTCCTGCTTTGTGCTGGTCGCCGTCATGACCGTCTGCCCCGCCTTCGCGGCGGACGACCCACTGGCGGTTGTGACGAATCTGAGCGACTTCATCTTTTCCCTCATCCGGGCCATCGGCCTCATCCTGCTGGGTTTCGGCGTCCTCCAGCTGGGCCTGTCCCTCAAGAGCCACGACCCCTCCCAGCGCGCCAACGGCATGCTCACCATCGCTGGCGGCATTGTGATCACATTTACCAAGGAGATCCTCACCCTCATCACCGGCTGAGTGGGCAAAGCGGGAGGGCGCACGTGGCGTCCTCCCGCACCCTTCCCACACGGAGGTGATGCACAATGGGAAGTGGAAACTGGATCGTTGACAATCTAAACTCAGCCCTTGCTACCTGGAACGACAAGCTCACCGAGATCTGGACGCTCATCTCCACGTCGCCGGAAGAATTCAAAGGCGGCGGGATCTGGGACGTCATTCTCAATATCCATGACGCGCTGAGAGCCATCGGCTACGCCCTGCTGGTGCTGTTTTTCGTGGCCGGCGTGGTCAAGACCTGCGGCAGCTTTACGGAACTCAAGCGCCCGGAGGTGGCGGTCAAGACCTTTGTGCGGTTCGCGCTGGCGCAGGGGGCCGTCACCTACGGTCTGGAACTGATGATGGCCCTGTTCAGCATCGCTCAGGGGGCGGTGTCCACCATCATGGATGCCTCCGGCCTCACGGCCATGTCCGACACGGCACTGCCGGATGAGATGGTGGCCATCATCGAGGACGTGGGCTTTCTGGAGAGTATCCCGCTGTGGGCGGTGACGCTCCTGGGATCCCTGTTTATCTGGGTCCTCTCGCTGGTGATGATCCTCACCGTGTATTCCCGCTTTTTCAAACTCTACATGGCGTCGGCCATCGCACCCATCCCGCTGGCCAGTTTCGCGGGACAGCCCTCCAGCAGCATCGGCGTGGCTTTTATCAAGAGCTACGCCGCCATCTGCCTGGAGGGCTGTATGATCGTTTTGGCCTGTATTATCTTTTCCCAGTTTGCCGCGGCGCCGCCAGCCATCGCGGATGACACAATGGCTGCCGCTACTATCGTTTGGAACTATATCGGGGAGTTGATTTTCAACATGCTGGTCCTGGTGGGCGCTATCAAGATGAGCGACCGTCTGGTGCGGGAGCTGATGGGCCTTGGTTAATCCTGCAGGTCATCGATATGGACGATACCGCCGCCGTTGCGGCCGGCCTCGCGCACCCGCTGGATCAAAATTTCCTCTTTTTCTTTCTCGCGCCGGCGCCGCTCCATGATGGCGGAGATTTTCCGCACCAGGGAGTACACCCAGGACAGAACCGTCACTGCCAGCAGGACGTACCATATTACATTGGCCAGCGTGTAGTGGGCGTAGTACCAGTCGCTCAGCAGCGTCGGTACCACCAGCGCGTACAGCAGCGGGATGGTCAGACGGAACACCGCGGCCAGGCGGAACAGGATGGACAGGATCAGGATCCCGGCTCCCAGGAAAATATATGCATATAACATGGGTACACCCCTCTCGCTATTTTTTCACTTTGATGTTAGCATACCCCGGCGGACATGGCAACTCCTGTCTGCCAAAAGTCCAGGAACGGAAACGGAGGTGAAATCCAATCGAGGTACGCATCAACAAAGAGGTCCGAAACTATCAGGAGAGCCTGTTTTTCGGGCTGTCGCTCCGCCAGCTCATCTTCGCGCTGCTGGCCGTCGCCGTTGCCGTAGGCGTGTATTTTGGCCTGCGCTCCGTGCTGGCGACCGCCGAGATCGGATGGGTCTGCGTCCTGTGCGCTTTCCCGTTCGCTCTCGGCGGTTTTTTCCAGTACAATGGCATGACGCTGGAGCGGTTTCTACTTGCTTATATCCGCACGGAATTTATATATCCTCACCGGCTCGTCTTCAAATCGGACAATCTGTACGCGAAACTCATGGAGCGTTCGAGTATGAAGGAGGCCCTGAAGATTGATTAAAACCCTGCAAAATACATTGAGGCAGGACAAGGAACAATTTACCGTACCAAGATCTGTACAGGACACCATCCCCATCCGCCGCATCTGGCCGGATGGGATTTTTCAGTTTGGGAGTAAGTTCTCCAAGTGCATCCGCTTTTCGGATATCAACTACGCCATCGCCTCCAAAGAGGACAAGACGGCCATGTTCCTGAATTATTCCGAATTGCTCAATGCGCTGGACACTGGCTCCACCACCAAGATCACCATCAACAACAAGCGGCTCAACCGCCAGAACTTTGAGGAAACCATCCTACTTCCGCCCCGTGGGGATTTTCTGGACGGATACCGGGCCGAATACAACACCATGCTCACGGACAAGGTCACCGACGCATCCAACAGCGTGGTGCAGGAGCGGTACATTACCGTCTCCACCCACAAGAAAAATGTGGATGAGGCCAAGACCTTCTTTGACCGTGTTACCAATGACATTACCAGCCGGCTCAACAAATTGGACTCCCGCAGCGAGGAACTGGACGCCATCGAACGTCTGCGGATCCTCCATGACTTCTACCGGGTAGGTGAGGAAACCGAATTTCACTTTGACCTCAAGGACGGCATGCGGAAGGGGGCCTCCTATAAGGACGCCATCTGCCCGGACAGCATGGAGTTCAAGAAGGACCACTTTGTCATGGGTGATAAGTTCGGACGGGTCCTGTTCCTCAAGGAGTACGCCTCCTACATCAAGGACTCCATGATCAATGAGTTGACGGAGCTGAACCGGACGCTCATGCTGTCCATCGACGTGATCCCCGTCCCCACGGACGAGGCGGTGCGGGAGATGCAGAACCGGCTGCTGGGCGTGGAAACCAATGTGACCAACTGGCAGCGCCGGCAGAACAGCAACAACAACTTCTCCGCCGTTGTCCCGTATGACCTTGAACAGCAGCGCAAGGAAACCCGCGAGATGCTGGACGATCTCACTACCCGCGACCAGCGCATGATGTTCGCCGTGGTGACGCTGGTGCATCTGGCAGACACCAAGGAGGAACTGGACAGCGACACGGAAACCCTCCAGTCCATTGCCCGCAAGCACCTGTGCCAGCTCTCCACCCTCAACTGGCAGCAGGCGGAGGGGCTGGTGACGGCGCTACCCTTGGGCCTGCGCCGCATCGATGCCCTCCGCACCCTTACCACCGAGGCGCTGGCTGTCCTCATGCCCTTCAAGGCCCAGGAGATCCGCCATCAGGGCGGCGTGTACTACGGGCAGAATGTCATCAGCAAGAACCTCATCCTCGCCAACCGCTGGGAACTGCTCAACGCCAACGGCTTTGTCCTCGGCGTGTCCGGCTCCGGCAAGTCCTTCACCGCCAAGCGCGAGATGGTGGGGCTGGCCCTGGCAGCGGAGAACGGCGCAGGCGGCCTGCCGGATGACATCATTGTCATCGACCCAGAATCCGAATACCGGCCGCTCATCGAGGGCTTAGGCGGCGAGGTCATCGAGGTGTCTGCCACCTCGCCCAACCACATCAACGCCATGGACATGGAGCAGGGCTACGGCGACGGGGAGAACCCGGTGGTGCTGAAGTCCGAGTTTCTGCTGTCTCTGTGTGAGCAACTTATGGGATCTGGGAAACTCTCCGCAAAAGAGAAGTCCATCATCGACCGCTGTGCCGCTCAGTGCTACCGGGACTACATCCGCAGTGATTATAAGGGCACTGTACCTACCCTGCAGGACTTCCACGCCGAACTGCTCCGCCAGCCGGAGCCGGAAGCGCGGGATGTGGCGCTGGCTATTGAACTGTTCACCGAGGGCAGCCTGAACACCTTCGCCAAACCCACCAATGTGGACACCAATTCCCGCATCCTCTGTTATGACATCCGGGATCTGGGCCGCCAGCTCCTGCCCGTGGGCATGCTGGTGGTGCTGGACAGCATCTTCAACCGCATCATCCGCAACCGCCAGCAGGGGCGGAATACCTGGATCTACATCGACGAAATTTACCTGCTGTTTCAGCACGAGTACAGCGCAAACTTCCTGTTCACCCTCTGGAAACGTGTCCGTAAGTATCGGGCCTGCTGCACCGGCATCACACAGAATGTGGACGACCTGCTCCAGTCCCACACCGCCCGGACCATGCTGGCCAACAGCGAGTTCCTCGTCATGCTCAACCAGGCGGCGACGGACCGGACGGAGCTGGCCAGGCTGCTGAACATCTCGGACAACCAGCTCTCCTACATCACCAATGTGGACTCCGGCCGCGGCCTCATCAAGTGCGGCAGTGCCATCGTGCCCTTTATGGACAACTTCCCCAAAAACCGGCTGTACCGCCTGATGACCACCAGGCCCTCCGACACGGACGGCAGCCATGCGCCGGGGCGGGCCGCGTAATGCGGCCCGCTTTCATGGGGAGGCGGCCGGATGGATAAGATCAAGGAAAAACCCCATACTGTGGCCTCCGTCCGGGAGAAGATAAAGGCCGCGCCGAAGGAACTGGTCCATCGCGGCCTGGAGGACGGATCGGACCGACTGCGGACGCAGCTCCGGGACGCCGCCCAGCAGGGGCGGCGGGATGACTACGGCGGCGACCAAATCGAGGACGCCGCCGCAGGCGGTATGCGCCGCATGGAGCGCGGCGCGGAAAAGCTCATCAAGGAGAAACGGAAAAAGCATGACTCCCGCGGCGGCAGCCCCGCAGATCCCGCAGCCGGGGATCCCGTGCCGGAGGTTCGTACACGGGGGCAGGAAAGCCGTGTCAACACCGCGGCGGCAGGCCGGCCGGCGGAACCAGCCGGTAACGCCGGGCAGCGGATCAAGACCAAGGACACATACCTGCGCGCCCAGCCGTTAACGCCGGCGTCTGGCCTGACCCCGGAGCGCACCCAGGGCCAGCATCCCTTCATCCGGGAGCGCGGACGGCAGGCGGCGCAGAAGTCCGCGCAAGCCAAAGCCGAGCAGATGCGGCACCCGGCAGGCGGTGGGCAGGAGTCTGCTCAGCCTGTGGGAGATTCCCGGCCCTCCGGCAGAACTGCGCTTGGGAATGGGGGCAGGCAGGACGGGACCGTATCGCCCATGCGGCCAAAGGCGGAGCCTGCCCAGGATACCGGCCCGCTGCCAAAAGGGAAACGCAGAACGCCTGCCATAAAGGAGGCTGGCCGGAACCGGGCGGTACGCCGCGCAAAGCCGGCTGCCGGCGCCCCCAGGCAGGCGGTAAAGACAGCGGACCATGCCGGGAGAACCGCCGCCCAGGCGGGGCGTGGGGCCGCTCGTGCCGCCCAGAGCGCCAAAGCAGCCCGTGCGGCACAGCAGACGGTTATGTCCCGCCAGGCGGCAAAGCAGGCCGGCAGTGCGGCGAAAAAGGCCGCCGCCAAAGCGGGGAACGCCCTGCGGGCCATCCTCGCGGCGGCAAGGGGCCTGATCGCCGCGGCGGCCGCCGGCGGTTCCGTTGTCCTCGCCCTGCTGGTGTTCATCTGCCTGATCGGCATGCTCATCGCCTCGCCCTTCGGTATCCTGTTCGCCAACGAACCTGCAGACAGCAGTTCCGTGGCGCTCAGTACAGCCATCGCCCAGGTCAATGTGGAATATGCCGACAAGCTGGAGGAACTGCAGGCCGGGGACTACGACCAGATCATCATAGACGGTGCCCCACCGGACTGGCGGGAGATCGTGGCGGTGTTTGCGGTGAAAACCGCGGGGACCAATGACGGCGTCGATGTGGTCACCCTGGACGCCGACCGGGTAGCACGGCTGAAGGAGGTGTTCTGGGCTATGACCGTCCTATCCTCCGAGGTGGAAACCATAGACCACCCGGACAGCGACCCGGATGACGGCGAGGACGACAGCTGGACGGAAACCATCCTGACGATCTCCGTCACGGGAAAGACCGTGGACGAGATGCGGGAGCACTACGCCTTTACCGATGAGCAGAACGACATGCTGGACGATCTGTTGGAGAATCTCGACCTTCTGGGCGGGGCCATTGGGAATCTGGCTGTGACGGAGGCCGACGCCAAGGAACTGCTTGCCTCGTTGCCGGCGGACCTGAGCGCCGAGCGCCGGGAGATCATAGAAACCGCCTGCCAGCTGGTGGGTAAGGTCAATTACTTCTGGGGCGGCAAAAGCCTTGTCCTCGGCTGGGACTCCCGCTGGGGGACCACCATGCAGGTCACGGCCCCCGGCAGCTCCAGTTCCGGCACCTACCGGCCCTACGGGATGGATTGCTCAGGGTACGTTGATTGGGTATTCTATAATGCCACAGGCGGCGAGTACATCATCGGCCACGGCGGCGGAGCGGCCGCACAGCACAGTTACTGCACCACCATCGCTTGGGACGAGGCGCTGCCCGGCGATCTGGTATTCTATCCAGAGGACTCCCATGTGGGCATTGTAGGCGGCAGGGACGAGAGCGGCAATCTGCTCATCATCCACTGCGCCAGCGGATACAACAATGTGGTGATCACCGGCATCGAGGGCTTTACATCCATTGGCAGGCCGGTATACTTTTCGGACTAAAATCGGGAAGGGCCTCTGCGGGGATACATCCCCCGCAGAGGTTCTCCTGCCTCATAAAGGTGAGAGGGATCTGCCCGGCCTTCCCTGGACAGATCCCTCTTGTTTTTATGTATGCAGCCATGCGGCCATGTCCCGCATCTTCTCCAGTACCTCCGCAGGCTCCTCGATGCGGATAGCGCCGCCGAAGGTGAACACCCAGGAAAAGAACGGCGGGGTGGGCGCCACATCCACGGTGGCCCGGAAGTGTTTGGCGTCCACCACCTCTGTGGCCACATCCTCCCCAAAGTGGTCTATGACGCTCCGCATGGTGCGGTTTTCACACAGCAGCGTCACCCGCCGGGGCGCGTCATGGTACATGCCAAAGACCTCCCGGAGATAGGATGCCGGATCGAAGGACGGGTCTGCTATGTAGGGGGCGTCCGACTCCTGAATGGCTGTCATGCGGTCCACACGGAACTGGGCCAGTTTCCTGTGCTTTTCCGACCAGCCCACGGCGTAGTAGAAATCCCGGTTCCAGATGAGGGCGTAGGGGCTGAAGCCATAGCGGTACCCCTTGTGTTTCAGGACCTTTTCTTTTTTCGGCGTATACTCGAAATACTGGAAGGAGATGGCCCGCTGTTCGTGGATCGCCGTCTGGATGGCGTCGATGGCGTAGTACACAGCCTCGTTGTCCGGCTTGGCTGTGCCCTCCATGTAGACAGGGCGGTTCAGGAGCGCGGCGTTGTACCGGCTGGTGAGATGGCCCAACTTCTCGATGAGGGCGGCACTCTTCTTCTCCGTGATGAGATGGGAGGACTCCACGGCGTCCACCAGCAGTTTCAGTTCCGGCAGCTCCAACAGCCGGGAGCCGATGAAGTAGCGGTTCTGCGTGCTTTTGATGCAGATGATGTCCACACCGGAATCCACGAGCAGTTGGATATCGCTGTAGACGTTTTTCCGGCTGGCATGGATGTCGTGGGCCTCCCAAAAGCGAAGGATGTCCGCACCGGTCACATAATGGCGTTCGTCCGTTTGCTCCAGAAGAAGGTGCAGCAAAGTAATTATTCTCCGTTGGCTTTCATTTTGCATCGTATCGTTCCTCTCTATCCACCCCTACTCCACCAGCCCGTACTTGACCTTGATGCGGTCCAGCTTCTCCAGCATGGGCTCGGCGGCAAACCACAAAAACAACCATGTGGCGGCGGCCTGGATGCAGTCAAAGGGGAAGCCGGTGACGTAGTAGGTAAGAATCACCTTCCAGTTGAGCTCGGGCGCCCACATCAGCGCCGACGCCGGGTTCATAATCCCACCGTAGATGAGGATGGCGGACAGCGCCCCAAAGACGCACAGCGCCCCCCGGCTGCGCCGCAGCCACCCCTTTCGGAACAGGACGCCGGCAAAAAATCCGATGATGCCCACAGCGAACATCTGCCAGGGCGTCCATGGTCCCTGGGAGAACATCACATTGGAGGCCAGCATGGTCATGGCACCCACCAAAAAGCCTGTCTCCCCGCCGAATGCCACGCCGGATATTATCGTCATGGCAATAACTGGCTTGAACTGTGGCAGCATAAAGAGTGCGGCCCGTCCGGCAATGGCGATGGCGCAGAGCACGGCGATGATCACAAGCTCCCTGGCCTTGGGCTTGCGCCCCTCGAAAATCAGGAAGAAGGGGGCCATACACTCCAAAAGCACCATCAGAGAGATAAAATAGTACTTTTTGTTATCCAGATAGAACACGCCCACATACAGGGTCAGGGGGATCAGCAGCAGAATCAGGGCCGTGGCAAAAAGGGTGCGGCGGGACAGCTTCCGCTTTTCACGCGGGGTCTGCACAAGATAATCCGGCCGGTGGGACCTGCGGGTGATGCAGGCGGCAAAGAGGAACAGCGCGGCGATAAAGAACGCGTACAGCGCCAGCTGGTCCGACGCCAGCTCGGTCATGCCCTCCATGCCCACCAGCGCCGTCAGGTCGGTGACGTTCATGAACTGCAAAAACAAGAGCAGAGCGACGCCGCCGGTGAGGACGGCCCCCAGCTTGCGCCACCAGGGCAGCGGTTTGGGCTTGTAGTCTGCGCTGGCTTCCTCCGGTTCCGGCAGCAGCGGAATATCTTCCGGCAAGGCCGGGGCGGGAGGCACCTGTCCGCCGCAGGCGGCGATCACATCCTCCACCGTCACCGCCCGGGGCAGCAGCTGTCGGGCCATGCGGTTTGCGGCGGTGGTGTAGAAGCTGTTGCCGGAGAAGAAGTTCCGCGGCGTCCCCTCGGTGACGATGCCACCGTCGAAGAAAAGGGCGCAGCGGTGGGCATACCGGGCGCAGAACTCAATGTCGTGGCTGACCATCAGCACTGCTGTGCCGCGGCGGAGCAGGATCTGCAGGATCTCCGCGAACACCTGCTTGAATTCCGCATCCAGCCCTTTGGTGGGCTCGTCCAGGAGCAAAATTTCCGGATTCAGCAACAGCACCTTGGCCAGGGCGGCCCGCTGCTGCTCCCCACCGGAGAGGTCGTAGGGGTGCCGGTCCAGCAGCTCCTCCAGCCGGCACAGGGCCGTCACATGGGCTACGCGCTGGTCCTGCCGCTCTTTGGAGAGTTTCCTGCCCTTGAGGATCTCATACAGGTCCTCCCGCACCGTCTTTTTGACGAACAGGGTCTGGGGGTTCTGGGGCAGCATCCCCACGGAGCCGGAGATTTCCAGCTCCCCCCGATAGGGCTTCCGCAGGCCGGAGAGCAGCTTGAGGCTGGTGGTCTTCCCGGTGCCGTTGCCCCCCAGCAAAGCGAGGAATTCCCCCTTCCGCAGGGACAGGGAGAGGCCCTTGACCACATCCGGCAGGTCCTTGTCATACTTGAACCACAGCTCGCGCCCCCGCAGCACCACATCGCCGCCCTTTGGAAGCTGTGGTTCCGGGCGCAGCGGTTCGATTTCCTTCCGGCCTGCGAAACTGGCCAGCCACTCCCGGCCCTCCCGGACGGTGACCGGGCAGGGGGCGCTGTCGTTCACGGCTGCCCAGATCCGCATGGGGGTGGGCATGGCCAGGAACATGGTATGTCCGCTCTGCCGTAGCTGCTCGCCCACCTCTTGGGGCGTCCCGGTACAGAGGAGCGCCCCCCGGTCCATCACCGCTACTGTGGTCGCCAGCGGGAACGCCTCCTCCAGCCGGTGCTCGGTGAGGAGGATGGTGGTGCCCAGCTCCCGGTTGATCTTCCCCAGCGTGGCCAGAAAGTCACTTGCGGCAATGGGGTCCAGCTGGCTGGTGGGTTCGTCCAGGATGAGGACGGAGGGCTGCATGGCCATAATGGAGGCCAGATTCAAAAGCTGCTTCTGTCCGCCGGAGAGCTCCGTGACGTTTTTATAAAACCAGGTCTGGATGCCGAAGAAGGAGGCCATCTCCGCCACCCGGCGGCGGATGGTGGGCGTGTCGTACCCCAAGCTCTCCAGCCCAAAGGCCAGCTCGTGCCACACCTTGTCGGTGACCACCTGGTTTTCCGGGCTCTGCTGGACAAAGCCGATGCGCTGGCTCTCCGTCCGCTGGTCCAGTTCCCCCAGCAGCTTGCCCTCAAAGAGGATGGTCCCGCCGCGCTTCCCGTGGGGCGCCAGGGCCCGCTTCAGCTGCCGCAGGAGGGTGCTCTTCCCGCAGCCCGATGGGCCGCAGAGCACCACAAATTCACCCTGCCGGATGGTCAGAGAGAAATCACGGAGGGCGGGGGATGGCTGTTCCGGGTAGGTAAAGGTCAGATGGTCCATGCACAGGCAGGGCGCTTTCCGGTTATTCAAGACGCTCGCCTCCTCTCTCAATCGTATCAAGCTGCTGACGGATCGCCCGCAGCTTTGCCTGCCGGTCCGGCGCCGCCAGCTCGTGGGTGAGATACGCCGGCTGGACCCGGTCAACAATCTCCCGCACCGCCGGATCCGTCCACGGCTCGTGCCGGTCTATGTTCTGGATATGGGCATAGCAGGCGCGGTACTGCCCCGGCAGATCCTTCGGGAAGTCTATCGGCAGCGCGCCGCAGTGCCGGCGGACATATGCGCCGCTGATGCTCTGGTGGAGGTGCATCCCCTGAATATACCGGCACAGCGGCCCGTGGCGGTCCAGCATTTCCAGGATAAACCGTACCCCGTCCCGCTGCGTGGCAATGGAGCGCTCCGCGTTCATCAGGTGGCCGGTATCCAGCAGAATGCCCTTGCGGGGATACCGGATGCCCTCCAGCAGGCAGGAGGTGTTCTCCGGCTCCGTCAGCGTAAATCCCGGCCACCACTGGTTTTCCACCAGAAAAGCAAAGGGCCACTCGGCGTCTCCCAGCAGGAGATTGATGAGCTCTGCCGCGGCGTCGATGATCTCCTCGTTGGTGTGGAGCCAGCGGTAGGTGTAATTCTCCTCCACGGATACATCGGTGACATGGAACACCACATAGGCGGCGTCCAGTGCGGCGGCCCGCCGGAGGTCCGCCCGGTACAGGTCCACAAGCGTTTCCGGCGTCCGCCCGCCGTAGTACCACGCCACGGCGTCCATGCTGCCGAACTTATATAGCAGCCGTTTTCGGTCCTCCCGGTAGAAGTCCAGCCAGTCCGGGAAGAAAGTCAGGTGATAGCCCGCCAGCAGGTCCTTCGGGAAATCCGCCGGGATGTCCCCGCCGCTCCAGATGCCTTCCACGCCGTCCAGCCCCAGAGCGGCGCAGGCCCGCCGCAGGCCGTCCCAGCCGCCGTACTCTTCTCTTGTCCGCTCGCACAGCGGCAGGTTCATGCTCTGGCGCACGTCTGTCCCTCCGCTTTCTCCAGCTTCCGCCAGGACCAGTCCGCCCAGCGGTCCACGAGGACCGGCGTCAGGCACAGGGCCAGATAGACCAGCTGGAAACTGATGGTCATGGGCGTGAGCGCCGCGCCCTTCATGGTGGGGTAATACCGATAGGAGAGTCCGCCGGCCATCCAGCCGCAGAGGATAAAGAAGCCGCAGAAAAGGAGCCAGGCCAGGGCCGCTTTGTCCCGGCTGTCGAAGCGGTAGATGGAGAAGGCGGTGCGGCCCGGCAGCCCGTAGCCCCGGCTCTTCATGCTGTCCGCCGTTTCAATGGCGTTCTCCAAGGCCCAGGTCACCATGATGGAGAGGATGGTGATGCCGTTTCGCAGCCGCTGGAGCACGCTGCCGTTGGACACGTCCCGCCCCACGCAGCGCTGGGCCTCGCTGACCACCTGGATCTGCGCCTTAAACTTGGGCACGAACCGCAGCGTCATGCTCAGCACCAGGCTGAGGGCCGGGATGACCCGGCCAAAGAGATAGACAAACTTGTCTGAGGTCATCACCGCCGTATAGCAGGAGAACCACAGGACCACGGCAGCCAGCATGGCGGCCGCTGCAAATCCGTAGGCGATGCTCTCCAGGGTCAGGGGGTTGCCGGAGGGCAGGTAGGCCAGCAGCGTCGCCCCCTCGTGGTTGAAGGCCGGGTTGATGAGGGCGGCCATCAGGGCCATGGGCAGCAGGAACAGCAGCTGGAACCGCAGGGCCTTCCGACCGTTCAGGTAGAGATGGTAGGCGATGGCGCCGGCGAGGGAGATGAGCAGGCTGACAGGGTGCATGAAGAACATACTGAACACCAGCACCAGCGCGAAATACATAAAATTGATGACAGGGTGATAGCTGGAAAAGGCGTCTCTGTTCGGCATAGGATACGGTTCCCTTCTTTCTTGACGGTGCTCCGCTCTCTTTCGATGGCCTCCGTCGGCAGACAGGGGCCATTGAAAAAGGGCGGGAACGCGGGGACGGCAGCAGCCGCCCCCGGCTATGGAATCTCTGGTTTTAACTTCCCGTGGAGTAGTAGCCGCCCACATCCACGCCCAGATCGCAGGTGTACTCCCACTCAATGACGTCCCCGGCCTGCAGCTGGTAGCGGGAGCAGCCGTAGTTGGGGAACCAGCCGTTCACCTGGTACATCCAGCCGGAGAGCTCCCCGCAGTCGAACTCATAGAGGTTGTGGATGCCCTCGATGTAGGCGCTGTTGTACATGGGGGTGTTCTCAAACTCCATGTGGATGCCCTGCTGCTTGCCGGTCCGCTGGAGCACGTTAAAAACACTCTCACCCTCGTAGAAGGTGACCTCCGTGGGCTCCAGGATCCAGCCGTCCTCCGGCACCAGCTCCACCTTCTCCGGGTCCAGCCAGTCCATGTGGTCCAGGATGGTGGCGCAGGAGATGGAAATGGTGCAGGTGTAGGCCGTGTCGGAGATCTCCACATCCTGGGGCTCCACCGGCAGGGGTTTCCCCTCCGGCACCGGGTCAGTGAGATACTGATCCTTGCCGGTATCCGGGTCAATGACCATGCCCTGGGACTCGGAGTACGCCTTGTCGCCGGCCTGCACGCCGGGGGAGGACCCGCCGGCGAGTTCCGCGGCGGCGTCCAGCTTTTCCTGCGCGGTCATGCCGCCCTCTGTCCCACCAGGGCGGCTCTCAATGCCCTCTGCCGGGGTTTCATCATCCGGGGAAATCAGATCCGTCTGCGTTTCCTGCGGGGGATCTTCCGTTTCAACGCCCTGTTCTGACAGGTCCGGCTGTTCCGTTTCCGGCGCTTCCTGCGTCCCGTCCTCCGCGCTGCCCGTTTCTTCGGGAACAGTTTCTCCGGAATGCCCGGTATCAGTTCCTGAGTCCTCCGGCGCAGCGTCCGGTTGGCCGGACAGCGTGGTATTATTGTCCGCCACATTCCAGCCCTGCAGGCCCGGCGCGCCGCCGCCGTACCAAAAGGCGGCGGCCAGCACGGCCACGATCAGGACCGGGACGATCACTTTCCACTTGTTCTTTTTCCACCACATAGGCGCTCTCCTTTACAGGAGCTTGGCGCTGCTGAGCAGGTTGTAAAGCATCTGGGCAATCTCGCAGCGCAGGATTTCTGTCTTCCCCTGAATCTCCATGGCGGAGTCGTCCAGAATCCCCTCCTGATAGCAGAAGGCCAGGCCCTCCCGGGCCCACTCCGGCGTGGTCACATAGTCGGTGAACTGGGCCAGCACATCCCGCACGGCGGCGGTGTCCAGCGCCGTGTCCATACCGCAGAGTTTTGCGGCCCGGGCCACCATGACGGCGGCCTCCTGTTTGGTAATGGTGCCGTCCGGGTTGAAGCGGCCTTCGCCCACGCCGTTGATGAGGCCGTAGGTGCTGGCGGTCCCCACATAGGGGGCATACCATGCGGTGGAGGGCACGTCTGTAAAGGCCTCGCTGGCGGCGGGCGTCAGGCCCAGGGCCCGCACCACGATGGCGGCGAACTGGGCGCGGGTCATGCTCGCCTCGGGATGGAACAGGCCGTCCCCCATGCCATCGATGATCCCCCGGGCGGCCAGCGCCTCGATGGCCGGCTGATTTTCATGGGCGTTGGCTCCGGTGATGTCGTCAAAGGTCTTGCCCATCTGGGTAATCGGCACGGCCTTTACGTCGGCGTGCTTGCCCTCCAGCCCGGCGCCGGACGGGGTTTCTTCACCCTCCGCCACGGTGATGGCGTCCCCCATGCGGTAGAGGCTGTTTTTGTTCTGCCGCGCCCGCTGCGCGGCAACCATGCCGTAGAACGCCTGCTCCGTCGCCATCTGGTTGGAGCCGGATCCGTTTTGGGTATGCAGGAACCCGTTTCCGGGTTGATAGAAGGTCATGAGGTTGTCCAGCATGGTGTTCCCGCCCTTCACAAACCGGGGATCGTCCAGGGAGATGCCCAGCTCGCACAGGGCCACGATCATCTGCACAACGCTCTCAGAGTTGGCGGTACCCCAGGAGGCGAAGCCGCCGTCCGTGCTCTGCTTTTTCGACATACAGGCCAGCGCCTCTTCTGTGGCTTCGGCCACGGCCGGCTGGTCCTGATACTTTGCCAGGGCTTGCAGCGCCATGCCGGTGATGTCCGGATCGGATACGCCGTCCCCGGAGCCGGCGGCCTCTGTTCCGCCGAACAGGCTCCAGCCGCCGTCCGGGAGCTGGCACTCCAGAATGCGGTCGATATACATCTGCCGGGTGGCCTGCGTCTTAGCCTCCGGATTTACCGGCATGGGATAATCCCGGGAATCCAGGGCAATGAGCGCCCAGATGGGGCCGTTGAGCCCCTGCCAGATGGTCTTGTCGTAGTCCCCCAGGGCCTTGGTCAGGTCATAGCCGGCCACGCTGCGGGCGTCTTTTCCAATAGCGCTGAGGGCCACAATGACGCGGCTGTATTCGGTGTATTTCTTGTCGTGGAGTTCGCCCTTGCAGGCTCTGACATACGATTCCACGGTGGCGTAGTAGTCCTGATAGTATTCCTCCGGTACGGTATAGCCGCTCCGGACCAGGCCCAGCACGGCCCATTCCCCGCCGATGGAGCCCACCTGCGGGCTTTTCACCGTCTCATAAATGTACTGCGCCGTGTCCTCGATGGCCGCCGTTAAGGTGTCATCCGACACCGCCGCAAAGGCGTTTCCCGACAGCCCCAGCACCATAATCAATGCCAGGAGCGCGGCCGCGCCGCGTTTTAAGCGTTCCTTCATCATGCTTCTCCTTCCGTTTTTGTTGTCAGGCCGGCCTCTTTTGCTGCCGCCTGCCCAGACAATTCCTGTGCCTTCCTGCGCCGGAGCGCTTCCTCATTCCTTCTTCGGTTGTCCGCTCGCCGCTGCTCGCGGGGCCTCTTCAATCCGGCGGCGGTCAGCGCCCGGGGCCAGTTGCCGAACCGCTGGATCAGGAAGACGCGGTAGACGCAGAACACCTCTTTCTTGCTGGGATTCCGCCCCAGCCGCGCCGCCGTTTCCCGCAGGACGGCCAGCAGCTCCTCGTCGGGAAACGCGCCGTACAGCGCCTTGCGCGTTTCTTTTCCCATATAGTTCTTCCACTGCTCCGGCTCCAGCCATGCGGTGCTTTCCCGGTCTCCGGCGGCGTTCGCCGCGTCCAAAGCAAGCGCCTGCTTCAGCCGGAGGACTTCGCTGGGCTCCACGTTCCTGCCTCCACCTCCTCGCTGTACGAAAAGATGCGGGACCCATCCAACGGATGGGTCCCGCATGATCTCTCGTTGGCCGCGCCCATCCCGCGCGGTCCGGTGTGTTGTCCCGGCTGTTACGGGAGGGGTAAGCCTGCGGCGGGTTTCACGCTCTTTATCTGGTATTCATTTTTGTCCGGGCGCCCGCAGTCACAATGGCAGGCTGCGGGCGCCCTTTTTAGGGGGATGCGCTTATTTCACCATGAGCGCGGTCATCCGCTGCAGGATCGTCGCGACCTCCGCGCGGGTGGCGTTGCCCTTGGGATCCAAAATTGTGGGGCTCTTCCCGGAGATGAGGCCGTTCCTGACCGCCCACTTCATGGCGTCGGATGCCCACGGGGACACCTGGCTGCCGTCGTGGAAGCGGCTCAGGCTGCCGGATGCGGCGGTATCCATGCCCAGGAAGTCCGCGTAGCGGTACATCATGGCCGCCAGCTGCTCCCGGGTAATGTTGGCGTCGGGATCGAAGTGTCCCTCCGCCACGCCGTTGACGATCCCGTTCTCGCTGGCCCAGATCACCGCATCGGTGTACCAGGTATCGTCCGGGATGTTCGCAAAGGCGTTCTCCGCCGCGGTTTCCGCTTCGTCCTCCATCCGGCGGAGCACCGTGACCAGCATGGCGCGGGTCATCTCCTCGTTGGGGGAGAAGGCCGTGGCGCTGGTGCCGTTGAACAGCTCGCGGCTGGAGGCGAAGTCGATGGCGTCCGCCGCCCAGTGCCCGCTGGTGTCCGTGAACGTCTTGGCGTTGTCCACCACCTTCACGGTGCAGGGGCCGTCCACCAGGCCGGCGACCTCTCCGTCCGCGGTGACGGATTTCCGGATGATGGTTTCCGTGCCGTCTTCCGCCACCAGCACCAGCACGCTGCCGGCGTCTGCGGCGGGGACGGTCACAGTCAGACCGCCGGGCACGGTATCCACGCTCTTGCCGTTCACCGCCACATCCAGCCGGATGGCGTCCGACTTGCTGCCGCCGGCGCCGGTCACAGTGACCGATTCCGCGGTGAACGACACGGTGCTGCCGCTCTGCTTCGCCAGCTCAGACAGGCCCTCGCTGGGGATGGTCATGCCGGCGATGGGAGTGGACACCGTCAGATCCAGGCTGTCGCCGGCGATGTCGCTGACCGATGACTTCGGCAGCTCCACCGTAACCTTGGAGGCGTCCCCGTCGATCTCGGGGGCCACCACGATGGTGGAGATGCTGCCGTCCTCAGCGGCCTGCTCCAGCACCTGTTCCACCGTTTCGGCGTCCACCTTGGCGGTGGCCTCGCCCTTGCTGTTCACAGAGGCTTCCGGTGTGATGGTGATGGAGCCGCCGCCGGTTTCCCCGACTTCCTCCGGCATCTCTTCGACGCCGGCGATGGTCCCGCCGCTGATGCTGCTGCCGTGTTCCTCCATCCACTCCACCGCGGCGTTGAATTTCTCCACATCGGCGATGGTGATATAGAGCTTCTGATCCTCATCCAGCGCATCGTAGGCATTCCGGGCGGCCTGCACCATCCCCCTGTCCGCAGTGGTCAGTTTGTTTACAGAGGGGATCTTGGACAGCAGATCCTTGACGTCGTCAATCTCGGTGTAGAATTGGATTGCTTCTTCCGCCGATGTCAGTTTGTTCAAATTGGTAACCTTGGTCTTGGCTTCCGCGTTGAGGGCATCATAGGCGTCCCGAGCCAGTTTCACCGCTTCTGCCTGCGTCTTATAGCCGGCGTAGGTGATGGTGGGGATGGCGTCGATAAGCTCAACGACGCTTTCCGCGCTGTTGCTGTCCATGACCTTGATGGTGTACCAGGTGCCGGTATACTTGATGGCTTCCGTTTCCTGGTTGTTCATGGACAACCATGTCGGCTCACCTACGCCGATGTAGATGATATCGCCGGCCTTGACCGGGATCGACTCGCCCCGGCGGTAGAAATCTACATTTCGTTCAACAACTTTTTCATTCAGGAAAGTTTTGACCTGATAGTTTTTGTTCGCAGCAGTGGGTGTTACAGATACGCGGCTGCCGTTGGCGACCAGGACGTATTCCAGGACATCTCCGTCAAAACTCGGGGACAATGTTCCGCCATCTACCTCAAGATCCGCCAGGCTGGTATCACTGCTCGACCAGGAGCCGCCCAAATCCGCGCCATAGCCCTCCAGCGTGAACATGACGCGGATTTCATCGCCGTCTACAATTCGGTAATCCCGTTGTTGGGCCGAAGCGCTGAAAGAGGCGAAGCCTTCATTGGTAAACCAGTCGTTGAGGACTCCCATCCAGCCGGATGTGTTCTTCCCGTCAAACTCTTCCAGCTTGTCGTCACCATAGGTAATTGCGGAGATGTAGGTGATGCCGGGATCATTCACGCCGCCCTGGCTTCCGCCCGTGCCTTCCCATCCGTAACCCTCGCGAGTTAGCGCGGCGGTAATGCAGCTCATCATGGTGCTGTCATGATTAAGCGCCACATAGGCATCTACAAATGTACCGCGCAGCGAGTCAGGCGCACCGGAATAGGTGGTGTTCTCAATGATTACATGGACGCTGCCCAGCTCTCCGACGGTTTCATCTACCAGGAACCCTTCTTCCACCGTCTTCATAGCGGCAATGGCTGCGTTCTTTGCCGATGCAATGCTTTCCTCGTCCTCAGCAGCATCAATAGCCGCCAGTCCATCGTTGTAAAATGCTGTCAGCTTGCTCCAGTTTTCAGCCGTGTAGGCTGTCTTGGAGTAGGCGTTGTAGGCTTCCGTCAGCTCGTTTTTCGCCGTCAGCTTACTGTAGGAGAGATCCCCCTCTGTGATGGCGTTTATCGTAATCGTGAAATCACAGCGTGGGTTAAGAAAAGAGTAAGTGTATGCCTCCCCTCCCGAAGAATCCCAAGGTCTTTCCCGGACTGAGTATGGCTGCGGACCACTGCTCTCCACACTCACCAGCTGCATATTGGCGCCGTCGGGAATGGCAAATTGGAATTCAATGATATTATCCTGGTTCTTTCCGCTGCCAAATGTGAATTCTGCCTGGTCGTCAGTTCCTACTGTTTCCAGCAGATCACGCCCTTCTGTAACGGTGATAAATTCAGTTCCGTTGTTTTCTTTGTCCCGGGCGTAAGCATTAACCTCACAAGCGGCGAACTTGCCGCCAT
This sequence comes from Lawsonibacter faecis, assembly GCF_014287675.1. GTDB lineage: Bacteria > Bacillota > Clostridia > Oscillospirales > Oscillospiraceae > Pseudoflavonifractor > Pseudoflavonifractor faecis. Next base: position 115,285 of record NZ_JACOPQ010000004.1, on the reverse strand, counting down.
GATCTGCCTCGATGGTAAGGGTAAAACCAGGGCCTTCCGGGAGGCCGCTCCCATCTGCCCCATAGGCGCTCAGGAGGGCGTTCCACTGTGCCATCTGCAAACCAGTAAGCTGCCCTTTCTGATACTCCGTCATGCCGTTATACAGCGACTTAGCCCATTCCATGCGCGCAGCATCTGATTGATAGAATTTTCCCTCCAGAACCTGCTCCGCAGACGGAAGATACTGCAGGTATCCAGTCATCAGGGCGTTGACCCGCTCATTTTCCTCCAGATTTGCGTCTTGCACCGCCTGGATGGCAGTGATGGCAGCCTGTTGGCTTTCATAGGCATCTGCCAGCAGATCCGAGCTAGCAATCGCTGCGGAAGCGGTTTCATAGGTCTTGGTAATTTCTTCCCACTGCGCCTCGGAGTAAAATGCCTGCTCATAGGCGTTGTAAACTGCATCCAGTTCTTTTTGCAGTGTTGCCACGGCGGAGGCTGGGTCGCTGGGCGTGACAATATGCAGCAGCACAGAATCGCCTGCAGCCAGGCCGGGGAATTCGCCTCCGGTATAGCTTGTCTGGTCTGTGGTTTCCGCCGGCGTCTGATCGCGGACATCTGCCACGAACAGCTTGTACCAGCCTTCCTTATACAGGCTGAGTGTGGCCGTACCATCAGAGCTGGTCACAACACCGGTGTTTTCATAGGCGGCAGCCGCCTTTGCTTCATCGGCAGTTTCTTTCGCCTCGCTGAGGAAGATGGTGGCATTGCCCGCCGACAGGGGGTTCCCCCAATTACCGCTCTCCGGCACAGCGCTGGTCTTGGTGACTTGCACAGAAAATTCCGCGCCGCCTTCCGCCTCCATGGTATCCCCGCCGCTGATTTCCAGCTGGGAAACGTAAGAGCGATATGTTTCGTAGGGCGCTGCTGGAATGGTACTGGTGTAATACTTATAATTTGGCGCCGGTACTCTTGCGAGGACAACCTCATCGCCGTCATGCAGTTCCACAGCAGCAACACCGGTTTCAATCCCATTCCCATTTATCAGCAATCCTGTCCAGCGTGAGAAAGAAGCATCCCGGTCTACAACCAACGTGCCGTTGACATAGGCCATAAGGCAGGGGGAAACAGTGGAGTTACCCGTTGATTCAGCCGGTGTGAAGTCAAATTTTATAGCATCCAGCAGGCTGCCGATGGTCTTGTCATCCGTCAGCGTGACCGTCCCATCAAAAGCGGCGGAGTCGGGGTCTTTCAGTGCATATTGCGGATATCTGGCGGCAAAACTATCCGCCACACGGACATGGACGGCGACAGATCCCCCTGCGTCCTCCAGCTGATAGTAGGCCGTGGAGGCCGCGGCCACAGCCTGGGTGTAGGCTGTATACGCAGATTGGGTGCTAATCGATGATGGATCAAGGGCGGAAAGCACCTGATAGGCTCCGTCGCCAATGCCGTTCTCGTCCTTGTCCTCCACATTGTACCATGCGCTCCAGCTGTCAGGGGTATAATCTGCCGCAGTGAGTTTTGCCTGCTGCTCCAGCAGCCAGTCTGCCGCGCTCTGCCATAAGGGCAGGATTTCCACATAATCCGTGAGAAAGAGGTCGCTCCTTGCAGCGTTTAACACTGCGGCAGCGTTTTCCAAATCACGTTGCCGCCCTGTTGTGTTTGCAGGTGTCGCATCGCCGGCTTCTTTCCCCTCCGGAATGGCATCACCTTCTTGGTAAAACAGGGAATCCAGCAGTTCCTTTGCATTCTCATAGTTCGTTGTGAAGTTCTCCCAGCTTGCATCAGTATAGGAACTGCCGGAAGGATTTGGATTGCCGCCCGTGTAAGCATCCTCATGCCGTTCAAGCGTTTCGTACAGCCCGGTGGCGTTGACCTGGGTGGTGGGGATACACTTGGCAAGAGCCTGCGACAGCGCGCTGCCCGGGTCGTTTTGGTTCAATTTGTCAGTTTGTTCATCAACTGCATTTTGATTTGCTTTGCCATTCAGGGCACTTGTATAAACTCTATTGGCTTCGTCCGCGATACTCTGAACTTCCGCCCAAAAGCTGCCTTGGCTGTTTGTAATAGTATCGGCATCCTTGCCATTGTAGCGGTCGTCTGAAGTATAGTAGCCGCTCACAGGGATGCTGTCAATTGCAGATTTCAAGGCGTCCGCATTAACCGGCTCTTCACTGGCAGATGCTTTATATATCAGAAAATTCGCCGTGAATATCTCCTGATCTTGTGTATATACATATACGATATAGAAATCAATGCCAGAAAAAACAAAATCGCTCTTTCCTGACAAATATCCTGCAACTGCTGCCGGGGTGGCCGTCTGGAGCCCATTCAATGAAAAAGCAACCGTGTTGCTTCCAGAAAAAGAATACTTTTTCACTTCAATTGTTTCATAGTCTTCATTTATTTGGCAAAGAGGGGCACTTGAAGTATCCAGAAAATTCTCATCTGTAAACTCTACTGATATTTCATCATCAGTAGCCTCAATGATGTACGTGTAACCGAGGGAATTTCCAGTATCATCAATGGAATTCATTAGGTTTCCGCCAGTAACTGTCACCCCGTCCGCCGCTGCCCAGGCCGCTGGCATAAGGCCAACCACAAAAGAAATTGTCAGCAATAGTGCGAGGGCGCGGTGGGCAATTTTGCCCACCATTTTCCTCCGGGACGGTTCTCTTGTCCCGGCCCTTCCCGTATCTGTCCCATCGGCGTGATATTCTTGCATCATAATAACTGAACCAACTCCTATCTTCTCTTCAAATTCAAGGTAGCGTTATGTCAGGACGTGCGAGGTGGGATCCGCCCGCGCCCTGTTCCAAAGAACGGCCGCCTTCCAACGCGCGCCGTCCACATTGTTTTTGAATACTTCCCGCCACATCCCCGGTACCGGTTCCTGCGCTCCCGCCCGCCGCGACGTAGACCGCGTGCTTCCGCCCTTGGCACGCTCCTGTCGTCGCGTGCTTCCCCGGAAACGGATATGCTCTCCCGATGTGGCTATTCAGTTGTCGGCCGCGGATCGGCCATACGGAAACGGGCAAAGGCCCTGCCGCAGCGCCGCATTGACGGCCGCGCGCAGGGGGTTATCCGGCCGGCAAGGGTTATCGGCGTCAGAGGGGTCCCCTCTGACGCCGAAGGGGCGCGCCCCTTCGGCGATGCCTCCCTGGAACGCAAAAAAGCGAACGCATCGTTTGGATGCATCCGCTCCTGTCCCTCTGGGGAGGCTGCCGGCGCGCTCTTCCCGCGCCGCGTCCTGGCATTCTTGTCAGAGCAGCCCCGAACCGTCGGGGGTGAGCTCTCAGTAGGTCTTCTGACTGATGTGTTCAGGCGGGGCCATCCCCGCCAGCGCATACCCGCAGCCTTCCCGGCTAAGCCATTACAGCCGCCAGTGACCTGCTTTCGCAGAAAACGGATATACTTCACAATCACAGCTATTGAATTGCACGTCGCCGCCGCTTTCGCTGCGGTTCCTGCTGCAAAACATATACAGGAATTTCACCTGATTCCCTTGTTCAGCCGAACAAGGATGCGTGTCCGCCCCGGGGTGCCGGAACGGGTCGCGCATTTGCCACAAAAGCCGGATATTCCCTATGCAGTTGTCTGGGTTTCCTATGACAGAGGGAAATCATGCGTGGGTGTAACCCACGCATGAAGGGCCATGGCTGTTTTCGGTAAAATGAAAATGTAGCAAATGGTACTCAAAAAGTGAGCACCCCAATGGCAAATAAAAAGAGCCATTGTCAGCACCTGAAATAAACGCTACCCTTTAGGTGGGATAACCATAAGGGGGTAGCAGAAAGGTGTTACGAATGGCTCAAATCAAGTATATCAAAGACCTCTACGAAAATGAAGAGGCAAGTTTGCGGGAAATATGCCGCATAACCGGCCACAGCTTTGAGACTGTCCGCAAGTACGCCTACCAGGAAAACTGGAGCGAGGACAATCTGCCGGATATTGAGCCACAGAGCTATCCGGTGCTGCAAGACTTCATCCCCATCATTGATAAATGGCTGGAGGAGGACCGAAAGGCCCCCAGGAAACAGCGCCATACAGTAATGCGGATTTACCACCGCCTGTGTGATGAGCATGGGTTTACTGGCTGCTATTCCACCGTGAAGAAGTATGTCCGCAAGAAAAAATATGTCATGAAAACTCTGAGTGCCGGTTATCTCCCTCTGGAGCACCCCAAAGGCTGGGGACAGGTGGACTTTGGCCTTGCGGAAGGCGAATGGGCCGCTACCGGAGAACGCTTTCCGTTCTATGCGCTGACGATCTCATTCCCCGGCTCTAACAACGGAGTAACGCAAGCGTTCCCGTCTCAAAACCAAGAGTGCCTGCTGGAAGGCATGAAGCGGATTTTTGAGCACATTGGCGGCGTCCCTCCCAGGCTGCGGTTTGACAACATGACCACGGCGGTTGCTCAGGTACTAAAAGATGGTGAGCGTGTCCTTACGGACGGCTTTACCCGCTTTATGCTCCACTACCGTTTCCAAGCTGATTTTTGCAATCCGGCTTCCGGCAACGAAAAAGGCAATGTAGAGAACAAGGTTGGTTACAGCCGCCGCAATGCGTTTGTCCCGGTCCCAGTCATTACCTCGTTTGAGGAATTTAATGAACAGCTCTTGGAGTGGTGCGAAAAGGACGCTGACCGGCTCCACTACAAGCACAAGGTTCCCATCCGGGAACTTTGGGAAGAGGACAAGGCGGCACTTTTAGAGCTGCCGCAGTATCCCTTCTCTGTGTTCCGCTACACGACGCTTACCGTGAGTAAAACAGGCTTCGCAACGATTGAGACGAATAAATACGGGCTATCTCCCATGCTGGCCGGCGAAAAAGTACAGGCCAAAATCTTCTATGACCATGTAGAGTTTTACCACGACCACAGACCGGTTGGACGCTTTCCCAGAAGCTACAAGACCAATGATGAGGTCTACGACTGGACGCAGTATATGTCCACCCTCTGCAAAAAGCCAGGAGCGATTGAGCATACCCGTTTCTTCCACCAAATGCCGCAACGGTGGCAGGATTATCTTGCTTCCACCAAGGGAAAAGAGCGGAAGAGCGCCCTGCAACTTCTCAGCGAAATCGTTGCTGACGGAAACTCTGAGTTCTGTGATGATGCTCTGGAAATGGCAGCCGCCAATGGCCGGGCCGATGTGGACAGCCTGCGGCAGTGTTATTACATGATTGCCAAGAAGGAGTACCGCCCAGATCCGCTTAAACTCTCCGGAGCCCCATTGCTGAACTACAATCCAAACCTCTCAGCCTATGATGGCCTGATGGGAGGTGAGGCTCATGGCTGAACAGATTGAACAGCTCATGCGGCAAGTGAAGCTGGGCGGCATGGCGAAAGGCTGGCGGAGCGTCCCCTACGAAAATACCGAGCAATATGTGACCGACCTCTTGACGCTGGAATTACAGGAACGAGAGGCCAACCGGATTAACCGCATGGTAAAGACGGCTGGTTTCCGGGTGATGAAGACACTGGATGATTTTGTGTGGAACTCCGCCATTGAACTTCCTGGCGGCTTGACATAGGAATACATGACCGACCTCCAGTTCCTTGCCCCAAAAGAAAACCTGATTTTTATGGGGAGCGTTGGGACGGGAAAGACCCATCTGGCTACGGCTATTGCTTTGAAAGCCTGCCAGGAGGGGCGGCGTGTCCGCTTCTTTACTGCGGCGGAGTTGGCAAACATCCTGCTGGAGAAGAACACCAAGGGGACCTTGAACAACTACCTGGGTACGCTGAAAAAGGTAGAGCTTGTTGTGATTGACGAGATTGGTTTCGTCCCTCTGCACAAGGATGCCGCTGAACTGCTGTTCCAAGTGATTTCCGATTGCTACGAGCGCAAGAGCCTGATTATTACTTCAAACCTGGAGTTCTCTCAGTGGAACACTGTCTTTGGGGACAACCGCCTGACTGCGGCGCTCGTTGACCGGCTTATCCACCACAGCCATATTGTGATTTTCTCTGGGGAAAGCTACCGGCTTACCCAGTCCCTAAACCGCCAGAGAGCATACACTTAGGGTACTCAAAATTAGTGCAAAAGGGCTTTGGGCACCGATGTGAGCACTTGGCCCCTATTGGCACCGATGCGAGCGTTTGGCCTCCGGGGGACCGATGTGAGCATTAGGCCCCCAGGGCACTCACTCTTGCAAAAGGCCCTCATCTTTCCGGGTACTCAAAAGGTGAGCATTTGGTACTTGGGAAAAACATTGCTCACGACATGAAATCTGGTGCTGAAGGTGCTCACTTTTTTGGGGCCCTTTTGCTCACATTTTCGTTTGACAAACACAGCCATGGCCCTTCATGATTCCTTTTTGTATGCGGCTCCTGCGTCAACACGCATGGGCTTGCTGCCCCATCCATGCCCCGCAGGACTGACTACATCTTTATTTTATCTCAAATTTTGCTAAAAACAAGTGTCCGTTCTTGCGAATTCAGCGATGTCAAGCCTCATCGGAAGCGTTATCGGTCTGCACCCATCCCATGAATAGCTTTTCGCATTTTCTGTCCGCCCTGCGTCACGGAGAGGAAAGGGCGGCCCATCCCTTGCGGGGATGGAACCGCCCGGTTCGCCCACCTGTCTGCTCTTTTGATAGATGCTTGCCGGCTATACGGCGGGGACAGGCCCGTGCTGAATTTCACAGACTTCGCATCGGTTATTTATTTGTTTGCCGCCGCGCTCTCCAGGAAGCGCATAAGGATGGTAGCGGCTTCCGCGCGGGTGGCTGTGCCGCTGGGGACGATGGTCGAAGCGGTGCGGCCGGTAATGAGGCCCTCCGCGTTGGCCCAAGCCATCGCCTCAAGCGCCCACTCCGAAATCGCTTCGTAGTCCGCGTATTCTTTCACTGACATACCCGCCACTGTTGTGTCGTACTTCTTATACTCCGCATACCGGTACAGCATCACAGCCATCTGTTCCCGGGTAATGTTGTCGGTGGGCCCGAACTTGCCTTCTCCGTAGCCGGTTACAATCCCGTTTTCGCTTGCCCAGATGACGGCGTCGGTGTACCAGGTATCAGCTGCCACATCGGCGTAGGTATTCCTACCCTTAACGGCAGGCTCACCCTCCAGGCGATAGAGGATCGTAGCCAGCATGGCGCGGTTGAGCGTGCTGTCGGGGCTGAACGCGGTATCGCTGACTCCATTCATCAGATCGTTGGTATAAGCATACTTGATTGCTTCCAGCGCCCAATGCTTCTGCACATCCATGAAAGGCAGGCTTCCAGTTAGTTTTGCAAACTCTTTCTCAGCCGCGGTCAGCTTGGAGTAATTGCCGACAAGTTTCTTTTGTGTCCCGGTCAACGCATCATAAGCCTTGCGGGCCGCCTCAATTTTCTTGCCGCTGTCCTTGGTGACGGTACCGATGGCGTCGATCAGCGCTGCGACTTTATCCGCCGCTTTCTTGTCATCTTCGCCGGTCGCACCGTCCGGCGCGCCGCTGCCGCCGCTTACAACAACCTCACAACGGGACGGAACAACAGTTGCGTCCGTGTAAGATGTCCCGGAAGATCCGCCATACGCTTCGCAGGTATAATCACAGGTTCCGCTGATTTCAACTGTGTAGGTGCCAGCAGAAGCGAACGTTAACACAAATTGACCGTTCTCGTCCGTCGTTGTAGCCATGGCCGAAACAACGCGGCCGTCTTCGTCATATACGGTAACAGCAGCATTGACCGGAGTTGCCGCGCTGTCCCGATTCTCGCTGCTGTTCATGACATTGATGCCATGAACCGTAAAGACTTTCTCAGTACCAACGGATGCATTATAACTGTCTTCTTCAAACCAAGTATAAAGATCGGAATACTGAACAAGATCCTTATATGCATAAACTGCAAGCTTATCGTTACCTTCAATTTCCGTCTTAGGTCCGTTAACCCAACTGTGATTCAGGACATAAGAAATGTTACCTGAACGATTACCCCAGAATTTATTGACCCAACCGCCGCCGTCAGTGTCTATTTCTTCATAACCTGATGCACCGCCAGAGTAATACATCTCATGCAGTGCGGCAAAAGCGTCTCCCATGGTATAGCGTCCGTCCTGATCTTTATCATAGACGGTAACAGGTGCATTGCATAGCACGGTACCATCCACGCCGGTGACAAATTCGCCTTTATCACTATAGGAGATGGTGACGGTAATGGAGTCGTAATCAGGATCCACCTCTCCGCCGGAGGATTCCGTAACAGTAATCCTCTGCGTCACAGGCTGCAAAGTGCTGTCTGCATCGCTGCCCGTGTATGTGATTGTTACAGCGGAGTCACCCACAGCCAATTTCCCGGAGGGCGTATAGTTGTAGTCGGTGGTAACGACTGTACTTCCATCGCTATAAGTTGCGGTAACCACCATGCCGTCCGGACTGAATCCTTCTCCAGCCTTATACGTAGTTTTGGCAGGCGGTGTAGTAATGGCAATTTGGGTCACCAAGCCGAGCTGCACATCCACAACCGCAGTCTTTCCGCCATAGGTGATGGTGACCGTTTTGTCGCCTGCGCTGAAGGTTTCAGGGCTGTAAGTGTACCCGGTGATTGCTTTGGTACTGCCGTCACTATAGGTGGCAGTAACTACCATGCCGGTAGGATCAAAAGCCGCTCCTACACTGTATGCAGTTTTATTAGGCGGAGTGGTAACCTCTATTTTCTCCAATGTGGCATTTTTAACTGTAACCTGGATGGAAGTCGTCTTTGTCACGCCTCCATGGGTGTAGCTGATGGTGATTGTTTTCGTGCCAGCCTCTGTAAACGCGACGGTATCGTAGGTGTAGCCATCGATTTCTTTGGTAAAGCTCCCTTCGCTTCCCTGATAGGTGGCCGTCACTTTCATACCGGCAGGGTCAAACACATCACCGATACAATACTCCGTCATCTCAGGCTGCGTTGTCACATTGATGCTGTCCAACTTTCCTCCAACCGGGATAGAGATGTCCGGCAGCTGCCCGAAATAAGAGAGCATATTGGCGGACATTCCACTGGTGCTTTGCCCCATTTTTGTGCGGTGTTCACCGAACTTATAGTGAGAAAAGCCGCCCACATTGAACGCGCCGTTGGAGAGCGTGAAGACATCCCCATCAAAATCTGCCGGAACAGTCAGTTCATCGCCCACATTGACCATGGAGTTGCCGTATCCCGAATCATCTTTCCCGGCCGAGACAAGATGCTCCACGACCTGATTGTATGGATTGGATGCAAAGAAGTAGTAACCATAGCCGCCGCGGCCATTGCCGGCACTTTTTCCCTCATAGCCGCTGACATTAAAATATACCGCTGCCGCACTGGTGTTATAGGCATACATCCGGTTGACCGGGTTATAGAGCGTGTCGAACTGAATGCTGACCTTCTCACCGGGGACAAGGACAGCATCTTCCAGCGGCTTTCCGTTGACGGTCACATCGACCTGCTTGGCTGTAATGACCTGATACTCCGATCCCTTGGCGCTGTCCACCTTCACAATATTGCGCCCTTCCGTCAACGGAACCGTATACCGGCCGTCCTGACCGGCGGTGAGAGCGGTAAATCCGGTAAAGCTCATCTTTCCATCACTGATTGTCGGATTGGCCACAGACACGGCGGTAACCCCTGCGCCCGGGGTAAAGGTATACTCGCCTTGCTCATCCATGAAGTAGATGACATCGTAGTCGGCGTCCAAAGCCACTCCGTCCAGCTTATCCGAAACCGTCTTATCTGTGTTGATTACCAAACCGGTGTCAATGCCGCTGGCGGCGGCATCCACAGAGACGACCAGCACACCGGTGTTCTCCGGCCAGATAGCGCCGAAGAAACCGTTGGGGTCATAGTTATCATAGGACACCTTGGCGCCGTCGTGGTAATTCACCGTCATAGCATCGTAGGTAATGAGAACAATGGCTGTGCCAGCGCCCACGGCGGAGATTTTCCCGTTTTCGTCTACGGTGATCACGCTGCTGTTCGGCTGACCATCCAATCCCACAACTGTATAGTGGAAATCGGGCTCCAGAATGTAATAATTTCCGCCCATTTCCCATGTAGCATTGCTGCCCCACCACTGACGCATGGGAGAGAGCTGGTAGGTCGCATTGGCATTCAGCTTCAGATATCCCTGAGTATTGTTATTCATCAGAATATCGCCCACATTGGCTCCGCCATTGGACTTAGTATCCCGGTCCAAAGTGGCTGCCGTTTTTCCTGCGGGCTTCAGCTGTGCTTCGGTGACCTCTATGGCCACCGTGTCGCTGTCTACCGGGGTAGTGCCAATATACGTGACATAATCTGTTCCGCTGACGCGATATTCATAGACGCCTTTTCCAATGAGGAAGCTATAGGTATCCTTCCCAGCCTCTGTCTTGGGCTGGCCAACAGCGGCAACAGGCACATGGGCTACACCCTGGTAACGAGAGGCAATGGCCAATTCAGCCTTCGCTCCGGAAGGCACGGTGAGCGTCAAAGCCGTCGCAGCAGGCAACGTCATGGATACGCTCTGGGTATCTGTGCCTTGCTCTATGCTCTGTGTAAGCGCCAAAACGCCCACATGATTGGACTGCATATAATCCTCGTTCGGCGTGGCCGTCACAGAGTACAACATTGTGCCGCCCTTGGCATACATCAAAGTAGAGAAGTTCAGCTGTCCAGACGCATTGGCACCGGCCGCTCCCAGCGTGACCGTTCCCAGCGTGTTTTTCACCGTCAGGGTAAGGTCGTCCGCCGTGATTTCGCTGTTGGTAACGGAGAACTCCACCTGACGCAGGTAGATGCTCACATCCCGCGTTCCGGCAGCGGTATCTGCCTCCGGAATGGCAAAGCAGCCGCCGCCCATGCTCTGGCCGCCGGAACTCGTGCCCCGGAAGGAGTAGGTCCCCGGTTCAAGAGACATGGTATAAACGGTGTAGTCTCCTTCAACAGCGGAAGCAGCGGCGATGGCGGACTCTTCCGCAAAAGTATCTCTGCCAGCGGTGTCAAAGCCGGTAGTGGGATAGAACGCGGCAGTCCCTGCCGCAGTTGGTACATAAACTTTCACAGTATAGGCAGCATCCGTCACGGTGACAACACAGGTGTCAGTGACGGTCTTTCCGCTGCCGTCGGTAGCTGTCGCAGTAATAACGGCCTCGCCTGCGCCGATTGCAGTGACCACGCCGGTATTAGCGTTTACCCGGGCCACATCCTCCTTCGAGCTGGAGTAGGTCACGGTAACAGCGGCAGTGGCCGGTGCGGTAACGGCAGAGAGCACCGTTGTGCCGCCCACATTGAGTTCTGCGGTTTTGGGAGTTACAGTAATACCCTCAACGGCGATGTCGCTGCTGGTGACGGTGACAGGGCACGTCCAAACGCCGCCGTTCGTCAGCGCGATGCTCAGTTCGGCCGTTCCTGCCTTCACGCCGGTAATGGTAACTTTATCAAGGACTACCTCCGGGAAAAACATCCCCGGCACTTCTTTTGTCGTAACCGCAGCAGTAAAAATGCTTTCGTCGGAAGATGTCACCTTAACCTGTGCTTCCTTGAGCTTGGGCAATGTGCTCTTGTAAGCGTATTCGTTTGTCTCGCCTGCAAGAACAGTTAGAGCCGTTTCACCCAATTTCACGACATCCTTGCCTCTTATAAAAGAAACAACAATCTTGCCAACACGTCCGTCCCCAGCATCGGCATAAAATGTCTTTGAATTATTGCTGTAAAACCGGGTAAAGGTCACCTTACCTGTATCTGCCTCAATCACGGCGGTGCCCGCCTGACCGGGTTGCCCCAGTTCGTCATTACCGCCCGACCATGTGATGACCGCATTGGGTTCACAAGTGGCGGAAAACTGCAAATACCCGTAGTCGGAGTCCTTCATGAACGTCTCCGCGACGCAGTCCACCTCAAGGCTTGTCTGCTCCATATCCAACGTGCCGCAGAGAGTCCTGCTCGCACCTACCGGTTCCCCGCCCAGCAACGTGGCAGTCACATAGATGGGAGTCGTATCCGAGCTGGGCCGCTTGGTCAAATCCACCTCAATCGTGCGCTTTGCGGAACCCCGATATACATCTACCTGCACAGTTTCCAACAGAGTTCCAGTGCTGTTGCTGCCCTCATAGACATTGACCGTAAACGGGGTGGTTTCCTGTAAGTTCGCGCTCATTTCCACATCCAGACGAACTGTCCAGTTGTCTCCCGAAGAGGGAAGGTAATAGCTGGCGAAGCTCATCTCCTCAATGGAAATGGGAACAAAGACCGCCCGATAGGAGGTATCGGCAGCCAGCGTAACCTGCATTTTTGCGGTGCTACTTTCAACGGGCGTCCATGTGCTGCCGTTGTCGGCAGACTGCTCCCAGCGGGCAAACAAGTAGTTTTTATCGGCTGCGGCAGTCAGCGTGTAAGTCTCGCTTTCCCCCTCGCGAATATAGGAAGCTGTACCGTGCTTCGCCCGTTCCAGCGTCAAGGTATGCTGAGGCGCTGCCTTCTCCGTGAACACTGGTGTGATGGAGAAGTCCTTGAGAATCTCGACCGATGTATTAAAACGCAGTGCATACGTATTTGGTGTACCTGTATAGATATAGCTCTGCACAACCAGATCAGAGGCACTCACATACGCTGCCCACGCCGTTTCGTCGGCAACCTTCAGCACCTCCAAATATTCTGTGCTGTCATGCATGGAAAGCAGTTTCTGCAGGCCGTCCTGCCCCTGCATCAGCCAGCCCGTGAAGTCATATTTGACCGTATCCCAGCTGTTGATCGATACATTGCTCACATTGCCGGTGCTGATGTTGGTTACTTCGTCGCCGCCCCAATAATTTTTCACTTCCGCATTGATATCCCCGGCAGCTTCGGTGGTATAATTCCCCTCCTCTCCAGCCAGCTTTGCTGCAGGTTGGAAGGTAAGCTTCGCCGGAATTGGCGCCGCTTCCTCTAAAACCACAATCTTTGTCACTGCGGAATATACCGTTGTGGGCGTCATGCCTTCTCCAAGGCCGTTATTGGTTACCTTTGCCCGGTAATACTTGGTCTCGCCCGGCTGGATATCCGGTTTGTAGCTGCTCGAGAGCAAGAAGTTGAACACACCATCTTTGGCATCCGAAAAGCTCCCTTCTTCTCCGCTATTAGAGCTCTGCCATTTTATCTCCAATGTGTCTTTCGTATAACTTGCTTCATCTTTTGTTATCTGAATTGATAGAGCGCGAATGGAACTGTCGCTGTAATACGTTACTTCCGGCTCTTTCAAATTCGTTTGAAAGACCGGCGCTGGCGCCGGTTCCCCTTCTGCTGCCATGGCGCTGACGGGCAGCATGCCGACCGCCATAACTAGCACAAGCAGCAGAGATAGGACTCTTTTTTTCATGTGTGATAATCCTCCTTTTTAGCTCATGTGTTTCAATTTATATAAACCGCACATGGTATGATATAGGTGCGGATTGCTTTTGTACCAAAGATGCAAAAACAACTGCCGGGAGTCCGGCAGTTGTCGCGCATGTCCCGGTGCAGGCAGGTACAAAGATACTGTCCGGCGTATCTGACTTATCCTCTCTCCGGAGGCATCACAGTGACCCGCTCGCGGGGCTTTTCACCCCATTCCGCCCTTCGGGAGTTTCCCGGCAGGATAGTACCATGATATTCTTTTTTTGATGATCGTCTTATTTATGGTTTCAGCTGCTGCGGCAGCCCGCAGAAAATACGAGTAACCGTGTTCGCTTTGGAAGCTAAAACAGTGAGAGTACGACCGGCTAAATCGCGCCATTTGCGTTCCAAATCTTCCATCGGGACGATGCCGCAAAAAATATCCTCACAGATCAACACCGTTTCCGCCGGATATTCCGTCTGCGGCAGGATGCTGCTTTGCGCACAAGCCCGCAGGTATTGTTCAAAGCCGTAAATACATCGCTTCGTCAAGTCGAGCACAGGACATTCGCTGCAGAAAAACACATCAGAATCAGTCAAGCTGAATTGCGCTTTTGCATAATCCAGCTTTCCCTGATAGACGCCGCCAATGATGATATCCATTATGTTTTTCCCTCCAACGCTGGCAGGCGGCCTTTATGAGCGACCGGACGCCCAAGACAGATTTCCACAACGCAGTCACAACGCTCTGCCAGGAACCGATCCAGGTATGCCAAGCCTCGCCTATATCGTTCGGTCACAGGATCGTAAGCAATTCCATCTCCGTACAGATAATCGCTGACCACGACGGCATGTTCCACGGCGCCGAGAAAAGTCCCCAGATCAGCCGCTATACGCTCTGTCGCGGTCTCATCAGGCTGTGCATTGGTGGGGAACATCTCATTGGCCAGCAGCGCCGTGACGCTGTCCAGCAAAAAAACACCGCTATGATCCGCCTGTTCCAAGCAAACAGGCAAGTTTCGTCCCTGTTCCAGGGTTACAAATCCCTTGCCCGCCCGTGCCGCTCTGTGGATGCGTATCCGCTCCAATTCATCGGCGTCACATGGGGGCTCCATGGTTGCTACATAATAACGCGGGCGTCTTTCTGACAGGCTCAGCGCACATTGCAAAGCGAAAGTGGATTTCCCATTTTTGCACCCACCTGTGATAAAGACTGTCATGCATCCACTCCTCACCGATAGATTCCGTATTTCAGCTTGATTCGCTCCAATTTCCTGATGATTTTATCCCCAAAGATAAAGTTGAAAATCGCCGCGGAACCGGCATGCGCTGCATCATAGGGCACGCCGGAGATGTAAAGCAGCTTCATCGTGTCCCAGCTGATCTCATTTCCTCCCGGGATACTGGCCGCGGTAACCATGGCGCAGATATTCATCAGCCCGCCGTAAATGATAAACGTTGTAAAAAACGTAAAAACAGTCAAGGTGATGTCGTCTACCGGAAGGCGTTTCCGCTGTACCAATACGCCCAGCAGTAAACCAATGGCGCCGAAAACATATAAGCGCCAGCCTAGAAAAGAGCCGTTGTCTACCGGTGGGAAAAGCAAGTAAAGAAGGTAGGCAGTCAGGACCGCAAATACCACACACAGCAGCGGTCCCATCACCACCTTAAAATCCCTGGACTTGAGTTTTTCCACCGTGGCCCGGTTAAAGGCCAGACCGGCCAGGAAGCCCAACAGTCCCCAGCAAAACATCTGCCAGGGCGTCCACGGTCCCTGCCCTTCATAAAAATTCAGTACAAACCTGGACAGGGCGCCGATCAGAAAACCCGCCTCCGGCCCCAGCGCAATTCCGCTGGCAATTATAATTGCTGTTCCTGCGCGGATTGCAATGGTCATACGGCACAGGAGCTGCACGCAGAGCGTTAGGGCACACATCATGGCAATCAGAACGATTTCACGCGCCTTTGGTTTCCGTTTTTCAAATACCATAAAAAACGGTGCAACAGTCATAGCCAAAATCATCCAGCTGACCAGGATATATTTTCGGTCGTTGAATAATGTGAACCCCAGAATAATCACCGCTGGAATCGCTATAAAAATAAGCAGCGATGAAACGGCAGTGCGCTTGCGGTGGGCGGTCTCTACCTGACTTATTTGATATCCCCGCCGCATCGAGCCGCTACCTCCTCCCATGTGATGGCATCTGGAAACCACTGTCCCGCCACTCGGTTGGCCGTGGTGGTGTAAAAACTATTTCCCGAAAAGAACTCTTTCGGAGTCCCACAGGAAACAATTTCACCGTCAAAGAACAGGGCGCACCGGTCTGCATACTCGGCACAGAACTCAATATCGTGCGTTACCATCAGTATTGTCATACCGCTCTGGCATAACCGCTTGAAGATATCGGCCAGCGTTCGCTTAAAAAAGGGATCCAATCCCTTGGTGGGCTCGTCCAGCAGCAGAATCGCAGGCTGGCGCAGCAGAATTTTTCCCAAAGCCAGCCGCTGCTGCTCGCCGCCGGAGAGGTCATAAGGATGCGTCTCCAACAGGGAGTCAAGTTCCATTTCTCTCGAAATCTCAGCCACGCGGGCTGCCTGCTCATCCTCCGGAAGTTTTTCATCGGACAATGCTTCGAGTAATTCCTCACGGACGGTGATCTCCGTGAACAGTGCCTGCGGGTTTTGCGGCAGCATTGCAAGTCCATGGTGGAACAGTTCCATATCCGAGAGTTTTTCCAGCCGCTTACCCCGGATCTCAATCGTGCCGCGGTATGGCTTGACCAGCCGGGTAAGCGCTTTCAAAGTCGTTGTTTTTCCCACACCGTTTCCACCCAAAATGGCAAACAGCTCACCCTCGCGTACTGCTAATTCGACGCCGCGCAGCGTGTCCAAAGAAGTCTTTCCGTAACGGAACCATACATCATGCATCGACACCACGCTTGGCATACTCGTACTCTGCGCTGATTTTACGGTATGAGGCCGCAGTCGCGGTCTCTTGTTTTTCTCCGGCGTCTCATGGCCCGGCTGTCCAAGGCATTCCTCCAGCCACAAGCGCCCCTCCCGCACGGTTAGGGGAAATCTGCCTTCTGGTTTTACCGCGGACGCAATCTTTACTACCGCCGGAAGTCCATAAAACATTTCCCTGCACACACCCGATGCAACCAGAGCCGCCGCCTCCCGGGGCCCGTCGTCAATGGCAAGCTGTCCGTGCTCCATAACCAATACACGATCCGCCATCGGAAGCAGCTCTTCCAATCGGTGCTCGGAAATCAGGATCGTTGTTCCTAACTCCGTATTGATTTTTTTCAGCGTAGCCAGGAAATCCGAAGCCGCAATGGGATCTAACTGCGAGGTGGGTTCATCCAATATCAGGAGTTTGGGCTGCATAACCATAATGGATGCCAAATTCAAAAGCTGTTTCTGCCCACCGGAAAGCTCGCTGACATTTTTGCGGAACCATGTCTGAATTCCAAAGAAGCTGGCCATTTCAGCGACGCGCTGCTTCATAATGCGGCTCTCCAGCCCCAGGCTTTCCAACCCGAACGCCAGCTCATGCCACACTTTGTCGGTAACAATCTGGTTGTCCGGATTTTGTTGAACAAAACCGATCTGAGAAGTGCTGACGCGGTCGTCCAGATTCTCCACTTCCTCACCGCAGTACAGAATGTGCCCCTCCAGTTTTCCGTATGGCATTAGATTCTTTTTCAGATGCCGCAGCAAGGTGCTCTTGCCGCACCCGGATTTGCCGCAAAGCACCACGAATTCTGAACGCCGGATGGAGAAACTCACATCCTTCAATACATCTTCTTCGCATCCTGGATAAGCGAAGTTCACATGGCTGCATGAGATAATTTCCATTCGTGTATTCCTCTCATATCCAGCACCATGGGAATGGACATCAATCCCAGATACGCTGCCAGACTGATCCACTGTAAAACCGTAAAGCGCGGCAGAAGAATGGCTGGATAATAGTAGATTGACATACTTCCTGCTGCACAGGCTGCCACAACCGCCCCGCCCAAAAGCAGGATGGCTGCCAGCAATACTTTCTCACCGCCGGCAAAGCGAAACAGATGAAAACTGCTGCGGCCACGGAGGCCGTATCCACGCGCCTCCATCGAATCAGCACTTTCAATGGATGCCTCCAGTGACCACGCAATCAAAATGGATACTTCTTTCCCAAACTGCCGGATGCGTTTAATCCAAGAGGAACCCTTGAGTCCCCTTCCCATGCATCGCTGCGCTGCGGCCACCTCTCGAAATCGGTGCTGCAGCAGCGGAATATAACGCATAATCATGGAGAGCGTCAACGCCAAAACCGGTGCAGCGCGGCCAAATAAATAAATAAATTTGTCTGCCGTGACTATGACACTGAAGCAGCTGAACCAAATTATGACACTGGTAAGCATGATTGCAGAAGCAAGACCATATATAATCGCTTCCAGCGTAATGCGGTTGTCATTGAGGTAAAACAGCACCGTCACACCGTTGTGAACGTTTAGCGTATTAAACAACGTCATCAGCAAGATTGCAGGAATTAAAACTAAGCAGTTAAATCGAATTGCCTTTATGCCCCTTAACAGGATAGAATAGCACCATGCCATAAAAAAAGACGACAATAGAAAAACCGGGTGCATGGCAAACATGGTAACGCCAATAACAATGGCAAAATAGGAGAAATTCAGCAGAGGATGGCTGCGGTAAAATGCCGCAGCCTCTCCCAGTCCCTCCCGTACAGAATACGCATCTGTCACCATGTGGAATTATCTCCCACATCGCGTCCAAGATCACAGGTGTACATCCAGACGATCTCATCGCCATCCTCTACAAAGTACTGGCTGCAACCATAGTTGGGAAACTGACCATTGACTTTGTACATCCAGCCGCTCAATGTTCCACCATCGAATTCATAGAGATAATTGATTCCCTCAATATACGCGCCGCTATAGAGCGGATCATCGCGGAACTCCATCTGAATACCCTGGTCGCGAGTCACACGTTTGAGAACCTCAAACACATTCTCGCCCGGTGTATACTCCACCTCTGTTGTGGCGAGAATTACCCCGTTTGCCGGTACATAGGGGATCACCGCCTCGTTCTCTAGCTTGGATGTATCCACCACTGTATCGCACCGAATCTCCAGTGTACAGGTATGAATCACTGATTCCTCCGGGGGTTCAGGAGGCAGCGCCGGAGATTCGGTCTCTGCTGGTTGTTCCGGCTGCTTCGGCTCCTCAACAACAGGTGCCTGTTCCGGCTGCTTTGGTTCTTCAATTACAGGCGGCTGTTCTATTTGTTCTGGCTGTTCAACCGGATCTGGTTCTTCAATCACAGCGGGCTGCTCCGCTTGTTCCGGCTGCTTAACCCCGGCAGACTGCTCAACCTTATCTGAGCTTTCAGCTTCAGCAGGCTGGTCTACGTCATCCGGCTGCTGCGCATCATCGAAGAGTTCCGGCTGCTTATCATCAGGTTTATCAGAAAGCGTTCCCGGCGATGTGGAAGGCACACTATTCTCGGCCGGTTCGATCTTTAGTTGTGCAATCCCAAGTCCCAAAAACACCAAAGCAATTGCGGCAATCGCAATGGCTCTGATTTGCTTTTTCTTCATAAAAATAATCAATCCTGTCCGTAAAGCACATGATATAGCCCCGCAATCATGGAAGCAGCCTGGGCGCGGGTGGCCTGAGCCTCAGGCGCAAAACGATAACTGCCGCCGTCGGAAATGCCATTGATGATGCCGGCCGTCTGCATTGCTGCCACCGCATCTTTCGCATAGACTGCGATGGACGATGCATCTGTAAACTCCAGTATCGCATTTTCCTGCGGCAGCTCTTCCTTGGCTACTTTCTCCACATACCGCTGGAGCATAACCGCCATATCCTGCCGTGTGATTGGTGCATTGGGCGAGAAAAGTCCGTTTCCGCTGCCTGTGGTAATCCCATGCTCAACAGCCCAAGCAACCGCCGGAGCATACCAGTCACCGGAACCGACATCAGCAAACTCATCAGTTGTATATGCAGAACAATCTTCGCCTGAGAATTTGGAAAGCATCTGCACAAACTGGGAACGGGTCACCTTCGTCTCCGGGGAGAAATAGCCGTCTCCCGTTCCATTGAGGATATCCTCGCCTGCCAGCAACGCAATCTGGTCCTTTGCCCAGTGGTTCTTTGTATCGCGAAATATGCCGGGCTCCATGTTTGCCGCGTTCTCATAGCAGTAAATCCGTCCTGCGTCGTTATACCAAATCAGGGAGCCGTCTTTCGCAACGATCACGCTCTGGGAGCAGTATTGCCTGCGGCCGATCCCATCCACAATTTCATATTCCGGTTTTGTCTGTCCCTGGCGGTCCGTCAAAATCCACATCTGAGATACTGTTTCATCCTTAGGCGCATAGGGGACCAGATACAGATAAATCATTTGGCCGTTCTCGTCTGTGGCATATGCCGTAGAAATGCCTGCGGATCCCTTAGTCAGAATGGGAACAGAATAGATCTCCTTCATGGTTTCCGCATCAATCACATGAAATGGCTCTGCGGAGCCCATGGTATACCCGCCGCCGCCGATGTAAAGCCGGCCATTATGCACGACCGGCGTGGACTGTGTGCCGCCGCCCTTTGTATGTGATACCCACTCCAACGCCGTCGTTGGATCGGGCATTCCAGCAGCAGTCAGCGCATAGGAGAATATGGATGCACCATCTGTGGGATGATTGGAAGCCACATACAATCTCTCGGTCTCAGCACTATATGTAATGGTGGATTTTATCGCATAACCTTCGCCGATATCAAAGGTACGTGTATCGCCGGTCTTATAGTCGACCACATAAAGCGTACTGCCACAGCCAAAATAGCAGTGCTTTCCCACAAACGCCGCGCCGTTGAAGCTGAAGCCGTATTTGCTGTCAGATTCCACAATCCATTCTGCTTTTTTCACCTCATCGCCGCGTGCGGTATCCTCATCTTTTGCTGTGAAGCAGGCGTAAACGCCGTTACGGCCATAGGTGCCAGTCACAAAATAACCATTATGGTACATAACTGGCGACTGCATCTGTCCGGTGGCTATGGACTCTGTAACATAAAGTTGTTCCAGCGTGTCGGCGTCAAACACACGGAAAAAGCAGCCGTTCACGCCGGTACCGTCGTCCAGATTGTTGACCTGACAGGGCACAAAAATCATACCGTCGCCGAAAGCGATATCAATAAAAAACTGGTTTACCGGCTCGCCATAAATCCTGGCAGTTTTCACTTCTTCCCCCGTGGCCAGATCCAGTTTTCTCAGATATTGAGAGCTGTAATAATAGACAAAATCTCCCATTACAATGGGAGTCCCTGGTACATCATCCCAGGTGTTTCCGGTATTCTTCTCCCATCGCAGCATCAGATCTGCGCCGCTGACCGCGCTGTGGCCGTCGGATACTCCCTGCGCCCCCGGATCTCCCAAAAACTGCGGCCAGTCGGCCGCAAGAGCTGGTATAAGCAGCACCGTCAGCGACAATACGAGCAACAGAACACTGCGAATGATTTTTTTCATAGCACTCGACCCTCTTTCCTTTAATCGCTACATTATTTAAAGCATATTGGTATGCTTTGATTGCATCAAAACACACCTGGCCACAGCCAGATCAATTCTCAAAAAAGTACTGGGCTACACAGCACAAAGCTGTTTCACCCGGTAATCCACAAAACATGCTCACAAAAAGTAGGATAAGTTTTGAACTTTCCCACAACCCGCTCTCTTTGTCTGCTTGTCCTTGTTATTCTGACTTGCGCATGCCCTCCGCCCCCTTAGGCTTCCTCAGTGGCCCGTTTTCACAGAAAACGGATATACTTCACAATCACAGCTATGGAATTGCACGTCGCCGCCGCTTTCGCTGCGGTTCCTGCTGCAAAACATGTACAGGAATTTCACCTGATTCCCTTGTTCAGCCGAACAAGGATGCGTGTCCGCTCCGGCACTCCGGAACGGGTCGCGCATTTGCCACAAAAGCCGGATCTTCTCTATGCAGTTGTCTGGGTTTCCTATGACAGAGGGAAATCATGCGTGGGTGTAACCCACGCATGAAGGGCCATGGCCCTTCATGATTCCTTTTTGTATGCGGCTCCTGCGTCAACACGCATGGGCTTGCTGCTCCGTATATGCCCCGCAGGACTGACTGCATCTTTATTTTATCTCAAATTTTGCTAAAAACAAGTGTCCGTTCTTGCGAATTCAGTGGTGCGCCGGGTGTCCGCATTTCGCCATCACCGGCGAATTGATACCGGCAGGCATTGCCGCAGGCTGGATTGCGCTTGACAAATCCTGCAAACGTGGTAAGATAAGGGACGCTGAACCACAACAGCTGAATAGCCCACGCAGTGCCGCCATTGGCGGGTAAAAGGGAATCGGGTGGGAATCCCGAACGATCCGGTCACTGTAAATGGGGAGCCGGCCGCATATGTCATTGCGATATTCGCGAGAAGACGCGGCCCGGCGACGATCCATAAGTCAGGAAACCTGCTGCCTGTGCTGAAAAGATGGGAGTCTTCCGCAGAAAGAGTCCATCTGTATGCCGCTGATGCGGAGGGAATATTTCTTATTCCGCCCAGCGGCCACAGTCCTGCTTTCTGCCGACGAAAGCAGGGCTTTTTTGCGGCAATTTTGACCCAAGAAGGAGGGGACACGCAGCCAAGATACGATTCCTCATACCATATA
Organism: Lawsonibacter faecis; assembly: GCF_014287675.1. GTDB lineage: Bacteria > Bacillota > Clostridia > Oscillospirales > Oscillospiraceae > Pseudoflavonifractor > Pseudoflavonifractor faecis. The sequence continues at coordinate 93,328 of NZ_JACOPQ010000004.1, read as the reverse complement.
TTTAGAGAAAACCATGTGAATAGAAGGAGATTCTTTGTCATGAAACGACTGACAGCCATGTTCCTGACGCTGCTGCTCCTGCTGAGCCTGTCCGCCTGCGGCACAGCATCCCAAAACCAGACGGACAACACAGACAGTGGCAATTCCCAAACGGAAGAACCCACTGTGACGGACGACGGTACAGAAACGGAGAGCGGCTTCCCCTTTACCCTGACCACCAAGGACGGCGCGGAGGTTACCTTTACCCATGTGCCGGAGCGGGTCATCGCGGCCAACGCCAATGCGGGCGACCAGCTGATGGCTTTGGGCCTTGGGGACAAAATCATCGCCACAGCCTATACCAACTCCGATATTAACCCCCAATGGGACGCCGAGTATAAGGCCATCCCTTCGGTAGCGGAAACCTATATCTCTCTGGAAACCATTTTGGATTTGGAGCCGGACTTCGTCTACGGCCGCTCCAGCTCTTTTACCGAAAAGTACAACACCGAGCATGACACCCTCTCCCAGTACGGCATCATGTCCCTGTCCTCCATCGAGGGCTATACCGTGGGTGCGGACGTGGATGTGGTGTATGAGGATTTCTACAATCTCGGCCGCATCTTCCAGGTGGAGGACAAGGCGGAGGAGATCGTCAGCGCCATGAAGGCCCAGATTGCCGCCGCAGAGGAGGCGGTTGCCGGCCAGGAGGCCACGAAGGTCTTCGTCTTTGATATGGCGCAGGAGGAAGGTGCCTACACCTGCGGCAACAACTTTACCTCCAAGCTCATTGAGCACGCCGGCGGCACCAACATCTTCAACGACCTGGACACTACCTGGGCCACCGTCAGTTGGGAGAGCGTTGTGGAGCGCGCCCCGGAAGTCATCGTCATCAACGACTACGGCGACACCTCTCTGGATGAGAAGATTGCCCAGCTGAAGGAAAACCCCGCTCTGGCTACGGTGCCCGCCATCCAGAACGACCGGATTATCTCCGTCAAGCTGTGCGAAGTATTTGCCAGCTCCATGACCGGCGACACCGTGGAGAAATTCGCGCAGGCGTTCCATCCCGACTGCTTTTGATTTGAAGCGATGAAGCGATTCTGCAACCTGGTGAAGCGGCATACGCTGGCATCCTGTTTGGTTCTGCTTGGCCTGCTCGTCGTTTCCGTCATTCTCGGCATCGGATTAGGGCCGGTTTCCATCCGCTTTTCCGACGTCTACCGGGTGATGTTCCACCGCCTGTCCGGGATTTTTACCGGTCAGACAGCGCCGCTGGAGAGCATCCGGGAGAGCACGCAGAACATCGTCTGGTTCCTTCGTGCGCCCCGGGTTCTGCTGGGCGCGCTGATCGGGGCGGCGCTGACGCTCTCCGGCGTCGGCATGCAGGCCTTCACCAAAAATCCGCTGGCAGAGCCGTATGTGCTGGGGATCTCCTCCGGTGCCTCCCTGGGTGCCGTGCTGGCGATGCTGCTGGGCGTGTCCGTTCCGGTGCTGGGAAAGCTGTCCGTATCCATGGGCGCCTTTGCCGGTGCGCTGGTTTCCATCCTGCTGGTCTATCTCCTGGCCAAAAGCCGCGGCTCTGTCACCCCCATCCGCCTGATTTTGGTGGGCGTCGCAGTTTCGGCCATGTTTCAGGCCTTCACCAACTACATCGTCTACACCGCACCGGATGACGCCGCCGTCCGGGAGGCGACCTTCTGGATGCTGGGCGGCCTTGGCAGCGCCGAATGGGAGGATCTGCCCCTGCTGCTCTGCCTGGTGCCCCCGGCCTTCCTCCTGATGCTGGCGCTGTCGAAGTCCCTCAACGCCATGATGATGGGGGATAGCTCCGCCATCACCCTGGGCGTCAACCTGAATGTCGTTCGCAATCTGCTGATTGTCATAACGGCCCTTTTGACCGCCTCTTCCGTGGCGGTCAGCGGCTGCATCGGCTTTGTGGGGCTGGTGATTCCCCACCTGGTCCGCTCCGTGGTGGGGCCGGACCACCGGAAGCTGATCCCGATCTCGATGCTCACCGGCGCGATCTTTCTCATCTGGGTGGATGTGGGCGCCCGCATGATCAAGCCGCCGGCGGAGCTTCCCATCGGCATTCTGACGGCCTTCCTGGGAGCGCCCCTGTTCCTGTGGATGATCCGCGTCCGGCGCTATGAGTTTTAGCTGGAGGGTACCGCTGTGATTACCGCAAACGAGATACATTACGCCGCCGGCAGCCGCGAGATCCTCCGCGGCGTGGATTTTCAGGTGACAGAGGGGGAATTTGTCGGCCTCATCGGACCCAACGGCAGCGGCAAGTCCACCTTCCTGAAGAACCTGTATAAAGTCCTGCGCCCCCAAAGGGGCGCCATCACCCTGTGCGGCGAGGACCTGCTGTCCATGAGCAACCGGGAGATGGCCCAGCGCATGGCCGTCATGGTGCAGGAGCAGGAGGCCGCCTTTGACTTTACGGTGGAAGAAGTTGTGATGATGGGCCGGCAGGCCCGCAAGCGCCTGCTGGAAACCGACAGCCGGGAGGACTGGGCGCTGGTGGGTGAGATCCTTGACCTCACCGGGCTGTCGCCTCTCCGGAAGCAGGGCTTCATCACGCTGTCCGGCGGGGAGAAGCAGCGGGTGCTCATCGCCCGCGCCCTGGCCCAACAGACCGCCGTGCTGGTGCTGGATGAGCCCACCAACCACCTGGATATCAAGTACCAGCTGCAGCTCATGGAGCTGGTGCGAAAAAGCGGCTGCACCGTGGTCGCGGCGATTCACGACCTGAATCTGGCCGCGGCCTACTGTGACCGGCTGTACGCCATGAAGGACGGCGTCATCGTAGGCCACGGCGCTCCGCGGGAGCTGCTGACGACGGATTTCCTGCGGGCCCTCTATGAAGTGGAGGCCGAGATCCTATCCGGCCGCGACGGCGCCATGCGGGTGTTTTTCTATTCCAAGTAAAAAGCGATGAATTCCCGAGAGAAACAAGAAATTATAGTACACGGAGAAGATTATCATGAAGCGCAGCGACAATATGGAGCAAATCCTTGCCTATATTGACGCCCACCCTGATAAAAATATCACGGTGGGCGAGCTGGCTGCGCTTTTGGATTACTCGTTCTATCATTTCTGCCATGCCTTTTCCAGCTATACCGGCGTTCCGGTGGCCGCATACCTGCGCAGGCGCAGAATGGCGGCTGCCGCGCGGGACCTGCTGTCCGGGAAATCATCCGTCAGCGTGGCGGCTGCCCGGGGCTTTCAAACGCTGTCCGGCTTTGCAAAAGCGTTTCGGAAGCATTATGGGCTGTCGCCATCTGAATATCAGAAGGAGCTGGCTGATGAACGGTTCCGCATAGAACCGGAATTCCGCTCGTTGGCCTCCTTTACCGCTGTGGGGTACCGGCTCTCACCGCCGCAGGGAGAGTCCGATGTGTTGAATGCCGGCGCTTACTGGATGGGAAGGGAGTTCGCCTTTGTCAGCCCGGAGGATTACCGGCGGCTTAGCGGACCGGAACCCACAGAGATCGGTGCGTGGATTCAGCCGGACCGTAACACAGGCGAACTATTTTATTTCTTCGGGCCGGTCGTGCAGAGTACCGATTTTATCCCGGACGGCCTGGAGCCGCTGGAGGTGGAGTCTGCGGACTATGCCGTGTTTCCTGTCCCGCCCGGTAACGGCAATATGACGCTGCTCAATGAAAACGTCCGGCGGATGTGGAAGTATATCTTCGGCGAGTGGCTGCCGCAAAACAAGAATTACCGCACCGCTGAGGGCAAGATTGACTTGGAAGTCTACCACAGTGGCAGGACCTCCCTCTACGTTCCGGTCAGCCGGTTATAGTTTCCGCCTTGAAAACGGAGCTGAACCTATGCTGGAATAGAATAGCATAATAAAATACAAGGGCACGGCTGCTATGATATAGCAGCCGTGCCCGTTTTACTCTGGACGGTTTCGGTGATACCCCTGTGGAGCCTCGCCCTTTGGCCGCCACCGGTTTTTTGCTACCCGCCCAGCTGCTCCGGCGGGCCGGATTCTTTTTTCAGCTTCTTTAAATAGCGAATCTTCTTGCGCTTGTACCACACGCAGTTAAAGACGTTTCCCAATATGAGGATGTTCCCGCAGAGGTAGAGCCACAGCAGCAGAATGATGACGCTTGCCAGGGACCCGTACACCAGGGAGTACTTGGAGGACATTCCGATGAACCAGGAGAAGAGGATGGAGGCCGCCACCAGGGCCGCGGCGGCGATGATGCCGCCGGTGAGGATGGGGGGCCGGGGCTTCCCCCGGGGCGCGGCCATGCGGTAGGCCAGCAGCACGAAGAGGAGCACCAGCGCGAAGAGGATGAGGAAGCGCAGCCACTGCCAGTCCCAGGGCAGGGCGCTGGGGTCCAGGTGGAAGAAGCCCTCGATGAGGGCGAAGAGCCAGTTGCCCGTCAGCACCACCACGATTGAGAGATAGATGGTGACAAGGAAGAGAATGGAAAATATGACGCTGGCCACAATCTGCCACAGCCCCGTATAGCTCTTGCGCTCATAAATATCGTCCATGATGTTCATCAGCGCGCGGAAGGCCGCCGACGCGGAGAAGAGCGTCATCGTGATACCCGCAATCAGCATGGCGTTGGACTGGTTGGTGGAGATATAGCCGATATACTCTCCCACCACGCTCAGGGCCTCCTTGGGCAGAAAGTCCTCCATCGCCGCCATAACGGCAAAGCTGTCCAGATGGAGGATACCGATAAAGCCGTTGATGCAAACCAGAATGGGGAAGAAGGTGAGAATGAGAAAATAGGCCAGCTCCGCCGCGGAGCGGGAGACCCGCTTGCCAAAGTAGATATCCACCATTTCACGGATAAAGCGGACCGGTCCGGACTCCCAGATACCCTTCACGGCGGCGCCTCCTCTCCTCGTTTCGTCTGTGACAGTATGCCGCAAAACCGCAGGAATTCACGCTGCGCGGCATGGCCGGGGGGATTTTTGCAAAATGGCGGTATCTGGCTCTGCCGGCGGCTACGCCTCCAGGCGGGAGCCGGGCGCACCAAAACCAAGCGCTTACGATCTAACGCGGCTATTATACCACCATTGGGAAAAAAGGGCAAATAACGGCAAAAAACCGCCTGCAATCAGCAGGCGGCTCTTGTTTCCGCTCTTTTTAAAGCGCTTAGGCCAGCTTGTTCAGCTTAACGGTCATGCTGCTCTTCTTGCGCGCGGCGTTGTTCTTGTGCAGCAGCCCGTGGCCCACGGCCTTGTCGACAGCCTTGACGGCCACCTTGTAAGCGCCCTCGGCCTCGCTGCGGTTGCCCTCAGCCACGGCGGCCTCGAACTTCTTCAGATCGGTCTTGATGGCGGACTTAACGGCCTTGTTCTGCATGGCTTTGGCCTGGTTGACCAGCACACGCTTCTTGGCAGACTTGATATTCGGCAAACCAAACACCTCCTCCGATGACGATTTAACGCATAGCGATATGCGCATAGTTTGCCCGTGCAGATACTTATTTTAACAGCCAACCGCTGAAATTGCAAGGATTAATTTCATTTTTTTGCGTCTTTTTTGTATAGTGCGCTCTCATACGCAAAAAATAGTGTGTAAAGCAAAAAAGCAGTACAAGATATAGGGATATTTTTGGTCAAGATACAAGGAAAGGATGGGGCGCGGCGTGCTGAAAAGACGGACGGACCTGGCGATGGAGGCCAAAACCCTCTGGGAAGAGAGCGCGGAGAAGGAGACCAGGCTGGAGGGGGTGGAGGCCCGGGACACGGAGCGGGAGGGCTATAAGGTCACCACCGTGCGGATACTCAACGAGCGCGGGGCGGCCGCCCTGGAGAAGCCGGTGGGCAATTACGTGACCCTCCTCCTGGACGGGCTGGCCCGCAGGGAGGAGGACGCCTTCGGCCGGGCGGCCCGGGCCCTGGGCGGGGAACTGAGGGCACTGCTGAAGCTGCCCGACGGGGCCAGCGCCCTGGTGGTGGGCCTTGGCAACCGGGCCATCACCCCCGACGCGGTGGGACCCAAGGCGGCGGAGCACACCATGGTCACCCGCCACCTGGTGGAGCGGGTGCCGGAGCATTTCGGCAGCTTTCGGCCCGTAGCGGCCCTGGCGGCCGGTGTGCTGGGCACCACAGGCATGGAGAGCGGCGAGCTGGTACAGGCCGTGGTGGCGAAGCTCAAGCCCGACTGCGTCCTGGCGGTGGACGCTCTGGCCTCCCGGAGCCTGGACCGGGTCTGCCGGACCATCCAGATTGCGGACACGGGCATTGTCCCCGGCTCGGGGGTGGGCAACGCCCGGGCCGCGCTGAACCGTGAGACCCTGGGCGTCCCTGTCATTGCCATCGGCGTGCCCACCGTGGTGGACGCCGCCACCCTCTGCGCCGACGTGCTGGCAGAGGCGGGCCGGGACGACCTGGACCCGGACGCCCTGCGCAGGGCGGGGAGCGGGGTCATCGTCACCCCCAAGGAGATTGACAGCCATGTGGCCGATATCTCCAAGGTCATCGGCTTTGGGGTTAATCTGGCCCTCCAGACCGGCCTCACCGTGCAGGACGTGGAGATGTTTTTGAGCTGACTGTTCGCCGCTCCGGGACATCTTGCCGTCAAACGTTTTTCCGTAAGGCTCGACCCCTGTAATTCCATGGTTTTTTGGCCTCTTTAGGTTGACATCCCCTTCAATCCGTATATAATTGAAATGTTATCGAAATAATCAGTTGGAGGGGTATCCATGCTCACCAATCCCGAAAAATCAATGGAAAAACTGGTGGCCCTGTGCAAAGGCCGGGGCTTTATCTTTGCCGGCAGCGAGATCTACGGCGGTCTCGCCAACACCTGGGACTACGGACCCCTGGGCGCGGAGCTGAAGAACAACGTCAAGCGCGCCTGGTGGAAGAAGTTTGTGCAGGAGAACCCCTACAACGTCGGTCTGGACGCCGCCATCCTCATGAACCCCCAGACCTGGGTGGCCTCCGGCCACCTGGGCGGTTTTTCCGACCCGCTGATGGACTGCCGGGAGTGCCATGAGCGCTTCCGCGCCGACAAGCTCATTGAGGACTGGTGCGCCCAGAACAGCTTTGAGCTGCCCAAGCCCATCGACGCCTTTACCCAGCAGGAGATGAAGGACTTCATTGAGGAGCACAACATCCCCTGCCCCACCTGCGGCAAGCACAATTTTACCGACATCCGTCAGTTCAACCTGATGTTCAAGACCTTCCAGGGCGTCACCGAGGACAGCAAGAACACCGTCTATCTCCGGCCCGAGACCGCCCAGGGCATTTTTGTCAACTTCCCCAACGTGCAGCGCACCACCCGGAAGAAGCTGCCCTTCGGCATCGGACAGATTGGCAAGAGCTTCCGTAATGAGATTACGCCGGGCAACTTCATCTTCCGGGTCCGTGAGTTTGAACAGATGGAGCTGGAGTTTTTCTGCCAGCCGGGCACCGATCTGGAGTGGTTCCAGTACTGGCGCACCTTCTGCCGCGAGTGGCTGCTCTCCCTGGGCCTCAGAGACGAGAACCTGCGCCTGCGGGACCACGACCCGGAGGAGCTTTGCTTCTACTCCAAGGCGACCACCGACTTCGAGTTCCTGTTCCCCTTCGGCTGGGGCGAGCTCTGGGGCGTGGCCGACCGCACGGACTACGACCTGACCCAGCACCAGAATACCTCCGGCAAGGACATGACATACTACGACCAGGAGAAGAACGAGCACTATATTCCCTACGTCATCGAGCCCTCCCTGGGCGTGGAGCGTTCGGTGCTGGCCTTCCTGGTGGACGCCTACGACGAGGAGGTCGTGGACGCGGAGAAGAACGACACCCGCGTGGTTATGCGCTTCCATCCCGCTCTGGCCCCGTTCAAGTGCGCGGTACTGCCACTCTCCAAGAAGTTGAGCGGCGCCGCCCAGGAGGTCTATGCGGAGCTCTCCAAGCACTTCATGGTGGACTTTGACGACGCCGGCTCCATCGGCAAGCGCTACCGCCGCCAGGACGAGATCGGCACCCCACTGTGCGTCACCGTGGACTTCCAGACCGTGGGCAGCGAGACCGAGGAGGCCGACCACTGCGTCACCGTCCGGGACCGGGATACCATGGCGCAGGTCCGGATGCCCATTTCTGAGCTGAAAGCCTATATCGAGGAGAAGATCTCCTTCTGAGAAAGCGCACGCGCACGCTCCATGTCCGACGCCTGCGGCGCTCAAGTGCTTTGACCAAAGTCAAACCCCTACCGCAGGCCGGATATCGGTCTATGCAGCAGGAGCCGCCGACAAAAACGGATTGCCACGCCTGTGTGACAATCCGTTTTTCCTTATCCCCACTGTAAAATCGGAGTAACGTACATGAAAAAAATAAAAGAATCCAAGCTTGCCAACTCCCGTGCCCTGACGCTTGTGCTCTTGGCGCTTGCGGCGGTCTGTCTGGGCGTGCTCTCCCTGTGGTTTGCCTGTGTGGACAACCGCACGGCCATGTTTATAAGCTACTTTACCCACCCGCTGATCGCCGTACTCAATCTCCTCCCGGTGGTCTTTTTGGCTCTGCTGCTCTACTTTATGACGGGGCGGGCAGGCCTCTCCTACGGTATTACCGCGGTCCTCACCCTGGGTCTCACCGCCGCCAGCTTCTTCAAGCTGACCTTCCGCAACGACCCCATGATGTTTGAGGACATCCTCCTCATCAAAGAGGCGGGCAATATGGCGGGGAAGTACCAGCTCTTTCTCAACAAGAGCATGCTGCTGGCCATCGTCCTGGTGTTTCTGGGCTGGGTGGTTCTCCACTTTTTGGCCCGGGGGCGGATGCCCCTCTGGCCCAGGTTGGGAGGCGTGGCAGTGCTGCTGATGGTGTTTCTGCCCCTCCAGTGGCTCTATGCCGACGCCAATACCTATACCAACCGGACCCGGAACGAGGCTCTGATCTCCCCCTGGTCGGCCACCCAGGTCTATACCTCCAAGGGGTTTCTTTACCCCTTTCTCTACAGCGTCAAGTCCGCCTCGGACGCGCCGCCGGAGGGGTACAGCGCAGCGGCGGCCCAGTCCATCCTCGCCGCCTATGAGGACGCGGACATCCCTGAGGAGAAGAGGGTGGACCTCATCGCGATCCAGCTGGAGGCCTACAACGACTTCACCAAGTTCGGCGTGCCGGAGCTGAATCCTGCGGTATACGAGGAGTTCCACAAGCTGGAGGCCGAGGGCTACACGGGCAATCTGGTCACCAACATCTTTGCCGGCGGCACGGTGGACACCGAGCGCTGCTTCCTCACCGGGTACTCCCGGCTGGGCTCCTTCCGCGCCCCCACAAATTCCTACGCCTGGTATCTGCAAAAGCAGGGGTATTACACCGAGGGAAGCCACTCCTGCTATGCGTGGTTCTACAACCGGGAGAATGTCAACGCCAACCTGGGGCTTCAGAACTACTACTATGTGGAGAACTACTACGGCGCGCTGACCGGCGGCGGCGTGGGCTTTGACGCGGTCCTGTTTCCGGAGATGATCAAGCTCTATGCTCAGCACAAGGAGACTTCCGACCAGCCCTATTTCGGCTTCAACGTCACCTATCAGGGCCACGGCCCCTACGACACCGACGTCCTCTGGTGGGGGGACGGCTGGGTGGTGGACGATGGATCCTACACCCGGGAGGAACTGAACCTGATGAACAACTACTTCGGTTCCCTCAAGGACACGGGGGATCATCTGAAGACGTTCTTCGACTACTACCGCGCCTCCGACCAGCCGGTGGTCATCGTCCTCTTTGGGGACCACAACCCCTGGATGGGGGACGGCAACAGCATTTACCATCTGCTGGGCATTGATCTGGATCTCTCCACCAAGGAGGGCTTTTTAAATTATTACGCCACCCGGTACCTCATCTGGGCCAACGACGCGGCCAGGGAGGCCCTGGGCAATGATTTCCGGGGCGAGGGTCCGGACCTGAGCCCCAACTTCCTGATGAACGAAGTCTTCAAGCTCTGCGGCTGGGAGGGCCCGGCTTACCTCCAGGCCACCAATGCCGTGGCGGAACAGGTTCCGGTCATCAATACCCCCACGGGCCTCTATCTGGAGGATGGCGTCCTCACCGATGCCCTCACCCCAGAGGGCGCGGCCCTGATCCAGGACTACGAGAGCCTGCAGTATTTCTGGCGCAAGCACTTTGATCCATAGGGCGCCTTAAATGGGAACGTGGCGCGGCGTTGTATATTTGCTGCGAAACGGCGGGCCGACCCGCCCTGCCAGATTATCTTGAGGGAAATACCCTCCGCAGAGAAAGCCTCGCAGCGCTGCGTCGTCCGCAGATGTCGCAGTCAAATGAAAATCCGTCATTTCCGGGAACACGAGCCTCAGAAAAAACACCTCTCATGACGGATGGGGAGACTTTTTCCCATGAAACCGAGCCCCAGCCGTCATGCAGCTCCCTGTCAAAGAAGCCCTTTGGGGCTTCTTTGACAAACTGAACGACCGCCCGCCTTTTAAAAGGCGGGCGGTCGTTTTACGTTCAGGAACTGATGGGCGATCCGCAGTACTCGCACTCGCAGACCGTGCCCGCTGCAACGGTGTTCTGCGCGCCGCAGCTCCTGCAGGTGACCACCTTGACGGCGGGCGGCGCTTCCACTCCCGCGCCCGGCCGGGGGGAGGCGGGGGGAGGCGCGTCCGCCGTGCCGCCCATGTCCCGGGGAATACCGTCCAGATAGAAAAGGCCCTTGCTGAAATCGATAAGCGCGTGGGGGAAATAGCCGTCGTCCTGCATCTTCTGCAGATCCACGACGGCCTGGTCGTAAGAGCAGCCCATCCCGGAGGCGATCTTATCAATGGAGCTGAGCCGGTTATTCACCACCAGATTGATGTACCGCCGGTACTTCAGGCCGGTCTTTTTCATCCTGGTCCCGACGACAATCAGCGCCGCGCCGCCCAGGACGAAGAAAAGCAAGAGCGAGAGAAAGGAATTCAGGGGATAGGGCCTCCCGCCGCTGGTGGTCAGACTGCCGCTGACAAACATGATGAGGTACATCACCCCCATCACAGCCAGGAAGACGCCGATGCCGAAGACCACCTTGCCGTTTTGCATCGTTCCGGATCGATCGTTTTTCAGCTTGAGGATCAGCAGTACAATGCCTACCGGCCAGAACAGCAGCATAAACACAATAATCGGCACCCAGGAGGAGGTCTTCCTTCTGGGGGTGCCGTCCAGACCGCTGGCGTCGTAACGAATGTCCCTGCGGTCTATTTGATATCTTCTCTCAGCCATATCTGTCTCTCCTCCTGATTGCTTATCCCAGTCGGGACCCGCAGAATTCGCACTCCCCGGTTCCGCCCACTGGAATCTGATTGGCGGCGCCGCAGCCCTTGCACACCACGGTCCTATAGCCCGTCCCGCCCGGGTTGCCCCTTTGACCGCCGGGCGCGGCAGCGGGCCTGGAGGCCGCCTGTCCGGCGGGTACCCGCCCGGCAAACACCAGGCAGTTGGTATCCCGGTTGATATATGCGTTGGGCATCAGGCCGCGCTTGATCATCCGCTCCACATTGTCCCTTACGGCGTCCACACTCACGCCGAGCGCCCCCGCCAGACTGTCCAGGGAGCGCTCAGAGTCGCCGGACAGCAGCGCCACATACCGCTGAAAGAGCTTAATCAATCTGCCCTTTTTGACGCCCCTTAAAATGAGCCAAACGCCAAGGGCCAAAAAGAGCAAAATAGCGATGGTCACACTGACCTCAGTTTTCTGACTGAGGCAGCCGATAAGCCCCAGTCCGAAAAATGCCGCGATCAGAGCGCCGAGAATGATCTGTATCTTAGAGGCAATCCCCATGAGGACGACCTTTGACCGACCCGCGCCTTCATTCATCAAGTCTTCCCAGCCTTTCTCTCCTTCACCTCACGGCCCCGCCGCTCCACGGTCCACAGCAGCTCCTCCACTCTGGGCTCTACCTCGCCCGCCGCGGTCTCACCGGAAAGGCAGGTTTCAAGCGCCGTCAGCTTATCGGCGATCTCACTGTCCAGTGCGGACGCGCAGGCGCCGTCGGCAAACCGTATGGCCTCCGCCAAGCGCTCCAGCGGTGCTGCGTAGTCCCGGTTGGCCGGCGCGCCCGCCAGGGTCCGGACCCGGCCCTCCAGGGCCTTGAGCGCGGAGAGCGCCTGCTCCTCGGCGGCCTGGGCCGCCCCTGCACGCCGCCCGAAGGCGGAGAGGACCAGCAGCAAAATTAAGCCCGCCGCAAACAGCACGATTTGAACACCCACCAGCCCCGCCACCGGGGGCCGCATCCACAGGATGGACACCAGAGAGACGGCCAGGGAGACAATGCAGCAGATAAACAGCGCCGTAAACGCGCTTGCACGGAAAAAGATCCCCCCGCACGCCCCGGCCATCCGGTCCGCCAGGATGCCGCCGCCGCAGAGCACCGCCTCGGCCAGGAGGAAGAAGGTCAGACAGACCCAGTCCACCGTCTCCCGCTCTCCCCCGGGAAGGAAGAAGAGCAACAGCGTCACCGCAATTATAATAAGGCCCGCCAGGGCCACAATTTTTTGACGACCCTTCATGGCTTACTCTCCCTCTTTCAGCTTTTCACCGCACTCCGGGCAGAATTTCTGCTTCCCGTCAACCTCTTTTCCACACTTGGGACAGGTGCGTTGGAGGCGCGCGCCGCACTCCGGACAGAACTTGGCTTTTTTCTCCGCGATGGTCTTCCCGCAGTTGGGGCAGAGGGTGGGTACATCGGCGCCGCATTTCGCGCAGGCGCCTGCCCCCTCCGGCAGGTCCGCGCCGCAGTTTGGGCATGGATTGTATTTCTTTCCGCACTCCGGACAGAACTTCGTCTTTTGAGTCAGAGCCGTCCCACAGGAGGCGCAGCTAATTTCTTCCCCCTTCTCCGGCCCGCCTTTGGTCAGGCTGCAGCCGCAGTCCGGGCAGAATTTTTTCCCTGCGGGGACCTTGGCGTGGCACTGGGGGCACTCGCTCCCCGGCGCAGCGGTATCCAGCACATTCGCCATGCCGCCGAACTGTCCGCCTACCGCGCCGCCCGCGGCGACGCCCATCCCAAGCCCCAGCCCGGCCCCCATGAGGCCGGACGCGGCGGAGCCCTGATTGGTGGCCGCGCCCTCCAGGGTGTCGAAGGAGCGCTCCTGCTGGTAGTTGTAGCCGATAATATCCATCTCCGCCCGCTTGGCCAGCGCGGCCTTCAGCTTCCGCACCGCCGGGTCGTCCTCCGGAATATTGATGTCGTTGACGTAGAAGTTCACCAGCGTAATGCCGTACTCCGCCATGACGGGCTCGATGCGCTCCTTCATATAGGCGGAGAGTTCGTCGAGATAGGCGTTGATCTCCAGTGCGCTGATCTCCTTGTGGATGAGGTAGGAGGAGATGGTATCCTTGGCCTTGGTGATAAAGAGGCCGCGGAAATACCTCAGCAGGCTGCTCTTGTCAAACTGGGGCAGGGTGCCCACCAGCTTGACGAGAAACTTCTTCGCGTCGTCAATGCGCACGCCGAACTGCCCAAAGGATCGCACCGGCACAAAAACGCCGTACTTCGGGTCCTGGAGCTGAATGGGCGTGGCCGTGCCCCACTTGACGTCCAGGGAGTTGACGCGGTTGACGTACCACACCTCCGCCGTAAAGGGGGACCGGCCGCCGAAGGGCAGGTTGACCACCTTGTTCAGCAGGGGGATATTGGCGGTGTCCAGGGTATGCCGTCCGCTGGTGAAGACATCCAGCGCCTTGCCTCCCTTAAAGAGGACAGCCTCCTGGGACTCATTGACGATCAGTTGGGTCCAGGTCCCCAGCTCCTCGCTGGGATATTTCCACGCGAAGACATCGGGATTTCCGTTGTACTTTACCACTTCCACAATTGCCATGGCTTCCCTCTCCTCCCAGGTTTCAGCGGGTGATATCCTAGTCCATTGTACCCGCGTTGGCCCGCGCCTGTCAATGATTATCCGCCCGCCTCCGCCCTGTACCGGGCCGGACTGACGCCGGTGTGTTTTTTAAAGACGCGGGTGAAGTACTTTGCGTCGTAAAAGCCCACGGCCTCCGCCGCTTCAGCCACCCGTGCGCCGCCGGAGAGCAGTGCCTTGCCCTTTTCAATCCGCACCATTGTGATAAAGTCCCGGACTGAAAAGCCCGTGTTTTCCCGAAAAATGCCGCTCAGGTAGTTGGGGCTTACCCCGGCATAGGCCGCGATATCGGGCAGGGAGAGATCCTCCGCGCAGTGAATTCTGATATAGTAGACCGCGTTGAGCACCGCCCGGCTGAACCGCCCCTGCCGCTCAATGGCGGCCCCCACCGTGTCCAGGGTCTGCCAGAGGGACTGCACGCATTCCTCGATGCGCAGATAGCGGTCCGCGTCGCACAGCCGCTCCAGGTCCACCTGATCCATCAGTCCCCGGGCGGTGCAGCGCACTTGAAGCATATGCTTGCAGTAGGACAGGGTGTCTCGCAGGAGGGAGACGCTGTAGGAGCCGCGCAGCAGCTTCAAAAAGAGGTCCTCCAGCGCTGCCCGGCACTCGGTCCGGTCTCCCTCGTCCAGCGCCCGGCACAGACGGACGCAGCCCTCCATGACCGTCTGGTAGTCCGCCGCGCTGCGCTGGGCCTCCACCCGCTCAGCCGTAATTACGCCGCCGTCCATACGGAAGAAGGAGAGGTCGTTGAGCCGGCGGGTGAGGAGGTAGCCCTCCCGGATGGCGGCAAACCCGGACAGGGGAGGGGAGAGGGCCGTGACGTTGCGGTATCGGCAGTCTCCGCAGAAGAGGTCCCGCTCATAGACCTGCTGGCCCAGTGCGTCTATCTGCCCGGCCAGCTCCTCCGGTGAACAGGCCGTCACCCCGTCCGCGCTGAAGAGGACGGCCATCTGCTTCACGTCCTCCTCCATGACCATAAAGATGTCCGCACGGTAGCCGTTTTCCGCTACGGCGGACTCCGCCAGGATCCGGAAACGATCAAATATCTCCAGATAATCCCCGGCCTCCAGGCCGTACACATCGTAATAGACGTCCTTCTTCAGCCCCGTCAGGCAGAACCAAAAGCGGTTAAGCGAGAAGGAGAGCTCCACTCTGCACTGGCTCAGGATGGCCAGTGTCCTGGGCACGGGGTGGTTGTGCAGGCACTCGTTCATGGCATGGGTGTAGAGATAGCCCGAGGCGATATGATAGTCCCCCATGACAACCTTGTTTGGGTCCGTTCCGAAATAGGGCATCCCTTCCGCCTCCGTTTCACTGGGCACGTCATATTTGCGTCTATTATACAGGAAAATACCCCTGTTGTTAAGGCTGAGGGGTGGATTTTTCACAGGAGGGGTGAAATTTCTCTCCCTTGTTAAATTTCTAACATTTTGTATAATAAAAATAAGAAGGTCCTACCGATACACCTATGGAATGAGGAGGAAAAACATGAAAAAGAAATTCCTTGCCCTGTCTCTTGCCGCGGCTCTGGGCGTCTCCCTGCTGAGCGGATGCACCCAGGACACCGCGCCCTCTCCCAGCCCCTCCGCAAGCACCCCCGCAGAGCCCTCTCCCAGCCAGACCGTCTCCGAGACCTATACATACGCCGACACCGTTGCCTGGGACGGCCGGTACGACGTGGTGATCGTGGGCTTTGGCGGCGCCGGCTCCATGGCCGCCATGGCCGCCGCCGATGAGGGCGCCCGTGTCCTCCTGGTGGAGAAGGCCCCCGAGGGCCATGAGGGCGGCAATACCCGCTACTGCGGCCAGCTCTTCGCCAACGGCAACGGCAACTATGAGGACACCCTGGCCTACTACAAGGCCCTGGCCGGCGACCACGAGATCCCCAAGGCCATGCTGGAGCTCTACGCCCGCGAGATCGCCAACCTGGCCGACACCATTTCCGACAAGCTGGGCCTCAACAAGGAGGAGTTTATGGCCTGGAACGGTATTCCGGTCATCGGCTCCATGTCCCCCGAGTACCCTGAGTTCCCCGGCAGCGACAGCATTACCCTGACCTCCACCCATGCCGGCATCAGCGACGGCTACCTCTGGCAGGCCATGCGCAAGCAGGTCACCGACCGGGCCGACAAGATTGACGTGTGGTTTGAGTCTCCCGCCGTCTCCCTCGTGCAGGACCCGGCCTCCAAGACCATTCTGGGCGTCACCGTGGAGCGGGGCGGAGAGAAGCTGAATGTCCGCGCCGACAACGGCGTGGTACTGACCCTGGGCGGCTTTGAGAACAACCCCGAGATGCTGGCCGATTACCTGGGCCTCACCGACAGCCGCGCCATCGGCACCCTCTACAACACCGGTGACGGCATCGACATGGTCCTGGATGTGGGCGCCGACCTTTGGCACATGGAGGCCTATGAGGGCATCGGCGACTTCTCCGGCAGCGTGGTCAAGGTCCCTGAGGGCGAGCGCGGCACCACCATGTTCGGCTCCTCCTTCACCCAGGGCGGCTCCATCTTCATCGCCGGCGACGGCAACCGCTACCTCCGCGAGGATGAGCTCACCCGTCACGGCCACATCAAGCTGGGCGACGCCTGGATGAACGCCCGCCGTCCCCTGCGCTCCTTTGTCATCTGCGACGAGACCCAGTTCAACGCTTTCACCATGCCGGAAAACGCCGTCAATGTCCAGAGCGCCTCCTCCATCGCTGATCTGGCGGCCCTCATCGACGTGGACGCCGATACTCTGGTCAAGACCGTGGAAAACTACAACAGCTATGCCAAGGCCGGCTACGATCCCCAGTTCGGCCGCAGTGCCGAGAGCATGGCCCCCATCACCGGCGGCACCTACTACGCCGTGGAGCTGACCGCCGCCATGCTGAACACCCAGGGCGGCGCCCGCCGCAACGAGAACGCCGAGGTCCTGGACCGCAGCGGAAACCCCATTCCCCACCTGTACTCCGCCGGTGAATTCGGCGGCATCACCGCCTTCCAGTATCAGGGCGGCGGCAACATTGCCGAGTGCGTCATCTTCGGCCAGATCGCCGGCAAGAACGCGGCTGAGGTTAAGAACGACACCCTGCCCGCCTACACCGCCGCTGAGAAGGTCACCTCCAATATCGTCCACACCCCCGGCGTGACCACCGACCTGGCGGCCTCCGAGGCGCCCGACGTGACGCTGGGCGAGAACGAATACCTGGGCGTGAGCCACAACGGCATGGGCGGCGACCTGTACGTGAAGGTCACCATGGACGGCGACAAGATTTCCACTGTGGAGATTGTCCAGCACGCCGAGACCGACGGCATCTCCGACCCCGCCCGCGACCAGATCCCGGGCGCCATCGTGGAGGCAAACTCCACCGAGGTGGACAATGTCTCCGGCGCCACCATTACCAGCAAAGCCATCAAAGAGGCCGTCGAGGACGCCCTCTCCCAGGTAAAATAATTACTATGGAAAGACCCGCGGCGCTGAGCGCCGCGGGTCTTTTTTCAGCTTGTCAAAGCAGTCCTGTCGCGCTTCTTTGGCAAGCCGCATGACAGATGGGGCTCGCTTTCTTGGGAAAAGTTTCCCCCCGATCCGTCATGGGATGTATCATTTCTGAGGCGCATATCCCAAGATATGACGCTTTTTAATTTTTTGCCGCCGTCTGCAGACGGCGGAACTCTGCGAGGCGCTCCGCGGAGGGTTTTGACCGCCAGAAAACGCCTTGCTGCCAGCGAAAAGGGCTCTTTTGCTGATGCTTCGCAGGGGTTTTGCGCTCCGGCCGCGTTACACCTTTCCCTGCCTTGTTCTTTGATTTGGTTTATGGTACACTTGTTCTCGTATGCAGACCGTTTTTTCAATTACCATAAGGGAGGCTCCCCCCATGAAGCTCTCAAAACCCCTTCTCGCCCCCCAACTTTCACCCGTAGAGGACCTGGAGGACCTGTCTTGCCGCGCCCGCGAGGACGATGCGGACCTGGAGTGTTTGCTCTGTGACCGCCTGACCCTCACCGCAGCCGCACTGGACGGCCTGAATTTCCGCTCCGTCCGCTTTTTCCATTGCCGCCTGCTTGACTGCGACTTCTCCCGCACCGGATTTCAGGACGTGGTGTTTGAGTGCTGCGACTGTTCCAACAGCCTCTTCTCCGACTGTTTTTTTCAGCGGGTATCCTTTGCTGAGTGCAAGGGGGTGGGGGCAAACCTCCACAAGAGCGCCCAGCGGGACGTCCTCTTTGACCGCTGCGCCCTGAAATATGCCAATCTGGACGGCTCGAGACTGCGCAGTCTCCGCTTCCAGGGCTGCGACATGGAGGGGCTCTCACTCTCCGAGTGTAAGCTCTCCGGTCTGGAGCTGGCGGACTGCCGCCTGGTGGGCACCAGCTTCTACAAGACCGCTCTCACCGGCGTGGATTTGACCTCCTGCACCCTCAGCGGCCCGGTCTTCTCCGATACCGCCTGGGAGCTGAAGGGCGCCATTGTGGATCTCTACCAGGCCGCCGCGCTGGCAAAGCGCTTCGGCGTGGTGATTCGAGAGTGAAATTGGGGTTTTGTTTTCTTGACAGAGTGCGGTGTGTGTGATATATTTATCACATCAAGTGATGTATTTATCACCAGCAGGAGGCGTCTTCGGTGACAAAGGGCCAACGGCTTCTCAGACTTTTTCCCTGGTTCAGTCTGTTGGGCTTTTTCGGGTTTTTAGGGCTTCTACCCAAGTTTAACGGCCACCCCAGCTATTTTTTCTTTATTTTCTTTGGCTTCTTTGCTTTTTTCTTTTACTATCATCTGGAGAAGGACGGAGTGGATGAGCGGCTGCTGGAAAACCGAAAGCGGGCCGCTGCGGTGATGCTCTCGTTTTTTACCCTGCTCTCCTTTGCTCTGCTCTTTCTGCTGGACCGTCAGGTTCCGGCTGACACGGTGCTGCTGGTGGGTTCCCTGGGATACGCGACGGGCTTTGTCCTCGCCCCGGCCCTTACCCTCTTCTTTGACAGGAAGGCTGACTGATGGACAGTCAGTTCCGGTGCGACCTCAAGAAATACCGCATTCTGGCCGGCCTCACCCAGGAAGATCTGGCCGACCGGGTAGGGGTACGCAGGGAGACCATTATACGCCTGGAGGCCGGGCGGTACAACCCGTCCCTCAAGCTGGCCATTGCTCTATCCCGTGCCGTAGACGCCCCTATTGAGGCGCTTTTTATCTTTGATTGAGTCTATATATTTGATCTTTGTTTACCCATATCAAAAGCGTGCTGCATTTATCCTGCAGCACGCTTTTTCCTGCTTATTTCTGCCCTCCGCCACGGGAAGATCGTCACAGCGGTTATTGTACTTATTTTCCGCCCGGGCCGGGCGGAAGCCCTTTTCCTTCTTATTTTGCGGCAGCCAAAAATGAATTCTGCCGGCCTTCGGCGCTGCTCGCGCCGCCCCACGCCGTGGGGTCCCGGGGCCGCGCCGCTAAGCCTGTTTATATTTTCTGCTCTCCGCCACGGCAAGCTCGTCGCAGCGGTTGTTGTACTTATTCTCCGCGTGGCCCTTGACCCAGTGGAGATGCACCGTGTGATAGTCGTACAGCGTCAGCAGGCGGTCCCATAGATCCGGGTTCAGGGCCGGCTTCTTGTCCGATTTAATCCAGCCCCTGGCCTTCCAGCCCTTGGCCCAGCCCTTCTGCAGGCCGTCGATCACGTACTTGGAATCGGAATAAAGCTCCACCACACAGGGCTCCTTGAGTGCCTCCAGCGCCGTGATAACGCCTGTCAGCTCCATACGGTTGTTGGTGGTCTGGGGCTCTCCGCCGGAGAGCTCCTTCTGCATCTGCCCGTACTGGAGGATGGCCCCCCAGCCGCCGGGACCGGGATTGCCGGAGCAGGCCCCGTCGGTATAAATCGTGACTTGTTTCATCTTATTATTCCCTGCCTTGTGGCCCCCCCGGAGGGGGAGGGCTTTTTCCTGGCGAACCGGACACCCTCCCCGGTTTTCGGCCGGGGAGGGTGTTTTATTTCTTATTCCTCCACTTCCTCACCGGCGGTTTCTACGTCCTCTCCGCCGTCGGCTTCCGTCTCCTCCGGCTCTTCCTCCTCATGCTCGGTGCGGGCGATGGAGATGACCTTGACGCCCTCGTCCAGATTCATGACCTTGACGCCCTGGGCGCCGCGGCTGTAGACGTTTACGTCAGCGGTTGCCATGCGGATAATGACGCCCTGGCTGTTGATGAGCAGGATATCCTCGGTGCCGTCCACAACCTTTACGCCGGCGATGGGGCCGGTCTTCTCCGTCACCTGGTAGCCCTTGAGTCCGTATCCGCCGCGGTTCTGTGGGCCGTCGGCGCGGATATACTCGTCCATCTCGGTCCGCTTGCCAAAGCCGTTCTCCGTGACCATGAGGACATAGTGGTCGTACTTGGCCCGGGCCGCGCCGATGACGTAGTCGCCCTCACGCAGCTTGATGCCCCGCACGCCGGTGGCGTCGCGGCCCATGCAGCGCACGTCGTCCTCCTTGAAGCAGATGGCCATGCCGTCGTGGCTGACGATGAGGATGGCCTGCTCTCCGTCGGTCTCCCGGACAGCGATTAGCTCGTCGCCCTCGTCGAGGGTGATGCAGCGGATGCCGGCCTTACGGGCGGTGTTGATGACGGGCAGCGAGATCCGCTTCACGGTGCCGTTGCGGGTGACCATAACCAGATAACGGTCCTCGCTGTACTCCTTGAGGTGGATCATGGCCGTGACCTTCTCGCCCGGCTCCACGGGGAGCACGTTGACGATATTGGTGCCCTTGGCCGCCCGGCCTGCCTCGGGGATTTGGTAGCCCTTCTTCCTGTGGACCCGGCCCATGTTGGTGAAGAAGAGGATGAAGTCGTGGGTGGAGGAGGTAAAGACCGTATCCACGCAGTCCTCCTCTTTGGTGGTCATGGCGGTGATGCCCCTGCCGCCCCGCTTCTGGGCGCGGTAGGTGGAGGCGGGGGTCCGCTTAATGTACCCGCCTGAGGTAAGGGTGAAGACGCACTCCTCCTCCTCAATGAGGTCCTCAATGTCGATATCGTCCTCTGCAAAGCCGATCTCGGTCTTGCGGTCGTCGCCGTACTTGTCCCGGATCTCGAGTAGCTCTTCCTTCAAAACGCCCCGGAGCATCTCCTCGTCGGAGAGAAGCTGATTGAAGTAGGCGATCTTCTTCTGCAGCTCGTCGAACTCGGCCTGCAGCTTCTCCCTGTCCAGTCCCTGCAGGGCCTTGAGGCGCATCTCCAGGATGGCCTGGGCCTGCACCTCATCCAGGCCGAAGCGCTCCATCAGCTTCTCCCTGGCGTCGTCGTAGGCGGAGCGGATGATCTTGATGACCTCATCGATATTGTCCTGGGCTATGAGCAGTCCCTGCAGGAGGTGGGCCCGCTCCTGGGCCTTCCTCAGGTCATACACGGTGCGGCGGGTAATAATCTGCTCCTGAAACGCGATGTACTCGTCCAATATCTGGCGGAGGGTCAGGATCTTCGGCTGCTTCTGGTTGTCCACCAGTGCCAGCAGCACGATGGCGAAGGTGGTCTGCATCTGGGTCTGGGAAAAGAGCCGGTTGAGCACCACCTGGGGATTGGCGTCCTTTTTCAGCTCTATCACGATGCGCATACCCTTCTTGCCGTCTGACTCGTCCCGCAGGCCGGAGATGCCGTCCAGCTTCTTATCCTTCACCTGGTCGGCGATGTTCTCCACCAGCCGGGCCTTGTTGACCTGGTAGGGCAGCTCCGTAACGATAATACGCACCCGGCCCTGGCCGAATTCCTCCATCTCGGTCCGGGCGCGGACGCGGATATGGCCCTTGCCTGTGGCATAGGCCGCGCGGATGCCGCTGCGGCCCATGATGATGCCGTTGGTGGGAAAGTCCGGGCCCTTGATATGCTCCATCAGGTCCTCCAGCCCGGCCTCGGGATTCTCCAGCACACAGACGGTGGCGTTGATGACCTCCCGCAGGTTGTGGGGCGGGATATTGGTGGTCATGCCCACGGCGATGCCGGAGGAGCCGTTCACCAGCAGGTTGGGGAAGCGGGAGGGGACCACTCTGGGCTCCTTCAGCGACTCGTCGAAGTTGGGGTCCCAGTCCACGGTCTCCTTGTCGATGTCCCGCATCATCTCATTGGCCATCTTGGCCATACGGGCCTCGGTATAACGGTAGGCAGCCGGGGGATCGCCGTCGATGGAGCCAAAGTTTCCGTGGCCGTCCACCAGGGGATAGCGCATGGAAAAGCTCTGGGCCAGACGGACCAGCGCGTCGTAAACCGACTGGTCGCCGTGAGGGTGATACTTGCCCAGCACGTCGCCCACGCAGGTCGCGGACTTTTTAAAGGGCTTGTCGCTGGTGAGGCCCACCTCGTACATGGAGTAGAGGATGCGGCGGTGGACGGGCTTCAGCCCGTCTCTCACGTCGGGCAGGGCGCGGCCGACAATGACGCTCATGGCGTACTCAATGTAGGCCGACTGCATCTCATGCTCCAGGTTGATATCGACTATTTTCTGATTGGGATAAGAGATATCCTTGTCCTCGTAGCCTTTTTTCATAAAATTTTGGTGCTCCTATCTGTCGCGCCGTGGGGCCGGGCCGCCTGGCGCTTCTTATGTCTGCTTATCAAACGGCGGAAGGAATCGTTTGATGCGCATTAGTAATCCAGATTCACCGCGCGGAAGGCATTTTGTTCGATATACTCCCGCCGGGGCTCCACCTTCTCGCCCATGAGCAGGGTAAAGATGGCGTCGGCCTGGACTGCGTCCTCCATGGTGATTCGCTTGAGGGTGCGGGTCTCGGGATTCATGGTGGTCTCCCAGAGCTCGTGGTCGTCCATCTCGCCCAGGCCCTTGAAGCGGCTGATATCGATTTTGGCGTTGGGGTTGTCGCCCCGCATCTCGGCGGATATGGCATCCCGCTCCGGGTCGGAGAAGGCGACCCGGCTCTGCTTGCCCCGGGTCAGCTTGTAGAGGGGGGGTACGGCGGCGTAGACGTATCCGTGCTCAATCAGGGGCCGCATAAAGCGGAAAAAGAAGGTGAGCAGCAGTGTGCGGATATGGGATCCGTCGACGTCGGCATCGGCCATAATGATGACCTTGTGGTAGCGCAGCTTCTCCGCGTCGAACTCGTCGCCGATGCCCGCGCCCAGCGCGGTAATGACGGGGGTGAGCTTGTCGTTGCCGTACACCTTGTCGGCTCTGGCCTTTTCCACGTTGAGCATCTTGCCCCAGAGTGGCAGAATGGCCTGGAAGCGGGAGTCCCGGCCCTGCTTGGCGGAGCCGCCGGCGCTGTCGCCCTCGACGATGTAGATTTCAGTGAGGGATGCGTCCCGCTCATAGCAGTCTGCCAGCTTGCCGGGGAGGGTGGCACCCTCCAGGGCATTCTTGCGGCGGATGTTCTCCCGGGCGCGGCGGGCGGCCTCCCGGGCGCGGTTGGCGGTCATTGCCTTCTCCAGGATGACCTTTCCCACCGCCGGGTGCTCCTCCAGAAACTCCTCCAGCTTTTCCGACACCACGGCGTTGACGAGGGTGCGGATCTCGCTGTTGCCCAGCTTGGCCTTGGTCTGGCCCTCAAACTGAGCGTCGGTCAGCTTGACGGAGATAATGCACGAGAGTCCCTCTCTGCAGTCCTCGCCGGTGACCTTGTCGTCGCCCTTGAGTATGCCCTTTTTAAGGCCGTACGCGTTGAGCGTGGTGGTCAGCGCCCGCTTGAAGCCCTCCTCGTGCATGCCTCCCTCGGGGGTGTGCACATTATTGGCAAAGGAGAGTATAATCTCGTTGTAGCTGTCGTTATACTGGAAGGCCACCTCCGCGATGGAGTCCCCCTTCTGGCCGGACATATAGATGACGTCCTCGTGGAGGGCCGTCTTATTGCGGTTGATGTATGTGACGAACTCCCGGATACCGCCCTCATAGCACATATCGTCGTGCTGCTCCTGTCCCGCGCGCTCGTCAATGGTGTGGATGCGCAGGCCGGCGTTCAGAAAGGCCTCCTCCCGCATACGGGTGTGGAGGATATCATAGTCGTACACCGTGGTGTCGGTGAACATCTCTGGGTCGGGCTTAAAGGAGACGGTGGTGCCGTGCTTGTCGGTATCTCCCACCACGGTGATGGGCTGGGTCACCTTGCCCCGGGCAAACTTCATCTCGTAAATTTTTCCGTCCTTATGGACCTGGACCTCCAGCCACTCGCTGAGGGCGTTGACCACGCTGGCGCCCACGCCGTGGAGGCCGCCGGAGACCTTATAGCCCCCGCCGCCGAATTTGCCGCCGGCATGCAGGATGGTAAAGACCACCTCCAGGGCGGGAAGGCCGGTCTGCGGCTGTACGTCCACGGGTATGCCTCGCCCGTTGTCCGTTACGGTGATGATGTCGCCCTCTCTGATGATGACGTTAATCTCGTCGCAGTGCCCGGCCAGCGCCTCGTCGATGGCGTTGTCCACGATCTCGTACACCAGGTGGTGGAGACCGGAGGAGGAGGTGGAGCCGATGTACATACCGGGGCGCTTGCGCACCGCCTCCAGGCCCTCCAGGACCTGAATCTCGCTGCCGCCGTACTCATGCTCCACCTGGGTGCTGTTTTGTTCCAGTTCTAACTCGTCAGACATAAGTTAACCTCCGAATCACTTTGGTCGCGGGCGACCAATGGCCGCTCCCACATCTCGGGTGCAGCGTCCGCGCAGTTTTTTGCCCGTTCAGGCGCTTCCCTCTGCGCGTCCCTGCCCCTCTCCTTCCCGTAAAACCGTTCGGTTTAAACGGTAGCCCGAACTGGGCCCGGGTCCATGTAGGGGCGCCCATTGGGCGCCCGCAGTTCTCGTTTCCATATTGGGCGCAGCGTTTTCTTTCCGCCCGCCGTATCTAATCCAGGGTAAATTGATTATCCTCCGCCCGTCCCTTCAGGGTGGCGGTGGAGAGCTGGGAGAGGTAAATTCGTGTTTTCTCCCCCTGCCTGCCGCACAGGACAAAGGCTTTGGGGATATCGTCCCCCACCATCTCCAGCCTACCCTCCTTCTCAGAGCGCTCTAAAAATCTGCGCGTCAGGTGGGAGGAGGTGGTGTTGTCCATGTCAAAGAGACCTATGACGTCGCGGTAGGGAACAACCACGGACTGGCCCAGATGCAGATACATAATAATAATCGTCCTTTACCGTCGCTATTTTTCGTCAATCACCCTGGGCCGCCAGACCCGCCGCCAGAGGCGGTAGCCGATGAACAGTCCCAGGAAGAGGAGCGCAGCGGGAAGACCGGGGATGAAGAGCAGCGTCTCTATAGGCGCGCTGCCGCCGTGGGCCACGTCGGCGGACCAGCCGTGGTAGCGGACCAGAAACACAATGACCGTCCCGGCCAGGGCGGTCAGGGGCAGCGCCCAGCGCCAGGGGCGGCGCTTGGTAAATCGGCAGACGGCATATTCGCAGACAGCCCCCAGCAGGACTGGGAGCAGACACAGTGCAAGAATCACAGGCATAAATCATTACCTCATTCAGGGCCTCTCCCCCTCGCCAGTCACCACGCCAGCAGACCCAGGAGAACGCCCAAAGCCGCAGGAATAAAAACAGAACGCCGAGTATCAACGGGCCCAGACTGTGTATAGGACTGAAGTCGGCGCATGCAAGATAGCAAAGACCCAGCAGAGCCACCACGCCGCCCGGGAGAAAACCCTGCCCCGTCCGCTTGGACGACTCCATACAGGCAAACTGAGCGCCAAAAAACAACAAACACCACAAAAGTCGGCAGAAACAGAGCCAAGAGCGGCTACCCTCCCTTACAGCGCACCGAAACGCGGCGCGCCGCTATACCAGCCGGCCGGCGTGAATGCGGAAGACCTTCTCCCGGCCCAGCCCCTCCAGCTTCTCGTCCTCACAGCAGGTAATAAACACCTGTCCGCCGTTGATATGCCCCAGAACAAACGCCTGGCGGCGGGCATCCAGCTCGGAGAGCACGTCGTCCAGGAGGAGAACGGGCCACTCTCCGGTATCGTGAAAAAAGATCTCCCGGCTGCCCAGCTTCAGCGAGAGGGCGGCGGTACGGGTCTGCCCCTGGGAGGCGAACTGCTTGGCGCTCATGCCGTCCAGCTCCACCGTCAGGTCGTCCTTATGGGGGCCTGAGAGACATTGCCGGGCGTCCAGCTCCGCCTGCCGGTGACTCTCCTGATGGTCTAAAAGCTGTGGGAAGATCTCCTTGGGGCTCGCCTCCGGGTCAACGACCGTCTTCACCGTCTCATAGCGCAGGGCCAAGATCTCCCGCCCGCCTGAAAACTCCCGGTGGATAGGGGGGGCGTATTCCCGCAGCTTGCGGATAAAATGGGCCCGGTAGTGGATCAATACAGCCCCCGTCTGGGCCATACGAAGATTGAAGTCATCCAGCGTTTCCAGCAGGGATGGCTTCTCCTCCCAGTCCCGCAAAATGCGGGTTTTCTGGTCGTAGAGCTTGCGGTACTCGGCCAGGGCGGCGGCATAGCGGGGCCGGAGCTGGCAGATGCAGCTGTCCAAAAAGCGCCTGCGCTCCACGGCGCCCTCACGGATGAGATAGAGATCCTCCGGGCAGAAGAGCACCGTATTCAGCACACCCGCCAGCTCCCCGGCTGTCTTGAGACGGACGCCGTTGGAAAAGAGCTGCTTACGGGCATTCCGGGAGAGCCGGGCTTCCAGGGTAAAGTCCCGGTCCCGAGAGAGAAGCTCGCCCTTGATAAAGGCGCTGTCCACGCCAAACTGGATGAGCTCCTTATCGTACCTGGCCCGGTGGGAGGAGGCTGTGGAGAGATAGGCGACGGCCTCCAGCAGATTGGTTTTCCCCTGCGCGTTCTCCCCACAGATGACGTTCAGCTCCGGGGAGAATTTGGCGTCCATATGGAGGTAGTTGCGGAAGAAGTCCAGCTCGATCCCTTTGACTATCATTGGACAGACAGCTTGATATCGGGAAGGGTCACCACATCGCCGGGGCGAATTTTCTTTCCACGCATGGTGCAGACCTCGCCATTGACGGATACGTCGCCCTGCTGTATGGCAAGCTTGGCCTCGCCGCCGGTCTCCACCACACCGGCAAACTTTAAAAGCCCTTCCAGCTTAATGAACTCAGTGGTGATATGAATAATTTCTTCTTGCATAAGACATCCTTTCCCGGCCCGTTCCGGGTATAGGGCCCGTTGCTGCCGCAATCAGCATAGTATTCCGGGCGCGGCTTAATCCCCGGCTTTCAGCCGCACGGGCAGGACCATATAGAGGAAGTTTTCACTGTCGTCGTCCGGCAGAATGACACAGGGGGACACCCCGGTGGAGAGTTCCAGACGGACCCGGTCGGCCGGCGCCGCCTTGAGCGCGTCCATCAGATATTTGTTGTTAAAGCCGATCTCCAGGCCGCCGCCATCGCCGTCAACGGCGCACTCGTCCCGGGCGTCGCCGATGGCGGTGCGGGTGGAGATCTTCAGGAGATTTTCCTCGAAGACGCATCGCAGGGGGCTCTTGAGCTTATCGCTGATGATAAGGGACACGCGGTCAATGGAGGCAATCAGGCTGCGTGTATCGCCCTCAATCCTGATGGGGTTGTTGCGGGGCACGGCCTGACGATAGGCCAGAAACTCGCCCTCCAGCCTGCGGGCCACCAGCATGGTGTCGCCCACTTTAAACATGACGTGGCGGGCGCCCTGTGTGACGGAGGCGGCCTCGTCCACGTGGTCGCAGATCTTCTCCACCTCGGAGAGGGCCGCGCCGGGAACGACAAAGGAGAAGGCGTCGGCGCCCTCCTTTTTGTCGATCTCCTCGTGGCGCAGGGCCAGGCGGTAACCGTCGACGGAGACAATGGTCAGGCCCTGTCCCTCCACCTCGAAGAGGGAGCCGGTATGGATGGGCCGGCTCTCGTTGTCGCTGACGGCAAAGAGGGTCTGGGAGATCATGGATTTTAGCTTCTCCTGGCTCATCTCCAGGGAGTTCTGATACTCCACGGTGGGAAGTTCCGGAAATTCCTCGGGATCGGTGCCCAGAATGTTGAATTCACTCATGCCGCACTTGATGTTGACCGTATAGTTTTCAGAGGAAAAGACCACAATGTCGTCGGGCAGCTTGCGGATAATGTCGCCAAAGAGACGGGCGCCCAGAACCAGCGAACCGCTTTCCTGAATATCGGCGGGGACGATGGTGCGGATACCCGTCTCCAGGTTGTAGCCGGTCAGGCGCAGTTCGCTCTGCGCCTCCAGAAGAATGCCTTCCAGTGCGGGGATGGAGCTTTTAGGGGAGACTGCCCGGCTGGCGGTAGAGATGGCTGACTGCAGCAGGGCTTTCTCACAGGAAAATTTCATATAGAACACCGACCTTTCTCTGTCAAAATCCTCTACGCAAGAAGGAGAGGTAAGGGATTATTATTTCGTAGTGATCGTAGTAGGCGGAAATAATGTGGACAAATGCCGCTGAGCCTAGAGCGCCAGGGGATACCACGTCCACAGGGTATGTGTACAAAAAAGATCATTATACACACTGTGAGGAGGTTGGAACTACTTGTCCACAAAGCCGTTTCCACTTATCCACAAAAAGCGGTGGAGATCTTCTATACAGATTGTAATAGCTTCGGGCATGTCAGGGGGGGTCTGACGGTTTACCTGGGTGAGTAGGGAGAGGCCTATTCGTAGCGGGCGTTGATGTTGGCGTTGAGATCCTTGATAATCTCTGCAATCTCCGGGTTGGTCTTCATCAGGTTCTCCACCCGCTCAATGGAGTGCATAACGGTGGTGTGGTCCCGTCCCTCGAACTCCCGCCCGATCTCCTTGAGGGAGAGGGAGGTCATGCGGCGGATAAGGTACATGGCTATCTGGCGGGCGAGGGCGGTGTCCTTGGTGCGGCCCTGGCCCCGGAGGGCGTCGTTCTCGATGTTATAGAACTTACAGACCTCTTCGATAATGACGTCGGAGGAGGGAAGAAACTCCGCCTTCTCCTTAAACATATCCCGTACCGCCCTGGTGACGGTCTCCACGTCCACGCTCTCGCCCATCAGCTCCTGAAAGGCGAGAATTTTATTGACGGTGCCCTCAATCTGCCTCACGTTGGAGGTAATGTTGTCCGCGATGTAGCGCAGAACCGGGTCAGGGAGATTCATGCCGCGGCGGATGGCCTTGTTCTTGATGATGGCCACCCGAGTCTCGTAGTCGGGCGGCTGGATATCCACGGGGAGTCCCCACTCGAAGCGGGTCTTCAGCCGGTCGTCCAGCCGCATCATCTCTTTGGGAGGACGGTCGGCAGTGAAGACGATCTGGCGGCCCGCCTCATAGAGGGTGTTAAAGGTATGGAACATTTCCTCCTGGCTGCTCTCGCGCCCGGCGATAAACTGCACGTCGTCCATGAGAAACACGTCGGCGGAGCGGAACTTCTCCCGAAATTCCTGGTTTCTGCCCTCCCGGATGGCTTGGACCAGCTCATTGGTGAAGTTGTCACCCTTGATGTAGACCACCCGGAAGTCGGGATGGGCGGCGTGGATCTTGTGGGCGATGGCGTAGAGAAGGTGGGTCTTACCCAGGCCGGACTCCCCGTAGATAAAGAGGGGGTTATAGCTGTGGGCGGGGTGTTCCGCCACCGCCAGGGCCGCCGCGTGGGCAA
Source organism: Lawsonibacter faecis (assembly GCF_014287675.1). Taxonomy (GTDB): domain Bacteria; phylum Bacillota; class Clostridia; order Oscillospirales; family Oscillospiraceae; genus Pseudoflavonifractor; species Pseudoflavonifractor faecis. The sequence goes on along the minus strand of NZ_JACOPQ010000004.1, from coordinate 63,986 downwards.
ATTTGTTGGAGGAGCCGACCACAAAGCGGTCGAAGGTGTAGTCCTCGGTCCCCGGCAGGAAGGAGGTGTCCTGGGGTTTGACGGTGAAGCTCTCCAGCTCCCCCTCGCCCAGAACCTCAACTTTGAACTCGCAGGCGAAGAGCTCAAACAGCGCCTTCTGAATGGTGGGCAGATAGCGCTTTTCAATGATGTCCCGCTTGAAGTTGGTAGGTGAGTGGATAATAAAGCGGTCCTCTTCCAGGGCGACGGCGGTGCAGTCGTCAAACCAGGTGTTGATGGCCGTGGCGGTCATATCCGCCTCCATCAGGGAGAGGACTTTGGCCCATATATCGGCCGGTGAATTCACGCTCTTGTCCCCCTTTTTCGCAAATAAGGTATCCAAAATATTATATCAAAAAAGCGGTGATCAGGCAACGGTTTTCCACAGATACCTTATTAAATAATAAGCTATTTTTGTGTTTTGAAAAATATATGGTACAAGATGTTGTATAGCGACGTCATTTCGGGAAAAGATTGTGGAAAACCCATCAAAAAATGTGGTTGACAGGGCTTTTGTTTATCCTGTATAATACCCAATGCGCCATTATACCCATTTGGGTGTAAGGCATAATCGTTTGACGACCGCGGCCGCATGCGGGGTATCTGAAGAATAGGCGCAATGACGAAAAGCGCCGCCGTCCGATGAGACGGCAGTTATCAGATGCAACGCAAGGGGCCGTTGTGGTGAGGGGCCCGGGTGGGCCCGCTTGAAACGAACAGGAGGTGTACAATCATGGTTCGTACCTATCAGCCCAAGAAGCGCCAGCGTTCCAAGGAGCACGGTTTCCGTAAGCGGATGCGCACTGCCAACGGCCGCAAGGTTCTGGCCCGCCGCCGTGCGAAGGGCCGCGCCCGTCTGACCCACTAATGGAGGCGGCAACCAAATAAGGGCTTTTTGAGGGGCGGGGGAGCATTCCTTCCGCCCCTGCGTAGCATCGTCGGGGCAAAGAACGCCGCAGTAGGAACACCCTGCGGGAAAGCGCCTGTCTCAACCCCCCATGTTCCCTGCAGGGCTGAACGCCCGTTACGGGGGCGAAGAAACGGTCGAAGGGCCCTCATCTGTCTAGACCCCTTTAAAAAGGGGCAGCCGTCTCACCTCCCCTCAAAAGGGGGGCTTTTCCCATCCCTCATACAAAAGAAAGGGCGCTCCATGGAACACACCGTCACACTCAAACAAAATCACGAGTTCCGGCGCCTGTACGCGAAAGGGAAGAGCGCCGTCGCGCCCAGTATGGCAATCTACTGCCGCAAAAACCGATTTGGAATCAACCGTATTGGCTTTACGACGGGGACCAAGCTGGGGAACGCGGTGGTGCGCAACCGGATCCGCCGCCGCTTGAGGGAGGTCTACCGCACCAACGAGGCGGGGATTCGCACCGGGTATGATATCGTCGTGGTGGCCCGGGTCCGCGCCGGACACAGCCGCTACCGTGAGCTGGAGCGGCAATTTCTCCAGACGGCGGACAAGCTGGGGCTGCTGCTGCCCGGGGGGGAGCAGGCATGAAACGCCTTTTGCTCCTGTTGATCCGCGCATACCGCACCCATATCTCCCCGGCGAGACCGCCCTGCTGCCGTTTTATCCCCACCTGCTCGGCCTATGCCCTGGAGGCGGTGGAGAAATACGGCGCGTTCAGGGGCGGCGCACTGGCGCTGAAGCGGATTGCCAAGTGCCAGCCGTTTCATCGGCAGAAATCCATTGAATATGATCCAGTTCCATAAGGGTGAAAAAGAAAAATGAAAAAGCGGCTGACTGCGGAAGAGAAGAGAGACAATGACCGAAAACGCCGTATGCTGCGGGCTGAATGCATCTGGATAGGCGCAAAGGGCACCAGCCGGGAAAAAGGCTTTTTCATTTTTTGCCGTTTACCGTTCACTTATCAATAACTTGGAGGCTCCTAAATGCAAGGCTTACAGCTTGTTTTGACTCCCTTCGTATGGATTCTGATGCTGTTTTACAACTTTTTTCACAACTACGGCATCGCGCTGATTTTGTTCGCCGTTCTGGTCAAGCTAATCCTGTTTCCCTTTTCCCTGAAGGGCAAGCGGAGCATGATCCAGATGAACATGATGTCTGGAAAGATGCAGAAGCTCCAGAAAATGTATGGCAACAACAAGGAAAAATACAACCTTGAGGTGCAGAAGCTCTACGAAAAGGAGAAGGTCAACCCCATGAGCGGCTGCCTCTGGTCGTTCATTCCGCTGCTGATCCTGCTGCCCCTGTACGCCATTATCCGCCAGCCCCTGACCTATATGATGAACCTGAGCCCCGACGTCATTAATCAGATCGCCGGCGCCCTGAACTGGGAGACCGTGGCCCAGAATATGGGCTGGATCAAGGAGGCCGCCGCTTACAGCAACGCGGGCTACAACCAGCTCTACCTGGCGTCCCTCATCACAAACGAAAACGTGGCCGCCGTCCAGGCGGCCGTGGGCGACGCGGCCAAGAGCCTTTTCGCCGTCAATTTTGACTTTCTGGGTCTGAACCTGGCCGCCACCCCCCAGCTTAAGTTCTGGACCGTGGCCGGCGGCTTCGGCCTGTTCCTGCTGCCCGTGATCTCCGCGGCCACCGGCTTCCTGTTCTCCATGATCTCCATGAAGACCAACGCCGTGAACCAGCAGAGCGCCCAGGCGGCCAACAACTCCACCAGCAAGATGATGCTGATTGTCTCGCCCCTGATGTCCCTCTACATCGGCTTTGTCATGCCTGCCGGCCTGTGTGTGTACTGGATTGCCCAGAACCTTCTCTCCATGCTTCAGGAGTTCCTCGCCAGCAAGATGCTGAAGAAGGACTACGAGAAGGCCGCCGAGGAGGCTGCCCGACGCGAGGCCGAGGAGAAGGAAGAAGAGCGCCGCCAAAAGGAGGAGGAGCGCGCAGAGCGCGCCCGCCGGATAGAGGAGGCCAAACAGAACAAGGGCAAGAAGAAGCCCGCAGCCAAGAAGAAGGACCCAGAGGACGACAGGATCCCCGCCAGCGTAAAGGAGGCCAGCCGCGTCGGCATACGCGCCTACGCCCGCGGACGCAACTACGACCCCTACCGCTACAGCAGCGACGGACCGACCCCCTACGAGGCGCCTGGCGGCGTCCAGACGGAGAAGACGGGGATGGCCAAAGAATTTGAGAAGGAGTCCGACGAGCTGGAGCAGGTGGCGCTGGAGAAGGCCGCCGACGATATGATCGTAGAGGAGATTCTGGAGGAGCAGGGCGCTGCGGCCGGGGAGGACGGCGACTTCGAGACACCCTCCTATGACGCGCCCGAGTACGACACGCCCGACTATGACGGCGATAGCGACGACGAGAACAAGGACTGATTCCTGTACGCCAGATGTAAGGAGTGATACAGCTCATGCTGAAATATATCGAGAGCACCGGCCGCACGGAGGAGTACGCCATTGAGGCCGCCCTTAAAAAGCTGGGCATGGACCGGGACGACGTTTCCGTGGAGGTCCTGGAGCGGGCCAAGACCGGCTTCCTGGGCATCGGCGGCAGCCCCGCCAAGGTGAAGGTCACCTATGAGGCGCCCGACGAGGAGGAGGCCGTCGTAGCCGCCGCCCCCGTGAAGGAGCCTGTCCGTACGGAGCGCGAGGCATCCGGACGGGAGAGGGTGAAGCCCGCCCCCGCAGAGGTACCCAAGACGGAAGCGTCCGCCCCTGCCGCGGAGAAGCCCGCCGCCCCCGCAGAGGCCGTCATGCCGGAAGACGACGAGAAGGCCGCCCAGATCGCGCGGTTCCTCACCGGACTGCTTGCCCATATGGGCGCCCAGGCAGTGCCCTCCATCCGCAAGGGGGAGGAGAACACCTACGAGGTGGAGCTGCTGGGGGAGCACCTGGGCAGCCTCATCGGCCGCCGGGGTGAGACCCTGGACGCCATCCAGCAGATCACCAACTACGCCGTGAACCACGGGGCCGCCAAGCGGGTGCGTATTCATGTGGACGCGGAGGGCTACCGCTCCAAGCGGGAGGAGTCCCTGGAGCGCCTGGCAGTGAAGGTGGCGGGGAAGGTGGTCAAGTACCGCCGGAACGTCACGCTGGAGCCCATGAACGCCTATGAGCGCCATGTGATTCACACCGCCCTCCAGGATTATCCGGACGTGACCACCTATTCCACCGGCACCGAGCCCAACCGCCGGACCGTGGTGGCTTACAGCCGCGGCGAGCACCGGAGCGGGCAATAGACGGAAAAAAGCGCGGGACATAAATGTCCCGCGCTTTTTCCACAGTTTGAGAAAAAAATGGGGAGAAACCTGCGTGTAGCTTCCTCAGGAAGGAACTGTGATACGACAGTACCATGGGTTCAAAGACCCGAAGGAGCGGCTTGCCGGATCGCCCGAGAGGTATGACGGCTCAATCGAGAGAGGCATCGCCGGCCGCCCCAATCCACAAAACCGCCCCCGGATGTGGACAAGTGCCACGACCGGGGGCGGTTTTTCACTGGGGATTACTGTCCGGCGGGAGGGGGAGCGCTCTTGCCGCCGTCGCCCTTGGGCCTGCCGCGGTAACGGCGGTGGCGGTGGCGGCTGCCGCCCGGCTTGGACTCGCCCTCGCCCTGGGGAGCCCGGTCCCCGGCGCTCTGTTGGGGGGCCTTTTCGGCCTTGGGCTTGGGCGGATTCTGGGGTTTGGGCTGCGCCTGGGGCTTGTCGCCTCTGGGCCGCTCCTGTCGGGGCTTTTCCTGGCGCTCCTGTCGGGGCTTCTGCTCGCCGGATGCCTCCTCTCTGGTTGCCTCGGGAGGCTTGCTGCCGCCCCTGCCGCGGCCTCTGCCGCCCCGTGGGCGGTTCTCACCATGTTCCCGGCGCGCCTGTGGCTCGGCGGGGGCGGTCATACCAAGCCCCGCCAGGGTGGAGCCAAGACGGCTCTGGAGCGCTGCGGCGGGGTCCTCGGGGGGCGGCGTGACCTTGCGGAGCTTGGCAAGTTCCTCCGGGGGTGGGGCTACATAGCCCTCGGGACGCTTGCCCTTGCCGTTGCGCACCACACAGATTTCGCAGTTGTGGAAGCAGCGGGGGGTCTCGGGGGCCTCCTCCAGGCGGACCTTCACCTGCTCGCGCAGGAGGTTAACCTGGGAGACGGTGCCCACCCCCTCGGGGGTCTCCACAAAGGATTCCTGCTTGGGCATCCGTTTTACGGCGTCCTCATAGGCGTCCTGTTCGTACTTGAGGCAGCACATCAGCCGCCCGCAGGTACCGGAAATTTTGGTGGGGTTGAGGGAGAGGGACTGGGTTTTGGCCATCTTGATGGAGACGGGCTGGAACTCCTCCAGGAAGGTGGAGCAGCAGAAGGGCTTTCCGCAGATGCCCAGGCCGCCCAGCATCTTGGCCTCGTCCCGGACGCCGATCTGGCGCAGCTCAATGCGGGTGTGGAAGATACCGGCCAGATCCTTGACCAGGCTGCGAAAATCCACCCGGCCCTCGCTGGTGAAGAAAAAGAGAATTTTATTTCCCTCGAAGTTGTACTCCACCTCCACCAGCTTCATGTCCAGCTTGTGTTCGGCAATCTTCTCCTGGCAGACCTTGAAGGCCTTCTCCTCTTTCTCCCGGTTTTTGGCCACGGTCTCCAGGTCCTTTTCTGTGGCGATGCGGACCAGGGCGCGGAGGGGCTGGACCACGGCGGAGTCCTCCACCATGGTGTTGGGCTTGGTGCACTCACCATACTCAATACCCCGGGAGGTCTCGATAATAACGCCCTGCCCGGGCTCGACGGCCACGCCCTTGGGGTCGAAGTAGTATTCCTTGCCCCCGCTCTTGAAGCGGACGCCGATGATTTCGGTCATAGTAACCTCCAAAAGTGAAAAATGACGAATGAAAAATGAATAGAAAAGAGATGCGCCGGACAGCGGAAAAAAGCGGGAGAAGAGACCGCCGTTTTTACGGTGCTCGGATCATTTTTCACTCATGAGCGCCGCACAGAGCCACCCAGCCAGGTGTCCCGCGCCGGCGTTGTAGAGGGTGGCGGCGCGCAGCTTCTCCAGGGTATCCACTGCGGAGAGGAGCATGTTGGCGGAGCACTTGTCCGCGGCCTCCCGTGCTACGCAAAGCCGCTGGGGATCGGTCTCGCCGCAGCCGCCCCCGGCGCGGAGCACCAGGGCGGAGCGGAGCAGCAGGACGGTCTCGCCGAAGAGGGAGGAGAGGGAGTCCCGGTCCCACTTCTCCAGAGAGACGGCATACTCCATCAGAGAAAGCTCGTCCCCCCCCACGAAGCGCTCCAGGAGGGTGATGGCCCCCTCCCGTGCCCGGCTCTCATCAGCCTCGGCGCCGGAGAGCTCCTCCACCGCCCGGCCGATCAGGCCCTCGCAGCGCCCGGCCGCGGCGCGGACCTCGGCTTCGGGCTTGTCCGGAAAGCGGCGCAGAAGATAGTCCTCCGCCTCCAATAGGGTGACGGGAGAGAGGGAGAGGGTCTCGCACCGGGAGCGAACCGTCTGCAAAAGAGCGGCGGCGTTATCGGTAAGGAGGAGGAAGGCCGCATAGGCCGGGCCCTCCTCCAAAAGCTTGAGCATGGCGTTTTGGGCGCTGGGATTCATGGTTTGGGCGTTTATAACCACATAGACCTTCCTGGCCGCCTCGTTGGGACGGATATAGGCGTCGGAGCGCAGGGCGCGCACCTGGGCCACGGTGATGTCGCGCCCGTCGGTGCCGGTGTAGTTCACGTCCGGGTGGATGCCCGCCAGGACCTTACGGCAGCCGGAGCAGGCCAAACAGGGCCGCGCCTCCGGCTCGGCCCCGTCACAGACCAGGGCGGCGGCCAGGACGCGGGCAAGAGTCCTCCGCCCCGATCCGGCGCTGCCGCTGAGAATGTACGCGTGGGAGAGGCCCCGCCGGGCCGACTCGGCCTCCAGCTGCCGCTTCAGCGCAGCGTTGCCCGCAAGCTGACTGAGATCCATTTAGACGCGCTCGAACCGCTCGATATCCACAACAAAGATCGTGGCGCCGCCCACAACGACCTCCACCGGCATACTGGGGTAGTACCCATAGCTCATCTCGGTGGTGGTGGGGATCATCTGCTTACGGCTGTGGGACTGCTCCTTGATGATATCGATGACGGTCTGGACCTTTTCCTCGTCCACGCCCACCAGAATGGTGACGTTCCCCGCCATGAGGAAGCCGCCGGTGGTGGCCAGCTTGGTGGAGGAGAAGCCGCTCTTGGTCAGCGACTGGGTGACGGCATTGGCGTCGTCGTGGTTGATGATGGCAAGGATCAGTTTCATGAAAATCCCTCCTTAGAACCTGCGTCTTTCTGCGCGCTCAGCTCCTCAGCGGCGCGCCCGGACGCTTGAAAGGGCCCGTCCGTCTCCGCCACACACGCTGCGGGCCGGACGACCTCTATAACTTCTTCCATATTATAACCTATCTCGCGTAAATATGCGAGATGTTTTTTGCCCACGTGCTCACCTGGAGCAATTACCGGGACACCCGGCGGATAGGGCGCGATCTGGCAGGCCGCGGTGCGACCCTCCGCCCGGCGGAGCGGGACGCGCTGCGAGGGAGCGAAGCGGGCCGCGCGCGGGGATAAGGCAGCCTCCGGCAGAGGAGGGGGGGGCGGTAAGGCGGCAGCGGCGCAGGCACGTGCCTGCGCTTCCGGTGTCAGGTGGCTGCCCAGAGTTTGGGCCAGCGCGTCCTCCAGCCGCGCAAGGTCGGCGCCGCTGTCGGCGGCGGTGAGGATGCACACCACATGACCCCGGTCGGCCATCTCCACATAGACGCCCTGCTCCTCCAGCGCGGATTGGAGGGCAAAGCCGTCGGCTGACCGCAGGACCAGGCGGCAGGGGTCCAGGGGGGCGTCCAGCGCCGTGAGGGATGGAAAGCGCCCCCGCAGAGCGGCGACGGCCAGGGCGGTCTTTTCGCAGGCCGCCCGGCCCTCCTCCTCCATCCAGGCCCGGGCCAGGTCCAGGGAAGCCATCAGCACATAGGAGGGGCTGGAGCTGCCGAAGAGGGAGGCCGCCCGCCGCAGGGCCGCGTGGGAAAAGCGGTGACCGCCCCCAGCGCCTGTGGGGCGGGAGCAAAGTTCCGCAGCCGTCTCTCCGCGCCCGGCAAGGAGAAGCGCAGCCTGCCCCAGGGCGGGGAGGGTCTTATGGGCGGAGACCACCGCCAGATCGGCGGTGGAGAGATCGTCATTTCCCAGGAAAGGCAGATGCGCCCCGTGGGCGGCATCCACCACCAGCGTACCGCCATGTGTATGGACCACAGCCGCCAGGGTGGGAATATCTGATAATACACCGTAATAAGTGGGAGAGGTTATACAGACCGTTTTGATTTCCGGGTGGGTTTTCAGCAGTTTCTCCACCGTATGTGGAGAAACTGGGCCGGTGACGCCGGCCCCCTCCAGCCAGGGCCGGTTCAGATAGACCGGAGTCAGATCCAGAAGGGCGAGGGCGTTGTAGGCCGAGCGGTGGCTCCCCCGGTCCAGGAGAAGCGTATCCCCCGGCCGGCATGCCAGGGTCAGGGCGGAGAGCATCCCCTGAGTGCTGCCCCCGGTAAGGAAGAGACAGCCGGACATCCCAAGGGCCTGCGCCCAGAGGGCCTCCGCCTCCCGGATGGGACCGTCTCCGGAGAAGAGGTCCCCGGTGGGGCCCAGCTCCGTAAAGTCAATTGCCGCCAGGGGGGAGAATTCCGGGGCGGGCATGGCCTTTCCCTTGTGACCCGGCATATGCATCCGCAAAGGGTCTTCACCTGCAAAATTTTTCAGTGCGTCATAGAGCGGCGTGGGGCCCATCGGCGTTACCTCCCGGACCAAAATGTTCCCATAGTATATCAGAATTGCGGAAAAACGACAAGAGGCCCGTCCCCTATGGGGGACGGGCCTCTTACGCCGGCCACCACGCCTGTCTCAGCGGCCCAGAGGATGGCGGCATAGGTTCTTTCCCCGCTGTGCACATCAATAAAGGGGGCGGCAGCGGCGGCCGCCTTGCCCGACTGCTCCCAGAGGGCGGAGACGAACGCGCCGCGGCTGATGTCCGCCCCGGCGGCCCCGCGGGCAAAGTGGAGACGGCTATGGTTGCGGCCATCAGGGACGCAATGGCGTGATGGGTCAAGGACTGTTTCAATGTGGTTTCCTCCTCAGCATTCTGTCGGACTGCAGACAGTGTGTGCACAGGGTGGTCAAAAACCAGCAAGGGATTGAAAAAAACCAGTCAGCATTGTGTGAGAGGAATCCAAAACGTCAAAGGACCGCCCTGTCAGGGCGGTCCTTTGACAGAAGGAAAAAGGAGGTGAAACGAAGACGGGCCCGCCGCCTGCCGCGTGCGCCAGGCCCGTGGACACAGGGGGTTTTGCTGAGGTCAGTATAAACCACAATCCTGAAAATAGTCTGAAAACGGAGAAAAAAGACGGGACCGATGAATTCAGGGGTTGGGGCGGCGGAGTTGTCTCAGGGAACGCGGAAGCGCGCAGGAGCTGACGCAGGCCCTGCCGGACAGGGAACGGCGGACTTCGCTGCAGAACGCGGCACCCACCTAGAGTCAGGACCGTATCCATTGCGTCACTCCAGATAGAGCTCCCGCAGGCGCGCCAGCTCCTCCTGAGAGAAGCCCAGTTCGGCGGAGAGGAAGCCGGGCACACCGCCGTAACGTTCATCCAGGGTATCCAGCAGCGTCTCCATGCAGGAACGATCCACACCGGCCAGCCCCCGGACCAGCCGGATGACCTCATCGTCGGCCCCCCTGGCCCGGACGGCGTCCACCGCGGCGGAGATCTGCTCCGTCAAATAGCGGTTGGTGAGCACAAAGTCCTCCAGCACGGTCTCTCTCCCCACCCCCAGGGCGGAGAGGAGGAGTGCGGCGGCGATGCCGGTGCGGTCCTTGCCCGCCGTGCAGTGAAAGAGGAGGGCGCGGCCGCCGTCGTTTCGCAGCAGCAGCCGAAAAAAGGCCCGGTAGGCCTCCAGGCCCCAGGGGGAGAGGAGCATATCCACATAGATATTGATGTTGTAACGACCGCTGGCCACCAAGTCCAGAAGGACCTGGTGGTAGTCCCCCCGCTGGAACTGGGCGGTGTCCCGGGCGATGGAGCCGCCCGGGTCGCTCTCGTCCACCACCAGCAGATGGTAATAGGCCGCGCCGGGCACGGACCTGTCGGGCTGGTTGCTCCACTCGGCGGTGGTGCGGAAGTCCACGATACACCCCAAGCTGAACTCCTCCGTGAGCCGCCGCAGGTCCTCCTCCGTGGCGGCGGCGAGATGGGCGGTGCGGAGCAGCACGCCCCGCCTGACGTGTTGGTTGTCCGGAGCGGCGTAGCCGCCCAGCTCACGGGCGTTGCTCACCCCAGCCAAGCGGATGGACTGGGGGAGGGAAGGGGTATCCATAAAAGCTCACTCCTTTTTCTTGACGGTCATATGGAATGCCGCACAGTACCGCCGGGGTCGGCGGCCCCCAAAGGCAGACCCGCGGGGATCGGCGGCCCCGCCGGACAGTGGGCTTATTTCTGCATTGGTTCCGGGCGCCAGTAGCGGGCGCCGTCGCTGGTGCGGCAGAGAAAATGGAAATCCACGAGATCCCGCCGCAGGGTGACGGGGTCGGGGTAGATCTCCTCCAGGCGTGCGTTGACCTCCGCCTGGGTGTATGTCTCGCCGGGGTAGAAGAGCTCGGCCACCGCCTCCAGGACGACCAGCTTCTTGGCCGTCTTGGAGGGCAGGACCTTCAGCCGCAGGGGGCTCAGGGAGGAGACCGCCCCCCGGAGGATGCGCTCCTTCTCCTGGGCGCTCAGCTCGGGGGCGGTCACACCTCGTCCCCGGTCTTGGTGCACATGATGTTCAGCTCGTCAAGCTGCCTCTGCTCCACGATTCCCGGTGCGCCCATCATCAGGTCCTGGGCGTTCTTGTTCATGGGGAAGGGGATGATCTCGCGGATAGAGTCCTCTCCCGCCAGGAGCATGACCATACGATCCACGCCCGGGGCGATGCCCGCGTGGGGGGGTGCGCCGTAGGTGAAGGCGTTATACATGGCGGGGAACTTGGCCTTCACGTCCTCTTCGCCCAGGCGGACGAGCTGGAAGGCCTCAATCATAATCTCGGGGTCATGGTTACGCACCGCGCCGGAGGAGAGCTCCACGCCGTTGCAGACCAGATCGTACTGGAACGCGGTGATACTGAGGGGGTCCACCTCGCCCGCCGCGGCTTTCTTCAGGATCTCAGCGCCGCCGTTGGGCATGGAGAAGGGGTTGTGGCAGAACTCCAGCTCGCCCGACTCCTCGCCGATCTCGTACATGGGGAAGTCCACGATCCAGCAGAATTCGTACCGCTCCTTATCGAAATGTCCGGGGCACAGGGGGGCAAGCTGCTTGATGAGCACGCCGCCGGTCTTCTGGGCGGTGAGCTTCTTTCCGGCGGTGAGACCCACAAAGGTATTGGGCTGGAGGCCCAGGGCCTCCACGACCTGGCCCTTGCACTCCTGGAGGAACTTGGCGATGCCGCCCACGATCTCGCCGTTCTCATCCAGGCGGAACCAGTAGACCTTCTGCCCGGCCTGGACCTCCACGTCGGCGCAGAGCTTGTCGATCTGCTTGCGGGTGGCGGCAAAGCCGGGAACACAAACGGCCTTGACGGTCTGACCCTCGAAGGGGGCGAAGCCGCAGCCGGCCAGAACCGCCGTGGCGTCCTGGAGCTTCAGACGGATGCGCAGATCGGGCTTGTCGGAGCCGTAGGTCTCCATGGCGTCCAGGAAGGAGATGCGCTGAAAGGGCGCGGAGGATGCGGCGCCGTACTTGCCGTACTTGGCAAAGATGGGGGGAAGCACGTCCTCCAGGACGGCAAAGACGTCCTCCTGCCCGGCGAAGGCCATCTCCATGTCCAGCTGGTAGAATTCGCCGGGGGAGCGGTCGCCCCGGGCGTCTTCGTCCCGGAAGCAGGGGGCAATCTGAAAGTACTTGTCAAACCCGGAGGCCATCAACAGCTGCTTGAACTGCTGGGGGGCCTGGGGCAGGGCGTAGAACTTGCCCGGATGCTTTCGGCTGGGCACCAGGTAATCCCGCGCGCCTTCGGGGGAGGATGCCGTGAGGATGGGGGTGGTAATCTCCATGAAGCCGTGGCCCGTCATGGCCTGCCGCAGGGCGGAAACCACCTGGCAGCGCAGGACAATATTGTCCTTCACCTCGGGGTTGCGCAGATCCAGGTAGCGGAACTTGAGCCGCTGGGACTCGTCGGCCTCCCGGCTGCGGTTCACGGGGAAGGGCAGCTCGTTGTGGCGGCAGCGGCCCAGCACTTCAATTTTCGCGGGGACCACCTCAATGTCGCCGGTGGGCAGCTTGGGATTCTTGCTGTCCCGCTCCCGAACGGTGCCGGAGACCTGGACGGTGGACTCCTTGTTGAGGGTCTTAAAGGTCTTCACCAGTTCCTCGCTCTCGCACACCACCTGAGTGGTGCCGTAGAAGTCCCGGAGGACGGCAAAGCCCAGGGTGGCGCCCACCTCGCGAAAATTCTCCAGGAAGCCCGCCAGGGTGACGGCCTCTCCCACGTGCTCCATACGCAGCTCCCCGCAGGTGCGGGTGCGGAAAAAGGTCTTGTTGTTGTCCATAAAATCAACTCCAGTTTGTATACTTTGTCTTATATATCACTAACTGTTTAGGATAGCCTCGTAGAAGAGCTGAGGGTCCAGGTCCTTTGCGGCCTGGGAGAGGGTGGCGTTGCGTTCGTCCTGAAACTGGTACATGTCCTCGGCGGTGATTTCCGTAACGCCCTCAGCCTTGAGGGCCGCGGTGGTGCAGTAGTTGACCGCCACCTGCTTCACGTGCTGGGGCATCTCACGTGGCAGGTAATACCAGACATAGGAGGTGGTCCAGAAGGCCTCGGGGTCGTAGCCGTTCTCCAGATAGTCCTGCTCAATGCTTCTGATGGCCTGATAGAGCAGGGGAATATACTCCCGGGCGGTGACGGCGTCCAAACCGTCGAAGGTAAGCATGACGGTCTCCTGGGGAATGCCGGCCAGGACGCAGAATGTGGCAAACTCCTCCTCGTTCAGATAGACGAGGGGGTCACGCTGGTAGAGCGCCTGAGTAAAGGGGAGAGTGGGGTCCATCTTGCCAAACTGGATGCCGTCCGCAGCAGCGGCCGGGGTAAAGCGTCTGCGGAGGGAGGGCCGGACGATGCGGGCGATCATGGCTGCGGCCTCTGCCCGGGAGAGGCGCTTATCTCCCTCAAAAGTGCCGGAGTCGTCCGTGCCGGTGAGAATGCCCGCGTTATAAAAGCGCAGCACGTCGGCGCTGCCGGTGTCCGGCAGGGCGGTGATGGAATTGATGGGGGAGAGCATGCCGTCCGGCAGCACGGCGCCCAGCATGGCCACAAAATCGGCCCGGTCGGCGGGGACCACAGGGTCGGCGGGGAGGGGGAGGCCCAGCTCCTCCATCACGCGGACGCCGTTGCCGTACCATGGGTCGCCCTCGGCCTCCTCCGGGAGGGACCGGCCGCTGGTCTTCTCATAGATACGGGCGGCCACGGTGGCGAGCTCGGCCAGGGTGATGTCATTGCCGGGATAGAAGCACATGCCGGAGCCCTTCAGCAGACCGGCCTCCACGCAGACCTTGACGCTCTCGTAGTCGTACCACTCGCCGGCGGCGGGGCCGTCGGGAGAGAGGTCGATGAGGGAGGGCATGGTGCCGGTGGCGGGAAAGAGGTCCCCCTCTGCGGCCAGCGTGGGGACGGCCAGGCCCAGACAGAGGGCCAGCGTGAGCGCCAGGGACAAGAAACGCTGTTTCATGTCAAGTTCCTCCACATTCTCTTTAAAGGGATAACCGCTGCACTCCAGACTGCCGCGGGCGCCGCACCGGGCGATGGACGCGCAACAACAACCGCGCCGGGAAACACATTGTCTCAGCGCAATAGCGGGCGCTGTTACGCCATAACGGTCTCAGTCAAGTCCAGATAGCGGCTGTAGAACACCTGGAGATCAAAGCTCTGATAATGCAAGGTCCCCATTCCAGCCGATACGCCCAGATTAGAGAGGGCCGTCTCTTTCACATAGGCCATCTGGGTTCTGCCATCCTCCCGCAGATCGTTCCAGTTGTAATCGGTTTTCAGCCCGCCGGCCAGGGCCACGACCTCGTTGAGATAGGCTTTCGCGGTGACAGTCTTCCCCCCGCCCTGGAACAGCACCGTGTCCGGGGTCATGCCGGAGGCCCAGACGGCTGCGTCAAAGGTGGGGGAAAAGGCCTGCCGCAGGTCCTCCCTGGCCACCCGGGAGACCATCGCGGCGGCCTCTGCCCGGGACAGAGTGCCGCTCCCACGGAAGAAACCGTACTGGCTGACGCCGGTGAGAATGCCTGCGTTATAAAAGCGCAGCACATGGCTGTCGGCACTGTCGGGCAGGGCGGAGATGGTATTGATGGGGGAGAGGGCCTCCTCCGGGAGCGCCGCGGCCAGAAGCCGCAGGAAGCCCAGGCGGGTGATCTCCTGCTCCGGCTGGGCCAGGAGGGAGAGGACCACGCTGTCCCCAGACGCCAGCGAACGGAGGTAGGCGAGCTGTCCGTCGTACCAGTTGGCCGCGCCGGGCAGGTTGGGAATGGCGCCGTCCCCGCCGCTGAGGATATGGTGCATCCGGGCGGCGATGGCCGCCGCCTCGGAGATCTGCATCACTCTGCCCGGCTCAAAGCCCCGGTCGGTGCCCATGATGAGCCCCGTCTCATAGCAGATTTTTGCGTTGTCACCGTACCAGATTCCGGCGGACACGTCGGCATAGCCGGGGTACTCGTTGACGGAGGGAAAGCGCTCCGTACCGGCCGCAGAGGCGGGCAGGGCGGACAGGGTCAGGGCTGCGGCGAGGCAGATGGCCGCGAGTTTGCGTCTCATAGTGTGGTTCCTCCAGAGGATAAATGTCGCATGAATGCGCCCTGTTTAGACGGGAGGAGCGGGGAGGAAGTTCCGCTGCGGACCGCGCAGGCCGGAGCGGCGTCCCGGCGGGTGCCGATTTAACAGCACCCGCGGATTTCCGCCAATAGGTTTTCATAAAAGCTCTGGGCGGCCTGCTTCCGCCCGGCGGCGATCTCCCTGGCCCTGGAGGTATACAACTTCTCGCCGATGTGTTCCAGCTTGTGCCGGTACTCCTGCAGGAAGGTGTTGGGCCCAGCCTCAGTTCCGTCCAGCACCAGGCCGTGCTCATCCAGGGAGTAGAGCGCGCTGCCGACGGCCCCGCCGTAGTAGAGGGTCCGGGCGATGCCGATGGCCCCGGTCACGTCCAGCTTGTCCGCGTCGAAGAGGAGCTTGGCCTCAATGGACTGCGGCGGACGGTCCGAGCGGTATCGGTGGGTAAGGATGCACGCGCGCACCCACCCGGCCCGCCCCTCATCCCAGCCCAGCGAGAGGAGAAAGTCATAGGCCTTGACGCTTCCCGCCTCCGCGTGGCAGAGGGAGGGGTCCCGGAACTGGTCCTCCCGGCCGATGTCATGGAGCAGTGCGGCGGCGGTCAGGATGTCCCGGTCCACGTCCTCCCCCTCGTGGCCGGCCAGATCGAGGGCCATGTGGAGCACCCGGTAGATGTGCTCCTTGTCGTGGGCGCTGTCTCCCATGCAGGAGAGCATATGGGACTCAATGGCGGCGTACATCGCCTTATCCATTTGCAGGCTCCCGGATGGGCGCGCCGCCGCCCAGTGCCGCCGCCCGGGCCGCCAGTGCCGTCGGAGCGGCCCCCAGGTCCAGGGACTCCTGCTCGCCGGTGAGCATATTCTTCACAGTGACCTTCCCGGCGCGCACCTCGTCCTCGCCCAGGAAGGCGACGAAGGGGATGCCCAGCTTGTTGGCGTAATTCATTTTGGCCTTGAATTTCTTCGGCTCGGTGTAGACCTGGGTCCGGATGCCCGCCCCCCGCAGGGAGGTGGACAGGGAGATGGCGTGGGACAGATCCTCGGTCATGGGCAGAACCAGCACGTCTGCCGGGGCGGTGATGAGGTCGCCGTTCAGCAGGCCCTGATCCTGGAGTACAAAGAAGAGACGGGTCAAACCGATGGAAATACCGACTCCAGGGAGTTGTTTATCGGTGTAATATTCCGCTAAGTTATCATATCTGCCCCCGGAACAGATGGAGCCGATTTCGGGATGGTCCAGCATGACGGTCTCATAGACGGTGCCGGTGTAGTAGTCCAGGCCCCGGGCGATGGTCAAATCCACCATGAAGTGGTCGGCGGGTACGCCGAAAGCGGACATGTATTTCACCACGGTCCCCAGCTCCTCCAGCCCCGCGTCGAAGGTCTCGTCCTTGGCACGGTACGCCTCCAGCGCGGTCAGGGGATCGGGGGACTCCAGCAGGTCCAGAAGGCCGGCGGCTGCGGCTGCGCTCACGCCGAAATCGTCGGTGAGAATGGCGAGAACCTTCTCCCGGCCGATCTTCTCCAGCTTGTCGATGGTGCGCATGACGTCCCCGGCACGCTCGCCCAGGCCCAGGATGTCAAAGAGGCCGTTGAGGACTTTCCGGTTGTTTACCCGGATTTTAAAGCGCTCAAGCCCCAGGGAGGTAAAGGCCCGGTAAATGATGGAGGGAATTTCCGCCTCGTTGGAAATATCGAGCGCGCCGTCGCCGATCACGTCGATGTCCGCCTGGTAGAACTCCCGGAAGCGGCCCCGCTGGGCGCGCTCGCCCCGGTAGACCTTGCCGATCTGGAACCGCCGGAAGGGAAAGGTCAGCTCGTTGTAGTGCAGGGCCACATACTTGGCCAGAGGGACGGTCAGGTCAAAGCGGAGGGAGAGATCGCTATCCCCCTTGGTAAAGCGGTAGATCTGCTTCTCGGTCTCGCCGCCGCCCTTGGCC
Source organism: Lawsonibacter faecis (assembly GCF_014287675.1). GTDB lineage: Bacteria > Bacillota > Clostridia > Oscillospirales > Oscillospiraceae > Pseudoflavonifractor > Pseudoflavonifractor faecis. Next base: position 47,242 of record NZ_JACOPQ010000004.1, on the reverse strand, counting down.
AGGAGCACCTCGCTGGACTCAATGGCGGGGGTGTCCAGGGGGGTGAAGCCGTAGAGGGAGTAGCTCTCCCGGAGGAGGGCCACCATGCGGTCGAAGAGCACCTGGTCTCCGGGCAGAAGCTCCATGAAGCCGGAGAGGGTGCGGGGCTTTTGAATTGCCATAAAAACACTCCTTGACGTGATATTGAATGGACTCGGTGAAAGTCAGACCTGTTTCGGTGGAGGGGAGGGTGTGCGATATCGTCTGAGGAGACGCCCCGCGGCAGGTGCACAACGACCAAAAGCCCCTCCGGGGCGGGTGGGCCGCACCGGGACAAAAAAAGCGCTCTCGCCCCTTGTATGGGACGAAAGCGCCTGCTCCCGTGGTACCACCCATGTTCGGCACGGCAGTCCGGCGCCGCGCCCTCCAAGCTCCTGTTACGGGGAGCGCGCCGTGGATGTCTCCATCCCCGCTGACGCGGCCGCCAAATCCAATCCGTATTGCGCGAATAGGATTCGCGGACGCTTAGAGCCGTCTTCCCGGGGGCCTGTCCGTGAGACGCTTTCAGCCAGCGGCGTCTTTCTCTGTCCGGTGGCGGACCCGGTACTTGTGCTCCGTCTTCGCGGTGCTATGGGATAGATATTATCCCAAAACAAGGGAAAAGTCAACCGTGGGCGGGCAAAATTGGACATAAGAATGCCCGGACCTGCGAATTTTTACCTGTCGATACCGTAGAAAACTTTGCTTGGGACCCCAGACGTTACGCCAGTCCAAATCGCCCCGCACCCCATCCGGCCAAGGCCGCACGGGGACCCGTATTGAGCTCAAACAGGCGAAAGTAAATTCCGCCTGTTTCAAGGTTTTGTCCTGTGGGCCAAAACGCTTGACGGCGCAGCTGCGCCGTCCTGGAGCGGGGCGCACGGTCGGCAGATTATCAGACCGTAAAGGGCTTGGTCTTGGGATTTAAAATTTCACGCCAGTCCAAATCGCCCCGCACCCCATCCGGCCAAGGCCGCACGGGGACCCGTATTGAGCTCAAACAGGCGAAAGTAAATTCCGCCTGTTTCAAGGTTTTGTCCTGTGGGACAAAACGCTTGACGGCGCAGCTGCGCCGTCCTGGAGCGGGCGCACGGTCGGCAGATTATCAGACTGTAAAGGGCTTGGTCTTGGGATTTAAAATTTCACGCCAGTCCAAATCGCCCCGCTCCAGGCCGTGGATCAGCATCTCGGCGGTGCCCACGTTGGTGGCGTAGGGGATATTGTATTGGTCGCACAGGCGCGTGATATAGCTCAGGTCCGCGTCCAGCTCGCTGGACTGGGGATCGGAGAAGAAGAGAACCATATCAATCTCGTTATAGGCGATCCGGGCGCCAATCTGCTGGCTGCCGCCGTGCTCATGGGAGAGGAAGAGGTACACGGGAAGGCCCGTGGCCTCAGCCACCAGCTTGCCGGTGGTGTTGGTGGCGCAGACGGTGTGCTTGGAGAGAATGCCGCAATAGGCGATGCAGAACTGCACCATAAGTTCCTTTTTGCGGTCATGGGACATAAGGGCGATGTTCATTGGAATTTCATTCCTTTCTCAATGTGGCGCGGGGGATGTGCGGTTATGTGACGATCAGCCAGGTCCCGTTCCGCTTGACAGATGGAACCCCGCTCAAAGCCAGGTCGAATTCCCCGACGGGGGTGGTGACGCGCACAAGCGCGTCCAGCGCGCAGGCGTTGCCGTTGTAGTCGGTATACTGGAAGCGGCTGGCCAGCACACGGACCGAGGAGATCCCTTTCTCCAGCCGGAAAAGGGAGCCGCCCTGCTCCGCGTAAGCGTTAAAGAGGTTGAGAAGTACGGCGGAGCCGTTGGCGCTGAGCGTGGACCGGGCGTTAGCCTGGGCCTGCACGGACAGATCCAGGCAGCGCAGGCTTCCATCCGTATCCCCGGCTGCCAAGGCATCCAGGAGGAGGGTCAGGGTGCCCTCCGGGGTATTCTGCCTGGGCGCCGCCGCCAGGCGGAACAAGCCGAAGGCCAGCGCCAGTACCAGCGCGGACAAAAGCGCCGTGCGCAGCAGGGGGGAGGCGCCAAGACACGCTATTTTCGCGCCGGACCGGCCGGTTGGGTGAACCGGGGCAGCACCGGCTAATGCCGACACCGGTGCGCCGCACTTGGGACAGAAGCGGCCGGACGCCTTCAATTCAGCGCCGCATTTGGTACAGCAGGGCATGACCGGCCTCCTTTTCGTCACGGAATCCGCCCGGAGCATCCGGGGCCAAAACGCTTGGGAATGGCGCGGCGGACTCAGCGGATATGCATGAGGGGAATTTTCTGCCCCATCAGCCTGCGGGCGATATTCAGATATGCCACCGCCGCGTACCCCGCCCGGCCAAGGCCGTGCGGGGACCCCGTTTATTTACTGCCAGGGCCGAATGAATCGGCCCGGCATCAAGGTTTTGTCCGGGGCCAAAACGCTTGGGAATGGCGCGGCGGACTCAGCGGATATGCATGAGGGGGATTTTCTGCCCCATCAGCCTGCGGGCGATATTCAGATATGCCGCCGCCGCGTACCCCACCCGGCCAAGGCCGTGCGGGGACCCCGTTTATTTACTGCCAGGGCCGAATGAATCGGCCCGGCATCAAGGTTTTGTCCGGGGCCAAAACGCTTGGGAATGGAGCGGCGGACTCAGCGGATATGCATGAGGGGGATTTTCTGCCCCATCAGCCTGCGGGCGATATTCAGATATGCCACCGCCGCGCCCTTACGGCTGGCCAGGATAATGGGCTGGCCGCAATTGGCGGAGAGCATCACCTGCTCGTCCTCGGGCACCACGCCCAGGAGGGGCAGGCCCGCGGCGTCCATCGCGTCGTCGATTGTGGTGTGGAGCCGCCGCAGGAGCTTAGGCTGCACCCGGTTCATCACCAGATGGATGTAGGGCAGGCGCTTGGAGAGCTGCGCCACCACCCGCTGCGCATCCCGCAGGGCGGAGGTGTCGGTGGTGGAGACCACTACGCCCCGGTCCGCCCCGCAGACTGCCAGGCGAAAGCCCTCTCCCAGCCCCGCGGGGGAGTCCATAAGGATGTAATCGTACTCTGTCTTGGCCTGAGCGAGAAAGGCGCGCATCCGCCCCTCAGGGATGGAGCCGTCGGCCAGGGTGAGAGGGGCGGTGAGGAGAAAGAGATTTTCAATGACGGGATGTTGAACGGCGGCCCGCTTCAATGCACAGCGGCCCTCCAGCACGTCGGTAAAGTCCATCAGGGCGCGGTCGGTCATGCCCAGAGAGATATCCAGATTGCGCAGGCCGATGTCCATGTCGATGCAGAGGACCCGGTTCCCCAGGGCCGCCAGACAGGACGAGACGCCGCCGGTGAGAGAGGTTTTTCCGGTGCCCCCCTTGCCCGACGTGACCACGATTGCGGTGCCCATAGCGTCCCTCCAGTTTCATGTGGTATAGTATATCATAAAGATAGAAATTTTCCAATAGTCTTTGTGCAAAATGTTTAAAATTTCTGAGCCATTTGCGGCTGCGCCGTGACGCAGAGCAATCGGACTGCGGTTTCCGGCGGGGTTTCCGGTTACAGCGGGGCCTTTTGAATTTTGGCCCAGCGCCGGGGGTAGCCCCTGGGGGTGGGGGAGGTCTTTTCAATGACCACCACGCGGTGGGTTACGTCGGTTCCGGGGATGGTGTAGTCCCAGGCGGCTTGCACCCTGCCGCCCAGCAGCTGGATCCCCCGCCCGGCGGCAGAGAGCTCCTGGTCGCAGTCTGTGGACTTCATGGCCAGGAAAACCCCGCCCACCTTTACATAGGGCAGGCACAGCTCGCACAGCAGCCGCAGATCGGCCACAGCCCGGGAGGTGGCGATGTCAAAGGCGTCCCGCCAGCCCTTCAGAAGGGCCTGCTCCTCGGCCCGGGCGTGGATGCAGCGCACGTCCTCCAGCCCCAGCCCGGAGCACACCTCCTCCAGCCAGGTGACCCGCTTGCCGAGGCTGTCCAGCAGAGTGAGGGAGAGGGAGGGCTCCAGAATGCGCAGAGGCAGTCCCGGAAAGCCCGCGCCGGTTCCCACGTCGATGAGCGACTTGTCCCGGAAGGAAACCGCCCGCTCACCGCCTATGGTCAGCAGTGCAGCGCAGTCCAGGAAATGTAGGTCGGCCACCTGGTCCGGCTCGGTAATCGCGGTCAGGTTCATAACCTTGTTTTTCTCAATGAGCAGCTCTCCATACCGGGACAGCGTGGCCGCCGCCCCGGGGGAGGGGATGCCCAGGGCCTCAAGCCCCGCGCGGATGCGTTCCACCATGGCCTACCCTCCAAAATTGCTTATCAGGGCGGGAATACCGTTCACCAATCCCAGAATGATGAGGGCCGCGCAGGCTAGCAGAATGGCGGCCAGGCCCGCGGCGTGGGCGGCGTCGTGTCTGCCGCCGGTGCGCCACACGCAGACGGAGGAGGCGGCCACGCCGCCCAGGGCGGGTATGACCATCAGGGAGGCGATGTTGTTTAGATAAACCCCCTTGGCGTACATATAGGTCATTAAGAAGACAATAATCACCATGTATGCCACGCCCACCCAGGCCCAAATCCGCTTCATGGGGGAGGCGTAGGAAATGGGCTCCTTGGGGGAGCCGTCCTCGGGGAGGTTGGTATTTTTTTCGTTATCCGGCATAGAGTTACTCCTTAACAATAGGCTGAAATGCGCCGTACTCTGCCGGGACTCGCAGGGGCCGGCACGCTTTCCCGCCCCAATTGCGCCGTGGCATGAGCGCGGCAAAACCCGTCAGGACTGCCCGGTACCCGCCTTCAGCAAGTCCCGGATCTCCGTGAGGAGCTTTTCCTCACTGGAGGGCTCCGGCGGGGCTGGGGGCGCCGGGGGGGCGGCCTCCTTCTTGCGGTGGAAGGAGTTGATGGCCTTGACGAGACAGAACACCACCAGGGCCATGATGAGGAAGTTGAGAACGGCCTGAATAAAATTGCCGTATGTGACGACGGCGCTGCCGACGGTTATCTGTAGGTCGGCAAAGGAATTCTGGCTGACAAAAATGCCCACGATAGGCATAATGATGTCCGCGGTGAGAGAGTCGGCGATGGCCTTGAACGCGCCGCCTACAATGACGCCCACCGCCATGTCCATCACATTGCCTCGGGCGATAAACTGCTTGAATTCAGCCGCGAAGCCCTTGGTTTTCTCTTTGGCACTCATGCTTGACCAGCCTCTCTATCTTTATTTGATGGTTATCTGTGGACCTGGGACCGGGGGAGCACCCCGCCCGGCGGCTTATCGACCCTGCCTTGCCGGCGGCAGTCGGCTGCCGCCGACGGCAAGGAAAAACGACAATAACCGACAAGCAATCTTACTTTACAGCAATTTCCCCTGTCGTTCGCGTGAATGGCGGGCCTGTTGGCCCTGTCTCCGCACCATTACTGCTTGGGCAGCAGTACTTCTTTGCCGCCCATATAGGGCTGGAGCACCTTGGGAATCTTTACGCTGCCGTCGGACTGGAGATTGTTCTCCAGCAGGGCAATGAGCATGCGGGGAGGGGCCACACAGGTATTGTTGAGGGTGTGGGGCAGGTAGGTCTTGCCGTCCTCGCCCTTTACGCGGATTTTCAGCCTTCTCGCCTGGGCATCACCCAGGTTGGAGCAGGAGCATACCTCAAAATACTTCTTCTGGCGGGGGCTCCAGGCCTCAATATCGCAGGATTTAACCTTCAAATCGGCCAGATCGCCGGAGCAGCACTCCAGCTGGCGGACTGGAATGTCAAAGCTGCGGAAGAGCTCCACAGAGTAGCGCCACATCTTCTCGTACCAGTCCATGCTGTCCTCCGGCTTGCAGACGACGATCATCTCCTGCTTCTCGAACTGGTGAATGCGGTAGACGCCTCGTTCCTCAATGCCGTGGGAGCCCTTCTCCTTGCGGAAGCAGGGGGAGTAGGAGGTGAGGGTCTGGGGCAGTTTGGACTCGGGCAGCATCTGGTCGATATAGCGGCCGATCATAGAGTGCTCGCTGGTGCCGATGAGGTAGAGATCCTCGCCCTCCACCTTATACATCATGGCGTCCATGTCGGTCTGGCTCATTACGCCCTCCACCACGTTGCCGTGGATCATGAAGGGGGGGATGCAGTAAGTGAAGCCCTTGTCGATCATGAAGTCCCGGCCGTAGGCCAGTACAGCCTCATGGAGACGGGCGATATCGCCCAGGAGGTAGTAGAAGCCCGCGCCGGAGACCCTGCCTGCTGCGTCCATGTCCACACCGTCAAAGCGCTCCATGATCTGGGTGTGGTAGGGAATTTCAAAGTTGGGCACCAGGGGCTCACCAAAGCGCTCGACCTCCACATTGTGCTCATCGTCGGGGCCAATGGGGACAGAGGGATCAATTATGTTGGGGATCACCAGCATAATCTTGCGAATTTCCTCGGCCAGCTCGTCCTCGCGCTTTTCCAGGGCGGCCAGGCGCTCGGCGTTGGCCACCACTTGGGCCTTGACGGTCTCGGCCTCCTGGAGCTTGGAGGGGTCCTTCTTGGACTGGCCCATTAGTACTCCAATCTGCTTGGAGAGGGCGTTGCGGGCGGTGCGCAGATTCTGGGCCTCCTGAATGGTATCCCGGTTCTCCCTGTCCAGGTCCAGAATTCGGTCCACCAGGGGGAGTTTTTCGTCCTGAAACTTCTTTTTTATATTTTCCTTTACCATGTCGGGGTTTTCACGGATTAGACGAATATCGAGCATTGTTATGACACCTCAGTTAAATAAGAATAAGGATAAACGGCCGAGATGCGGGCGGCGCAAATGACCGCGCTAAAATACTTGAATAGTTAGGTCCCTGCAAAGCCATGCGGGACGTTACCCCGATAATGTTTCACGTGAAACACTCACCGGGCACAGTCCTTTTATGGCTCCGGGCGATAGTCCAGGGCGTCCAGCAGAGCGTTGTACTGGTCGGCGGGGGAGGGGCCCTCCACCTGGGCAAGGGTGGTGTCGGAGAGGTACTGGGGAAGGCCGCTGGCCTCAAACTGGTCTACCAGCGCCCGACAGTCGGCCTTGGAACCCCGGGAGTAGGCCCGCTGTATGCGCCAGAGCCAGTCCATGGAAGCAACCTGGTTCTTCAGTTCACTCACAGCTGACTCCTGGGCGCGCTGTGTCCGTTCCAACTCCATTTTGGCCGTCTCCAACGCCTCTATCTGGGTTTCCAGCTCATCGACTTTTTGATGCAGCTCATCATTGTCCGCAATCAGGTTTTCCACTGACTGCATGGCGGAGACCGAGTCCTTGAGGCCGCTGATTGTCTGCTCGCTGCTGCGCTGCTGCATAAAGTAGCTCAGCAGCAGAAGAAGAAAGGCGGCGGCAAACAGGATGGCCAGATATCCCATAACGGATACTTTTTTGTGGGGCTTGGCGTGTTCCGCCTCGTGCTGGAGGTGGGAGTGCTCCCGCTTTTCCTGTTCCTGACTCAACGGGCGGTGCCTCCCTTCCCGGCAGCGGGGGCTTGCTCCAAAAGCTCCAAAAGCGCGGTCAGATCTTCATCGTCATAGTACTCGAGCTCCACCTTGCCCTTTTTGGCTCCGTGGACAATGGAGACCTTGCGGCCAAACCGTGATGTGAGGTCCTTTGCCGCGGCCTCCCGATAGATTTTATTGGGGTCCTCGGGCTTGGGGGAAGGGCCGCCGAGGGTATCTGCTTCTTCCGCCAGATGATTCAGCCGCTTGGCGGCGGCCTCTGTCTGACGGACGGACAGGTCCTCGTCAATCACGATCTGCGCCAGCCTCTTCTGCTGGTCCTTGCGGCTGACTGAAAGGATGGCCCGGGCATGACCCGCAGAGAGCCTGCCCTCCTCCAGCAGGAGGTGGACCGCATCGGGCAGTGCCAGCAGACGGAGGGCATTGGCCACCGCTGAGCGGGATTTGCCCACCCGCTGGGCGACCTCCTCCTGGGTGAGACCGTATTCTTCCATAAGCACTTTAAAGCCGTTGGCCTCCTCCACGGGATTCAGGTCTTCACGCTGAAGATTTTCGATGAGGCCCAGCTCCATGACCTTGCGGTCATCCGCCTCGACGACCACAGCCGGGATCTCTGAGAGGCCGGCCAGCTTTGAGGCACGCCAGCGGCGTTCACCGGCAATAATCTGATAGTATCCGGAGGCAAGGCGGCGGACAGTGAGGGGTTGGATGAGGCCGTGGGTACGGATGGAGTCGGCCAGATCATTCAGGGCACTCTCGTCAAAACGCTTGCGGGGCTGTTTGAGACCGGGCTCCACCTGCGAGATGGGAAGGAGCACCGATCCGCCCTCCTGGGTCTGGAGCGCGGCGTCGCCCAACAGAGCGCCAAGACCCTTGCCAAGGCCCCGGTCTTTATTAGCTGCCAAAGTATATCACCCTTTCGGTTTCGGTAATGGTCGATAAGGAGCAAAAAATCCGGCAAAATACCGTCTGCTTGCCGCCGACTGGCCCCTTAATCCTTGTTTTTCTCAATAAGCTCAGCCGCCAACTCCAGATAGGCCTCAGAGCCTCTGGAAAGGCTGTCGTAGGCGGTGACGGGCTTGCCATAGCTGGGAGCCTCGGCCAGGCGGACGTTCCGGGGAATGACCGTGGCGAAGACCTGGCCTGGAAAGTGGCGTTTAACCTCCTCCGCCACCTGCATGGCGAGATTCGTGCGGGTGTCAAACATGGTGAGGACCACTCCCTCCAGTGCAATGGAGGGGTTGAGGGAGCGCTTGACAATACGGATGGTGGTGAGCAGGTCCGAGAGACCCTCCAGGGCATAATACTCGCACTGGACGGGCACCAGCACCGTGTCGGAGGCGCAGAGGGCGTTCAGTGTCAGCAGTTCCAGGGAGGGGGGGCAGTCCACCAGAATGTAGTCGTAGTCATCCTTTAATTGAGAGAGGGCCTGTTTGAGAAGATGCTCCCGGTGGTCGATGCCGATCATCTCGACCGTTGCGCCCGCCAGGGCCTTGTTGGCCGGGAGGACGTCGCTGTAGGATGTGGAAACCACCGCCTTATGGATATCCGCGCCGTTGATCAGCACGTCGTAGATATTTGGTGAGGCGGTGGTCTTATCCACACCGAGACCGGAGGTGGCGTTGGCCTGGGGGTCAAAGTCGCAAACCAGGACCCGGGCGCCCTGCTCTCTCAGAGCGGCGGCCAGATTGACGCACGTGGTGGTCTTGCCCACGCCGCCTTTCTGATTGACAATTGAAACGGTTTTTGACATAGGGGCACCTGCCTTACCTGTTTCTATAGTTTGCACGGATGTTCTTTATTATAGACGGATGCCCGCGGCTTTTCAACTGCTTTCCGGAAAACAAAACGACAAAAGAGCGAATAAGGGAAGCAGTTATGTTTCACGTGAAACAATGCTTTTGAAATTGTATGTATCTAAGACTCATCTTGTAATATAAAAAAGGCGGCCCGATGTTTCACGTGAAACATCGGGCCGCTTTAAAAAAGCCTATGCCGTCTGCTTGGGAATACGGATTGTCAGCAGAATTGAGTCATCGGTCTCCTGCCGCTCGCAGTTGGCGTCCACACCGGCGGTCTTCATCATGGAGAGACCTCTGGTGACGGTATTGAGAAAGAGACGCACATCCTTAATGACAAACATGGGTTTCTTTAATTTTTTCGGCGCAGGTTCGGCGGGGGAGAGCAGGGTCTCCACATACTCCTCCGTCCTGGCCACGGTAAGCTGGTTTTCCACCAAATAGCGGGCCGCTGAGAGCTGGACCTCCTCGTCCTCCAGGCGCAGGAGCGCACGGGCGTGGCGTTCGGTGCAGCCCGAGTCCCTCAGGAGGGTGAGCACATCCGGGGAGAGGCGGAGCAGACGCAGCTTGTTTGCCACCGCGGACTGGGACTTTCCGATGCGTTTGGCCGCCTCCTCCTGAGAGAGACCAAATGTACGGATCAGCCGGGCCAGGGCCGCGGCCTCCTCCACAAAGTCCAAATCCCGGCGCTGGAGATTTTCCACCAGCGCCAGCAGAGAAGAGCCCTCGCTGTCCACGTTGACCAAAATACAGGGGACCTCGCTGAGTCCCGCCAGCTTTGAGGCCCGGAGGCGGCGCTCGCCGGAGATGAGCTCATAGCCCGCGTCGGTCCGCCGCACCGACAGGGGCTGGAGTACGCCATGCTCCTTAATACTGGCGGCCAGCTCCTCCAGTCCGTCCTGGGCAAAGCGCCTGCGGGGCTGGGAGGGGTTGGGCACAATGGCTGCCGGAGAGAGATAGAGAACCCGGTTGCTCTCAAAGAGACCCTTTTTGCGGATAAGCGGCATAATAGCACCCTCCTCGTCACGGATAACCTCTGTGGACAACCATATTTTACCATAGATTAATGCTAAATAATGGGAAAATAGTCGAATGGGAAATATTTTACATTTTGCTGGGAAAAGACCAAGAGGAGGGCGGACAGGACGGCCCGGGGCGGATAGAGAAAACCATCCCCCCGGGCGGCAATCATTCCGCCGGGGGGATAGCATCCGAATCAGTCCACCGTCTTGAGGGATTCCACCATATCGATTTGCCTGAGACGCCTGCCGGCCACCAGATTGACCAGCAGGGAAAAGAGGATGGTGAGGCCGATGGAGTAGAGATAGCTGGAGGGACGGATGGAGCGGCCGAACATCACCATATCAATCTCCACCGTGAGCACCAGCCACTGGTGGAGGAATTTGCCCATCGCCAGTCCCATCAGCACACCAAAGGCGGTGAGAAAAATGTTTTCCCGGTATACGTAGGCGCTCAGCTCCTTGTTGTAGAAGCCCAGGACTTTCAGCGTGGCCAGCTCCCGCAGGCGCTCGGTGATGTTGATGTTGGTCAGGTTGAAGAGCACCACAAAGGCCAGCGCCCCGGCGCAGACGGTGATGAGGATGACCGCGTAGTCCACGCTCTCCATACTCTTGGAGAAGGTCTCCCGGCTGTCCCGGATACGGCTGACGGAGGTGATTCCGGAGAGGGGGATGAGGGAGGCGGACACCTCGTCGGAGATCTCCTTGGTGTCCTCGGTATACCGGGCCATGATGAGATTGGTGGCGGGCGGTTCGCCGAAGAGCTGTTCGTAGTACTCCGAGGAGAGGTATACGTAGTGGAAGACGTAGTTCTCCGTCAGGGCGGTGACCGGGACCTCCACCCGCTTGTCGCCGTCCAGGGTGATGGTGTCGCCGGGTTCGACGCCCAGCATATCAGCCAGCTTCTCGGTGAGGACTGCGCCCTCCCGGGGCAGCTCCACGGCCTGCCCGTCCAGCCGGCCGCGGAGGTGGATGAAATCGCCGAAGCGCGCCTCGTCCTCCACGGCAAATAGATAGGCGTCCATGGAGCGCTTGGGACCCTCCACCGAGAGGGACTCACTGAAGCCGGGCATCCACTCGTCCACGTGGGCGCTCCCGTCCAGGACACGGGCGATCTCGGTCATCTCGTCGTTCGTGACGTCGTCCACCAGGCCCACCTGGCTGGAGTAGGTGGAAATCTCATCATACTGCTTATCCAGAATGTCGTAAATGGAATTGCGCAGGCCGAAGCCCGTGATGAGCAGGGCGGTGCAGCCGCCGATGCCGATGACCGTCATCCAAAACCGGCGCTGGTAGCGGAAGAGGTTGCGGGCGGTCACCTTCCAGGTGAAGGACATGTGCTTCCAAAGGGGCTTTAAGTACTCCAGAAAGACCCGCTTTCCCGGCTTGGGCGCCCGGGGCCGCATCAGCTCCGCCGGGACCGCAGCCAGGGTTGCGAAGCAGGCGGCAAAGGCGGTGCCGGTGACGCAGAAGACCGCCGCCCCCACCGAGAAGAGGGAGATGCCGGGGTAGACGGGGATGCTCAGCTCGCCCACGGTGTAGAGGATCTTCCAGGCGTTGAAGATAATCCATGGGATGAGGAGGCAGCCCGCCGCCAGGCCCACAATGCCGCCCAGGGCGGAGGCCAGAAAGCCGTACCCCACGTATTTGAGGGAGATGGCCCATTTGCCGTACCCCATGGCCTTCTTCCCGCCGATTTCAATGCGCTGCTCCTCCACCATGCGCTGCATGGTGGTCAGGCACACCAGGGCCGCAACCAGGAAAAAGATAAGGGGGAAGACGTTGGCCAGGTTCCCCATGCGCTCCGCGTCCTGCTGGTAGGATACATAGCCCACGTTGGTGTTCCGGCCCAGCACGTACCACTGGCAGTTCTCGATGTCTGCGATCTCCCGGCGGGCGTCGTTGAGCTTCCTGCGGGCGTCGGAGAGCTTCTCGTCTGCCTCGGCCCTGCCGTCCTCATACTCCTGAAGGCCGTCGGCGTACTCTGCCTCGCCGTCGGTGAGCTCGGCGTAGGCATCGGAGAGCTCCCTCTGGGCCTTGTCGGTCTCCCGGGGGAGCCGCTCCTTGGCGTCGGCCAATTCCGCCACACCGTCGTTGTATTCGGTCCAGCCGTCGTCCAGCTTCTGTCGCGCGTCCTGCAGCTCGGCCTCGCCGCTTAGGATCTCCTGCCGGGCGTCCTCCAGCTCGGCCCAGCCGTCATCCAGCTGGGCCTTGGCGTCCTCCAGGTCCGCCCAGCCGTCGTCCAGCTCACGGCGGCCGTCCTTGAGCTGGCGCCAGCCGTCGTCCAGCTGAGCCTGGGCGTCGTCCAGCTGCTGCCTGGCGTCCTGGAGCTGGGCCACCGAATCCTCAAGCTCCGACATGCCCTCCTCGTACTGCCGCTTGCCCTCCCGGTATTGGGCATAGCCCGCGGAGAGGGCTGCGGACCCGGCTGCAAGCTGCGCCTCGCCGTCGGCCACCTGCCGGGCCAGGGCGTCCAGCTGCCCGGCTGCGGCAGTCTGGGCGGCGCGGGCTGCGGCGACGGCATCCAGCATATTGGCGACCACCTGTTCTTTGGCCGCCAGCAAATCCGCGCCGGTGAGGCCGTCCACGTACTCCAGAAGCTCGTCGGGCAGCTCCACACCCTGCCCGGCCAGGCCGTCCACCCAGGCCTGGAGCTCGCCCACATACTCGTCTGCGTTCTCCTTGGTCAGGTTTTCGTCCAGATAGGCGGTGAGGGCGTCGGCAATCTCCTGGTCGGTGCTGTTCTCATCCAGGCTGGGGTCGATTGCCTGCAGCAGCCCGGTCAAGGCGGAGAGGGCCGTGTCATAGGCGGCCTGGGCCATTTCAAGCTGCCGCTTGCCCTCCTCCAGCTGGGCCTGGCCCTCGGCCAGCGCCGCGGAACCGGCGTCCAGCTCTGCGGCGGCGCTCTCCAGCTGCCGGCGGGCGTCGTCCAGCGCCGCCGCGCCGTCCTGAAGCTGGTCCAGGCCGTCCAGGTAGTCGGCCCAGCCGTCGTCGTACTCCTGCTGGGCGCTCTGGAGTTTATCCACGTTCTCGCCGTACTCGGTCTCGCCGTCCAGGAGCTTCCGGTAGCCGTCTTCGTATTCCCTCCTGCCGTCCTGCCAGTCCTTGAGGCCGTCCCAGTACTGGGCCTTGCCGTCTGAGAGCTCGGCTGCGCCGTCCTGGTAGTCGGCCTCGCCGTCCTCCAGCTCCCTGAGGGCGTCCGGCAGCTTCTGCTCGGCATCCGCAATCTGCTGCCGGGCGTCAGCCGTCTCCCGCACCAGGGTGACCTTGCCGTCCTCGTACTCGGCCCAGCCGTCGTCCAGCTTTTTGCGGGCGTCCACCAGCTCCTGCTGGGCGTCGGCCAGCTCCTGATTGGTCTCGGCCTCCGCGTCGTCAAACTCCTGCTGGGCTTCGTCAAGCTTCTCGTTGGCCTCGCCGATGACCTCGTCGTAGCGCAGACCGGCCCGCTGGTCGGAGAGGGGCTCCAGAGCGTCGGAGAGGCTGTCGATGAGGTCTTGATAAGCGTCGTCATAGCACCACAGGGCCGCTGCGCCGTCGGCGAGAAGGTAGGCGTCGGTATAGTAATCCATGGAAAAGCCCCCTGGGGGGATGAGGGCAAAGGCGGACACCCGTCCGGTGCCCAGGGAGGAGCTGCCCCGCTCCACCGAGACGTATAGGGGGGAGTTTACCGTGCCCACCACGGTGTAGTCCTCATATCCGAGTGCGTCCTCGTAGGTGCCGTCACCGGTGTCAAAGGAGATCTCATCCCCCAGGGACAAGCCCGCTTTTTCCAGCAGCGCGGCCTCCACCAAGCACTCGTCGTCCCCCTCCGGCAGGCGGCCGGTGAGCAGCTCCGGGGCATTGATGCCCAGGGGGGAGAGGGAGTGGAGCTTAACAATGAGGTCGTTCTGGTCCAGATGGACCAGCGCGTCGGCGGTGTAGGCCCCCTCGGCGGCGGAGACGCCCTCCTGGACGGCCAGCACGGCGATATCCTCGTCGGTAAGGCCCAGGGTGGACAGGATATGCAGGTCCATCAGGTTGTGTGCGTCGTAATAGCCGTCGGCGGTGCGCTCCATGTCGGGCGCGGTGGTCCGCAGGCCGGCCAGAAAGGCCACCGCCAGCGCAGACAGCAGAAACAGGGAGAGAAACCGGCTGGCGGTCTTTCGGATCTCCCGGAAAGCGTCGGTCAGGAGACGGTTGGGTTTTTGCTGCAAGCCGGCACCCCCTTCAAGAAAAATAGAAAATAAGAAACGCCCCTCGGCGAGCAGCGCAGTTAGACGAAACGACGCTCTGATCAGAAGAAAAAGCGGCCGGCTGCCGTACAAGCCGGACCGCCTTCCCGCGCCTCACGGACCCTTTTGCACTACCACTCGATCTCCTCCACGGGGGTGGGGTTTGAGTTGCGCTCGATATCCGCCACGGTACCGTTTTTGATGTGGATGACCCGGTCGGCCATGGGGGTGAGGGCGGTGTTGTGGGTGATGACCACCACCGTCATGCCCTGGAGACGGCAGGTGTCCTGGAGCAGCTTTAAAATCTGCTTGCCGGTCACATAGTCCAGCGCGCCGGTGGGCTCGTCGCAGAGGAGGAGCTTGGGGTTCTTGGCCAGCGCCCGGGCGATGGCCACCCGCTGCTGCTCGCCGCCGGAGAGCTGGCCGGGAAAGTTGTTCATCCGCTCGCCCAGGCCCACGTGGCGCAGCACGTCGGCGGCGTCCAGCGGCTCGCGGCAGATCTGCGCCGCCAGCTCCACATTCTCCAGGGCCGTCAGATTTTGCACCAGATTATAGAACTGGAAGACAAAGCCGATGTCGTACCGGCGGTAGGTGGTGAGCTGCTTGGAGGAGTAGCGGTCCACCTGGGCGCCGTCCACCAGGATGGCGCCCTCGTCGCTCTCGTCCATGCCGCCCAGAATATTTAAAACCGTGGTCTTGCCCGCGCCCGAGGGGCCCACAATGATGGCGAATTCGCCCTTTTCTATTTCAAAGGAGATGTCGCTCACCGCCGTAATTACGACCTCGCCCATTTTGTACCGCTTGACCACGTGCTCCAGTGAGATATAGGCCATGAGCGTCCCGCCTCCCGCGTATTGTTTGTGCGCTATCCTTATTATAGAGCATTTATGGGTGGTTGCAAGAAACAAAGATGGGTGGAATTGTCTATTATCTGGGGGCGGCAAATGATATAAAAAGCGCCCTGTGTGGTTCACAGGGCGCTTAAGAGATGTGTTATGACGAATCGGTCAGCAGCGGCGGGGCGGAGGGCGGAATCTGTCCCTAAGCCCGAAGAAATCCCTTGCCGAAGATTTCGCTGGTATTGGACACCAGCATGAACGCGGTGGGGTCCTCCTCCTTGAGGTAGCGGCGCAGGACAACGGCCTGGCCCCGGGTGAGGACGGTGAGCACCACCCAGTGAGTCTGGTGGGTATAGGCCCCCTGGCCCTCCCAGACGGTGGCGCCCCGGTTGAGCTGCTTGGTGATATAGTCGCAGACAATTTGGGGACGGGAGGTGATGATATTAAAGCTCTTGCGCCGGTTGAGGGACTCGATGACGCTGTCCACCAGCACCGACTTGAGCACCAGGCCCAGCAGGGAGAAGAGGCCGGTCTCAATGTCGAAGATAAAGAGTGCGGCCCCGGCGATGAGCACGTCGGAGATGAGCAGCGCCCGGCCCACGTCCAGGCCGGAAAACTTCTGCAGTATCATGGCGGCGATGTCGGTGCCGCCGGTGGAGGCGTTGATATTGAAGAGGATGCCCGAGCCCAGGGCGGGCAGGATGATGGCAAAGAAGGCCTCCAGCATTTTGTTGCTGGTGAGGGGCCGGGCCAAGGGAATCAGGACCTCAAACACCTGGATCAGTCCCGCGTAGAGCAGGGAGCAGTACACCGTTTTGAAGCCGAAGCCCTTGTTGAGAAAGATGAAGCCCAGCACCAGGAAGAGGGTGTTGATAATGGTGTTGAAGGTGGACGGAGAGAGCCAGGGGATACGGACCACCTCGCCCAGCAGCACCGAGAGGCCGGATACGCCGCCCATGGAGAAATGGTTGGGAAACTTAAAGAAATAGACGCCCACGGAGACCAGGGCGGTGCCCAGGGTCATCAGCAGAAGCTCCTGGGCAAGGCGCTTGTGCTTAAGTGCCTCCTGCACAAAAATCAACTCCACAAACTTACTGTCGGGGCCTCCCTGAGGAGAGGGGCCCGGGAAACAATATTACTCCGCGGCCAGCACGGCGCTCCACACGTCGTAATCCAGCCCCGCGTCGCCGTAGTTGGGGATGGTCCCCAGCCGCCAGAGGGATACGCCGCCCACGCCGAACATCCGGGCCAGCTGCATCTTGGCGCTGACGCTCCTCGCGTCCTCATACCAGAGGCGGTAGCGGTCGCCCTCGGCGGTGTAGTCCGCGTAGGGGGTGGCGGCGGTGTCGTCCCAGCCCCGGACGGTGTCCGACTGGCGCAGGCGCCCCACGATGGTGTCGGGGGCGGGGGAGTAGATGGTGGTCTCGGCCAGCTTGCCGTCCTTGTCCAGCTTCAGCCCCACGCTGGTGAAGGAGATGGCCAGGGCGATCTTGGAGCGGTCGGCCACGCCGGTATTTGGGTCGGTAATGGCGGCCAGAGCGTCGTATACCTTATTAAGAGGCGCGGGCGGATTGGTAATCTGGCCTGTGCCCACCCAGCCGGCGGGGAGGCTGCGGTCGTGGTAGTCGTGGGCCATGAGGATCACCTTGTCGCAAAGGTTCCCCAGTGTGCGGTAATCATACCCCTCAAACCAGTCCAGGGGCTGGACACAGACGAAGAGGGTCTTGCCCGCGGGAAGTGCGGCGCGCAGCTGGGTCATAAAGGCGGTGAAGGGCTCTTTCAGCGCGTCGCGGAGGTTCTCAAAGTCGATGGTCACGCCGGCGTAGTCCGCCGCCGCATCCACAATGGCCTCCACGGTCTGGGTGCGGCTCTCCGCAGTGGAGATGGCCGCAGCCGCCGAGGAGGTGGAGGTCCCGCCCAGGGTCAGTTTATCGGAGGCGGAGGCGTAGACCGAGAGATTATAGGGCACCTTATTGTCCGTCAGATGGCCGGTGGCCAGCTCCGACTGCTGAGGAACGGCCCATTCGTTGCCGCTCTTGGAGGACTGGTTGAGATAGGGCCCCTTCTCCGGGTCCACGCTGATGCGGCTCCAGCCCAGGGATACGCCGTCCATGGAGTCGGCGCAGGCGATCTGACCGTAAGACCCCTGGGCGTAAAACCCGTGGAGCCAGGAGGTCTTGGAGGTGTACCGCTCATAGGTGCGCACCAGCATGGCGGCGGTCTCCTGCCGGGTGGAGGTCTTGGTGGGCTGGAAGAGGAGCTTGCCGCCCTGGGGGATGCCGCTGATGACGCCCATGGAGTAGGCCAGGGCGATGTACCCCCGGTTTTCGGCCACATCGTCAAAGGGAAGCGCGGCGCTTTCCTTTGCGGCGGCCAGGGGCTGATAGCCCAGGGCGCGGATCAGCATCACCGCCATGTCCTGGCGGCTGATGGGGTCCTTGGGGTTGAAGTACAGGCCCGCGTCGATGGCGCCGTGCACCAGGGCCGCCTCCACGGCCGAGTAAAACCAGTCGCCGCTCTTCACGTCGGAGAAGGAGGGGGCCTCGGGCTTGGCCTCCTCCCAGCCGAACATCCGCCGGAGGACGGTGACGAATTCGCCCCGGGTCATATCTTTATTAAAGCCGAAGCCGCCGTCGCTGCCGCCCTGCATGAGGCCGTATTCTCTGGCCTTTTCAATGGACTCAATGGACCAGTCGCCCTCAGGCACGTCGGGGTAGCTGCTCTGGGCCGGTGCGGCGGCCGCGGGGACCGCCAGCAGCAGGCAGACGGCCAGGGCGGCGGCGAGGATACGTCGTTTCATAGGGACCTCCGTTTCTCAATTTACAAAATGAAATGGTTCTCGAATTGTGAGACAGGCAAAGCGAGCAGCCGGCCTAAATGGGCGGCTCCAGCAGCCTGAGCCTTGCGTCCAGCCGTCTCCCGCAGGAGCGCAGCTTCAGCGGCATGGGCAGAAGGGCGGTCAGCAGGAGAAAGGCGCCTGCCGCGAAGCAGGGCACCGGAGACGCGTAGGGCTGGGTCAGGGCCAGATATCCGCAGAGGAACGCGGCAGGCGCAAAGAGGAGAAAGACCGCCCAGGCGCCGATGATATCGGCCGGCGAGAGACGCATTTCGGCCCGGACGATGCAGACCGGCCCCCGGCGCTCCACCGAGCCGGACACCCGGACGGCGCTGCTGTAGTGCCGGGAACAGTGCATGCGAAAGAAAAACGATTGAGATCCGAAAGCGTTTTCACCCCGGTTCCAGGCCAGGGACTTAAGCGCACGCAGCACGGCGTCCGGCGGCGCGGCGACGGAGACGGCCAAGCGGCGCACGAACGGATTTTCCAACTTACGCACCTCCCCGAGGGCGGGTTGTGGCCCGACGGGATTATCCACGGCCATCATAACACAGTCGGGCCGGAATGAAAAGAGAGGAGGGGGCCGGGGGACAAAAAACCAGGGGCCCGCAACTGGCAGAAAATAGCCAATTGACGATTTTACTGGAAATGGCCGGTAACAAAATTTATAAAACCAGGTGACGGCGGCGGTTTTTTTTGATAGAATATGCTTGATTGAAGTACAAGTGTTTTTCCTGTAAAATAAAAGGTATCTTTTTTACATATAGAATGATAGGACAGGAGAGCGGGATATGCAGTTATTGGAGGAGCGGATCCGCAGGGACGGAAAAATTCGCGAGGGCGGAGTACTGAAAGTCGACAGCTTCCTGAACCACCAGATGGACGTGGCGCTCTTCGGCGAGATTGGCAGGGAGTTTGCCCGCCTCTTTGAAGGACAGAACGTCACAAAAATTTTGACTATCGAGGCCTCCGGCATCGGCATCGCCTGTATTGCCGCCCAGTATTTTAACGTGCCGGTCATCTTCGCCAAGAAGAACAAGACCAAGAACATCGCCGGGGACGTGTACACCTCCAAGGTGGAGTCCTTCACCCACGGAAAGGTTTACGATATCATCGTCTCCAAGGAGTTTTTGCACAGCGAGGACCGGGTGCTCCTCATTGACGACTTTCTGGCCAACGGCAGCGCCCTCCAGGGCCTCATCAAGCTGGTGGAGGCCGCAGGCGCCACCGTGGTGGGCGCGGGTATCTGCGTGGAGAAGGCCTTCCAGCCCGGCGGCGACCTCATCCGAGAGATGGGCGTGCGCGTGGAGTCCCTGGCCCGCATCAAGAGCATGAGCGTCGAAGGCGGCGTGGAGTTCTGCTGAGAAGCGCGAGCTTAGGCGCATAGGTAAGCTAAGACGGCACGGAGACAAAAAACAGGGCGGGCCGTCCCCCGCAAGGCCCGGCGGCATTTTTGGCGGAATGTCGCCTTAGCGCGCCGATGATGCGCCCAAAGCGAACGTGACAGAGAAGCGCGAGCTTAGGCGCATAGGTAAGCGTGGCCGCCGATTCTGGCCTCCGGTAAAAATATTGCAGACCTGCGCGCCGGTTTACCGGGCGCACCACAGCACCACCCCTGCTGCCGCAGGCAAAAGGCGCGCGTTTCGCGCCTTTTGTGATGAGCGGATAGATCTGTCAGCGCCCCTGGAGGGAGTGTCTGAATCAGCCGGACGACCCGGCTTCCGGCGAAAGCAGCCGGATGATTCAGATACTGTCTGCGGCGCAGGGAAGCAGGCATTTCCGGTTTTTGAAACCGTAAATGATAGTACCTCTTGCAACGGCCCAACAGAATAAGGAGGAACGGAACATGAAGAAAAGACTGCTTGCACTGCTCCTGGCGGGCGCCATGGTGTTCGCCCTGGCCGCCTGCGGCGACAAACCCAGCGAGGGCGGACAGAGCCCGGCCCCCGGCACCGACAGCTCCACTCCGGCCACCACCCCCGCGACCCCAGACGACGCCGGTCAGTCCCCCGCCCCCTCCGGCGCGGGCATCGCCGCCGCCGACCTGAAAATCGGCCTGGTGATGATCGGCGAGGAGAACGACAACGGTTACAACTACAACCACATGGTAGGCATGGAAGAGGCCCTTGCAAACTGCGGCCTCTCCAAGGACCAGCTTGTCATCAAGCGCAACGTGGGAGAGGACGCGGGCTGCACCACCGCCATCCAGGAGTGCATTGACGCCGGCGCCCAGATCATCTTCTGCAACAGCTTCGGCCATGAGCAGTTTATGATCCCCCTGGCGGAGGAGAACCCGGACATCCAGTTCTGCCACGCCACCGGCTATCAGGCGTCTCAGACCGAGAACACCAACGACCACAACTACTTCACCAAGATCTTCGAGGCCCGCTACCTGGCGGGTATTGCCGCCGGTCTGAAGGCCAAGGAGATCAATAACCCCAAGCTGGGCTACGTGGGCGCGTTCCCCTTCGCTGAGGTGGTCTCCGGCTTTACCGCCTTCTATCTGGGCGCCAAGAGCGTCTATCCCGAGGTGACCATGGAGGTCCAGTACACCAACTCCTGGTCCGATGCCGCTCTGGAGGCCCAGGTGGCCAAGGCTCTGATTGACAACGGCTGCGGGGTTATCTCCCAGCACTCCGACACCACCGCCCCCGCCACCACCGCCCAGAACGCCGGCGCCTTCCAGGTGGGCTACAACGCCGACATGATCGACGCCGCCCCCGAGGCCAGCCTGGTCTCCGCCCGGGTGGACTGGGGCGTGTACTACACCTTTGCCCTCAACTGCATGATGAATGGCGAGGAGATCCCCACCGACTGGTGCCAGGGCTTCAAGGACGGTGCAGTCTACCTCAGCCGCCTGAATGAGGCTATCATTGCGCCCGGCACCCAGGAGGCCATCGAGGCCGCCGAGAAGAAGTTTATGGAGGAGGACTTCCACGTCTTCTCCGGCCCCCTGAACGGCTATGAATTTGACTCCAGCACCGGCGACAAGGTTGCCGACTGGAGTTTGGCCGAGGGAGACTTCTACGACGAGAGCGGCGAGGCTTCCGCGCCGTCCTTCTGCTGGATTATTGACGGCATCACCAACACCATTAAGTAAATCCGAAGAGTATACTGACCCGTTTATATTACGATTCGGATAGGATTTTAGGTTTGCTACCCCGGGCGGGGCTGCGGTTCCCGCAGTCCCGCCCTATTTATTTCAGAATGTAATTTGCCTCCGGGCAGATATTCCGGAGGCCCAGTCACAAAAGGGTGCGGCTGAGTTCCCCTGCGCAGGCGGCGTCGATTTTAGCTGCCAGGCACCCATTCTCCCCCGTGCTGCGGACGAACAATGGGTACACCCATGCGATGGATGCAGCCATTGGCCGCCCGCGGGCCATATAACGAATATCGTGGGGGCGCGTAGACCGCGTCCCTGGCAATGGGGCCCCCGCGAAGCCACTGGGGCTTTGTGGGGAGAGGAGGAGCAGCGCAATGAGAGAGCCCGTTCCCCCGCGAAACGGGCGAAGGATATGGAGCTTGCTCAGGCAATGGGGCCCCCGCGAAGCCACTGGGGCTTTGTGGGGAGAGGAGGAGCAGCGCAATGAGAGAGCCCGTTCCCCCGCGAAACGGGCGAAGGATATGAAGCTTGCTCAGGCAATGGGGCCCCCGCGAAGCCATCGGGGCTTTGTGGGGAGAGGAGGAGCAGCGCAATGAGGGAGCCCGTTCCCCCGCGAAACGGGCGAAGGATATGGAGCTTGCTCCGACGATTGAGGTGAGGGATTTGGAAGAAAGAACGGCCATACGACTGAAAGACATCACCAAAACCTTCGGTGAGGTGGTGGCCAACGACGCCGTCAGCCTGGATGTGGACTGGGGCGAGATCCTGGCCCTGCTGGGGGAGAACGGCAGCGGCAAGACCACGCTGATGAACATGCTCTCCGGCATCTATTTCCCCGACAGCGGCGAGATTCAGGTGGACGGCAAGACGGTAACCGTCCGCTCCCCCAAGGACGCCTTCGGTCTGGGCATCGGTATGATCCACCAGCACTTTAAGCTGGTGGATGTTCTGACGGCGGCGGAGAACATCATTCTGGGTCTGAAGGGGCAGGGCAAGCTGGACCGGAAGGCGGTGGCCCGGGACATCAAGGCCATCAGCGAAAAGTACGGCTTCGATATCGACCCGGGCCAGAAGATCTATGATATGTCGGTCTCCCAAAAGCAGACGGTGGAGATCGTCAAGGTCCTCTACCGGGGCGCCAACATCCTCATTCTGGATGAGCCCACCGCGGTTCTCACCCCCCAGGAGACCGACAAGCTCTTCGCCATCCTGCGCAATATGAAGGCCGACGGCAAGGCCATCATCATCACTCACAAGCTCCACGAGGTGATGGACATCTCCGACAAGGTGGCCGTCCTGCGCAAGGGCAAATACATCGGCACCGTCAATACATCCGAGACCGACCCCCAGAGGCTTACCGACATGATGGTGGGCCGGGCGGTGAGCCTGGACATCGACCGACCCCGGGCCGAACACCGCAATCTCCGCCTGGAGGTGGAAAACCTCACCGTCCTCAGCGGCGAGGGGGTCAAAATGCTCAGCGGCGTGTCCTTCTCCGCCTTCGGCGGCGAGATCCTGGGCATCGCGGGCATCGCCGGCAGCGGCCAGAAGGAGCTGCTGGAGGCCATCGCCGGACTGCAGAAGGCCCAGGCCGGGGCACATATCCGCTATTTCCCGCCTGAGTCGGAGGAGCCTATCGCCGGGAAGCATATACCGGTCAAACGGGACGGGGAGGAGCTGGTGGGGAAGAACCCCACCCAGATCGAGAAAATCGGCGTCTCCCTGGCCTTCGTGCCCGAGGACCGGCTGGGCATGGGCCTGGTGGCGGGCATGGACATGGTGGACAACATGATGCTCAAGACCTATAAAAACGGCAGAGGCCCCCTGGTGGATCGCAGGCCCCCAAAAAAGCTGGCCGAGGACCTGATTTCAGAGCTGGAGATCGTCACTCCCGGCGTCGGCACCCCCGTGCGCAAGCTCTCGGGCGGCAATGTGCAGAAGGTTCTGGTGGGCCGGGAGATCGCCTCCAGCCCCACGGTGCTCATGACCGCCTACCCGGTCCGGGGGCTGGACATCAACTCGTCCTACACCATCTATCACCTGCTCAACGAGCAGAAGATGAAGGGTGTGGCGGTCCTCCTGGTGGGTGAGGACCTGGACGTGCTGCTGGAGCTGTGCGACCGTATCCTGGTCCTCTGCGGGGGCAAGATCTCCGGCATCGTGGACGGGCGGAGCACCACCAAGGAGGAGGTCGGCCTGATGATGACGCATCTGCCCGGCGGGCGCGAGGCGTCCGCCGTATCCGTTTTGCAGGCGGGCCGGACGGAGAGGGGGGAGGACCAGTGAGCAGCCAGGTCAAAGCCGCCGCGCTCCGAGAGCCCCTGGTCCGCATTGCCAAGCGCACCGACATCTCAAAGGGGCAGGCCTGGGCAATTCGAGCCGCCGCCATTCTCCTGGCCCTGGTGGCCGGGGGTCTCATCGTCCTGGCCATGGGGCATAATCCCTTCCTGGTCTACGCCGACATGGCCGGCGGCGCCCTGGGCAACAAGACGGGCCTGAAGGAGACGGTAAAGATTGCCGTGCCCCTGTTGGGGGCGGCCCTGGCCATCGCCCCGGCGTTCAAGATGAAGTTCTGGAACATCGGCGCCGAGGGCCAGATTCTGGCCGGCGGCATCGCCGCCACCTATTTCGCCCTCTTCTGGGCGGATAAGCTGCCCCAGGTCCCCCTGCTGCTCCTCATGTTCCTGGCCGCTGCGGTAGCGGGGGCCTTCTGGGGACTTATCCCCGCGGTATTCAAGGCCAAATGGGGCACCAACGAGACACTTTTCACCCTCATGCTCAATTATATTGCCCTGGGCATTGAGCAGTATCTTCAGAACGGCCCCTGGAAGGACACCAAGGGCACGGGCTTTCCCATCATCGCCCAATTTGCCAAGGGGGCGCGGCTGCCCAAGGTCTTCGGCGTCCACGCGGGCTGGATCATCGTGCTCATTTTCGTGGTGCTGATGTTCCTCTACCTCCGGTACACCAAGCAGGGCTATGAGATCTCCGTGGTGGGCGAGAGCGAGCCTACCGCCCGGTACGCGGGCATGAACGTGTCCAAAATTATTATACGCACCATGTGCATCTCCGGCGCGATTGCGGGCGTGGTGGGCTTTATGACGGTCTCCGGCGCGGACTACACCCTCAACGCCAACACCGCCGGCGGCGTGGGCTTCACCGCCATCACCGTGGCGTGGCTTGCCAAGCTCAACCCCATCGTCATGGTCTTCATCGCGGCGTTCCTGGCCGTCCTCACCAAGGGTTCGGGCACCATTCAGACGAATTTCGGCATTCCCAAGTCCATGGCCGACGTGCTCACCGGCATCATCTTGTTTTTTATGCTGGGCTGCGAATTCTTCATCAACTACCGGCTGATTTTCCGTGGAAAGGGGGAGGCGCACCATGGGTGATTTTAATTTGGCAGGCTTCCTCACCGCCGCCGTCCTGGCGGGCGTGCCGCTTCTCTTCGGTACACTGGGCGAAATTCTTACCGAGAAATCCGGCAACCTGAACCTGGGCGTGGAGGGTATGATGTTCATGGGGGCCGTGGGGGGCCTGGCCGGACCCTACTTCTATGAGCAGGTCGGCGGAACCAGCCAGATCATCGCCGTGCTGCTGGGGCTTGTTCTGGCCTTCCTCTGCGCCGCCTTCGGCGCGTTTCTCTACAGTGTGCTCACCATCACCCTCCGGGCCAACCAGAACGTGACCGGCCTGGCCCTCACCATCTTCGGCACCGGCTTCGCCAACTTCTTCGGAGAGGCCATCGGCAGCACCAACGCCAGCAATTATATGTCCGTGGGCAAGCCCACCGTGGACGCCTTCAACAACGGCATTATGGGGCTCAAGGGCGCCGGCGGCGTGGGGGATTTCTTTGCGTCCATGAACTTTATGGTGGTGCTGGGTCTTCTCCTGGCGGGCTTCCTGGCCTGGTTTCTGGGCCGAAGCCGGAAGGGGCTGAACCTCCGGTCTGTGGGCGAGAGCCCTGCCACCGCCGACGCGGCGGGCATCAACGTCACGGCGTACAAATACCTCGCCACCGTTTTGGGAGGCGGCATCTGCGGCCTTGGCGGGCTGTATATCGTCATGAACGCCTCCAGCGGCGTGGGCGGCACCTGGGTCCATAACTGCGTGGGCGGCCGTGGGTGGATTGCCGTCGCCCTGGTCATCTTCGCCACCTGGAGTCCCACCCGCGCCATTCTCGGCAGCCTGGTCTTCGGCGCGCTGTCCATCATGCGGCTTTACATCAACCTGGGGATTCCCGCGCAGATTTACAGCATCTTCCCCTATATTGCCACGGTAATTGTCCTGATTGCTGTCAGTATGCGGAGAAAGCGCGAGAATCAGCCGCCCAACAGCCTGGGACTGGCATATTTCCGGGAAGAGCGGTAATTTGTGCAGCGAAGATACCTCCCACTGATTTTCGCGCGCGAATGCGCATAAGCCGCCGCAGGTGCGGCGTCCAAGCGTTTGGCCCGCGGGCCAAACCTTGATGCCAGGCGGATTGATTCCGCCTGAGCAGATAAAATCAAGGGGCCCCCGCGGGGCCTGCCCCGTGGGGACGGAATCAGCCGCCCAACAGCCTGGGACTGGCATATTTCCGGGAAGAGCGGTAATTTGTGTAGCGAAGATACCTCCCACTGATTTTCGCGCGCGAATGCGCATAAGCCGCCGCAGGTGCGGCGTCCAAGCGTTTGGCCCGCGGGCCAAACCTTGATGCCAGGCGGATTGATTCCGCCTGGGCAGATAAAATCAAGGGGCCCCCGCGGGGCCTGCCCCGTGGGGACGGAATCAGCCGCCCAACAGCCTGGGACTGGCATATTTCCGGAAAGAGCGGTAATTTGTGCAACGAAGATACCTCCCACTGATTTTCGCGCGCGAATGCGCATAAGCCGCCGCAGATGCGGCGTCCAAGCGTTTGGCCCGCGGGCCAAACCTTGATGCCAGGCGGATTGATTTCGCCTGGGCAGATAAAATCAAGGGGCCCCCGCGGGGCCTGCCCCGTGGGGACGGAATCAGCCCCCCGACAGCCTGGGACTGGCATATTTCCGGGAAGGGCGGCAATGAATAAAAGGTGAGGGGCGCGCGGCTTATACCGCGCGCCCCTCTTATGCGTTTTCGTAAATAATGCAGTACGCCGCATGGTCGTTTCAAAGTCGGCTATATGCCGCAGTTTCTACCCCAGTCTCCAAATTTTTGCCGAGCAGGGCTCCAATATCTGATTCTGCGCCAGTTCCACCATTTCCCCGGAAATCAAATCCGTGGCCCTTCCGGCGAACCCGCCGAGATTGGCGGTGCTGGGCGCGTCGTCCAGATTCACCGCACACAGCGCACGCTCCCCCTCATACTCACGGAGAAAGACAAGCTGGCGGTTGGTGATAACCACCGTACGGTACCCGCCGTGACACAGGGCCATGCTGCCCGTCCTGGCCCGGGTCAGGGCCGAGATTAGATTCGTCAGCTCGTTCCACTCCGGCGCGTCCAAACAGGGCCGCAGGGCGGCGTCCCCGTCCCGCTTGTCGCCCTTCACGCCCCACTCGCTGCCGTAGTAAAGGCAGGGCACGCCCGGCATGGCAAAGAGCACGGCGTAGGCCAGGGGGAGGCAGCGTCCGTCCTTCAGATTGCTGGCCAGCCGCGTTACGTCGTGGTTGTCCGCGAAGGAGAAGAGGTGGCTGCCCCGGTAGAGGGCGTAGAGGTCGTCGGAGAACATCCGGCTCAGGGAGTGGTTGATTTCAAAAAGATTCTTGTCGTTGAAGCTGGACCAAAGGCCCTTGAAGCACTCGTAATTGGTGCAGGAGGGGAGCATCTCGCCGTTCAGTATGCGCCTGTAGTCCCCGCCCAGAATTTCGCCGTAGAGGAAGAAATCGCTTTTGAGGCCGCCGCAGAACCGCCGCAGGGCCTTGAGAAAATCACCGTCCAGGCAGTAGGCCACGTCCAGCCGCAGGCCGTCGATATCAAACTCCTCCACCCATTTGGCAATGCAGGAGAAGAGATAGTCCGTCACCTGTGGGTTGCGCAGATTGAGCTTCACCAGCTCAAAATGCCCCTCCCAGCCCTCGTACCAGAGGCCGTCGTTATAGCCCGAGTTGCCGCCGAAGTTGATGAAAAACCAGTCCCGGTATGGGCTGTTCTCCCGGTTGCGGACGACGTCCTGAAAGGCCCAGAACCCCCGGCCCACATGGTTGAAGACCCCGTCCAGCACCACCCGGATACCCCGCCGGTGGAGGTCGGCGCATACCGCGCGAAAGTCCTCGTTGGTGCCGAGGCGGCAGTCCAGGGTCAGGTAGTCCCGGGTGTCGTAGCCGTGGCAGTCGGATTGGAAGATCGGGTTAAAGACCACGGCCCCCACGCCCAGCCGCTCCAGATGGTCCCCCCAGTCCAGGACCCTGCGGATGCGATGGACGGTGGCGCCGTCGTTCTCACGGGGCGCGCCGCACAAGCCCAGGGGGTAGATTTGATAAAATACGCTGTTATATGCCCACACGGTGTTTGCTCCTTTGCCCTTGGATTTGATACTCCCTTATCTTGGGGGAAGGGGGCCGCGAAGTCAATAGATGATTTGCCCCGAGTGTCTAAAAAGGACCGTTTGAAAAACTCTCCCCCCGAAAGAGCCTATCAAAAAGAGCGCGCTGCAAAACGTCTGGTTTGCAGTGCGCCCGTTTTTTTACACGCCGGCCGTCTCACCCAGGGCGGCGCGGTACACGGCCTCCACGTCGGCCTTCTCCGCATGGCCCTCATGGACCTTCTTGCCGTTCACATAGTAGGAGGGGACATAGTAGTAGTCGTAGGAGTCGGCCAGGGCCGCCTCTCTGCGCTCGTCCACCACCCGGACGGGAATGTCCTTCCAGCCGGGGTGCTCCTCGAGCAGCTCGTCCATAAGTTTATGAGCCAGCCGGCAGTGGGGGCACCCTGCCATCACAAACATCAAAATCTCCTGCATGGGGTTCTCCTTATCTCCGCACCTCAAATTTTACGTCGATCTTTCCGCCGCAGACCATGCCCAGCTGGGCCGCCTTGGGGGATAAATCATAGGTTCTCTCCAGAGGCCCGCCGTTATTCCCCCAGAGCTCCAGCGCGTCCTTCCTGGCCTGGAACTCCACCGAGCCGCCGCCGATGGTGCCGATGGTGGAGCCGTCGGGCCGGACCAGCATCCAGGCGCCCTCGCCCCGGGGGGCGGAGCCGGTCTTCCTGGTGATGGTCACCAGCACGCCGGGATCTTTTTCCGGAGCGGGCACCACTGCGGGCCCCAGCCGTGCCCGCTCCGCCACCAGCTCCGCGGCAATGGACACCGCCACCTCCGCCGGGGTCTGGCCGCCGAGCCTAATGCCGATGGGCGAGTGGACGGCGTCCAGCACCTCCTGGGGGAAGCCCTCGGACAGAAGGCTGTCCATAACCGCCTTGATTTTGAGTCTGCTGCCGATCATCCCCGCGTAGGCGTACTGCCCCCGCAGGACCTGAGCGAGGCAGTCACGGTCAAAGGCGTGACCCCGGGTGACAATGACGTAGTAGTCGCCGGGGCGGCTGCCCAGCGTCTCCAGCGCCTTGGAAAAGGGCATACAGAGGGTCTGCCCCACCATGGGGAAGCGCTCCGGGTTGGCGAACTCCTCCCGGTCGTCGACGACGGTGATGTCAAACTCCAGAATAGACGCGATATGCGCCAGGGCCAGGGACACGTGTCCCCCGCCGCAGATAATAAGACGTTCCATAGTATCCTCCGTTTAATTCAAATAGGCCTTTTTCACGCCTTGCCAGGCATTGATGTGCTGCGAGCCCCTGTCTGCTCGGGAAAACGGAGCAAAAAACTTAAAAAAGCAGCCCGCCGGCTCAATCGCAGTGCGCCGCCGCCAACGGCCCGCCCGGTGAGCGGCGTTACCGCCCGGCAGAGGTTCAAGCGTTTACGCGGCTTTGGTACATCCCGCCCCGCATGGCCTGCTGCTATCCGACCGCGGGGTTACGCCTCTGAAAATACAGCAGCCCCTCCAGCACGCCGCCGCCAATGGCGCGGGCCTTGTCGGAGATGGTAAAGCAGTGCCGCACCTCGCACCGGGGATCGATATCCCCGGACTTCATGCCCTGAAAGACCTCCAGCCCGGCGGGGAGCATCCCGCGGACCACGCCGTCGAGCTGGGCGGCGGTCTCCACGCCGTTTACCCGGGCCACCACGTCGCCCTTCCGCACTGTCTGGCCGATCTCGGCCACCGGTTCAAAGGGGCCGTCCGCACCGGCGCGGATGATCCGCTCCCTGCTGAACCCTCCGATATCCCCCGGCACGCCGGTGTTGGGGATGGCCGAGCCCTCGGTGAGGAGCCGCCCCAGGTCATGCCCCCGCATGGTCTCCACCACGCCGTGACAGTCCACCCCGGCGGTAAAGCCGGGGCCCAGAGCCAGCACGATGGGAGCGTCGTCGATGGCTGTACCGATGTTCTTCTTTGCCAGGATGGCGTCCACAACGGCGTCAAACTTCATCTCCCCGCGGATCTCTGCCGCAGGGTCCACCAGAACGGGGATCTCGCCCCGGTCCAGAATTCTCCGGGCCTCCCCGGCGTCCGCCGCCCGCCGGGCGGTGATGCCCTCCACGGTGACGGCGCCGTCGTAGATACACTGGCAGAAAGCCACAGTCCGCCGCACGGCCGTGGGCTTTTCAATGTCCGTCATCACCAGGGTGAAGCCCGCCCGGTACAGCCGGATGGCCGTGCCTGTGGCCAGATCTCCCGCGCCCTTAATTAAAACCAGCATAATCCGCCCTGCTCCTCCTCCGTATAACAAGTGACGACCGTGGGAATCCCACCGGCCTTCAGTATCCCGGCAACCTCGCCTGCCAGAGCCTGCCGGGCGGGCTCGTCCGCCTTGTTGAGAATACAGCGGAAGGCCATGTGTTCTCCCACATGCTTTCGCCCGCCCCTGGGGCTGGAGAGAATGGCCGCCACGTCGGCGGGACCCACCAGCGCGTCCATAGGCTTGTCCAGCAGGTCGCAGACCTTCTCCGGCCGGTGACAGACCACGCCGATCTTACCCCCCAGGCTGTCCATACCCGCCACGGCGATGACCGCGTCCGCCTCGGGCGGGATGACCGG
Organism: Lawsonibacter faecis; assembly: GCF_014287675.1. Lineage (GTDB taxonomy): Bacteria > Bacillota > Clostridia > Oscillospirales > Oscillospiraceae > Pseudoflavonifractor > Pseudoflavonifractor faecis. The sequence continues at coordinate 16,973 of NZ_JACOPQ010000004.1, read as the reverse complement.
CTCATGGTCGGCGGGGACCTTCAGGGGATGAAGCCGCGCGCCGTCGGCCTCCACCAGCACCACGTCCGCCGCGGCCAGGCAGGCGGCCACGTCGCCCCCCGTCATCTTGTCCCGCCGGTCCAGCCGGCCCACGGTCAGAATGCCGTAGGTCTTCAAAAGCGCCCGCAGCCTGGCGGGGTCGGACTCGTCCACCAGGAAGAGGGAGGGATGGGGCATGATGTGGGTGGTGGTGGTCACCACCACCGTTTTTCCCGCGTCCCGGGCCTCCTTTGCCAGGGCGTACATATTGGTGGTCTTGCCGCCGCCGCCCACCAGCGCGAGAAGCCGGTGGCGGTCCATGTCCAGACGTAGTCTTTCCCATAAATTCATTGGTATTAACCCCCCGACGCGTCCCGGAGACGCATTAAACACTCAGATGTTCCCATAAAATTTTAATGCCGATGCCGATCAGAACCAGTCCCCCCAGAACCTCCGCCCGCCGCTGGAAGAGACAGCCCAGCCGCCGGCCCAGCAGTCCTCCCAGGATGGAAAAGGTAAAGGCAACCAGGCCGATAATACCCGCCGCCAGCAGGATATCCACTTCAATAAACGCCATCGAGACCCCTACCGCCAGCGCGTCGATGCTGGTGGCCAGGGCCAGACCTGCCAGACGCCGGGCGGACAGCTCCGTGGGGCCGGGCTCCACGCCGCAGGGGCTGCTCAGCGCCTCCCATACCATCCGCCCGCCGATAAAGGCCAGCAGGCCGAAGGCAATGTAGTGGTCAACCGCCACGATGTATGCGCTGATGCTGCTGCCCGCAAACCAGCCCAGCAGGGGCATGGCGAACTGGAACGCGCCGAACCAAATGCCCAGCTTCACCGCCTGGCGCCAGGAGAAGCCCCGCACCGAGATGCCGCTGGACACCGAGACCGCGAACGCATCCATGGCCAAACTGACCGCAATGAATAATATTTCCAGCACAACACTACCCCCAGATAATAACACATATCAGGAATTTATGCTACTCCCTTGCGCAACATGAGAAAAATGGATAAAATGACTTCAAATATAAGCCGCCCCTTGCGGGGCGGCGATGCTTGCACAGAGGAGGCCCCTATGGACCACGAGTACTATATGCGCCAGGCCCTGGCCCTGGCAGAGGAGGCTATGGAGGCGGGGGAGGTTCCCGTGGGCTGTGTGATTGTCTGGGAGGGGGAAATCGTGGGCAGAGGACGCAACCGCCGGGAGGAGGACCGCGACGCGCTGGCCCACGCGGAGCTCCAGGCCATTCAGGAGGCCAACCGGACCCTGGGCGGCTGGCGCCTGCACAAGGCGCGGATGTATGTGACCCTGGAGCCCTGCCCCATGTGCGCCGGGGGGATTATCAACGCCCGTATTCCCGAGGTCTACTACGGCGCGCGGGACGACAAGGCCGGGGCCTGCGGGTCGGTCGTCAACCTCTTTGAGGAGCGGTTCAATCATAAGCCACGGCTGGTGGGCGGCATTCTGGAGGAGGAGTGCGGCGCGCTCTTGCAGGTTTTTTTTCAAAAAATACGGGACAAGCGGAAGAAAAACAGTTAGCTGCCTGCTGTTTCTAGAATAAAAGGTCCATTTTGGGGGAAAACTGCTCCTGAGGTGAGAAAGATGGCAAAGCAGGGCATGAAGCGCCCCGAGGTGACCCACACCCAGCCCCGGAACGACGTTCCCCCCGTTCCAGAGCTCCAGGGCAGGGCAAAGCGGACCAAAGAGAAGGCAAAACCCATTACCGAATGACGAATCGGTACAAAAGACAAAAGTTATCCCCATTCGACGTGCGGGATGGGGATAACTTTTTATATTTAAATCATTTGTAACAATTGAAGCTTACATTTGTAACAGTCTCCTGGTAACATAATACTTGCAAGAGACAGCGACTTCTTTTCATTCTATCCTCCAATCCTTCGGACATGGCAGCGGCGCAAGCCGCTGCCATGTCCACGTTTCGCGGCTTTTTTACAGCGCGGAGGGTACGTTACGGCAACTTTACATAAAAGATGAAAGATTTAAAGCTCTTGTAACATCTTTCACTTTCTCTGTTAACATCTCTCGGTTATGATAATACCTGCAAGAGACAGTTTCTTTTCATTTCATTGTATCCTCTTTCCTTCGGCTGAGGCCGGACGCCAGGAGCGGGCGTCCGGCCTTTGTCGTTGTCCGGGGGGAGGGCCGGGCGCGGGAGACGCTGGGCAGCTGCCCCGACAGGCCTCATATGAGGCCTTCAGCCGCTAAAAAACGCGGGACAAAACCAACGGTTTTGTCCCGCGTTTTAATTTATTCACGGGGCGGGAGGTCGGCCTGTGTGTCCACGTCCAGCAGCTCCCGCTCCGTTCCGGCCTCCACCAGGAGGAGGCGGTCCGGGTGGGCGCGGATGACCGCGCCGCCGCCCCGGTCGCCGGTGAGGGCGGAGAGCTCGCCGTAAAATTCCCTGGGAAAGAGGCAGGGGTTGCCCTTGCGGCCCCGCCAGGAGAGGGCGATGATACTGCCGGACGCGGCCTCCGGTGCGGAGAGGACCCTCTGGACGCTCTCCACAGTGAGCCAGGGCTGGTCGCTGACGGCAAAGAGTGCGGCGTCGGTGCCGACCAGGGCCGCGAGACCCAGGCGGATGCTGGAGGAGATGCCCTCCGCCGCTGCCGGGTTGGGGACGGCCGTATAGCCCCGTTCCTCCGCCAGGGAGAGGATCTCGGGGTACTGGCTGACCACCGCCGCACATTGGAACAGTCCGGGCGGGTAGGCGGCCATGGCCCGGCGGATGAGGGGTGTGCCGTCCACCTCCGCCAGGAGCTTATTTGCCCCGAACCGGGAAGCGAAGCCCGAGGCCATGAGGATGAGACCGACGCGCATGGTGGACAACTCCTTTGGACGTAAAGAGTAAAAAGGGGCGTGGAGCGGGAGCGCACGACAAAGGCCGCACCTGCGAAGGGGCGCGCCGTACCTGTGGGGCGGCGCCTCCCATGATAAAGGGTGAGAGGCTTGAGCGCTACCGCCAGAACTGGGCGCTGCCCCGGCGGACGAAGCCGCCCCGGTTTTCCCGGACCAGCCTGCCGCCCTCAACGACGCGCTCGCCGCTGAGGTAGACGGACTCGGCCCGGCCCTGGACGCTGCAGCCCTCATAGGGGGTGTAGTCCACGTTCTGGGTCTGGTTCTCCACGGAGATGGTCCAGCGGGCGGCGGGGTCCCAGACCACGATGTCCGCGTCGCTCCCCACGGCCAGCACGCCCTTATGGGGATACATGCCGAAGAGCCGGGCGGGGTTTTCCGCCAGGACCCGGGCCATGTCCACCGCCGTAATGCGGCCTGCGGCCACTCCCGCCGTGTACATCAGCACCGGTCGGTGCTCCACGCCGGGCATCCCGTTGGGAATTTTGGAGAAGTCGTCCCGCCCCAGGGTCTTCACGCCGTCGTAGTCGAAGGAGCAGTGGTCGGTGCCCATGGTATCCACCTCGCCGGCGGCCAGAGCCTCCCAGAGGGCGGCGTTGTCGGCGGCGGCGCGGAGGGGGGGCGAAAGGACAAATTTGGCGGATTCAAATCCGGGGAGTTGATATTTGCTTTCATTCAACAGAAAGTATTGTGGACAGCTCTCAATATACAGCTCCTGGCCCCGGCTGCGGGCAGCCCGGGCCACCTCCAGCCCCCGCCGGGTAGAGAGATGGACGATGTTCACCGGGTACCCGGCCAGCTCCGCGATGGAGAGCCAGCGGTCAATGGCCTCGGCCTCCACCAGAGGGGGACGGGAGCGGGGGTGGGCCGAGGGGCCCATGTGCCCGGCGGCTTTTTGCGCCCTGATGCCCTCGGTGACCAGGTCGCCGTTCTCACAGTGGCAGCCCAGCACGCCGCCCTCCTCCCCCACCGCGCGGATGACCTCGTAGGCGGCGGCGTCGGAGACCCGGAGGTTGTCATAGGCCAGATAGACCTTGTAAGAGGTGATTCCCGCGGCTGTCATGTCCTTCAGCTCGGCCCGGATGCGCGGGTCCCAGTCCTTGATGGTCATATGGAAGCTGTAGTGGCAGGAGGCTCTGCCGTCCGCACGGCCGTGCCAGGTATCCAGCGCGGAGGCCAGGGAGCAGCCCCGCAGCGGCTCGGCGAAGTCCAGCACGCAGGTGGTGCCCCCCACAACGGCGGCCCTGGTGCCGGTTACCCAGTCGTCTGCAGTCTCGTTGGGAAGGCCCTTGTTCATCTCAAAATGGGTGTGGGTGTCGATGAAGCCGGGAAAAATGAGTTTACCCGCCGCATCCACCGGCGCGCTGTCCCCAAGGGGAAGGCAGGGGCCAATCTCGGTAATTTTCCCGTCCGCAATGCGCAGGTCGGCCTTGGTAAGGCCGGTGGGGAGGACCAGGGTGCCGTTTTGAATCAGTGTGGACATGATGCACCTCCGATAGATTGATGAGTTTAAGGCTCCCGTCGAGGGGAGGCCGGGACAATCAGTATAACAGGTAGGAGTAGTCGGTGACGATGGTCTCGATGAGCTCCTGGATGCCGGAGGGGAGGGGGGAGTCCTCGTCCATGAGGGTGGTGTCGATGGTGACGCCGTCCAGCCGGACCCGGACCAGGCGGTCGATGGGGTCCAGCAGGACAAAGCCGTCGTTGCTGCTCTGTTGGAAGTCCGCCGCCGCGCCGAAGACGGTGAACTTGTCCCGGTAGGGAGCGCTGTCGTAGGGACAGAAGGCAGCGCAGTTGCCGCACTCGTTGCAGAGGCCGTCGATATGGACAATCTGGGGCATCCGACGGGTGGGGACCACTACGGCCACGTTGGCCCGGTTGGGGCAGACCCCCACACAGGTCTCGCAGAGGGTGTTGCACTCCAGGCACCGCTCGTACTCCCGACGGGGGGAGCGGGGCTCCTGGAGGATGCCTTTTTTGAGCATGGCCTCCCCCCGCCGCCCGGCGGGCAGCGGCCTGTGGGGAACGGGGGACGCGCCCAGAATGGCCTCGGCCACCGCTGCGGCGTCGGCGATGGCCTCCACCACGGTGGAGGGGCCTCTGCGTGCGTCGCCCGCCACGTAGATGTTGGGCGCGGAGGACTCCAGGGTGCCTGCCTTGACAATGGGCAGGCCGTGCCGGGGCTCGGAGGCCACGCCGTAGGCGGCCAGGGTCTCGCCGTCCACCCGCTCGCCCACGGCGGCGACCACCAGGTCGGCGGGGATGGTCACGGTCTCACCGGTCTCCACGGGGATACGGCGGCCCGACGCATCGTACTCGCCCAGCTCCAACAGGCTGCACGTCAGCTCCCCGTTATGCCAGGACACGGGGGAGAGCAGCTCCTTCAGCTCCACGCCGACCTTGGCGGCCAGCTCCAGCTCCTCCAGGTCGGCGGGCATATAGCGGCGGGTGCGGCGGTAGATGATGGACACCTCCTCCACCCCGGGGAGCCGCTTGGCGGCGCGGGCCGCGTCCATGGCGGTGTTGCCGCCGCCGATGACCGCCACCCGGCGGGGCCTTCGGTGGAGCGCGCCCCACGCCCGGCAGCGGCCCAAAAAGTCCAGGGCGTTCATGGCGGGGCTGCCCTCCAGGGGCAGTTCGCCGGGGGACCAGGCCCCCACGGCCAGGACGATGTGGGTGTACCCCTGGTCGAAGAGCTTCTCCGGCAGGGGAGCGGGGGTGTTGAGGCGGATGTCCACCCCCAGCTGGGTCAAAAGCTCGGCGTCGGCCTCCACGGCCTCGGGGGAGATGCGGAAGTGGGGGATAATGTGGCGTACAACGCCGCCCAGGGCCTCACGCAGCTCAAAGAGGGTGACCGCAGCCCCGCCCCGGGCCAGGAAGAAGGCCGCGGCCATGCCCGCCGGCCCCCCGCCCACCACGGCCACCTTTAAATCCGGGCGGCTGGCGAGGGGCCTTATCTCCGGCAGGACGGTCTTCCACCCGCCCTCGGCGGCGGCCAGCTTGGCTTCACGTATACGGATGGGAGTCTCGTAGAAGGCGCGGGTGCACTTTGCCGCGCAGGGGTGGGCGCAGATGCTGCCCGTGATGTGGGGCAGGGGGTTGCGGTCCAGAATCACCCGCAGGGCCTCGGCCTGGCGGCCCTCTCCCAGCAGGCGGATGTACTCGGGGATGTCCTGGTGGATGGGACATCCCCCCTTACAGGGGGCGGTAAAGCAGTCCAGCAGGGGCACATGGGCGGAGAGCTTCCGGGGCGCGGCGGGCTTGGCGGGCTTTGTATAGTGGGCGTCGGTCCGGGCGGCCTTGGCAAGGGCCGTCACCGCCGCCGGGTCCACCATGTCGGGACAGCTGAGGCCGGAGAGGAGCTTTGCCATCTGGCTCAGACGCTGGTAGCCGCCGGGCTTCAGGAGGGTGGTGGCAACCGTGACGGGCCGGATGCCCGCGGCGCAGAGGGCGCGGACATTGAAGGCGTCCGCCCCGCCGGAGAAGGAGATGGGCAGGCTTCCGCTGAAGACCCGCCCCAGCCGCTCGGCCAGGGCGAGGGCGAGGGGGTAGAGGGCCTTGCCGGAGAGGTACATCTCCCCGCCGGGCAGCTCCCCCCGGACGATGTCCACGGGGAAGGTGTTGGTGAGCTTCACGCCGAAGGCGCGGCCCTGGGCCGCGGCCAGGTCCATCAGGCGGTCCAGCATGGGTACCGCTTCCTCGAACTGGAGGTCGTCCAGGAAGTGGCGCTCGTCAAAGACCAGGTAGTCGTACCCCATGGCGTCCAGTGTCTCCCGGCAGAACTCATACCCCAGCAGGGTGGGGTTCAGCTTCACGTAGGTGTGCAGGCCCTTCTCCGTGAGCAGATGGGAGGCGATGGCCTCGATCTCCCTGGGCGGGCAGCCGTGGAGGGTGGAGAGGGTGACACTGGCGCAGAGCCGGGGGTCGATGGTAGTCAGGTACGCCTCGTCCACGTTGTGAAGCCGGGGCAGGAGGGCCCGGGCGGCCTCCATGCAGTCGGACCAGACGGGGAGGGCGGCGGCATTTTTGAGGCCCTCGATAAAGCCGTCAATTTTGGGCGAGCGGATGCCTGCCAGGTCGTACCCCACGCTCATGTTGAAGAGAAAGCCGTCCTCGCTCCCCAGGCCCAGCTCCCGGGAGAGAATTTTCAGGACGAACCAGGCCTTGACGTACTCGTCCAGGGCCTGGGGGACGGTGAGCTCGGTGGACCACTCCACATTGCAGCCCTCGTCCTCTGCCAGAATGCAGGGCTTTTCCACGTGGAGGGCCTCGCCGTCCAGGGTCTGGACGGTCTTCAGCTCAAAGAAGCGGGCGCCGCCCACATATGCGGCCACGATGTTCTGGCAGAGCTGGGTGTGGGGTCCGGCGGCGCTTCCCAGAGGAACCTCCGCGCCGCCGCCGGGCAGGGGCACGGCGCGCGCGGGATCCCCCCGGAAGGCGGGGGACACGCCGAAGACCGCGCCGGAGGAGAAGTACTCGGAAAAAATACCGTCAAGCAGCTTGCCGATGGGGATGGGGCGCATACGGTCGGACATATGGATTACCTCGATTCCCGTAGTGTGGTGGTTAAATCGGTCTCGTGGGCAAAATAAGCAAAAAAGCCCTCTCCTGAGTCAGAGGACCCAAAAGAAAGCCCGCGCGCGGAGCGCTCCGTTACAGCTCGGTATGGAGTTGTAAAGAGAGTGTTTCATGGATTCATTGTAGCAAAGGGAAGAGGGAATTGCAATGAGAACGGGGGAAGAAAAGAGCGGGAAAAATGAAACGGAAAAGAGCGGGGAGGGGGGAGCCGCCGTTAAGGTCAGCGCCGGGGCGGGCCCGCCTATAGAAACACCCCCGGGGACGCACGGCGCGTCCCCGGGGGTGATAATCAAAACTGATTCAGGCCATAGCCATCTCCCGCACCCGGGAGCGGCGCCAGTAGCCCGCCACCTCGGCGGTGGCGCAGAGCTTGTCGGACAGATTGACCACAAAAGCCTCCCTGCAGCGGGGCATCCGCCGGGCCAGGGGCCACATGTGGGAGATGATGATATTCTGCTCCTTGGGGGTGAGCCGCCCGCAGAGGGTCTCGGCGTTTCTGAGGGCGAACTTGGGGTGGTCGAAGCACTGGTTGCCGGGATGGGCAGTGCGGTCCTTGGGATTGTAGAGGTACAGGTCGTGGAGCAGGCCGCCCCGGGCCGCCGCCACATAGTCCAGATTCCACCGCCGGGCCAGCCGGAAGGCGATATAGGCCACGAAGACCGAGTGCTCATAGCAGCTGGTGCCGGGATGGTGAGGGATGCGTTTCATGGAGTGGACCTCGTCGGTGGTGAGGAGATCTCCCACGCAGGAGACGAAGCACTGCCAATTGATATCGTTGACAACCGTCATGGACAGTTCACCTTTCTCAGGGCGTACCGGCGGGGATAGCAGCCCGCCCCGTTGCGCCCCTGGCTTTATTTTTATGAGGCCATTATATATCACGGTTTTGGGTTTGTCATGTCTAAAAAGCAAACTGTCAATAAATCATCATAAATTCTTAAAGATTCCAGGCTGGAAGATGTGTATACTGACTGTACTACCCGGACTCATACAGTTGCCGGGACGGGAAAGGGGAAGCCCCATGATCTCTCTCAACTACAGGGACGCGCGCCCCATCTACGAGCAGGTAAAGGACGGCCTGCGCCATCTGGTGGTCACCGGAGCGCTCCAGGCCGGCGACAAGCTGCCGTCGGTGCGGGCGCTGGCGTCCAATCTGGCCATCAATCCCAACACCATTCAGCGGGCCTATGAGTCCCTGGAGCAGGAGGGGTATCTCTACTCCGTGCAGGGGAAGGGGTCCTTTGCCGCGCCCCAGACCGACGTGAACCGGGACCGCCGGGAGCGGCTTTTGAAGCAGTTTGACGATTCCGCGGCGGAGCTTCTGTTCCTGGGGCTCACACCCGACGAGCTGGCCCAGCGGCTGCGCCGGGCCCGGATTGCTCCGGTGGCGGGAATTCAGCAGGAGGTGCGCCCATGATACAGGTCCTGGATTTGGTCAAGAGCTTCGACGGCTTCAAGGCCCTGGACGGGCTGAATATGACCGTCCCCGACGGCGCCATCTACGGCCTTGTGGGGCCCAACGGCGCGGGCAAGTCCACCGTGCTGCGCCACATCACCGGCGTGTGGCGGCAGGACGGCGGCGATGTGCTGGTGGACGGCGAGCGGGTGTATGAAAACGCCGCCGTCAAGGCCCGCATCGCCTCCATCCCCGACGAGTTTTACTACTTCCTCTCCGCCTCCACCAAGGATATGGCGGGGTTCTACCGGGGCTTCTACCCCAGGTTCGACGCCGCCCGGTACGCAGCGCTGCGGGATGTGTTCACCACCGTGGACGAGAAGCAGTCCATCCGCCGCCTCTCCAAGGGGATGCAGAAGCAGGCCGCCTTCTGGCTGGCCCTGTGCTGCCGGCCTGATATCCTGGTGCTCGACGAGCCGGTGGACGGCCTGGACCCGGTGATGCGGCGGCAGGTATGGGGCCTTTTAATGGGGGACGTGGCGGAGCACGGCACCACGGTGCTGGTGTCCTCCCACAATCTGCGGGAGCTGGAGGACGTGTGCGACCATGTGGGCATCCTTAACCACGGTAAAGTGCTCGTGGAGCGCAGCCTCTCCGATCTCCAGGAGAATCTGGTGAAGATGCAGATCGTCTTCCAGGAGAAGGTTCTGCCGCCTCTTCCGGACGATATGGAGGTCCTCAATATTTCCCAGGTGGGACGCATTCACACGCTTATTATACGCGGATCCGCCGTGGAGGTCACCAACCGGCTGGCGGTCTACGCGCCCATCCTGATGGAGGCCCTGCCCCTCACGCTGGAGGAGATCTTTATTTATGAGCTGGGAGGTGAAGACTATGCAGTCCGGGACATCGTGCTCTAAAGCGCCCAATCCCTGGTGGAACGCGGCGCTGCTCAGGAAGAACGCCACGCGCTTCTGGCCCATCTGGGGGGCCTACGGCGCCGCGCTGCTGCTGATGCCCCTGCTGCTGCTCACCGACGGGCTGAACCGGAGGCCACCCACGGTATCTTACCTGTCGGAGTCCATTCTTGTTATGGCCTGCCCCATCGGGCTGGTGCTGGCGGCGGTCTTCTCCATCCTCGCCGCCATGGCGGTCTTCTCCTACCTCTACAATCCCCGCAGCGTGGGGCTGATGCATGCGCTGCCCATCCGGCGGGAGGGGCTTTTCCTTACCAACTACGTCTCGGGATTGGCCTTCATGGTGGTGCCCCAGGTCGTGGTTTTCCTGCTGACCCTGGGTGTCAGCGCCCTCCTGGGGGCGGTACCCGTGGGCGCACTGATCCAGTGGCTGCTGAGCCAGGTCTGCTTCGTGCTCTTCTTCTACTCCTTCGCCGTCTTCTGCGCCATGTTTACCGGAAACATCCTGGCTCTGCCGGTGTTCTACGGCGTTCTTAACTTCCTGGCCGGGGGACTCTATCTGCTGCTCAATCAACTGCTGCAGCAGTTTGTCTACGGCTACTACGGGTCCTACATCATGGAGCGGGCGGCCTACTGGCTTACTCCCGCCCTGGTTTTTTACCGGGCGGGGGAGGTGGCGGTGACGGGCGGGGGCGGCTACCGCCTGTATGGGCTTCATATCATCCTGCTCTACGCCCTTGTGGGACTGGTCCTGGCGGGCGCCGCCCTGGCGGTCTACCGGCGCAGGAGCCTGGAGACCGCGGGGGACGTGGTGTCCGTGCGGTGGGTGCGGCCGGTCTTTAAGTACGGCGTGGCCTTCTGCGTGGCCGTGACCCTGGGGCAGTTTCTCTATTTCCTTTTCGGCGGCGTGCTTCCCGGTGGAATCTGGCCCATGCTGTGCCTCATCCTCCTGAGCGGCCTCATCGGCTACTTTGCCTCCGAGATGCTGCTGCGCAAGAGCTTCAGGGTATTTGCGAAGAGCTGGAAGGGCGGCCTGGCCCTCTGCCTGGTGCTGGTGGGCGCCTGCTGCGTCATGGATTTCGACCTGCTGGGCTTCAACCGGGCCCCCAGCGCCGACCGGGTGGCGGCGGTGCAGGTGAGCGGCCTCAACACCTGGCCCAGCGACGACGCCTCCAACGCCAGCTTTTACCTCACCGACCCCGAGGACATCCAGGCCGTTCTGGACCTCCACAGCACCATCGCCCGGGAACGCCGGGAGCTGCAGGAGGGGCTCATCAGCGGCTTAAACAATTACGAGTACGGGGAGTACAACCAGGAACGGCTCTATCTCTACTACGAGATGGCCGACGGCACCTCCCTCTCGCGGCGGTACGAGCTGCCCCTCTATCTCGCAGACCTCAGCGACCCGGAGTCCATCACCGCCCAGATTGCCGCCCTGGCCGGCCGGTGGGACCTGGTGGAGGGACAGTATTTTAACAAAATCCCCGGGGACGCGGAGCTGGTGGAGGTGAGCATCGACCGCGTGTTTGACACCGCCACCGCCACCTATAACAGCGTGATCGCCGACACTGAGGCGGACCGGGAGGCCCTGCTGGCCGCGGTGAAGGCCGACCTGGCCGCCGGGCGGATCGGAAAGCGGTTCCTCTTTGAGGACGCGGAGCGGCGCAGCACCTGCTACACCGCCAATCTGCGGCTTATCTTCTACCGGTCCTCCACCGTGCTGGACGAGGATGGGAAGCCCTATGACCGCAGCTGGGACGGCCGGGTGGAGATCTCCCTCCAGACCACGGCCACCGAGACCCTCAGGTGCCTCACGGAGCTGGGCCTCATCGACGACGCTCACATCCTGGTCACCCATGACCAGGATGTGAGCGAGTACGAGACCAGAGCGGAGACGAATGCCGCGGGGGAGGCGGAGGAGTGGGTAATCCGGGCCGCGGACGAAGCCCTTCCGGCTGAGGCTGCGCCCCGGACGCCTTAAAGATACTTGAAATAACGCAGGAACCCCGGCGGTCCATCGGACCGCCGGGGTTCCTGCGCATGATGGGGGCGGACAGCGCGCCGCGGGCGGGACAGGGCGCGGGGAACATGCGCAGAAAAAACGGCCCGGTCCGATGCACAGACACCGGGCCGGGCCGTTGACGCGGCTTTTTGTGGAAACCAAAGGTTCAAGTCCTGCGGCGGTGAGAGGCTGAATGGAGCCTTGCGGGGGTGGAGGCTCCGTGCTCTGCCCGGTCAGGGGCGGATATCCCGCGCGCCGAAGGCGGAGAGCAGAGCGCCCATTTCCGGCTTCACCAGCATCGGCTCGCCCGCGGCCCGTATGCCGTTGGCGGTGTCCTTTAGGCCGTTGCCCGTGACCACGCTGACCACGGAGGAGTCCGGGTCGATGAGGCTCAGCTCCAGAGCCTTCCTGACTCCGGCGGTACCGGTGACTCCGGCGGGCTCACCGAAGACGCCGCAGGTGCGGCCCAGCAGCCGCATGGCGGCCAGAATTTCCTCGTCGGAGACGTTCACCACCACGCCCTGGGATTCCCGGATGGCGGCCAGGGCCTTGTCCGCGTTCCGGGGAACGCCCACGGCGATGGAGTCGGCCAGGGTGTTCTCCTCCATGGGGGTCCAGGGCTCTCCGGTGGCGATTGCGCGGTTCAGGGGGCAGCAGCCCTCGGCCTGGACGGAGATCAATTTGGGGAGACGGTCGATAAATCCTGCGGCGTAGAGGTCCTTGAGGCCCTTCCAGGCCCCGGCGATGGTGCAGCCGTCGCCCACGGAGAGGGCGATATAGTCGGGCACCTGCCAGTGGAGCTGCTCCATAATCTCCAGCGTCACCGTCTTCTTGCCCTCGGAGAGGTAGGGGTTGATGGCGGCGTTGCGGTTGTACCAGCCCCACCTGTCGATGGCGGCCTTGGAGAGCTCGAAGGTGTCCTCATAGGAGCCGTCCACGCTGATGACGGTGGCCCCGAAGATCATGAGCTGGGCCACCTTGCCCTTGGGCGCCCGGGAGGGGACGAATATGTAGGTCTTGAACCCCGCCGCCGCTGCGTTGCCCGCCAGGGAGGAGGCGGCGTTCCCGGTGGAGGAGCAGGCGATGGTGTCCGCCCCCGCCTCCCGGGCCTTGACCACCGCCATGGCGGAGGCCCGGTCCTTGAGGGAGGCGGTGGGATTCTGGCCGTCGTCCTTGATGTAGAGGGTGTGAAGGCCGAGCGCCTGCGCCAGGGCGTCCGCCCGGTAGAGCGGGGACCAGCCCACCCGCAGGGGCGTGGGGGGCGAATCCGGCTCCACGGGGAGGAAGGGGCGGTAGCGCCACATGGAGTAGTCGCCGCAGCGGGCCAGGCTCTCCCGGGAAAAGACGGATTTGATGTAGTCATAGTGGTACTCAATGTCCAAAATGCCGCCGCAGGCGCAGGTAGTAATGCCGGGAAGAGCCTCGTACTCCCTGCCGCACTTGGTACATTTGGCACAGCGGACGTTTTTCATGCTTTCAACCTCCGTTTTTGGGTGATGCGGGGAGAAGGGGATGGGAAACGCGCGGCGCGCCGGGAAAAGGGCCGCGGTTTTTACAGCGCTTTCAGCACGCCGGTGGCCTCGTTGAAGGCACAGATCAGCTCGTCGAGGGCGTCGGCCTGGCTGTGGACGCCCTTCCAGGTCCGGTCCTCGTCATACCAGAGGTCGTTGAGCTCCTGGGCGGTCTTGCCCTGCTGCTCCACCCAGGTGTAGTACTTCAGGTTGTGGATGCGCTTGCGCTCCTGATAGGTCAGCTCCTCCATGGAGTCGGTGCGCACGCCCAGTATATGAAGGCTGTGGTCCACGGCGGCGGCCTTATCCGAATAGGGGCCGTACTGGTCCGCCAGCTCCTGGATGCGGGAGCCGTACATGCTGGCCGAGTCGGTGAGGACGGTGGCCACCACGTCCCGGGCGGTGAACTCGTAGTACTTGGCCATCTTGATGCAGCAGAGGACGTTGGCGATGCCGCTGATGCCCAGCCACGAGAGCTTTTCAATGGTCTCGTCGTCCACCCCGGCCTCCTCCTTGAGGTATCGGAGGCCCGCGGGATCGTTGAAGAGGCGGAGCAGACGCTGGGAGTCCTCGTCATCGATGGCGATGACCATATCGGTGTTCTTGACGTTATGAATCCAGGGGATGTGCTTGTCGCCGATGCCCTCAATCCGGTGGTCGCCAAAGCCGTTATTCAGAATGGTGGGGCACTGGAGGGCCTCGCCCACGCCCAGCTTCATGCCGGGGTAGCGCTCCTTGAGGTAGTCGCCGCAGCCGATGGTGCCGGCGCTGCCGGAGGTGAAGCAGGCGCCCGCCAGGCTGTCGCCCGGGCGCTTGACGGCCTCGAAGAGGGTGGCGATGGCGTCACCGGTGACCTGGTAGTGCCAGAGGTGGTTTCCCATCTCGGCGAACTGGTTGAAGATCATGCAGTCAGGCTCCTGGGAGAGCTCGTGAGTCTTGTCGAAGATCTCCTTCACGTTGGACTCGCAGCCGGGGGTGGCGATGATCTCGCCGGCGATGGTCTTCAGCCAGTCGAACCGCTCCCGGCTCATGCCCTGGGGCAGGATTGCGACGGACTTCACGCCCAGCAGCTTGGAGTTGAACGCGCCGCCCCGGCAGTAGTTGCCGGTGGAGGGCCAGACCGCCCGGTGGTAGGTGGCGTCGAACTGGCCGGTGACCAGACGGGGCACCAGGCAGCCGAAGGAGGCGCCCACCTTATGGCAGCCGGTGGGGAACCACTTGCCCACCATGGCCACGATCCGGCAGGGCACGCCGGTGAGGGAGGGGGGCAGCTCCACGTAGTTGGGCACGGCCTGAAACAGCCCGCCGGTCTCCTTGGCCTCGTTCTTCCAGGTGACGCGGAAGAGGTTCAGGGGGTTCACGTCCCACAGGCCCACGTCCTTCAGGGCGTCGCGCACCTTGCCGGGGATGGTGTCGGGGTGCTTCATCTGCTGGTAGGTGGGGATGACGACATGGTTCTCCCGGGCCTTCTTGATGTTTCGGTCCAAATTTTCGCGGTTCACGCTCAGGTCGATCATTGCACTGCCTCCTTCGATTTATTGTCATCTAAGTAACTGTACAGTGTATACTTGGAGATCCCAAAATAGTTTGCGATCTTATCGCCGGACTTGGTGATGAGCAGGGCGCCTGAGTCGGAGAGGAAACGGACGGCCCGCACCTTGTCCTCACGGTCCATGAGGGCAACGGGCTTGCCCACCAGGGCCACCGACTCCTCCAGCAGATCGTCCAGCAGGTCCGATACGCTGCGGGTGATCCGCTCCGGCTCCCGGCCGGACTCCTCCCGGGGACCGGTGAGGGACTTGAGGGCGGTCTCCACCGTCAGGAGGGCGGAGATATCGTAATTGATGGCGAACACCGCCTCGGGCACGCCGTCGGCATTGCCGATATAGAGGGTGGTGGACTTTAAAATCTTTCCGTCCGGGGTGCGGGTCAGGTAGGCCAGATGGTCCTCCGGGGCCTTGGCCCCCTCCCGCAGCAGGTCCAGCACCGCGTGGGACGGGCCGCCCCCCAGGCTGCGGCCCGTCACCTGGCCGTTTTCAATATGGACCACCGTGTGCTCCAAATCTTCCACCGTCAGGTCGTGAATCACCACCTCGCAGGAGGGGCCGAACTCCGCGGCCAGACCGTGGGCCATCTGCTTGAGCAGGGTGAGGCGCGCTTCATCCAACATGGGCAGGGCTCCTTTCCGGGGATGAGAGTTTCTTTTCTCCATCATAGCACAGGCGCGGGAGAAAGCAAGCAGAAAATAAAAAAGTTTTAGGCGTGCTAAAAATTTATCAAGGAATGCGTCCCAATGTTTACAAAATGTCTGTTGATTCAACCGGATAAGAGACGATATGATAATACGAAACCGGAATGAAAAGGGGGCTTTTTACATGAGTAAGTTTGAAGAGATTCTGAAAGAACTCGGCACGCTGGATCTGAGGGGGATGTACGGGCAGGATTTTCTCCTCACCTGGGACAAAAGCATGCAGGAGCTGGGCGGGGTCTTCGCCGTGGCGGACGCCCTGCGCAACCTGCGGGAGCGGAATATCTCCACCCGGATTTTTGACTCCGGGCTGGGCGTCTCCCTCTTCCGGGACAACTCCACCCGCACACGCTTCTCCTTCGCCAGCGCCTGCAACCTGCTGGGCCTGGAGGTCCAGGATCTGGACGAGGGCAAGAGCCAGATCGCCCACGGCGAGACCGTGCGCGAGACCGCCAACATGATCTCCTTCATGGCCGACGTCATCGGCATCCGGGACGATATGTACATCGGCCGGGGACATGCCTATATGCAGGAGGTCTCCGATGCGGTGGCCCGGGGGAAGGCCGACGGCGTCCTGGAGCAGAGGCCCACGCTGGTAAACCTCCAGTGCGACATCGACCACCCCACCCAGTGCATGGCAGACGCCCTCCACCTGGTCCACCACTTCGGCGGCGTGGACAAGCTGCGGGGGAAGAGGATTGCCATGACCTGGGCCTACTCCCCCAGCTACGGCAAGCCCCTCAGCGTGCCCCAGGGCGTGGTGGGACTGATGACCCGCTTCGGCATGGATGTGGTGCTGGCCCATCCGGAGGGCTACGAGATCATGCCCGAGGTGGCGGAGCTGGCCCGGCGCAATGCGGAGCAGAGCGGGGGACGGTTCAGCGTTGTGAACGATATGGACGCGGCCTTTGAGGGGGCGGACATCGTCTACCCCAAGAGCTGGGCCCCCTTCGCCGCCATGGAGGAGCGCACCGGGTTCTACGGCGCGGGGGACAGCGCGGGCATCGCCGCGCTGGAGCAGGAGCTGCTGGCCCAGAATGCCCGGCACACCGACTGGGAGTGCACGGAGCAGCGCATGGCCCGCACCAACGGCGGGCGGGGGCTGTACCTGCACTGCCTGCCCGCCGATATCTCCGGCGTGTCCTGCAATCAGGGAGAGGTGGCCGCCAGCGTCTTCGACCGCTACCGCACGCCCCTGTACCGGGAGGCGTCCTTCAAGCCCTATGTGATAGCGGCGATGATTTTCCTCGCCCAGGTGGAAAACCCCGTGGAAATGTTGAAATCCCTTGAGCGGGAGGGGAAGAGCCGGAAAAAGAGATAATAGCCACGCGCCTCGGCCTGCCGAACGTCCCTCGGGACGTCGGGGCGCTATGTCCTCCGATTCGCCCCGGAACCGGAAAGCCTTCCGTGAGACGGCCTTCCTGG